>CP097573.1:0-1221976 GCA_000492175.2 Firmicutes bacterium ASF500 | reverse complement strand
CGACCCCATCAACATTGCTGTCCACATCTATCTGGCCCTGGAGGCGCTGATCGCCCGTGAAGCGGACCCCAGCAAAGCCTGCGTATTGACCATCGGCAATTTCTCCGCAGGTTCAGCCCCCAATATCATCCCGGACACCGCCGTTCTCCAGGGGACCTTGCGCACCAACGACAGCGCCAGCCGGGACAAACTGGTCCGGCGGCTGCGGGAGGTATCCCAAAGGACTGCTGAGGTTTACGGCGGCTCGGCGGAGATCGAAGAACTTTCTCAGGTGCCGCCTCTGGTGTGCAACGCCACCATGACAGAGGAAATAGCCCGCTATATGCGGGAGCTGCCCATCCCCGGTCTGACACCTGTTCCTGATACCTCCGCCAGCGCCTCTGAGGACTTCGCGGCCATTGCGGAGAAGGTCCCCAGCGTGTTTATGTACCTCTCAGCGGGGTATATGGATGAGCGGGGCGATGCCACCGCCCACAACCCCAAGGTCCGGTTCAACGAGGATATCTGTCCCATCGGCTCCGCCTGCCTGGCCCACTGCGCGGTCCGCTGGCTGGGAGAGCATCAATAGATTTTACTTTTTTGCGATCTGGTACATCAGCTCATAGACCTGATCCAGCAGGAACAGGCCTCGCTTGGCGTCCTCGGCCCTGGCGATGCCGGCGTTGACGCTCCGGGCGATCTGGTTGATGTTATTGCCGATGTGGTGGATCTCCGTCCGCAATTCCTTGATCTCCTGGGAGGGCCGGGTGCGGACAGGCGTCCCTTCGATCAGCCGGACGAGGTAGGCCCTCCGGGAGAGGCCGCACTGCCTGGCCTGGGCCACCAGCCGCTGGTACTGCGCCGGCGTCAGTTCAATGTGGACATGATGCCTGCCGTGCTTATCTGCTCTGCTCATGCCGCCTCCTTTTTCCCTTGGGAGAACTGCCACTTTTCTCCACCTGAATTTCCTGTTCAAACACTTTTTCTAAATCAAACACATTGCCGTAAGGGACACCCTTCCGGCTGTAGGGCTTCATGGGCATGGAGATCTGGGCCTGCAGCCCCTTCAGCCTCTCCCAATATTGGGGCAAAAACTGATAGATGGCTTTCAGCTCTTTCCGGTTCTTGTTTTTGCAGCACCAGCAGGACACCCTGTCCAGGATGTCGTACAGCCTGATCCCATTCTCCTCCCAGAAAAATCCCCGCGCATAGCAGTACGCCAGACAGTCCGCCTCCGTCATCCCCGCTTCGGCCAAGGGCGAACACTTGGGGGCCTCCAGCCGTGCAAGCCGCTCCGGCTCGTCTGCGGCGATGCCAACGTAGTGGATGCCTGCGTCCAAGGCCACACCGTCCAGGGAGCGGGTCTTGAGCTTGGCCCCCCAGCGGCAGGAGCCGCCGCACCAGCCGTAGCCCAGGTGGAAGCCGTTCTTCTTGGAGTTGACCGGCCTGTCCAGCATATTGTATAAAAACGGGACACCCGGCTTCACCTCGGTGAAGCGGATGCCCCGCTGCTCCAGAACCGGCTTGATCCGATCCCGGATATCGTATATGGCCTGAAATTCCATTTCCGAATTGTAAAAAATCACTTCGTCCAATCGTGTGTTTTGCTCCAGTAATAATAAGAGCATGGCGAGGGAGTCCTTGCCAAAGCTCACTGAGGCGACACTTCGCACTCCACGCTCCTTCCTGCGGCTCCGCCGCCGATCTTCCGCCCGCAGGCGGCATAGGGGACAGGGGGATATCCCCCTGCAAGCGCGCAAAATGTACATTTGCGCTATGCTTGCGGGTATACTCGCCCTACGGGGCGAGTATACCCTGTGCCCGCCTTTAGGCGGGCACAGAAGAGCCGGGACGAGCCCGGCCAACCTGGGTGTATAATAATCCGAGGATGGTAAAGTGGGACTTATGCTTGCTGGGCGCCTGCTCTGGCAGGAGTGCTTTTGAGTGGAGACACCCCGTTCATTCCAAGAAGGATTCGATGTTTAGGTTGGTTGGGTTCGGCCTGGTTCGACTACCCGCATTACAATGCCAGCATATTGAACTTCACAGGAATGGTTTGATGCACCATCCAATCAGAGAAGGAGGAATGGCCTATGCCGGAAAAACCAGTAGCGGGCATTGATGTCAGCAAAGATTTTAGTGATATGTGCATCATTACGCCAGACAACAAAGTTTTCCAAACAGTTCACATCTTCCATGATGCCACAAGTCTGCGACGCTCTCTTGCCGCACTGGAGGCGGCAGCACGGGAATTTAGGGAAAAGCCTGAGATCGTGATGGAGTCCACTGCCCATTATCACCGAGTGATTGCGCAATTTCTGCAATCAGCTGGATATGAAGTCATGGTCATTAACCCCATGCAGTCGGGCGCTCTCAAAAACATCAACATCCGCAAGGTAAAAAGCGATAAATCTGATGCGCATCGGTTAGCGTTGCTCTATCGTTTGAAAACCTTACACACCACGAACCAGCCAAACGAACTGCTGAGCAACATACGAGATTATTGCCGCCAGCGTGCTGATATTATGAATAGCCATACTGCGTATGTGAACCGATTGACTTCACTGCTGGATCAGGCTTTCCCAGGCTATGCGCGAGTTTTCAGCCGTGTTGCGTGCAAATCCTCGCTTGGTATCCTAAAGACATATCCGTCCCCGGCAGCCATCCTTGCTGCTGACCCCGAGCAGCTGGCAGAAACCATCTCAAAGTATGCCAGGAGAGGTGTTACTACGGATTATGTGATAAAGAAAGTGGCTGCACTTCGGAGGGCGGCGGAAAATGCGGAGGAGATCAACTTGAAACGAGAGGCGTATTCCGTCCTGATCGTCACGGTTGCGGAACTGCTTGAGGGACTTCAGCGGCATATCGAAACACTAAAAAAGCGAATCATTGAACTGGCAACTGAGGACCCATCCGTTAAATTCGAGGTTAGTCTGCTCCAGACAATTCCCGGAATTGGCCTCTATTCCGCTGTCCTGCTGCGCGCCGAAATTGGTGATTTCTCGTTATTCCAAAAGCCAAAGCAGCTTGTCGCGTTCTTTGGCATGGACCCGTCTACCAGACAGTCTGGTAAATTTGTTGGAACCAAGACCAAAATCTCCAAGCGCGGCTCTCCCTATGCCAGAGCAATTCTGGATATTTGCGCACAGTCTGCTGTACATCCAGTGAAGGGAAAAGAACCCGCAAATCCCGTTTTGGCCAATTACTATGCTGAGAAAGTTAAAACGAAAGAACCCAAAGTTGTGAAATGTATCATCATGCGTAAATTGGTCAACATCATATTTGCTGTGCTGAGGGATAAAAAACCTTTTGAACTTCGCACCCCAGAAGAACATATCGAACTTCTGAAACACCCCAATATTTCACGTGCAGCCTAAGAAACTTATCTTGTTAAAGTGACCTGAGATCAACATAGGCACTCTTGTGCAGAGAGGGGCAACGCCCCTCTTGATTACTCCAAAGTACAGGCACACGAGGCTGTCAAGGCCGCCGAAGGCGTGGCGAAGCCAATGCCTTGACTGGCTTGTGGGCCTGTGCTACCTGCTTACACCCTGTTTGAACGCCACCCTTCGAGTGGCTCTATTTTTGATGTCTTTATTTGTGAAGTTAAAATTTCCCATCTCTTAAAATTCCTCTTGACAAATGCTTAGTTGGTCTCCATCGCCGCCAGGGGCGGCGATGGCCTCGGCCCCGCCGTTGGCGGGGCTTTTCTCCAAGCGGTAGGTTGATTGAAATGGCGGGCGGCGCCCGCTCTCTTGAAGGGAAAACCATCACCGCTCCCGCTGGCTCCGGGGCTGCCGGAGCTTCAGATCGTAGTGATCCACCGGCACATCCCGTAGGTCAAGGCTGTGTTTGTCGGAAACATAGCACGAATATCGGGCGAAGTTGAAGCCCTGGCAGTCCACCAGGATACCGTCCCTGCGGCTCCGGGTGGTCACCAGCAGGCAGCGGGTCACCCCCTTGTCATAGCCTGTGAGGTTCTTATTTGGAATAAGGAAGGGCATATCTCGCAGCAAATTGGCGGAAAAGTCCCGAAACTGCTGGCCTGTCAGTTGGAGTATCTTGACTACCTCCACCTGGATGGGCTGCATGGCCTTGTCCTCCATCAGTTCTTGGGCATGGCTGGCCTTGAAGTAGAAACAGCCGTTGATCGTGGATTGTGGCAAATTCTTACCTCCCATTGGGTGTAATACATTCACCCTGTTTTCTATAAAAAGAGAGGCAAGGTGAATTGTTGTCACCTTGTCCTCTACCGTTCCGGGGATTTCTTGTGTTTGAGTCTCCGCTGCCGTGCCTCGTCCAGCCCCGGCGCGTCATATCGGGCCAGCTCTTTCATGAGAGCCTCCGCCTGCTTCTGAACAGCGGCATTGTCGGAAAATGTGGCGCCGAATCCGGCCACAGCCAGCGCCATCTGATCCGCGCCGCGCTTTCCCTCTTTCTGGAGGGACTTGACGATCTCCGCGATCTGCCCGCTGTGGATCTCGTCATCCGTGGGGAGCGGGTAGCACTCATGCAGCAGAGTACAGTATTGGGCGGCGATCCTGCCCGGTGTGGCAGAGGGAAACCAGGGATTATCCCACTCCGCAAAGGGAACCACGGACAGCAGTTGCCGGCCACCGTCTGCCTGCTCCCATACTCGCACCCGCTCAAAGCCTATCTCACGAGAGACACGGGAGAGGATATCCATGACCATGGGATCGTCCCGGAGCCGTTCCGACCGGGTGAAGTCGGTGACGAGGTAGTTCTCTCCCTGACGCACATGGAGAATGTCAACGGCGCTCATGCCGTCCGCGCTTTCGATGCCCAGGGTCAGGCGGGCGGGAGGCTGTCCGTCCGGGCCGGGTTCCACGGCCTCGCTGTTGTAAGGTTCGCCCCGCAGCTCGTCAAACCGGGCCTTGGCTGCTTCAAAAGAGGGGAAATGCTCCAGTTCACTGCGTTCCGCAGCGTTGTCCGCCCAGGTTTTCAAATCAGCGATGATGTAAAAGACCCACCCGACAACGGCGTCCTGGGCCGGTTCCTGCACAGATCCCGCCTGCTCCGGCGCGGGCCGCTCCCCGGACAGAGGCCGGAGGCAGTCCAGATGCTTGGCGGCGTAGATGGCGTTGTCGGTGAGCTGCCTCTGCCACGCGCCCACGCTGGGCGCCCATTTGAAGCCGCTGTGCCGCATGGCGGAGCAGGTATCCCGGTCGGGCTTCTCATGGAAGAACACCCGGAGCCGGTTGCTCTCCCGGTTCATTTGCACCTCGCCGCCCTCAAAGGCCCAGCCCTCATATTCCGTTTCCGCTTTGGTGGACAGCTCCTCGATCCGCTTTTTGGTTTGCCGGATCATGGCGTTATTGTTGGTGAGATGGAAACTGGGATAGGGCTTGGGATCCTTCCTCCAGTCGCGGGCCATGGAAGCCTGTATCTTTTCAGCCTCATCCGGGGCAAGCTGTGGACAGCCGTCCAGCGTCTTATGCTTGCGGTAGTGGGCGTTGACCGCTTTCATTTTCTCCTGATCCCGCTCCAGCCCCGCCAGCTTGAGCTTCAGCTTCCGCACAGCTTCCGGGTCATCGGCGCTGATACCGCCCCTGCCTGTGCCGCGGATCTTGTCCAGCAGGCCCTGGATCTGCCGCCACTCCGCCAGATTGGTGTTCGCCGCCTGGTTCTGCTTTTCTTTTTTATGCACAGGGAAATTACTGCCGCCCGCAATCAGGATGGAGGGCACACGGGCGGTGATGGCATTGCTCTGGTTGATGTTCTCCGCCAGCCTGCGGGAGTAGGTATCCAGCAGTTGGTCGATCCGGTCATGGTGGATGGGATCTACTTTCCGCTTCTGCTGCTCCGCGAGACGGGCGGCCTCATCCACAGCACGGCGGTATTCCGCTGTGGCGCTGCCCTCCACGTAGTCGGAGAAGCTGATCATGGTTTTTGCCCTGCGGGCCAGGGCCTCATCGATGGGATAGTATTTCATGGCTCACCTCCGGGTAATAAAAGAGCTGCAAAACGTGTTTCTATGAACACGTTTCACAGCTATCGTTCCGGTACTTTTCTCTTTTTCTGCTGCCCTTTTGCCGCAGACAGCGGAAGAAGTTCAACGGGCGGCGCATCGGGGCGCAGCAGCCCCAGGAGGCTGTGCCGCGCCCCGATGTTCGTTGCTGTGATCTCCTTGACGCAGTGCCGCAGCCAGGGGAACTGTTCCGCCATCTGCTGAGTGAGGACAGCAACATCCAGTGCGGTCAGCTTCTCCGCGGAGACATACACAGAATACTGCCGCCGCTCAAAGCCGCTGGCCTCCATGAACCGCTGGATGTCCTTGTAGGCCCGCTTAAAAAACTGCGGGTCCTGAGCCGTCTCCTTACGGGGATAGTGCTGCCTCAGCGCGTCCTGGCTTAGATCAAAGGTGATCTCTTTCCTGCTTCCCATGCTACACAGCACCCCGTACCTTTCCGGCCTGGGCGAGTATATCCTCCTCGCCGCCCTCGTCCTGCCAGACGCAGGCGGCGGCGCACTCCAAGAACCACTCGGAGCGCAGCAGGGACAGGATGATATCCCACATACAGGCGAAGTCATCGCCGTGGCCCTTGTCTTTGAAAGACAGGGTGTCGCCATCCGAGACGCAGGGAAGCTCGTGGACGGCGAACAGGCTTTTTACCGTCCGATGCACATCCTCCAGCGTGTGGCCCCGCCGCTCTACGGCGGCCTTGTCAAAGGTAAAATTCACTTGCATTTCTGGCACCTCCTGTTATTTTGGTAGCCCACATCATACCGCACCTTCGCGGCAATATCCACATAAATCGGCAGACAGTTATCGGTCACGCCGCCTGGGCCAGCTCCTGGGCGATCCGCTCCCTGGCGCGGTGGGCGTACTCCTCCGTGACCTCGATGCCGGTGGCGGTATAGCCCTCCAGTACAGCGGCCAGCACCGTGGTGCCCGACCCGGCAAAGGGATCCAGGATGCGGCCCCCCGGCTCAGTGATCTTCACGATGTCCCGCATGAGCTGGAGAGGCTTCTCCGTCAGGTGGATGCGGTTCTGGGGGTTGCCGTACTTGAACACCCCCGGCAGACAGGGGACGGGGCGGCTGATGGGCATATCGCCGTTGGAGCCCCAGACGATGTACTCGGCCTGCTGGCGGAAGCGGCCCTTCTGGGGGCGGGAGTTGCCCTTGTCCCAGACGGCGGTGCCGCGCCAGATCCAACCCGCCCACTGGAGGGCGTCGGAGGCGGCGGGGAGCTGCCTCCAGTCGATGAACATACACACCGGGGCGCCGGGCTTGCACAGCTTCCGGGCGTCCGCCAGCCACTCCGCCGCCCAGCGGGTCCAGGAGCGCTGGTCCTTGGCGTCCCCCTCGAAGGGCGGGGGCGCGGCGTCCCCCATGCTGGAATACTTCTTGGCGGTGGACTTGTTCTTCTCCGCCTGGGTGCGGCCCCCGGAGGCGTAGGGCGGGTCGGTGATGACGGCGTCGAAGGAGCCGGGGGAGAAGCCCCCCAGCAGCTTCAGGGCATCGCCCTGGATGATCTCCCACTTGGGATTATCGCTCATGTGTGTTCCTCACTTTCTTTTTGTTAGATTTTTGGGGTGTAGCAGGTGGAGACAGCTCTGTCTCCACATACTCGCTGATGATGTTGAGGGCCTCATCGTAGCTGCCGCAGGCGGTCACACGGCTGATCATCTCATCGGCCTGCTCATGCTGTCCGGCCCGCTTCAGCAGGCGGGAAGCGCGGCCCATGATGCCGAAGATGTTGCCGTCCTGTCCCAGCAGCTCCATCTGGGGCTTCTGGGGCTTCCGCGGAACCTGCTCCTGTGCAAAACCGCCCAGCCGGTTGGGAACATAGTCGGAGAGCCATGTGCCGCCGAACTGCCCGTGGGTCTGGAGCCGCCACATGGCCAACCTGCCCATATCCAGCTCGACTCCCTCGAAGGGAAACAGCAGGCAGGTCACGCCATCGTGCTGGAAGGAGGACACAGACTCAGTTTCAAAGACACTGGCATTCAACAAAATGCCGGCCTCGGTGAGCAGATCGTTGATGCCGTCCACCCACTCCTGGGGTGGTCCGCCGCAGCCCTGGAGGATGAGGCCCTCCTGATCCTCCAGGCACCGCAGGTCGTCTGTGGTGATCTGCTTTACAGGGTTCTTTCAGCGTGTCTCGCAGCCCACTGCTCATCGCGCACCCCTGCCTTTCCGGGGAGCCTGCCTGTGGGGCGGGCTGCGCCCAATGGTCTCCTGGTCGGTCTTGACCTCAATGCCCATATCCATGGCGTGGCGGATCTCCGCCCACATTCCCTCCGTCCACTCTGGGCCGTAGACGTGGACTTCCTGACAGGACTCCACCAGCCGCAGGCCCATATCCCGCGCCGCCTGATCCTGCTGGGGATTCTCCGGGTCGGCAATGGGCGGGAACATGAGATGGGGGCAGACAGGGATATCGCCCATCTGAAACACCTCCTGGGCTTTCTGGCGGGCGAATTCAATGTTTTTCTCCACGTCCCCCCGAAGGGGAGCGCAGATGTATACCAGCTTGGGGCCGTCCTGGATGCGTTCCTGCTGCCGGTCCCGGAAGACATCCAGGTATTGTCCCACGGCCTGCCGGATCGTCTCGTAGTCGGCGGCGGTGGGCCGGTATGCGTACCACTCGAACTTTCCGTAGTCATCCCAGATGTGGGGGATCACTCCACTGCGGAAGTTGGGGTTGCCGGGGACGGGCTTCTTGCCCAGCAGGTCCCGCAGCTTCAGCACCAGAGTGTCCACCGGCCCGTCCGTGCGGTTCAGCACCGTCAGTTTCAGGGCGTCATACTCGCCGGAGATGTGGGTGGAGATGAATTGCGCCCGCACCCGCAGATCCTTGCCCAATGTTCCGAGACAGGCCCGACCCGAACAGGCTGGGTTGTCAAAGGTTTTGCCATCCCCGAACAGCCGCCACAGCTCCTGATCAAAAAAACTGCTCACCGCTCCGCCTCCTTTTGCTTCCGCCTGGGCTTCCGCTTTGGCGGCTCATACCCGAAATACTCCGCGCTGGGCAGCAGCTTGTCCCGGTTCGGGCTTCTCTGGATGCTGCGGCCGCGCTCGGTGACCACCAACTGATCCAGCCCGTCATGGGCGATCTTCTCGTCACCCAGCACCACCGCCTGGGAGGTCACCAGCACATTGCCCGCCACGATGCCATAGACAGTGCATTCGCCGGAGAGGACGGGAAACTTGGAGGGGGAGATGGCGGAGACCAGCCCGTGTCCGGACAGTCGGGCATAATTCTCCATCCGCCCACCGGCCACATGGGCATGATCTTCCGCCCTGGCCCGGTCGGACAGTACCGCTCCTTTGCAGATTTTGGCCTCGCCGCAAGCCACGGCGTGATCCCGCAGGGCGGCCCCCTCATACACAAACGCCCCGTTGGCGGCAATGGCGTCGTTGTAGATCCAGGAATCAGCATCTTCATAGGACAGGTTGCCCTCATGCTCCACAAAGCCGCCCAGATCCCCGGCCTTTACCTCGCTGCCGATGTCCCGCAGGGCGCGGATGCGGTGGAGGAAGGGGTATTCGGGGTGGGCAATGTCGGTAATCTCGTATTTTTGGTTTGTCATACTACCCCCCTATTGGAATAATTTGTAGGAATCAAAATATACGGTTTTGCCATTTCCGGCAGTCTGCGCCGCAGTGAAGTGAAAGGCGCTTCTGGAAATACCGGCCAGATAGCTCTCGCGGCCCAGCAGATGGAGCGCCTGGGCGCGGGTGATCGGTTCGCCATCCAGGCTGTACGTTGTCCTGCCTGTGTGGAGCGCCGCTTCAATCTGCGGCATATCGCATTCCTTGTGTCCCATGGACAGCAGCCATTCTTTATCCTCTTTGGTCAGTTTCATGAGTTCCTTTCTCCTCGCAGTAAAATGGGCAGGCACAGCAGATGCTGGAATTGGGCAGTTCATAGTGTTTGCCTGTGAACAGGCGCGCCCGATTTTCACAGCCGCTGGAGACCCGCCAGGGGGCCTGTTTCCGCTTCCGGCTGTGGACGCAGGTCTGATAGCCATGCACATTCCTGATCTTCATCTGTCCTTACCCCTCGGTTTTTTCTGCTTTTCCTGGGGCTGGCGGGGGGACAGTTTGTCCCGTGAGGGGGCACGGATCACGGAGCGTTCCCGCCCCTTGATGATCAGCGTATCGGGAGTTTTGTTGATGATTTTTTCATTGTCAAGCACAACCGCGCCGCCCATGATGTGTACATCCCCCACCACGGTACCGTAAACCGCGCAGGTTTCGGAGAGGAATGGAGCCCTGCCAGTGTCGGGCGAGTCCAAAATCATGCTGTACCCGGAAGCTCTGGCGCATCCGCACATATCCGCTCCCCGAATATAGGCGTTGTCCTCCGCTCTGGCATCTGCGGACAGCGTCGCCCCTTGGGATACATACGCGCAGCCACAGGCGACCGCTTTCCCGAACAGGCGAGCATCCTGATCCACGAAAGCGCTTCCAGCAGCAATGGCGTCCTCAAACACCCAGGATGCATCGTCCTCTGTAGACAAATTGTCTGCACCCTCCACGAAGCCGCCCAAATCTCCAGCCTTTACTTTATCTCCGATATCCCGCAGGGCGCGGATGCGGTGGAGAAAAGGGTATTTTTCATGGGTAATGTCCGTGATCTCATATTTTGTGTTCATGATGGTTTCACCCCCCTTCACCATCGCAGGTGTTCCTCCGCCCCGCAGCGGCGGCAGGACAGGGTGCTGGTCCCGTTCTCCGGGTCAGCGTCTTTTTCTTTCCAAAGATGGCCTTTCGCCTCGCAGATCATCATGGCCTCCAAGCATTTCCGGGCTTCGGCGGCAGCCTCCTCCCGGAGCTGTTCCATCGGCGGCACCGGAAGCCCCTGGGCATGATAGTCGCTGATCAAATCCCCGATATCCATTTGAAAAAGTTCCAGCTCCATATATTGGGCCAGACGCTCCCGCAGCTTTGCTTCGTCCACATCAGGTTTCGCCGGGGCCGCAGACAGATCCAGCCCGCAGTCCGCCATGGTGTCCAGGAGCTGCTGGCGCTCATCGTCGCTCAGACTGCCCTCCTGATGGGCGGCCTCGATCTCGCCGGCAATCTTCAGCAGCTCCGTTTTCTGTCCATCCGTCAGGGAAAAACCAATCATGATCTTTGTGGCCTCAAATATTTGAGAGTCAAATTCCTTGTATTTGCTCATGGTTTACCTTCTCTCGATTTGTTGCTGGCAGTCACAACGATACCCAAACTGGAGAGAGAAAGCCATTCACGAAAGTTAACAAGAATAAGCTGTGAAAACCGGGCAATACCAACAATTCCCGGCTATGCCGCCGCCTGTGCGGTATCCTCGTCCTCCTGCCGGAATATGGCGTCAATGTCGGAGAATTTCTGGGTACGGTTGAACTTCTCTGTTGTCTTGCCGGGGATGGCCTGCAATGCCAGCATCCTGGCCCACAGATCCGGGTGGTGGTCGTAGAGATGGCGCAGCTCCGCCCGCTTGGCGTTGGGGCAGAACCAGCAGCCGCCCCGGTCGGTGAAGGCGTAGACAGGAGAAAGCAGCCCTGCTTTCTCGCAGAGCTGCCATGCGTCCTGTTCTGTGAAATTGTATTTTGCCAGCAGGGATACCTGCCTGCCGCCCTCCAGCCGCAGCAGCCGTTCCTGCTCGTCCTGGGCGATACCAACATATTGGACAACATCGGCTGGCAGGCTTTTTTGGTACCGCTCAATGGGCCTGACCTTGCAGTCCCGCTGGACGGCGCACTTCCCACAGATGGGGAAGGAGCGCACCATGCCCTTTTTCGGGCCGCGGGTGACCCGCCCGGTAAACAGATCCACATAGGTCTTTTCCGAGCGGAGGACGATTATTTTTATCCCCATCCGCTCCAGCGCGGGTAACGCTGTGCCGTAGATGAAATCCCGATGCTCCGGCACCTCGCCGGAGATATCCTTGTCGAACATTACTTCGCAGTAGACCGCCTCATCCAGCGGCTCACCATGCTCTTTCGCCAGCAAAAGGGTGGCCAGCGAGTCTTTCCCGAAGCTCACTGAGGCGATGTGCTTCTCCTTCACCGGGTAAACGCCCCAGCCGCCGCCATCTGACAGGACTCGGACAGTGCCTCCGTCCTGTCGCACTGCTCCCAGGGGGCGTCCTGATGGGTGAAGTGGCCGTAGTTGCAGAACCGGGCAAAGATGGGCCGGTTCAGCCCCAAGGCGGAGATCATCCCGGCGGGCGTCAGGTCAAACACAGCCCGGACGGCCCGCTCCAGCACAGCTTCCGGGTACTTCCCGGTCTGGTGGGCATCGATGTCCACGGCCACCGGCTCGGCCCTGCCGATGGCGTAGGCGAGGCTGACAGTGCAGCGTTCCGCCAGCCCAGCGGCCACGAGGTTCTTGGCGATGTACCGGGCCATGTAGGCCCCGCTGCGGTCCACCTTGCTCCCGTCCTTGCCGGACAGCGCCCCGCCGCCATGGGGGGCCAGCCCGCCGTAGGTGTCCGCCATCAGCTTCCGGCCCGTCAGGCCGGTGTCCGCCTCAAAGCCGCCCAGCACGAACCGCCCGGAGGGATTAACGAACGCTTCCGTTTCATGGTCGGGGTACAGATCCCGCAGGGCGGGGACGATGACGTGCCGGATGATCTCCCGGCGCAGCTCGTCCATGTCCTTGTCCGCGTCATGCTGGCAGGAGACTACCACGGCGGCAATCCGGTGGGGCTTGCCGTTCTGGTACTCCACGGACACCTGGGCTTTGCCGTCCGGCCCCAGGCCCTGGATGATCCCCATCCTGCGGGTATTGGTGAGCAGCAGCGTCAGCCGGTGAGCCAGCACCACAGGCAGGGGCAGCAGTTCCGCTGTCTCCCCGCAGGCATAGCCGTACATGATGCCCTGGTCGCCGGCGCCCATCTTGGGATTACCCTCCACAGCGCCGGCGATATCGCCGCTCTGGTCGTGGGTGACGGTCTCCACCTCATAGTCGCTGCCACCGTAGCCCGCCTCCCGCACAGTCCGGCAGACGATAGAGGGGATGTCCGGCAGCTCCTTGGCGGTGATCTCCCCGGCCACGATGATCTTCCCCGCGGTGGCCATGACCTCGCAGGCCACACGGGCGGCGGAGTCGTTCTGTAAACAGGCGTCCAGGACGCTGTCCGCGATGGTGTCGCACAGCTTGTCCGGGTGGCCCTCGGTGACCGACTCGGCGGTCAGGATACAGTTATCTTTCATAGTGGTTCCCCCTTTTCTTCTTTTGTTCAGATGTTTCGCGCCGGAGCTGTTCCCGGCACTGGGGCAAATCGAAGCCCAGGGACAGGATGTCCTGGTCGGACATTGCCAGCGCTTCATGGAGAATGTCATACAGCTCGGCGCTGTCGTGCTGCTCTCCCATGTAGCCGATGATGGCCTCTATCAGTTCCTGCCGGGGTTCCAGCGCGTCGGCCACATTGGCCAGCGCGCTGGCGTAGCCGTGGAGCCATGCGGCGTTATAGCTGTCCTGGTCCGGCTCCTGGGTGGCGCGGGCACAGGCCAGCTCCGCAGCGGCGGAGATAGCGCCGGGGTTGGACAGGTCATAGTTGGGCATAAGGCGCCTCCTTTGCCCCCACAGGCGTGTGTTCACCTCTCAGGGGCGGCTTTTTTCTTCTTGTTCGGACGATCCTCCTGCGGCGCAGGCGCCTCCGCCGTCAAGGCCATGACGTTGTCATAAAGATCCTTGTACCGCTGGATCTGTTCCTCCGTCAACGAGACGAAATGCTCCCCGCTCATCCCAGCGATAAAAAACGTGCCGTGGAGGATATCCAGCGGTAGCAGCCCGCTTTCATCCAGCAGCGGACGGTTATAGGGCAGGCCCAGAAGTTTCCCCATCTCGTTGCAGACCACCGCCGAACCATTTCGAATGGATGTGATGGCTTCAATGTCGCCGCCGACTGTCTGCTGCATAGCCTCCAGTGTGTCGGGGATCTCTTGGACGCGGCAGGGCTTCATCGGCTCCACGACCAGGACTTTGAGTTTACCGCTCATGGGGCTTTCCTCTTTTCTTCGTATTCCGAACAGCGGGGCCGCTCTGCCGCGGCTCCACCTCTGGCTGGCGTTCTTGCTCCCGATCCATCTCCCGCATCATCTTCAGTGTGTCACGGAAGGCCAGATACCGCTGGATCTGCTGGGGATCGTCTGTCAGGGTGCGGATCGTCTCCCACAGGGGACTCCCGTGGCGGCTGATGTCCTCCTGCACAACGAGGGCGGGGTGATCCCCGCCCTCGTCCAGCATAACGCGCTGTCCCCGAAACTCCTCGGCGTGGTTATAGAGACCATAGGCGATTCCAATGACCTTCATTGCCTCCAGTGCGTCCACAGTGGTGTAAACATTGCCGGTGGAGATATGCACCTCACCGGCCAGTGAGATTATTTTGCTGGACATAGCGTCCCTCCCCGTGTAGCATAATGTCAGCGGTCATGGCCACCCCGCCGCTTTGGCAGCTTGGCACGGCCAGTGGCGATGGCGTTGATCCGCTCCGTTTCCTGATGCACCTCCCGCACAGCGTGATCCCACGCCTTTTTCAGCTCGGCGGTGGGCAGGCCATTCTGCCGGTAGCCCTCCAGGATGCTGTTGTAGTAGCTGTCGGTGGGCAGCATCGGCTCCCGGAACCGCTCGTCCATGATGTAAGCCATAACAGACAGGGAGCGGCCCTCGCTGTCCCGGACGGTCACCATCCTTTTGTCATAGAAGCGGGGATAGCCCTCATAGCGATCCAGGGAGCGTTCACACGACTGCGTGATGCTCCACAGCAGGCCCTGGACCTGTGCGCCCTCCTTGGGGGCGATGGTGGCGAAACCGCCCCTGCGGAACAGAAGTTCCCAGCCCTCCAGCATCACCGGCCCTACCACCGAGGCGTCCGGGCAGCGATACTCCATCTGCCCCAGGTTGATGTTGCTGCCGTAGGCGAAATACAGTGTATTTTCCATTGTCATTCCTCCAGAATCGTCAGCGCCCCGGCCTTGGCCAGATGGGAGAACATAGTCCGGGCCTGCCCCTCCACGCCGGAGTCCGGCAGGGGGCAGTCCAGGCCGGTGGCCCGGATGAAGTTGCTCCGAAGCTGGAAAATGTAGCTTTCGGTGTCCGGGTACTCGGTGGGGTCGAAGGTCTGCTGGCGGAGCTGTTCCATGATCTCCGTGGCGCTGCCCTCATAGGTGCGCTCGTCAATAAGAATTTTCATAATGTGTTACCTCTCTGCTTCTCGATTGCGTTTTTTCTTTCTGTTGACCTCGTAGCTGTCCTTATCGTGGCGCCACGCGCGGTCACCTTCAAGGTGGGCTAAAAGGTGGTCACGGGTGTGCTTGAACTCGTCTCCGTTGAGGCCCAGCCGCACCAGCCAGACCCGGAAGGTAAACAGCTCGTTCTCACTGTGGGTCTTGCGCATGACGGTGCTGCGCTGGGCGATGGCCTGGGCGGAGATGGCGAGGCACAGGTTCACATAGGCGGCCACCTTCCCGGCGTGGAGGGTAGAATTAAAGCACCGCCATTCCACGGTGCCGCGGTAAAAAACAGAGTGCAGATTCAATGCGTAGTAGCGCGTCTTGTTATAATGCTCCCCTCTTGCCACATCCCCTTCATACCAGATCTGTTCCAGATCAGTAAGGTCTTTTGTTTCGTCTGAGGACAGCTTCCGGGCCTCGCACAGCATGGGTTCCCGCACCTTCTTGCACCAGCGTGCCGCCCTGTTCTCGTTCACTTGCAAAGCCTTGAACAAAATATCTTCCTTGGAATACATAATGCCGATCAGGTTCTTCAGGCTCTGGCGGTTGTGGTTGGAGGCGTCCACATGGACGTGGATGCCGCAGGATCTATTCACTTTGGCGCCGGCTTTCTTTACCCGGCGCACACATTCCTGGAGCTTGGGCAGTTCGGCGTAGGTGAGCTTGGGGGTGACCATCTCCACCTGCCGCTCTCTGCCCGCCGTATCTTCTTTGGAGAGCGACTCATATCCATCATCGGTCTTTCGCTCCGGGCTGATGCTGCTGTCGCTCATCAGCTTCCACACCTTGCCCTCCGGGTCGGTCACGCCCCAGGTATCGTAATAGGTCCCAAGGTATTGGGGCGTTGTCCCAAAATATTCAGCCAGCGCTTCCGCGGCCCATCTGCGGGTGATGCCGGTCATCTCAACCTCCACACCGAAGCATTGGTCTTTGATGCCGATCTCGCTCATGCGGCAGAGTCCTCCTTTTTGAGCTGCTCGTCCACCGCACGGATGCGGCGGCCAATGGCCTCGATCACATTGACCGTGACGCTGTTGCCCGCCTGTTTATACGCTTGGGCGTCTGAGGTGATGGCCAGCAGGCGGTCGATCTGCTCCTCCTCGAAGCCCTGGAGGCGGAGGCACTCCCTGGGCATCAGGCGGCGGATGCGCCCGCCATGCTCCACAATACCCTGGATGCTGCTGGTCTCCAGGGTGTGGGCGATGTCGTGGCCCACACGGCCCCGGCGGGTATTACTCCCGGCGTAGCCCAGATCCACAGTGTCGCCGGGGCTGGCCTCTTTGTAGCCCCGCTTGGTGGCCTCCTTGATCAGCAGCACCCCGGAGCGTTCCGCCCGGTGGTTGGAAAGGGTGGCCTGTGCATACCGGGCCGTGAGGCACCGGGCGGCATCGGTCCGTTCCGGGCAGCCCACACTCAGATCCACGAACACCGCGTTCTGGGTCTGGTTGCGGTCGATACCCCGGAAATCGCTGGCATTGAGCGCCAGGGCGGTGTCCCGTTCCCCAACGATCCCCTGCCTGCGGTTGAAGCCTACGAAATACAGCCCTGTTTTGCCGCCCATACCGCCGGCGCCGGAGGTCTGGGTACAGGCTACCCCGTCCGGGTCATAGACTCTCGATCCCTGCGGCCCTCCGAGGACTTGAACAAGAGCTTTCGCGTCTGTTCCGAAGACAGGAAGTATTTTTCCGGCGCATCGGGGATCAAGATAGCAGATAAGGAACACCCGCTTCCGCGATTGGGGGACGTGGAAATTGGCGCTGTTAAGCACTGACCACTCGACATGATACCCCAGCTCATCCAGCGCGGAGAGGATGACAGCAAACGTCCTCCCTTGGTCATGCGTGAGCAGGCCGGGAACATTTTCAAGCAGCAGGTACGCAGGTCTCCGGGCTTTAGCCAGTCTGGCAATCTCAAAGAAGAGAGTGCCTCTGGCGTCATCGAATCCTTTTCTTTTGCCAGCGTTAGAAAACGCCTGGCAGGGGAACCCTCCGCACAGGAGGTCAAAGGGGGGCAGGTCGCCGGGGTCGATTTCTCTGGCGTCGGGATAGTATTTCTCCTCCTTCCCAATATCGTGGATGGCGCGGTAGCTGGCGTCGGCGTACTTGTCGATCTCACAATGGCCGACACACTGGAAACCGCCCGCGCGGGTCAGTCCGGCCCGGAAACCGCCGATGCCCGCGAACATATCAAAATAGCGGATCAGATGGTTCGTCATCTCCTTCCTTCTGCAGCCCCAGCAGAAAGCCGAGGACGCTGTCATCCACGTCCCCGGCCTGCGGCTGCTCTGTTATTTCTTTTGCTGAGATAAATTCCACACCGCGCAGTTCCTCCCGGATAACCGTGCGGATGCCGTTCAGCAGTTCGTCCCGTTTATGCCCCTTGCAGATCATCCGGCACACGGCGTCCGTCCGCTGCCCCGCGGGAATGGCGCGGATGATGCCCCACGCCTCCCGCTGATGGGGCGCGGACAGGTTGAGCGAGAGGTTCACCCGCCGCTTTTCAGCCATTGCCGACACGCCCCAAAATTTGCCCAACCAGCCTTTCGTAGCCCTTGGCGTTCAGGCATACGTCATCCAGGATAAGAGGCCGGCAAAGGCCGTCTGTGGCCGACACATGGCGCTTCAGGAGCGCCGCCCCGCCGCCCAGGAAGACGGCGGGCATGGCGCGGGCGTCCAGTCCGCTCTCGGTGATGGCGGACAGCAGGCGGCGGACGTAGGCCCCGGCCTCCCGGTGGATGATCTCCCTGGCCGGTTCGCTGGCGCTGCCGGACTCACCCCGGAGGCAGCTCTCGATCTGCGCCGCCGTCATGGACAGGCCCAGCCTGCGGCGGATCTGCTCCGCGATCTCGTCCAGACAGCGGATCATGCCCAGCTCCAGGCTCCGGCAGGTGGCGGCGTTGGGGATGCGGTTGTCCAGCCGCATCAGATCTACCGTCCAGCCCCCGATGTCCGCCACGATGACGGAGGGTTCGTCCAACAGTTCCTGCTGGGTGAGAACGGCGGCGTAGCCCTGGGGGAACAGGGACACCTCGGTGATAGTGATGGTGTAGGCGATGCCCTCATAACGGAAGGACACCGGCTGTCCGTCCCGGAGCAGATACTTCTTGAATTTTCCTTTGTCCCGCCCGAAGCTGGTGAGGGGCAAGCCAGCCGCCAGATGGATGGCGGCGGCGGGTTCCGCGCCCCGGAAGGCCAGTTCTTTGGCGATGGCGGCCAGGGTCAGGAGATAGTAGTCCTCCGTGGCCGTTTTGTCCTTCTGGAGCGGCTGCCGTCCGCTGCCCACCACATAGAATTTGCCGCCGTACTCCAGCACATCCTGCTGGGTATAGGGTTCGTGGTCGTGCCCCACCAGCCCGGTGGGGAAGGAGAAATTTTTGCTTTTCATGGCGGCATACCCATGATCCACCCCAATGGTGATCGTTTCGCTCATCTGGATTCACCTCGATCCTTTTTGATTTTTTTACTTTTTTGCGCGGTGGCACGGGCCGCTCGGATCTCCAGACTGTTACCATTCCAAGCGCCGATGTTTACCCCTTCCGGCATATACCTCTGACACAGGCGGGGCAGGTAGGCGGGAACATCGGTGGCGTCATAGGGATACCCGATCCCATCGCCGTACATGATATCCTTCTTCAATTCCGCTTTCAGCGCGTCATACCGCGCCGGGTCAAACTCCTCGTATATCTCCCGGCCTGTGAGTTCCTCGTAGGCGCGATCCCCCATGTGGGGAAGGCAGACAAAGCGCTGATCCTGATAGTCCGGCGCGTCCGCCAGGGAGTCCGGGTCTTTCAGCGCCGCCATGTACACCTCCCGGCCTTGGGCGATCAGCCAGCCCCGGAAGTCGATGAAGCCGTCATCGGTGCAGCCACCGCGCTCCATGACGGAGGCGGCAGTCCATAGGCCGTACTGATAGGCCAAGCTGGTGTAGGCGCAGGCGATGTCATCGAACTTTTTCGCCTGTTCCGGCCCCAAATCCACTAATTGTTCCATTAACCACTCGCTGGGGCCGCCCGGATGCTCCTTCGCCTGGGCGATCAGTGTCCAGAAGGTATCCTTGTTGATTTCGGTGATGTTACTCATCGTGTGTCACCTCGTTTCGGTTGGGGCAAAGGATGTCTGGGCACTCTCGAAGCCTCATCCCGATCCGGCGTCAAAAGGTGCTGAAAACCCATGCGTTCCAGCACCTTCTCATAGAGCTGCCGTTCAAATTCCCGGTATTCCGGGGCGGCGGTATCCACCTCCCGTAATGCGGCCCGCTCATAAGTAGTGCCGGGAACAATGCTCCAATCCACAGCATGAAAATGGGCGGCGGTCAGCCAGCGCAAAAGCTGGCGGCCATCCGCCTCTGTGAACAGACCCCGGCTGTCCTCATAAGGGAAAAACGAGGATACATCGATCCCCGTCAGTTCCTTCGCCATGCGGTACAAAGTAAAACCGCTGGCGTCCAGGCTGGGGGAGACCGTGTCGTAAAACCGTTTCATATCCTCCAGGGAGGACAGCCGGGGGCAGAATCCCACTAAGGCAGTCTGAACCGCCGCCAGTTGGCTGGTCAGGAACCTTTCGTGGTCAGCACGTTCCCCAGCCTCGTCACGCAAGGCTGCACAGGTCTGTTCACTCCGTTCCAGCGCCTGCTGAGTCCGCCGCAGCTCGGCCAGGGCGGCAGGGTACTCCCGGATGGCCCGGATGAAATCTCTCAGGCCCATGGTCATCCCGCCTTTCTAAACCGGGAGAGCAGTTGCTCCAGCACACGGATGCGGCCCCGCACTTTCCCGGAAGATACGTCCAGCCCTTTCATCTGGCTCCGAATGCGATAACGGATGGCTTTGAGATCCCGCCGGTCGGCGCAGCACTCTATCACGATGTACTCGCTGCCGCGGGCCAGCACCTCCCGCCTGCCGTTTTCATCCCGGATGCTGGCCATCAGCCGCTGGCCCAGCCGCTTCCGGTAGCTGTTCTGGAGGGCTTCCGCATTCCCGGACACGCCGTGCTTCTTCAAAATAGCGGCGATCTCCCCGGAGCTGATCCGCATATTGGCGCCCAGCACGTCCATGATCTCCTGCTCCGCCTCCGGGGGCAGGGCGGGCCTGCCGGGAGGCCCCGCCGCCCGTGGGGCGTGTTCTTTGCTCATCGTTCCGGCTCCTTTCTTTTCTGAGATTTGGCTGTATCCTGCGGCGCCAGATCCGGCAGAGGTATCCCCGCATCCTCCGGACAGTAGACATACATCCCCTTGATGGAGTGCGCCTGCTCCGAAACAAAACCGGGCGGGGCGTCCTCCAGGCTGGCCGCCGCCAGAACCGTCCGCTTACGCCGATCCTGGCGAGAGGTGTAGCTGTAGCAATGTTCCCCGTCCCGGTAGATGTGGAGGCCCTCCGGCTCCCCGCGCCGCTGGGCGTAGGCGGTCACAGCGTCCTTCTCCGCAATGAACGGAGGAATGATGCCCTGCCGCAGCTCCGGGCCGATGCTGTTGACGTACCGGATCATATCCCGGATATTCCGGCAGTCGAACTCCGGCGCGTCAAAGCCGTACCGCTCCGTGACCAGCGCCCATTTCATGCGCTCATGGGGGCTGTCCAGCGAAACCACAAAATATTTCCCACCGCGCTCCCCGGACAAAGGCTCAAAGCGGGCATCGTCATACAGCGGCCCGTTCAGCGGGCAGTTATTCTTGAACCAGACGTAGTAATTGTCCAGGATGAAGGGATCTGTAATGCCCATGACCACCCTGCCGATCTTCTTCAGCCGCCCGGCCAGGGCGGAGTCCTGGCAGAACCAATCGTACCAGCCTGCCGCGCACTGTGTAGCATAGTCGGAGCGTTCAAAGGCCCCGGCCTGGAACTGCTCCTGCCACTGGCGGACGGACAGTTCATCCGGCATCGCCGTCACCTCCCGGCAGCAATGTTTCCAGGATGCCGGCGATGGCGGCGAACACCTCCGCCAGCTCACGGGCATCTTTCACGCTGTCCTCGATCTCCTCCGGCGTCATGCGGGTACACTCCGCCCAGATACGCACGTTTTCCTCTGTCGGGGTCAGCAGCACAGCCTTTTCAAAGGCTTTGCAGAACAAGCCGGCGATCCTGCCCCGCCGGTCGGCCTCCGCGTCTGATTGCCGGATCTCCCTTTTCGCCTTTTCCAACTCCACCGCCAGGGCGGCGGCCTCCTCCCGCTGCTCCTCCGGCAGTTCCCGCACCTGCCGGGTGATGTTGTAGCCCTGGTTGATGGACAGGTCGCCGCTGTCCAGGGCTTCCTTCACGGCGGTGGGGGCGTGTTCATCGATCTGCATGACCTTGCCCATGGTACGCTCTCCCAGGCCGACAGCGTCCGCCAGTTCCTTGCGGGTGTCCACAGGCTCAGAACCTTTCGGCAATGTTGCCGAAAGGTCTGTGCGGGTCCCCATATTTTCTTTTGCCTTGGCCTCAATATCGGGCTTCAGCCGAAGGGCGATCTTGCCCAGCTCCCACTTGTCCAGGTTGCGGCGGCCCTTCTGGGTGTCCAGCGCCCACTGCTTGGCCTCCAGCATGGTTTCAAACGAGAACACGGCCATCTGGTAGGGCAGGCCGTGCTGTTCGCACAGCCTCTGCCGGTTGTGGCCGTCAACGACCACCATGTCCTCGTTGACGATGACCGGGGAGTAGCAGCCGTTTTTGAGGATGTCCGCCTCCAGGGCGGCGAGCTGCTCCCCCGTTAGAGGGGGGAGCAGCTCGGCCATCTCAGGCAGGACGGTGGGGGTGCGCTCCGTGCTGCTGTAGATGATCCCGGTGTTGTGCATCAGGCCGCGGCCTCATCGGCGCCGCCAGCGTCAGCCACGCCAGCGGCCTCCTCCACCTTCCGGGGGGACAGGAACTCCACCTCGGTGGCCTTGATGAGAAAACCGGGCTGGCGGCTGGGGTCCTCCGCGAAGCAGATGGTCTCGAAGTCGCCGGAGGCGGCCAGCTTGCAGCCCTTGTAGGCGAAGGCGGCGCACCGCTCCGCCAGAGCGCCCCGGACCTTGATGGAGATAAAGTCGGTGAGCTTGTTGCCGTCCCGGTCCCGGTAGCGGCGGTCGGAGGCGATCCGCAGGATGGCGTAGGGCTTGCCGTCCTCATGGGAGCGTAGCTCCACATCGTTGGTCAGGTTCCCGATTGCGGTGATCTTCAGCATAGATATTTCTCCTTTTCAAAGTGATGGTTTGATGGTATATTTATAATGTAGAGGGGAGCCGCCTGCTGGTGGCCCCCCTGGGTGCGAAAGGGGATGCGGGGATCAATACCCGGTGGTGGGCAGACGGGTGGGCTTGCCGTAGACGGTGGTGACCCAGCGGCTGATGGCCTGTACCCAGATCCCGTTGTACGTGCCGCCCACGTCAGCGATGTTGACGAAGCTACTGCCAGCCGTCAGACCGGCCACGGCGATACACTTGATCTGGGGCTTCTCCACCTGGGCGAAACCGGCAGGGGCCTGCCCGAACACGAACATCACTTCCGTCACCCGCTCATTGGCCGCGAGGCCCAGGGCGGCGGGGGACGCCTGCAAAGTGTAGTTCCTGCTGGTGGACAGGTTGTCCGCCAGCGTCCGGTACTCGCCGCCGTTCACCCGGTAGGTGATCTTGTACACGCCGGGGAAGTTGTAGATCCCGGTGACGATGGTGTTCAGCCGCACCTGTGCGGGCAAGGTGTCGCGCCAGTAGAAATTGTCCAGCCGGACATTGGAATTGTTGGCAATGCCGGACAGCACATAGTTCACCGGCTGGCCCGCCATGGCCTCCTTGGGGCCGGTCTTGGTGATGGACACGCCGGTGGTGAGGCTCTTGTTGGTCACCTCGAAGCGCACGATCTGGCCCTCATGCTCCAGGTAGGCGGTCAGCTCCTGGTCGCTCACGCCGTAATTCGCCGGCGCCTTGGTTTCGCGGATGGTATAGCGCGAGAGCGGCAAGGGCTTGGACACAGCCAGCCCCCGCTTGTCGCTCTTGATGGTGTCCACCAGATTGCCCGCCTTGTCGTAGATCTGGAACACAGCCCCCTCCAGCAGCGTCCCGGCAGGCAGGCCGTTGGTGGAGTTGTAGTCGGCGGATTTCTTCACGATTTGGATCTGTCCGGTGATGGGGATGTTCTCCCACTCCACCAAGGTCGTCTGACCGGCAGTCACATACACGGTTTTCATCTGGGTGTCGGGGACATACCCCTCGTTTTCCAGCTCCCGCAGGTAGTAGCGGCCAGAGGTGGTCAGCCCTTCGATATAGACGTAACCGCTGTTATCGGAGGTGTACTGCCCGATGGGGGTGTTGGTGCTGTCGTACAGCAGGAAGGTCACCCCGTAAAGTCCCTTTCCAGTGGATTTATCGGTTTTGTGGATGAGGATGCCTGAAAAAGCCTTGTTTTTCACCGTCAAAGTGGTGCCGGCGCCATCATCCTTCATGGTGAAATAATGGGGCGTGGAATCCAGCTTGAATTCCTTCGGGCACTCGGTTTCCACCGCGTAGTAATTGCCCGCGTCCAACTGGAGGGTGGCGCGCCCATCGCTGCCGGTGGTGATGGTGTCCACCAGCCCGCCGTCACTGGCGCGGCGAATCTCGAAGGTCACGTTGGGGATGCGCTTGGTCGGGTCGCTCTCCGAGACCTTGATCAGCTCGAAATTCCCCACAGGCGTGTTATAAAACACGAGATACTGCGTGTCCGAGGCGTTCACCTGTACCGTCTGGGTCTGGGTGGCCGGGTCGATGGTGAACCCAGGCAATGTCTTGAGTTCCTTTGCGATGACGGTGCCCGTGATCCCGGTGATCCTGATTTCTCCTGCGGAGTCCGTCTCATACAGGCCCTTGCTGCTCATGTGGCCGTTGTCATAGTCAACGTAGGAGCCGTCCGCATAGGTGAGCTGGAACTGCACCCCGGCCAGCGGGCTGCCGTCCAGGCTGCTCTTTTTCTGGATGACGAGCGCCCCAGCCCTTTCGTTCCAGAAGATCATCTCCTGGGGCTTTTTGGACGCCTGGATCGTGATGGTCTGGGGTTCGCCGTCCAGGACGAAGCCCTCGACTGTGGCGATCTCACGCGCGGTCACGGTGGTGCCGGGTTCCAGGTCCTCCAGGACGATCTCACCGGCGCTGGTGGTGTAGTACACCCCAGTATTGGTACCGATGGGCTTGCCGTAGCCATCTACCACTTTGAAGCAGACGCCCTTCAGCGGCTCACGATCCGTACCCTTGATGTACTTTCGGATCGTCAAAGTCATCTTGGGGTCGTTCTCAAAATCCAGGTTGTTGCCGCCCCCGGTGTTGCCGCTGGGGGGAGTTACGCTGGTGCTGCCGCCGCTGGTCACGGTGTTGGCGCCGCTCTTGAGGGTGATCGTCTGAGGTGTGGTATTAAGGACGTGGGTATCGGGCACCTTGTACTCGGTCACCACCACGGTGGAACCAGGCAGGAGGCCGTTGACAGTAACTGTCCCATCCTTCCCGGTGGTGTACCGCCCGATCTGCTCCCCGCTGGCATATTTTACGGTGAAGGTGGTATTGGGCACCGGCTTTCCGCTGAGTGAATCCACCTTCGAGAGCGTGAGGGAACACAGGGGCGCATTGTAAAAATAGAGGTGCTGCGTGTCATCGCCGGGGTTGACGACCACCGTCTGGGTACGGGTATTGGGGTCGATGGCATAGCCCTCCGGGCTGGATACCTCCGTGCAGATGATGGTGCCGGTGACGTTGGAGATCACGATCTGGCCCTCGGAATTGGAGGTATACAGACCGTTGGAGGACAGCTTGCCGTCCGCCGCGTCCACCACCTCGCCGTTGGCGTAGGTCAATTTAAACTGTGCGCCCTCAAGCGGGGTCTTGTCCAGGCTGGACAGCTTATGGATTACGAGGTTCCCCTGCCTTTTGTTCCTGAATTCCAGGGTCACCGTCTGTCCGGCCTTGATTTTTGCCACCTGGGGTACATCGTCCAGCAGGTAGCCCGGTTTTGCCCTGGTTTCCTTCACCACCAGACTGGTTCCCGGCTCGATGTTCTCCACCAGGAAGCTGCCCGCCTGATCAGTGACGAACTTGCCGTTGGCGTCGCCCACCACGGTACCGTCCGAGGTGGTCACGAAAAACTCCACGTCACTGAGCGGGCTGCCATCGCTGGCATCCACCTTCTTGACCAGCAGACTGCCCATGGCGCTGTTGCCGAAGCGGACGTGGATGACCTCCTGCTCCTCGCCGGAGAGGTACACGGTCTGGGGCGGCGTGTCGATGACGTGCCCCCCGTCACTGGACAGCTCCTCCACGATATAAGTTCCTTTTTTCAGCCCTGTTGCGGTAAAAGAACCATTTTTTGAGGTCTGATAGGTTCCAATGACGGTTCCGCCCGTGCCGGAGGTGTTGCCGGACAGGTAGCGGATCTGGAACACCGCGCCCTCGATGGCCACGTTGGGGTGCTGGGAATCATATTTCCACACGCAGATGGCGGACAGGGGCTGGTTGCGGAACACAAAGGTGTGGCCCTGGCCCGCGGGGATGAACGCCTCCTGGGTGTCGGGGTCCGCTTTGGCGAAGCCCTTCAGCGGCTCCAGCTCCTGCACCCGGAACCAGCCGTCCCGCAGGCCCAGGGTGCCCATCTTGGTGCCGTCCAGCTCGATGCGGCCATTCTCGTCCGTATAGAACACGCCCAGGTCGTTCATCTCGCCTGTGGTGGTGTTGTTGCTGGCGTACCACACCCGGAAGGGCACATTGGCCAGCCGGTCGAAGGTGACGGCGTTTTCCTTGATGATCTCAATGACGGGCCGCTTATGGTTCTTGAAGTAGGCGGTGTGATCCCGGTTGGGATAGAGGGTCACCAACTGGGGGTCAGCGTCCTTCAGCCAGGGGGAGGGCACGGATTTTTCGGAAATTTCATATACCCCAGGCAGGAGGTTCAGCAGCTCGGCGCGGCCCGTGCTGTCTGTCTCGATCTCGTCCACGGAGTGCCCGTCCGCCGCCTTGACCAAAAACACGGTATTGGGCACCGGCTCCCCGCTGTCCGCGTCGTTTTTGTAGACATACAAATTGGGCCGCTTCTGATTTTCCAGCACGATAGTGCTTTCTTTTCCCGGAAACACCTCCACATGGTACTCTTTCAAGTCCCGGATGTGATCGTCCACCGTGGCGGTTTCCACCAGGGAATACACGCCGGGGTCGAGGTTCTCCCACAGGATCTCACCTGTGCTGGAGGTGGTGCGGTCCAGGTAGCGGGAGCCGTCCTCGATCTTCGCCAGCCGGAAGGATACGCCCTCCAGGGGGGAGCCGTCCGAGCTGGTTTTGGTCAGCCGGAGGGAGGGCAGCTTGCTGTTGGTGAACACGAACTGCGCCGTCTCGTTGGGCTTCAGCTCGATGATCCGCTGGAAGTCATCGATCACATAGCCGGGGCACTCCAGTTCCTCCACCACCACCGCGCCGGTGGGCAGCTTACTGAGGTCGATGGTCCCGTCCTCCAGCGTGGTCATTTCGACAGGCCCCCAGCTCCCGTCCACCGCCGTGAATTTGAACTTGGCGTTGGCGATGGGCTTGGACAGGTCGGCGCTGTCCACTTTGATGAGGTGCATCCCAGGCAGCTTGTCGTTGAAAAAGACCAGCTCCTGGGTGGCGGTCTGACCCGCTTTCAGCTCGATCTGCTGCGGGGTCGTGTCCACGATGTGGGAGGAATCCGTGGACACCTCCTTGACCAGATAGGTGCCCGGCTCCAAATCGTAGAGGTCGATCTCCCCGCTCTCCGGCGTGGTCACGGTGTCGAACAGCTCGGCGTCCTTGTAGATCTCAAACGTGACGTTGGGCAGCTTTTCCTTACTCAGCCGGTCATATTTGATGATCCGCAGGGAGGGCTTGGACAGGTTGACCACGGTGAGGACCGGGTCGTCCTCGATGGCGGGATCATAGGGGTCGATGTGGATACCGTGGGAGGTGCGGTCCAGGACGTGCCCTGCCGGGGCCGTCTTTTCCACCACCTCGATGTAGGCTTCCTTTTGGATGCCGGTCACCCTGGCCTCGCCGGAACTGTTGGTCTCAACGGAGGTGATGAATTTGCCGTCCGCGTACACATCGAACACCGCGCCCTCCAGGGAGGCCCCCAGCTCGTTCACCTTCAGGATGGTGAGGCTGATGTCCCTGACGTTCTCAAAGGTGAGCAGCACGTCCTTTTCGCCCGTCCATTCCACGGTTTCCACCCGCGTATCCTTCAGGTAGCCTGCCGGACTGGACTGCTCCCACACCCGGTAGCTGCCATAGGGAAGCTCATCGCCCTGGAAGGAGATGGTCCCGTCAAAGCCGGTGGTGCCGGTGGTCTTATAGGAGCCATCGATCTGCTCAAAGACAAACACGGCCCCCTGCAAAGACGCCCGGTTCTGGGCGTCGATCTTTTTGACGGTGAAGCCCTTCTCGGTGTCATTGGGCACGGTGACATAGGTGGTGCGCCCCGGCTCCAGGGTGATGTTCTGAGGAGCGATGACCTGGTAGCCCTCCGGTGCGGAGTCCTCAGTCAAGGTGAAGTTTTCATCGGCGGGCAAGTCGGTCCAGGTCACCTGACCATTGCGGTCGCTGGTGCCGGAGACGGTGGTGCCGCCGCTGCCGGTGAGGGTGAACTCGGCCCCCTCCAGGGGCGCGCCGCCAGCGCCGGTCTTGACGATCTGGAGGGTGGCGTTCTCCGGGATATCCGAGCCGCTCCACTTGAACGGGGCCTGGGCCTCCAGCTCGACATAGCCGGGATCGGAGATGATGTAGGACTGTTCGGTGGCGGAGGGGTTATAGGCCAGGAACAGGTTGAACTGCGCCACGCCGCCCTTGGCCCGGATGGTAAAGCTGCCCTCATCGGGCACGTTGTCCACGGGGATACAGACCTTGAAGGTGCCGTAATACTCCGTGCCGTTGGAGTTGAGGTTGGTGCTGCGCTGCTTGCTGGTGTCCACCTTGTAGCAGGTGGTCCCGTTCTCCGGCACCGTCTCCAGGGGGGAGCCGTTCTCGGCGGTGAAGATCGTCCCCTGGGGCGCGTCCGTAGAGTAGACCTTGGTGGTGCGCCCATCGATCCAGGTGGAGGTGGCGGAAGAGACGTACATCACGCGGGTGTAATATTCCTTCCCGCCGATGGTCTCCTTTTTGATGCCGTCCTCGTGGTCGGCGGCGGCGCCCTCCAGGCCGTACTCGTTGAGGACGTCCACGCCGCGGACATCCTTATCCTCCTCGGCCCGGATGGACAGGCCGGTGTGGAGGTTCTTGGTCCAGCCGGCGGCGAGGCGCAGGATGGCCTTGACGCTGTCATACACCCGGATCTTCTGGGCGTCCGCGGTCGGCTCCACCAGAGAGGCGCGGCCAGCGGTGAAGGAGGTGCCGGAGACGGCAAGCTGGCCGCAGGAGGCCCAGACCGCCAATTGGGTGGCGTACTTGTACTCGTCCTCCGTCAGACTGGCGATGCCGCGCACATCGTCCGCGTGAAGCTCCTTGAACTGAGCCAGCGTCCGGTTGGGGTAGCCGTTGGCAAAGGCCCCCATGGTCTGGGGGTTGCGGTTGTATTCCTGAATGGTCAGGGACTTGGAGGGGGACACCCCCTTCAGGCCCCAGTTGACGCAGTAGGCGGTGCCGGTGAGGCCATCGTTGCTGGTGTACTTCCAATAGCCTCCGCCAATGCTTCCGCCCGTACTCTTGGACAGGTAGCTGCCGAAGCCGGCCTGCTGGATGGTGACGCTGCCGCTGTCGTTCAACGAGGCGGCGCTGGCGGGCACGGCCATCAGGCCGGCCAGCGTGGCCACCACCAGCAGCAGGGAGAGGATGCGGGTAAAAGGCTTATGTTTCATGGAAACTCCTTTCTGCGATCTGTTGAGAACAAAAAAGCGGCAGGCCGCTTCTGCGGCCTGCCGGTGTGGGTATGGGTTTGATTATTTCGTTGATCCGGGTGCGAACAGTTCCTTAAGGAAGGCGGTGGCCTTCGGGGCCTGATCCTTCCCGGTCTGGTAGCTTTCCACCAGCAGGACCCCGTTCCTGCCGGAGAGGTCGTTGGCGGACACGTCCACATGGAGCCACTGGCTCTCCACATACACGAGGTTCCAGGTGTGGGTCTTGCTGCTGACGGTGAAGCAGGGGATGTCCGCCGCCCCGCACAGGAACTTCAGCGCTCTGGCGTAGGACCCGCAGGCCGCTTTCAGCTCCCCGGTATGGGGGGCGAAGGTCTGGGTGATGCCGGAGGTCTTTCCCTTTTGGTAGGCCAGCAGGGTGCGGATGTAGTCGTTGAAGGCTTCCACCCGCTCCCGGCTACCCATCTCCGCCGTGGCCTCGATGACAGGCTGGACGAAGTCCAGGGGCGCCTGGTAGTTTTCCGGCATCTCGGCGGACACGGCGAAGTAGTCCAGGTACCGCCAGTAGTCGGTGAAGCCCTGGGGCACATGGTGTTCGTACCGCAGGACGCCCTCCATGCGCCCGATGAGCTTTTTCACCGCGCTGTAGTCCTCCTTGCTCACCATGGTGTAGGCGGGGGCGGTCTCGCTGGTGCCGTCCACCATGGTCTGGCGGATGGCGTTATACAGCTCCCGGCTGTACACGCCGGTGAACACCTCCGGGTTGGCCTCTTGGGAGAAGTCCTTCCGGCTCCAGTGATCCGCGCTGATGGCGTAGGGGACGGGCGTCTGGGGCTGCTGTTCCGCCGCCTGGGCGGGTACGGCCAGCAGGGCGGCGGTCATGGTTCCCGCCAGCAGCAGGGACAGGGTTTTTCTGTTTTTCATGCTCGATTCCTCCGTTTCGTAATATGGTGGGGCTTTTGCATACCGAACCATACCACAGAAGGCGGGGAAAGTCGAACACAATCGACAGACAGTTTTCAGCCGGATTATCTCGCCATGGTGTCACGGCGGTGCGCTTTTTGCGTTTTTGCCGTCTGGAGGGCATCCTGCCGTAAAGCGCTGCCGCACAGCGTCCCAACACACTGGCGGAGGGCGTCATCCTGGGGGCGGTCCAGCCCGGTCATCTTCAGCCACTGCTCCGCTACGGCCTGCAGCGGGTCTTCCAGGTTCAGTAGGGCCAGAGCATCCGATTCCGTGATCAGGTCAGGAAGTTTAGCCGCCACATTTCGGGCGGCCAGGATCTTTTCCAGATCATCCTGCCGCTTACCGGGCGTACTGGCCTCCCAGCCCCGCGCAAGCCGCGCAAAGCGGTTGGCCAGCACCTGCGCCAATTCCTCTATGGCGCTGGCGTATTCCACGCTCATCTTTCCACCGCCGTGACCTTCCAGCGGTACTCCGGCTGATTCATGACGCAGGTGTAGAGGGTGACGCGGTTGTCGGTGGTGGCGGCGGTGCCGCTGGAGTCGTTGACGCTGACCTTCTCCACGCTGGTGACTGCGTAGGTGCGGGTCCCCAGCAGGGTGGTCAGGGTGACGGTATCGCCCACGGACAGGGTGTGGAGCTTCCCGAAATCATTGCGCACACCCCGGTTGTGGCCAGCCAGGGCCACATTGCCATCCCAGATGCTGGTGTTGGTGAAATGACCCGCGCCTTTCAGCAGGGGGGCGCTGCCGGTGCCCTCGTAGATGCCCACCGTCAGGCCAATGGAGGGGATCTTGAGGGTGCCCAGGCTGCCGTTGGGGTAGTAGAGGCCGCTGGTCACCTCCGTGTAGCCGCCCGTGGTATTGCCCTGGGCGATGCCGGTGGGGCTGCCGCCGGGGATCTGGGTCATGGTGACATTGCCGCCGCCCACCGAGGGGTACTGGCCGGGGACGACAGAACCGCCTACCGTGCCCCCGTTGATGTTGGCGCCGCCCACCTGATTCATCAGCCCGCCGCTGAGTGCGCCGGGGACAAGGTTGGGCGTGAGATACTCGCCGCTGCCGGGGAGGTAGCTGGTGGGGGTCCCGAAGCCGGGGGCCACGAGGGCCGTGTTCTTGCTCCGGTCCACGTTGGGGTTTTCCCATTCGTAGATGGTGTCATCGCTGGTGGGCTGACCGAAGAGGTAATCCTCCGGCGCGTCAAAGCTGTATTCCAGCGCGTGGGTCGGGACGCAGCAGAGGGCGCACAGCATCATAGCCAGCAGAAAACTGCGGAATTTCAAGGGCTTCATCTCCTCTCTTTGAACTTCTTAAAGGCGAACACGCCGCCAACGCCCAGGGCCAGCACCACCACACCAATGATCACAGGGCGTTTCAGGCCGGACAGATCCACAGGTCCCTTCACAGTGTCCGGGGCCTCGGTGCCGCTGGGGTCCTCCGTCTGGCTGGGATCGGGATCATGCTTTTCATCGCCGTCCGGGGCCTTGGACTCCTCCGGGGCTTTCTCGCTGCCGAAGATGGCGGTGTAGGTGACCACGGCGCAGTTGGCCTTGGACACCTCGCCGGTGTAGCTGGCGCTGACGGTGTAGCCGGTAGCGTACCGGCTGGTGGCGGTCCCGGTGTAGCTGGCGGTGGCGGTGTAGCGGGTGACGGGATTGCCCTCGCCGTCCACATCCATGGACTCGCTCCACTTCACATCCCCCAGAGTCAGGGTCTTGCCCTTGTCCTCGATGCTCTTGGGGATGAGGGACACATCCGCTTCCGACAAGTTCGGGTAGCTGCGGCTGGCGGACAGGGTACTGGTCTTGGTGGCGTAGCCGTCCGTGGTGACCTGGACGCTGGTGTGGTCCAGCCGCAGGACGCCAACGTAGCCGTCCTCGGTGGTGACCTCCATCTCCGCGTCCAGCCGCTGGAGGATGGTCTCCAGGCTGTTGGTATCGCTGGCCTGGGTGACCGTCTCAGTGTGGGTCTGGATGTCCACGCCCACCTCGTCCTTCCGGGTCATGTCCAGCAGGTAGTAGTGCCGCCCGTTCCGGGTGAAGTCCCCGGTGGGGATGAGGCTGGGATCATCCGACAGGGAGAGCTGATAGGTCTTATTGATCCGCAGCTCGTCAAAGTCGCCGTAGGTGTACTCCTCCACGGAGATGGGGTAGTAGCTGGCGCTCTGGCCACCCTCGGTGGGTTCCGCGGCCAGGGCGGTGGCGCTCCCGGCCATGACGAGGGCGAGGGCGCACAGGATAGTAAAGATGCGTTTCACAGGTATCTTCCTCCGTTTTCAATTACTTTTTCCCCTGAATCATGCTTGTTATCTGGTGTCTCTGTGGGCGGTGGGAGCAGCCCGCTGGGGCGGGGCGAGGCTCTTTTCGATGCCGCCGACCATCTGCTTGCCCATGTCCCGGATGGTGTTCAGCACCTCCAGCCGCCCCTGATCCTGCCGGCCCCGGAACAGCTCCGGCAGCTTGGACAGATCCGGCAGCTCCCGGCTGATGCCGAAGCGGCGGCACAGGATGTAGGCCACGCTCTGGGCGCTCAGTTCACAGCCCTCCCGGCTGTATGCCCGGTTAAAGCCCCGGTCATGGAAGCGGGCCTGGGCGATCTCGGCGGCGATGGCCCCGAACGCCTCGCTGTCCGGGCAGCCGGGGTCCACGGCCAGGACCATGCTCCGGGGGTCGTAGTACGCCGGGGCGCCCAGTTCCTCCTGAGCCGTCACTTGGACGGGGGAGTAGTTCAGCAGGGCGGCCAGCGCCGTTTCCATCTCCGGGGTGTTGTCCTCCAGGTGCGGTGTCCCAATGTCCCGGCCCTGGGTCTGGGTCACATCAAAGGCGTCCGCCAGGGTATACCCCCGGCCCGTGGAGGGCCGGACAAAGATCTTGCTCCCCTTGTCCTGCTCCGTCTCCAGCACAAAGCGGCCAAGGGCTTTCCAGCGGTCGCGGGTGAACACGATGGTGGCCTCCGGGTCCTGCTTCATGACCATGGCGATGTTTCCGGCGCTGTAGGTGGGGTTGTCCCCCTGCATATCCAGGTACCGGGCGAACACCTCCGGGTCGGCGGCGATCTCCGCCACGCTCTCGTCCCGGAGGCTGGAGGCGGCCTCCCGCTCCGCCTGCCGCTGCTCACGCCACTGGGTATCGGCGGCGGTCTTGTCGCTGATGAGTTTCCCTAAGTCTGCCATTGATTCGATTCCCTCCTTTTTTGATTGAAAATGTTTGGGGTTTGGCGCTGCGATCTCCTTTCCAAAAACCTGGTGCTGCAAAAGCTCGTTCCAGTCCTTGCCCAGAGCGGGAACCTTGACGGATACCTCGCAGCCCCTTGCGGTGTACTCCGCCTGAAACTTTTCCGTGGCCTCCTGCCCCGGCCCGTCTGCGTCCAGACACAGGACGATCCGCTTCAGGTGCGGATTCTCCCGCAGGTAGGTGTCCAGCGGGCCTTGGTACAGGCCGCACAGGGCCACGGCGTTGCTGGTGACCGCCCGGTGCAGGGTGCAGAAGCTCATCAGGTCGATGGGGGCCTCGAACACCGCCACCCAATCCAAGGCAGGGTCGCAGGGGAGACGGAAGGCCACGCTCTTGTCGCTGCCCGCCGCGTCCCCCTTGAAGCCGGGGCCGTTCAGGTCATAGGTGCCGCGCTTGCTGGCGAACACCGGTTTGCCGCCGCTGTCCCGGCCCACGAACACGCAGTTGTGGTGCAGGCTGTCCTCATAGAGCAGGCCGGACTTGATGAAGCCCCGGATCACCTGGGGGGCGATGCCTCTCTTTTGAAGATAGGCAAACACCCTCCGCTGGTCCGGGTGGGGGATGGGCAGGGCGAAAGCGGGCTTCTCCTCCGCCTGGGCGGGTTTGGGGCGCGGGGCGGGGGAGTCCCTGGAACGCTTGCCGTTGAATTCCAGCAGATAGTTGACGGCCTCCCGGAAATCCTTGCCGCAGAACTCCTGCAGGAAAGTGATGGCGTCCCCGCCCTTGCCGTTGGAGTAGCGCTTCCAGGTGCGGCGGTCCTTGATGCGGATACTGTCCATCTCCTTGGTGGTGTGGTAGCGGCTGCCTACCCGCCAGACGCTGTATCCCAGGTGTTCCAGCAGATCCGGCAGATCTGTGTTTTTAGCGGTCTCCATCTCCTCGTCCGTGAATTTCCAGAGATCCTTCTGGCCTGTTTTCTGTTTCGTGATTCATCACCTCCTCCATAAACGCAAAACAGCCAGGGAGAACGTCCCGCAAACGGGGGCGCTCTCCCTGGCTGTTCGGTCGTTTCGCTTTCGTTGTTTTGACGGATGGCTGGGGCCTTTGCGGGGCTTGCTTTTCTTTGGGCGGGGGCCGTTACGCTGCTGTTATGTACACCATATTTTGGGCAAAACAGGGAAAACGCCACTATGGCTTGTATGACTGGGGCAAAAGTGGTATACTGTCCCTCAGTGAAAAATATAGGGAGATGGGTCAAAATGGTGTTCGTCTGCGATTACTGCCACTTTGAGATCGAGGCCGTGTCCAAGCCCTGCCAGTGCCCGGACTGCGGGAAGCTGAACCGTATCCGCACCGCCACAGCGGAGGAGAACCGGGCGTTCCAGGCCCGGAAGCTGGAGGACGTCTGGCGCGACACGGCGCCTGTGCTGGCAAGCTGAAAACAAAAAAGCGCCCCGGAGGTTTCCCCAAAACTCGGGAAATCTCCGGGGCGCATTGCTGCTGTGGGCAGGAGGCCGTCACGCTGGGCCACAAAGGGGCCGACACCGCGTTTTACCGTCCTGGCAGGGCACACGGATGCCACCCTGCCTTGGGCTGGCACAAACGGCTTGAAACGGGCCGGGGCCGCTCCCTTTTGGAGCAGCCCTGGCTGGGGGTGTCAGATCTCTTGCTCGGTGCTGTCATCCGCCTCGTCACCGTTGCTGATGGGGGCGGCCTCCTCCTGCCGCTCCGCCGCCTCCAGGGCCTCCTCGATCAGCCCCAGCACGAACTCCCGCTGGGTCAGCTTCCTGCCGGTGCGCTGGGTCTCGCGCTCCAGGTGGGTTTTGATCCGCTGGAAAAGTTCCTCCGAGATCTGAAAGGCCAGGGTCCTGGTGTTGTTGTTCGTCATGGTGATGTTCCCTCCATTTTCTTTTATTTTGAAGTATTCGGTGAGCAGTTCGGTGATGTACTGTGCGGTGGTCAGGCCCGCCGCCTCTCTGGCTTCGGAAATTTTCTGATGCAGGTCGAGGCTGATTTGTGCGCAGAGGTTCTTTGTGGTGGCCATGTGTCATTCTCCTTTCTGCCGGTTGCAGGCCAAGTATAGCTGAAAGGCATGGGGAAAGCTATTCACCAATACCACCAAGGAACCAAAGACAAACCAAGCATAACCACCAATCTGAACAGACTGGATAATGAAAAAGCCGCCCACGGTCTGCCTGGGTGGCTGGCAGACTGTGGGTGGCAAATCTCTTTTTTTGAATGCTGGGGAGTTCGAGTCATGTGTGCTTCTAAAAACTCCCAAATTCGGGGAATTTGCATCTCCGACACGTTATTTTTATTTTACGCACCCAAAATTTTGAAACGCTCGAAAAATATTCATTCTTTTTCGCTAAATTGCTGATTTAATGCAAAAATTCCACACCGAAGTGCGGAATTTTTGTCTGCATCTTTTTTGTCAATGCAAGTTGGTGGACGATACAGGACTTGAACCTGTGACCTCCCGCACGTCAAGCGGATGCTCTACCAGCTGAGCTAATCGTCCGGACAACGATAATCATTATAATAACAACCGGGGGAATTGTCAAGAGGAAATTCAAATTTTTTTGAAATTTGAGGAAAAATTTTTCAGCGCTGGATAAATTTAAAATTGCTGGTGAAATGCGCCAGGGAGTGTGGTATAATAAGGGCGTTCTATCCCATTCTTTCACAGGAGGAATGTTCCATGTTAAAACTTGACCTTTCCAAACTCCAAGGCTTTATCCCAGAGGACTATCTCACCTCCCGGGAGGCGCGGCTGGCCAAGGCGGCTGAGATGCTGGCCGCTCACACCGGTCCCGGCGGCGATTTCACCGGCTGGGTGAACCTCCCCCGGGACTACGACAAGGAGGAGTTCACCCGCATCCAGGCGGCGGCTAAGAAGATCCAGAAGCAGTCTGAGGTGCTGGTGGTTATCGGCATCGGCGGTTCCTATCTGGGAGCCCGGGCGGTCATCGAGCTGCTGCTGTCCAACAACTACAACCTGAAAAAGAAGGACACCCCCGACATCTTCTTCGCCGGCAACGGCCTGTCCACCGACGCCCTGCTGGAGCTGCTGGAACTCATCGGCGACCGGGACTTCTCGGTGAACGTCATTTCCAAGTCGGGCACCACCACCGAGCCCGCCGTCTCCTTCCGCATCTTCAAGGGCCTCCTTGAGGAGAAGTACGGCAAGGAGGGGGCCAAGGAGCGCATCTACGCCACCACCGACAAGGCCCGGGGGGCTCTGAAGGGCCTGGCCGACGCCGAAGGCTATGAGGAGTTCGTGGTACCCGACGACGTGGGCGGCCGGTTCTCCGTCCTCACCGCCGTGGGCCTGCTGCCCATCGCGGTGGCCGGCGTGGACATCGACGCCCTCATGTCCGGCGCCCGCCAGGCCATGGAGGCGCTGGCCGTGGGCGGTCGGGACAACCCCGCCTGGCAGTACGCCGCCGCCCGCCACGGCCTGTATCAGAAAGGCAAGGCCATCGAGGTGCTGGCCGGGTACGAGCCCCGGTTCCGCTTCTTCGCCGAGTGGTGGAAGCAGCTCTATGGCGAGAGCGAGGGCAAGGACGGCAAGGGCCTGTTCCCCGCCAGCGTGGAGTTCACCGCCGACCTGCACTCCATGGGCCAGTATATCCAGGACGGCGAGCGGGTCATGTTTGAGACGGTGGTCTCCTTCGTCCCCGACGGGGAATACGCCATCCCCAACGACCCCGCCAATGTGGACGGCCTGAACTTCCTGTCCGGCAAGCCCCTGGCCTTCGTGGCCGAGCAGGCCATGCGGGGCACCATCCTGGCCCATGTGGACGGCGGCGTGCCCAACGTCCTCATTGAGATGCCCCAGATCAGCGCCCTGTCCGTGGGCTATCTGATCTACTTCTTCGAGTATGTCTGCGGCCTGTCCGGCCACCTGCTGGAGGTTAACCCCTTCAACCAGCCCGGAGTGGAGGCCTATAAGAAGAACATGTTCGCCCTGCTGGGCAAGCCCGGCTACGAGGACCTGCGGTCCGAACTGCTGGCCAAGCTGTAACCCCAACGCGCAAGAGAACGGAGGCCGGGCGGCCTCCGTTTCTTATCCCCGCCTTCGGCTAAAAAAATTCACAATTATTTTAGTTGAAATATAGGCGGGAATATGGTAAAGTGTTATTAAACAGAGGGAACACCCCCGATGTCAAAACGATAAGGAGTGATACACATGATTCGAGTTATCATGGGCAAGAAGGGCTCCGGCAAGACCAAGAGTGTCATTGAGCTGATTAACAACGCGGTGCAGACCGAGCACGGCAACGTGGTCTGCATTGAGAAAGGCAACAAGCTGACCTTCGATATCCATTACCACATCCGCCTGGTGGAGGCCAGCGAGTATGATATCGCCGACTACACCGCCCTCAAGGGCTTTATCAGCGGCATGTACGCCGGCAACTACGACATTACCCACATCTTCATTGACAGCCTCACCAAGATCGTAGGCGGCGAGTGCGACAATGAGACGGAGAAGTTCCTGGACTGGCTGAACAAGTTCGCCGAGCGGCACAACATCAAGTTCACCATCACCATCAGCGACGACGAGTCCCTCGCCCCCGACGGCGTGAAGAAGTTCTTTTGATTACGCCAGCGCCCCGGCTTAGTGCCGGGGCGCTGTTTTTCAAGGCTTACCGGGGACAGTCCCGGGAGTATAGTCCCATAAAGCGGTCTCCAATAGAACAAATTTTCGATTTTACCATTGACAATCTATTTAATAGGGTGTATGCTAAGCACAGTTATAGAACTTGCGTTCTATAACTGTGCTTTACTCTTTTGCCGCCCAGGAAGCAGTAAAAATCCGGAGCAAGGCGAACCTTGCTCCGGACTGGTGGAGGAGGGTGGATTCGAACCACCGAAGCGAAACGCAACAGATTTACAGTCTGCCCCCTTTGGCCACTCGGGAACTCCTCCATATGTAGTTGGAGCTGGTGGACGGATTCGAACCCCCGACCTGCTGATTACAAATCAGCTGCTCTACCGGCTGAGCTACACCAGCACTTGGCGGCTGTCCAACAGCAAACGTGATTATAGCAAAGAAAGGAAGGGATGTCAAGTAGAATTTCAAAATTTTTTTATTTCGCCTCTCTGGGACCTCCAGGACCAGCGGCCGTCCTGGTACTGCGCCCGGTGCGGCGAGGAGCAATACCGCTATGACCGGGCCTGGCAGGGGCGGAGAGGACGCCTGTGCGCCCGGTGTTTCGCACAAGAGAAGCTGAGGAGGGATCGCTATGACGTTAGCTGAGCTGTCGCCGGAGTATCGGGCCCACGCCCACGCGCTGAACCTTCGGATCTGTCAGCTGGAATATATGCTGGGGCGCACCAAGAACGCGGACAAGCGCTGCCAGCTCCAGGACCGCATTCGAATGCTGTCCACCATGCTCCGGGAGGCCAACGAGCTGGCCGTGCTCACAGAGCGCTATTACGACAGGGGGTATCGCAGGAATGCCAAATACACGATATAGAAAAGGCAAGCTGTACGCCGCCGATATGGCCATGTACAGCCGCCAGATGGCCGCCGACAACAGCCGGGAGGTCAGTCGCCTGAAACGCAACCTGATCCGCTGTCTGCGGGAGGATGTCACCGAGAAGCAGAGGCAGATGATTTTGATGTACTACGCCGAGGGGAAAAACATGCGGGAGATCGGCGAGCAGATCGGCATCGACAAATCCTCCGTCTCCCGCACCATCAAACGGGGTGAACGCCGCCTCCAGCGCTGCCTGCGCTACGGCGCCGAGACATACCTGCGGAGTATGGACGACCTCTAAACAATGCGCCCCCATCCGGACAGCCGGGTGGGGGTGTTTCTCTATTCCAGTTCAAGCACACGGGCCAGGGCGGCGGTATAGCGCTTGTACTCCCGGACCAGCGCGTCCAGGTAGGTGGACCCAGCGTCGGTGATCTTGAGATAGATGCGGGTGCGGTTGTCCTCGCTGACAACCTTCTCGTGCTCCTCAACGTAGCCGTTCTCCTCCAGGCGGTAAATGGACAGATACAGCGTGTTGAACACAATATCCCCGCCGCTGCGCTCCGCGATGGCGTTCATCATCTCGTAGGTATACATGGGTTTTTCGCGCAGAAGATGCAGGACCATCATCTCGGTGGTGGCCTTTTTCAGAGCGATCGGAAGATTTTCCGGGCTCCCGCTGGTTTTTTCTCGTTTTGCCATGACGTACATCACACACACTTTTCTATAAATACTTTATAAAGCACAAAATTCATTATATAGGAAAATATTTTATTGTCAAGTATAATTTCTATTGACAATCATTTGCCGCTATGTTATGATTCGATTATCGAAAACGCCCCACATAGACTATTTAAAGGAGATGATCTTAGTGAAATTCAAAAAAAGTATAGCGGCTGCGCTGGCTATGATCATGGCGATATCTGCCGCAAGTATTCCGAGCCTCGCTGTGGCGAGCCTCACCGTGGACGGTACAAATGCGGGTGGGGAAGTATCCGCCGCAGAGAATCGCAGAGGTGTTCTGGTCAACGGCTTGGAATATGAGATCATCCAGATGACAGAATCATGGCGCAAGGAAATACACGGCGGTTTTGACGCGGATACCTTTACCCTGCAATGGTCCGGTAAAAAAAGAGCCCCCTTCCGAAACGGAGACGGCGTGAATGGGGAGCCTTTGGGCGGACAGCATGCGCCCTCGGTCTTTTCTCCCGAGGACACCGCTGTGATTATGGTAGGGGGACTGCCGAGAACCACAATGTCTACCGTTGATCTCTGCGTCTACGCCACAGACGGCTCCTGGTGCGAGTGGATCGGCGGTATCGGCAGGTACAGTAAGATCATTTTGCGTCCGACTGCCAGCCTGACATCCTCTTATTCCACCGCCATCGCTACCTCAGAGGCTTATTCCTACACCACCGACCTCGCGACAGGGGTTCTCGCGGACCAGACGTACCCTCCCAAGGCTGAATATCCTGTTCAAATTCATGTCATGACCCCCCAGGAGCGAGACGCCTTTTCAAAACAGACAGCGTACATCCCCACAGAGGGCCACGCGTTCCTGACCCAAAACAACGCGGCGGGAACCAACGGAACGATCTGCGCTCCCTTTCAAGCGGACAAGGCTAACATGTCCTTTGTACTGACAAGCGCGCCCGGCGCGGCCGATTACAACATCCAGCTCTACGCGGGGACGCTTGGGCAGGGTGTGCCCGCCTCCAGCTACGCGGCAGTCTGCGTAAACAATGGCGTCTATTTCTCCGGCCTGACGGAGGGGCAAAATTACTATTTTAAAATCAGCTCCAATACGGTACCCTCCGGCGGATGTACCGCGGTTTACGCCATGCTGGGTACGGACAAAACCGCCCCGGAACAAGGCGCGGCGCTCCGCGCGACCGCCGAAATGTTCTCCCTGGAGGGCCCGGAGGCGGCGATCTACAACGCCGTATCCCAGTATTACAGCGACAAGCTGACGGCGGCGGATGTTGGCCTCCCTGCGTTGGGGGTGGCAGGCACTTATCAGAACGAGGCCGGCAACACGTGCTATGTTCTGGAGTGTCATGCGTATCTGTGCTTCTTCGCGGTCAAGCCGCCGGAGGGTGATTCTCCCGCTCCCTGGGCCGGCCATGAGCATACCTGGATATGTGTCGAGCTGTCAGAGGATAACACCGTAGTAAGCTTCACGCCCGCCGGAAATGGAGAAGGCTCAGACAAGGATATACGGGAGCTGTGCGGCCCTCTGACCAGCCTGGCTGAGCATATTCTCACCGGCGACGCCCCTGAATCTGAACGGGTATTCCCCACATCCTCGCCGGTGGAGATGTTTGAAGCGTTCATGAACGCGTCGGGCCTGTCTCTGGACCAGGAGGAGCTGGAACCGATTTTACGGGAGCTGTCAAAGCCATAATATAACAACCGCCGCGCCACAGAATTTGTGGCGCGGCGGTGTTTTAACCGTTAAAACCGGTGGACCCAGCCGGACAGGAACCAGACGGGGGCCAGCCAAGTGAGCATGTAAATCAGGAGGTTCAGGGGGGACAGGGAGGTGTAAGCCCCCACGGAGGTGAGGTAGGCGGCCAGGAGCATCCCCAGAAGGGACCCCACACAGCACAGCGCCGCCCCCAGGCGGGTGGCCCAGCGCAGGCGCTTGGCGGTGACCACCGCCTCGGCGAAGGGCATCAGCCCCTCCCGGCACAGCAGGGCGGTGAGGACGCCGTCGTGCTCCCGCTCCGGGTCGGACAGCTCCCGCCGGCGCTCGATAGGGGGAAAGGCCATCTTGTCCGCCGCCAGCTTGAACCGCTGGCGGAGCATGGCCGGAATCAGGTTGAAGTCCCGGGTAGCCAGCACCGGCTCCAGCCGCTCCAGCATCAGGGCGTCCAGGGCGGGGAACACCACGTCGGGCAGGGTGTAGCTCAGGGCGAAAATACCAGCCAGCTGGCCGTCGATGGCGCAGAAAACGGCGCTCTTCACGTTCAGCCCCTGGGGCAGTTTTACGTCCATCAGCTTCATAAAGGCGGCGGAGCCCACCAGCACCTGGTCGCCCCGGATGTTGGCGGACAGCCCGCCTCCCTCGTGGCATTGCAGGCCCTCCGCCCGGCGGAGCAGACCGCCCATGGACCGCAGCTGGTCGTGGAACAGCTTAGCCAGCCCGCTGCCCGAGTCCCGGATGAGGGTGGCGGTGTAGGCCACCACCCGCTCAGCGGGGCAGTCCCCCATCACCTTGAAGCCGTTGAGCTCCACATAGCCCGGGGGGAAGAGGTCGCCGTCGGTGAGGAGGACGCAGCTCCCCCGCCGGGAGGCGGCTATCCCCGGCCAGCCGGCCAGCGCCGCGCCGCTGGGGGTCAGACGGCGGGCCGCCTTGTGAAAGGTACGTCCATAGGCCAGCGCGCCGCCGAAGGCGGCGGTGGCGGAAAACAGGGCGGACAGGGACCACAGCAGCCGCTCCGGGTGCTCGCCGCCCACCGAAGCCATCAGGGCGAAGGCGACATCCCCCAGCAGCAGCAGGGGGCAGACCCGCCGGAAAATGCGCTGGGCTCCGTCGTCGGCCTGAATGCGGCTTCCGAAGCCCTCGTTGTCCCCCGACCACTTGGAATAGGTGTCCTGGTCGCTCCACAGGTCGGGGTCCAGGGTGACCCGGTAGGGGGTGGCGGAGGAGGCGGCGGTCCGGCAGGACAGCCGCACGGCGCAGCGCTTGTGATAGGTCCCGTGGAGCAGGCAGAACAGCCCCGACAGGCAGACCAGGGTGTAGGGCAGGCGTTCCTGGGGTCCCTCGGCCAGGGCCAGGGAAATCCCGTCTGCCAGGGTAAAGGTGCAGGCCAGGGCGGACATGGTGTCCATCCCGAATTTCAGAAAACAGGCCCGGGCCACTCCGGTGAGCAGCACGTCGGCGGACAGCAGCATCCCCATTCCCAGCAGACCCGCGGAGACCCACCGCTGGAGCTCCGGTTGGTCGGGAGCCACCCCGGCCATGGGGGCCAACGCCTGGAGCAGGGAGAGGAGGGCCAGGGCAAAGACGAGGAGGGCCCGGGTCCGCAGCCATTTCAGGCCCTTGCCGTACCGCCGGGCCAGCTCCTGGGGGGCGGTGTCCGGCGGGAGGCGCTCCTCCCGCTTGGGGCGGCTCCACTGGCGGGAGGGGGGCTCGTCGTCGTCCTCCTCCTGGTCGGTGCCGGGGATGAGGCGCTCCAAGCGGCGGACCTCCTGCTTGTCGATGGCCTCGTCCTCTTCAAACATGTGGTCGGCGTAGTCGTCCGCCTTTTTGCCCAAATCCTTCAGAAAGGCGGACAGAACGCTCTCCTCCTGGGGGAAGGGGATGATGGGGGCGGGCTCGGAGGCCTCCTCCTCGGGGCCCTCCTCCTCGGGGGGCTCCTCCGGGTCAGGCTCCGGCTCCGGGGCGGGAGCCCGGCCGGGGAAGGCCACCACCTTGCCCGCCTGGCCCGAGGTCTTGACGGGGGCGGGCTTGAGCTTGCTCAGGCTGGACAGAGAGATGGTGTTGAACCTGCCCTCCGGTTCCTCTTCCTCCCCGGGCCCTTCCGGTTCCTCGGGTCCATCTGGTTCTCCGGGCTCCTCAGGGGGACGGGGGGGATGTCCGCTGAACTCCGACATAATGTCGTCCAGGGAGAAGTCCCCGCCGTCCGCGTCTCCGATCAGCGATTTGAGGTCGATCAGCTCGCCGGTATTCATTTGTTTGTCTCGGTCGCTCATGGGCGGGACTCCTTGGTTATGTTATCTCGGCCTGGAGCTTATTGCCCCATCCTCTGCCGCACCGCCTCGTACAGCAGGACGGCGGCGGCGGCGGAAGCGTTGAGGGAATTGATCTTGCCAAACATGGGGATGGACACGGTGAAGTCGCAGTTCTCAGCGACGAGACGGCCCATACCGTCCCCCTCGCTGCCGATGACGATGGCGGCGGGGCCCTTCAGGTCGGCCTTGTGCAGGGGGGTGGCGCCGTCCATGGCGGTGCCGAAGACCCATACGCCCTCGTCCTTCAGCTCCTTGAGCAGGGCGGGCAGGTTGGGCACCCGGGCCACGGGGACATGGGCCACCGCTCCGGCGGAGGTCTTGCCCACGATGGCCGTGAGACCGGCGGAGCGGCGCTTGGGGATAATCACCCCGTGGGCCCCGGCGGCGTCGGCGGTGCGGATGACCGCCCCCAGGTTGTGGGGGTCGCTGATCTCGTCGCAGACCACGATGAGGGGGGCCTCCCCCTTCTCCCGGGCGGCGTTGAGGATGTCGTCCACGCTGGCGTATTCCCGGACGGCGGCCTGGGCGATAACCCCCTGGTGGGAGTGGGTGCGGCTCATGACATCCAGCTTGCGCCGGTCGGCGTCCACCACCACGATGCCCTTCTCCCGGGCGGCGGAGGCGATGTGGCCCAGGGCGGCGTCGGTCTCCCCCTTGGCGATAAAGATTTTGTCGATGGTCACCCCGGCCCGCAGCGCCTCAATCACAGCGTTGCGGCCCTCAATGATCCCGTCGTTTTCCTGCTCCACCGGAGCGGAGCGGCGCAGAGGGGGACGCTTATTCATCATATTCCAGTCCTTCCGATCTTAAATCATACATTGTATATTTTATCACATTTACTTTCTGGATGGAAGAGGGATTTTACGAAAACCCAGAGTAATTGAATGAGCAAATAAATTGTAAACGGCCGCAGTCCAAAAGCCTCCCTCTTCGAGGGAGGTGGCACGGCGAAGCCGTGACGGAGGGAGTCCTCCGGAGGTCTGCGGGGACCTTGGGGACTCCCTCCGTCAGCTTCGCTGACAGCTCCCTCGGGGAGGGAGCCTTTGGAGGCGGTCAAAGGTACATTGTTCTCTCGTTCAATTACTCTGTACGAAAACCACGCTTGTCACGTAAATTCAGTAGGGCAAGGGCTCTGCCCTTGCCTCAGCTTGTCGAAAAATGCCCTGTCTGGTAATGAAGCCAGACAGGGCACAACGTTAACGAGGAATAAAATGTAGGAGGAGGGTGTGGAGGAAGGCGGAGCAAAGCGCTTTCTGGCTTTCCATCTTGCCAACTTTTTTAGGTTCATGGCAGCAAATTTAAGCCTCACCCAGTTGGAAACCTGGGCCAGACCACGGTAAACGGTATAGCGCATGGCGTGTTTTTCTTTTGCATCGGCAAAAACTCGCTCAATGGTCTCTTTGCGCCTTGAATAGAGCTGCTTGTACTCCGGGGTGTACCTGGCATCATCGGCCAGTTCCTCATAGCCCTTCCAGATGTGCCGCAGGACAGTCTTTACGAAGCTTTTGGATTTTGTACATAAATGCCGGGTGGGGCACTGGGCGCAAATTTTCGGATCGCTGCGGTATTCACGGTATCCATCCCGGTTGGTGGTGCGGTAGGACAGGATGTGGTATTCCGGGCAGATCACGCAGTCATAATATTCATCATAGACGTAAGACCACCAGGGATGTCCACCCTTCATCGTCATGGGCCGCTTGTAGGCTGTAGACAATACCCGGCCATCTCGAAATACCTTTTTGCAGATATGCGGGGTCTTGTAGGCAGCGTCTGCCACCACTGTTTCCACCTCTGGAAACGATTGAATCAATTTGTCGTAAACATCGTCAAACGCCACGCTGTCATGGACATTTCCGGGGGTGACCACTGTTTCCAATACGTAACCGCTCTTGTCACAGGCGGTATGGGCCTCATAAGCGAAGCACCGCTTGTGCTCCCCTTTGTGGAACATTCCACTCTCCGGGTCTGTGGTGGATACCGTTACTGTTTTCTGCTTTTTCGCCGCTTTCTTCCTCCGGGCCTGCTTCTTTTTTGAGGTGTTGTCCTGTTTCTTCCCTCCAGCTTTGGGTGGTTCTTCTTCATCATCCAGTGGCTTTTTTCCATGAGCCTCCCGGTCCGCGTTTACTTCCGCCAGCAGTTCTTCCTGATATCGTTTTGCTGCTGCCGGTACTTCCTGCTTCATTTTCTTCTTCAGATTTGCGCTGGCTTTGATGTGTGTCCCATCTATAAATACCGCCGCCGGGGTCAGTGCTCCCGCACTGCCCGCCTCCTCCAATATCCACTGAAACACCAACTCTATCGTTTCCGGAGTGTACCGGTGCCGGAAGTTGTAGCTCACCGTGGAAAAATGGGGCAGCTCCTCACTCAGCGTGTATCGCAAAAACCACCGGTATGCTATATCTGTCTGGGCTCTGCGCAGCGTTCCCCGCAAAGATACATTCCCATCCAAATGCTGCAGCAATACGATTTTGAACAGCACCACTGGGTCGATGCTCCGCCGCCCCTCTTCTTCGCTGTACAACGCCTCCACGATTTCGTACAATTTCTCGAAATCTACCGCTGCATCCACCTGCCGCAATAGATGTTCGGGCGGCACCAGGCTTTCTGTGTCCACCATTTCTATAACCCCTCGCTCCAACATTTCCCTCACCCCTTACTCCCTATTTTATCATCTTTACATGAAAATGTCTGCCAAAAGGCAGACTTTTTCGACAGGCTGGGGCAAGGGCTCTGCCCTTGCCTGATCCCGGTTCCATTTTATCTCCTTGCGGGGATAGGCAGGGGTAGAACCCCTGCCCTACCGGAGCGGAGGGAGTCCGCAAGTCACAGAAAGTTTACCGGAAGTTTACACCATCTTTTCTTGTTTTTATTTCCCGACTGTGGTATGATACCCTTTGACCTGTTTCAAAAAACGCAGTAAAATGGAGGTACGCTCCTTTGAAGCCAGATAAAGGAAACAACAAAAAGAATACCATTGGGCTGATTTCTCTGATCCTGTGGGCCCTGGTGCTGACCCTGCTGTTCCGCAGCTGCACCAGCTCCCTGGCCAACGCCAACCAGGTCCAGGTGGACTACTCCGTCTTCCGGCAGTGGGTGGTGGCTGAGCTGGTGGAGGAGGTCCACATGGAGAGCGATCACTACGTCATCACCCTCAAGGAGGGCAAGGAGGAGGAGGCCCTTGCCTTCATCCCCGAGGACGAGGAGCAGGACCAGAGCGGCAATATGTTCGCCTGGATGCCCGTCCAGAACGAAAAGGAGACCGAGTACGTCACCACCCCGCCCCCGGTGAGCGACCTGGCGATTTTGGACATGATGGACAGCCACGGCGTCCAGTTCTACCGCGACCCGCCGGACAGCTCGGGTTATATCCTCTCCCTGCTCCTGACCACCGTGCTGCCCATCGTCATCATGGTGGGGGCTATGGTCTATCTGATGCGGGGCATCGGCGGCAAGGGGGGCATGGGCGGCATCGGCGGCGTGGGCAAGGCCAACGCCAAGGTCTATGTGGAGAAAAAGACCGGCGTCACCTTCCGGGATGTGGCCGGTCAGGACGAGGCCAAGGAGAGCCTGGAGGAGATCATCGACATCCTCCACAACCCCCAGAAGTACACCGAGATCGGCGCCAAGCTGCCCAAGGGCGCGCTGCTGGTGGGCCCTCCGGGCACCGGCAAGACCCTCCTGGCAAAGGCCGTGGCCGGAGAGGCGGGGGTGCCCTTCTTCTCCATCAGCGGCTCCGACTTTGTGGAGATGTTCGTGGGCGTGGGCGCGTCCCGTGTGCGGGACCTGTTCAAGGAGGCCAGCAAGATGGCCCCCTGCATCATCTTCATCGACGAGATCGACACCATCGGCAAATCCCGGGACAACCGCATGGGCGGCAACGACGAGCGGGAACAGACCCTGAACCAGCTGCTGGCCGAGCTGGACGGCTTCGACCCCGGCAAGGGCGTCATCGTCCTGGGGGCCACCAACCGGCCCGAGGTGCTGGACAAGGCCCTCCTCCGCCCCGGCCGCTTCGACCGGCGGATCACCATCGACCGGCCCAACCTGGCGGGCCGTCTGTCCACCCTCCAGGTCCACACCCGCAAGATCAAGCTGGCCGAGGACGTGGACCTGAAAAAGATTGCTCTGGCCACCGCCGGCACCGTGGGCGCGGACCTGGCCAACCTGGTGAACGAGGCCGCCCTGCGGGCGGTCCGTCAGGGCCGTCACGCGGTAAACCAGGAGGACCTGCTGGCCTCCTTCGAGTTTGTTATCGCCGGAAGCGAGAAGAAGAACTCCGTCCTCACCGAGTTCGAGCGCAAGCTGGTGGCCTACCACGAGGTGGGCCACGCCATGGTGGCCTACAAGCAGAAAAACGCCGAGCCGGTGCAGAAGATTACCATCGTCCCCCACACCGAGGGCTCCCTGGGCTACACCCTTCTCATGCCCGAGGAGGACAAGACCAACCTGCGCACCCGGGAGGAGCTGATGGCTAAGATCGCCGTCTCCATGGGCGGCCGGGCCGCCGAGGAGGTGGTCATGGACACCATGACCAACGGCGCTTCTCAGGACATCCAGGAGGCCACCAACATCGCCCGGAACATGGTCGCCATGTACGGCATGAGCGAGGAGTTCGGCATGATGGCTCTGGGCTCTGTCCGGAGCCAGTATCTGGAGGGGGGCTACGGCCTGGACTGCGCCCAGGACACCGCCGCCGTCATGGACAAGGCTGTGAAGGCCATTCTGGACGTGTGCTACAGGGACGCAGTGGAGGTCATCCGGGCCAACCGGGAGGACATGGACAAGGTGGTGGCCTACCTGCTGGAGAAGGAGACCATCACCGGCGGCGAGATGGTTGCCATCATCGAGGGCCGGGACCCGGCCACCGTGGAGGACGCCTACGCCTCCACCAGGAAGGCCAAGCCTCTGCCCGGGGACATTGAGCCCCCCGCCAGGGCCATCCACATCGTCAGCGAGGAGATCAAGCCCCCCGCCGCCCTGGAGGAGCCCCAGGAGGCGGAGACGCAGGAATCCCCGGCGGAGGAGGAGGCTCCGCCCGTCCAGCCGGACCAGCCGGAGGATGAGACCGAAACACCTGAATAACCAAAAGCGGGACCGCCCCAAGCGGCCCCGCTTTTTTGCTGTCCATGAACCAACCGCCCGTCCGCCGCATAGCTTGGGGCAGTACGAGTTAGGAGGGTTCGCCATGAAACACGAACTGAACATATGGGTGGTAGGGGGCGATCTGCGGCAGGCCAAGCTGGCCCAGCTGCTGGCCGAGGACGGCCACACAGTCCATACCTATGCCCTGGGCGAGCCCCAGGAGCCCGCCCCCGGCCTCACCGCCGAGGCCTCCCCCCGGCACATCGACAAGGCGGACTGCGTGGTCCTGCCTCTGGCCGTCTCCAGCGGAGGGGGCCTGCTCAACGCCCCTCTGGCCCTTTCCGAGCACCCCCTGGCCCCCATCCTGGACCGGCTCAGCCCCAGGCAGTTCCTCTGCGGCGGGCTGGTGGGCGGAGAGGCGGAGGAGCTGGCCCGGGAACGGGGGCTCACCATCCACGACTACTTCGCCCGGGAGGAGCTGGCGATCGCCAACGCCGTCCCCACGGCTGAGGGGGCCGTCCAGCTGGCGATGGAGCACATGCCCATCACCATCCACGGCGCGAAGGTGCTGGTGGTGGGCTTTGGACGGGTGGGGCGGCTCACCGCCCAGCGCTTCCAGGCCCTGGGAGCCCGGGTGAGCGTGGCCGCCCGGCGGTATGACCAGCTGGCCTGGGCCCAGGCTATGGGCTACGGCGGAGAGCACCTGGAGCAGCTGAAGGACTGGCTGTGCGGCTATGACCTGATCGTCAACACCGTCCCCGCCCAGGTGCTGGGCCGGGGCGAGCTGGAGGCCGTCAAGCCCGACTGCCTGATTCTGGACCTGGCCTCCAAGCCGGGCGGCGTGGACCTGGGCGCGGCGGGAGAGCTGGGGCTCACTGTAATCTGGGCCCTGTCCCTGCCGGGAAAGGTGGCTCCGGCCACGGCTGGGGCCGCCATCAAGAGCACGATTTATAACATGCTGCGGGAGATCGGACTTTGATCCCCGGGGCGTTCCTCAAGAAAGGAAGATTGATTTGGAAAATGTAACCGTAGGATTCGCCGTGTGCGGGTCCTTCTGCACCCACGCCAGGGCTATGGAGGCGCTGGAGCAGGTGAAAGCCCGGTTTGCCCGGGTGGTGCCCATCGTATCCGAGTGTGTAGCGGAGACCGACACCCGCTTCGGCAAGGCCCACGACCTGATGCGGGAGATGGAGCGCATCTGCGACTGCCGTGTAATCTCCACCATCCAGGCGGCGGAGCCCATCGGGCCCAAGAAGCTCCTGGATTTACTCATCATCGCCCCCTGCACGGGCAACACCCTGGGCAAGCTGGCCGCCGGGGTCACCGACTCCAGCGTCACTATGGCCGCCAAGGCCCACCTGCGCAACGGACGGCCTCTGCTCATCGCCCCCTCCACCAACGACGGCCTGGCCGCCTCCGCCGCCAGCATCGGCGCGCTGCTGCCCAGGAAATACATCTACTTCGTCCCCTTCGGCCAGGACGACCCGGAGCTCAAGCCAGCCTCCCTGGTGGCTGACTTCTCCCAGGTAGCCAGCGCCGCCCAGTCTGCCCTGGAGGGCCGTCAGCTCCAGCCCATTTTGCTGAGGGGCTGAAAAGCGCCTCCCGCCTGACGGTGGGAGGCGCAATTTTTACTCTGTAAATACCTTGCTCAGCTCGATGGTACAGTCCTCCAGGATGTTGACCGAAGCGGTGTCCTCCCGGCTGTAGTCCCCAACGGGGAGGAGATAGCCATATGCGTTGTATTGCTCTTGTTATTTTCTTCTCGTGACGACACTATCTGGTGAGTGACTTTAGCTCCTCGTTGTGGTATGCTGTATCTGTGTAGGGATAGGTCTGCATTGGACAACAGCATAGCCGCAATCGTTCGTGCGTCCACAGGATTCTTTGCTTTTGTAGCCTTGTTCCTCATAAAATGTCTGGCGGTATTTAGCTGATTAACAAAACTGCAAAAAGCTGTGGATAGAACTTTTCTGGAACCATCTTGTGGTAGGAGCAGTTCACCAATCCACATCATCCTTTACAGTGTAGCTCAGCCCTTGGAGAGGGGCTTTAATAACTACTACTCTAATAGTACAAGGAGCGGTTCCATGAACCCCTATGCCCTCATCGACCTGCACTGCGACACCCTCACCGCCCTCACGCCGGAGGACGCCCCCCTGCTGGCCGCGACCCAGGACCCGGCACGCCGGGAGGAGGCGTTCTCCGCCCTGACGGACCGAAGCCGGGAGGTCAACACCCTGGATCTGCCCGGCCGGCACTTCTCCCTGTCCGCCATCCCGGAGGGGGTGCGCTGGTGCCAGTGCTGTGCCATCTTTATTCTGGACGGACTGCGAGACCGGGAGGCGATTTCCTATTACGAGCGCTGGCGGGACAGCTTTTACCGCCAGATGGACGCCCTCGCCCACAGGGTGAGCCCCTGCCGCTCCGCCGGGGACATCGAAGACGCCTGGGAACAGGGCAAGGCCGCCGCCGTCCTCACGGTGGAAAACGGCTCCGCCCTGGCGGGGCGGCTGGATCGGGTGGAGGCCCTGGCCCGGGACGGCGTCCGGATGATGACCCTCACCTGGAACGGGGAGAACGAGATCGCCTCGGGCAATGTGACAGACCACGGCCTGTCCTCCTTCGGGCGGGAGGCCGTCCCAGAGCTGGAGCGCTGGGGCATCCTGGCCGACGTGTCCCACCTCAACGACCGGGGGCTGGAGGACTTCCTCAAGGCGGCAAAAAGGCCCTTCGTGGCCAGCCACTCCAACGCCCGGGCCGTCTGCGGCCACCGGCGCAACCTGGCCGACGAGCAGATCAAGGAGCTGGCCGCCCGGGGCTGTCTCATCGGGCTGAACTACTACCGCGCCTTCCTCCGGGACGACGGCCAGCCCGCCGGGCCGGAGGACCTGTGGCGGCACGTCGAGCACTTCATGGAGCTGGGGGCGGAGGGTGTTTTAGCTCTGGGCTCCGACGCCGACGGGGCCGACCTGCCCGGATGGCTGGACAGCCCGGAGAAATTCGCCGGACTGTATCAGCTCCTTCTGAAGCGCGGCCTGTCCCAGCCCCAGGCGGAGGGGATCTTGTGGAGGAATGCGTTGGATTTCTTGAAAAAAGCCGGTAAAAGCGGATAATTCCCCCTTGTATACTGTCAGGCGCTCTGGTATAATGAGGATGTAACATAACGAACGCGGAGCCCAACAGGCCCGCCACAAAAGGAGTATGGCTATGTCAAAACGCTGTCCCGCCTGCGGTTTTGCCAATGATGATTCCAAGATCTTCTGCGGCTCCTGCGGTGAGCCCCTGGACGCCGAGCTGAGGCTCATCAAGGACCTGGAAAAGCAGAAAAAGGCCCCCGTCAAGGAGGCTGTGGCCTCCCGTCCGAAGGACGACGACGACGAGGATTACGTCCCCCAGCCCATGAAGAAAAAGAGCGGCTGTTACGTGGCTACGGCGGTGTATGGTTCCTACGACTGCCCCCAGGTTTGGACCCTCCGCCGCTTTCGGGACGGCCAGCTGGCCGCCTCCGCGCCCGGTCGGGCCTTCATCCGGCTCTACTACGCCGTCAGCCCCACTCTGGTCCGCTGGTTTGGCGGCGCCGAATGGTTCCAGAGGCTCTGCAAGGCCCCCCTGGACCGGCTGGTGGGACGCCTCCAGTCCCAGGGCGTGGAGAGCACCCCTTATCAGGATCAGGATTGGTAATATCATCAATAAGCTTGGGCCGGAAGGGATTTTTCCTTTCCGGCTCATACTTTTCCCATCCCTTGTTGTAATATGGGTATAGTGCAAAGGCTTGTTATTGAATTGTCAAGAAGAAAGGCGGCTAGTAGTGTTAATACTAACCGCCTCAGCTTGTCGAAAAATGGCCTGTCTGGTAATGAAGCCAGACAGGGCACAACGTTAATGAGGAATAAAATGTAGGAGGAGGGTGTGGAGGAAGGCGGAGCAAAGCGCTTTCTGGCTTTCCATCTTGCCAACTTTTTGAGGTTCATGGCAGCAAATTTAAGCCTCACCCAGTTGGAAACCTGGGCCAGACCACGGTAAACGGTATAGCGCATGGCGTGTTTTTCTTTTGCATCGGCAAAAACTCGCTCAATGGTCTCTTTGCGCCTTGCATAGAGCTGCTTGTACTCCGGGGTGTACCTGGCATCATCGGCCAGTTCTTCATAGCCCTTCCAGATGTGCCGCAGGACAGTCTTTACGAAGCTTTTGGATTTTGTACATAAATGCCGGGTGGGGCACTGGGCGCAAATTTTCGGATCGCTGCGGTATTCACGGTATCCATCCCGGTTGGTGGTGCGGTAGGACAGGATGTGGTATTCCGGGCAGATCACGCAGTCATAATATTCATCATAGACGTAAGACCACCAGGGATGTCCACCCTTCATCGTCATGGGCCGCTTGTAGGCTGTAGACAATACCCGGCCATCTCGAAATACCTTTTTGCAGATATGCGGGGTCTTGTAGGCAGCGTCCGCCACCACTGTTTCCACCTCTGGAAACTGTCAGCGCCAGTGATAAAATGTAAAAAAACGCCGAGGAAAAAATGTAGTTTTGTGGCGGAGGAGGCGAAAAAAAGATAGACTCCCAATAGGGCGAAAAAGAGCCCGGAAAGGGAGTCAGAAAATGAAAGGAGCACAGTGGATGGATATCCGAAGCGACAGACAGAAAGGACTTAGCTATGTGGAGCTGGGACGGAAGTACCACATGGACCCGCGGACGGCAAAGCGGTACGCGGAATCGCCGCAGAAGCCGGAGTACACATTGAGCGAACCGAAGCCCACGAAGATGGACCCGTACAAGCAGATCGTGGACGAGTGGCTGGAAGAGGCGCCGTATTCGGCGCTGCGGATACTGGAGAAGCTGCGGGAAATGGGATTCGACGGAGGCTACAGCATCGTCAAGGCGTATGTGAGCAGCCGGAAGATGGACTTGAATGAGAAAGCAACAGTGCGGTTTGAGACGATGCCGGGAAAGCAGGGGCAGATGGACTGGGGATTCTTCGAGGATCACCTGGTGTACGAGGATGGGAAGTGGAAGAAGCTGTACTGTTTTCTCATGATACTGGGGTACTCGCGGATGCGGTACATCGAATTTGTAACGGATATGAGCACAAACACACTGATTCGGTGTCACCAGAACGCATTCCGGTACTTTGGCGGGTACCCGGAGGAAATCCTGTACGACAACATGAAGCAGGTGGTCATTAAGCGGCTGCTGAAACAGGAGGACTCTACTCTGAACCGGCAGTTTGAGGACTTTGCGGGATTTTACGGGTTCAAGCCCATCCTGTGCCGCCCCTACCGTGGCCAGACGAAAGGAAAAGTGGAGCGGACGGTGCAGTTTGTGCGGGACAACTTCATGGTCGGGATCAAGTACAACAGCCTGGCAGATTTGAATGGACAAGCCTTGGCTTGGTGTAATAAGGTCAATGGCAAAGTTCATGCCACCACGAACGAGGTTCCTTTTGAGCGGCTGAAAAAGGAGGGGTTGAGTCCCCTCTCCAGAGAGTACATCATCGACAAGATCAACCTTAGGCGGGTACAAAAAGACTGCCTCATCTCCTACGCCGGCAATCAGTACTCCGTGCCAGCGGAGTATGTCGGCAAAGATGTGGCAGTCGTAGCCCTCGACAGTATGCTGGCGGCCTACTATGAAGGCAAGCAGATCGCTCTGCACCGAATATCGTATCAAAGGAAGGACATGGTTGTCAATCCTCAGCATTACCGAAGGCTTACGTTGAAGCAGACAATGGATGCAGAAAATATTCTGCTGGAACAGGGCAAAGTGATAGATTTCCCCTTGAAACCCTCTGATTTATCCAGATATGACGAGGTGCTGTATGACTGAATTTACTATGGACAGGCTGAGGGAAAACCTGGAAGCCCTTAAAATGAAAAACACCCTGGAGATTCTGGACAACTACCTGGAACGGGCGGTGGCGGACAAGCTCAACATTGTGGAGGTTTTGGATCACATTTTCTCAGAAGAAGCCAAATCCAAGCGGAAACGGGCCTATGAGAAGCAGATCCAGATGTCTGGCTTCCCCATTAAGAAGACCCTGGACGACTTCGATTTCTCTTTCCAGCCCTCCATCGATAAACGCCAAATCGATGAGTTGGCCACCATGCGCTTCCTGGAGAACGGGGAGAATGTGGTTTTCCTCGGCCCGCCAGGCGTGGGCAAGACCCATTTGGCCTCCGCCCTGGGCCTGGTGGCAGCACAGCACCGTTTCTCCACCTACTACATCAACTGCCACCAGCTTATTGAGCAGCTCAAAAAGGCCCACTTTGAGAACCGCCTGCCGGACAAGCTCAAAGTTCTGGCCAAGTACAGGATGCTCATCATTGACGAAATCGGCTATCTCCCTATGGATATCCAGGGCGCAAATCTCTTTTTCCAGCTCATTGCCAGACGGTATGAAAAAACGTCTACCGTTTTTACCTCCAACAAGACTTTCTCCCAGTGGAACGAGGTCTTTGCCGACGTCACCATCGCCTCCGCCATCCTGGATCGTGTACTGCATCACTGCACCGTTATCAACATCAAGGGTGAGTCTTACCGCCTGAAAGAACGCAAAGAATTTATGCGTCAGAAACAGCAAATCGTGAACACTCTTTTTGAGCAAGGCAGCTGCTGATTTTGTTACCCACCCCCGCCGAAAAACTACAAAATTTCTTCGGCGTTTTCTTACAATTTCATATTGGCGTTGACATTTGAGGCCAATCAAGTTCAGAGCGAAGCCGTCCAGAGCGTTATCCATCACGCCTTTTCCACCATTCCTGGTGTGCTGTGGATCGTCACGGCAGTGGTGCTGTTCTTCTATCAGATCAATAAGAACTCCTACAACCGCATTATTGCGGAGCTTGCAGCCAGAAAGGACGTGCAGCATGATTGACGTTGTGGCAATGGGTGAGCTTTTGATCGACTTCACTCCAGGCGGAACAAATTCCAAGGGAATGAAGATGTTCACCCAGAATCCCGGTGGCGCGCCCGCCAATGTCCTGGCAATGAACGCCCGACTGGGAGGGAAAACGGCTTTCATCGGAAAGGTGGGGCAGAATGCCTTTGGAATGTTTCTCCGGGACGTGCTGAAAGAAAAAGGTATTGATACATCCGGGCTGGTGCTTGATCCGGTTACGCCGACTACGCTGGCATTTGTTCATCTGGATGAAAAGGGGGACCGCTCCTTCTCCTTTTACCGCTCACCTGGGGCGGATCAGATGCTGACCCCCAAGGAGGTTGCCCTGCATCTGATTGATAACTGTGGTGTTTTCCACTTCGGGTCGGTTTCCCTGACCCACGATCCCTGCCGGAGAGCCGTATTCCACGCGGTGGAATATGCGAAGAAGCAGTGTAAACTGGTGAGCTTTGACCCCAATATTCGCCTTATGCTTTGGGAGGATGCAGAGGATGCAGAGGATGCCCACGCCCAGATTGAGCGAGCCATAAAATATGCTGATATTCTGAAAGTGTCGGAAGAAGAAATGGCTTTCCTCACCGGAACCCAGGATTTAGACATCGGTTCAAAGCGCCTGCTTGATAAAGGGGCGGCTCTGGTTCTGGTTTCGCTGGGAGAACAGGGCGCTTACTATCGGAATCACAGTTCTTTCGGTCACGTTCCCGCCTATCCGGTGAACACAGTCGACACAACAGGCGCTGGGGACGCTTTTATCGGTGCGTTCCTGTGGAAGACCAAAGGCATGATGCGGGAAGAATTGGCTTTCATGAATCCCGTGCAGTTGAAGCAGATGGTCAAATTCGCAAATGCCGCCGGAGCTATGACAACTACCGGCAACGGCGCTATTCCAGCCATGCCTGACCTTGAGCAAATCCAGTCTTTTATGCGTGAAAAGGAGGACGTTTTATCATGCAGGCAGTAACAATTTCTCTCACAGAGGTCAACCAGGTAAAGCAGTTTGTCAATCTGATCGGGCAGGCTCCTTTCGATGTGGATGTGCTATCGGGACGGTACACTGTGAACGCTAAATCCATGCTGGGCATTTACAGTCTGGATTTAAGTAAGCCCATCCAGGTCGTGATCTACAGTGATGACTGTGAAGAACTGAAAAAGAACCTGACGGAATTTATGCCTTGATGATCTCCAGATGCTTACTATTGTAACAAGGCAGAGATAGAAGCCGTTAAGAGGTTCCGTATCGTGGCGGTTTTGAGAAATCAAAGCCGCCGCTTTTTATGGCTAATGGGCGGCATATTAGGAGGATGCCGCCATGCAGTTACAAAGTAAAAGTCGGATTGATATTCCCTTGTCAAAAAAAGCCTGACTGCGGTGAACATGATAATGGGCATATCGCTCATTTCCCGTGTCATCTTGCAGACAGAAAAGCCATCCAGATGGGGCATCATCACATCCAGGATTATCAAGTCCATAGGATGATTTTTCAGCGTGACAAGAGCATCCATGCTATCGTCAGCGGTAAAGCAGGTGTACTGTCGATGCCTTTTTGTTTCAGGCGATGGTAGACCGTCAGTTAGAGGAATTTCACGCCTTGGATGGAGAATAAGCACATTTGATTGAATAAACCGCCCTCTTCCAGGGAAACTATCCTGAAAGGGGGCGGTTTTTTGCACGCAAAGTGGAAATACGCGGTGGCCGGAGGGCTGGCCGGGGTGGCCAACGGTTTTTTCGGCGGCGGAGGCGGGTCAGTGTTCGTGCCCCTGCTGACGGGGTACTGTAAGCTGGACCAGCGCAAAGCTTTCGCCACGTCGGTGGCTGTAATCCTGCCCCTGTGCGCCTTATCAGTGGCAATTTATTTCTTCCGGGGTGGGCTGGACTTCATGGCGACTTTGCCCTACCTCATCGGCGGCACAGTGGGCGGCTGGGCCGGGGGGAAGTGGTTCAAGGGCGTAAAGATGCCCTGGCTCAAACGGGCCTTCGGCCTGCTGCTGATCTACGGAGGGGTGAGGAGCTTCCTGTGAAGGACTGGATTTTGCCGCTGATTGTGGGCGCGGCGACGGGGGTGCTGTCCGGCTTCGGCGTGGGGGGCGGGACCCTGCTGCTGGTGTATATGACCGCCTTCGCCGGGGTGGAGCAGCGTCTGGCTCAGGGAATCAACCTGCTGTACTTCCTCCCCGCCGGGCTGATGGCCCTGCCCGCCCATGTGAAGAACGGCTTTGTGGAAAAAACGGCTCTCCGCCCTGCCATCGGAGCGGGACTGGCCTGCGCCGCCCTCTCCGCTTGGGCCGCCACCGCTGTGGATGTGGCTCTGCTGAAAAAATGCTTCGGCGGTTTTTTAATCGTGGTGGGGCTGATGGAGCTTTTTGGAAAAAAGAAGGACTGACCCAAGCTGTCTGGCCGGTGTCAGTCCTTCACTTTTTATTGCTTGTGGTCAAGGACCCACTGTAAATTAGACGATATTATGTGCTCAAATCTGAGTAATATCGTAAGGCGTTGTCTGATAGACGTAGTAATTCAGCCAGTTGGTGTAAAACAGCTGGCCGGCGGAGCGCCAGTTGACGACGGGGGCCTGGGCGGGGTCGTCGTTGGGGAAATAGTGCTGGGGCGCGCGAATGGGCAGACCCTTGTCCACGTCCCGGAAATACTCCCGAGCCAGGGTGTCTGGGTCGTACTCCGGGTGTCCGGTGATGAAAAACCGGCGGTTGTCTTCGCTCTTCACGGCGAATACTCCGGCCTCCTCCGACACGGACAGCAGCTCCAGCTCTGGAATTTTACGGATATCCTCCTCCCGATTCTCGGTGTGCCGGGAGTGGGGGATATAAAAGACATCGTCAAAGCCCCGGAACAGGGGGGACTGCTTTTTCAGCGCCGTATGGGGGAACACGCCGAAGAGCTTTTGGGGCAGGGAGTGCTTGGGGATGCCATAGTGGTAGTACAGCCCCGCCTGAGCCCCCCAGCACACATGGAGGGTGGAGTGGACATGAGTGCAGCTCCAGTCCATGATCCGGCACAGCTCCGGCCAGTAATCCACCTCGGTAAAATCCAAATTCTCCACCGGGGCTCCTGTGATGATCATGCCGTCAAATTTCCGGTCCTTGATCTGGTCAAAGGTGGTATAAAAGGAGGAGAGGTGGCTGGACTCCGTGTTCTGGGAGGTGTGGCTGGCCGTTTTGAGCAGCTCCACCTGCACCTGGAGGGGGGAGTTGGACAGCTTCCGCAGCAGCTGCGTCTCTGTGACGACCTTCGTGGGCATCAGGTTCAGGATGAGCAGATTCAGTGTGCGTACGTCCTGATGAATGGCGCGATACTCCGTCATAACAAAGATGTTCTCACTTTCTAGCGTGGCCCTGGCAGGCAGGGAGTCTGGGATTCGGATCGGCATAAGCGGCCTCCTGTGTGTGGGGTGGATTCCTATATACTAATTAAAGGTAACATAAGATTTGTCGTTCCGCAAGGGGAAATTTTGCGGCCAAATGTCCGCAGTACGTGGAATTTCAGGTGAAAAGGGCGGTTATGAGACGGAAATAGGAAGTCTCTGGAGAAAAATAAAAAATTTTGAAAAAAGGTATTGACAAAGGGGAGTAGGGGTGGTATTATGTCAAAGCTGTCCGCGAGGTCCAGAAGACGGCGGCGCAAGAGCGAAGGTCGAGTAAAAAAGATTTTGAAAAAAGTCGAAAAAAGTACTTGACAAAAGCTGGAGCGTGCGCTAAAATCTAAAACCGTTGCGAGACAACAGCTTTCTAAAACACAGAGGTTTCCGAAACGAGTGCGAAAAAAGAATTTGAAAAAATTCAAAAAAGTACTTGACAAAGGAAAAGAGATGTGGTAAGATGAAAGCCCGCCGCTGATGAGCGGTGTGCACCTTGTAAATTAAACAACGTGACAAACACGAAGCACCAGAAGGATTGGTTGTTTCAAAAAGTTTCGAAAGAAGCTTGTTTTGGACAACGTCAATTATTTCTTTGAAGCTAAGGTAAGCTTCAATAAGATTGATTTGAAGAACCACGGTTCTTTAGATACCATTTTATTGAGAGTTTGATCCTGGCTCAGGATGAACGCTGGCGGCGTGCTTAACACATGCAAGTCGAACGGAGGACCCCTGAAGGAGTTTTCGGACAACTGAAGGGAATCCTTAGTGGCGGACGGGTGAGTAACGCGTGAGTAACCTGCCTTGGAGTGGGGAATAACAGCTGGAAACAGCTGCTAATACCGCATGATATGTCTGTGTCGCATGGCACTGGACATCAAAGATTTATCGCTCTGAGATGGACTCGCGTCTGATTAGCTAGTTGGCGGGGTAACGGCCCACCAAGGCGACGATCAGTAGCCGGACTGAGAGGTTGGCCGGCCACATTGGGACTGAGACACGGCCCAGACTCCTACGGGAGGCAGCAGTGGGGAATATTGGGCAATGGGCGCAAGCCTGACCCAGCAACGCCGCGTGAAGGAAGAAGGCTTTCGGGTTGTAAACTTCTTTTCTCAGGGACGAAGCAAGTGACGGTACCTGAGGAATAAGCCACGGCTAACTACGTGCCAGCAGCCGCGGTAATACGTAGGTGGCAAGCGTTATCCGGATTTACTGGGTGTAAAGGGCGTGTAGGCGGGACTGCAAGTCAGATGTGAAAACCACGGGCTCAACCTGTGGCCTGCATTTGAAACTGTAGTTCTTGAGTACTGGAGAGGCAGACGGAATTCCTAGTGTAGCGGTGAAATGCGTAGATATTAGGAGGAACACCAGTGGCGAAGGCGGTCTGCTGGACAGCAACTGACGCTGAGGCGCGAAAGCGTGGGGAGCAAACAGGATTAGATACCCTGGTAGTCCACGCTGTAAACGATGGATACTAGGTGTGGGGGGACTGACCCCCTCCGTGCCGCAGTTAACACAATAAGTATCCCACCTGGGGAGTACGATCGCAAGGTTGAAACTCAAAGGAATTGACGGGGGCCCGCACAAGCGGTGGAGTATGTGGTTTAATTCGAAGCAACGCGAAGAACCTTACCAGGGCTTGACATCCCGGCGACCGGTGTAGAGATACACTTTCTTCTTCGGAAGCGCCGGTGACAGGTGGTGCATGGTTGTCGTCAGCTCGTGTCGTGAGATGTTGGGTTAAGTCCCGCAACGAGCGCAACCCTTATTGTTAGTTGCTACGCAAGAGCACTCTAGCGAGACTGCCGTTGACAAAACGGAGGAAGGTGGGGACGACGTCAAATCATCATGCCCCTTATGTCCTGGGCCACACACGTACTACAATGGTGGTCAACAGAGGGAAGCAAAACCGCGAGGTGGAGCAAATCCCTAAAAGCCATCCCAGTTCGGATCGCAGGCTGCAACCCGCCTGCGTGAAGTTGGAATCGCTAGTAATCGCGGATCAGCATGCCGCGGTGAATACGTTCCCGGGCCTTGTACACACCGCCCGTCACACCATGAGAGTCGGGAACACCCGAAGTCCGTAGCCTAACAGCAATGGGGGCGCGGCCGAAGGTGGGTTCGATAATTGGGGTGAAGTCGTAACAAGGTAGCCGTATCGGAAGGTGCGGCTGGATCACCTCCTTTCTAAGGAGACCTCAGTCACCTAAGACGTGGCTGTAACATTCCTAGGTCAGACTTCGGTGTTAGAATGAGAGTCGCGTTGTTTAATTTAGAGGGCGCACGCTGCTAGGGAGGCGGCAACCCGACGGGCCCATAGCTCAGCTGGCTAGAGCGCACGACTGATAATCGTGAGGTCGGTGGTTCGAGTCCACTTGGGCCCACCACCCAACTTGAGCGGTTACGGGGGTTTAGCTCAGCTGGTAGAGCACCTGCTTTGCAAGCAGGGGGTCACCGGTTCGAATCCGATAACCTCCACCACGAGATTGGATTGAAGTGTTTATCCAAAAGGGTGAGCATTTCAATCTGACCTTGGAAAAGGTTGGAGACTGCACCTTGAAAACTGAACAGTGAAGCAAGCAAGAAATTGCGAGCAAGCAACAGAGAGGTAACAAAGTTTTAATTTGTGGACTTTAAATAATAGGGTAACACAAATACTACAATGAACCAAATCTGAGGCCTGCATAATTCTTGTGAGAACCAGAGATCTTCTCAAATTGAAGCCCAGCGAAGCGGGTTCAATTTGAAGGAGGAGAGGCAAGGGAATGAAGTGAGGGATGTCCAAAGGATATCCGGAACGGAATGGACTTTGCCTCGACGAAGGTCAAGCTATAAAGAGCGCAAGGGGAATGCCTTGGCATCAAGAGCCGATGAAGGACGTGACAAGCTGCGATAAGCCGTGGGGAGCCGCACATAGGCGTTATATCCACGGATTTCCGAATGGGGAAACCCGGCAGAGCAATACTCTGTCAGCCTGCGTTGAATAAAATAGGCGTAGGTGGGGAACCGCCTGAACTGAAACATCTAAGTAGGGCGAGGAAGAGAAATCAACAGAGATTCCGCTAGTAGTGGCGAGCGAACGCGGAAGAGGGCAAACCGGAGGATTTATCCTCCGGGGTTGTGGACTGACACAACAGAGCAATAGGTTAGACGAACGGTATGGGAAGGCCGGCCATAGCGGGTGAGAGCCCCGTAGTCGAAAGCTGAATTGTTCCAGTCAGGATCCAGAGTACCGCAGGACACGTGAAACCCTGTGGGAAGCTGGGGGGACCACCCTCCAACCCTAAATACTACTTGATGACCGATAGAGGAGCAGTACCGTGAGGGAAAGGTGAAAAGGACCCCGGGAGGGGAGTGAAATAGAACCTGAAACCTTGTGCTTACAAGCACTCAGAGCACGTTAAGGTGTGATGAGGTACTTTTTGTAGAACGGTCCGGCGAGTTATTGTACGTGGCAAGCTTAAGGTGTTCAGCACTGGAGGCGAAGCGAGAGCGAGTCTGAATAGGGCGAAAGAGTCGTGTGCAATAGACCCGAAACCAGGTGACCTATCCATGAGCAGGTTGAAGTGAGAGTAAAATCTCATGGAGGACCGAACCGACCCCCGTTGCAATGGTGGCGGATGACTTGTGGATAGCGGAGAAATTCTAATCGAACTTGGAGATAGCTGGTTCTCCCCGAAATAGCTTTAGGGCTAGCGTTGATTTAGATTACCGGAGGTAAAGCACTGAATGGGCTAGGGGCTGATAAAGTTACTGAACCCTATCAAACTCTGAATGCCGGCTAATTGATGATCAGCAGTCAGACTACGTGAGATAAGTCTCGTGGTCAAAAGGGAAACAGCCCAGACCCACAGCTAAGGTCCCTAATACATGCTAAGTGGAAAACGATGTGGAGTTGCGAAAACAACCAGGATGTTGGCTTAGAAGCAGCCACTCATTAAAAGAGTGCGTAATAGCTCACTGGTCGAGTGACTCTGCGCGGAAAATGTAACGGGGCTAAGCATGTAACCGAAGCTTGGGATGCAGCAATGCGTGGTAGGGGAGCGTCGAATACGGGGTGAAGTCGTAGCGGAAGCAGCGGTGGATTGTATTCGAGTGAGAATGCCGGAATGAGTAGCGAGAATTATGTGGGAATCATAATGGCCGAAAATCTAAGGTTTCTTGGGGAAGGTTCGTCCGCCCAAGGTAAGCCGGGAGCTAAGGCGAGGCCGAGAGGCGTAGTCGATGCACATACGGTTGAAATTCCGTAGCCACCGAAACTTAAACTAGAAGGACACTTGGAGCTAGCTGGACCCGGGCGTTGGTTGACCCGGGCGTAAGGGACCGAAAATAAGTAGGGAAGCCAGTGAATGACGAGGCGAGAAAAGTTCTAGTGTATGCTAAGGTGCCCGTACCGCAAACCGACACAGGTAGATGAGGAGAGGATCCTAAGGCCAACGGGAGAAGGGTTGTTAAGGAACTCGGCAAAATTACCCCGTAACTTCGGGAAAAGGGGAGCCTATGTAATGTAGGCCGCAGAGAATAGGCCCAAGCGACTGTTTACCAAAAACACAGGTCTATGCTAAATCGAAAGATGACGTATATGGGCTGACGCCTGCCCGGTGCTGGAAGGTTAAGAGGAGGGCTTAGCGCAAGCGAAGGTCTGAATTGAAGCCCCAGTAAACGGCGGCCGTAACTATAACGGTCCTAAGGTAGCGAAATTCCTTGTCAGGTAAGTTCTGACCCGCACGAATGGCGTAACGATTTGGGCGCTGTCTCAACAGCCCACCCGGCGAAATTGTAGTACCGGTGAAGATGCCGGTTACCCGCAACTAGACGGAAAGACCCCATGGAGCTTTACTGTAGCTTAATACTGAGGATTGGTAAATCATGTACAGGATAGGTGGGAGGCTTGGAAGCAGAGGCGTCAGCTTTTGTGGAGCCGCCCTTGGGATACCACCCTTGATTTACTGGTTTTCTAACCTGCGGCCGTGAATCCGGTCGGGGGACACTGTTAGGTGGGCAGTTTGACTGGGGCGGTCGCCTCCTAAAAGGTAACGGAGGCGCTCAAAGGTTCGTTCAGCACGGACGGAAATCGTGCAGTGAGTGTAAACGCAAAAACGAGCCTAACTGCGACACCGACGGGTGGAGCAGTAACGAAAGTTGGAGTTAGTGATCCGGCGGTATGCAAGTGGAAGTGCCGTCGCTCAACGGATAAAAGCTACCCTGGGGATAACAGGCTGATCTCCCCCAAGCGTCCACAGCGACGGGGAGGTTTGGCACCTCGATGTCGGCTCGTCACATCCTGGGGCTGAATTCGGTCCCAAGGGTTCGGCTGTTCGCCGATTAAAGTGGCACGCGAGCTGGGTTCAGAACGTCGTGAGACAGTTCGGTCCCTATCTGTTGCGGGCGTAAGAGATTTGAAGGGAGCTGTCCTTAGTACGAGAGGACCGGGATGGACAGACCTCTGGTGCATCAGTTGTCCTGCCAAGGGCACAGCTGGGTAGCTACGTCTGGACGAGATAAACGCTGAAAGCATCTAAGCGTGAAACTCTCCCTAAGATAAGATCTCTCATTCGAAAGAAGTAAGGCTCGATGTAGACTATGTCGTTGATAGGTCGGAGGTGGAAGCGCTGTAAGGCGTGCAGCTGACCGATACTAATAAGCCGAGGGCTTGACCTACAAGGTCGCAAGAAAGAAATGCAGGCGCTTGCAAGCAACGAAAGGTTGTTTCACTGTTCGGTTTTCAGGGTGCAGAAATAGCGCATGACGCGCCTTTAGCTCAGTTGGTAGAGCAACTGACTCTTAATCAGTGGGTCCCGGGTTCGAATCCCTGAAGGCGCACCAAAGACGAAGCGCTGAGCGCCTGGGAGCAGGCGGGTAAGACGCGGAGCGGAGCAAACGGACCGAAGGCACGCAGTGCCGTAGGCCGGCTTGTGAAGTCGTAGCGGCTTAGACGCCGTAGCGAAGGGCGCGAAGCGTGACACGGCCCGTTGGTCAAGCGGTTAAGACGGCGGCCTCTCACGCCGCAAACATGGGTTCGATTCCCGTACGGGTCACCAGTTTAAACTTCATATTGGTTTTAGTCACTTCGGTGATTAAAATAGTAGGTGCTGATTAGGGCGAGGGTCCACCCGTTCCCATTCCGAACACGGAAGTTAAGCTCGCTTCTGCCGAAAATACTTGTCTGGAGACGGACCGGAAAGATAGGTAGTGCCTACACAAAGCAGGACAGTTGATTGGTTGTCCTGCTTTATGTTTTTTATAGAACGTGAGTTGGAATCTATGGGATATCAAAAAGTATTTGTCAAGGGGGATTTCACCCAAAGGATGAAATCCCCCAAAAAGCTGGAATTTTTATTTTATGATCCTGATATGACAATATAGATATTCTCAACAGGATACATATTCGTTTTCCAAATCGCATCAAATTCCTCTGTGCTGAGTTTTCTGTTATACCAGCCGCCATTTGCATTAGCATTATCAGAGATTGAATCTACCAGATATATGAAATTCTCATCATATCCAACGACTACAACATAATGCGTATCATCAGGCGTGCGTATAAATGCAATAACAGGCACACCTGAAATTAAACGTTGCTTTAGGGTGCTATTATCTCCATGATAGGCTTTTGCGGTATATCCATAACTTTGAAACAGGCTAACGACAGAATTGACAGAAACGAAGCCGAGCACACGGTCAATGTCATCGTACAATTCAGAACCTGCAACCTGTCTGCCTAAATGCCGCATCACGTAGGCGGACGCATATGCTGAACACTCATTTTCCACCTGAAAATCGATATAATTATTGCTCACATCAATGCTAAATTCCTTCGGAAGATGCCCAATCTGTATGCTATCTTTTAATGGAAGACTGCCATGGAAAAGCAGCAGCCCGATTGCCCCTAACGCAGAGAGAGCACAGGTCAAAATTTTGACTGTATTTTTTCTCTTTTTTTCGCGCACCTTCACCACTGTCCTGTAAAATCGAGTAGTTTTTGCGTACCAATTGCCGACAGAACCCATGAAACCGTTGCGCTGCAAGGGGACGGGCGGTTGGTATCTTAATTATTTCTTCTTCCGCACTCCGATTTATCGAATAGAATATACCATGGCAGCAAACGACTTTCAACCCTCTTTTATAGGCGATGACAGCAGCAATGTCCCGGTATATACCCGGTGCGGCTTGTCGGTGCCCCACGCCCCTCAGCCCCCAGAGCATTGACGCAGCTCCGTCCGATGCGCAAGTCGCCGGTGGTGTTTGCTGGCTTGTCCATACTGGGCAGGCAAGGAACGTGCGGCGGGCCTCCCTTGGAGAGCGCACAACTGCCGCAGGCAGTACCACCGCCTGTATTATTCTGCCACAAATGGACTGCGGCTAATATATAGCGTTGGTCTGGTGAAACCACCCTTTATACATTATATCTTGAGAAAAAATGTTATGCTATTTCCCCACGAACATTGTGGCTCGGGAATGGGAAAAGGGATTCAAAAATAGCAGGGATGTCACTTTAGAATCGTTTGCGATATCTTAAATCGCTTAATGAAGCGTTTCTCGTCAGCGCCACCTCCAGGCTGTGTCCGTCCCAGGCAAAGCCGTGCTTTTCGTAAAAGCGACGGGCATGGTCGTTCTCCCGGAGGACGTAGAGAAAACAGCCAGGATACCCCGCCTTTTCCAGACGGCGGAGGACCTCCTCCATCACGGCGGAGCCGTACCCCTGGCCCCAATGGTCCGGGTGGGCGTAGAGGGAGATCAGCTCTCCCCAGTCGGCCAGGTCGGGAGAGCTGAAATCGCAGATAGTGTTCCCAGCGGACTGGTCCACCCGGGCGGGGCCGTAGGTGGCGCAGCACAGGGGGGTATCCCCCGCGTAGAGCAAGAGACCGTGATAGCGGCCCTCCGCGTAGTTTTGGCGGAAGACCGGGACCCAGCGCCTGTCGGTGATCTCCCGGGCCATGTAGTCAGCCGGGATGCTGTCCCGGTAGGCGGCCCGCCAGCCCAGGGCGTGGAGGAGGGACATATCCTGAAAATGCTGTTCTTCGCAGGCATTGACAAAGCACTCCATAAGGGCACCACCTTTCTCAAAAAATGTAGGGGCGGCTATCAGCCGCCCGTGGGCGCATACTATGCGCCCCTACAAGAATCATCCCAACCTTACGATCTGCTCAATGGGCAGGGAGCACAGCGCCGCCTGAGCCTCGCTGCGCAGGCCGTGCTCGGTGTTGATGGCCTCCATAATGGGGTTGCGCAGACTGGTGGGCACCACGATGGCTACGATCTCACGCTCGGCCCTCAGCTCCACTTCGTAGGCCTGCTCCAGCTCCTTCCGGCCGGACAGCCGCCCCTTGATGACGGTGCCGCCCCGGGCCCCGTGGGCCTTGGCGGTGGTCATCACGTCGTCGGTGCAGCCCCGGGCGCACACCACTAAAATCAAACTGTTTTCCGAGCGTTCCATGTCGCTGCCCTCCTCTTTTTCCTTTAAGCTTTCCGCGTGGTAGGCGGCTAAATTGGCGATCAGGCTGTTCAGTCCCGAGACGGGGATGGAGACCACAATCCCGGCCCCGCCGGTGTGGCCCCGGAGGTCGTTGTCCAGGTCGTGGAGCAGCTTTTTCGCGGCGGAGGCGGCGGCAAAGCTGATAAGCACGTCCTTCTCGCTGGAGCCCAGGCCCAGGATGTCCATAATCTCCGAGGTGGCGGTACCCCTCCCGGCGCATTGGAGGTGGATGGGCAGGTGGCACTGGCGGTACAGCCGCTGCATGGCGGCGCCCTGGCCCCGTTCCACAATGGAGAGGATCACTTTCATTGCTTCCATAGGGGCTCTCCTCTCAGTCAAAATAGAGGACCACGTCCTCCACCCGCTCCATGCGGGAGCGCAGGCGGCGGCGGGCCAGCTTGTGGCGCAGGATGCTGGCAAGGCCCATGATCTGGATGGTCACCAGGGGGGTCATAGCCACCATAGCCACGATGCCGAAGGCGTCGGTCATCATGTTGCCCCCCAGGGCGTGACAGGCCCCCTGGGCGAAGGGGAGGAGGAAGGTGGCGGTCATGGGTCCGCTGGCTACGCCGCCGGAGTCGAAGGCGATGCCGGTGAAGATTCCGGGGACCACAAAGGTCAGGCCCAGGGAGATGGCGTAGCCGGGAATGAGGAGCCAGAAGATATTCAGCCCGGTGAGTACCCGCACCATCGCCAGCCCCACCGAGACGCACACGCCGATGGACAGGGCCAGCCCCATGGCCTTATGGGAGATGGAGCCGTTGGACACCTCCTCCACCTGCTTGGTGAGGACGGCCGCGGCGGGCTCCGCCTTGACGATGTAGTAGCCGATGAGCATACCGATGGGGATGAGCAGCCAGCTGCGGCCCCCGCCGGCGATGGTGGCCCCGATGAGCTGGCCGGCGGGCATAAAGCCCACGTTGACCCCGCACAGGAAGAGGACCAGCCCCACGTATGTATAGAGCAGACCGGTGGCAATGCGCATCAGCTGGCCCCGCTTGAACCGGCGGGTGATGGCCTGAAAAACCAGGAACAGCCCGGTGATGGGCAGAAGGGCTCGGGCCACCTCCTCCAGATAGGTGGGGAAGGACTGGTAGAAGAACCGGGCGGCCTGGGCGGTGTTGGGGATGGTGGGGATAACGCTGAGATGGGAGGCGGCCTCCTGGGGGTTATAGATGATGCCCAGCACCAGCACACACAGGATGGGGCCGATGGAGCACAGGGAGATCAGGCCGAAGCTGTCGCTGGCGGAGTTTTTGTCGCTGCGGGTGGAGGCGATGCCCAGGCCCAGGGACATGATAAAGGGGACGGTGATGGGCCCGGTGGTGACGCCGCCGGAGTCGAAGGAGACAGGGATAAAATTGCCGGGGGCCAGAGCGGCCAGCGCGAAGACCAGGAAGTAAAACACCAGCAGCAGATGGCGCAGGGGGGTCCCCCGCTGAATCCGCAGGGTGGCCGCCACCAGGAACAGGCCCACCCCCACGGCTACCGTGAGAATCAGGACGATATTGTCAATGGCGGGCACCTGGTTGGCCAGCACCGTCAGGTCGGGCTCGGCCATGGTGGTGAGGACGCCCAGCAGAAAGTAGACCGCCACGGGGATCAGCAGGTGCTTGCTTTTGCTCACCGTGACGCCCACGCCCTCCCCCATGGGGATCATGGACATGTCCACCCCCAGGGTGAACAGCCCCATGCCGCCTACCAGCAGGATGGCCCCGAAGAGGAACAGCGCCAGAGTGCCCGAGTCCAGGGGGGCGATGGTGATGGACAGCAGAAAGACGATGGCCGTGATGGGGAGCACCGAGGCCATGGACTCCTGTATTTTTTCCCGAAGCTGTTTGTTCAACCGCAATGGTCCGGCTCCTCTCATACTTGATGTTCCCATTATAGCGCGGAATAGGGCAGGTTCCTAGGATCTTAATACAATCTTTATGCGCTTTTGGACTGAATTAACATAGGAGAAAATAAAAATAAGATAAGGATTGTAATTTAGCCAAAAAAGTTATATACTGGAGTGGTACATTGAGATACAGAGATCGTCTAGGAGGAAAAAAATGGCTATCGAGTACAGAAACCTGATGGAGGACATTGTTCTGCAGAATCTGGATACTGTGATGGAGGCGGAGGGAGGCTGTACCTGTGAGGCGTGCAAGGCCGATGTGATCGCCTACGCCCTGAATCACCTGCCCCCCCACTATGTCGCCACCGACCGGGGCAGACTGATGGTTAAGCTGAAGAGCTATGAGATCCAGGCCCGGGCCGACGTACTGTCCGCGGTCAGCGAGGCCGCCGTGATGGTCGCCAAGAGCCCCCGCCACGTGAGAGAATAAGGAAAATTTGTCCCGCCTGAACCAGGCGGGACAAATCTTTTACCGCAGAAACAGCCGCAGCAGTTTGTCCTTCACAGGGGAATAGGGGGCGTAGCGGACGGGCAGGTCAATCCAGGCGGATTTTTTCACAATGCTTTTCCGGTGGGAGAAGGTGTCGAAGCTGGCCCCGCCGTGGTAGCCGCCCATCCCGCTGTTTCCCACGCCGCCGAAGGGCATCCGGCTGGTGGCCAGATGGATGATGGTGTCGTTGATACAGCCGCCGCCGAAGGAGGACCGGCGGAGGAACAGCTCATGGGTCCGCTTGTTCTGGGAGAACAGGTAGAGGGCCAGGGGCCGGGGCCGGGCGTTGACAAATTCCAGCGCCTCCTCCACCCGGTCGAAGGTGAGGACGGGCAGCACCGGCCCGAAAATTTCCTCCCTCATCACCGGGTCCTCCGGGGAGACGCCGTCCAGCACGGTGGGCTGAATCTTCAGGGCGTCCGGGTCGCTCTTGCCGCCCAGGACCACCTTGGACGGGTCGATAAGGCCCAGCACCCGGTCAAAGTGCTTCCGGTTGACCATACGGACATAGCCGTTGTTGTCCAGGGGGTCGCCGTATTGCAGGGCGATCTGCTTGCGGAGGTGGGCCAGGAAGCGGTCCTTCACCCGCCGGTCGATGAGCAGATAGTCGGGGGCCACGCAGGTCTGGCCGCAGTTGAGCAGCTTGCCGAAGACGATCCGCTTGGCGGCCAGCTCCAGCCGGGCGGTGGCGTCCACGATGCAGGGGCTCTTGCCCCCCAGCTCCAGGGTGACGGGGGTGAGGTGCTTTGCCGCCTTGGACATCACCTCCTTGCCCACCGCTGTCCCGCCGGTGAAGAAGATGTAATCAAATTTTTGGTCCAGAAGGGCCTGGTTTTCCGCCCGGCCCCCCTCCACTACGGCCACGTACTCCGGAGGGAAGCACTGGGACAGGATATCCCGAATGACCGCCGAGGTGGCGGGGGAGTAGGCCGAGGGCTTCACCACACAGCAGTTTCCGGCGGCGATGGCCCCGATGAGGGGCTCCATGGTGAGCAGGAAGGGGTAGTTCCAGGGGGACATGATAAGGACCACCCCGTAGGGCTCCTGAACGGTGAAGCTCCGGGCGGGAAACTGGGCCAGGGGGGTGAGGTGGTCCCGGTCCCCCATCCAGCGGGCCAGCCGCTTTTCCACAAAGCTCAGCTCGGACAGGGTGAGCCCCACCTCGCACATATAGCCCTCGGTGGGGGACTTGTTCAGGTCGGCCAGCAGGGCGGCGCTGATGTCGCCCTCATGGGCCCGGATGGCCGCGCCCAGCCGCATCAGGGCCGTCCGGCGGGCGGTCAGGCCGAGTGTCGCTCCGGTTTGGAAATGGGAGCGCTGGGCCTGGACAAGGGATTGGATGTCCATAGGGCAACCTCCTTCAGAATTAATTTAAGGCAGACGGCCTCCAGCTTCTCCCGGTCCATCACCGGCATTCCGCCGCCGCCCGCTCCAGGTTTTGGGTGATGGTGCGCAGGGTGCGGTAAAACGACTCGATGTCCTCCCGGGGGATCTGGTCGCTGACAGAGCGGTTGATGGACAGGATGATGGACTGAATCTCGCCGGTGATCTCCTGGCCCTGGGGGGTGAGGCGGTAGCTCTTCCGATACCGCCTGTCCAGGTCCTCGGAGGCGGCGTAGCCCCTGCGGCACAGTTCCCCCACCACCCGGGAGATGTGGGCCCGGTCCATCCCCTCCAGGCGGATCAGCTGGCCCTGAGTCAGCCCGCGTTCTCCCGCCTCCGCCAGGCGGCACAGACAGGTGGTGTGGGCGGCGGAGAGGTGGTATTTCTTCATCCCGGCGGATTTCAGGCGCTGGATGGACTTGGCGGCGGTGTTCATCAGGCTGGTGAACAGCTCAAAACGGCTCTCTTCCATAGGGGGCCTCCTTCGTAATCTCCTGGCTCCGAAGCCGGATTTTTATGATAGGGAGCATATCATAAAAATATTGAGTAGTCAACAAAAATATATTCCGTATTGATAAAAACTTCTTGACAAAGGGCAAATACTCTGGTACTATAATTTTAACACTAGTATATTTTTAATAGTACTGATTTTTTATCAATGAAAAGGAGGAAGCATATGAAAAAGGTGGGAAAGCCCCTGACCGGGAAGCAGTATCTGGAAAAATTCAGCCGCTCCGCCCGGTGGCGGCTGGGGAGCGGGGAGGCGGCGGAGGCCATCGGCGATTACCGGGAGATGGTGTATCAGGAGGGCCGGGACGAGACAAGGCTGCTGGAGGAGCTGGGCGACCCCGTGCAGGCCGCGTGGATGCTCACCGAGGTCCGGGAGTATAAGCGGTGGCGGCGGGTCTTTGCGGTCCTTTTGTGCTGTGACCTCTTCTGCGCCGAGTGGTCCTTTGCCGGAGTGCCCTTCTACGGGGAGGTGGTGCATTACGGCTTCTACATAGAAACGAAATTTTTGCAGTTCCTCCTTCCGGCGGCGCTGGCGGTGACGCTGGCAGTCCTGTGGTTCCGGCGGGAGGGAAGTAAATCGGGGCCGCTTCCGAAGCGGCTTGTGCTGGCCCTGGCCCTGACGGCGCTGGCCGGAGCCGCGGTGCTGGTCCAGGCCTGGCGGTGCTTTGACATGACGTGGGACATCATGTTTGACAACGGCTTCGGAATAAGAACCCATGAGTTCGCGGCGGTTATGGGGCTGGTGATCGACGTAGGCTTCATCGCTCCATTGGCGGGGGTGGCCGGACTGCTTCTGGCCCGATGCTATGACCGGCGGTGGATCGCTCTGTTTGTCTTAGGGCTTGCCGTTTCGGTGCTGTGCCTGATGTGCCAGGAGCTGATACTCAGTGTCAATCCCCTCTGCGGACCCGGGGAAAGGGCTGAGATCCGTGTGTATCTGTTTGGCTGGCTTGTCCCCGTGGGGGCCGTGGGTTTGATCGGAACGGGGGCGGCGTTAAAATGAAGGGGGCGAAAACAATAACGAAGCAGCGTTATTTGCGGCGATTCAGCCGCGCCGTCCGGTGGCGTCTGCCGCCCCGGGAGGCGGCGGAGGCCATCGCCGATTATCGGGAGCTGATTTTTCAGGAGGAGCGGGAGGAGTCCAGGCTGGTGGAGGAGCTGGGGGAGCCTGTCCAGGCGGCCCACCTGCTCACCGATGTGCGGGCCTACCGCCGGTGGCTGGCGGTGTTCGGCGTGCTGGCCTTCGGGCTGTTTCTGGCGGCGAAATGGTGCTTTACGGGGCGCAGCTCCATCTACTTTGTGTACTACGACCCGTGGTGGTATCCCGTGTGGGTATTGGCGGTGGGGATGGCGCTGTCCCTGTACTGGTTCCGGCGGCATGGGCAGAAGAACGGCCCGCTGTCCAAGCGGCTGGTGCTGGCGCTGGCCGTTGTGCTGATTGCCGGATGCGGGGTGATGTACGGAATCTGGGACGTGACCGGGGCGGTCATATATGAGCAGGTGTCGGAGCACCGCTCGGGGCTGATAGAGCAGGTGCATCTGCTCATCACGGCAATGATGTATGTGGGGACGCTTTCCGCCGTGGCCGCTCTTGCCGGACTGGTGCTGGCCAAGTGCAATGACCGCCGCTGGCTGGCTCTGTATATCCTGGGCGTCACCGTGGCGGCGATGATCGGGTTTGTGACGTTCAATTTTAAGGGTATGAATTTGGATTACCCTCCGGTGGAGCTGATGCGGGTCTATCTGTTTGCCCGGCTGATCCCCATCGGGGCGGCGGGCCTCATCGGGACGGGGGTGGCCCTGTGCTGAAGAAGGACTTATTGGAGCTGTGCCTGCTCCAGCTGCTGGACGGGGGGGACAAGTACGGCTATGAGGTGCTCACCCCTCTCCGCTCCGCCTTTCCGGACACCCAGGAGAGCGCCATTTACGCCCTGCTCCGGGGCCTGGGCAAGGCGGGGTTTACCTCCTGGTACATGGCCCCCAGCGGCGGCGGGCCGGACCGGAAGTATTACAAGCTCACCCCGGCGGGCCGGGACCGGCTGGAGGAGCTGCGGTCCGACTGGCGGAATATGCGGGACGCCATCACCTCTTTCGGGGTGGAGTGACGAGACAGGCGGGGGCCGTCCCCCGCCTGAATTTTTTTGGGGGTTCAAAAAACCTTCATGGATTTTTCATAGACATTTCTCACGCTTCGTGGTAAAATAAAAAAAGTATAAGGAAAAGTATACCTGTCCCTGTTTGAGCGACGGCCCGCCGGGGAAACATCAACTTGACGGGTGAAACAGAGGACAGAGGAGCGCCCACAGGCGCGTGGAGGTTAGTTTGAAAAAAGAAATTTTAGGGATTGCCTTTGACGACCTCACCCGGGCGGAGGCCGCCAAGGCCGGCGCCGCCCTCCTGGAGGAGGACAAGTTCCACTATGTAGTCACGCCCAACCCGGAGTTTATCCTGGCGGCGGAGAAGGACGAGGAGTTCCGAACCGTCCTCAACGGGGCCGACCTGGTCCTGCCCGACGGCATCGGGGTGGTCTACTCCGCCAAAATTCAGGGCACCCCCCTGAAGGAGCGGGTGCCGGGCATCGAGTTTGCCGCCGATATGCTGGAGGCCCTCAACAACCGGGGCGGGCGGCTCTACCTCCTGGGCTCCAAACCCGGTGTGGCCGAGGAGGCCGGGCAGCGGATCGTGGAGCGGTTCCCGGGCATCACCCTGTGCGGGACCCAGGACGGCTATTTCAAGGACGAGGAGGCGGCGCTGCTGAAGGTGGCCGCCGCCCGGCCCGACCTGCTCTTTGTCTGCCTGGGCGCGCCCAAGCAGGAGAAGTGGATGGCCCGGTGGGGCCGTCACACCGGCGCGCGGCTGGCGATCGGTCTGGGCGGGGCGCTGGATGTCTTCGCCGGAAGGGTGGACCGGGCCCCGGAGCTCTGGCGGAGGCTGGGCATGGAGTGGGCCTACCGCCTGGCCAAGGAGCCCCAGCGGGCCGGAAGAATGGCAAAGCTCCCCCTGGTCCTGGTCAAGGCGGCGGGGAAGCGCGTGAAAAAGGCGTAGGGGCGGATATCATCCGCCCGCAGGTTGCAAGGTACGGTTCTGGACGGGCGGATGGTATCCGCCCCTACAGATGTGTACCCGATGACAGATAGGAGGAATCACAATGGTATATGTTCTGTTAGCCCCCGGCTTTGAGGAGGCCGAGGCCCTGGTCCCTGTGGACCTGCTCCGCCGGGCGGAGATCGAGACGAAAACGGTAACCATCACCGGCATGCCCGTCCCCGGGAGCCACGGCGTCACAGTGACCGCCGACCTCACCCTGGACCAGGCTGACCTGTCCCAGGCGGATATGGTGGTCCTGCCCGGCGGCGGCCTGGGCTATCAGAACCTGGGGAAGGAGCCCCGGGTGGAGGCGCTGGTGCGGGAGGCCGCCGGCAAGGGCGTCTGGGTGGCCGCGATCTGCGCCGCCCCCACCCTTCTGGGCCGCTGGGGCCTGCTCAATGGAAAGCAGGCCGTCTGCTACCCCGGCATGGAGGAGGGCCTTGCCGGCGCTCAGTCCAGGCCGGACAGCGGCGTGGTGGTGGACGGCAAGATCATCACCGGCCGCGCCGCCGGGTCGGCTTTCGACTTCGGACTGGCCCTGGTGGAGGCCCTGGCGGGCAGGGAGCGGTCCGACGAGGTGCGCCGTGGCATCTATTATTGATCTGGAGAAGCGGGAGCTGCGGGGCCGGGTGCGGGAGCGGCTGGCCGCCCTGTCCCCGGAGGAGCTGGTCCGAAGCGACGAGGCCCTCTTTGAAAGGTTTCTGGCCCTGCCCCAGGTGGCGGCGGCCCGGACCATCTTCGCCTTCTGGGGCATCCCGGGGAAGGAGCCGGACACCGCATGGCTGATCGGCGAGCTGGTCCGCCGGGGAAAGACGGTGGGCCTGCCCCGGATGCTGCCGGAGCACCGGATGGAGGTGCGCCGGTACGACCCGGACAGGCCCCTGGTGAAGGTCTCCTTCGGCATCTCAGAGCCGGGGGAGGACTGCCCCCCGCTCCAGCGGGAGGAGATCGGCCTGGTGCTGGTACCCGCCGTGTGCTACGACCGGCGGGGCTATCGCCTGGGCTTCGGCGGCGGCTATTACGACCGCTGGCTGGAGGGCTTTTCCGGTGTGACGGTTGGCCTGTGCCGGGAGGCGGTCCTCCAGGAGGCGGTACCCATCGAGGCCCACGACGCCAAGGTGGACGTTCTGCTCACCGAGGGGGAGAGCCTGTCCCTCTGAGGCGGAGGAAAAAAGCGGGAGGAAGCGCCCCCCCGCCCATTCCCTGTGTAGGGCTCAGCAGCCGCAGTCGTTGTCACAGCCGCAGCCGTTGTCGCACCCACAGCCGCCGCAGCCGTTGCAGCCGCAGTTATTGTTGCAGCCGCAGCCGCCCCAGCCGAACAGGATGATGATCAGAATGATGATCCAAAGCGCGCTGCCGCCGCCCCAACCGTTGTTTCCGCAAAACATTTTGTTTCACCTCACTTGCTTCGCCGGGATGCTGTCCCCGCGTTCTGTATCATTCTATGGCCCCTTCTTGTCCCTGGTGACAGGGGGCGGGGAAAATTTTATTAGGAGCTGAACCTATGCAGCAGGATAACTATTACGAACCGGGCCGCCGCCCTCCTGAGCGCAGGGACCACGGCGAGCGCCGCCCCCCCGAGCGCAGGGACCGCGGCGAGCGCCGCCCCTCCGACCGCCGGGATTACGGCGAACGGCGGCCCTCCTACCGGGAGGACCGGGAGCCCCCCCGCCGCCCCAGAACCAACCACCGCTCCGCCGGACGGACGGCGGGCTTCGTCCTGCTCTATGTGGCGGCGGTGATCGGCGTGTCCATCCTGCTGGCCTGCGTCGGCTGGACCGCCGCCGGCGATGTGCTGGCCCTGAACAAGGAGTATAAGGAGGTCACCTTCACCGTCTCCCCCGGCGAGGACTTCGACAGTGTGGCCGACCGGATGAAGGAGGAGGGGCTGATCGAGTATAAGCTGCTCTTCAACCTCTTTGCTTCCGTCACCCACAAGAAAGACAGCGTGGCCGCCGGGACCTACAGCCTGAACACCGACATGGACTACCGGGCCCTCCTGGCCGGAGTGCGGGCCAACTCCGCCAACCGGTCCCAGGTGCAGGTGACCATCCCCGAGGGCTATAACATCGACCAGATTTTTGCCCTTCTGGTGGAAAAGGGGGTGGCCAACTCAGTGGACGAGCTGGAGGAGGCCGCCGCCAACCACGACTACGCCTTCTCCTTCCTGGAGGACATCCCCCTGGGGAACTACCGCCGGCTGGAGGGCTACCTCATGCCGGACACCTACACCTTCTACACCCCCCACGACCCCGTTCTGGCCCTGAACAAGCTGATGGTCTATTTCGACAGCCAGATGACCGAGGACCTGATGAGCCAGGTGGAGGGCTCGGGCTATACCCTTCATGAGATTCTGACCATCGCCTCCCTCATCGAGCGCGAGGCCACCAGCACCGACCGCACCGAGGTCTCCGCCGTCATCCACAACCGCCTGAAAAACTCCAAGGCGACCCAGGGGCTGTTGCAGGTGGACGCCACGCTGGTGTATATCAACGGCGGCAAGGAGCCCACCGAGGCGGACAAGTCCATCGACTCCCCCTACAACACCTACAAGTATCCCGGCCTGCCCCCCACGCCCATCGCCAACCCGGGCATGGAGGCCATCGTCGCCGCCCTTCACCCGGCGGACAGCAAGAACTACTATTACGCCCTGGGTGATGACGACGTTCACCACTTCTTCAAGACCTACGATCAGCTGCAAAAGTTTATCGCGAGTCAGGAGCGGTATAAGGGTTAACAAATGCCATAAGCGTCCACCGGGTGGCCCGGTGGACGCTTGGCTGTAGGGCGCGACGACCCCGGCGCGCCGTCCGGGACACAGACGGGCTTTAGAGAAGCGGGCCGCCGGGGTCGTCGGCCCCTACATGCGGTGACGCGGCAAAGGAGAGATACCATGAACAAAATCGAACTGCTCGCCCCGGCGGGGGACATGGAGCGGCTGCAAATGTCGGTGGCCTACGGGGCGGATGCCGTCTATATGGCGGGGAACACCTTCGGGATGCGCTCCTTTGCCGGCAACTTCTCCCCCGAGGAGCTGAAAGCGGCGGTGGAGCTGTGCCGGGCCCACGGCGTCCGGGTCCATGTCACCTGCAATACCATGCCCCGAAACGGCGAGGTGTCCAAACTGCCGGAGTGGCTGGAGTATCTGGAGGCGCTGGGGGTGGACGCGGTGATTCTGGCCGACGTGGGCGTGCTGGCCTTGGCGAAGCGATACGCCCCCCACGTCCAGGCCCACATCTCCACCCAGGCCAGCATCGTCAATTACCAGTCCGCCCGGGCCTGGCACGATCTGGGGGCCAGCCGGGTGATTCTGGCCCGGGAGCTGTCCCTGGAAGAAATTCGGGAGATCCGGGGCAAGACGCCCCCTGAGCTGGAGATAGAGGTCTTTGCCCACGGGGCTATGTGCGTCAGCTACTCCGGGCGGTGCCTGCTGTCCAACTACATGACGGGCCGGGACTCCAACCGGGGGGCCTGCGCCCAGCCCTGCCGCTATCAGTACGCCCTGATGGAGGAAAAGCGGCCCGGGGAGTACTTCCCTGCCTATGAGGAGAACGGGGAGACCTACATTATGAACTCCCGGGACATGTGCATGATCGACCACGTGGCCGATCTGATGGAGGCCGGAGTGGATTCTGTCAAGCTGGAGGGGCGGGCCAAGTCGGCCTACTACGCCGCCATCGTCACCGGGGCCTACCGCCACGCCATCGACGCCGCCCGGGCCGGGGTCCCCTGGACCCGGTGTGGCGGGACGAGGTGGAGCACATCAGCCACCGGCACTACTCCACCGGCTTCTTCTACGGCCAGCCGGGGCAGTTCACCGCCGACGCCCGGTACGTCCGGGACTGGCAGATCGTAGCAAAGGTGCAGTCCTGCGACGGGGACGGCAACGCTGTCCTCACCCTGAACAACAAGTTTTCTGTGGGCGACGCCCTGGAGCTGGTGGGCCCCGATGTCCGGCCCCAGGCCCTGACGGTGGACGCTCTGTGGGACGGGGACGGCCTATCCCTGGAGGAGGTCCGCCACCCCCAGATGGTATTCCGCATGAAGCTGCCCCGGCAGGTCCCGCCTCTGTCTCTGCTGCGGCGGAAGGCGGACCTGTCGCCCTGATATCAACGGGGAACGTCCTGTAGGGCAAGGGCTCTGCCCTTGCCTTTTCACCGAGGCGGTAACCTGATTCGGCAAGGGCAGAGCCCTTGCCCTACAGGACGGGGCGTTCGCATGGAAGGAGATGTACGCTATGACACCCACCTACAAACAAATGGGCGACTGGCTGGAGGAGATCGCGGCCCAGTTCCCCGACGCCTTTTTCGAGGACCTGGATGGGGGCATTCAGCTGGAGGAAAAGGCTCTCCCCGACCCGGATTTCCCTCCCGGCGAGATGTACATTATGGGGGAATACGTCCATGATCTGCTGGGCCGGTACATTTTGCTGTACTACGGCTCCTTCGCCGCCCTGCTGGAGGAGGAGGACGAGGAGGGCTGGAAGGACGAAATTTTCGCCACCGTGGCCCACGAGTTCACCCACCACCTGGAGGAGACCGCCGGCCTCCACGCCCTGGACGATAAGGATCTGGAGTTTCTCCGGGAGGCGCTGGAAGAATATGAATAGGGGATTTTGGCGCGTAGGGCGCGACGACCCCGGCGCGCCGTTGGAGAGGGCAAAGATACGGCGGGCCGAGTCGTCCCGCCCTACAGCTTGGAACAGGGAGGCGGTTATGATATGACAGGCCGTTTTGCCCCCAGCCCCAGCGGGCGGATGCACATGGGCAATCTGTGGTCCTGTCTGCTGGCCTGGCTGTCCGCGCGAAGCGTTGGCGGCGGGATGGTCCTGCGGCTGGAGGACCTGGACCCGGACCGGTGCCGCCCGGAGTACTGCGGTCAGATCATGCGGGACCTGGAGTGGCTGGGGCTGGACTGGGACGGCGAACCGGTGTACCAGTCCAAGCGGACGGAAGTATACAGACAGGCGTTTCAGAGGCTGGAACAACAGGATATAATCTACCCCTGCTTCTGTACCCGGGCGGAGCGGCTGGCGGCTTCGGCCCCCCACCGGTCCGATGGCGCGGCGGTCTACGACGGCCGGTGCGGTCGGCTGACAGAAGCGGAGCGGGAGGAGCTGTCCAGGACCCGCCGTCCCGCCTGGCGGGTGCGGACGCCGGAGCAAGTGATTGCGTTTCGTGATTTACTGCAAGGAGATTACAAGGAGGACTTAAAACAGGACTGCGGCGACTTCATCCTCCGCCGGTCCGACGGGGTGTTCGCCTACCAGCTGGCGGTGGTGGTGGACGATGCCGCCATGGGGGTCACCCAGGTGGTCCGGGGGAGCGACCTGCTGTCCTCCACCCCCCGGCAGCTGTGGCTTCAGGAGCGGCTGTCCCTGCCCCACCCGGAGTACGGCCACCTGCCCCTTCTCCTGGCCCCCGACGGGCGCCGCTTAGCCAAGCGGGACCGGGACCTGGAGCTGGGCCGGCTCCAGGAGAAATACACAGCCCCCCAGCTGGTGGGCCGTCTGGCCTTCGCCGCTAACCTGATTGACCGCCCCGAGGCAATTTCCCCCCGGGAGCTCCTCCCCCTCTTTTCCTGGGAAAAGCTGCCCCGGGAGGACCTGGTTTGGATGTAAGGAAAACGGGCGAAGCTGGGGGCTCTCGTTGGTAGAACCCTTTGGTTCGGGCTGGTATAATGACCTCATCATTCAGAAGGAGGAACATAATATGAGCTTAGGAAACAGCCTGTTCACCGCCCGGAAGAAGAGCGGCCTGTCCCAGGAGGAGGTGGCGGAGAAGCTGGGGGTCAGCCGTCAGACCATCTCCAAGTGGGAGACCGGCGAGACCCTGCCCGATATCCGGCAGTCCAAGCGTTTAGCCGTGCTGTACCGCCTGTCCCTGGACGACCTCATTGACTTTGATATCGAGGTGAAGGAGATTGAGGAGGTCATTGAGCGGACCAGCGAGGAGACCCAGAAGAAAATCGACTGGACCCAGATGTGGGCCAAGAAGTACCCCGTCCTGGCCGAGTATCCCGCCCAGGTCCGGACGGAGGAGTACACCGCCCCCCTCCGGGCGATGCTGGACAAGATGAAGGCGGACTACGGCTACAGCGAGCTGGACGCTTTCCTGGTGCTGAAGGATATTTTAAGCAAGCTGTATCAATGAGCAAAGGCACTCCGCTCGGCGGAGTGCCTTTCTGTTATATTTGGCTCCGGTCCCGCAGCCAGCTGGGCATGGGGCGGGCCTTGACGCTGGAGACGATGCCCATAGCGGCAAAGAGGGTGATGATGGACGAGCCGCCGTAGCTGATGAAGGGGAGGGTCAGACCCATGACGGGCAGGACGAAGAGACACATGCCCACGTTGAAGGTGATTTGGGCCAGAAGCATCCCGGCCATCCCCATGCACACATAGGCGTTGAAGGGGGAGCTGGCGTGCCGCCCCACCCACACGCACCGCAGGACGATGCCCGACAGAAGGAGGAGCAGGGCCATACAGCCCACCAGCCCCAGTTCCTCGCCGCAGACGGCGTAGATAAAGTCGGTGTGCCGGGCGGGGAGGGCGTCGCTGTTGGCGGCCTGGGTCTGGATGCCCTGGCAGTAGCCCTGGCCGAAGAGCTTGCCCGAGCCGATGGCGAGAGTGGACCGGGTCTGCTGCCAGCCTCTCCCCCTGACATCCAGGGTGTGGTCAAAGACCACCCGGAAGCGCATGATGCGGTAGTCGGTCCACAGGCTGGTCTCGGGCAGGAAAAACAGCCAGAAAATGACCGCCGCCAGGGTGATCCCCCCGCCCACCAGCACGAACCACCGCAGCTTGACCCCCGAGGCCCAGGCCATGGAGACAAAGATCATCATATAGATGACGCACATGCCGAAGTCGCCGCAGATGACGGCGATGAGGCCCAGCATAAAGACCGTGTGCCCGCCGACCTGGATGATGGAGGGGATGGAGCTGATGTCCAGCCCCCGGTCCTGTATTTTGACAATCTGGAGGGCCAGAAGGAGGATAAAGGAGATTTTGACGATCTCATTGGGCTGGACATCCATGGGAAAGCCGGGGATAATGCGGGAGAGGACCAGCCAGTTCAGGTTGCCGGAGTTGTAGTCCTCCCCCAGGGGGGTGAGGAGGAGAAACATAAAGAGAACGTTGAAGGCCAGGATGGGCTTCCAGCGCTTTTCCAGAAAGAGCTGAAAATCCACAAAGGTGAGCAGCATATAGGCCGCCGTCCCCAGCAGGACGGCCACAAATTGGACGAACACGAAGCGCATCCACCGCGTCTCGCCGAAGTACTGCGTGGCCGAGTAGATCAGGGCCAGCCCGAAGGTGCTGGCCGCCAGACACAGAGCAAGCAGGATCACGTCGCCCTTTTTAAAAAATTCCTTGATTGGGGAAAACAGAAGAGACACAGCACTACCCCCGAGCGTAAAGTATCAAAAAACGAACACTATATTTTATCATATTTTACTGGAAAGGCAAACCCCATCTGTGCTATAATATTGGAAAGTCTTGAAAATTTTCTGTGAACGGGGGAGCGGCGTGGAGTTTGTGACCGAATGCGAGCAAGAGACAGAGGCCCTGGGGGAGCGGCTGGCGGGACGGCTGGAGCCCGGGGCGGTGGTGGCCTTCACCGGCGACCTGGGGGCGGGCAAGACCGCCTTCACCCGGGGGCTGGCCCGGGGACTGGGAATCGCCGAACGGGTCACCAGCCCCACCTTTACCGTCGTCAACGAGTATGAGGGGGGGCGGCTCCCCCTGTTCCACTTTGATATGTACCGCCTGAGCTCCTCCGACGAGCTGTTTGACATCGGCTGGGAGGACTACCTGTCCCGCGGGGGCGTGTGCGCCGTGGAGTGGAGCGAAAATGTGTCGGACGCTCTGGAGGAGGACACGATTTTTGTGAAAATACGCCGGGGAGCGTCAGAGGGTCAGCGGATTGTGACTGTGAAGGGGGTGGAGCTGTGAATATTTTAGCGCTGGAGTCCTCAGCCGCCGCCTGCTCCGCCGCCCTGTGCCGGGACGGGGCCCTGGTGGCGCAATTCTTCCAAAACAGCGGCCTGACCCACAGCCGGACCCTGCTTCCCATGGTACACGACATGCTGAAAAACTGCGGGGAGCGGCTGGAGGACGTGGACGTGATCGCGGCGGCGGCGGGGCCGGGCTCCTTTACCGGCCTGCGCATCGGGGTGTCCGCCGCCAAGGGGCTGGCCTGGGCCGGGGACAAGCCCTGCGCCCCCTGCTCCACCCTGGAGTCCATGGCCTGGCCCCTGGCCCATCTGGAGGGGAAACTCATCGTCTGCGCCATGGACGCCCGGCGGAGACAGGTGTACAACGCCCTCTTTCTGGCCAGGGGGGACCGGCTGGAGCGGCTGTCCCCCGACCGGGCCATCTCCCTGGAGGAGCTGGGGGAGGAGCTGAAAAGTGTCCAAAATTTTAAAATAGTCGTTGGCGACGGGGCGCAGTTGTGCTATAATAGCTTAAATGAGCGTGTTTCCGGGCTGGAGCTGGCCCCCGTTCACCTGCGGTTCCAGAGCGCCTGGGGGGTCGCCCGGGCGGCGGAGGAGCTGGTAAAAACCGGTGGCCTGGTGTCCGCCTCTGAGCTGGTCCCCAGCTATCACCGCCTGTCCCAGGCGGAGCGGGAACGGCTGGAGCGGGAGGGCCGGACTCCGCAAAGCTGAGCACAATCCAAAATGAAAAATAAAAGGGGATCAAAGATATGTTTAACGAGAATGTACACATCCTGGACCACCCGCTGCTTCAGCACAAGCTGACCATCCTCCGGGACGAGCGGACCGGCGTGAAGGAATTTCGGGAGATCGTCTCCGAGATCGCCGCTCTGGAGTGCTACGAGGCCACCCGGAACCTGCCCCTGACCGATATCGAGGTAAAGACCCCCATCACCACGGGGACCTTCAAGACCCTGGCGGGCAAGAAGCTGGCCATCGTCCCCATCCTCCGGGCGGGGCTGGGCATGGTGGACGGCATCATCAAGATGATCCCCTCCGCCAAGGTGGGCCACATCGGCCTGTACCGGGACCCGGAGACCCACAAGCCGGTGGAGTACTACTGCAAGATGCCCGCCGACATCGCCGAGCGGGACGTTATCGTCCTGGACCCCATGCTGGCCACCGGCGGCTCCGCCTCCGCCGCCATCACCTTCATCAAGGGCTACGGCTGCAAGCATGTCAAGCTGATGAATATCCTGGCCGCCCCCGAGGGCATTGAGTGCGTCGTCAAGGACCACCCCGACGTGGAGATCTACGTAGCCGGCGTGGATGAGAAGCTCAACGACCACGCCTATATCGTCCCTGGACTGGGCGACGCAGGCGACCGCATTTTCGGCACCAAATAACCAAATCTCTAGGAGCGTGTTTGTTTTGAAGTACGATTTTACCGCCATTGAGAAGAAGTGGCAGACCAAGTGGAAAGATGAAAAGACCTTCGCCTGTGAAAACGGCGGCAGCAAGCCCAAGTTCTTCGGCCTGGTGGAGTTCCCCTACCCCTCCGCCGCCGGGCTCCATGTGGGCCACCCCCGGCCCTACACCGCTATGGATGTGATTGCCCGGAAGAAGCGGATGGACGGCTATAACGTCCTGTTTCCCATCGGCTACGACGCCTTCGGCCTGCCCACCGAGAACTTCGCCATCAAGAACCACATCCATCCCGCCATTGTCACCAAGCAGAACATTGAGAACTTCACCCGTCAGCTCCACATGCTGGGCTACTCCTTCGACTGGGACCGGTGCGTGGACACCACCGACCCCAATTACTACAAGTGGACCCAGTGGATTTTCCTCCAGCTCTACAAGCACGGCCTGGCCTATAAGACCACCATGCCTGTCAACTGGTGTACCTCCTGCAAGTGCGTCCTGGCCAACGAGGAGGTCGTCGAGGGCGTCTGCGAGCGGTGCGGCGCTCCCGTGGTCCGCAAGGAGAAGAGCCAGTGGATGCTGAAAATCACCGCCTACGCCCAGAAGCTTATCGATGGGCTGGACACAGTGGACTTCATCGAGCGGGTGAAGACCCAGCAGCGCAACTGGATCGGCCGGTCCACCGGCGCGGAGGTCACCTTCAAGGCCACCACCGGGGAGGACATTGTGGTCTTCACCACCCGCCCCGACACCCTCTTCGGCGCCACCTACATGGTCATCTCCCCGGAGCACCGCTTCGTCAAGGAGTGGAAGGACAAGCTGCAAAACTGGGACGAGGTGGCCGCCTACGTGGAGGAAGCCGGGAAGAAGTCCGACTTCGAGCGCACCGAGCTGTCCGCCGACAAGGAGAAGACCGGCGTCATGCTCCGAGGGGTTGCGGCAATCAACCCCGTCAATGGGAGAGAAATCCCCATCTTCATCTCCGACTACGTGCTGGCCTCCTACGGCACCGGGGCCATCATGGCCGTCCCCGCCCACGACACCCGTGACTGGGCCTTCGCCAAGAAGTTCGGCTGTGAGATCATCGAGGTGGTGTCCGGCGGCGAGGACGTGCAGAAGGAGGCCTTCACCGCCAAGGACGACACCGGCATCATGGTCAACTCCGATTTCCTCAATGGGCTCACCGTCAAGGACGCTATCCCCGCTGTCACCCGCTGGCTGGAGGAGAAGGGCATCGGCCACGAGCAGGTGAACTTCAAGCTCCGTGACTGGGTGTTCTCCCGCCAGCGGTACTGGGGCGAGCCCATCCCCATGGTGTGGTGCGACAAGTGCGGCTGGACCCCCCTGCCCGAGGACCAGCTGCCTCTGCTCCTGCCCGAGGTGGAGAGCTATGAGCCCACCGACAACGGCGAGAGCCCCATCGCAAAGATGACCGATTGGGTGAATACCACCTGTCCCTGCTGCGGCGGTCCCGCCAGGCGGGAGACCGATACTATGCCCCAGTGGGCGGGGTCCAGCTGGTACTTCCTGCGGTATATGGACCCCCGCAATACCCAGGCCCTGGCCTCCAAGGAGGCGCTGGACTACTGGGGCCAGGTGGACTGGTACAACGGCGGTATGGAGCACACCACCCTCCACCTGCTCTACTCCCGGTTCTGGAACAACTTCCTCCACGACATCGGGGTGATCCCCCACGCCGAGCCCTACGCCAAGCGCACCAGCCACGGCATGATTCTGGGCAAGAACCCCCACTACGTGGGCAATGTGGAGACCGAGGAGGAGAAACAGACGCTCATTGACAAGTACGGCAATCAGGCCCTGCGGCCGGCGGTGAAGATGTCCAAGTCCCTGGGCAACGTGGTCAACCCCGACGACGTAATCCGGGACTACGGCGCGGACACCATGCGGCTGTATATCATGTTCATCGGTGACTTTGAAAAGACCGCCACCTGGTCCGACGAGTCCGTCCGGGGCTGCAAGAAGTTCCTGGACCGGGTGTGGAACCTGAGCGAGAAGCTGAAGGACGGGGCGGAGATTTCCGGCGAAAATGAGCTGGCGGTCCACCGGGCCATTAAGAAGGTGTCTGACGACATCGAGGCTATGAAGTTCAACACCGCCATCGCCGCCCTCATGTCTCTGGTCAACGACTTCTACGCCAAGGGGGCTACCCGGGGCGACTACAGGCAGCTGCTGCTGATGCTGTCCCCCTTCGCCCCCCACCTGTGCGAGGAGCTGTGGGAGATGAACGGCTTCGGCGGGCAGGTGTGCCTCCAGCCCTGGCCGGAGTACGACGAGAGCAAGACCGTGGCCGCCACCGCCAAGATGGCCGTTCAGGTGGGCGGCAAGGTGAAGGCCAACATCGTGGTGGACGCCAACGCCTCCGACGAGGACGTGGTGGACGCCGCCCTGGCCGAGCCTAAGATCGCCAAGCTGGCCGGGGGCATGACCCTGGTCAAGTCCATCGTGGTCAAGGGCAAGCTGGTCAGCTTGATCTTTAAGCCCCAGTAATGAAACGAAAGCCGCTCTCCATCGATAGAGGGCGGCTTTTTCGTTACATTTTGTATAGGTGCTGTCTAATACAGGCGAGGCGGTTCAGCTACACCACCCGAAAGGGGGTGAGCGTATGCCGGTTACGGTGACATTTCATGTGTTCGGTTTTACCGTGACGATACGTATTAAACGCTGAAAACCGCCACCCCGGAACGGTGACGGTTTTCCTGTGAAAACTAAAACCCCGGGCTGAACCGTCTTGCGGACAGCGCCCTTTATGTGTTTACTATACCACCGCCCTGACCTTTTGTCAAGGCGGCTTTTCGCGCAAAAACAGGGAGGCAAAGTTCAGCTTTACATTTACAAAACATTGGGGCCCGCCCCCCCCCCGCGCCTCGGGATGAGAAAAAACTGCCCCTATTCACATTCATTTTATTTTCAAAATCGATGTTTGTCAACCTGAAATTCCGATTTCAAAGCCGCTGTTCAAAGGTTCACAGGCTGTTTACAAATAGCTCTTGACAGATGGCATGAAAAGCAATATAATATCAATGTTAAAGCCATAAGAATGGCCCTTACGTGAGCGGGAAACCCCCGCCGCGCGCGGAGGGAGGGAAATATAAATGTCGGAAGTCCGAGTGAGAGAAAACGAGTCTCTGGAGAGCGCCCTGAAACGCTTTAAGCGCAGCTGCGCCAAGTCTGGGGTGCTGGCCGAGGTCCGCAAGCGTGAGCACTACGAGAGCCCCAGCGTCAAGCGCCGCAAGAAGTCTGAGGCCGCCCGCAAGAACCGCAAGAAATTCTATTGAGAACCGAAACCGCCGGAGGCTCCGCCTCCGGCGGTTTTTGGCTGTTTCCGGACATGCAAATGAAAAGAGGGAATCGAATGAAGCCAGTTATACTATATATCCACGGAAAGGGCGGAAGCCATCTGGAGGGAGCGCGGTATCAGAAAAACTGCCCGGGCTTTGACCTTGTTGGGGTAGATTACGATGGCACTCTTCCGTGGGTCGTCCAACGCCAGCTTCAAGAGGCTTATGACCAGGCGCGTAAGCGGTATGACCGCGTCTATGTGCTGGCCAACAGCATTGGCGCTTACCTTGCGATGCACGCGCTGCGGGCCTGTGACATTGAGAGGGCCCTGTTCATCTCTCCTGTCCTGGATATGGAGAGGCTGATTTTGGACATGATGGGCTGGGCAAATGTGTCAGAGGCTGAGCTGCGGGAAAAAGGAGAAATTTTGACGGATTTTGGGGAAGTCTTGTCGTGGGACTATTTGTGCTTCGTCCGGGAAAACCCCATTACTTGGGCGGTCCCGACTGAAATTCTATACGCGGAGCGGGACCACCTGATTTCCCGTCAGACAGTGGACGGGTTTGCGGGCAGTCACAACGCGAAGCTCACCGTCATGCGCGGCGGGGAGCACTGGTTCCACACAGAGGAACAGCTTGCGTTCTTAGACGCCTGGATGAAAGAGGCTTTGGGCTGACCCGGCGGTCAACAGAGGCGGAAAGCCAGCCAGCCCAGCCCGGCCAGCTGCAAAGCCAGGAGCAGAGGAAAGCCCCAGCGGAAATACCAGTGCCGGGTCTTGTGATGAAAGGTCCGCATCCCCAGCACGCCCCCCAGCGCGCCCCCCAGAAGGGCGGGGAGAAACAGGGTGCGCTCCGATATCCGCCACGCGCCCCGGCGGGCTTTGCGCTTGTCCACACCCATCAGGACGAATGCGGCGAGATTTACCGCCAGAAGGTATAGTCCCAGCGCCTGCCACAGCTTGCCTGCCATTTGCTCCGGCCTCCTCTCAGAGAAGAAATTCCCTCATTTTAATTATACCTCCATCGCCCGCCTTTTTCAACAAAATTTCGTCGGGATTTTCTATAAATAAATTCAGAAAAAAACTTGAAATCTTTCCCATGCGTCTGTATAATGTTATGCACGGTATTACAGAAACAGCGGAAAATTTTGCTACTCTATCTGCCGTATACGCAAGAAAGGAATGATTCCAATGGCCACTAAATTTTTGTACCTCTTTTCTGAGGGCAACGCGAGCATGCGCGACCTGCTGGGCGGCAAGGGCGCGAACCTGGCTGAGATGACCAACATCGGTATGCCGGTCCCCCAGGGCTTCACCATCACCACCGAGGCCTGTACTCAGTACTATGAGGACGGCGAGAAAATCAACGACGAGATCCAGGCCCAGATCATGGAGTATATCGACAAGCTGGAGAAGATCACCGGCAAGAAGTTCGGCGACCTGGAAAATCCCCTTCTCGTCTCCGTCCGCTCCGGCGCCCGGGCCTCCATGCCCGGTATGATGGACACCATCCTGAACTTGGGCCTGAATGAGCAGGTCGTCGAGGTCATCGCCAAGCAGTCCAACAACCCCCGCTGGGCCTGGGACTGCTACCGCCGCTTTATCCAGATGTACTCCGACGTGGTCATGGAGGTGGGCAAGAAGTACTTTGAGCAGCTCATCGACAAGATGAAGGAGAAGAAGGGCGTCACCCAGGACGTGGAGCTGGACGCCAACGACCTGAAAGAGCTGGCCGGCCAGTTCAAGGCCGAGTACAAGGAGAAGATCGGCGCTGACTTCCCCTCCGACCCCAAGGAGCAGCTGATGGGGGCCATCAAGGCCGTGTTCCGCTCCTGGAACAACCCCCGGGCCATTGTCTACCGCCGGATGAACGACATCCCCGGCTCCTGGGGCACCGCCGTCAACGTGCAGTCCATGGCCTTCGGCAACATGGGCGACGACTGCGGCACCGGCGTGGCCTTCACCCGCAACCCCGCCACCGGCGAGAAGAAGCTGATGGGTGAGTTCCTGACCAACGCCCAGGGTGAGGACGTGGTAGCCGGCGTGCGCACCCCCATGCCCATCGCTGAGATGGCTGAGAAGTTCCCCGAGGCCTTCGCTCAGTTCACCGACGTGTGCCAGAAGCTGGAGGACCACTACCGGGATATGCAGGACATGGAGTTTACCGTGGAGCACGGCAAGCTCTATATGCTCCAGACCCGCAACGGCAAGCGCACCGCCGCCGCCGCTCTGAAGATCGCCTGCGACCTGGTGGACGAGGGCATGATCGACGAGAAGAAGGCCGTCGCTATGATCGACCCCCGCAATCTGGACACCCTGCTCCACCCCCAGTTCGACCCCGCCGCCTTGAAGAAGGCCACCCCCGTGGCCACCGCTCTGCCCGCCTCTCCCGGCGCGGCCTGCGGCAAGATCGTCTTTACCGCTGACGACGCCAAGGAGTGGGCCGCCCGGGGTGAGAAGGTCTGTCTCGTCCGGCTGGAGACCTCCCCCGAGGATATCGAGGGCATGGTGGCCTCCCAGGGCATCCTCACCGTCCGGGGCGGCATGACCTCCCACGCCGCCGTGGTGGCCCGCGGTATGGGCACCTGCTGCGTGTCCGGCTGCGGCACCATCAAGATGGACGAGGAGAATAAGAAATTTGAGCTGGACGGCCGCACCTATGTAGAGGGCGACTGGATCAGCCTGGACGGCTCCACCGGCAACATCTACGGCGAGGCCATCCCCACCGTGCCCGCCTCCATCTCCGGCGAGTTTGGCCGGATCATGGCCTGGGCCGACAAGTACCGCCAGATGGGCGTCCGCACCAACGCCGACAACCCCCGTGACACCGCTCAGGCCGTCAAGTTCGGCGCTGAGGGCATCGGCCTGTGCCGCACCGAGCACATGTTCTTTGAGGCCGACCGCATCCCCGCCATTCGGGAGATGATCTGCTCCGACACCGTGGAGCAGCGGGAGAAGGCCCTGGCTAAGCTGGAGCCCATGCAGCAGGGCGACTTTGAGGCCATGTACGAGGCCCTGGAGGGCCGTCCCATGACCGTCCGCTTCCTGGACCCCCCGCTGCACGAGTTCGTCCCCACCGAGGAGGAGGACATTGAGCTGATGGCCAAGGAGATGGGCAAGAGCGTGGCCGAGATCAAGGCCGTTATTGCCGGCCTCCACGAGTTCAACCCCATGATGGGCCACCGCGGCTGCCGCCTCAGCGTCACCTTCCCCGAGATCGCCAAGATGCAGACCAGAGCCGTCATCAAAGCCGCCCTGGCCGTTCAGGCCCGCCACCCCGAGTGGACCATCGTGCCGGAGATCATGATTCCCCTGGTGGGCGAACTGAAGGAGTTCGCCTTCGTGAAGAGCATCATCACCGGAGAGGCCGACGCCCTGATCAAGGAGGCCGGCTCCGATATGAAGTATCAGGTGGGCAACATGATCGAGATTCCCCGGGCCGCTATGACCGCCGACGACATCGCCCCCCACTCCGACTTCTTCTCCTTCGGCTCCAACGACCTGACTCAGCTGGTCTTCGGCTTCAGCCGTGACGACGCGGGCAAGTTCCTGGACGCCTACTATGAGAAGAAAATCTTCGAGAGCGACCCCTTCGCCCGTCTGGACCAGCACGGCGTGGGCCGTCTGATCTCCAACGCCGCCCGCTGGGGCCGGTCCACCAACCCCAATGTCCACCTGGGCATCTGCGGCGAGCACGGCGGCGACCCCTCCTCCGTCATGTTCTGCCACGACATCGGGCTGGACTACGTGTCTTGCTCCCCCTTCCGGGTGCCCATCGCCCGGCTGGCCGCCGCTCAGGCCGCCATCGCCAACCCCCGGTAATGGCTGAGCGACAGAGATAAAACCTACAGCCCCCGCAGACCAAGCTGGTCCGCGGGGGCTGCTTTTGTATATTTGCTCACTTGATGGTCATTTCCTTGACCTCATCCCCCAGAAGGGCGGCGAACTGGTCCAGGGTCATAGCGCCCAGATCCTCGCCGGAGCGGTGCCGGACGGAGACGGTGCCGTTCTCCATGTCCCGGTCGCCGACGACCAGCATATAGGGGATTTTCTCCAGGGTGGCCTCCCGGATCTTCTTGCCGATCTTCTCGTTGCGGCTGTCCACCTCCACCCGGAAGCCCTGGGCGTCCAGCTTTTTGGAGACCTCTTCGGCGTACTCTCCGGCCCGGTCGGTGACGGGCAGCAGCTTCACCTGGACGGGGGCCAGCCAGGCGGGGAAGGCCCCGGCGAAGTGCTCGGTAATCACGCCGATGAACCGCTCGATGGAGCCCAGCACCACCCGGTGAATCATGACGGGGCGGTGCTTCTGGCCGTCCTCGCCGGTGTACTCCAGCTCGAACCGCTCGGGCAGCTGGCTGTCCAGCTGGATGGTGCCGCACTGCCAGGTCCGGCCCAGGGAGTCGGCCAGGTGGAAGTCCAGCTTGGGCCCGTAGAAGGCTCCGTCCCCCTCGTTGACCACGAAGTCCTTGCCCATGGCGGTGATGGCGGCCTTGAGGATGTCCTGATTCCGCTCCCACTCCTCCACGGTGCCGATGTGGTCCTCGGGCATAGTAGACAGCTCGATGGTGTAGCTCAGGCCAAAGACGTTATAGACCTCGTCGAAGAGGCGTACCGTCTCCTGAATCACGTCCTGCATCTGCTCCCGGGTCATGAAGACGTGGGCGTCGTCCTGGCTGAAGCAGCGCACCCGGAACAGGCCGTGGAGGGCCCCGGACAGCTCGTGGCGGTGGACCAGACCGATCTCTCCCACCCGCAGGGGCAGCTCTCGGTAGGAGTGGGGCTCGCTGGCGTAGACCAGCATGCCGCCGGGGCAGTTCATGGGTTTCACCGCGAAGTCCACCTCGTCGATGACGGTGGTGTACATGTTGTTCTTGTAGTGGTCCCAGTGGCCGGACTGCTCCCACAGCTGGCGGTTGAGCATGATGGGGGTGGAGATCTCCACGTAGCCATATTTCTTGTGGACCTTCCGCCAGTAGTCCAGGAGGGTGTTTTTCAGGGTCATGCCCTTGGGCAGGAAGAAGGGGAAGCCGGGGCCCTCGTCCCGGAGCATAAACAGGCCCAGCTCCTTGCCCAGACGGCGGTGGTCCCGCTTCTTGGCCTCCTCGATCTTGGCAAGGTACTCGTCCAGCTCGTCCTTCTTGGGGAAGGCCACACCGTAGATGCGCTGGAGGGTCTCACGATTGGAGTCGCCCCGCCAGTAGGCGGCATTGCAGGCGGTGAGCTTGATGGCGTTGCCCTTGATCCGCCCGGTGGAGTCCAGATGGGGACCGGCGCACAGGTCGGTGAATTCCCCCTGCTTGTAGAAGGAGATGACCGCGTCCTCGGGCAGGTCGTTGATCAGCTCCACCTTGAAGGGCTCACCCTTCTCCTCCATGAATTGGATGGCCTCCGCCCGGGGCAGCTCAAACCGCTCCAGTTTCAGCTTCTCCTTGCAGATTTTCCGCATCTCGGCTTCCAGCTCGGCCAGCTGGCCCTCGGTGAAGGGCTCCGGGGTGTCGAAGTCGTAATAGAAGCCGTTGTCGATGCTGGGGCCGATGGCAAGCTTTACCTCGGGGTGGAGCCGCTTCATGGCCTGGGCTAGCGCATGGGAGCAGGTGTGCCAATAGGTCTTGCGGTATTCCTCGTTTTCAAAGGTGTACAGGTTTTCTTCGGACATTTTGATGACCTCCTTGTTGTAGGGCGGGACGACTCGGCCCGCCGCTCTGTTGGGAACAGGAGCCCTCTGGACGGCGCGCCGGGGTCGTCGCGCCCTACAAAGGGACACCGGGAAATTTCGGGGCAAAACAAAACGCCTCACCCCTGAGAAAATTCAGGGGTGAGACGGTAACATCCCACGGTTCCACCCTGCTTGCGGTCCATAGGACCGCCGCTTGTGAGCGCTGTAACAGGCGCGCCTGGCCCGGTCCTCCCGGGCGGCTCCGGAGTGGTACCGGTCCGCCGCCGCACAGGACGCTTTCAGCGCGGGGCGTCCCTCTCTGAGTGCTTTCGCGGGCCTCTTCTCCGTCAAAGCCACTTTGACAGGGCTACTATATCACCCGCCCGGGAAGATGTCAAGAGGGATTTTTTCTGCTGTTTATCACATCTCATCGGGGAATACTTTGATCTCCAGCGCCTCGCAGATGCGGAAAAACTGCTCCAGAGACGGGTTTTTTCTGCCCCGTTCGATCTCGCTGAGAAATGTCTGCGTGATACCCAACTGAGCCGCCAGCTTGTGCTGGCTCAGTCCAAGCCGCTCCCGCTTTTGCTTCAAGATAAGCCGATAATTTTCCATAACATCACCCTCAGCTATATTATAGCTGAGGGCTATACATTTGAAAATAAGAGCTTATAGCTCTTGACAAAGTAAGAGCTATAAGCTATAATAGCCAATAGCTCTACCGTGGAGGTAATTCATATGGTAATCAAAAAAGCCGGCTGGTTAGATAATTTTGACGAAACCTGTCAAGACATTTTAGAGGATGCTTTCCTGCTGGACGCATTGTCTCTGTACTTGTTCAGCGGCGGGGAGTTCACAAGCGGTGAACGAGCAGACTGTTTCCCATACGTTTTCCGCCGCCTGTGCGGGTATCTCTCCCAACACGCTATGGACCTGCAAGGACTGCGAAAACGGATAGGACCGGACCTGTAGCAAGGTCCGGTCCTGTGTTTGTTATTATGCTTTCTTTGCCCGGTTGACGGCGGACAGGATGGCCCGGAGGGGGGCCAGGTTGATGTTGTGGCTGAGGCCCACGCCCCAGTACTGCTTGCCGGTGCGCTTGTCCTGAAGGAGGATGTAGGCCACGCCCTGGGAGTCAGAGCCGTCAGTAATGGCGTGGGAGGCGTAGTCCAGGAAGGTGAAGTGGGACATTTTCTCGTCCTTGATGGCGTTGAAGAAGGCGTCGATGGGGCCGTTGCCCTCGCCGGACACCTCAAATACCGTGTCGGTGTGCCGCAGGGTGCCCGCGAAGGCCACGTGGGAGTGGCCCTCGCCGTCCACCGTCTCCTGGAAGGCGTGCTTGAGCAGGTGATAGGGCTCCTTTACGTCCACGTACTCTTGGCGGAACAGCTCCAGGATGCGCTCGGGGGCGATCTCCTTGCCCACCTTGTCGGTCTCCACCTGAACGATGTGGCCGAATTCCGGGTGCATGGACTTGGGCAGATCGAAGCCGAAGTCGTGCTCCATAATATAGGCTGCGCCCCCCTTGCCCGACTGGGAGTTGATGCGGATGATGGGCTCGTATTCCCGGCCCACGTCGGCGGGGTCGATGGGCAGATAGGGGATCTCCCAGTACTCGGTCCCGGAGGACTTCATATACTGCACGCCCTTGTTGATGGCGTCCTGGTGACTGCCCGAGAAGGCGGTAAAGACCAGCTTGCCCACGTAGGGCTGGCGGTCGCCCACGGGCATCTTGGTGCACCGCTCAAACATCTCTTTGATTTTGTTGATGTTGGAGAAGTCCAGCTCCGGGTCCACACCCTGGGTGTACATGTTCATAGCCAAGGTGACCATGTCCACGTTGCCGGTGCGCTCGCCGTTGCCGAATAGGGTGGCCTCCACCCGGTCGGCCCCGGCCAGCAGGCCCATCTCGGTGGTGGCGACCCCGCAGCCCCGGTCATTGTGAGGGTGGAGGGAGATAATGGCGCTGTCCCGCCCGGGAATCTTGCGGCAGAAGTACTCCAGCATATCGGCGAACTGGTTGGGCATACAGTTCTCCACGGTGGTGGGCAGGTTCAAAATGACCTTGTTCTCCGGCGTGGCGTGGAGGTGGTCCAGGACGGCCTGGCAAATTTCCACGGCGTAGTCCATCTCGGTGCCCATAAACGACTCCGGAGAGTATTCAAAGCGGAGATTCATACCGGATTCAATCATGGGCTGGGACATCTCATAGATCAGGTCGGCGGCATCGGTGGCGATTTTGGTGATGCCGTCGCAGTCCATGTGGAAGACCACCTTCCGCTGGAGGGTGGAGGTGGAGTTATAGAAATGGAGAATGACGTTCTTGGCCCCCTGGATGGCCTCGAAGGTCTTTTTAATCAGGTGCTCCCGGGCCTGGACCAGCACCTGGATGGTCACGTCGTCAGGGATGTGGCCTCCCTCGATGAGCTCCCGGCAAATCTCATACTCCGTCTCGCTGGCGGAGGGGAAGCCGATCTCAATCTCCTTCACCCCGATATCGACGAGGGTGTGGAAGTATTCCAGCTTTTCAGCCAGATTCATGGGGTCCACCAGGGCCTGGTTGCCGTCCCGCAGGTCCACGGAGCACCAGGTGGGGGCCTTGGTAATCACCCGGTCGGGCCAGGTGCGGCCCTTGATGGGCTGGGGTATAAAGGGAATATACTTTTCATATCCGGGCTTCATTTTGTGTGTCCTCCTTCAATATTACAATAATATTACAATCACTTTTTTTGCAGCTCCGTCAGCCGCCTGACCAACCGCTCCCGATTTTTTGCCGTTTTCATAAAGGCTGGCAGCATGTCGGCCTGAGTTCGCAGGCCGGGGTTGTCCGGCGGCTTTTGCCGCAGGCGGGCGCTGAGGTAACCGATGAGATAGGCCAGGTGCTCCCGGTTCAGGGCCCAGACCGGCTTGCCGTCGAAGCTGGTCAGAAACCACAGGTCAAAGCCGAAAATGGGGTCCTGGCCCCTCAGGAGCACGCCGTCTCCGCCGTACCACACCGCCTGCCCGGTTTTTTCCACCCTTCCCGGCATCACAAAGCCGCAGTAGGGGCAGGGTACCCGGAGTACGGGGAAGGTCTGCCGGCGTGGGTCATGGATGGGGACATTGTAGTACCGGCCGCAGGACTGGCACAGGTTTTGCACCCGGAAGCGGTAGCCGCTCAGTTGCTTTGCCCGGGCGTGGCCGCAGGCGGCGCACTGGAAGCGGTACTGTCCATCCCGGTAGGAGACCAGGCCCATCCCGTCGCAGCGGGGGCAGGTGACGCACAGTCCCGTTTTCAGGGCGGAGTAGACGCTGTAGGTCCCATAGGGCTGGTCTACCATGCGATTTTTTAGCATTCCGGCCTCCCTTCCCCCCTCGGGGAACAGAAAAACGCCCCCGACTTTTTCAAGTCAGGGGCGTAACATACTACGCGGTACCACCCTGGTTCAGCGAATGGTCGCCCATCCGCCCTCACAGCCTCCAGCAAGGCTCTGGCCGGTAACGGGGCCGCACGTCCCGCCCTACTGAGCCTTCAGGCGGACTGCTCGGGGGCCAGTTATCCACAGCCCGCCCCACACCGGCTCGCACCGCCCGCCGGCTCTCTGACTGGAAGGAAGCTGTCTTTTTCCCCTTCATCGCATTTACTTGTTGGGTATTTTAACGGATAACCCCCCGCTTGTCAAGAGGAAAATTTCGTGATAAGATAGGAAAAACGAAATAAGGGGGTACCATCCCATGACATTACTGGTAATCGACACCCAGAAGGGCATTACCGACAGCCGCCTCTACAACTTTGAGACCCTGCGGGCCAACATCAAGGCGCTGATCGCCCGGGCCAGGGAGGAGGGCGTGGAGGTGATCTATGTCCGCCACGACGACGGCCCCGGCACCGGCTTCTCGGTGGGGGACGACGAGTTCCAGATCTTTGAGGAGTTCGCCCCTCTGGAGGGGGAGCGGGTCTATGACAAGCGGGTGAACAGCGCCCTCCACCCCTCGGTGGGACTGTCCGCCTATCTGGCGGAGAAGGGGGAGAAGCGGCTGATGGTGGTGGGCCTCCAGACCGATTTCTGCATCGACGCCACCATTAAGAGCGGTTTCGACCTGGGCTATGAGATGATCGTGCCCGAGGGGACCAACTCCACCTTTGACAACGCCTATCTGGACCAGGGGATGGCCTGGCGCTTCTTTAACGAATACGTGTGGCCCGGCCGGTACGCCCGGTGCGTCCCCATAGAGGAGGCTCTGACGCTGCTGGCTGGGGCTTGACAGAGCGGGGGAGTGGGGATATCATAGCCCTCGAAAAAATTTTCAGGGGATGTGGGAACCTTTTTGCTCCGCCGTCGTCAAAGCCCACAGAACCCGAAAAAAGGGTCTGATAAAACCCCAACAGAAAAGGAGTTTACTTAGTATGAAAAGACGTATTTTTGCAGCGGTGCTCTCTGCCGCGATGATTCTGTCCCTGGCCGCCTGCAGCGGCGGGGGGAGCGCCTCCTCCAACCCTGGCAGCTCCTCCTCCGGCATCAGCTCCAGCCAGCCCGACGGCTCCACCCCTGACGCTTCTATTCCTGACGCGTCCAACCCGGACGGCTCCAGCCCCGACGGCTCTGTGCCCGACGCTTCCACTCCCGACGCCTCTGCCCCTGACGGCAGTGCCAGCGGCTCCGCCGGAGGCAGCGCCTCCTCCTCCGAGGGCGCGGGCAGCTCCAGCGGCTCCGGGGACAGCTCCAAGCCCGGCAGCCCTGTCATCACCCTGAACAAGACCTCTGTGAAGCTGACCAAGGCCGGGGCCACCTTTAACCTCCGCTACACCATCGAGCCCAAGACTGACGCCAAGGTCACCTTTACCTCCAGCGACGAGAAGGTCGCCACCGTGAACAGCAAGGGCGTAATCACCGCCGTGGCCCCCGGCAAGGCGGGCATTACGGCGAAGTGCGACGGCGCTGAGTCCGTCCTCGTTTCCGTGGAGTGTGACTGGGAGGAGGAGACTGCCGCCACCAAGATCACCCCGAAGCCCGCGTCTATCACCCTGACCACCGCCGGCGCCACCTCCCGGATCACCTGCACCGTGGAGCCCAAGTCCAGCCAGAAGCTCTCCTACAGCTCTGACAACACCCAGGTGGCCATCGTGTCCAACGACGGCGCCGTTACCGCCGTGGCCCCCGGCAGCGCGATCATCACCATTACCTGCGGCGACGCCACCGCCACCGTGCCCGTCACCTGCTCCTGGTCCGACGGCGGCTCCAGCAAGCCCTCCAAGAATGTGGACCTGTCCGCCTTCTACAGCACCATCACCGGCAAGTATGAGTTCGGTATGCTGGAGCTGGCCGACAGCGGCATTCTGGACCAGATGTACGCAGGCCTCACCGGCGTCAGCACCGAGCAAATGCTGGTCTATGTCACCTTTATGTCCATGAACAACGGCGAGTTCGGTCTGGTCCAGGTGAAGGACAGCAAGGATGTGGACACCGTCAAGGCTGTCTTCCAGGCCCGTATCGACTACATGGTGGGCGACGGCAACGGCCCCGGCGGCGCGTGGTACCCCGGCCCCACCGAGCAGTGGCAGAACAACTCCCGCATCGTCTCCAACGGCAACTATGTGATGATGGTCGTCCATGAGAACTGCGCCGACATCGTGAAGGAATTTAACGCTCTGTTTTAAGGCATCCTAACATTCTGTGGGGCCCGCCCTCTGGGCGGGCCCTTTTACCTGTAGGGCGCGACGACCCCGGCGCGCCGCCAAAAGTTCGGCCCAGCCCTTGAGAGCGGCGGGCCGGGGTCGTCCCGCCCTACAACAGCTCCCACAAAATATTCCGAGAGGTGTCCGCCATGGTATTTTCCACCCCTATTTTCATGTTCTATTTCCTGGTCTTCACCCTGCTGCTGTACTACGTTGTCCCCCGCCGGGGGCGCAATGTGGTGCTGCTGCTCTCCTCTCTGTTTTTCTACTTCTGGGGGGAGCGGGTCTATGTCGCGATCATGTTCCTGTCCACCGCCATCGACTTCACCCATGGACTGCTGGTAGAGCGCTGCAAGGCGAAGGGGAATGACAGAGGGGCAAAGCTGGCGGTGGCCTCCTCCATCATCTTCAATCTGGCCCTGCTGTGCTTCTTCAAGTACTGGGACTTCATCGCCGGCTCCCTCCAGGCCGTGGGCCTGACCTTTATGCCGGTGCTGGATGTCCACCTGCCCATCGGCATCTCCTTCTACACCTTCCAGACCATGAGCTACACCATCGACGTATACCGGGGAGACGCCCGGGCTCAGCGGTCCATCCTCAACTTCGGCACCTTCGTCACCCTATTCCCCCAGCTGATTGCCGGTCCCATCATCAAGTACAAGGACCTGGGGGACCAGATCGACCAGCGGACCTGCTCCGCCGGCAAATTTGCCTCCGGAGTGCAGATCTTCATGGTGGGCCTGGGGAAAAAGCTGCTCATCGCCAACAATGTGGGGGCGCTGTGGGACAGCTATAAGGCGATGGCCCTGTCCGACCTGACGGTGGCCGGGGCCTGGCTGGGGGTGCTGGCCTTTACATTTCAGATTTACTTTGATTTCTCCGGCTATTCCGATATGGCCGTTGGCCTGGGGCGGATGCTGGGCTTTGAGTTTTTGCCCAACTTCAACTACCCCTATATCTCCAAAAGCATCACCGAGTTCTGGCGGCGCTGGCACATCTCCCTGAGCACCTGGTTCCGGGAGTACCTCTATATCCCGCTGGGGGGCAACCGGTGCTCCAAGCCCCGGTGGATGTTCAACCTCTTTGTGGTCTGGGCCGCCACCGGTATCTGGCACGGGGCCAACTGGACCTTCCTGTTCTGGGGGCTGTACTTCTTCGCCCTGCTGATGCTGGAGAAATTTTTCCTGCTCAAGCCCCTGGAGAAAGCTCCCGCCGTTGTGGGCCACGTCTACACCATGTTTTTCGTCATGGTCAGCTGGGCCATCTTCGCCATTGAGGACCTGGGCCACCTGGCCGGATACCTGAAGGTCATGTTCGGCCTGGGGGGCGTTCCCCTCGCCAACAGCTGGTTCGGCTACTATCTGACCAGCTATCTGCCCGTCCTGTGTCTGGCGGCTCTGGCCTCCACCCCCCTGGGGGCGTCCATCTACCGCCGCCTGGGACAGAGAGCACAGTACGCCCTGTGCACCGTCCTGGTGGCCGGGGGACTGCTGGTCTGCACCGCCTATCTGGTGGCGGGGACCTACAACCCCTTCCTGTACTTTAACTTCTAAGGAGGCGTGGATATGTCGAAAAAATTCAATGTTTTCCTGAGCGCGCTATTCTGCGCCTTCATCGGGGGCGTGTGCGTCATCAGTCTGCTCCTGCCCGACAAGGACTTCTCCCCTCTGGAGAACCGCTTTTTGCAAAAGCCGCCTAAGCTGTCGGCGGAGAACCTGGCCGACGGCAAGTTCATGGAGGCCGCCGAGGACTACGTCTCCGACCACATCGTGGGCCGGGACTTCTGGGTAGCCGCCAAGGCCTGGAGTGAGCGTCTGTCCGGCAAGCAGGAGAATGAGGGGGTCTATTTCGCCGCCCAGGACACCCTTATCAACCGGGTGGACACTCCCGCCTGGGAGGATACCCCTGCTCAGCAGGGTGTTCCCGCCAAGCAGGGACTTCTGACCCGCCTGGGCTTTGTGGACGCCCTGACGGGCAACCTGTCCGTGCCGGTGTACTTCGGGCTTATTCCCTCCGCCGCGGAAATCTGGGCGGACCGCCTCCCGGCGGGAGCCCCCACCGCCGACGAGAAGGCCGTCATCGACCGGCTGTACTTCTCCACCGGGGCCAACACCATCGACCTGTACGGGGCGCTGGATGCCCACAGGGGGAGGACCTCTACTACCGCACCGACCACCACTGGACCAGTTTGGGAGCCTTCTACGGGGCCAACGCCATCTTTGAGGCCATGGGCCTGGAGCCCATCCGGCTGGAGGACTATACCAAGACCACCGTCTCCGACCAGTTTTACGGCACCAGCTTCTCCACCTCCGGGGTGCGCTGGCTGCCCCCCGACTCCATCGACGCCTATGTTCCCGACCAGGGGATCAAGGTGACCTCCTACTTCAAGGGTACGCCCGAGGAGGGCAGTCTGTACGTGGACAGCTGGCTGACGGAGAAGGACAAGTACTCCTACTTCCTGGGAGGCCGTCAGCCCCTGTGCGTGGTGGAGAAGGAGGGAAGCGCCGGGCCCAGGGTGCTGGTGATCCGGGACTCCTACTCCGACTCCCTGGCTCCCTTCCTGACCGAGCGGTTCTCGGAGGTCCACCTCTTCGACCCCCGGGACAACCTGACCAGCATCAAGGGCTATGTGGAGGAGCATGAGATTGACGCCGTGGTGGTGCTCTACTCCTTCGCCAACTTCACCACGGACCAGAACCTGTTCGTGCTGAGCAGATAAAGAAAAAAGGAGGCGGGACCCATGTCCCATGCCCAGGAGCCGTCCGGACAGCGGGAGAAAATGCTGGAGACCCCCATCCCCAGGCTGATTCCCACGCTGGCCGCGCCCACCATCATCAGTATGCTGGTCACCTCCGTCTATAATATGGCGGACACCTACTTTGTCTCCCAGCTGAATACCAGCGCCTCGGGGGCGGTGGGGGTGGTGTTCTCCCTCATGGCCATCATCCAGGCGGCGGGCTTTACGGTGGGTATGGGCTCCGGGTCCATCGCCTCCCGGCTGCTGGGGCAGGACAAGGGGGAGGAGGCCGACGTGTACGCCTCCTCCGGGGTGGCGGCGGCGCTGGTGCTGGGGCTGGTGATGGCGGGAGCGGGACTGCTCTGCCAGGACGAGCTGATCTGGCGGCTGGGCAGCACCTCCACCATCTTCCCCTACGCCCGGGATTATGCCTTTTACATCATCCTGGGCACGCCGGTGATGATTCTCTCCTTCACGCTGAACAATCTGCTCCGCTGGCAGGGGAAGGCCAATCTGGCCGTGTTCGGCCTGGCCACCGGCGGGATTTTGAACATAATCCTGGACCCCATCTTTATCTACGGCTTTCAGATGGGAATCGGCGGGGCGGGAGCGGCCACCCTGCTCAGCCAGTGCGTCGGCCTGACCATTCTCACCTCCTTCTTTCTGCTGAAAAAGGGCGGCCTGCGGGTGACTCCCGCCCGGATCTCCCGGTCCCCCGGGATTTATCTGGCTATTTTGAAGCAGGGGATGCCCTCCTTCTTCCGGCAGGGGGTGCTGTCGGTGTCCAACATGGCGCTGAACTACAACGCCAAGCTCTTCGGCGACGCGGCGGTAGCCGCCCTGTCCATCGTGGGCAAGGTGTTTATGGTGATTCAGTCGGTGGTCATCGGCTTCGGCCAGGGCTTTCAGCCGGTGCTGGGCTACAACTACGGCGCCGGGCGGCTGGACCGGGTGAAGCAGGCGGTGTGGTTCTCGGTAAAGACCTGCACGGTGATTCTCACCTGCGCGGCGGCGGCGGGCTTTATCCTGTCCCCCCACATCATCACGCTCTTCCGCCGGGACGACGCTATGGTCATCGACATCGGAACCCGGGCCTTCCGCTGGCAGTGCCTGACCCTGCCCCTGGGGGCGGTGCTGGTGTTCGCCAACATGTTTTTCCAGTCGCTGGGCAAGTCCTGGCGGGCGGTGATTTTGGCGGTCTGCCGCCAGGGGCTGTACATCCCGCTGGTCTATCTGCTGACCGGCCGGGCGGGGCTGGCCGGTCTGGAGCGGTCCCAGGCCTGCGCCGACCTGCTGGCTTTCCTCCTGTCCGCCGGCGTGATGGCCCACTACTTTAAAACAGAATTTGGCGCAGAAGCTTAGAGGAAGCCCCGGAACGCGGTCCGCGCCCGGGGCCTTTCCATGTCCGGGAGAAAATTTAAGTGCTTCTTAAGAATCAATCTACAATATCTTGAGAAAGTTGATATATTTACGGAAAAACAAAAAATATCTCAACTTTTAATTAAAATTTATAGAATGCTGTTTTGCACAAAATCTCAATGAAAGTTACAAGATCAAGTCATTTTGCAAAGCTCAGTCCTTAGAAAATCAATGTCGATATGTGTGTAATGCTCTGTGATATTTTTATCTGAGTGTCCGAGAATCCTGCGTGCGGCCAAGTCGTCAACCCCAGCAATTTTCATCATGGAGGCCATTGTGTGGCGGCACCAATGCGGGGTAGCTTGTGGAGCCTTTATCTTCTCCATAACGACATCGAATCCCCTCCGGTATGTAGGGATGTCCATTCTCCTGCCGTCTGTGGTGCAGATGATCGTCCTGCCGCCCTTGTTCAGCCACCGCTCAAAATACGTTTTGACCTTTGGGTGTATGGGAACCAGCCTATTTTTCCCGGCCTTTGTTTTCAGACCACCAATCAGATAGCCGCCGTGGTCTGGGCAGAAGGATTCTTTGGTAAGCTGGAGAAATTCAGAAATACGAAACCCAGTATAGCATAACATGAGAACAGTATCAGCCCAGGGAAATCCATCCTGTGCCATTCTTTCTAGCTGCTCCATTTGGCTGGGGGTAAATGCCCCCTTTTCGTATTTTGCGCCAACGGACGGAATTTCCACAAAAGCGGAGTAATCCTTTGATACGATGTCTCGCTCCATCGCGTGCTTGAACAGGGCTTTCATAAGCATTTTGTCGTTGCTTATAGAAGACTGAGAAAGGCCCTGTAGCGCGTCCTGGTCGATTATTTTTTGAAGGTGGTCTATAGTCAACCGGAACATTTCAACGTTCTGAATGGCGCTCAGGCGGGCCCACGAGGCCTTATAGCTTGCGATAGAAGCTCCGTTTGCCTTTTCGTATTTCCGGGCTGACCACTGGTCGTATACCTGGCCCAGGGTAACGGCCAGCGTTTGGGGCTCCGTTGCTTTTCCCATGTACTGTTCAAGCGCCCCCTGCGCTTCTTTGGCCGTCCTGTGATAGCTAAGATACCGCTGTTTCCAAAGCCCGGGGCGCTCCAGGTAAGACACACGCACAGCATACGGACGGCGGCGGTTCCCCGATAGCTTCATAACACAACCCGTCCCATTTGCACGTTTCATTTGACATTCCTCCCATATTCGATTATAATGAGAGGGTGATGTGGCCGCAAACCTATCACCCTCATAGCCGTCCTTTGTGTTGGTAGCACCAGGGGCGGCGTTTTTGTACAAATTCCCGTGTTTACTTTTTTAAACAATGTGCTATAATGAAATTGCAAGGATTGGTTAAACAGCCTTGCTCCGTTTGTCTTACAAAGGAGGACTATGGATACCCCGCATGACTCGTAGAGCGCGAGCCGTAACAAAAGAAAGCTCACCGAGTTGATCTGGACGTAGAGCGCGTCCAGGGTAAATGAAAGAAAGCTCACTGAGAAGACGGCTCCGTACGGGGCCGTTTTCTTTTGGAGGGTTATAGATGCTTAATTTTGTGTTTTTGTCGGATAAATTTTATGATGATTACTCCGGCTGTTCAGAAATTGAGCAAAAGCAAAAACGGCCATATATTCAAATTGAAGTTGTTGTAGATGGCGTTCTTTTTGGGGTTCCACTTAGATCAAGTATAAATCACCCCCATGTTTTATGGACAGACAAACAAAACCATTGTGGTGTGGATTTTTCAAAAACCATTGTCATTTCAGAACCTGATGATTACATAGACACAACAACCCCACATATCCGCCAGAACGAATTTGACGCACTCAGAGGGAAAGAACATGTTATAAAAAACAAATTGAAAAAGTATATATCTGATTATAAAAAAGCAAAAGAAAATCCAGATTTATGGAGAAATAAAGTACGGTTTACAAGGGACTACACAAGGTAACGGTTTGACGGGCGCTGATATGCCCATCAGATTTTCCATGTGATGTTCAAGCTGTCGCTTGTGGCGGCAACGGTGGTAATCATCAAATCCACCACCCGCCGCTTGTCGTCAAAGGATACGTTCTTCCAAGTGTCGAGGTAGCCGGAAATCTGGCTAACCTGTTCCGGGCTGATGGCTTCCACGGTCAACTCCGCCATCTTCGCCAGAAGTTCCTGCTTGCGTCCGTCCAGTTCGGCTATCTTCACATTCACATAGGAGAGCAGCACATTATTTGCGCCTGTCAGACTGTCCAGCAACTTTTCAATCTCGCTATCCACATGGGCAAGTTCCACTTGCAGGGCGGTGATTTTGGGATTGGCCTTTGCCGCTTTCTTCCTGCCCGTCAGCGTCTTGTAGCTGTCCAGCTTTTTCACCATCTGCTGATACACCACCGCTTCCAGTTCTGCCGTGATGATTTTCCCACAGCCGGGGCAGCTTTTGTTATCCAGCCGTTTTGTGCAACGGAGGTACTGTCTGCCGGAGGGATTGAAGATACTCATAAGGGCGTACCCGCAGTTCCCGCACTTGATTTTCCCCGCCAGCCATGTATGGGTGGCTTTCCGGGCGGACTGGATTTTCATGTTGTTCATCAGCTTCTTGCGGCAGGTCAGCCATATATCCGAGGGGACAATCCCCTCATGGGGCGCAAGCACCAGCATTTGGTCTTTCAGGCTTTGGGCCTTGCCCGGCTTCACATCCCGGCCTTGATAGAGATAACACCCGTTCATGCCCGTGAAGTCGGCGGCGTCATTGACAAGCACCGTCCCCTGGCTCTTGAAAAACTCGTACACATCCAAGTCCGCCTGCACATAGACGGGGTTGCGTAACATCTGCGCCAGCGTGGGGCGTATCAGTTCCCGGCCATTGAACAAAATGCCCTGCTCCGCAAAGTACCGGGTAATGTCCCCATAGGAGGTTGTTGGCTGGGCGTACATTTCAAACATCAGCCGGATATTGGCCGCTTCCTCCGGGTTCACCACCAGCCGCTTTGTGTTGATACCGTCCATCTTGATAGGCTCCGTATGGAAGCCGTAGGGGGCTTTCCCGCCCATCTTGAAGCCCCGCTGACTGCGGGAATAGTAAGCGTCCGTCACCCGCTTCTGTATTGTCTCCCGTTCCAACTGTGCGAACACGATACAGATATTCAGCATGGCCCGGCCCATCGGGGTGGAGGTATCAAACTTTTCCGTGGAGGAAACAAACTCCACATTGTACTGCTGGAACAGTTCCATCATGTTGGCAAAATCCAGAATGGAACGGCTGATACGGTCAAGTTTGTAAACAATGACTTTCGCAATCAGGCCCTTTTTAATATCCCGCACCAACTCTTGAAACTTCGGGCGGTCTGTGTTCTTGCCGCTGTATCCTTTGTCTGTGTATTCCCTGCAACTACCGCCTTTCAATTCGTATTTGCAAAATTCAATCTGGCTTTCAATGGAAATGCTGTCCTTTTTGTCCACCGATTGTCTTGCATAGATTGCGTCTATCCGATTATTCATTCGTCGCTCCTTTTCTTAAAAAAGAAACGGAGCTGCTGACAGTCTTATTATACCGCCAACAGCCCCGTAAATCAATGATGTGGCTGGAAAAACTTACGCCCCGGCTTCCTCTTTCTGCCGCTTGTCGGCGTACTTGCGGAACACATCATAAAGCTGCTGTTCCAGTTCCCGGCGTTTCTCCGCTTCCTGCTCTGGCGTGAATACCGGGGAGAGATTTTCCAGCGTGATTTTCTTTCCTTGAAAAGTCACGATTTCGGTTTCCTTTTTGTATCTGATATTCGTTATACAATCACCTTTCCTTTCCATAGTTCGGTTGCCGCTTCAACTCTGCCAGCACCTCCGGCGGGATACGGTCAACAAGCCGTTGAATGTTGTGTAACTCGCTTTCCAGCTTCGCTCGCTCTATCGTATCTTTCATCTTGCCTTTTTCGCTGGCCTTTGCCCTCGCTTCCAGCTTCCTGTTTTCTTCCAGAAGGTCATGGATCGTGACCTTGTATTTCTTCAACTGGCCGGAGAAATTCTCCATCTGCGGGAACCACTTTTTCAGCAGGGCAAGGGCTTCCGCTTTCTTCTTCCCGGCGTTCAGCGGGGTAATGCTGTCCAGCGCCGCTTCAATCGCCCTCGCCTGTTTGGAGAGAGAAACCGCCTGCTTGAAAAGCCGGGTGGGGATATGCTTCCGGCCCGTTTTGCTGGCGCTCTCCCCACGCTCCAGGTCGGGGTACTTCTCCACCATATAGGCGTGAAAATCGTCCTGCCACTTCGTCAAATTGGCCCGGTTGCCTATGATTTCTTTGGCGCACAGGCGGTTGTCTTTTGTCAGCGGCACAAAGGTCAAATGCAGGTGGGGCGTTTTCTCGTCCATGTGTACCACCGCTGATACGATATTCTCCCGGCCTACCCGGTCAATGAGGAAGTCTGCCGCCCGCTGGAAGTATGCCGCTATCTCTTTCGGGGACTTGCCCTTGAAAAACTCTGGGCTGGCGGTTATCAGCGTATCGACAAAGCGTGTGCTGTCTTTCCTCGTTCTGCACCCAGCCTGTTCAATACGGCTCTGAATGAAATGGTAGTAGCGGCCTTCCGGCTTGACGATATGGAAGTTGTACCTGCTTCGGCTGGTGTCAATATCCGGGTTGCTGGCGTACTGCTCCTTTTTCCGTTCATGGTGGGCTTCCAGCGGCCCCGCCGGGTGGCCCTTGTGCTTCTCAAAACGCAAAATTGCGTGTTGTGCCATTGAACTCCTTTCCCCATTCCATTCCTTTCCGGCGGGTTTCCCCACCGAAAATATCTCTGATAGGATTGGAATGGAATAGATATAAATAAATGGTTTTAATCTCTGTATTTCTATATACCGTCCGGTTTCCGTACTCCAAGAGGATTGATTTTCGTACTTGCAGAGTACAGTTTTCAGCCCTCCGGCGTACCGCAGCCGGATTTCTTGAAGTCGGTGTTTGGAACCGCTTCATAGGATTTCGGGTAAATGCGGTTGGGCTTTCCACAGCCCTGTTTCTGTATCTCCACCAGCCCCGCATATTGCAATTCCCGCAGGGTATTCACCGCCTTTTGCCGCCCACAGTGGAGCAAAGTGACCACCTCGCAGATGGGGTAATACAGATAAATCCGCCCATACTCGTCCGCCCAGCCGTTTTTGCGGGATAATTCTGCCCGCCGCAGGATAAAGGTGTACAGCACCTTGGCTTCGTTGGACAGGGGTTTGAATGATGGGGCTTCAAAGAGGAAATTGGGGAGCCGGGTGAAGCTGATGGCTTTCTCCGGCTGGTGAATGTAAATCGTGTTTGTCATAGCGTGTTTTGTGGACGGTTAGAAGCCCGTTTTCCGGGATGGGTGATAAATCATACCGCCCGCCCTGGTTTTGGGCTTGCGGAGCCTTGTAAATCAAGGCTTTTTCCCGCCTTAACTGTCCACAGCAGACCTCCTTTTCCGTTCACTTTCTGTTTTCTGCCGCCTGTGAACTCTGACAGCGCAGTCCGGGCAGTATTTGCCACGGTTGGATTTCGGGACAAACATTCCCCCGCACTCCGCACAGCGTTTCAAATCCCTGTCACGGTAAATCTCCGCTTCGAGCGTCCCGTCCAGCGGCAAGACCGCCCAGCGGAACCACTTGCAGCAGACGGAGAATGTAATCATCTGCGGACAGGAGCGGGTGTCGCCATCGTCCAGCACAAGGCAGTTTCCACCGTCACAGTTGCAGCACTCCCGGCGGATCAGGCTGTTGGCCCGCTTCCTCTGCGCCGGGTTCATGCGGTAGGGGGAGCCGTCCGGCCTGTGTTCCAGTGGCGGCAGGTGTTGATAGGGTTGTTCTTTCATACTGTCCCTCCGTTTTTCTGTTTTCGAGGTGCTTGTCCATCGATGGTGATTGAAGTTTAGCACAAAAAAGCGCAATTCCCGGATTTCTGCGGAAATTGCATTTGATAGAAGTTTACACTTTAAGAATTGCAAAATTGCAATCGCTCTGGTATAATAGCCCAGACAGGAGGTGCGGTCTATGTATTTACCGGGGACAGTAGGGGAACGGATAGCCGATCTACGTTCGGTAAAAGGCTGGAACCAAAAGGAGCTTGCGAAGCGGATGGAATTGGCCCCCTCCCAGTTGAGCCGGATAGAGAGTGGAGAAACAAAGAATATCAGCGGCGATATTCTGGTAAAACTGGCAAAAGAATTTCATGTTTCTACGGACTACATACTGGGCCTAACCACTGTCAGCGTACCGAAAAGCTACGACATTTCGGAACTGGGGCTGTCTGAGGGGGCAATCAGGGGCCTTGTGACAGGAGCGGTCAATGTAGAGATATTGAACCGTCTGATGGAACACAGGAGTTTTCCCAAGCTGATAAACCTGATACAGATTTACTTTTCAGACACCGCCGCAAGAGGGATTATGGCCCGCAATCAGATGATTGATTTAGCAACCGCTTCCATCAGCGATTTTATGAAAAACAATCCAGAGCATCGGAGCGAGGCCAGACAGGATATGCAGTTCTTGTCCGCACAGAAGATAGGGGAACATGAAGCGGAGATGGAAAAAATCAAAAACGTGTTCCTTGCCATTCTGCGGGATATAAAGAGCGACATGGACAGCGGCAAACCGCCGGAGAACACGGCTACCGCCGATATGGTGCAGAGGATAAAAGCGGCCTTGCTGGACAAGCCGCAGGGACAGTTGACTGTGGACGATGTAGCGGCGGCAGTCGCCGCACAGGTTGAACAGGCAATCGCTATGGACGAGGAAACGGCTGGTGCCTTTCAAAACTTTGTGAAGCAGGTGTTTGAACAGGCTGGAAAATAAAAAGTTTTTCAAAAGGAAAGCGGGTTGTAAAGAATGGCTCGATGTGTTACAATAAAAATGGAATAGTTTAGTTCCTGCTTAGAATTTTTAGAAAGTGAGGTGTGCTGATGAACCCGGTTTTGAAATATCGTGGAGGAAAATCAAGGGAAATCCCTCGCTTTCTTCAATATATACCTGATGATTTTCACCGTTACATTGAACCATTTTTCGGTGGCGGCGCAGTTTTCTTTTATTTGGAACCAGATAGCGCCATTATCAATGACGCAAATGCCCGGTTAATGACATTTTATCAGCAGTTAAGGGATGACTACCACACTATGCGTACACAGCTTGATGCACTTCAAAAAATTTATGAAGCCAATCAAGCAGAATTTAAGAGACTAAAAGCGATAACCCCAGAGGAACGAGCCCCCAATGCAAATGAGGATTTATATTACCGTATGAGAGAACTATTTAATCACCCAGATGATAGTTTCTTAGACGGCGTTTTATACTTTTTCATCAATAAAACAGCCTATTCTGGAATGATTCGCTATAACAATAATGGTGAATATAATGTTCCATTTGGACGATACCCAAATCTTAATACAAGGCTGGTGACGCAACAACACAGCGAGTTGCTACAACGCGCCGAGTTGTTTAATCTCGATTATAGAGAAGTTTTTGATATGGCGGAAGAAGATGACTTTATCTTTCTTGACCCGCCCTACGATTGTGTGTTCAATGACTATGGCAATATTGACATGATGAATGGTTTTGATGAAACTGAACACAGACGGTTAGCCGCAGATTTTAGGAATTTACCATGTCGTGTCTTAATGGTCATTGGAAAAACACCATTGACAGAGGAACTTTATGGCGAATATATCTTTGATGAATATTATAAAAATTACTCTGTCAATATAAGAAACCGTTTTAACAATGATAAGATGCACATTGTTGTAAAGAACTATTGAGGAGGTGTTGTAATGGCAAGAATTGATAATAAGCTACTCTTTTTTACTACTTCGCCAAGAACACCCGCAAAGATGATACCAGAAATTCAGTTATTGCATGAAAAATTTTCGGGGTTTGCATGGGACAAATCAACACAAGAGCAGTTTATCGACGAATTAGCACAAAGTGATTTTTTTGAGGGAAAAGGTTCTCCTGCGGATAAGGCTTTTAGTGCCAGAGACAGAATCAATCGGGCGCCGAAAGCATTAGGATTTATAGACTTAAAACCTTGCATAGAGTTAACAGAAGCAGGGAACGCTTTTATTTATGGAAAGCGTCCACAGGAAATTTTTCTCCGTCAATTACTAAAGTTTCAATTACCCTCTCCCTATCATGTAGAGAACCAAAACATTGTTGGAACTTTCTGCATTCGTCCTTACCTTGAAATTTTAAGATTAGTTCGGGAATTGGAGTACATTACATTCGATGAATTTAAGATATTTGCTGTCCAAATGACGGATTATCGCAAATTTGATATTGTGCGGGATTCCATTTTACATTTTAGAGAAGAAAAAGAACAAAATAAGGGGCAATATAAGCGTTTTGTTAATAGGGTATGGGAAAACGCAATTTTAGAAATACATGGAGATAGAATTGCTGCCGGGAAAACAAGAACAAGGGAAACAACCGATGCCAGTTTGAAAAAGTTTATTGCCACTCAAAAGAGCAATATGCGTGACTATGCGGATGCTTGCTTCCGATACTTGAGATATACGGGGCTAATCTCTATTTCTCATAGAAATCGCTCTATATCCGTTTTTGTAGACAAAACTATCGAAGTGGATTTTATTCTCTCGACTGTGCCACGCGACCCTGTGTTTATTGATGATATATACGCTTATAAAGCCCATTTGTTTTCACCAACTTCTCCTGCACTTTATACAGATGATAGAGACAACGTTGTTGATGTTCTTATGCGTATAGGTTCATTTACACGGAGAGAATTAGCCGGTAAAAACATTGATGAACTGAAAGATTTGCGAGACGAGATAGTAAAACAGCATAAGGATAATGTCATTCATGAACAAGTTACTGAGATAAAGTCTTATGCGTTGTACTCAGAAATTATTGATACCTTTAATGAGATTATTGCTGATGAGTATTATGATGCTCCATTGATGTTCGAGTATAATACTTGGCGGGCAATGACTATGCTTGATGGTGGCAATATTAAAGGGAACTTCAATTTTGATGACGCTGGCCAGCCGCTTTCAACAGCGGCGGGAAATATGCCAGACATTGAATGTGATTATGACGATTTTTCTTTGTCCGTGGAAGTGACCTTGCAAGCTGGTCAACGTCAATATGAATCCGAGGGAGAACCAGTTGCCCGACATTATGGTCAGTTAAAGAAAAGGACTGGAAAAGACACCTATTGTCTCTTTATTGCTCCAACTATCAATCCTGCAACGTTAGCGCACTTTTACGGTTTGAATCATCTTTCTATTGCGCTATATGGGGGAAAGTCTAAAATTGTACCGTTGGAGTTAGATCAGTTTATGAGACTTATTGAAAACTCATATAATTATGAAACACAACCGATTCCAAGTGACATTCGGCGTTTTCTCGACTGTGCTATTAAGCTTTGTGAGAAAGCGACAGATGAAAACCATTGGCGTTACGATATTCAAGCCTGCGTTGATATGTGGTTAGCTTCATAAATAGAAAAGCCAGGCGAGCCAGTCAACGGTCAAGATGAACGGCGCTTTCAGCGCCGCCGTTGACAGCCTCGCCCGTCTTTGCTGATGGGTAATCAAGACGGGAAAGCCCTAAAATGGCTTTCCCGCCCATTTCAATTTTGAGAAAAAAGGCCCTTAAAAATGGATGAGTGTAGCCACACATATAGTCACGGTGTCCAGAGATTTGGGACCAGTTGTCCCATAGGTTGGGGACAGTGGACGAGGGACGGGGGCTTTCATATACGCACTGTCTGCTGCTGAAACCAGCCCTTTGTTTCCGGTTTCCCAGCCCCAAACAAAGCCCTGCTTTCCTGCCGTTTCAAATGCCCTTGCCCTCACCGGCGGCAACGGCATTTTCACGGCAACGCCGACAGAGCGTATAACACACTACACTTTGCAAGCAAAGTCGTGTGCCAAATGGGGCGCTGCCCCTTTGGATACCCCCACAACAAACAAGCGCTATGCTCCCCCTGCCGGGAGCATAGCGCTTGTTTGTTGTCAGCAGCCCGTTTCACGGTCTGCGTGTAGTTCCTTATAAACTGACCTAAAATGCTTTTAAAATATTCAACTTTGCAGTACTTTGAAGAATATCTTTGATCATCCGTCTCCGGTGCTCCAACACCGGGGGCGGTTTTTGTTGCGTATTGTCGGTAACTGTGGTATGATGCTAGCAGGAAAGAATTATCTTTCAGCGCTGCCAGTAACGGTAGGTGGTTGGCCCTCCTGACAGGAGGCAGCTTCTTGCCCCCTGACCTTCGGAAAGGGGGGCTGCTCATGATTACTTATTCCGATCTGATCCAGACCGGCATTTTAGTCGTTGGCATTATTGCCCTGTTCATCCAGGCCAATAAAAAGAAGTAACCGCCCCTGCGCCCACAGTTAGCGGTTACTTCAATCGTCTAGCATAGGGCCAACCGCTTACCGGCAGCGCCCTTTCTTTGTTCAGTATAACCGCCTGATATTGATTTGTCAAGTGCCCCCCCGCCGGGGGCGGTTTTTATTTTGGAAAAATCAGCATTCATCGGGGAGAAAATCATTACAGCGATGAATCATGGAGCATATTCAATATTTCGCCGTGGATTTTTGAATTGCACTTAAAACTGAAAGAGAAGGTATATTGTGTTGCGGGGTCGGTCAAGGTCATGTAAGCTACAGAGTCTGTCTCTTGCTCATAAGATGTGGTTTGACTAGTCTGTTTAGCCACAGAATGAGATACTTCCTTGCCCTTCGATTTCTTATTTCCGGTTCCAACCATTGCACCAATTACCGTGCCAGCACCGGGGGCTATCATTGTGCCCAAGACAGCCCCAGTAACACGCCCTGTCCGCTTTTCCCGGCCCTTACTATGAGTTTCGCCGTCTGTGGTGGTTTTCCCCGTTGTCTTAGTAACAGATTTATACTCGGGCCCGCCCCACTCATAACCAGCTATTTTGTATGTTCCATCGATAACATCGCTTGACAATGGTAAACACACCATTGAATAAGGCGCTGGGGGTAGGAAATCAGATTTTCCACTCAAAAGAAACGCGCTCGGTGGTAGCTTGGACCTGGGAGAGAATGATGTCGGCCACCTGCCGCCGGTCGTCAAAGTCGATGTTGTCCCAATTCCCCAGGTGGGAGGACAGATACTCGATCTTTTGCGGAGAGACGCTTTCAGCGTTCAGCGCGGCAATCTCCTTTATCAGCCCTTGGCGGCGGGCGTCCAGCTCCTCGATTTTCCCGTTGGCGTAGGACATCAAAACCGCGCTGGCCCCGGTCAGGGTGTTCAACAGCTTTTCAATCTCGTCCTCCACCTGGGCCAGCTCCACATTTAGAGCGGTCAGCCTGGGGTTGACTGTCTCGGCCTTGGCGGTCAACGTCTGGAACTCGGAGAGCTTATGTACCATCGCCTCATAGACAAACTGCTCAAACTCCGCCGTCCGAAGCGTCCCGCAGCCCTCGCAGCTCATATTGTCCGCCCGCTTGGTGCAATAGAGGTATTGGGTCCCCGCCCGGTTGCCCAGGCGTTTCAGCGCCCGTCCACAGTGGCCGCACTTCATCTTTCCGGCCAGCCAGGTATTTTTCGGTTTGCGCCCGCCCTGGAATGTGATGTTCGCCATCAGCTTTTTCCTGCACCGCAGCCAGGTATCGGCGGGAACAATGCCCTCGCTGGGGGCCAGTACAAGGATCTGATTTTTCAGCTCCTTGTTTTTTCGTTCCTGCACGTCCCGGCCCTGGTAGAGATAGCAGCCGTTGGTCCCGGCGAAGTCCGCCGCCTCGTTCACCACCACGGCCCCCTGCCCCTTGAAAAACTCGTACAGCTCCAGGTCGGCCTGGGCGTAAATGGGGTTGCGGAGCATTTGAGAAATGAAGCCCCGGCGCAATTCCTTGTCATACACCAGGATGCCCTCCTGGGCGAAGTACCGGGCGATGTCTCCGAACGACGTGGACGGCTCGGCGTACATCTCAAACATCAGGCGGGCGATATTCGCCGTGGCGGGGTCCGGGATCATCATTTTCGTGCGGATGCCCTGGATGGTGGTGGGCTCCAGCTTGAAGCCGTAGGGGGCCGCGCCGCTCATGTGGAAGCCCCGCTGACACCGGGAGTAGTAGGCATCGGTCACTCGCTTCTGTATCGTCTCGCGCTCTAACTGAGCGAACACGATGCAGATATTCAGCATGGCCCGGCCCATCGGCGTGGAAGTGTCAAACTTTTCCGTAGAGGAAACAAACTCCACATTGTACTGCTGGAACAGCTCCATCATGGTTGCGAAGTCCAGAATGGAACGGCTGATACGGTCCAGCTTGTAAACCACCACACGGCGGATCAGGCCCCGCTTGATGTCGGCCATCAATTCCTGGAAACGGGGGCGGTCCGTGTTCTTGCCGGAAAATCCTTTATCTTTGTAGTCCTTGAAATTCCCTCCCCGCAGCTCGTACTTGCAGAACTCGATTTGACTTTCAATGCTGATACTGTCTTTACGGTCCACAGACTGTCTCGCGTAGATAGCGTCAATGCGATTTTCCATTGTCGGCTCCTTTCCGTATCGGAATGGAGCTGTCAACCTTTACAAGTATATTATACCAAAGACAGCCCCAAATCACAAGAATGTCACCCGGTCAGCACATTTCCGCGCGGCCCGGAGCGTACTTGCGGAACACGGAATAAAGCCCCGTCTCGATCTCCCGCTTGCGCTTGTCCCGCACCTTGGGGGCGAGAATGGGGGTCAGGTTTTCAACGGTGATCATCCGGCCCTGGAAAGAGGCCGTCTTTACTTCCTTGTGGTAGCTGGTCCTCGTCTGTGCCATAATCTGCCCTCCTATGTAACACGGGGTTCCTATGCGTACAAGTTTCCCGCTGGGTAGTGGGGAAACGCAGAAAGACAGCACCCGGAAGTGCTGCCTTTCAACCTTGCTCCACGTCTGGACACGGTGTCCAGAGGCCAGCAGGTTTTCCATTTCGATCCACGAACAGGGCCGCCGCGCCGGGGGAAGTTTGGGCTGTCGCAAGACAGACAGGCCCCAGGCGGGCGGTCCCCTATGGTTTGTTGTACGCTGTACAAATATGGGTTGCTCCCGATACCGTGGGTCACTACACCGGCCTGACCGACAAGAAGGGCGTGAAAATCTTTGAGGGAGACATTTTGTCAATCGAAAACCCAAATCCGTTTAAGCCATCTATTGAAATTGTAGAGTTTATGTCCTCTCCATCTCCAGCCAGTGGGAACGGCTGACTGAGAACGCAATCAAGAACTTTTGACAAAAGAGGACCGGAGGTCAATCCCCCGGCCCTCTTGCTATCATTCAATTACCAAATCCTCTACCACGACCCCGAACGCCTCCAGCATAGCTTTTGCTTCGCGGAGCTGATTTTTGATCTCACGGTCACGGTCTTCTGCCTTTTCGATACGAAGCAAGCCAGAAACAGCGACAGCTGGAGACGGCGATCCGCTACGCCAAGGATGAACGGGATGCCTGTGTGGCCGCTGGAGATAAGATCGGGGCGGCTCAGGCCCGGAAGCGGTCCGCCGCGCTGGGCCGGGAGTACAGGAGCTTCTGCGAAAAGGCTGGGCTGACCCCCAGGCCGGAACGGACACGCTCCATGACGGGGCCGACGGTGGGAAAGGCAAAACCTCTTGCAAAAATCCCCAAAAATGATATACTTAGAAGTACAGACGGAGACGATATACCTGTCACCGAGGCGGCAATACAGAGGGTACCGAGGATACGCCCCACAGGATGGAGCGAGGAGCGTTGCCTAAAGCTTGAGGAGGCCCATAAGGAGCTTCTGCGCTTTGTGAAGGATGCCCCTGTGGGAACGGAAGCCCTGGCCGTTTACACCGAGGATATGGGGCTTGTGAATCGGATTTTGGGAGAGGATGGTCAAGTAAGATTCAGAAGCACCTCCAGCCCCCACATTGTGGTACATAACCACCCCAACGGGTTGACATTTTCTGCGGAGGATATCAGAAGCTTTATTTGGAATTATGATATGACCACATTAACCGCAGTTGGGAACAATGGGACAGTATATGCAATGCACAAAACAGACGGTTATTTGGGCGCTGACTTCTTAAAGGCGTTTATTCCTATCATATCCCTGTACGAGGAAGCGGAAACCGAAGCGGAACGTTCAAAAATAATCAGCCGTTTTTTAGAGGAGGGAAGCAAGTATGGCGTCCAATTTATCTCCAGAGGATAGAGCGTTTTTTGAGGCTGTTTTGGAAAAGGCGGAGCCCTATCCGGAAGATGATGAAATATGGGTTACTCTGGATGGAAAATGCGATATAAACCGTGCTATGGCTACTCTCGCAAAGATGGCTTTGGAAGGGCGGCTTCGATAGTATGGATGAAAAGACCATCAAGGCTATTGAATCAGCATTGTCAAACGGACTGCGTGTAGAAGTGCTCAAAGACAAAGATGGTAGGTCTTTATTCCGCAGGTGATGGTTCGACATCACCGTGTACCCTTTGTTCCTCTCCACGCGGAATACTGGCATGGTTCTCCGCTCCTTTCGGTGTATGGACATGAAAAAACGCCGCAGACTTTTTTCAAACCTGCGGTGTTCGCCGGGGCGCAGAAACGGGCGGTGTCTTGCCGACATCGCCCGTTTTCTGTGCTGTTGTTCACTTGTTTGCGCCGCCCCGTTTTCCGCTGCCCTTAAAAAACATTGATTTTACTGGGTTTTCTCATGTTTTCTTATGGCAACGCCCTTATGGGCAATGCGCATAAAGAAGTTTTGCCTATTGGGAGCGCAACCGCATGATGCTGTGGTGTCATGCGGTTGTCGTTTTGCTGTACCGGCTAAATTCCGGGGAAAAATCAACCTCCCCGATAAAGTTATAGTGTACGTCAATGCGCTGGGTGCGATGGCCGCTGGATTTATCCGGGGCGTGGACAACTACCTTTTCCACAAACTCACGTAAAAGGGCCGGGGTCAGCTCGGTGGGTTCGGTGTACTTCTTTACAATCTTCAGAAAATTCTGGACATTGACAGTCTGGGCCTCCGCCTCGGCTACAACGCCTCGCAATTCCTCCGCAGACTGTTTCAGATCCGCCTGTTCCTTTTCGTATCCCTCGGACAACCGGGTAAACCGCTCTACACTCAACGCACCCGCCACACGATCCTCATAAAGCTGTTGAATAATGCGGTCAAGCTCACTGATGCGCCACTCCTGTTTTTCCAGCTTGCGTCTGGCCTGTTCCCGTTCCGTTTTCTGTACGGCGGTCTTGTTCTCCATAACACATCGTACAAACTCGTCCTCGTCATCCTGTGCGTAGGCTACCACCCTCTGCAAATTTTGAAGTACAAGCTGTTCCAGTACCACGGCCCTGATATAATGGGCGGTGCATTGCTTTCTGGAGCGGTAATTTGCACAAGTGTAACTCTCCTGTTCTTTTGTAAATGTAACGGTGCGGTGGTGATACAGCTTTGCTCCACAGTCGGCGCAGTAGGCCAGCCCAGAGAAAAGGCCCATTTCCCCCAGTTTGGTAGGGCGGCGGCGCTGCTCCCGATTCTTCTGCACGATTTCCCATGTTTCTCTGTCAATAATCGCTTCGTGGGTATTCTCAAACACCGCCCGTTTGTCCGGGGGATTGATGATTGCTTTCTTGCTCTTATAGGAGAGTTTGGTTGTTTTGAAATTTGTTGTGCGGCCCAAATAAGTATCCTGCTCCAAAATGCTCAGAACAGTTGCGGGATTCCAGCGGCAGGGATCATCCGGATAGTAACGGCTTGTCCGGCCTGTACGCTGAAACTCAATCGTTCCCGGCGTAGGAATTTCCCGCTCTTTCAGCATACGGGCAATTTTGCCGGGGCCGTTGCCCTCCACGCACAACTGGAAAATCAACTCTACCACAGGGGCGGTTTCCTCGTCCACCAAAAGGTGCCCGTCCTCACCTTTTATATAGCCGTAGGGGGCGTTTGACGCCAGCCTCTGGCCCGACATCCCTTTGTTGCGGAAAACCGCCCGTATTTTCTTCGAGGTGTCCTTTGCATACCACTCATTTATGATATTCCTTCTGTAGAGAAAAAAGATGCAGGCCGGTAACCGTTGCGGCGCAACGGGTTTGAAGAAATGCCACTCGACCTGCTGGAATTGTGGCTACAACAGAAAAGCGTCCGGCAGGGTGGGAACTAATTTTGTTCCCGCCCTGCCGGACACTTTTCACAGCTTCGGTCTGATGATCCGCTCGTACAGCAGAACATATTTCTTTTGGATGACCCTGTCCATGTGGTAATGTCCGAAGAAGTGGTATTTGAACTTGCACCGCTGTCAGTTCAGTTTTTTGTCAACCTCCAGCCCCGGATAGCGAAACTTGATGCGGATGGTTTCATCGTCCAGGACAGTGATCTGCTCCACAAACTTGCGGGTGATGGCGTCATCGTATACCGCAAATTTCGTTTCCCGCTTTTCAACAAACTCCCGCAGGCTGTTCATCCGGGCCGCTTGGCCAGCCTGCCGCTCATCTGCCTGCCGAAGCGTCCCAAGCTGGTGCAGGATGTCCTCCTTTTCCTCTGTTATCGCCTTGAGCTGGGCGTTCAATTCTTTGTTTTCCATGTCCTCCGGCAGCGCCAGCGCCTGTTCCATCAACTCCGCCTGTTCCGCCGTCAGAGCCGCCAGCCGCTGGCGCAGGGCAAGGGGATCGCCCCCGCCGCTCTCCTGTCCCTGCTGGACGAGACTGGCGATGTCCAGAAACTCCTCCGTGATCTCCTGCCCGGTCTGGTCGAGGCCGTTGATGGCCTCCAGGATGGCCCGGTGCAGCTTGTCCTCATCCAGCGTGGGAGAAGTATGGCAGTATTTCGTGCCGAACTCCAGCCGGGAGACGCACCGCCAGACGATCCGCTTTTTCCCGTTTCTGGCCCAGGTGCATCGTTTGTAGGGCGTACCGCACTCCCCGCACACCAGCAGCTCGGACAGGGCGTATTTGGCGGAGTATTTGCCCTGCTCGGTCTTGGCGGTTTTCTGCATCACCTTCCGCTTGCTGGACCTGCGGGCCATCTCCTCCCGCACCTGATAGAAGATCTCTTTCGGAATGATGGGCGGGTGGTTGTTCTCCACATACACCATGGGGCGCTCCCCCTGATTTTTCTTCACTGTCTTACTGATACAGTCAGTGGTATAGGTCTTTTGCAGAAGGGCGTCGCCAATGTATTTTTCATTGACCAGGATATTGTGGATCACCTGATATGTCCAGCCCTGGATTCCGCAGGAAGTAGGAACCTCGTCCGCTTCCAGTTCCGTCTTGATCTGGCCCAGGCTGCACCCGTCCAGGTAGCGGCGGAAGATACGCTTTACTGTCTCCGCCTCCTCCGGGATGATCTCCGGCTGGCCGTCAGGCCCCCGCCGGTAGCCCAACAGCTTCTTGTACTGGAAGGGAACATTCCCCGCCTCCCGGCTCTTTTGGATGCCCCAGATCACGTTTTTGCTGATGGACTCGCTCTCCGCCTGGGCAAAGCCGCTGAACAGGGTGATCAGGAACTCGCTGGACTCCGTCAACGTATTGATATTTTCCTTTTCGAAAATCACACCAATACCGTTGGCCCGGAGCATCCGCACCATTTCCAGGCTGTCCACCGTATTCCGGGCGAAGCGGGAGAGGGATTTGGTGAGGATCAGGTCGATTCGGCCCCGTTTGCAGGCGGCGATCATTCGCTTGAACTCCGTCCGCTTTTTCATGCTTGTGCCGGTTATGCCTTTGTCAGCGAAAATACCGGCCATCTCCCAATCGGGGTTCTCACCGATCTTCTGGGTGAAGTAGGCTTTCTGGGCGGTGTAGCTGGTGAGCTGCTCCTCGCTGCCGGTGGACACCCGGCAGTAGGCGGCCACCCGCTGCTTGCTGCCGGAGGCCCGTCCAGAGGTTGATACCGGCTTCGTGGCGGGGATGATGCGTATCTTCCGTTCCCGCTGTACGGTCTGTTCCATGACGGCTCCTTTCCCAATTTGTTATGAACGGTTACTTAAAGGTCACTGTCACCGCGTTCTCCGCAGTGATGGTGATATATTTTATCGCCTGCGCATAGGCTTTTTCTCTTATCAAACGTTGGGTATCCGGCGAGGCTGCCGGTGCTTCAAAGCAGGCGTACCGTGCGGAGATGCCCCGCAAGATCAGGGCCACCACGTCCTCCGGGTGTTCCGGCCTCTCCAGCCCCCGGTTGATGGCGTTGGTCAGGCGGACGGTGTCCTCAGAGGGAGTGTATCCGCCCTCTGCCGGAGGCGTGTACTCCGCCGCTTGCCGCTCTACCTCCGCCAGCAGTTCCGCATCGGGGATGACGGCCTCCCCGCCGCACTCAGCGCACCGAAGGTACAGCGTGTCGGGTCTATGTACACTGCTGAACCACCGCTTCAGGCGTCCGCCGCAGGGACAGCGCAGTGTCTCTCGCAGGACTGACACCGGACGCTCCCGATGAACGTGCTTCCCCCATTTCTTTTGGAGGAACGTCTGGACGGACTGGAAGGTCTCGCTGCCGATCAGGACAGGGTAGCCGTCAGCGCCGGCGTATCGTTGGTTTCTGAGGGTCAGAGATATCTTGAACTTTGTCCACGCAGGGCAGTCCAGGCTGTACTGTATGCCCTCCGCGTTCAGGATGTCCGATATTTCCCATTGAAATTTCCCCTCCAGGCAGAGGGCAAATATCCGGCTGACCACCGCCGCCTCCTGGGGCTGGGGAACCAGCTTCCCGTCCTCGATCTGATAGCCATACAGCACTTTCCGATTCATTTTGCGTCCTCCCCGATCCGTTCCGTTACCTCGATGCCGCCGTACAGCCGGAACCGCAGGGCGGTGGGGCTGATTACGACCTGCTCTACCAGTTCCTCGAACAAGGCTTCATCGAATCGCTCCAGCCGTTCCGGGCCTTGACGGATGGCGTCCACCGTTTGCCGCAGGGCCTCCGCCGCCTCGCCAATGTCATCATTCTTCAGCAGCCTCCGGCGTTTGGCCCGGAGCTGGGTCAGTTGAGCGGTGTTGGCGGCCATCTGAGCGGCGCAGGCGTCCGCATCCAGCAGGCCGTTGGCGCGGAGCTTGCTGATCTTATAGCCGCGCTCGGTGGCCTGGGCGATTGCCTTGTTTACCTCCAGCATGGCGGGGTTGTCCCGCTGTACGGCGGTCTCCAGGGCCTCCATCTGGCTCAGGGCAGGCTTGAGGATAATGCCATCATGGAGCCGCAGCTTGTTGTACATCCGCAGGAAGGCATCGTAGATGGTTTCCTGCGGGATAGGGCCTGTGGGGCAGTTAGCGGCGCTTCTCAGATGCCGTCCGCAGCTCCAGGCACCAGTGCCTCTCCGGGTCACCCTTCGGTAGATGGTGAAGCCGCAGATCCCGCAGCACATTTTCCGGGACAGCGGGTAGACCGCGTCCGGGCCTTTGGACTGTTTTTTCTTCATCTGCCGCAGGGCCTGGGCCTTGTCATACACCTCCTGGCTGACGATGGCCGGGTGGGTCCCCTCCACATAGAATTGGTCCACCTCGCCCCGGTTGATCTTCTGGACGAAGGGGAAGCCGGTCTTGTAGGTTTTTTGGCAGAGGGTGTCGCCCACATATTTCTCATTTGACAGCCAGTAGTAGATTTCCCTGGTGGTCCAGTGGACGTTGCCTTTCCGGTCCCGGACACCCCGGCGGATCAGCTCGTTTGCGATATCCTTGGCGCTCTGTCCGCCGAGATAGGCGTCAAACACCCAGCGGATGATCTCCGCCTCCTCCGGCACGATCTCCAGCTCTCTCCGGTTTACCAACCGATAGCCGTAGGGTGGTTTCGTAGTGATGAACTCGCCTCGCTCCATCCTCCGGCGATAGCTCTGGTGGATATTTTGGGAGATGGACATGGACTCCTGCTGGGCCAGGGAACCGGAAACGCTCACCATCAATTCTGTGGTGAGCGTTCCGGTGTCGATATTCTCTTTTTCAAACTGGACGGTCACGCCCAGCCGCATCAGCTCCCGCAGGGCGGCGAGACAGTCCTTGGTATTCCGTGAGAAGCGGGAGATGGACTTCACCAGCACCCGGTCGATTTTGCCCTTCCGACAGTCGGCCAGAAGACGGTTGAAGTCCTCCCGCTTGTCCGTTTTCGTGCCGCTCACCGCCTCATCGGCGTAAATGTCCACCAGCTCCCAGCCCTCATGCTGGCTGATCAGCTCGGTGTAGCTGCGGATCTGGGAGGCATAGGACGTGGCCTGATCATCGGAGTCTGTGCTTACCCGGCAGTATGCCGCCACCCGCAGAATAGCGGGCCTGTCCTCGCTGGGCGGAATGATGGTGACATTTTTGTTCATGCCTGTGGCCTCCTTTCCTCTGGGTACCGACAACACTACCACACCTTGGTGGGAATAGCTATCACTATTCCCACACAGTTGCGGGGCGGTAGCGTTCCAGCGCCAGCCGTTTGGCGGCCCACAGTTCCTCGGCGGACAAAAGGCCGGCCTCCGCCGCCTGCTCCAGCAGACGGGTCACCAGGATATACCGCATCTCGTTCTTCACATCGATCATGCGGATGCCTCCCGGAAATAATCCGGCCCCTTCACCTGCCGGATAAACCGCGCCACGTCCCCCAGGCTGCCGGTGACGGGCATTTCTGGCAGGGCGGCCAGCACATCCTTGCTGTAACGCTTGCCCTTGGCGGCCCGCTCATCCAGAATAGCCACCACGCAGGTGTCGGTCTCGGTGCGGATGGCCCGCCCGAAGCCCTGCTTCAGCTTGATCTGCATCTCCGGCACCACCACCGCCCGGATGAACAGCCGGAGGGTGGTGTGATTCTCCCGCTCTTTTTCCTTCAGAGCGTCCGGGACGGCGAAGGGCAAACGGGGGATGATCAGCAGGGACACGCAGTCGCCGGGAAAGTCGAAGCCCTCCCAGGCGGCCCCCGCCGCCAGCAGCACACTGCCGGGACTGGCCTTGAACTGCTCCGTGGTATGGATAGCACTGCGGCCCATGGTGAACAGCGGATAGCGCAGGCCGTAGTTCGGCAGACGCTCTTTCACCGCCGACATAGCGGCGTAGGACGTGAACAGCGCCAGGGCGTGGCCTTGGGCCGCGTTCAGCAGGGCGGCGATCTCCTTCGCCAGCTCATCATAGTAGGCGGCAGCCTTTTGCCTGGGCGGGATCTGGGGTAAGTACAGCAGACAATTCTGCTGGTAGTCAAATGGTGACGGTGCGACAGACTCCGTGACACGGCTGTCGGTCAGCAGGCCCGTTTCCTCCTTGAAGCGCCGGAAGTCCTCGCCTACGGCCAGGGTGGCGGAGGTGAGGACAACGGGCCGCTCCTGCCGCCAGAGTGTCTGGCGGAGCTGGGCGGTCAGGTCGGCAATGGTGGCGCACAGCATGGTGCCGCCGCAGTTATCCTCCTCGGTGTAAAAGACCATTTCCGGGTTGCCTTGGCGGAACAGGGACACCGTGGAGAAGACGTTCTTCAGCCGCCTGCGGGTGGCGGGCGTGAGCAGGCCGTGGAGCTGCCTGCTGATCACTGTCAGGCTCCGCTCCGGCGCGGCCAGCGAGTTGGTATAGTAGGCAAAGGGCTTGTCCTTCGGTGGGCTGGCCAGCTTCCGCATCAGGGATGCGGAGGTGTCTCTCAGGATGTCCGCAGCCAACAGGAAACGCTCTCCCCGCAGGCTGTAGGTCAGGGTGCGGATGTCCTCTGCCGCCAAAGTTACCCCGAACATCTGGCGGGCTGTCTCCGGCAGCTTGTGGGCCTCGTCCACGACAAGGGCGCGCGCGTCTGGCAGGATGGGTTCTCGTCCGCTGCCCCGGTGGATGGCGTCCGCCAGCAGCAGGTTGTGGTTGCAGATATGGAAGAGATAGTGCCCGGAATCGCAATCCTCCAAAAAGGCGTGATATCGGCAGTCCTCCCGCCCGCAGTCGCAGATTCGGGGGACGCAGACGCGCTCCCGGTCATAGCCGCTGAGATGGGCCGCCTCGTCCATGTCAAGCTGTCCCTGCAGGGAGAGCAGGGCCGCGCCGGCTTTCCAGTTCTTCTTTTGAAGATCCAGTTGGCCCAGCCGCTGCTCCAGCCGCGCATCGCAGACGTAGTGGGATTTCCCCTTGCGGATCACCGCCCGGAGGGGCTGGGAGATCATGCCGTCCTCTGTCAGCAGCCCGGACAGCAGGGGCAGGTATTCGTCCCGCGCGGCGGTTTGCAAAGCAATGCTGGAGGTGGAGACGAGGATGGGCTTCGGTCCCAGCCCGCAGGCAGCCCGGAAACGGCTGTACACCGTCCCGGCCACCAGATAGGCGTAGGTCTTGCCGATCCCCGTGCCGGCGTCACACAGGGCGATGCCGCCCTCCAGCATGGCGTCCAGCATCCGATGGCAGAGCGCCGCCTGTTCGGGGCGCTCCGCCATGTTCCGGGCGGGGAAAAGGTCTTGGAATATGTGATCGATCTCGTTATGGGCGTTATGCCTGTTATTATCGTAATTCATCCGTGAAATTCCCCTTATGTTTGGTTCATTTTCTCATAAGCACCCATCGTATTCTCAGCTCGACCCCCGATGGGATATAGGGAACAGTAACGGACAAGGCTTGGCAGACCCTCACGGACACATTCCAGGGGTCTCTACTGCTTTCAACCTATGGGATGACGGGCAGCCTTGCCAGAGCCGCCCCGCACAGGCTTTATCGCGGCCTGGAGGAAACTCTCGCTCCCTCCAGGTCATGGCGCGCACTGTGCGTCTGTCCGTGTGGTGATCCGTACTGCTGGTATTCGATTGTCAAGGTGCGGTGGCTTTCGCCTTGGTTATATTGTAAACGAGGACGCCCTTGTTGACTAATGTCCAGCGGCCATATTCTAATGCCCATTGGACATATTGCAGTCAAAGCTGCTCTTTCAGTTGCGCCAGTCGGTCAATCAAATCAGCAATATCAGCTTTCAGACGCACATTGCGCTCGGACTCCTGCGGTATATCCGGCTCCATGCCCAAAATCAGGGCATCCAGCGACACATGGAAAAATTCAGAAAGCTGTATGAACAAATCCACTGAGCAGCCCTTCGCGCCCAATTCGATCCGGCTCAAAGAGCTTTGATTGATATTCATGGCTTTTGCAAGCTCGTTTTGGGTATATCCCCTTTGGGCGCGAAGGTTCTGTATGTACGCACCGCTGCGCTTCATGTCATAGTTCATTTATGTGGTCTCCAATCTCAAATTTTGTGGGGGCGCGGTTTGAGATCGGGGATCACGGGTACTCAGCTATGTACGGCTGCCAGCGGGCGGCGGACGGGTGGGGAACACTGTCATATTTAGTCGAAACGCAAAAAGCGGCGGCCCCCTTATCGGAGGCCGCCGCCGGCAAAATAGAAGTTGGTTGTAGAGATTTTATTATTCGCATCTGTTTCCCCTATCCGGGAAACAGCCGTCATTGCTGCAAACAGTTCCTTCCCCTCTTTACATAAAAGGGATTATACAGATGGATTCTGACAAATCGTTGACATAATCTGACAAGGCGCTGACATTAGATGACATTTGCCTGTCAAATATCGCAGGATATTACATAATTCGGCACGAATTGATAGCCCACGCCACGAATCGAGCGGATATACACAGGATTGCGCTGATCCGGCTCTATTTTCTGCCGCAGCCGGTTGATGGGTTTTGCGATGCTGCTGTGAAAATCCTTGTCCGTATGCCACACCCGGTCATAAATCTGAGCTTCTGTCAGTACCTGTTCCGGGTTCTGCGCGAAAAAGAGAAGCAGATCGAATTCTTTGCCAGACAATTCTATTTTTTCCCCTTTTAAGAAGACCTGACGGCGCATCAGGTCGATCTTAAAATCTCCAACACACAGTTCTGTGCGGCAGTTTTGCTCCCGATCCATGCGGTCAAGGTTTATATAACGGTTGACCAGCGTCTGCATATACGCTGTCAGCACAGTATCCGTTGTCTGGATTGCAAGCACCTGATCCGCCCCCGCTCCCAGCAGACGGATGACATTCGAATCCTCCACATTATCATACAGCGCAATAATCGGCACCGGATGCGCGCGGCGAAACGAGCGCAGGACTTCTTCCTGGTCCGCATCTGACAAGACCAGAGACAGATCCAGAACGATCAGGCTGAACCGCTGTTGGTTGAACTGCCTGATACCGTCTGGCAGGTTGACGGAATATACGCAGTTAAAATCACTGAGGAGCGTTTTGAGTCGGAGGTATTGCTCAAAATCTGCGCCAATAAATAGAATATGCTGCATCAGCTCTCACCCCCTTGGTATTCCGCGTTAAGGAATGCGGGGCGGCGAGACGATCCAAAAGTCTCGCCGCCCCGTTATAATGGCTGCTATTTACCCAAGAAATTCTTCAGCATCTGCGCTACCTGCCCGCGAGTTGCCAAGCCTTGGGGGCCTAACCGCCCATCGCCGTAGCCGTTGATGATGCCGTTCTCCACAGCCCACCGCAGGGCCTCCAGCGCAAAGCCGCTGGCCTGATCCGCGTCGGTGAAGTGCAGCTCCTTATCCGTAGCGGCGGGGCTTCCGGCGTACCGCCAGAGCATGACCGCCAACTGCTCACGGGTGATGTTGTCGTTGGGGCCGAACATCCCGTTTCCGTAGCCGCCCACAATGCCCTGGCTGGTGGCCCAACGGATGGCCTCGGTGTACCATGCGCCTTCCGCCACATCGCCGTATTGCAGCAGGTAGTTGACAACCGGCCTGCCCTCTTTGTTAAAGAGGATTTGGGCAAATTGGGCGCGGGTCAGGTTGTTGTTGGGGCCGAATATCACAGATAAAGCCCTTTTTCGCATTGAAATCAAGTAAACATTTTTCTTCCATATCATGACTGCCTTTCATGTTTATTTTTGCCTGCTGGTCAAAATCTGATTATAAGATGTGTTTGTAAAGTCTACAAGGCTTTTTTTGTGAAATCCATGTAAAGGCTTCTTGCTTATATCAGAATTTTACAAGGATTTTTCAAAACCATGGTAGCAAATATTACATCCAGAGATTATTCTGGATGTGTCCCAGGCGGACAAACACTACTCTTTAGGAGGAAACAGGTAAATATGAGAAAAATCTTTGCTATCGCATTGGCTTTGGCGCTGACAGCCACTTTGTTTGCTGGCTGTTCCGCTACCGCCAAAAACGGAAGCACTGGCCCTGTTCAGACAAACGCAGGCGCGATCAACACGCTGGCGAGCCAGACTGCCTCTGACCAGACCATCAAGGCACCCAAGTATGTGTTCCTGTTCATCGGAGACGGCATGAGCTTTCCCCAGTTCCAGTCCGCGGCGGACTATCTCGGGGCCATGGCCGACAGCGACTATATGCAGGCAGTTCCCAGCCTGGACGACAACCAGGGTGCGGTGCTGGACGGCCCCAAGCCGCTGAATTTCATGGGCTTTGAAACGGTTGGTTCCGTTGTGACCTACGATTCCAACAGCTTCGCTCCCGACTCCGCTTCCACCGCCACCTCTATCGCCACTGGCTACAAGACCTACTCCGGCTCCATCAATGTGGACGAAACAGCCACCAAGGTTTATGAGACGATCACCGAGAAGGTTCACGAGCAGTTGGGGATGAAGGTGGGCATCATCTCCTCTGTCAACCTGAACCACGCCACTCCCGCAGCCTTCTACGCCCACCAAGCCAGCCGCAACAGCTACTACGAGATCGGCCTGGAACTAATCGACTCTGGCTTTGAGTATTTTGCTGGAGGCGGACTGAAAAAGCCCACCGGAGCGGACAAGGACAAGGAGGATCTGTATGCCTTGGCAAAGCAGGCGGGCTACAACGTGGTAAAGACCCAAGCTGAGGCCGATAAGATCACCTCCGGTCCTGTCATCATTATCGACGAGCATCTGGCCGACTCTGATGCCATGGCCTATGAGCTGGACCGGACAGACAAACTGTGGTCCCTGGCCGACTATGTGGAAAAGGGTATTGAGGTTCTGGACAACGACAAGGGCTTCTTCATGATGTGCGAGGGAGGTAAGATCGACTGGGCCTGCCACGCTAATGATGCCGCCTCCACCATCCACGACACCCTGGCCCTGGCCGATGCGGTGCAGGTGGCCATCGACTTTGCCAAGAAGCATCCCGATGAGACTTTGATCCTGGTTACCGGCGACCATGAGACTGGCGGTCTGACCATCGGTTTTGCCGGAACTGACTACGATACCTACCTCTCCCTGCTGGACAGCCAGAAGATCTCCTTCGCCAAGTTCGACAGCGACTATGTAGCCGCTTACAAGGAGAACAAGACTGATTTCAACACCGTCCTGGCCGACATAGAGAAGCTGTTCGGTCTGAAAGCAAAGGGTGACGCCGGGGACAAGCTGGTACTCACCGAGTACGAGCTGGACCTGCTGAAAACCGCCTACGAGAAAAGTGTGAACGAAAAGGATACCGGCATGACCCAGCAGGCGGAGTATGTGGCCTACGGAACCTACGAACCGCTGAGCGTGACGATCACCCATATTCTCAATAACAAATCCGGCGTCTCCTTCACCTCTTACAGCCACACCGGATTGCCGGTCGCCATGTTCGCAGACGGTGTAAACGCAGAGCAGTTTGGCGGATACTACGACAACACGGACATCTATGCAAAGCTGGCCTCGATGCTGGCGGTAAAGTAACCGCTTACCCTCTGCTTTCTCATAAAGAGGCCGTTCCTGCCAGATGGCGGGGGCGGCCTCACCCTATCAGAAAAGGATCATCCATTATGAAGTTATTCCCAAATGTATCCATCCGTTATCAGGCTCCGATATGGGTTTGCCTTGCTCTGATTGTTGTATTGCTGATTCTTCCGACAGGCTTTGAGGGAAATCTGGTTTTTCAGGAATCGGATATCCGGCCTGCGCTGGTATTGTCCACGGATGAATCCTCCATCGTTGACACCGGACTTGTGCGTTCCGGGGAGCAGCGGTGCCAAGTGAAAATTTTAAGCGGTGCCTTTCAAGGACAGGTTGCCGAGGGAAGAAATATGCTGAACGGCTCTCTGGAGCAGGACAAGCTGTTTTCCACAGGGGACAAGGCTCTGGTACGCATCAACTTCCTGGATGGGGAGATTCTGAATATTTCCATGATCGACCACTACCGCGCTCCGTGGGAACTGCTGCTTGCGGCGCTGTTTGTCCTTCTGCTGGTTGCTTTCGCGGGATGGACTGGTCTGCGGGCGGTGCTTTCCTTTATCCTGTCTGTGCTGATGATCTGGAAGGTACTGGTTCCGCTCTATTTGAAAGGGTGGAATCCCATTTGGGTAGGGCTGGGGATCACTTTGGCGTTGACGGTCTTGATCGTCAGCCTGGTATATGGCTTCGACCGCCGCTGCGCTGCCGCTGTCTCCGGCTCCTTCCTGGGCGTTCTGGTCACCTGTGTTATGGGCGTGGTTTTCACAAATTTTTTTCAAATCCACGGAGCGGTTATGTCCTATTCGGAGAGCCTGCTGTACGCTGGATACCAATATTTGAATCTGACACAGATTTTTATGGCCTCCATTTTCATCGGGGCATCAGGAGCTGTTATGGACTTGTCTGTGGATATCACCTCCGCTGTCTATGAGGTCGTTCAAAACCAGCCGGCGCTCAGCCGCAAGGAGGCAATTCGATCCGGTTTGAATGTGGGCCGCGCCGCTATGGGGACCATGACCACCACACTGCTGCTGGCGTACTCCGGCGGGTATGTCGCTCTGCTGATGGTGTTTATGGCTCAGGGAACTCCGCTGACCAATGTTCTTAATTACAAATATGTTGCGGCGGAACTGCTGCATACAGTGATCGGCTCCTTCGGGCTGGTGACAGTGGCCCCATTTACAGCGCTGTGTGCCGGGATGTTCTTGGCCAGTTATGACGGTTTCTCTTTGAACCAATAGCTGAAGCCGGTCACAGCGTAATATCCCCCGCACAGGCTGGCCAGTATTTGGTCAGCCTTTCATTTTACATAGATTTTACATGACATTGGTAACGGATTTTACACGCGCTTATTAGAATAAAGATGTGAAACTAAAAGAGAAGGGAAATCAGCTTTATGGACATTTTCAATGTGCTGACGCTTATCGGTGGACTGAGCCTGTTTTTGTTCGGCATGAGCGTCATGGGACAGGCCCTGGAGCGCAGGGCCGGAGACCAGCTCCGGACACTCCTGGGAAAACTGACTGACCGTAAGATTGCCGGACTCCTGACCGGCCTGGGCGTTACTGCGGTCATTCAAAGCTCCTCGGCAACCACAGTCATGGTGGTTGGCTTTGTCAACTCCGGAATTATGACATTGAAGCAGGCCATCAACGTCATCATGGGGGCGAACATTGGAACCACAGTCACAGCGTGGCTATTGAGCTTGGCTGGAATCGACAGCGGGAACCTGTTTATCAAACTTTTGAAACCGTCCTCCTTCACACCGATCCTGGCGCTTATCGGCATCATCTTTTATATGTTCTGCAAGAGCGCAAAGAAGAAAGACACCGGCATGATCCTGCTGGGCTTTGCCACGCTGATGTTCGGCATGGAAACCATGTCAGGGGCCGTCTCCGGTCTGCAGGATGTTCCGGCGTTCCAGCAGATGTTCATCATGTTCAAAAATCCGCTGCTGGGCGTACTGGCGGGCGCGGTCCTCACAGCCATCATCCAATCCAGCTCCGCCTCCGTGGGCATTTTGCAGGTGCTGGCGGTAACCGGCCAGGTTTCCTACGGCGCTGCGGCTCCCATTATCATGGGTCAGAACATCGGCACCTGTGTGACGGCCATGATCTCCTCCGTAGGCGCGAACAAGAACGCAAAGCGGGCCGCTCTTGTTCATCTTTCATTCAATATCATCGGAACGGCGGTCTGGTTGGCGGTGTTCTGCGTTCTAAAGGCGCTGCTGCGGCCTGTCATTCTGGACGAGCCCGCCTCTCGCCTGGGCATCGCCGTGGCCCACTCGGTATTCAATGTCCTGTGTACGCTGCTGATGCTGCCCCTGTCCAGTTTTCTGGAGAAGCTGGTCACCATCCTCGTTCCCGATGATAAGCGGTCGGACGCGGTGGCGGAGCTGGACGAGCGCCTGTTTGCCACTCCGTCTATCGCCCTGGAGCGGTGTCATACGGTGGCGGCGGAGATGGCGGAAACCGCTGTTGCGGCCTTGAAAGACGCAATGGTCTCTCTGCGAAGCTATACCCCGGCGCTGGCCGCATCTATACGGGAAAAAGAGGATAAAACAGACCATTACGAAGATATTTTGGGAACCTATCTTGTGAATCTGAGTACCCGCCAAATCAGCGAAGCCGACAGCCGGGAGGCGGCGAAGCTGCTGAAAATGATTGGCGATTTTGAGCGGATCGCGGACCACGCCGTCAACATCCTGGAATCCGCTGAAGAACTGCGGGACAAGGAGCTCCGTTTTACGGAAGATGCTTCCTCTGATTTGACCGTGGTTTCCGCAGCGGTTCGGGATATTCTGGACTTGTCCCTTAATGCGTTCCTTCACGATGATCTGAACGCTGCCTCTATGGTGGAACCGCTGGAGCAGGTGATCGATCAGTTGAAGGAACAGCTACGGACACGCCATATCCTTCGTATGCAGAAGGGCGACTGCTCTATTGACGCAGGTTTCGCATGGTCTGATCTGTTGACTAGCCTGGAGCGCACGGCGGATCACTGCTCCAACATCGCTGGGTGCGTGATTGATATTGCCCATGGCAATATGGACATCCATCAGTCCCTGCGCGCATTCCGCACTGGCAGCGAGGATTTCCGTCAGCGATTCCAGGAGTATCAGCGCAAGTATGTCCTGAATGGATATTTCGTACAGAAAAGGCAGGAAAAATAAACTTTACAATCACACATAAAACTTTACACAGGTTTTACCAAAGCTGACTTTCGCATTTTACATTCAGGCGGTATTCTTATTCTTGTGGACGGGAGGATAGGCAGGTGGATCGCTGATCCCCCAGGATACACTACAAATCAAACGGGAATAGGAGTTATTTGTCATGAAAAAGAAAACACAGAAATTGATTGGCCTGGTCATGGCTGTTGCCGTGGTTGCGTCTATGCTGGCCGGATGTTCCCAGAAGCTCTCCGGTACGGTGGCTACCGACGGCTCCACCTCTATGGAGAAGGTGATCGGGGCGCTGGGCGAGGCGTTCATGGAGCAGAACGACGGCGTGACCTTTACCTACAACCCCACCGGTTCCGGCTCCGGCATCAAGGCTGTCCAGGAGGGCCGCTGTGACATTGGCCTCAGCAGCCGCAATCTGAAGGATGAGGAAACAGCCAGCGGCTTGACGGCCACCGTCCTGGCCTATGACGGCATCGCCGTCATCGTTCACCCGGACAACCCCGTGGCCGACCTGGACGTGGAAACCATCGCCAAGCTCTACACCGGCGAGATCACCAACTGGAAGGATGCAGGCGGCAGCGACGCGGCCGTAGTCCTCATTGGCCGGGAGGCTGGCAGCGGAACGCGGGACGGCTTTGAATCCATTACCGGCACCGAGGATGCCTGCCAGTACCGCCAGGAACTGACCTCTACCGGCGATGTGATTACTGCCGTCTCTCAGAATCCGGACGCTATCGGCTACGCTTCTCTAGCTTCTGTCAGTGACAGCGTAAAGGCCCTTACCGTGGGCGGCGTGGCTCCCACCGAGGACACCGTCAAGGACGGCAGCTATGTGATCCAGCGTCCCTTCGTGCTGGTGACAAAGACCGATGCCAAGCTGTCCGAGGCCGCCCAGGCATTCTTCGATTTCGCAACCTCTGCCGATGCCTCTGACTTTATCAGTAAGGCCGGCGCGGTGGCGGCGAACTGAACCCCTCTCGTGGAGCGGCGGCTTTCTCTGCCGCCGCTCCTACCCATTAGGAGGCTCAATTTATGGGAAAACATCAACGGTTTATAGAAAACCTGATTCACGGGATATTCCTGTTCCTGGGTCTGGTCACGGTGGGCTGTGTCCTGCTTATTACGGTATATCTGATCCTGTCCGGAATCCCTGCTATCCGGCAAATTGGCCTGCTGGACTTCCTGTTGGGAGACACCTGGGAATCCACAGCAAAAGAACCGTCCTTCGGAATTCTGCCTTTTATCTTGACCAGCATCTATGGAACTGCCGGAGCTATTCTCTTTGGCGTACCGGTTGGCTTCTTCACGGCGGTATATCTGGCAAAGCTGGCCCCGCCAAAGGTGAAAGCTGTGGTGGAATCTGCTGTCAGTCTGCTGGCGGGCATCCCCTCGGTGGTCTACGGTCTGGTAGGTATGCTGGTGCTGGTTCCGGGAATACGGCAGCTCTTTCATGTGCCGGACGGGGCCAGTCTGCTGGCGGCGATCATCGTGCTGGCCATTATGATCCTGCCTTCCATTATTAAGGTGTCTGTCACTGCGTTAGAGGCGGTCCCGCAGGAATACGAGGATGCCTCCCTTGCTCTGGGGGCTACACCCATCGAAACCTACTTCCGCGTATCCGCTCCGGCAGCAAAAAGCGGCATAGCGGCGGCGGTAGTACTGGGGGTGGGCCGGGCTATCGGAGAGGCTATGGCGGTGATGATGGTGTCCGGCAATGTGCCTAATATGCCGTCCCTGTTCCAGAGCGTCCGTTTTCTCACCACGGCAGTCGCCAGCGAGATGGCCTATTCCAGCGGATTGCAGCGGCAGGCCCTGTTCTCTATTGCCCTGGTTCTCTACCTATTCGTGCTGCTGCTCAATGCCGCGCTGAATTTCTTCCTGAAACGCAAAAAGGAGGGCTGACCATGCAAAGCAACTGGATCACGACCAAACGGAAGGGTTACATTGGCCTGATGAGGGGCTTGATGGCACTGTCCACAGCTCTGACCTGTGGAATTGCCCTGTTCCTGATTGGATATGTTCTGATAAAGGGACTCCCCAGTATTACCTGGGAACTGCTCTCCACAAAACCAAGCTATCTGGCGGGAACGATTGGCATTTTGCCGGATATTTTGAACACAGTCTATATCATCGTAGCTACGCTGCTGATTGTACTTCCCCTGGGAGTGGGTGCGGCCATCTATCTGACAGAGTATGCCTCCAGCCAGAGGTTGGTGACGGTCATTGAGTACGCGGCAGAAACCCTGTCCGGCATTCCGTCCATTATCTTCGGGCTGGTAGGGATGCTGATTTTCGCCAACAGCTTCGGTTCCTGTCTGCTGGCCGGGGCATTGACACTGGTTATTATGAACCTGCCTACTGTCATGCGTACCGCACAGGAGAGCTTGAAAACCGTGCCGCAGAGCTACCGAGAAGGGGCTTTCGGCCTGGGAGCCGGAAAATGGCGGGTCGTTCGGACGGTAGTACTCCCTGGCTGTGTGGATGGGGTAATCACTGGCTGTATCCTGTCGGCGGGCCGCATTTTGGGGGAATCGGCGGCGCTGTTATTTACAGCGGGATTCGCTCATGTTCTGAACGGCTTTCTCAGCGGCCTGGGCAGTCCGGGAGCCACCCTTACTGTGGCGTTGTACCTCTACACCAAGGAGCCGGGGCCGGGCGGCGCACAGGCATCCTTTGCTATCGCCGCGATTCTGATGGCACTGACGCTGACCATCAATTTTGCCGCAGTCCTGGTTGGCCGGATCTTCAAAAAAAGGAGAGCGTTATGAGCAGTATTGTTACCGCAAAGGATTTGTGCCTGTGGTATGGGACGGCCCAGGCACTGAACAATATCAATATTGAAATTCCGGAGAAGAACATTACCGCCTTTATCGGTCCCTCCGGGTGTGGGAAGTCCACCTTTCTGAAAACACTGAACCGGATGAACGATTTAATTCCTGGCGTGAAGATCACCGGCGAGGTGCGCTATGGGGAGCAGGATGTATACGCCTCTGGCCTGGATGTGAACTTGCTGCGGAAGGAGATCGGCATGGTGTTCCAGAAGCCCAATCCCTTCCCCATGAGTATCTATGACAACATCGCCTACGGTCCCCGGACCCATGGTGTCCGCAACAAGGCCAAACTGGACGATATTGTGGAGCGCTCCCTCCGGGGGGCGGCAATCTGGGACGAGGTGAAGGACCGACTGAAAAAGAACGCCCTGGGCCTCTCCGGAGGCCAGCAGCAGCGGCTTTGTATCGCCCGCGCCCTGGCTGTGGAGCCGAAGGTGCTGCTGATGGACGAACCCACCAGCGCCCTGGACCCCATTTCCACTTCCAAAATCGAGGAGCTGGCGATGGGCCTGAAGGAGCAATATACCATCATCATCGTGACACACAATATGCAGCAGGCCGCCCGCATTTCGGACTATACCGCCTTTTTCCTGCTGGGGGAATTGATTGAGTACGGTGAGACAGAAAAGCTGTTCTCCTGGCCGGAGTGCCAGAAAACGGAGGACTATATCACAGGGAGGTTTGGATAATGCGGAGCAAATTTGACGAGCAGCTTGCCCTGATGAAAAATGAACTGATTCAAATGGGCGCACTGTGCGAGGAGGCGATCTCCCTGGCGGCAAAGGCTCTGACCGAGGGGGACAAGACCCTGGCGGAGAAGGTCGGGCCGCTGGACGGGGAGATCGACCAGATGGAGCGGGATATTGAGAGCCTGTGTTTGAAGCTACTGCTCCAGCAGCAGCCGGTGGCCCGTGACCTGCGGCAGATTTCCGCCGCGCTGAAAATTATCACGGATATGGAGCGCATCGGGGATCAGGCGTCCGATATTGCGGAGATCATTCTGGCCATGCTGTCAGAGGGCTATGTCCCGGAAGATGTGGGCCATATCCGCGAAATGGCGCAGGAGACAATCAAAATGGTCACAGAGAGCGTGGATTCTTACGTCCAGCAGGATATAGAGCGGGCCAGAGCCGTGATTGCTCACGATGACACCATTGACCGCTATTTTACACAGGTCAAAGCTGTGCTGATTCAAAAAATCGCGGAGGCGCCCGCAGTCGGGGAGCACGCGCTTGACCTGCTGATGATCGACAAATACCTGGAGCGCATTGGTGACCATGCTGTCAATATTGCAGAGTGGGTTATCTTCTCCATTACCGGGAATAAGAACGGGCAGGCACATTGATGGTAAGGAGTGTCTGTGGTATGATAATCTCGCTCGGAAAGGGGGAAAGAACATGATTTTTTGCGTAGAAGATGATGAAAGCATCCAGAGCCTTGAACTCTATGCGTTACGAAGCGCGGGATTCGAGGTCAGGGGTTTTGTGGATGGCGATTCTTTCTTGGAGGCGCTTCGCACAGAAATACCCCAGCTTGTTATTTTGGATGTCATGCTGCCCGGAAAAAGCGGTGTTGAATTGCTGAAGCTGATGAAGGAATCCAGTGCGACCCGTGAGATCGCGGTCATCATGGCAACGGCAAAGGGAGCAGAGTACGATAAGATTCAGAGCCTGGACCTGGGGGCGGACGATTATCTGGTCAAGCCCTTCGGCATGATGGAGATGGTATCACGGGTCAAAGCGGTACTGCGCCGGTGTCACCCCAGGCAGAATCCAGAGATCCTGGCTGCAAACGATCTGGTGATCGATCTGGCGGAGCATACCGTCATGGCGGGCGGTGAGCGGGTTTCCCTCACCTATAAAGAATTTGAATTGCTACGCCTGTTTATGTCCTCCCCCGGTGTTGCGTTCACCAGAGAAAAACTCCTGACCAGCATCTGGGATTCGGACTATTCCGGTGAAACCAGGACTGTGGATATGCACATCCGTACCCTGCGGCAGAAGCTGGGAAGTTATGGAGCAATGATTGAAACGATTCGTAATGTCGGCTACCGGCTGGAGGTAAAACCATGACCAAAAGAATCTTTCGGTCCATCCTGTGTGTAGCGGCGGCGGTACTGCTGGCAAACCTCGTCATTGTCATGGGATGTTTGTATGACTACTTCGGTTCCGTTCAAGAGGCGCAGTTAAAAGACGAACTGCGGCTTGCGGCTTATGCGGTGGAGGAAAACGGACAGGACTATTTAGAACACCTGTCAGAACGCGATTACCGCTACACCTGGACCCCGGACTACCGCCTGACCTGGATTGCGTCTGATGGCACAGTCCTTTTCGACACGCTGGATTCCGCAGAAAATATGGAAAACCACGGAGATCGCATTGAGGTCCGGGAAGCATTTGCGAAAGGTGAAAGCAGCAGCATCCGTTACTCCACCACACTCACAGAGCGGACGCTCTACTATGCCAGGGCATTGAATAACGGAACTGTGCTGCGCATCTCCATCCGGCAGGTGACGGTATTGGCGCTGGTTCTGGTTATGCTCCAGCCTATTCTGCTGGTAGCGATTCTTGCAGTCATTCTCTCTGCTGTCCTTGCAAATTGGATGTCCAAGAAAATCGTCCAGCCCCTTAATTCACTGGACCTGGATCATCCGCTGGAGAATAACGCCTACGAAGAATTAGCGCCCCTTCTCAGCCGCATCCATCAGCAGCGTCAGCAGATTGCCGCACAACTTCACAGCTTGAAAAAGCAGACAGATGAATTTGCACAAGTGACCAGTCACATGAAAGAGGGTCTGGTTCTTCTTGACAATGCAGGAAAAATTCTAAGCATCAATCCAGCGGCACAGCAAGTTTTTGGAGTGGAAACATCCTGCAATGGACAGGATTTTCTGACCATAGATCGAAGCCGTGATCTGCACTTCGCCATACAAACAGCAGTATCCGAAGGACACAGTGAGGTTAGGTCGGAGCGAAACGGGCGGGAGTTTCAATTTGACATCAGCCGGATCGAATCGGAGGAGGCCTTTGTTGGAACGGTGCTGTTGGCCTTTGATGTGACGGAACAGGCATTTGCGGAGCGGAATCGCCGGGAATTTACCGCAAACGTATCCCATGAGCTGAAAACGCCGCTGCAATCCATCCTGGGCAGTGCGGAACTGTTAAAAAGCGGGATGGTCAAACAAGACGATATTCCCCATTTTTCCGGCCTTATCCACACAGAAGCCGCACGGCTGGTAACATTGGTAGAGGATATTATTCACCTCTCTCAACTTGACGAAGGCATGGTTTTACCCCAGGAGAGCGTGGGCCTCTTTGAAGTAGCAAAAAATGTGACAGACACCCTTAGCGATACTGCCGCGCAGAAGTGTGTTAATGTCTTGGTTTCAGGTGAGAATATCTGCATAAATGGTGTGCGCAGTTTTTTATATGAAATGATCTTTAACCTCTGTGATAATGCCATTAAGTACAATGTTGAGGGCGGAACTGTAAAGATCGTTGTCTCTAACAATGTAAAAGGTGCATCAATTACAGTAAAAGACACCGGAATTGGTATCCCGCCGGAGTACCAGTCCAGGGTGTTTGAACGGTTCTTCCGAGTGGACAAGAGCCGCTCAAAAGCGTCCGGCGGAACCGGGCTAGGTCTTTCGATTGTTAAACATATTGCACAATATCACAACGCAACAATCAACCTATGCAGTCAGGTTGGGGAAGGAACTACAATTACTATTGTATTTCCCCCAACTTGAAAAACAACCGTTCAAGTGTGGCCAGCAGAGGTAAGATTGTTCTTGTCCTGCTGGCTTATTTAATGATCTTCATTATTTCCCTCTTGAAGCCCAAGTAACTGTTCTGCAAGAAAGTCCAGCATATTAAGCAACACCATTTGATTAGCACGACTGCAAGCCCTAAACTTTCCAAGGAAACGGTTGATTTCTTCCTCATTTTCGTCTGGCTCTACATTGAACAGGTTACTTGTTGTAAGGCCCAAGCGATTTACAATCGGAAAAAGAATCCCATAGGACGGATTAACACTCCCGTGTTCAATGCCTTGAATCATCTTGATCGAAACGCCGGTTTGGTCAGAAAGTTCTTGCTGTGTTAGTTTGCAAGCCTTTCTTGCCTGTTGGACCCGGTTGCCCAAATATGTGCGAATATCCATCGGCATAGTTTATCACCTCGGATATATTCTATCTTACCGATTTTCATATTTACATTCCCGAATAGCTCCTATTTAATAGGTAAAATCTTACTCTTTATATGAAATAGTGAACCCCTGTTGAGTGGCCAAAAAAAAACGGCTCTCACAGCAGGGGCTTATCGTGCATCCACCTGTGATTAGTCCGTTGGAGGAAATCATGGGTGCTTTTCTTGTTTACAACAGATTTGGTGATTCACCAAAAAAATTGTTGTCCCCCATGAGGATTACCCTAGAATAAAAACCGCAAAAATTGACCTTTTTAGAACGTGTTATCCTGCTGATAATCCGGCAGGGAGACAAACCGCCAGAGAGTATAGGAAGCTCTCTGGCGGTTTCTTTTGTCGGTTTAGATCGAAATACGCTTGCATCCTCCGGTGCCGTGGGCCTCCACGAAAATCTGAAAGTCCATCACATTTAGATTTTCGGAGGGAGCGCAATGCAAAAAATTCGAGTGTCTAAAATTTCCTCTACAAACTTTGGGGAATGGGACAAAAGCCGTCCCATATGGTGATAGGTAAGCCTACTGTTTCCAACGTTTCCGGCTTTTCCCCCACCCCGCACCGTGCATGACGGCTTTCCCGTCACACGGCGCTCCATCAACAACAAGCGGATGTGTTCAGAGTCCAGCTTCAGCAGCCGGGACTTCACCACTGCCTGGGGGAAGTCGTTCCCCGCTACCCGGATATTTTTCTTTCTGGAGCAGACCGCCTCCACCATCAGCTCCACCATCTCGTCCAACTGTGCGGCGTCATAGGGATGCTCCCGCACGAAATCGTCATAGCCGATGTTCTCCCGGATCATCTCCCGATAGGTGTCCATTTCGCCCTGACTCACTCCGCTGCTCCTGCTCCGCTTCCTTCCCTTCGCTTCAGATGGCTGTGCTGGCACAGACGCAAAAGCCGTGGGAAGGGATGAAGGGAAGGGAAATGATTCCGTAATTTGTGAATCAGTTATTTTGTTTTTGTCTTTATTTAATTGCGTTGTGTCCTCCAACGTTGGATTTTCCGACGCAGGTTCCTCCAACGCAGGCTGGGCCGAAAAAACAGGTCGTTCCCGGATAACGTACTCAGTCCCTTGCAGATGACCTTTTTCATTTCTCACACGGGAGCGGGTGACATACCCGGCTTTCTCCAGCTCCACCACGGCGGCCCGGATAGCGTCCTTGCCTTCCAAGCTGATGCGGGTGAGGCCGGCCAAGGTATAATCCCAATCTTCCGGGAGACTAAGCATCAGGGACAGCAGGCCCTTTGCCTTGAAGGAGATGGTCTTATCCCGCAGGTGGTAATTGCTCATGACGGTGTAATTCTGGGTGCGTTCTACTCTAAAAACTGCCATAATATTTTGCTCCTTTATAATAGTTAAGCGGCGGAGAAACTGCTTCTCCGCCGCTTGCGATTGATAGGATTTTGCTGTTTAGTTGTAAATGGGGCAGCCATAGCCCCAGATCTCATAATGGCCCACACTGTAGCTGCGCTGGCGGCAGCTATCGCCGGAGTTGCCCTCCACGGTGTAGACCACTCCATTCTCCACCCGTTCCACGATGCCCACATGGTCAGGCACATCGTCCTGCGGCCCGGAGCCGCCTTTTTCGTTCCAGTCAAAAAATATCAGGTCTCCAGGACGTGGCTCATAGTCGCCATCCTGCCACTGGCCCCGGTCTTTAAACCAATTAGAGCCGCCTGTGCAGCCGGCGAACTTGGGAATCACCCCGGCGTCAATGTAGCCGCACTCGTTGGCACACCAGCTGACAAAGCAGGCGCACCACTCCACCCGGCTGTTGAAGCCGTACCAGCTCCAGTAGGGCTGGCCGCCCACGTTGCCCACCTGGGACAGCGCCACGGCCACGATCTCGCCGCTGGAGCCGTAGAGGAGGGTATTCCACATATCACGGGTGGCCGCCGTCAGCAGCTCGTCCAGGGCGGCGTTCTGCTGATCCGTGAACGCATAAAACACCCGCATATCGTCCGGCGTCCTGGGCGTGACCGTGATGGTCAGTACCTTCTCCGTCCAGGCTTCAGTCTCACCCTCGGCAGGATATTCTACCTCTGTCTCAGCCGTAGTAATTTTGGTCATGTCCCAGAACACTGTCCGCAGCTTCTCCACTGTAGCCGTGTCCAGGACGGCCACAGACGCACCGTCTGATCCGCTGGCAGTCTTGGCGGCGAACACTGCGAACACATCTGCCCAGGACGGCGGGCGGCCCTGGATCTCCACCCGGTCATAGGTTCCTCCGGCCTGGAGGGCGGACAGCCTGTCCGCGTACTCGCTGTTGATCTGGGCGATCACCGCGGTGGGGGACGCCGCGTCCGGGGAACCTCCGCCGTCCGAGAAAAAGATGCCGAAGGGCGAGGCGATGAGCAATCCGATCATGCAGATCACCAGCACCACCACAATCACCACCCAGCCCCCGGCGGCGATGGCGGCGATCAGCTCCTGCATGGCCGCAATGGCCGCTTTTATCGCCGCCACGGTGGCTTTCGCCGTGGCCTTGGCGGTGACCGCCGCCGCTTTTGCCGTGGCACGGGCGGTCTGTACGGCCCGCTGGGTGGCCTTTACGGTGGCCTGGGCGGATCTCTGGGCGGTCTTGACCGTCTGCTGGGCAGTTTTCGCCGTCCGCTGGGTGGTTTTGATGACCTTTCTGGAGGAGCGTTCCGCGGTCTTGATAGTCTGGCGGGCGGTGCGTTCTGTGGTCTTTCGCCCGGAGCGGGCCGTTTTGATGATCGTCCGTCCACCATCCCGCACAGGCCGGGTGTCCGGTTCTCCCGGACTTGGCGGCCTGCGCACAGCCTGGACCGAGGTGCGCCGGCCCTGCCCACCAGCGTACCTGCGCTGGCTTGGAGCGGGAGGGGATGCAGTCTCCCCACCATTCACCATCCGCTGGCCCTCTGCCCGCTTCATGGCTGCGGCACGGCCACGCTCCCGCACAAACTCCTGCCCGCCCTGCACGAGCGCCTGGGGCGGCTGCTCTGGTACAGGTTGACTTTGAATGCAGGCTTCTCTGGTCTTGATGGCCAATCGGTCAGGCGTTCCCGGCCTATGGCCAGCAGGAGGAGCGGCGTTGTCACCAGAGGGAGCGCTGGTGGCAACATCCCTCGTCTTGATCTTCGGCGGCTCCGATCTCACCCGCAGGGCCGATCCCTCATCAGCGGGGATTTCACGGGCAGTGCTTTCTCTCGTCCTAATCTGGGGCGCCCCCGATCCGGTCTGCGGCGCGGGCGAAACATCCGGGCGGGGATCATCATGCAAAGCGGACTTTCTTGTTTTGATCCGCCTCTGCTTCATCCGCTCCCCAGGGGACGGCCCAGAGCCTGCGCCGCTCTCCCTGGTAGAAACAGCTTTCCGTGTTTTGATCCGGGGGCGTTCCCGTGGAATCGGGTCATGGGGTGAAGGCTGCTCTGCCGGGACTTCTGGCGGCGGTGGATCTGCTGGGATCTCCTGTGTGAGTTGGTCTGCGGTGGTGCGCGATCCTTCAGTCTGCTCCTGGCCCTTGGCGGACTTTTTCTTCTTCAGAAGAGATTCCACCCCACGCCGCGCCTGATAGGCTACACGGGCGGCGGTGTCCTCGATCCGGTCGCCGCCGTAGTCGCTGGCCTGCCCCCGCTGGGCGGTTTCCCGGAGTTGGCCCCGCAGGCGTTCCGTACCATCGTCCAGCCCACGGCGGACAAGTACCTTGGGCGTGGCCTTGACTTTTTCCTTCAATCTGCCCTTTACTGTGCGTTTTTCTTTGATTTTTGCGATACTCTCTCACCTCACTTTTGCGTTTTCCGTCATTTTATGGTACACTGTCCTCCAAAGGAGGGAGCGTCAATGGAACAGGTATACAGATGTGAATGGGCCGGCCCCGACCAGATATATATTGACTACCACGACAACGAATGGGGCCAGCCCCTCCACGATGACAATAAACTGTTTGAAATGCTGATCCTGGAGGGGATGCAGGCCGGACTGGCATGGATCACGGTGCTGAAAAAGCGGGAAGCCTTTTGCGCTGCTTTTGACAACTTCGATCCCCCAAAGGTCGCGCTGTATGATGACGCAAAGATCGAAGCCCTTATGGCGAACACCGGGATTATCCGACACCGGGGCAAGATCAACGCAGCTATTGGCAACGCAAAAGCATTCCTTGAAATTCAAAAAGAATACGGCAGTTTCGACCGATTCATCTGGGCCTATGTCAATCACACACCTATCATCAACGCCCCACACAGCATGGCGGAGCTGCCTACATCCACCCCGTTGTCCGATCAGATCAGCAAGGACTTGAAAAAGCGGGGCTTCAAATTTGTGGGGTCCACCATTGTCTATTCGTTTATGCAGGCTGTCGGGATGGTGGACGACCACATGATTTGGTGTCCCTGGCATACGAATAACAGAAAATAAAACCGGAAATTCAGGCGACGTTGGTCTCACTCAGCTTGGTGGACATCAAGCGGTAGAGCCGGTTCTTGGGGAAATTGTCCATAAACGGCACGATGGCGCTGCCGCACTTGATGAGGCCGCGCCCGAAGTCCACGTTGGTGATGTAGGAGAGCTGGTTGTCCGAGATGTTCAGCAGCCGCGCCAGCTCCGCCCGGTCTGTGGCCGCCTGGTTCAGCATGACCAGGAACTCGCTGTTGGCAAGCATGGTCCGGGCGGTGTGGGACTGGAGCAGATCGTCCACGTTTTGAGTGAGGCCGGTACAGCAGGCCCCGTACTTTCTGACACGCTTCCAGAGGGTAAACAGGAAATTAGCGCTGTATTCGTGCTGGAAAAGAAGGTAGATTTCATCGATATAGACCCAGGTGTTCCGGCCCAGTGCCCGGTTGCGGATGACCCGGTTGAACACGCTGTCCAGCACTACCAGCATACCAACGGGAAGGAGCTGCTTGCCCAGATCCCGGATGTCGTAGCAGAGGATTCTGGCGTCCGTGTCCACGTTGGTGGGCTTGGCGAAGGTGTTGAGGCTGCCCTCGGTGAACAGCTCGATTGCCAGTGCCACATCCCGCGCCTCCGGCTCAGACTGGCGGAGCAGTTCGGCGTGGAAGTCCTGGAGGGTGGGGGCTTTGCCCTGGTAGCCGCCCTTGATGTAGCTGTGGTAGACGCTGGCGGTGCAGCGGTCGATGATGGATTTTTCCTTTGCGGACAGCATCCGGTCCCCCATGAGCTGCTCACACAGGGACAGCAAAAACTCAGACTTCAGCACCACCGGGTTCTCCCCATCGCCATACCCTTGCTCCATGTCCATGGCGTTGATGTGGTTGGGGGAGGTAGCGGAGATATTCACCACTTCGCCGCCCAGCCCTTCGATGAGGGGCCGGTACTCCGATTCGGGATCTATGACGATGATGTCATCCTCCGTAGAGAGGGCCAGATTGACCATCTCCCGCTTGGCGGTGAAGGACTTGCCGGAGCCGGATACACCCAGGACGAAGCCGTTGCCGTTGAGCAGTTCCTTCCGGTTGGCAATGATGAGATTCTTGCTGATGACGTTCTGCCCATAGTACACCCCGCCCTGGTCCCGCACCTCCTGGGCCTTGAAGGGCATGAGGACGGCCAGGGCCTCTGTGGTCAGGGTGCGCAGGGCGTCGATCCGCCGCAGGCCCAGGGGCAGGGCGGTCACCAGCCCGTCCGCCTGCTGCCAGTTCAGGGTGGAGAGCTGGCACAGATGCTTCCGGGCGGCGGACTGGAGGGCGTCTGTGTCGCTGTCCAGTTCCTCCTTGCTGTCCGCCAGATGAACCAGGGTCACCACCGCGAACATCATCCGCTGGTCACGGGTGGTGAGATCGTCCAGCATCTCACGGGTCTCCTTCCGCTGCTGCTCCAAATCGTAGGGGACAACAGCGGAGAAGTTGTTGTTGCTGTTCTGCCGGCGCTGCCAGTTGGTGACGTTTGTCTCGACACCCAGCAGCCGGTTCTGCATCTCCCGGACGGCCTCGTCCGTGGGAACGGGAATCACGTCAATGGACAGCATCATGGTGCGGTTCAGGGCGGTCAGTTCAGAGATCATGCTGTCCTTGATATAGCTGGCGTACTCCTTCAGGAACAGCACCCGGCCAAACTTGTCCCCCATGACAAAATAGTCCTTCTTGAACTCCAAGCTGTCCGGGCAGATGGAGTCTTTGAAACTGTGGCCCTTCCGCATCAGGTCCCGCAGATCCACATGGAACTCCGTTTCCTCGCCGGTGCGGTAGAAGTCGTGCAGCACCCGGAGACGCTCCACCGCGTCCAGTTCCTCGCTGTGGGCGTCCAGGTGGCTCAGACGGGTGGTCACATCCGCCGTCACCCGGTCGAAGAAAGTGCGGGCCTCCTCGATGCTCTTGCGGTGGACGGAGAGGGTGATGTACCGCTCCTGCACCACGCTGTTGGAGCTGTCGGTGACCTTGTCCATGAGCATGGCGTTGTACTCCGCCCGGTAGCCGTCCAGATAGTCATCCTGCCGGGGCAGGAGGATCTTCTGCTCGAAGTCCTGGCGGTTGAGCCGCTTATTGTTGATGGTGAGCTTGGTGGTGGAGCCGGTGTCCAAGGCATTGAGCAGCTCCGAGTAGCCCAGGAACATGGACGTTTTGTCCTCTTTCGAAGCGATGGCGTAGTTGATATCCGAGAAGCGGATGGTCTTGGAGAACTTGCTCCCGAACTGAAAAATCCCATCCGGCCAGAGGCGGCGGATGGGGATGGCGTCCTGCACGGACTTGGGGAGGACGAAGCCCTCCCGGTCCTGCTTCAGCGTATTTTGCAAGGTTTTAATCAATCTTCAGTGCCTCCTTTACAGTGGAATGCTCCATCGCCTGGGCGTAGAGGTTCTCTGCCCGGAACACCAGCTTTCTGGGATACAGCAGCTCCGAGCGGATGACGGCGAGGAGGAACTTTTCAAAGGTCATGCCGTTGTAGGTAAAAAAACCGCACAGGGCGAAAGGGAAGGCGGCCAGGACGCAGATCCAGCCGATCTCCCCGCTGCCCACCACATTGCGCAGGCCGAAATACAGCCCCACGGCCACCAGCACGGCCAGCAGGGCGAACAGGAACTGCCGCAGGGACAGCCCGAAGAACAGGCTCTCCTGGTAGTCCCGGACTTCTTTGTTGATGCGGACTTCTATGGGTGATCACCTCCAGAATGAAAGAATCGGCAGACAGACCGTTGCAAGGTCCGCCTGCCTATGGTAAGATGCGACAAACCAGAAAAAGGGAGGTCTGTCACATGACGCTGTTTATATTTGGATTTGGCTTGATGTTGCTGCCTATCCTGTTCTGTCTGGCCCTGAAGCTCCGGCTGGGTGTCCCCATGCTCTATGCAGCACTGATGCTCACAGCGTTCCACGGCTGGTATCAGGCCCACGCAGCTTTGGCGGACGGCATCTTTTTCGCCCTGATCGGCCTCACTGCCCTGTCCTGGGTGGTGACGCTGCTCCGCCGCCTCTGGGAACTGCTGGAGGATTGGCGGGAGGAACGGGCCATGGCGGAGCTGCTGGCCTACCGCGTCCGGCAGGCCAGGGCCGCTGGCGAGTATGCCATTGACACCCAAGGACTGTGACGTTGATTTTATCGCTCTCCTGTGCTACAATAAGGCAGCTTATTTAAGGGTGAGGAGGCGGATTAGTGAAGGGTTTCAGCCGAAAAAATCTATTATTTTCCCTGTGCGGACTTAACTGCGGACTATGCACCATGCGATTGGGTGGACATTGCGGCGGGTGCGGTAATGGAAACCAATCCTGCAAAATTGCCCGATGCAGTTTGGAACATGGGGGCATGGAGTATTGTTGCGAGTGCCCTCAGTATCCTTGCGAAAAGTACGAGAAGATTGGCGAATACGACTCCTTTATCACCGCACGGAGGCAAAAAGCCGATATGGAAAAACTGCGGGATATCGGAGCTGAGCGCTATAATGCCGAACAGGGGGAGAAGGTGCAGTTGCTGGAGTATCTGCTTTCTTCCTGCAATGACGGGCGCAGGAAAACGCTCTTTTGTCTGGCAGTCAATCTGCTGGAGCTTTCCGATGTGCAAAGTGTCGTTGATCAGCTTATGGCATCTGATCTGCCAACCGTGAAAGAGCGTGCCGTTTATGCAGCGTCACTGTTCCAAAAAGCTGCCGATGAAAAAGGAATTTCCTTGAAATTGAACAGGAAAAAGTAACCGTATTTCTTGATTTGTCAGCCCAGCCCCATCAGTTCCCGGATCAGCCTATCGCTCATTTTGATGCAGCCCACCAAGACAAGCATATTAAAAATCACCTCGCCCACATAGTTCCACACGATGGTGGCCGCCGCCAGGGTATCGTCCGCGATGGCGGGCGGTGTGGAGGCGAAAGCCGAGAAAATCACACAGGCTAACACGATGATGCAGCCCTCCAGACAGATTGCGGCGTAGCTCTTGAGAAAGGCCACGCCAATACTGCTGGAGGGCTGTCCCGCGAAGCTGGCCATGGGGATGGGCGCGATGGCCGTGGCGAGATAGAGCTTGAAAAACCGGGAATAGACGGTTAAAATCATGATCAGGGACAGCACCCAAATAAACAACGATCCCAGCAGGGTAATGGCCCAGAGGGGGATGCTCTCCAAGAAGCCCACGTCCTCGATGATGGTGACCATCTCAGCGGGCAGGGTGGTGTCGGTGAGTGCCGACAGCCCGGAGGCCGTCATGATGGTGGAGATCATGCCCTGCGCCACCTTGAAGAGCGCCGTCATCAGTTCCATCCCGTGGGTCACCGCCGCCTGGGCCAGCACAAAACGGATAAAGCACTTGAATACCATCTCCGGCTTCTTTAATTCCGTAAAACTCGAGCAGGTTTTGACGATGCCCATCACAAAGAACAGCACCAGCAGGGCGCAGCCGATGGCTTGGAGTGCGCCGTTGATATCCTGCATGACTGTCCAGACTCCGCCACCCTTGAACTCCTCCGGGGTGGTACTGAGGAGCTGCCAGATCTCTGCCAGCTTCCCATTCCAGGTCCCCAGGGCGGAGTTCAGGTTGTCCACGATCCAGTTTCCGCTTCCCACTCACACTACCTCCTTTACGTCCGAAATTCGTTTCGCGGCCATGGCGCAGTAGTCCGGGGATAGGTCGATCCCGATAAAACTCCGGCCCAGGCGTTTCGCCACAGCGCCGGTTGTACCGCTGCCCATGAAGGGGTCCAGCACCGTGCCGCCAAGGGGGCTTCCCGCCAGGATGCAGGGTTCCGCCAGCTTCCCCGGGAACACCGCGAAGTGCGCCCCCTGGAAGCTGCTGCTGGGGACTGTCCAGACATCCCGCTTGTTCCGGCCCAGCGGGTTGAGGGGAAGTCCGGCAAAGTTCCCCCTTTGCGGAAGGTGTCCGGCATCCAGATCAAAGCTGGAGGCACAGCCTGACGGATAACTCCGGCGTTCTCCCGAACGGGTGGGTGTGATGAAGGATTCCCGGATGGCATCGGCGTCAAAATAGTATCGCGCTGATTTGGACAACAGGAAGATATATTCGTGGCTTCTGGTGCAGCGGTCCCGCACCCCCTCCGGCATGGCGTTGGGCTTGTGCCAGATAATGTCCTGCCGCAAATACCAGCCGTCCGTCCGCAGGGCCATGGCCAGTGCCCAGGGAATGCCCAGCAAGTCCTTGTTTTTGAGGCTTCTACAGTTTTTCCGGCAGTAGCTGTCGCCTATGACGAGCCACAGGGTCCCGTCCTTCCGCAGTGCCCGCCGCACCTCCCGAAACACCTGGACAAGCCGTTCCAGATACTCCTGGGGCGTTGGCTCTAATCCGATCTGCCCCTTTATCCCATAGTCCCGCAGTCCAAAATAGGGCGGCGAAGTAACACAGGTATGGACACTCTCCGCATCCAGTGTTCGGAGCTGTTCCACGGCGTCGCCGCTGATCAATCGTTCAAATATGGTCAATCACCTCCCAATAAAAGGCGGAGGGCGCGGATGCGCCCTCCTGCTCCCATTGTTCTCATCCGCCAGTGATGAGGGTGAGGATCTCACGGGTAAAGGTGATCACGATACCGCCGGCGATGGTGAGCATACCGTTGGCCCGCTGGGAGGGGTCGTGGCTTTTGAGGGACAGGCCCAGCTGGAGGATGCCGAAGCCCAGCAGGATCAGGCCGATGGCCCGGATCAGGGAAAAGATGAACTCACTCAGGTTCTCCACGATCTGGAGGGGATCGTCCGCGGCGAAGGCGGGGACGATCATGACGGCCATGGACAGCACCAGACAGGCGAAGAGAGCGTAGGCCCGCTTGGCGCGGCGCTCAATCTTCTTCTGGCGCTCCAGGGTGTTCAGGGGCTTCTGGGATTTCTTTATGATCTTCATAGGTTGCAGTCTCCTTTTCTTCATCAGATGTTTCGGTTTCCGGGGCGAACAGCGGTTCCCCCTGGAACTTCAGCTCAGGTTTTTCCTGATGGTGGATGTAGGGCGGCCCACCGCCGTCAACGGTGTAACGGATGGCGGGGTGATCGGTCAGCTCGTACTTCAGATCCATCACCGGCTTGGCGCCCCGGATGAACAGGATGGCGTAGCGGTTGTCCAGCCCACGCACCTCATCTGGAGTCAACAATTCGCGGCCGCTCATTTGAAAATTGGTGGAGTACGAGCCGGATTTGCCCTTGGTCTGACCGTGGGTGCGGGTGTCAATCGTGGCTTTCCCAAGGGCCTCTGAGATGTACTTGTGGGTGGACGATTCGTTGCCGCCCAAGTACAGAATTGTGTCACTATTGCCCGGAATTGTCTCCCAACTGTCCTTAAAAAGTTCCTTGATTTGCGCCATATTCTGAATAATGGTGCTGGCCGAAATGTTGCGGGAGCGCATGGTGGCCAGCTCACGGGTGAAGCCTGGGAGGGGCATGGCGGCGAACTCATCCAATATAAAGTGGACGTGGCAGGGCAGGGGTCCGTGGTGGATCTGGTCCGCGCTGTAGTAGAGGGCCTGGAACGCCTGGGCGTAGAGCAGGCTCACTAAAAAATTCAGGCTGTTGTCGTTGTCCGGGATCACTGCGTACAGCGCACACTTTTTCTCTCCCAGAGTGTAGAGGTCCATATCGTCATGGTCTGTAATGGCCTTGATCTGGGGCAGATTGAAGGACGCCAGCCGGACGGCGGTGGACACGAGGATGGACTTTGAGGTCTTGCCGGCGGCCATTTTAAAGACCTTGTACTGCCTCACCGCCACGCAGTCCGGCTTCTCCCGCTCAATGGCCTGGAAGAGCAGATCCAGGGGCGAGACGTATTCCTCGTCCTCCTCCTTGACCTCGGCGTACTCCAGCACCCGCATCACCATGGAGAAGTTCTGTTCGTATTCCGGAGCCTCCTGCCACAGCATGAGGATGATGGCCTGGAGCAGAGCTGTCTCTGATTTCTCCCAAAACGGGTCGGAATTGTGACTGTTTTTAGGCGTAGTCGCTTGAATCAGGTTGTTTACCAGCCGGAGAGCGTCCTTTTCGTCCCGGATGTAGCGGAAGGGATTATAGCCGTCCGACTGCTCCAGGTTGACGAGGTTCAGCACCCGGATATCGTAGCCCTGGCTTTTCAAATATCCACCCGTAGCCAGCAGGACTTCGGACTTGGGGTCCGTGATCACATAGTTGGTGTTGGCTTCGAGGATATTCGGCTTCACATAGGTTCGGCTCTTGCCCGCGCCGGAACCGCCTATGACCAGCACGTTCAGGGAGCGGCGGTGCTTGTGGGTATCCAGCCCCAGGCGGACGTTTTTGGTCAGCAGCTTGTTCTGTTTCTGAGCGAACATGGCGTTGACCTGCCGGGGGGAGGCCCAAGCGGCGGAGCCGTGTTCCTCGCCGTCACGGGTCCGGCCCTGCTGGTCGGCGTAGAGGCAGATGCCCATGATGTAGGCCCCGGTGCAGGCCAGGATGGTCACGAGACTGTGATCCATCCATTGGATGTGGAAGGGGTGTTCCATGGCTGCCGTCAGATTGGCAATGATCTCCGGCAGGCCGCCGCCCAGGGATTGGGCCAGCAGCAGCGCCGCCCAGACCACGGGGATGTAGAGGAACAGGTAAACGGCGAGTTTACCCGTCCGGGATGGTTGATTCAGATCGTCCTCACCTCCAAAAAATACAGCAGCCCGAAGAATCTGCGCCTTGACAGATCCTCCGGGCCTGTGTTACGATAGCTGCGGTACTTCCCTGTGATCCTAACGCACGTTTTTATTGGGATTTTGATCCCTCTTGTGCTGTGACCGCAGGAGAGTATCTTTTTTATCTCGTTTTGGGCCTGTTTTTCGCAACAGATTTTGCTTTTTCTCTGGCCGGAGCGGACTGTTTCCTCCCCTGCGCCCGATACCCTTCCAGACGTGCCGCAATGGAAGGACGCTCACTCGTCCCCCTCATAGCGCCGCTCTCTTTGGGTATAGAGGAGCTGATTTTTATAACGTGCGAGTCTCGTTCCGACCGAGAAGCGTTTTTTCCCTTGTTCTCCTGACGCTGGGCCACAGGGGCCTGCTGGCGGCCCTGGTCTGGGGACCGCTGGGATACCTCTTGCTGTGGCGGCGCTGGCCTTACAGTGGCCTCCTGGGGCCTGCGCTCCTGCCGCCTGACCTGCACCTGCTCCGGGGCATCACGTTCCGGGGCCTGCCGTTCATGAAATACCTCATACCCCCTCTGGAGCGGCTTGGCGGGCCTGCGCTCCGGCTCCGGGGGCAGGGTGTAGAGGATGCGCTCAAAAATGGAGTTGGCCCGATCCAGCTCCGTCACCGGCAGGATCACGTCCATCAGCTTACCCCTGTCATCCTTGTCCTTGATGACCGAGAACAGCAGCTTGTGCTTTTTCGCCAGCTTCTGAAACTGCTTGTACTGCTCCGGGGTCATGGGGAACCGGCGCAGATCCCGCGTCTCCCGCAGCATCTTGCCCATGTTGACCTTGCCGGAGAGGACTTTGCGGTTACTGGCCAGCGCCATGGTCAGGGCCAGCAGGTTCTTCAGGGCCGAACCGGACAGCCGCACCATTACCTCCGTGCCGGAGAGCATCATGCGTACCATCTGATCAGCGGCCTCACCGCCTCCTACATTCATCTCGCTCCACCTCCTTGGTGTGTTCTTCGATTTTATTGATGTCATGTTCCATCTGGGGCAGCCTGTCTAAAATGTCACGGCAGAGGGCCAGCTTCTTTCGTTCCGCACGAATCTGCCGGTTGATCTCCGCCACCTGTTCGTAAATTTCCGCCTTTTCCGCCGTCGGCCGTTCCCTGGGGACGCTGCATTCCTCCAGCACGGCCACCGCCTCCATATACCGGGCGAACTCCGCTTCCATGCCAGACAGCCCTTCTTCGTAGAGCGCCTTGGCCGGGGCCAGAGCATCCACATCCGCCAGGGCGGCGTACAGCTTCCGGCGCTTCTTTTTCCGCACGTTGAGGATGGTCCGCTGCTTCATCAGATCGGCCAGCGTTTCCTCTGTGCGGGTCTGGAGCGCCGCCGCGTCCCCCTGGGTGACGATGCCGTTCTCCCGGAGGAAGTCAAACTGTTCCCGGTATCGGTCGGCTTTCATCACCTCCTGGCGGAGCTGGGGCGTCATCCGGGGCGGATACCGCCGCTGCCCGATCTTGCCCAGGACGTAGAGGTAGTGGACATACAGCGCCATAATTCCGGTATATTTCGGATATTTTTTGTAGGGCTTGTAGGCTGGCCGGTAAATGACGGCGGGCCTGCGTCCGGCCTCGATGTCCTCCAGGCCGCTCTGGATGGCCGCCCGGATACCGTCCTCGGTGAACAGCCCATTTTTCCGTCCGGGGTACATGAACCGATCCTGTCCCCGCAGCCGGAAGCCCAGGCGATTCCCGTGGCTGATCTCCCACCCCATGTGTTCCATGAGCATAAAGAAGTGGCCCAGGTCGTTGGCGTCCTCAATGGCCGTCCGCAGGTCCGCCTCCAGCATGGAGCGGAAGGTGGGCTGGCCCCTGGACTGTCGGAGCCATTCGATGTAGCTGACCGCCTGGGCGGACTCACCCTCCATGATGACGGACAGCCCATGCTCCCGGCACAGTCGGTCCGAGGTGGCCCGGATCTGCTGGTAGTAGCTCTGGGCGTTGCTGTGGTACTTCTCCCCGGTGTCGGCGTTCACAGAGTTGAAAACCAGATGGGCGTGGATATGCTCCTTGTCCACATGGACCCCGATCACCGTCTCGTATCCCGGCAGATGCTCTTTCGCAAACTCTGTGGCGATCTCCAGGGCCTGCTCCGGGGTGATCTCCCCAGGCTTGAAGGACTGGATGATGTGATAATACTGCACACCATCTTCCTTGCCGTAGGCCCGCTTGGTGTCCAGCATCTGGCGGCACTCCCGGCCTGGGTCGCAGTTCAGGTGGGCAGTGAGGACGCGCTCCTGGGTCTTGTCCCCGTTGAGGACGTAGTTGATGCCCACGTCCAGTCGGCCCTTCCGGGCCAGGATTTTTGTGATAGCCATGTTCCTGACTCCTGTGGTATAATGATCCCAATAAACTTTAGGAGAAAAATATGTGGTTTTTATTTGCGTTAGGATCGTCCATATTTGCGGCGCTGACCTCGATTTTAGCCAAGATCGGCATTGAGGGGGTAAACTCCAACCTTGCGACAGCCATCCGCACCTTTGTTGTGCTGCTGATGTCCTGGGGGATGGTGTTCATCACGAACACGCAGGGCGGCATTGCAGAGATCAGCAGGCGGAGTTGGCTGTTCCTGATCCTGTCCGGTATTGCCACGGGAGCCTCCTGGCTGTGTTACTATAAGGCCCTGCAAATTGGTGAGGCATCCAAGGTGATACCCATCGACAAGCTGAGTGTTGTGATTACCATGATCCTGGCGGCTGTCATTCTGCATGAGCAGTTCACGCCCAAGTCCATTTTGGGCTGTATCCTGATTGGGGCCGGAACGCTGTTGATGGTGCTGTAACGCTATTTTTTAGCGATCTGATACATCAACTCGTAGACCTGATCCAGCAGGTATAGCCCCCGCTTGGCGTCCTCGGCCCTGGCAATCCCGGCGTTGACACTGCGGGCGATCTGGTTGATGTTTACACCGATTTTGTGGACTTCCCAACGAAGGTCCTTGATCTCTTGGATAGGCTTTACTGGGAGTGGAACTTCCTCAATAAGCCGGACGAGGTAGGCCCTCCGGGAGAGGCCGCACTGCTTGGCCTGGGCCACCAGCCGCTGGTACTGCGCCGGCGTCAGTTCGATGTGGACATGATGCCTGCCGTGCTTATCTGCTCTGCTCATGCCGCCTCCTTTTTCCTTTGGGAGAGCTGCCGCTGTTCTCCGCCTGAATCTCCTGTTCAAACACTTTTTCCAAATCAAACACATTGCCATAAGGGACGCCCTTCCGGCTGTAGGGCTTCATAGGCATGGGGATCTGGGCCTGCAGCCCCTTCAGCTTCTCCCAATATTGAGGCAAAAACTGATAAATATTTTTCAGTTCCTTCCGGTTCTTATTTTTACAGCACCAGCAGGACACCCTGTCCAGGATGTCATACAGCCGGACACCATTCTCCTCCCAGAAAAATCCCCGCTCATAGCAGAATGCCAGACAGTCCGCCTCCGTCATCCCCGCTTCGGCCAGGGGCGAACACTTGGGGGCCTCCAGCCTTGCCAGCCGCTCCGGCTCGTCCGCGGCGATGCCCACATAGTGGACGTCCGCGTCCAGGGCTACACCGTCCAGGGTTCGGGTCTTGAGCTTGGTCCCCCAGCGGCAGGGGCCGCCGCACCAGCCGTAGCCCAGGTGGAAGCCGTTCTTCTTGGAGTTGACCGGCCTGTCCAGCATATGGTACAAAAATGGGACACCCGGCTTCACCTCAGTGAACCGGATGCCCCTCTGCTCCAAGACCGGCTTGATCCGGTCCCGGATATGATAAATGCAGTCAAATTCCATTTCCGAATTGTAAAAGATCACTCCGTCCAATGGCATTTTCTTTTCCAGTAACAGCAGTAACATGGCTAACGAGTCCTTGCCGAAGCTCACGCTGGCGTAAAATGCCACTCTGCGTTTCACGCTCCCTTCTGCGGCTCCGCCGCCGATCTTCCGCCCGGAGGCGGCATAGGGGACAGGGGGATTTCCCCCTGCAAGCGCGCAAAATGTACATTTGCGCTATGCTTGCGCCGACACCGCCCCTGGGCGGTGTCGGCCTCGGCCCCGCCGCTGGCGGGGCTTCGCTCCAAGCGGTAGGTTGATTGGCATGGGCGGGCGGAGCCCGCTCTCTTGAAGGGGAACTCATTACCGCTCCCGCTGGCACCGGGGCTGCCGGAGCTTTAGGTCGTAGTGGTCTACCGGCACATCACGCAGATCCAGGCTCCGCTTTTCGGGGACATAGCACGAATACCGGGCGTAGTTGTAGCCTTGGCAGTCCACCAGGATACCGTCCCTGTGGCCCCTGGTGGTCACCAGCAGGCAGCGGGTCACTCCTTTGTCGTAGCCAGTAAGGTGCTTATTGGGGATGAGGAAGGGCATATCCCGCAGCAAATTGGCGGAAAAATTCTGAAACTGCTGGCCGGTCAACTGGAGGATCTTGACCACCTCCACCAGGATGAGCTGGGCGGTCTTAACCTCCACCAGCTCCTGGGCGTGGCTGGCTTTGAAGAAGAAACAGCCGCAGATCGTAGATTTTGGCAACTTCCCACCTCCTGTTGGGTGTAATAGATTCACCCAGATTTCTGTAAAAAAGAGAAGCAAGGTGAATTGTATTCACCCTGCCGTCTATCGTTCCTGCATTGCTTTTCTGTTTTTCTGCCGTCCCCGCCGAACAGGCGGCGGCAGGAGTTCAGCGGGCGGCGTATGGTCGCGCAGCAGGCCCAGGAGGCTGTGCCGCGCCCCGATGTTTGTTGCCGTGATTTCCCTGACGCAGTGCCGCAGCCAGGGAAGCTGTTCCGCCATCTTCTGGGTCAGGAGGGCAACGTCCAGTGCAGTCAGCTTCTCCGTGGAGACATACACGGAATACTGTCGCCGCTCAAAGCCGCTGGCCTCCATGAACTTCTGGATGTCCTTGTAGGCCCGCTTGAAAAATTGCGGGTCCCGGCCCGTCTCCTTGCGGGGATAGTGCTGTCTCAGCGCCTCCTGGCTCAGATCGAAGGTGATTTCTTTCCGGCTCATCCCCATGTTACACAGCACCCCGTGCCTTTCCGGCCTGGGCGAGTACATCCTCCTCGCCGTCCTCATCCTGCCAGACGCAGGCGGTGGCGCAGGCCATGAACCAGTCCGAGCGCAGCAGAGACAGGATAATATCCCACATACACGCGAAGTCATCGCCGTGGCCCTTGTCCCGGAAGGACAGGGAATCGCCCTCCGAGACACAGGGCAGGCTGTGGACGGCGAACAGGCTTTTCACCGTCCGATGCACAGTCTCCAGTGTGTGGCCCCGCCGCTCCACGGCGGCTTTGTCAAAGGAAAATTTCACTTGCATTTCTGGCACCTCCTGTTATTTGGTAGCCCACATCATACCGCACCTTTTGGACAATATCCACATGAATCGGCAGACAGTTATCGGTCATAGCCCTTGTGGGGGTTCTTCCTGTTGGTCAGCGTCCGCTGCATATCCCTGCTGTAAGAGCCGAGGAGCTGCCTGTTCTCCGGTGTATCCAGATAGACGCCGTCCTCCACATAGGGGATGCCATACAGCAGCTTCACCCCGTCCCGTCCCGCGGCCCGCGCGGCCTCCTCATCCGTTTCGTAGATCCAGGGGACAGCCTGATCGTCCCGTTCCACATGGAGCGCCCCGCAGATGTAGGGGTCATCCGCGTTCTGGCAGACAGCGAAGACGTAACCCTTTGATTTTTCCTGATCCATCATGCCGCCTGCGCCAGCTCCTGGGCGATCCGCTCCCTGGCCAGCCGGGCGTACTCGTCCGTGACCTCGATGCCGGTGGCGGTGTAGCCCTCCAGCACGGCGGCCAGGACGGTGGTGCCGGACCCGGCGAAGGGGTCCAGGATATGGCCCCCCGGCTCGGTGATCTTCACAATGTCCCGCATGAGCTGGAGGGGCTTCTCCGTCAGGTGGATGCGGTTCTGGGGATTGCCGTACTTGAACACCCCCGGCAGGCAGGGGACGGGGCGGTTGATGGGCATATCGCCGTTGGAGCCCCAGACGATGTACTCGGCCTGCTGGCGGAAGCGGCCCTTCTGGGGCCGAGAGTTGCCCTTGTCCCAGACGGCGGTGCCGCGCCAGATCCAGCCCGCCCACTGGAGGGCATCGGAGGCGGCGGGGAGCTGCCGCCAGTCGATGAACATACACACTGGCGCTCCGGGCTTGCACAGCTTCCGGGCATCCGCCAGCCACTCCGCCGCCCAGCGGGTCCAGGACCGCTGGTCCTTGGCGTCTCCCTCGAAGGGCGGGGGCGCGTGGTCCCCCATGCTGGAATACTTCTTGGCGGTGGACTTGTTCTTCTCCGCCTGGGTGCGGCCCCCGGAGGCGTAGGGCGGGTCGGTGATGATAGCGTCGAAGGTTCCGGGGGAGAAGCCTCCCAGCAGCTTCAGGGCATCGCCCTGGATGATCTCCCATCTGGGATTATCGCTCATGTGTGTTCCTCACTTTCTTTTTCGTAGATTTTTGGGGTTCGGATTTGGGAGACAGTTCTGTCTCCACATACTCGCTGATGATGTTGAGGGCTTTGTAATAGTCGCCGGAGGCGGCGCATCGCTGGAACATCTCATCAATCTTATCCTGCATCCCGGCTTCCTTCAGAAGCATGGAGGCCCGGCCAAGGACAGCGTAAATATTGCCGTCCTGGCCCACCAGCCCCATCCGGGGCTTCTGGGGCTGCGATTCCGCTTGGAGAAAGCCGCCCAGCCGGTTGGGGACGTAGTCGGACAGCCATGTGCCGCCGTATCGGTCATGGGTCTGGATGCGCCACATGGCGAACTTCCCAATAGTCAGTTCCGCATCTCCGAAGGGAAACAGCAGACAGGTCACCCCATCGTGCCGGAAGGATACGACATTCTCTAATTTGCTGCCACCCAGCAGAATGCCGGCCTCGGTTAGTTCCCGGTTGATGCCGTCCACCCACTCCTGGGGATCGCCGCCGCAGCCCTGGAGGATGAGGCCCTCCTGCCCCTCCATGTGCCGCAGGTCATCTGCGTTGATCTGTTTCACATCGCTCATGGGATTTTCCCTTTCTGCCAGATTCTCAGCCTGAACAGCGCCGCCCACGTCCTCCGGGGCCTGGGCAAGCTGCTCTTTTTCATACAGTTCTCTGTCACGGATCTCCCACAGCATATGGCCCATCTCACCGCTGTGGTCGTAGCCAGTGATCTCGGACTCCCAATAGCCCCGCACAACCTCCAGCGGATTGTCAAACCGGAGCAGAAATTCCACATTCTCCTCATCGCAGGCGTCCAGCAGCTCCTCATGGAGCTGCTGGGCGGCGGTGATCTCCGGGGCCATGGCAATTAGCTCAGAAACTGTTTTTTCATGAAGAGATTCTATAAAAGCTGTGTAGTTTTCATTCAGGCGTTTCTTCAGGGTGTCCTTCCGTACACTGCTCATCGCGCACCCTTACCTTTCCGGGCGGCCTGCCTGCGGGGCGGACTGCGCCCAATGGTCTCCTGGTCGGTCTTGACCTGGATGCCCAGATCCATGGCGTGGCGGATCTCCGCCCACATTCCCTCCGTCCACTCCGGGCCGTAGATGTGGACTTCCTGGCAGGACTCCACCAGACGCAGGCCCATCTCCCGCGCCGCCTGATCCTGTTGGGGGTTCTCCGGGTCAGCGATAGGCGGGAACATCAGATGGGGGCAGACAGGGATATCGCCCGCCTGGAACACCTCCTGGGCTTTCTGGCGGGCGAACTCGATGTTCTTTTCCACGTCACCCCGGAGAGGGGCGCAGATGTACACCAGCTTGGGGCCGTCCTGGGGACGCTCCTGCTGCCGCTCCCGGAACACATTCAAGTATTGACTGGCGGCCTGCCGGATCGTCTCATAGTCGGCATCAGTGGGGCGATAGGCGTACCACTCAAACTTCCCATAGTCCTCCCAGATGTGGGGAGTCACCCCGCTGCGGAAGTTGGGGTTGCCGGGGACAGGCTTCTTGCCCAGCAGGTCTTTCAGCTTCAGCACCAGGGTGTCCACCGGCCCGTCCGTGCGGTTCAGCACCGTCAGCTTCAGGGCGTCAAACTGGCCAGAGATATGGGTGGAGATAAACTGCGCCCGCACCCGCAGATCCCGGCCCAGCGTCCCGAGACAGGCCCGGCCCGAACAGGCTGGATTGTCAAAGATTTTGCCATCCCCAAACAGCCGCCACAGTTCCTGCTCAAAAAAGCTGCTCATTTTTCACCTCTTTCTCGTAAATAATGTAATATTCTGTTCCGTCATTGCCCCAGCGGATGGTCTCCATGCACCGCAATTCTTTGACCAGCCACCCGACCTTTCCCATGACCGCAGCCACATCGGCTGCCCGGACACAGCGGACGGCCCTTTCGCTCCAACTCCCACGGGGCTTGATTTTTCCTGTGAAAGCGTTTTTCTTCATCCGCCTGAACGCTGGGGAGGATGCCTCCACAGACATCCCGAAGGTGGTCCCGTCAAATTCCCTCATGTGGAGATCCATCAGCCGTCCCTCCCTCTGCCGGAACTGCTTTTGTTCTTGCAATAAAATGGGCAGGTCATGCAAATGGTGAAATTGGGCAGCTCATAGTGCCTGCCCGTGAACAGACACGCCCGATTATCACAGCCGCTGGTGACCCGCCAAGGGGCTTGCTTTCGCTTCCTGCTGTGGAGGCAGGTCTGGTATCCCTGCGGATTTCTGATCTTCATCTGTCCCGTCCCTTATTCTTCGGTCCTTTTTTCTTTTCCTGCGGCTGGTGGGGAGCCAGTTCGTCTCGTGAGGGGGCGCGGAGGACCGTGCGCCCCCGCTCATCAATGGACAGGGTGTCCAGGGAGTCGTTGGAGATCGTCTCATCGCTGATCACCACCACACTCCCGGCCAGCATCACATCTCCCATCACCTTGCCATAGACAGCGCAGCTTCCGGTGAGGATGGGCGAGACCTTAGTGGTCGGGGACTGGAGGACCATGCCGTTCCCGGAGACTCGCGCGCACCGGCTCAGTCTGGCTCCCCGGATGTAAGCGTCATCCTCAGCTCTGGAATCGCCGGACATTTCCGTGCCGTGGGACGCATAAGCACAGCCACAGACAATGGCCCTCTCCCGCAGGGTGGAGCCTTTGTCTACACAGCCCTCTCCGGCAGCGATAGCATTGTCAAAGATCCAGGCGTCATCTCCCGTCTCGAAGGACAGGTTGCTCTCGCACTCCACAAAGCCGCCCAGGTCTCCGGCTTTGACCTCACTGCCGATGTCCCGCAGGGCACGGATGCGGTGGAGGAAGGGGTACTTCTCATGGGCGAGGTCCGTGATCTCGTATTTTGTGTTGCTCACAGCTGTGTCACCTCCTTCTATGAGGGAAGGGAGCTGTCCGCACGGACAACTCCCCTCCCATACAGTTTAATTTTTTTCGTTACCAGAGCCGCACTCATCGATCCACTCGTCCAGGCTCAGACTGTCCGCAATCAGGACCGCTGTCTCATGGATCACGGTCCGGTCCTGGGCGTCCTCCAGTTTAACCGCTGTTTCAAACAGGCCCCATAGCAGTTCGACAATCATGGGGCCATCGTAACTCTCCAAGTCCTCGTCCGGGGGGAGAACACCCCCTCCGCTGCCGCTGAGGATGTTCTGCTTCTGATGCTGGATCAGGTCGATGCTGCTTTGCAGAGTCTCCTGGGGCAGTTTCCACGCCTTTGCGATAAGGCCGACGGCAGTCTCCAGTTTAATAATGCTTGGGTGGTCGATCTCTCCGCCCAGCTCCAGGCCATTGATGGTCTCCGCTGTAACCTGCCGGAGCAGCTTTTCCGGTGCGGGGTGCTTGTTGACTTCCTTCATGATAGCGCCTCCTTGATATTTGTTTTTTGAGGGATTCTCTGGCACCAACGATACCCGTTTTTGAGGGAGAAAGCTATCACGATACCCAACAAATATGAGCTGCCAAAACGAAGCGATACCAACAATTCCAGGCTATGCCGCCTGCGCGGTATCCTCGTCCTCCTGCCGGAACAGGGCGTCGATGTCGGAGAACTTCTGGGTGCGGTTGAACCTTTCCGTTACTTTTCCGGGGATGGCCTGGAGAGCCAGCATTCTGGCCCACAGGTCCGGGTGGTGGTCGTAGAGATGGCGCAGCTCCGGCATCTTGGCATTGGGGCAGAACCAACACCCGCCCCGGTCGGTGAAGGCGTAGACAGGCGAAAGCAGCCCCGCTTTCTCGCAGAGCTGCCACGCGTCCTGTTCTGTGAAATTGTATTTTGCCAGCAGAGACACCTGCCTGCCGCTCTCCAGCCGCAGCAGCCGTTCCTGCTCATCCTGGGCGATGCCGATGTATTGGACCGTTCCGGGCGGCAGGTTTTTTTGATAGCGCTGGATGGGCCGGATCTTGCAGTCCCGCTGGATGGCGCACTTCCCGCACAGAGGGAAGGAGCGCACCATGCCCTTTTTCGGGCCGCGGGTGACCCGCCCGGTGAACAAGTCTATATAGGTCTTGGCAGAACGCAGGACGATAATCCTGACCCCCATCTCCTCCAGCCTTGGGATGGCGGTTTCGTAGATGAAGTCCCGATGCTCCGGCACCTCGCCGGAGATATCCTTGTCGAACATGACTTCGCAGTAGACAGCCTCATCCAGCGGCTCACCATACGCTTTTGCCAGCAAAATGGTGGCCAGGGAATCCTTCCCGAAGCTCACTGAGGCGATGTGCTTTTCTTTCACCGGGTGAATACCCCGGCCACCGACATCTGGCAGGCTTCCGCTAAGGCCGTGGCCTGATCCGTCTGTTCCCAGGGGGCGTCCTGGTGAGTGAAGTGCCCGTAGTTGTAGAACTGCGCGAAGATGGGACGGTCCAGCCCCAGGGCGGAGATCATCCTGGCGGGGGTCAGGTCAAACACAGTCTGGACAGCCTGCTCCAGCACAGCCTCCGGGTATTTCCCGGTCTGGTGGGCGTCGATGTCCACCGCCACCGGCTCGGCCCTGCCGATGGCGTAGGCGAGGCTGACGGTGCATTTCTCCGCCAGCCCAGCGGCCACGATATTCTTGGCGATGTACCGGGCTATGTAGGCCCCGCTGCGGTCTACCTTGCTGCCGTCCTTCCCGGACAGTGCCCCGCCGCCATGGGGGGCCAGCCCGCCGTAGGTGTCCGCCATCAGCTTCCGGCCCGTCAGGCCGGTGTCCGCCTCAAAGCCGCCCAGCACGAACCGCCCGGAGGGATTGATAAAAGCCTCCGTCTTGTGGTCCGGGTACAGATCCCGCAGGGCGGGGACGATGACGTGCCGCGTGATCTCCCGGCGCAGCTCGTCCATATCCTTGTCCGCGTCATGCTGGCAGGAGACCACCACAACGGCGATCCGGTGGGGCTTGCCGCCCTGGTACTCCACGGACACCTGGGCCTTGCCGTCCGGCCCCAAGCCCTGGATGGTCCCCGTCTTGCGGGCATTGGTGAGCAACAGAGTCAGCCGGTGGGCCAGCACTACGGGCAGTGGCAGCAGTTCCGCCGTCTCCGAACAGGCGAAACCGTACACGATGCCCTGGTCGCCGGCGCCCATCTGGACATCCTGGGAAACTGCGCCGGCGATATCGCAGCTCTGGTCATGGGTGATGACCTCCACCTCATAGTCCGATCCATAGCCGGTTTCCCGAACAGTCCGGCAGACGATGGCAGGGATGTCCGGCAGGCCGCTGGCAGTGATCTCCCCGGCCACGATGATCTTTCCCGCGGTGGCCATGACCTCGCAGGCCACACGGGCGGCGGGGTCATTCTTCAGGCAGGCGTCCAGGACGCTGTCGGCAATGGCGTCGCACAGCTTGTCCGGGTGGCCCTCGGTGACCGACTCAGCGGTCAGAACGTAATTATCTCTCATGGTAAATTCCTTTCCTTTTTGCAGATTTTGTGCCCTGATGGGCTTGGAGCGGTTCCTTGCACTGCGGCAGATCAAAGCCCAGGGAGCGGATCTCCTGATCGGACATTTCCAGGGTGTCATGGAGGATGCCGTACAGCTCGGCGCTGTCATACTGTTCTCCCATGTAGCCGATGATGGCCTCCATGAGTTCCCGCTGGGGTTCCAGGGCCTCCGCTGCATGGGCCAGCGCGTCGGCGTAGCCGTGGAGCCACGCGGCGTTGTAGCTGTCCTGGTTCGGCTCCTGATTGGCGCGGATATGGGCCAGCTCTGCAGATGCTGAGACCGCCGCGATGCTGGACAGGTTGTAGTCAGGCATATGGCCCCTCCCATCTCACGGTGTTATCGGTCATGACCGTGTCCCTTTTTCTTTTTTTCCTGATTCCCACGGCCCTTGTCCGGCTCTCTTACGGGGTCCGGTTCCAGTTCCTCCGCAAAACACTCGATCATTTCTACTTTGCAGCCAGATCCCTCCAGCCGGTCCTGCACATCCCGCACACACTGTTCCGAGAACACCTCGGCGCTTGCCTTGTCTTTTTCCTGGCTGGCAAACGTATAATGTACTTCAGCACAACCATCCCGGAAATCAAAATCCAGCCCCCCGACTGTCCGCTCCGCCAGAGGTGTGTCCTCGTTAAACACTTCTGTGATGTGGCTGATGAACGCATCTTTTGATCCAGCAGCTTCCTGCCCGTCACGAGCAAATCGGAACGTCAATTGGCAGGCTACGGCGAAGTCCAGCATGGCGGCCTCCGGCGCTATCTCTGCCTGGACGGCAGGGCGCTCCGCTGTTACGACCATGACGTTGTCATAAAGGGCCTTGTATCGCTGGATCTGATTATCCGTAAGAGAGATGAAGTCCTCCGGGCCAACACCAGCCAGAAAAAATGTCCCGCAGATCATATCGTAGGGGACGCCCTGACCATCAGTCAAAGGACGGTTATAGGGCAGGTCCAGATTCTTGCCCTCCTCGTTGCAGACCAGAGCCACTTCATCCCGAAAGGGATATACAGCTTGGATGTGTCCGCCCACGATAGCCTGCATATCATCCAGACCGCTGATCTCCCGCACCTCGCAGGGCTTCATCGGCTCCACTACTAAAATTTTCATGTTCGTTCACCTCGATTTTTCTTCTTTTTTATCTTCTTTCGATAGGTATAGTTAAAATCCGGCTTGGGCAGATCCTCCCTCATCCGGTCAACCTGATAGCAGAAGATGTGGAATTTCCTCTTTTGCGGGAAAAAACGCAAATGATACCGATGCCGCTGGGTGTCGATGCGGAAAGCGTAGAAGGTCTGCCTGCCGGACATCCGCGCCTGGGGATGCTCCTGGCAGAATTGCCGCATAGACTGGAAATCCTTCAGCGGCCCATCCTGCTGCAATGCTTCAAACAGGTCCCGCAGTTCCGTATCAAAAGCGGGGGATTTCAGGGCATCGTTTCCCCTGGTCCAATCGGTTGTTGTCCCGTTGCCGTCAAACACACCCCGCAGGCAGCCCACATGGGCGGCCTCCTGGAGCTTGGTCGTGAACAGCGGAGAGACATCGTCCTCCGGCACATCGAAAAACGGATATTTTTCACCGATCATGGTACTTGTTCCTGTCTTTTTTGGGGTCCCGCGCCGGTGTTTGGGGAACAGGCGGACGCTCCTGTTCCCGGTCCATCTCCCGCAGCATCTTCAGTGTGTCCCGGAAAGCCAGATACCGCTGGATCTGCCGGGGGCCATCGGTCAGGGTACGGACCGTCTCCCACAGGGGACTGCCATGGTGGCTGATGTCCTCCTGTACAACAAGGGCGGGGCGGTCCCCGCTCTCATCCAGCGCGACACATTGGTCCCTGCTCTCCTCCGCGTGGCTGTAGAGGCCGTAGGCCACGCCAATGACCTTCATGGCCTCCAGCGCGTCCACGGTGGTATAGACGCTGCCGGTGCTGATATGCACCTCGCCGGTCAAAGAGATTTTTTTACTGGACATAGTGTTTCTCCTCCCATCATGACCTCAGCGGTCATGACTGCCCCGCCGTTTCGGCGGCTTGGGGCGGTCAAAAATGCTGGCGTTGATCCGTTCCGTCTCCTGATGTACCTCCTGGACGGCGCGTTCCCACGCTTTTTTCAAAGCGGCCACCGGCAGGCCGTTCTGCCGGTAGCCCTCCAGGATACCGTTGTAGTAGGACTCGGTGGGCAGCATCGGTTCCCGGAACCGCTCATCCATGATGTACACCATGACGGACAGTGACCGCCCCTCGCTGTCCCGGACCGTCACCATCTGCTTGTCATAGAAGCGGGGATAGCCCTCGTAGCGGTCCAGGGACCGCTCACACTCCGGCGTGAGGTTCCACAGCAGACCTTGGACAGTCTCGCCCTCCTTGGGGGCGATAGTGGCGAAGCCGCCCCTGCGAAACAGCAGTTCATAGTTCTCCAAAGTCACCGGCCCCACCACCGAGGCGTCCGGGCAGCGGTACTCCATCTGCCCCAGGTTGATGTTGCTCCCGTAGGCGAAATACAAAGTTTGTTCCATTGTCATTCCTCCAAGATCGTCAGCGCTCCGGCCTTGGCCAGATGGGCGAACATGGCCAGCGCCTGCCCCTCCACACTGGACTCCGGCAGGGGACAGTCCAGGTCGGTGGCCCGGATGAAGTTGCTCCTAAGCTGGAAAATGTAGCTCTCGGTGTCCGGGTACTCCGCGGGGTCGAAGGTCTGCTGGCGGAGCTGTTCCATGATCTCCACAGCACTGCCCTCATAGGTGTGCTCGTCAATACAGATTTTCATATTGCATCACCTCTCTGCTTCTCGATTGCGTTTTTTCTTTTTGTTGACTTCATAGCTGTCCTTATCGTGGCGCCACGCCCTGTCACCCTCAAGGTGGGCGAGTAAATGGTCACGGGTATGCTTGAATTCCTCGCCGTTGAGGCCCAGGCGGACCAGCCAGACCCGGAAGGTGAACAGCTCGTTCTCGCTTTTAGTCTTGCGCATGACGGTGCTTCGCTGGGCGATGGCCTGGGCGGAGATAGCGAGGCACAGGTTCACATAGGCAGCTATTTTTCCGGCGTGGAGGGTAGCGTTAAAGCACCGCCATTCAACGGTGCCGCGGTAAAAGACAGAATGCAGATTCAAAGCATGGTAGCGCGTCCAGTTATAATGCTCGGTGTTTTCCACGGCCCCTTCGTACCATACCCGTTCCAATTGGGTGAGGTCAGTGGTCTCGTCCGAGGACAGCGTCCGGGCCTGCCGCAGCATGGGTTCCCGCACCTTTTTGCACCAGCGCTCCGCTCTGGACTCGCTCACCTGCAAAGCCTTAAATAAAATATCTTCCTTGGAATACATGATGCCGATCAGGTTCTTCAGGCTCTGGCGGTTGTGGTTGGCGGCGTCCACATGGACGTGGATGCCGCAGGAGCCGTTGACCTTGGCCCCGGCTTTTCGTACCCGGCGCACACATTCCTGGAACTTGAGCAGTTCGGCGTAGGTCAGCTTGGGCGTAACCATCTCTACCCGATACTCTCCACTGTCCATGCCGGAAGCGGATATGTACCCACCCGCAGTTTTCTTCTCTGGCTTGATGCTGCTGTCGCTCATCAGCTTCCACACCTTGCCCTCCGGGTCGGTCACGCCCCAGGTGTCGTAATAGGTCCCCAGATATTGGGGCGATGTTTCAAAATAGGCGGCCAGTGCTTCGGCGGCCTGTCTGCGGGTGATGCCCGTCATCTCCACCTCTACACCGAAGCATTGATCCTTGATGCCGATCTCACTCATGCGGCCGCATCCTCCCTTCGGAGCTGTTCATCCACCGCCCGGATTCGGCGGCCTATGGCCTCAATCACATTGACGGTGACAGAATTGCCCGCCTGTTTATACGCCTGGGCGTCCGAGGTGATGGCCAGCAGGCGGTCGATCTGATCTTCTGCGAAGCCTTGGAGCCGGAGACACTCCCTGGGCATGAGGCGGCGGATACGCCCGCCCCGTTCCACGATGCCCTGCACACTGGCGGCGTCATGGGCCAGCTTGCTCACCCGGCCCGCTCTGGTTCTGCTGTTTGGAAAGCCCAGATCCACGCTGTCGCCGGGGGCGGCCTCCGCATAGCCCTGTTTGGTTCCCTCTTTGATCAGCAGCACCCCGGATCGCTCGGCTCTGTGGTTGGAAAGGGTGGTCTGCCCGTACCGGGCGGTGAGGCACCGGGCGGTATCGGTCCGCCGGGGTTCCCCAACAGACAGATCCACAAAGGCGGCGTCAGGCGGAATCAGGTACAGTCCGGTTTTGGCTCCGGTGCCGCCTGAGCCTGCGGTTTGGGTGCAGGCGACTCCTGCGATATCGTAGACCCGGTATCCCTGCGCTCCTCCGATGAGCTGTATAAGAGCCTTGCCGTCATTTCCGGGGAGAGGAAATACCTGGCCGGCGCATCGGGGATCAAGATATCCGACAAGGAACAGCCTTTTCCGCGATTGAGGAGTCCCGTGGTCTGCGCTGTTGCACACATTCCATTCGAGACCATACCCCAGCTCATGAAGCGCGGCGAGGATGGTCGCAAACGCCTGTCCCTGGTCATGCTGTAAAAGGCGGGGAACATTTTCAAGCAGCAGATACGCAGGCTTTCGGGCTTCAGCCAGTCGGGCAATCTCAAAGAAGAGAGTTCCTCTGGGGTCAGCGAAGCCAAGTCGATTTCCTGCCGCTGACCAAGATTGACAAGGAAATCCGCCACAAAGCAGGTCGAAGTCCGGCATTCCGCCGGGGTCAATTTCTCTGGCGTCTGGATAGTATACTTCCTCCTCTCCGATGTCATGGATGGCACGGTAGCTGGCGTCGGCGTACTTGTCGATCTCGCAGTGGCCGACACACTGGAAACCGCCCGCGCGGGTCAGTCCGGCCCGGAAGCCGCCGATCCCCGCGAACATATCAAAATAACGGATCAGATCATTCGTCACCTCCATCATTCTGCAGCGCAAGCAGAAAGCCGAGGACGCTTTCATCCACGTCCCCGGCCTGCGGCTGCTCGGTTTTTTCTTGTGCTGAGATAAATTCCACGTCCCGTAGTTCCTCCCGGACGACCGCTCGGATCTCCTCCAGCAGCCTGTCCCGCCTATGTCCCTTGCAGATCATCCGGCACAAAGCGTCTGTCCGCTGGCCAGCGGGGATAGCGCGGATGATGCCCCACGCCTCCCGGTGGTGGGGCGTGGAGAGGTTCAGCGAGAGGTTCACCCGCCGCTTCTCACCCATTGCCAACGGCCCGCGACAACTGGCCCACAAGGCGTTCGTAGCCTTTGGCGTTCAGACATACGTCATCCAGGATAAAAGGCCGGCAAAGGCCGTCTGTGGCCGAAACGTGGCGTTTCATCAGCGCGGCCCCGCCGCCCAGGAAGATGGCGGGCATGGCGCGGGCGTCCAGCCCGCTCTCGGTAATGGCGGACAGCAGGCGGCGGGTATAGGCTCCGGCCTCCCGGTGGATGATCTCCCTAACCTGTTCGCCTGTGCTGCCGGACTCACCCCGGAGACAGCTCTCGATCTGCGCCGCCGTCATGGACAGGCCCAGGGCGCGGCGCACCTGCTCCGCGATCTCATCCAAGCAGCGGATCATGCCCAGCTCCAGGCTCCGGCAGGTGGCGGCGTTGGGGACGCGGTTGTCCAGCCGCATCAGGTCTACCGTCCAGCCCCCGATGTCCGCCACGATGACGGAGGGTTCGTCCAGCAATTCCTGCTGGGTGAGGACGGCGGCGTAGCCCTGGGGGAACAGGGACACCTCCGCGATGGTGACGGTGTAGGCGATACCCTCGTAGCGGAAGGACACCGGCTGGCCGTCCCGGAGCAGGTAGGCCCGGAACTTCTTCTTGTCTCGCCCGAAGCTGGTGAGGGGCAGGCCCGCCGCCAGATGGACAGCGGCGGCGGTGTCCGCGCCTCGGTGGGCCAGCTCCCTGGCGATGGCGGCGAGGGTCAGCAGGTAGTAGTCCTCGGTGGCGGTTTTGTCCTTCTGGAGAGGCTGCCGCCCGCTGCCCACCACATAGAATTTGCCGCCGTATTCCAGCACATCCTGCTGGGTGTAGGGTTCATGGTCGTATTCCACCAGCCCGGTGGGGAACGAGAAATGCGTTGTTTTCATGGCGTAGTAGCCGTGGTCCACCCCGATGGTGATGGCTTCGCTCATCTGGAATCACCTCGATTCTTCTTGATTCTTCTGCTCTTTTTTTCTGTAGCACGAACCATTTTGATTTCCGGGTTAGTGAGGTTCCAAGTATCGTCACGCTGCCTGATTCTCTGTGCCAACTCCTCCGGCGTCAAATATTTAGCGCATAGTTTTGGCAGGTAGGCGGCAGTCTCGCTCCAGGTATAGGGATACCCGATCCCTTCGCCATACACAATATCCGGCTCGATCTTCTCCGACCATGCACGGGATACGGCGGGGTCAAAATCTTCGTAAGTGTTCCGTCCAGTGAGTTCCTCATAAGCGTAATTACCTACATAGCAGATCGTTTCAAAACAGCAGTCCCCATAGACAGGTACATCCGCCAATGAGTCCGGGTCCTTCAGCGCGGCCATGTACACATCCCGGCCCTGGGCGATGAGCCAGCCCCGGAAGTCGGTAAAACCGTCATCGGTGCAGCCGTCCAACATGACAGAGGCGGCGCTCCAGAGGCCGTATTTGTATGCCGCCGCCCGATACGCAAAGGCGGCATAGTCGAAATTCAGGGCCTGCTCCGGCCCCATCTCCATCAGCCGATCCTCCAGCCATTGGCAGAGGACATCCTGGTCCTGGCCGCCCGGATGCTCCTTTGCCTGGGCGATCAATTCCCAGAAGGTATCCTTGTTGATCTCACTGATGTTACTCATCGTGTGTCACCTCGTTTCGGTTGGGGCGGGGGATGGCCGGGCGTCCTCGCAGGCCCATCCCGATCTGGCTCTAAAAGGTCCTGGAAGCCCATCCGCCCCAGCACCTTCTCATAGAGTTGCTTTTCAAATGCCTGGTATTCGGGGGTAGAGGTATCCACCTCCCGCAGCGTGGCGGCCTCGTAGGTGGTGCCGGGGATGATATCCCAATCCACCGCCTGGAAGTGAACGGCGGTCAGCCAGTCCAAGAGGCTGTGGCCGCTCATCTCCTCAAACAGTCCCCGGTTGTCCTCATAAGGGAAACAGGACGGCACATCGATTCCCGTCAGTTCCTTCGCCATGCGGTACAGCGTGAAGCCGCTGGGGTCCATGTCGGGGGAGATGGCATCGTAAAACCGTTTCAGCTCATCCGGCGTGGACAGCCGGGGGCAGAACTCCTCCAGGGCGGCCTGGAGCGCCTCTGCCTTGCTGGACAGGAACTTTGTGTAGTCTTTTTGCTCCTCCAATGTGAGCCGCAGTGAGCCTTGCTCCAGTTCGCTCTGTTCCAGCGCCTGCTGTGCCTGCCACAGCTCAGACCGGGCGGTCTCCAGCTCGGCGCGGGCGGCTGGGTACTCCCGGATGGCCCGGAGCATATCTCTCAGCCCCATGGTCAGCCCGCCTTTCGGAACCGGGAGAGCAGTTGATCCAGCACACGGATGCGGCCCCGCACCTTCCCGGAAGATACGTCAAGCCCCTTCATCTGGCGCCGGATGCGGTAACGGATGGCTTTGAGGTCCTGCCGGTCGCTGCAGCACTCTATCACGATGTACTCGCTGCCGCGGGCCAGCACCTCCCGCCTGCCGTTCTCATCCCGGATGCTGGACATCAGCCGCTGACCCAGCCGCTTTCGGTAGCTGTTCTGGAGGGCTTCCGCGTCCCCGGACACACCGTGTTTTTTCAAAATGGCGGCGATCTCCCCGGAGCTGATCCGCATATTGGCGGACAGCACGTCCATGATCTCATCCTCCGCCGCAGGGGGCAGGAGGGGCTTGGGAGGCCCCGCCGCCCGCGCGGGCTGCTGTTTGCTCATCGCTCCACCCCTTTCTTTTCACGAGATTTTTTGATATTTTCTGGATGCTCCGGCAGCGGTATCCCAACATCCTCCGGGCAATAGAGATACATCCCCTTGACGGCATGGGCCTGCTCGGAAACGAAACCGGCAGGCGCGTTCTCCAGGCTGGCCGCCGCCAACACCGTCCGTTTGCGCCGGTCCCGCCGGGAGGTGTAGCTGTATTGATGATCCCCGTCCCGGTAGATGTGGAGGCCCTCCGGCTCCCCGCGCTGTCTGGCGTAGGCGGTTACAGCGTCTTTCTCCGCAATAAACGGGGGAATGACGCCCTTCTGCAGCTCCGGGCCGATGCTGTTGACGTAGCGGATCATCTCCCGGATATCCCGACAGTCGAACTCCGGCGCGTCAAAGCCGTACCGCTCCGTGACCAGCGCCCACTTCATGCGCTCATGGGGACTGTCCAAGGAGATCACAAAATATTTCCCATCTCGATTCCCGGACAGCGGCTCGAAGCGGGCATCGTCATACAGCGGCCCATTCAGGGGGCAGTTGTTCTTGAACCAGACATAGTAATTGTCCAGAATGAAGGGGTCGGTGATGCCCATGACCACCCGGCCTATCTTTTTCAGCCGTCCGGCCAGGGCGTGATCCTGGCAGAACCAGTCATACCAGCCAGCCCTGCACTGGGTGTATCTGTCCTGGAGGTTAAAAGCCCCGGCCCGAAACTGCTCCTGCCACTGGCGGACAGACAGTTCATCCGGCATCGCCGTCACCTCCCGGCAGCAACGATTCCAAAATGCCGGCGATGGTGGAGAACACCTCCGCCAGCTCACGGGCGTCCTTCACGCTGTCCTCGATCTCCTCCCGTGTCATGCGGGTGCATTCCGTCCAGATGCGGACATTTTCCTCTGTGGGGGTCAGCAGCACGGCCTTTTCAAAGGCTTTGCAGAACAGATCAGCGATTCTGCCCCTTCGGTCGGCCTCCGCGTCACACTGCCGGATCTCCTTTTTCGCCTTTTCCAGCTCTACCGCCAGGGCGGCGGCCTCGTCCCGCTGCTCCTCCGGCAGTTCCCGCACCTGCCGGGTGATGTTGTAGCCCTGGTTGATGGACAAATCGCCGCTGTCCAGGGCCTCCTTCACAGCGGTGGGGGCGTGTTCATCGATCTGCATGACCTTGCCCATGGTGCGTTCCCCCAGGCCGACAGCGTCCGCCAGCTCCCTGCGGGTGTCCACAGGCTCAGAACCTTTTGGCAATGTTGCCGAAAGGTCTGTGCGGGTTCCCATATTCTCCCTGGCCCTGGCCTCGATGTCCGGCTTCAGCCGAAGGGCGATCTTGCCCAGCTCCCACTTGTCCAGGTTGCGGCGGCCCTTCTGGGTGTCCAGCGCCCACTGCTTGGCCTCCAGCATATCTTCAAACGAGAACACGGCCATCTGGTAGAGCAGGCCGTGCTGTTCACACAGCCTCTGCCGGTTGTGGCCATCGATGACCACCATGTCCTCGTTGACGATCACCGGGGAGTAGCAGCCATTTTTCAGGATGTCCGCTTCCAGGGCGGCGAGCTGCTCCCCCGTCAGCGGGGGGAGCAGTTCAGCCATCTCAGGCAGGACGGTAGGGGTGCGCTCCGTACTGCTGTATATGGTTCTAGTGTTGCGCATCAGGCCGCCTCATCACCGGCGCCGCTGTCAGCTTCCGCCGCTGCTGCGGCCTCCTCCACCCTCCGGGGGGACAGGAACTCCACTTCGTTGGCCTTGATGAGAAATCCCGGCTGGCGGGTGGGGTCCTCCGCGAAGGTGATGGTCTCGAAGTCGCCGGAGGCGGCCAGCTTACAGCCCTTCCAGGCGAAGGCCGCGCAGCGCTCCGCCAGAGCGCCGCGGACCTTGATGGAGATGAAGTCGGTGAGCTTGTTGCCCTCCCGGTCACGGTAGCGGCGGTCGGAGGCAATGCGCAGGATGGCGTAGGGCTTGCCGTCCTCATGGCACTTCAGCTCCACATCGTTGGTCAGGTTCCCGATTGCGGTAATTTTCAGCATAGCGTTTCTCCTTTTCAAAGTTGTGATTTTTTTGTTTCCCCGCCCTACGGGCGGGGAAACAAGCTGAGGATTATATATAATGTATAGGGAAAGCGGAGGCCCCCTCAAAAGAAGGAACCTCCAGGGGTGTGCTTAATACCCGGTCTTGGGCAGCGGGGTGGGCTTGCCGTAAACGGTGGTAACCCAGCGGGAGATGGCCTGCACCCAGACCCCGTTGTACACGCCGCCCACATCCGCGATGTTGACGAAGCTGCTGCCAGCGGTCAGGCCAGCCACGGCGGTACACTTGATCTGGGGCTTCTCCACCTGGGCGAAGCCAGCGGGGGCCTGACCGAAGACGAACATCACTTCCGTCACCCGCTCATTGGCCGCGAGGCCCAGGGCGGCGGGGGATGCCTGCAGGGTATAGTTTCTGCTGGTGGACAGGTTGTCCGCCAGTGTCCGGTACTCGCCGCCGTTCACCCGGTAGGTGATCTTATACACGCCGGGGAAGTTGTAGGTGCCGGTGACGATGGTGTTCAGCCGCACCTGGGTGGGGAGAGTGTCGCGCCAGTAGAAGGACTGGAGCATGACGTTGGAATTGTTGGCGATACCGGACAACACATAGTTGACCGGCTGGCCAGCCATGGCCTCCTTGGGGCCGGTCTTGGTGATGGACACGCCGGTGGTCAGGCTCTTGTTGGTCACCTCGAAGCGGAGGATCTGGCCCTCATGCTCCAGGTAGGCGGTCAACTCCTGGTCGCTCACGCCGTAGTTGGCCGGGGCCTTAGTCTCCCGGATGGTATAGCGGCCCAGGGGCAGGGGCTTGGAGGAGGCCAGACCGCGCTGGTCGCTCTTGATGGTATCCACCAGATTCCCCGCCTTGTCGTAGATCTCGAACACAGCCCCCTCCAGCGGGGTACCCGCAGGCAGACCGTTGGTGGAGTTGTAGTCGGCGGATTTTTTCACGATCTGGATCTGAGCGGTGATGGGGATGTTTTTCCACTCCACCAGGGTGGTCTCGCCTGCGGTGACATAGACGGTTTTCATCTGGGTGTCGGGGACATAGCCCTCGTTCTCCAGCTCCCGCAGGTAGTAGCGGCCCGAAACAGTCAGGTTCTCGATGTAGACGTAACCGGAATTGTCGGAGGTGTACTGGCCCACAGGTGTGTTGGCGCTGTCGTAGAGCAGGAAGGTCACGCCTTGGAGGCCCTTGCCGGTGACGCTGTCGGTCTTGTGGATAAGAATGCCGCTGAAAGGCTTGTTTTCCACAGTCAGCGTGGTGTTTTTGCCGTTTTTCATGGTGAAATAGTGGCGCGTGGCGTCCAGCTTGAAGCCCTTCGCCGCTTCGGTCTCCACGGCGTAGTAGTCCCCGGCGTCCAGCTTGAGGGTCACCCGGCCATCGTTGCCGGTGGTGACTGTCTCCATCAGGGCATCATCTGAGGCGCGGCGGATCTCGAAGGTCACGTTGGGGATACGCTTCTCTTTGTTCCCCTCTACCACTTTGATGAGTTCAAAGGTCCCGATGGGGTCATTCTCAAACACCAAATCGTTGCCGCCGTTGGTTCCGCCGCCTACATTGGTGCTGCCGCCAGTATTGCCGTTGGTGCTGCCGCCCACGGTTCCGCTGTTCACGGTATTGGAGCCGTTTTTGACGGTGATGGTCTGGGGCGTGGGATTGAGAACATAGCCAGACGGCGCCTTGGTTTCGGTGACCACCACGGTGCTGCCGGGAATGAGGCCGGTGACCGTCACGGTCCCATCCTTGCCCGTGGTATAGCGGCCCAGCACAGTGCCGTTGCCGTCCTTGACCGTGAACTCGGTGCCGGGAATCGGCTTGCCGGTGACGGAGTCCAGCTTCGTCAGCGTCAGGCTGCACAGGGGTTCATTCAGGAACGTGAGGGTCTGGGTATCCAGGGGGTTGACGGTGACCGTTTGGGTCTGGGTACTCTGGTCAATGACATAGCCGGGGGCGGGCTTGGTCTCCTTGACTACCACCGTGCCGGTGATGCCATTGATGCGGATTTCGCCCTTATCATCGGTGGTGTAGAGGCCGTTGCTGCTCAGATGGCCGTTGTCATTGTCCACATAGCCGCCGTTGGCATAGGTGACCTGGAGCTGCGCGCCAGGGATGAGAGCGCCGCTCACACTGTCTTTCTTTTGGATAACCAGGGTCCCGGCTTTCTTGTTCCAGAAGATGAGTTCGGGGGCCTGGGGGCCTGCGGTGATCTTCACGCTCTTGGGTGTTCCATCCAGCACATAGCCGTCCACGGTCTTGATCTCCCGTGCGGTGATGGTGGTTCCAGGCTCCAGGTTCTCCACCACGATCTCCCCGGCGGCATTGGTGTAAAACACGCCATCGCCGGGGCCAACAGGCGCGCCGCTGCCGTCTGTGATCTTGAAGGCCACGCCAGCGAGAGGCTCATTAGCGGTCCCCTCAATGTACTTGCGGATCGTGAGGTTCACAGTGGGGTCATTTTCAAAAGTCAGGTCGTTGCCATTGCCGGTATTGGTGCTGCCGCCAGTATTTCCTCCCGTGGTTCCGCCGCTGTTCACGGTATTGGAGCCATTCTTCACAATGATGGTTTTGGGCGTGGTGTCCAGCACATAGCCATACGGTACCTTGGTTTCGGACACCACCACAGTGCTGCTGGGAACAAGGCCCGTTACAACGACAGTCCCATCCTTGCCGGTGGTGTAGCGGCCCAAAATCGTCCCGTTACCGTCCTTGACCGTGAACTCAGTGCCGGGAACAGGCTTCCCGGTGACAGAATCCAGCTTGGTCAGCGTCAGGCTGCACAGGGGTTCATTCAGGAACGTGAGGGTCTGGGTATCCAGGGGGTTGACCGTGACCGTCTGGGTTTGGGTACTCTGGTCGATGACATAGCCGGGGGCGGGCTTGGTCTCCTTGACCACCACGGTCCCGGTGACACCGTTGATGCGGATTTCGCCCTTATCATCGGTGGTGTAGAGGCCATTGGAGGACAGGTGGCCGTTGTCGTTATCAACGTACCCGCCGTTGGCGTAGGTGAGCTGGAACTGCGCACCAGAAATGAGCGCGCCGCTCACACTGTCTTTCTTCTGGATGACCAGGGTTCCGGCCCGCTTGTTCCAAAATGTCAACTGCTGCGCTTCGCCGCCCTTGATGAGAATATCCTGGGGAGTTCCATCCAAAACGAAGCCCTCCACGGTCTTGATCTCCCGCACCTTCACGGTGGTACCGGGTTCGATGCCCTCCAGCACGATCTCGCCGGCCTTGTCGGTGTAGTAGATCCCATCGTCCGGGCCGATAGCGCCGCCGTTGCCGTCCACAACCTTAAAGGCCACGCCGGACAGCGGTTCGTTCTCGGTTCCCTCGATAAATTTACGGATAATCAGCGTAGTGCCGGGTTCATCGTCAAAGATCAGGGTGTTGGCCACACCGCTGCGCACCACAATATTCTTGGGGGTCTCGTCCAAAATGTACCCGTTGGGGGCCTTTTTCTCGGAGACGACCACAGTGGAATTGGGAGCCAGCCCGGTGACGGTGACAGTGCCGTCCGTACCGGTGGTGTAGAGGCCGTTATTGGGGCCGATCACATGGCCGGAGCTGTCCCGTACCATAAACTCAGCGCCCCGCAGGGGCTTCTTGGTTACAGCGTCCCGCTTCAGGATGGTCAGGGTGCAGAGGGGATCATCGTAAAATCTGAGTGTCTGGGTGTCCCCGGCGTTGACCACAACCGTCTGGGGCGTGGGGTCCTTGCGGTAATTGTCCGGTGCTTTTTCTTCAGACACCACATAAGTGCCGGGGAGCAGCTTGGACAGAACGATCTGACCATTTTGGTCGGTGGTGTAGAGTCCGTTGGAGGAGGTCATCCCCTCGTTGTCCGGGGTCAGTTCACCGTTGGCAGCCATCACCTTGAACTGTGCGCCGGCGAGGGGCTGCTTGGTGACGCTGTCATATTTTTCGATAATCAGACCGCCCTTGCGGGTGTTTTTGATCACCACAGTCTGGGTGTCGCCGCCCTGCCCAATGACCACGTTGGTGGAGGGCGTGTCGATGACGTACCCGCCGTCCGGGGCCTTGATCTCATTGATCACATAGGCGCCGGGGGCCAGATTGGTGATTCTGATCTCACCCTGAGCGTCGGTGGTGAAAATGCCGTTCTGGGTCAGGGTAGACGAGCCGATGACACCGTCCAGGCCCACCTCACAGCCTGCGGCGGTAGTGATCCTGAACTCCGCGCCGGGAAGCACCTCATCGGTCTGGCTGTCCCGCTTTTGGATGATCAAGCTGCCCTTCGGCTGATTTTTGAAGGTAAGAGACACCGTTTTGCCCGCCTGGATCTGGATGGTCTGGCTCTGGGTATCCAGGATGAAGCCAGCGGGGGCGCGGACCTCGGTGACCACCACGCTCTTGCCCGGCTTCAGGCCGGGGATGCGGATCTCCCCGGTCTCATCGGAGCGGTAGATGCCGTTGGAGTCCCCAATCAGGGTCCCGTCCGCGTACATAACCTTGAACTCGGCGTTCTGGAGGGTCACGCTGGGGTTGGTGGCGCAGACCTTCCGAATGAGCAGGATGCCGTCCGGGGCGTTGTCGAAGGAGACGGTGACCACGTTCTGCTCACCCTTGTCGGAAATATAGACCGTTTCAGAGGCATTGATGATGGAGTAGCCGTCCGCCGGGTCAATTTCCTCCACGATGTAGGTGCCGGCAGTCAACCCGGTCCAGATGGCGGTTCCGTTTTTCCCGGTCACCTTCGTACCGATGACCGTGCCGCCAGTGCCGGAGGTCCCACCCAGATATTTCAGCTGGAAGGTACAGCCGGGAAGGGCCTCATGGGTCACGCTGTCGTATTTCTCCACTACGATGGCGTTTAACGGCTCGTTGAAAAAAGTGAGCGTCTTGCTCTCGCCGCCGTGAAGGATCACCTTCTGGGTGAGAGGCTCTTTCATCTGGAAGCCGGGAGCAGGCTCCACCTCGGTGACGGTGTATTCTCCGGGGTACAGCTTCTTTCCTTTCTCGTGGAGCTTGATCTGGCCGCTGGCGTCGGTGACGAAGATACCGAAGTCCATGGAGGCGGGAGCGCCCGCGGCTTCACCGTTGGACGTATAAGTCACACGGAACTTGGCCCCCTCAATGGGAGCGCCGGCCACGCTGTCCTCCTTGAAAATGGTCAGCTCCGGGGTCTTGTGGTTGCGGAACACCACTGTTTTCTCATCGCCAGGGTTCAGGGAGATAGTCTGCACCCGGTCGGCGTCCTTGTCCGGCAGGTAGTAGGGGGCGGGGACGGACTTCTCCGTGATACGGTAGGTTCCGGGGTCAACACGCAGAGCCACTGTGCCGTCCGCGCCGGTGGTCCAGTCATCCTTGTAGTCGCTGTCGATCCCCTCCACGGTGAGGACGGTGCCGGGGACAGGCACTCCGGTATCGGCGTCAATCTTGGAGAGGGTCAGCAGGGGCTTCTTGCTGTTTTTGAAGATCAGGGTCTTATCATCGCCGCCGTTCAGGCTGATGGTCTGGGTCCGGTCGGCCTCGTCCTCCGGCAGACAGTAGGGTTCAGGGACGGACTTCTCCGTTACCCGGTAGCTGCCGGGTGCGACGCGCAGAGTGGCGAAGCCGTCCGCCTCGGTGGTCACATCCTGGCGGTAGTCGCTGTCGATGCCCTCCACGGTGAACACCGTGCCGGGAATGGGGGTGTTGGACCCCTGCTCTACCTTGGAGATTTTCAGGACAGGCTGCTTCAGGTTGTCAAAGACCAGCTCCTTGCTGTCTCCGGCCCCCAGCCAGATCGTCTGGGTGGGTTCGTCTCCCACCACATAGGGATCAGGGACAGACTTTTCCGTCACCTCGTAGCTGTCCACGGGAATCGCTGTCAGCGTGGCTCTGCCATCCGGTCCGGTAGTCACATCGTCATGGTAGCCGTAATGGATGCCCCGAATTTCAAAATGGGTGTTGGGGATTACATCCCCGGTCTGCGCGTCCCGCTTGAGAATGGTGAGGCTTGGCAGCCGTTTGTCGGAGGCCGTCACAGTCACCGTTCCGCCGCCGTTGATGGTGGCCTGATCCACATGGGCGATCACCGGCTCGGTAAGGGTGGCCCAGGGAGCCGGTACGGACACCTCCACGAAGGCGTACATCCCCTCGGTCACATCGGTGACAGTGATGGAGCCGTCCGCTTTGGTGGCCTCCGTGCCGATAATCTGTCCATCCTTCACGATGTTGAACACAGCGCCGGGGAGAGGGTTATCAGAATCGTCTTTTTTGATGAGACGTACCTTTACCTTGGCGTCATTCTCAAAAACCAGGGCCACATCGGTCTTGCCGTCCCAGACAAAGGTCTGCTTGGTTTTATTGACGTCCGGGCTTTTGGTGTAGCCCTCCGGGGGAGTGACCTCCTCGGCGGTGTAACTGCCCAGGGGCATATCCTTCCAGGGCACGTCCGTCAGGTAGCCGCCCGCGCCGGTGACGTAGGTCCCGGTGAAGTCGTTGTCCACGCCGGTGATCTTGATGACTGCTCCAGCAAGGCCCCTGGTGGGATCGTCCGCGTCCACCTTGCGGATACTGCCCTCGCCGGTGATCTCAGGAGTATCGCTAAACGTAACCGTTACAATTTTGTTGGCTCCATTGGGCAGAACGACATACTGGGGACCCGCGTTGTCGATCTCATAACCCTCCGGGGCTTCCAATTCCGTCACGGCATAGGTGCCGGCCTCCAAATTGGGTACGGTCACAGTGCCGTCGCTGCCTGTCACCACTTCCTTGGAGTAGGCGCCATTTTCAGAGGCAACGAGGAACCGCGCTCCGGGCAGAGTCTTGTTGGGATTGGTGGAATCCACCTTCTTGACCGTCAAGCTGTACTTTTCACGGGTGACATTCAGCTCTCCCACCATGACGGCCTGCACATCGTTGGAGGGGTGGTAGCTGGAGCCAGGGCCTGTGTAGGCGTACTCGTAGACCTCACACTCGCCCCATACACCCTGCGCACCCAGGTCGAGGATATACTGCGCCCGGTCCCGGAACGATCTGCCGTCCATCGTCTCGTCAATACTGGAATAATTGGTGTGTTCCAGATTGTTGTAGACGCACAGCAGTTCCTCAGCGCAGGCAACCACGGGGTCGGACAGCAGACCGGCCTTGTACCGCCAGACGACAGCCTGCGTCCAGGAATTCATGGTCCAGGTGTAGTCGCTGTTCCACACATCGTCCACACCCAGGGCCTTGGCCTGATCGGTGAAGACGCCGGTGGAATGGGCGTAAAAATAGGCCATCATGGTCTTGACCGTGGGGTCGGAAATGGGCTGGGGATTGCCCCAGGTGTGGCCCTTCAGGGACCAGCCCATCCCTTTTCCTTTTTCGGCACAGAAGCCCATGGTGCTTTTGCCGTTGTAGTTGAAGTGCATCTGGTGCATATAGCACTCGCCCAGGGCCGGAGAATCGTACTTGGTCCCGCTGTAAGCGCAATCGTCCATTTTGATGGTGGACGGGTTGGCGGCGAGAGCTGTTGCGGGCAGCAGGCCCAGCACACACACCAGCACGAGCAGCAGAGCCGTCATGCGGGTGAGTGCGGAATAGGTTTTTTGCATAAATCAAACGCTCCTTCCATTTTGAGGAATAAGAAATGGCCCTCCAGCTTGCGCTGAAAGGCCGTTCCCGGTTTCGATTCTGTTACGCATAGAAGTTGACGCTGTTGGGGATTCCAACGAACATAAAACAGTAGGTAATGCCATCGTGCTGGGTCACGCCCACCCCGATGCAGTCGCAGGCCGGGTCGATCATGGTCTGGAAATGGCCGGGGGAGTTGATCCAGTTTTCCAGAGCGTGTTGGGCGGCATCCTCTGTGCCGGTGAACACAGTGAGGTTATCCCCAAAGCCGTAGGGGTAGCCGGCATCGGCGGCAGCCTGACACTCCTCCTGTGAGTGATGCCAGGTATAGCGCCGGTCGGAGCAGGCTTGGGCGGCATTCATCAGGGCCTCGCTGACAGGCAGCTCCGACACGCCATTGGCCTTGCGGGTCTGGTTGATCAGGCGAATCAGCTCCTGCCGTATCTCCATATTTTCCGGCTGATTTGCGCTGTCTGGTCTGGCAGGTGCATTGGCGGAGCCGACTGTGAGTGTCAGGGTTCCAGACACCCCGGCTCGGTTGGCGGCGGTAATCTCTGCGGTTCCCTCCGACTTGGCAACAGCTACCCAAAAGCCAGTGATCTGCTCCACCGCTACCGTATCCGGGGCGCTGGAGGTAACGGTGTACTCCGCACCGCTGGGGCCGATGATGAGGCCGCTGCGCTCTCCCACCTCCAGGGTACTGCCCTTGTAGCTGCTTACCCGAATTGTGTCAGGAAAGTCTGCCGCCTGGGCGGGGACAGCCAGCAGGGCCGCGGTCATGGTTCCAGCCAGCAGCAGGGACAGGATTTTTCTGTTTTTCATGCTCGATTCCTCCGTTTCGTAATATGGTGGGGCTTTGCAAACCGAACCATACCACAGAAGGCGGGGAAAGTCGAACACAATCCGCAGACAGTTTTTAGCCGTATTATCTCGTCATGGAACTGCGGTGGTGTGGCTTTTTCTTTGTTCCTGCCTGCTGGCTATCCCGCTGCGGTGTATCACCGCACAAGATTCTGACACAACGGATGAGGGCCTCGTCCTGGGGACGATCCAGCCCCGTCAATTTCAGCCACTGATCCGCCACAGCTTTCAGCGGGTCCTCCAATGCCAGCAGGGCCACAGCGTCCGATTCCGTAACCAGATCCTGGAGTTTAGCCGCTACATTCCGGGCTGCAAGGATATTTTCCAAATCGTCCTGCCGCTTACCGGGCGTACTGGCCTCCCAGCCCCGCGCAAGCCGCGCAAAGCGGTTGGCCAATACCTGCGCCAATTCCTCTATAGCGCTGTCGTATTCCACGCTCATCCTTCCACCGCCGTGACCTTCCAGCGGTACTCCGGCTGATCCATAACGCAGGTATAGAGTGTCACCCGGTTATCCGTGGTGGGGGCGGTGCCGCTGGAATCGTTGACACTGACCTTCTCCACGCTGGTCACAGCATAGGTCCGGGTCCCCAGCACCGTGGTCAGGGTGATGGTGTCCCCCGCCTCCAGGGTGTGGATCTTGCCAAAGTGATTGTTCACACCTCTGTTGTGGCCGGCGAAACAGGCATTTCCGTCCCAGATGCTGGTGTTGGTGAAGTGGCCCGCGCCCTTCTTCAGCGCGGCGCTGTCCGTCCCCTGATAGACCTTGACGGTCAGGTTGATAGCGGGGATCTTCAGGGTTCCCAGGCTGCCGTTGCTGTAGTAGAGATCGTCTGTCACCTCGGTGTAGCCGCCCGTGGTATTGCCCTGGGCGATGTCGGTGGGGCTGCCGCCGGGGATCTGGGTCATGGTGACATTGCCGCTCACCGAGGGGTACTGGCCGGGGATGACGGAACTGCCCGCCGCGCCGCCGGCAGCATTGGCCCCAGCGCTGCCCACCTGATTCACCAGCCCGCCAGACAACGCGCCGGGGACGAGGTTGGGGGTAAGGTACTCGCCGCTGCCGGGGAGGTAGCTGGTGGGGGTCCCAAAACCGGGGGCCACGAGGGCCGTGTTCTTGCTCCGGTCCACGTTAGGGTTTTCCCACTCGTAGATGGTGTCATCGCTGGTGGGCTGGCCGAAGAGGTAGTCCTCCGGGGCGTCAAAGGTATACTCCAGGGCGCTGGCCTGAGTGACGCACAGGGCGCACAGCATCATGGCCAGCAGAAAACTGCGGATTTTCAATCGATCATCTCCTCTCACGGAATTTTCTGTAAGCGAACACACCGCCGCCAGCCAGTGCCAGCACAACAACGCCGATCATCACGGGGCGTTTCAGGCCGGACAGATCCACAGGCTCTTTGGCGGTGTCCGGGGTCTCCGTCTGACCAGAGGTGGGGTCATGCTGCTCGTTGCCGCCAGGGGCTTTGGACTCCTCCGGGGCCTTTTCACTGCCGAAGATGGCGGTGTAGGTGACCACGGCACAGTTGGCCTTGGACACCTCGCCGGTGTAGCTGGCGCTGACGGTGTAGCCGGTAGCGTACCGGCTGCTGGCGGTCCCGGTATAGCTGGCGGTGGCGGTGTAACGGGTGACGGGGTTGCCCTCGCCGTCCACATCCATGGACTCGCTCCACTTCACATCCCCCAGGGTCAGGGTCTTGCCCTTGTCCTCGATGCTTTTGGGAATGAGGGACACGTCCGCCTCAGACAGATTGGGATAGCTACGGCTGGCGGTGAGGGTGCTGGTCTTGGTGGCGTAGCCGTCTGTGGTCACCTGGACGCTGGTGTGGTCCAGCCGAAGGATGCCCACATAGCCGTCCTCGGTGGTCACCTCCATCTCCGCGTCCAGCCGCTGGAGGATGGTCTCCAGGTTATTGGTATCGCTGGCCTGGGTGACGGCTTCTGTATGAGTTTGGATGTCCACGCCTACCTCGTCCTTCCGGGTCATGTCCAGCAGGTAATACCTTCGGCCATTGCGGACAAAGTCCTCCGTAGGGATGAGGCTGGGATCGTCCGACAGCGAGAGCTGATAGGTCTTGTTGATTCGCAGCTCATCAAAGTCGCCGTAGGTGTACTCCTCCACGGACACGGGGTAATAGCTGGCGCTCTGGCCCGTGTCCTCTGCGGCCAGGGCGGTGGCGCTCCCGGCCATGACGAGGGCAAGGGCGCACAGGATGGTGAAAATGCGCTTCATGTGTACTTTCCTCCGTTTTTTCGTTTATTTTCAGCCTGGATGATGAATTATCTGGCAGCGGCCTGCCGCTGATCCCTCCTTTCTCTGGTCCGGCCGCGCTGCTGCAGGTACTCGTTCCAGTCCTTCCCCTGGGCGGGTGTCCGGGTGGACACGTCATAGCCCTTCTGCCCGTACTCCGCCCGGAACTTCTCTGTGGCCTCCTGCCCAGGTCCGTCCGCATCCAGACACAGGACGATCCGCTTCAGATGGGGATTTTCCCGCAGGTAGGTGTCCAGGGGGCCTTGGTAGAGTCCGCAGAGGGCCACGGCGTTGCCCCGCACCTGCCGGTGCAGGGTGCAGAAGCTCATCAGGTCGATGGGAGCTTCGAACACCGCCACCCAATCCAGGGCGGGGTCGCAGGGGAGCCGGAAGGCTGCGCTTTTGTCGCTGCCGGGGGCGTCCCGCTTGAAGCTGGAGCCGCCCAGGTCATAGGTGCCGCGCTTGCTGGCGAATACCGGCTTTCCGTTGCCGTCCCGGCCCACGAACACGCAGTTGTGGTGCAGGCTGTCCTCGTACAGCAGGCCGGACTCGATGAAGCCCCGGATCACCTGGGGGGCGATGCCTCTCTTTTGAAGATAGGCGAACACCCGCCGCTGGTCGTGGTTGGGGATGGGTAGGGCAAAGGCCGGCTTTTCCTCCTGCGGGGCTGGTCGAGGGCGAGGGGCGGGGGAGTCCCTGGCGCGGTGTCCGTTGAACTCCAGCAGGTAGGTCACGGCATCCCGGAATCCCTTCCCGCAGAACTCCTGCAAAAACGTGATGGCGTCCCCGCCCGTGCCGTTGGAGTAACGCTTCCATGTGCGGCGGTCCTTGATGCGGATGCTGTCCATCTCCCTGGTGGTGTGGTACCGGCTGCCCAGGCGGCGGACGGTGTAGCCCAGGTGTTCCAGCAGGTCCGGCAGGTCTGTCCCCTTGGCGGTCTCCATCTCCTCGTCCGTGAATTTCCAGAAATCCTCTGGGTTTGGGGTTCGTCTCGTAGTAGTCACCTCCTTCTTTCGGCGAAACGAAAAGAAGCCCCCAGAGCATCCCGATTCAGGATGCTCTGGGGGCTTCTCATCTGCTGTTTGGTTGTCACGGCCTCACACGGCCCACTACGCGCTCAACGCGGCGGGGTCGTCCTCCTCCTGGGGCTGGGTGCCGCTGCCCTCCGGCTGGGCCTCACAGGGGCCGGCACCGGCCTCCTCCGGCTCCGGGCTGTCCGCCTGCCGCTCCGCCGCCTCCAGGGCCTCCTCGATCAGCCCCAGCACGAACTCCCGCTGGGTCAGCTTCCGGCCCGTGCGGGCGGTCTCCCGCTCCAGATGGGTTTTGATCCTCATAAATAATTCTTCCGGGATCTGGAAGGCCATCGTTCTGCTGTTGGTTGCCATAGTCATCTTACCTCCGTTTTCTTTCATTTCGTAGTATTCGGTCAAGAGCTGGGTGATGTACTGTGCGGTGGTCAGGCCCGCCGCCTCTCTGGCCTCGCAGACCTGAGCGTGGAGGGCCAAGGGCAATTGAGCACACAAGTTTCGAGTCTCTGGCATGGTGGTATCTCCTTTCGTCTGATTGCAAGGCAAGTATACCCGGAAGGCATTGATAATGCTATTACCAACACCACCAAAGAACCAGAGGGCAAACGAAGCAAATGTAACAGTGGCGGGAAAAGCAACACCCCAGAGCTGCCGGACTTTTCCGGTCACCCTGGGGATAGGCGGATAGCGAGTTTACTCCGTCTGTAAAAGGCGGATTTTGCATCTCTGGTGCGTAATTTTTTTGAAACGGGAGGTCATTTTGAAAAAACCAACTTTTTGATTTCCTTTCCCGTCTCAATATTTCTCTTTTGCTTGAAATATGTGATTTTATTTTTCTGTTTTCGGGCTGCATCTCGATTATCTACACAAGGTTTGAGGGCACCCATGAAGCGATTATCGACAAGGAGACATGGGAGATTGTGCAGAAAAGCCGGGAACACCGCCGCCGTCCAACCAAGATGGGAGAAATGGGGTTGTTCTCCGGGCTGGCCTATTGTGCCGACTGCGGCGCGAAGCTGTACCACCACCGCAGTATCACGTTGACGAAAGAGCAGGAGAGTTACATCTGCTCAAACTACCAGTCAAGAAAGAAATGTACTGCCCACTATATCCGGGCCGTGGTTTTAGAACAGCTTGTACTCCAAAATCTCCAACGTGTTGTTGCCTACGCCCAGGAGGACGAGAACGAGTTTGTGCGGCGCGTGATGGAGAACAAGACCGCCGTACAGAGGGCAGAGCAGGAGCAGGCCAAGCGCAAGCTGGAAAAGCAGGAGCGGCGAATCAGTGAGCTTGACCGTATCATTCAACAGCTCTATGAAGATCGTGTTTCGGGGGCGTTGAGCGCGGAGCGGTTTGCAAAGTTATCCGGGGGCTACGAGAAAGAGCAGGAGGAACTGAAGCAGTCCGCAAAGGAATTGCAGGCTATTGTAAACACGATTGAAACCCAGGCCGTCAATGTGCAGAGCTTTCTGAAGATTGTGCGGAAGTACACCGCGCCGACGGAGCTGACCCCGGCCCTTTTACGCGAGTTTGTGGAAAAGATCGTTGTCCACGCCCCGGACAAGTCCAGCGGCCATCGCACCCAGCGGATTGACGTGCATTACAATTTCATTGGCGAAATTGATTTTTCCCCGGAATACAGCCGGGTTAGCAGACAGACAACCACATAACGCTACTGCATCATGCGGTTGCCTACCATATTCCTGAAATGTTCTTTATGCGTACTGTCCATATTGGTACGAAACCGTTTGACGGTGTCGCTAACATACATCTAAAAAAGTTATCCATAATTTCTAGAACACGGTCCATATTTCCTGGTAACAGTCCGTTTAGATTAAACAGATCGTTTAATACAAAATAATGTGTTGGAAAAAAATCCATGTTATGGTATACTATTCCTACGTCCAAGGACCGCAGCGTCCTCGAAACGAAGGAGAACCAATATACAAAGGAGCTGAGGTGGAATGAACAGCTACAGGGCCCATATCGAATGTAATTGTAGCGAACGTGAACTAATTGACACTTTCAACTTTTTGGATGCGGTCCTTCATAAGGAACATGGCTTCCAGGCTGGATCGGACTGGGTCCCCTCCTTTACGTTCTGCTTACAAGAGTTAGGGGAGGGATACCAGCGGCATGTCCCTTCCAGTCCTGAGGCCATCCTTTCCGAGGTGAAGCGATTTCTCCGCTTTGGGCTGGGCGACTTGGAACGGACCCAGATTGTCCTGACCGTTACAATTGAAGATGATGCCGGCCTGGACATTTTTACCTACCGTTATTTTTTCCTTATTATAAATAAGCTGTTGCGGAAGCAGGATCGGGCGTATATTGACTGTCCGGACACCTATTATCATAAGGTGGGTAGCTATTTCTTTTTGCAGACCCTGTCCCAGGCTCCGGTGGAATTATGGCGGCGTGGGGCCGGGGGAAGGGAAAAAAAGTTACTACAGAACTTTTCACTTTCCTCGGAGTGGCTGCCAGCTATGTATCTGCCCAAGCGCAGCAGCGAGCTCTATAGGGTTTTGGAAAACCCCCTTTTTAAGGACATAGAGAGTCTGAAAACGGCCCTTCAGACCTGCCATGAGCATGCCAACCGGCTGAATTTTGCCCAGGAGAAAGAGCTTTGTAATAAAACAGTGCAGGAGCAGTACGCCTTTTGTCTGGGGCGCTATTTTTCGTACTGGCTCAACGGAATGCTCTCAGAGATCGAAATTTCGGAGCAACTCTACAGCACCCCAGGAATCTCCCAACTGCTGTTTGCCCTACTGTGTAAAAAAATATTGGGGCAGAAAAAACGGCCAGGCCAGCGCGATGCGGAGAAACTTTTGGAAATCTGCCGCGACTTCGGCGACTGCATCTTGCAGGTGGCGGAGAATATTGTCAGCCATACGGAGGGCGGCGTACTTAGTGTCCGGATCAATGATAACTGGGGCAAGATTGAGGATGTGTTCCAGGCAAAGAATCAGGGTAGCGCCCGCTGGTATATGCGAATCTCCCTTGTTGACTTCTCACGAGGCAGTATTTTAGACAATATCAAGGGGAAGTCCGGGGTAAATGGGTTAACTTTCTCTCATATTTTTATGGAGCCGGAAATGCCCAATGGCGTTCCACAGGAGGAGTACCAGCGGACCGTTGAGGCGTATGAGAGGTATTTAAACGACTCGGAACAAATTATCCACCACTATGGGCTGGCGGTGTTCCACAATATAGTTAATCAATACGGGGGTTGCTTTACGGTCAAGAGCAGCATGCGGAGGACCGTGTCTGCCGAGGATTGGTACGTACGGGATTCTGAGAGTATCCAATACAAGGGTATGGAGCGGGATGTCCCGCATATCCCAGGGAGCGAGTATGACATCCTGCTCCCACTGGACAAGAGGCTGTTTGAGAAGCGGGAACAGTCGAGACATCCCTCGGTTCTGTTGAAGCCGAAGTACATCGTGCCTGCCGCGTCCAGAAAGGTGGTATTTGAAGAAGGACTTTTGAACCATTTTAACGATCCTCTATCCAATGTGGTTCGCACTGCAGTAAATGCGGATGCGCTTGGATACCAGCAGATGAAGGAGCAGGTGGTCAAAGTGTCGGCCCAGGATCTGGCAGACAGGCTGCTGGCGGAGGGGCCGGAAAAGATTAAAAACAGCGTTTTTTACTTCTACCTTTCTGACATAGCGGAGCAGGTGTTTGGCCGCACGGAAATTGTGGCAAAGGTCATTTTGCAGGTTATCGCTGAGCTAAAGGTGAGGGCGGGACGGCGTGATGATAAGCAGGAGTGGCTGTACTTGGTGCTTTATGGCCTCTCGGAGAGTAGGTTGATGCAGTTTATCCGGCAGTTCGCTCTCTTCTACCACCGCAGTGAGGGAAACCGGCTGATGCGGGGGTGCCGACTGTATGTAGTGTCGGAGAACTATCAGGTAGAGGTGATGTTTGCTGGAGTCAGGCTGAGTGTCATTTCCGATTACTGTAAGAGCCGGCAACTGGTGACGGGCACCTTACTCAGGATATCAGATCTCCTGGCCCACATTGCAGGCAGGGAAGAGATGGCTGCCGGGGATGAGGAGGAGATTGAGGCTTTCCCCTTTGAATTGCTGAGTCGGATGGAGCAGTCCCAGGACGGGAAGGGGGTCATTTTATCCCCGCACAACAAGTGGTATCATAAAAATCTGGAGACTGTACTGCAAAATGACATCCACGGTGACGATCTGGGATGCTGTCTGCGGGATGTCCACGTACGGGTGGGCAGCGTACATTTGAATACTTTTTTTGAGGGCCAGCTCCTCTTTTCCAATTTGTACTGGTATCAGATCTTTGCCCACTATATCTGCGAGACGGTCCTGGCCGACAAGAAGATTACCCCCAAAATGGACATCCTTCTGTACGGCTATGAGACCTACTCGGAGCAGATGCTGTTTGCTGCGGCCCAGAAGCTGCGAGTGAAGAGACGCAGGGTCTATTATGCCGTTTTTGAAAACCCGAAGTACATTACCGCCGCAGAGCTCAGCAAGCAGCAGGTGCGCTATGTGGATCAGATGCTGAACACTGCCGTTCAAAATCTTTGCGTCGTTTATCTCTATGGAATCGGGACAACACTGACCACCATCAGCCGGAAGATGAACACCCAGCTAGAGCATGCCTTTCAGGAGAAGGGAAAAAAAGAGTTGCTGGATCGAGCTTACAGGAAAGGAATGGTGATTGTTCAGATATCCGATGAGAAGCGGCTCCAGGTCAACCGGGAGAAGCATACTGTTTCCTGCCAGACTGCAGAGTTGGATTTTCTGACCGACAAGGCGTGCAGCTATCTGGTGGAAATCCCGACTAAATGGTTTCCGACTAAGGAGTGTCGCTACTGTCTGCGGGCAAGTTCCTACCTGGACGAGCGGCCGCTGATCCAGACAAACGAAACTTCAACAGTGCCCATGATTCTGATTAAACCGAAGCAAAGGGCGGAGTCAAAAATCAGGTTCAAGCAGGATGGAAATTACACCCGGTCCTTTCTTCAGAACCCAGGCAGTGCACAGCACCTCTATTACAGCCATCTGAACCGGGGGGAAAATCATTATCAGTTTTATATCCGAACGGCAGCGCTGCTCAATGATTACCTGCAAAGGGACGATAAGAAACTCAATGCCTGGTTCCAGGAAATCCGGAAAAAGGAGGTAGAAGATGTACAGAAAAAAGGAACAGACCAGATCAATATTATTGTCTCCCCGCTGCACTTTAGCAACGAGTCCTTAGTGGCCGCCGTAAATGACCGGGTGTTTGGTGGCGAGGCATATATCATTAACTTCGATGTGAAGAAGGAGTTCCGGGATAGCTTTGTGGCTAAATTTCAGAATTACCTCTCCGCACTGGAAATGTTGCGTCAAGACGGAGGAAGCGTGGACCTGGAATTGAACTTCTATTTTGTGGACGACATCATTTTGACCGGCAGCACGTTCAGCCGTGCCAAGTCGCTGATTTCCAGCATGCTGGGGGAGTTCGCCAGGGGGGCCTGCGGGGAGGCCTCCGGTATTTCGGTCAACCTGTTTAAGGGGATCATCCTGCTGGTGAACCGGAACTCCAAGCGGACAATGTGCAACTATTTTTCGCAGTCAAGCCTGAGAAAGGACGAAAATGGCTGTTTGGTGTTACCCGTCTATACCTTTATCGAATTGAACACGCCCGCTATCCGTTCTTATGGCGACTCCTGTCCCATTTGTAACAAGGTGGTGCGCATCCAGACTCTGGAGAAAGAGTCATCGCTGACCTATGTGGAGAAGCACTGGCGAGAAAAAACGAAATATCATGGTTTAAAAAAACTGTCTGATGCCAAGGCCGACAAAATCAAAAAGGACAATGAGCACCAGGACGATGAACTATACCAGACGAGAGGTCTGCGCCGTTTGCAATGTTCGGAGGCAGTCTGGGCACTGCTGAAGGACGGCGGCATGACAACGGAAAACGCACGTGAGGTTCTGGAGAACGAGATCAATAGCCACCTGTGCCGACTGGTGCGGCCGGAGGAGCGGGTGGAATACTTGATCTCTTACTTGAAAATTATCTCTAGAGAGCATGTGGTGCTCCAGGAAATGGTTCAGCCTGTGGCCTTTCAGCTTTTGCTGTCCATCTTTTCCGTCTTTATCGAGGACGACGAGGTCCCGGATAGGGCGCTCTGCCAGACGGTTCACACTTTGGTTCAGGATCTGGACCACCCAACCCTAGCCTACGCCCTGTACCGGATCGTCATTGCCAGGCTCTGCACCATGGGCTCCACCGTGTTCTGCCGCAAGGAACAATTGACGGCCTGCTTGGAGAAGGGGCTGGAGCTGGAGGAGAAAGCCAAGGCAGCGAGCAGCAAAAGCGTGGAGTCATTCTCAGAGTTCCTGTGCATCCAGATCAAAAAGATGCTCTTCATCACCCAGGACTGCGCATCTCGGGTGGAGGAGCTACAGCTTGTCCTGGAACAGTGCATCCGGAACGAATTGGAGAGGGGCGGTGAAACACTTGAAGAAGATTGAGTTTTTCGCCTCCATGTATCTGGAGGCAGTTTGTGACGAGACCCGGGTTGCATTTCTCGAACATTGGAGGGAAGAACAATCTGGCTTGGCGGACAAGGTTGGAACCTTTCGAAAACGAATCGAGACGGAGGATTACAGCAGCCTACTCAACTCCTTCCGGGAACTTATGGGAGGAAAAAAAGCAGTCATGTTCCAGACCAAGGCCCAGAATGACCTGACAGGGAAGCCAGAGCAGAGCATCACGGTGCTGACCAGCTCCCAGGATGAGGAGCAGGAACAGATTGACATTTTGCGCTCCGAACTTCTGGAGTTCTACTGCAACCACGATTCCCATATGGATCGCCCCTTCAGCCAGATGCTGCTGGACGTGAAGGATACGGCCCGTGTAGTCTTGGTGGGCAGGGAGCAGAAGGACCTGGCCGTTCAAAACTATGTGCGTCAGCCCTGTACCATCGCCTATGCCAGGCTGGATTACACCGACCGCCTGTGCAGCGATGAGACCAGATGTATTTTCTTCGCCTTTTTTTACCCGGAGGAGCAGAGCAGGGATCTGATGGAGGTGCTAAAGCACCTCCAAGGGTTTTTGTCCTTTCGCCACGATCTGAAACAGCGCATTGAAAAGGATTTCAGCGGCAATCTATTTGGAAAACGCGCAGAGGAGGCCTGGCGCATCGGCTGGCTGTCAATCGAAAAGGCCGGCGCACATACTGACAGCTCCGGTGTCAACCGGCTTATCAACCAGCGTTCCGCGAAAGATAACGAGGATATCCTCGATATCCTGTTCGGTCCTGCAACCTCCAAGCCAGAGGACAGCAGCCAACTGCTTAAACTTACTTACAATATCCTGATTGCCATGTATTTTCGGGCGGTCATTAGTGATGGGCAGGAGCGATTCAGATCAGCTGATAATATTGAGAGCGGCGATGGAGGTGCCTATTATAAGGTCGGCAACCTGATTCGGTTTTCGGAAAAAGATTTTGGGAACCTTAAGTTGCGCTTCGGCAACGGACAGACAGCAGAGGACATCAACAATGCTCTGCTGTACGGGGCACACAACTCAATCCAGAGTCAGGACGGCAAAAGCAGCTATACCGGTATACCTGCGGATAAGTATATTACCTTTCGGAGCAAATATCTACGGGCCTTTCTGGTGGACATCCTCTGCAATATCGAGACTCACGGGGCAAAGGGCGAGTGTGCGGAAATCTATATTGAGGACTGCCCCACCCCGCCTGGATATCTGGTATTCCAAAACCAGGTCACAAACAGTTCGGACAATCCGGAGCTCTGGTGCAGGGAGAAGAACTATAAGCTAAAGCAGTCCATTGAATTCGACCATGTGGAGACATCCATCCCCAAGGGGTTCTCCCTAGGATGTATCGCCCACTGCATGCGCTGGGCCGGGAAGCTGATGGCGAGTTACTCCTGCAAGAATGGGAAAACATATTTTACCATCAAACTGCCCATAATACAGTCAAAGAAAGAGGAGAATACAGAAAATGGCTAAGTTGCTGATTGTTGAGGATCACGTGAGAATGGTCCGGATGATCCAGAGGTATCTCCATGAGATCAATTCGCAGTTTACTCCGGAGAACACATTCTGCTTCTCCCCCCAGGGCCCTCTGAAGCTGAGCCCTCTGAGCAGCCTGCAGGACGACCATGCTCGCGCTATCCTGACAGGAAAAAAAGAGGCTGTCTTTTCCAAAGTGTTCCAGTTCCTGGATGAGCAGTCGGAGGAAACCGTGCTGATTCTTATTGACGTGCTGCTCAATACCCAAAAAATCAGTGCGCCCTCCATTGAACAGTACCGGGCAGACCACGAATACAGCTGCGAGCTGTACGCCGAGCTGCTTCGAGCCAAAAATGGAAAGCCGATCCCGGGTTGTGACAATCTCAACCCAGATAAGTTTTTTCATATCATTTATTCCCGGTCGGATGCCAGCATCGGCGTGGTGGAGATGGTGCTGGATGAATTGAGCTGCAAGGATGAATTGAGCTGTAAGCGGGGTGAATCGGGCCGGAACTATTTTCCCAAAGAATGCGCCCAGTTTGAAAATATCTCTTGGTGCCTAAATGGATATGACGTTACAGATCCGGATTTCGGTGTGGCTGAATCACAGAAAACAGGCAGTGTGCCGCTGAAACTACCCGATGGGTACAGGAAATTTATCAGTGATTTGAAATGAAGGGGAGAGCAGCGATGTATATCTCAGGCATGCCCATGAAGCGGCTGGACATGAACTGCAAACCTCCAGCTCCGCCGGGGACCTATTACCACTACACTTCTCTGGAGACTCTGTGGGCCATTCTAAAGACGGAGACCCTAAGGGCAACCCAGGCCAAGTTTTCCAACGACAGCGAGGAGATCAAAAAGGGAGTGCGCATTTTGAAAGATCTGTGCGCCCAGGACGATGACGGTTCGCTGAAGAAGTATGTAACCTGGCTCGAGGACGAAGGCGGCGAGAATATCGACTGCTATATCGCCTGTTTTTGCGGCGACAGCGACATCTTAAGCCAATGGAGGGGCTACTGCCGCAGCGATGGAGTAAGCGTTGGTTTTGCCTTTGACGAGACACAGCCCTGTTACTACTTTGATCATGACACCGATGATACCGATGACATACAGGAACCGCAGAGGGTCAAACTCTACCCGGTCTGGTATGTAGCAGCGGAGGGCAAGAACCGTAAAGCCAATAAGATTATTTCCGAGCAAGACCTGAAGGCCAGCCTTTTAAAGGAGCTGAAGGTTCGGGACGGGCTGTCTCCTGAAACTTGCAAGGAGTTTATGGATGCCGTGATCCCGCTGATTAAGCACGCAGGATTTTGCGAGGAGGATGAGTACCGGCTGATGATCCGGAACACGCTGTCGGAGCATGGCGGACAGACTCCCTTTCCCCTGAACAAATATGTCCAGTATGCCGAGTTGGACGGAATAAAAAGGCCCTATATCACCATCCGCTTCGGTAAGAAGAAGCTCGTCACTCATGTGAAGGAAGTTCGGCTGTACGGGCTGGAGAAAGACGGTGAGCAGGAACTGCGCCACATTTTGGAGGCATCCCTTATTGGGAAGGATAAGAAGCCAGCGTACCATCTGGTGCGTGAAGAAGACTGGACAGGGACGCCTCAGATTATCATTGGGCCAGGGGAAAACCAGCAGGAGATATTTGAAGCCTTTGATCGGATACTGACTGCGGATGCGAAGGAAAACATCCGTCTCTTTTCAGGAGTCAAGCTCTGGTGCGGGGGACGCCTGCCCATTCGCAGCATCAAAGTTTCTCCCTGTCAGAATCAGAAAGAGGTCATCGAGTCCATCCGGCACTACTGTGTACATCAAAAATTCTGGATGAAGTATGTGGAGGTAAGCGGTTCCGACACGCCGTACCGCAGACCGAAATAAAAGTTTATCTGCAAATAATCCGCACAAATCTTATTCACAGATAAGCTCTTAGACTGCTAAGCGAAAGTAAAAAGGCAGGGTGTAGCAACCAAGTGTGGCTACCGCGCCCAGCCTTTATTATGGTTGCAGTTTTTCACGTTTGTTACGCAGTAGAAATTCGATTTTATGGATTAAGGTACGATAAAGGACCTATTGACAAAAATAAAACTATCTCCCATCAGAAAATGGTTCCGATTATATGGGGTTTGTGCGGCGGGTGGGATTATCCCAAATTGATTTTGAATCAGCCCTGTTGTGACTACTTTGATGCCACCGCATTTTATTTCCAGCATACTGCCTGCTTGTCACAATAAACGGACAATATAAAGAAAAATCATAGAAAATTCATAGAAATAAGGACTTTTTCTAAAAGCCGGTTTATATCAATGCTTTTCTCTGATTCTTCTCTGATGACCACCCAGATTTCAAATTGTTCCCGTCATGGCCACTTTGATACCACTGCTTATTATTTGCAGAATATTGCCCATGTGTAGAAAAAACGTAGATAAAAAACACAAAAGGAGCAAAATACTCAAAGAAATCTGCCGATAGCCACGGTTTTGCTAACAATTTCAGGCAACCACTCCGGTTTCGAGTTGTTCGGGTTATTGTGAAGATAAAAGATTTTAAGAGACTTTAGCCCGCTTTGACACCCCGTTCCACTCCGATTTCAAGTCAAATGAATGACAAAAATAGGGTGTAGAAAAAGTGTAGACAGGTGTTATCCAAACTCCGAAAAGTCAAGTGTATCAACGGGTTCAGGGCTTGTAACCTATACGATTTAGGTCATATGTAGAAGTGGTTTTTAGAAGAAGTTGGGAGATTTTGAGAACTAAGGAATCCTTTGATATCAAGGGTTTCAGAGCAAAAACGGGAATGTATTTTCAGGCGTAGAACAGCGTTTTTGCTCCAAAGTGTAGAAAAAACGTAGAAATCGAACAATCGTATCATGCTAAACGAGCCTAAGCCGTAGATGCGAATTTGGTGGTTTACCTGAACTTCGACAGATTCATAGAGGTATATTGTAATCAAGACCGCTCCGATCAATTCGGAGCGGCCTTGATTGCAGTAGGCTTCTCGATGGTATAACGATCTTGTTATAGACTGTGCAGTGGCGCTTCAACATGCTGTCTGCATGGATCATAGCGATCATCATACAGTCACTGTCCACAACTGAGAAATTCAACTTATATCCAGCTATCTGAGCCAGTTGCCGGAAATAGAGTCACTGAGTATGTACATTCCGTCGATTTAAAATGGGGAGTCTTATGATTTGCCCTCTACATAGCGGTCTAAACTGTGCCGGTGTCAATATCTCGGGGCGTTCCACATTGACGTCAGAAAAATCTTTGTCGCCGGAGAACTGCACATCCAAGTCTTCCCGAATTGCAGTGTAGAGCACCGGATAGTCTTTCATCCAGAACAGGGCAGACCAGGTATCGGTGACCCCAACGGCAAAGCGGATAGACTCCCGGACCCGGCTATATTTCCCCGCTTGTTTGGAAAAAAGCCTTCCAGAACTTCAATGTCCCAGATAGAAACCAAGTCTCCGTCGCTTCCATACTTTGTGTGGACTGGAAAGTCTAAACCCATAATAAATAGTCCATACAAAAGTAAGATTTCCTATTTCAAATTATTTGAACATATGATACAATTGGAAATATAATATGGCAATAGCGGTAGAATAAGGAGGTCATCTATATATGAGTGAACCGACAATCAATAATTATGGAGGACAAGTCAATTACGCAACAGATAACGCCCAGATAATAGCTAGCCAGATAATTGGAGAAAGTGGAACCGAGTTTGATCAGCTCAGTAAAAATATCTTAAAAGAATTATCTCAGTTGAAACAGGAAGATGCGGATACAATTTCTGATACGATCGATCTGGTGAAAGAAGAGCTCATGCAGGAAACTCCTCGGGCTGGCCGCCTTCGTAATGCGATAACCCTGTTAGCTCCTATGATAACAATAGCAAACGGATTTCCTACGCTAGCACAAAACCTTCAGTCTTTGGTTTCTTATATCCAATCACTTATTCATTAACACACAAGGTGAATTGCTTATGAACAGAGATGATATGCATATTACGATCAATGTGTCTCCAGGTGGTCAAGCAAATATTGCGTCTGAGAATGGAACCATTCAGGCCATCTGTTCTTCTCCTGCACCAGCATGGTGCCTGACTAGGCCGCCCGTTAAAAACTGTTTTTTTGTTGGCCGGAAACGGGAAAAGGCGGAGACGAAACAGCGTCTTTCTGTATATCATAAGCTTTTGCTCCACGGCATAGGTGGTGTGGGAAAAACCGCACTTGCCAAAGCAGTATATTTCGACTTACAGAAGCAATACGCACATGTTGCATGGGTCGATTTTGAAGATAACTTAAAGGATTCCCTATTGAGATGCGTTTTGTTTTTTGACTACCAACTTCCAGTGACGGCATCGGAACAAGAAAGGTACCACAAACTGATACATTTTTTTACGAACGCGAAAGGGAATATACTTCTGGTCATTGATAACTTTAAAGCTGGAATAACAGAGGATCTCTCGGAGTTGATGCGGTTGCCCTGCGATATTCTGGTTACATCGAGAGGCGAAATGGATGGGATTTCCTGTTTTCCTGTGGACAGACCGGAGGAAGACGAATGTAAAGAGCTTTTTCTTACTTATTATCCCTATCGTGCGGAATTGTCGGTAAGGGATAACAATACGTTGTCCGGTTTGCTCGTCCAAGATTTGAAGCGGCACACCTTATCAATCGAACTTGCCGCAAAAGCGATTGCCTACAGTGGCGATTCTATTGATGTGTTCCGTGAAAAATTCAATCATGTAAATTTTCCTCAAAAGGAACTTGGAGTCTCTGTGGTCTCTGATTGGAATGATCCTTACCTCCGTGAGGATATTGCAATACAGATTGGAAAGATTTATCAGTTATCGGAATTGACACCGCCGGAAGAAGAAATCACAAAACTGGTAAGTATCCTCCCTCCCTTTTCCCGCATAGCAAAAAATGATCTGCAAAGCTGGTTATCCTCCAAAGACCCGTATGCGCTGGCATCACTTGAAAGTCGAGGTTGGATTCAGCAAGAAAGTACGAGCATTTTTATGCATGAGGTCGTATGCGAGTGTGTGTACCGCTATCATGAGATCAAATTTACTGATTGCCAAAGAATGCTGGATAATCTGGAAAGAAGGATGAACTATGAGCAGGACGGCAACCTGCTCTTGCGTATCAGGTACGCAGAATATACCCTCCATATCATCCGATTGAAGAAAGGCGAAGATATTGCCTTTTGCCAGCATTTGGCGGTTAAGGACGCAGCCCTCGTTTTTAAAGAAATTGGAAAATATGCTTATTCAAAGGAGCTTTTGGACACGATTATTCCGCACTGTGGTGAGGACAAGCCAGGCGGGAACCTTCTGCTGGCAGAATTATACAATAATTATTCTAAAGTTTACAGCATGCAATCCAATGTAGAAATGGCTCTTTCCTGGGCTCTCAAGGCAGAAGAATGCATTGACAAAATCAAGGATGATACATCAAGTAATTATTATTATCAAAAAATGGTTATTAAAAAGACAGTAGGTACGCACTTTACCAATTTAGGAAAATATGATCTGGCACGAAAAAAGATGGAGGAGGCTATCAAACTTTCTTCCTATGTCTCGAAAGAAATGCAACTTCAAGTAGCGAATATGTATTCTGATTACTCTTTTTTGCTGTCTTCGATGGGGGATTTTTCTGGTAGCGCACAGAATTACGAACAAGTACTTGGATTATATGACAAGTGCGGTCTACCAAAAGAGAACACATGGCGATACACTACATACACAAATTATGCAGATGTTCTGTTACACAACTGTTGCTATGGGGAGTCCATTCAATACGCCTTCTTAGCGTTGGAAGGCAAATACAAGATATATGAAGCTGATAATTTAGCAATTGCAAATGTTTTGATGTTAATGGGGAATATCTTTCGTCGAGAAAAACGGATGTGGGATATTGCAGCACTTTTTTATCAGAAAGCAGACAAGGTTTTTCGACTGCGCCCAGGCTGCGACGGACATTGCGACGCACTTGCATGCCTATCTATTGTGACTCACAACAGTGATCTTGCCCAATGTGCATTCGACATGATGAAAGAATCTGAAAGGAATAATTACTGTGTAGATACGTATATAGATTTGATTCTTGCCCTGCAGGATCAATTCCCAGAAAAAGCAATTTTTGTAGGAAACTGGTCATTGAAATGCCTCGAAAAATCCGCTGTTCGACACCCAGCGGAGCAGTATATTATTGCGCTGCTTGTTCAGCTTTACTATAAGATGGGAGATCGCATTCAAGCGAAATACTATTTGCAACATATTGAAATGGAGGAGATGGAAGGAAGTTCATGGTACTACAAAACTACGAAGGATATCCTTTCCAAAGTACCCTTATTATAGTAATGGTCAAAAAATGTGGTCGCAGGAAATATTGTGTAAAAAGGTCACATTTTGGTACCAGAAAGAAAATCCACACAAAAATATTGGCAGTCTTAATTTTGGCCCTTGCAGGCGTTTTGCCTGGCAGGGGCCTCATCTATGCTTCATTTTAGAGAGATTATTGAGGTATATTGTAATCAAGACCGCTCCGTTCAGTTCGGAGCAGCCTTGATTGCAATAGGCTTATCCTTATCGTCACACAGGAAGAAATGACATTTTAGGGTGATGCTCTGACGAAAAGCCTCAAGGCTTTCACGGGTATGCATCTGTTTCATGGCTCAGATGTGGATGGTTAACTTCCAGAAGTGATCCACCTGACGGCATCACTGTCAAAGAAAACGATGCCATCAGGCGGTAAACATCTTTGAACAGAAGCAGATAGAATTTTCTTTTTCCTGTATATGCAACAGTTCTTTCAATGCCTCACACAGTGTGCTGAAAGCTTGAGAGAAACTTCGTGTTTTCAAAACCTTCTCCTTTTTTCCTACGAAGGTCTCCTCATTTTGTCATTTATTATGGTTCGTGGCCCGGAGTATCTGCCGCGCTGCCGTTTTCTGCTTCAGGGTCAGAGATATCAAGTTGTTGAACAGTTTTTCAGTTCAGGCATCAATTTCACCATCTTGTTCTTGGAAAAGGACTGAGCCAAAGAAATGCCAAAATAGCGATTCAGTCTACTTCCGTCAAATCTAAAACGGCAAATATTAGCCATATAATTTATCTTCCCAAATAGTTTCACTTACCCTTACTAGCTTGTTATCCCTCAGACAGTAAACGGAGCAACGATGAATCGCTTTCGGTGGTAGCTTCCATTTTCGAAACATCGATCGCAATACTCGTTTTTCGCCTAAAGATGTCCAAACCATAGTATATCCGCAGGCATCTAAAAATTCCGAAAGCTTGTCCTGTCTGATGTAGAATCCGCTTTCCTCGTGTAGCAGTTCAGAGCTGTCAAAACAGATGGGATTTCCTGTATCATCAACAAATAGGCTGTTGCTGTTTGTAGCATATTGCAGCTGCAATTTGCTACAGAGTTCCTCGCAAGGCTTATACCAATAAAGTGAAGTTGCCTCGGTCCCCCAAGAGTTTATATCTCCTCTTCGCTCACTGTAATACTGCCTAACCGGAATCAATACCTTTTCATGAAAGAGCGGTAAGGCATCATCAATCGTTTCCCAATCAACATATCTGTAGTAAGGATTTTTAAAGAAGCTGTCTGCATCCGACCAAAAGTATTCTTTGTTGTATATTGTAGAATTGCTATGCAATTCGGGCATCCGACATTGCATAAGGTCAACTGTAGCAAGGGCTTGGAGGAATCGGTCAGCATGCTCATTTTTTACAATATACCCCCGGATTTGATACCACATGTTCTTTTGCGGAATATCGTAAGCGCGAACTCCCAACTGTTTGGGTTCTGTCCAGTTGTAATTTCCTGTAAGGAGAAGGTAGGATTGCCCCTGATATTGCAAAGTCATGCATTGTTCAAGTGAAGGCACAACTGCAAAATCTTTGAGCCACTCATCATAAGAATTGTCTGGGATCGTATAAAGAACACGACTGCCAGTAGAGCATATTTTATCGGTTGTGTGTATAGGAAGTACTGTTGGATCAATATTCCTAATATTTGGATAAAAAGAGCCTTTACAGTATTCCTGGAGAGAGTGCATAAAATCATCATCTACTGCCATCTGATAATGATCGCTTACCTGTGCGGCCAACTCATAGAGGACAATCCACTGATATTTTTTTCCAATGCGCTCTCTTTTTCCTGTCTGTGTTCCTATTCCGACATGATTTGTACAGTTTCGGTCATAGTGTCCGTGCTTCTCGACATCGTAGCCCAAATCAAAAATACGCTTAATTGCGATATTTTTCAGGTCCATAGGATGTAATTGCTTCCATGAACTAAAATAGGCTTGGAAAGTATACCGACCAAAATCGCCATAGCCCCCTGGCTGTCCATCTCGACTATATTCAACTTTCATAGAATCCAGGATTTCGTTCTGTGCCCAATGATGATTTTGGAATGTTTTGCTTCTATAATCTAATCGGTAGCCCTTTATTTCGTCATCAGAGGGAACTTGGGGAAATTGACTGTTGTATGGGGGTGTAACTTTTTCCACATCAAAATCGCAGCCATCAATACACCCAATATGGTTCGCATAATCGATGATATTCTTTGCGTAAGTCCTTAACAGTATATTGGGATATACCTCGTCTTTATCAAAAATAGTGGAATAAACATATATTGCAAGCTCCCTGATATGTTCTGGTGACTGTTCATGTACAACACAGCCAAAAGCAGCTCCGAAAAGCCGTTCAGCAATATATGGGTCATCAATGCCATCGAATCTTTTTAGAACAGAAATTAAAGCCTCCATGTGTGATACCAAAATACAAGTAATTGCCTTTGTTGCTCTATCCCGGAGTGTATTATTAGGCGAGATCAGCAGCCAGCAAAGGATTGTTGCAGAGTTGGCAGCAACAGAGTCTGGAATATTTTGTGTCCGTGAGTAATTTAATCCCCAGTCAATCAAATGGCTAAGTGCAGAATCAGAGTCATCGTATAGTTCATCAAATAGTGGAATAAATTCTTCATCCCGGTCAGGCATTGAATATTGCTGAAAAAAACGAAAAGAGTTCTGGGCATTTAATGGATGATTGGATCGTGCGGACAGAGCAAACAACACATCAATAAATTGGTTAAAACTATTCTCATAGTTTAAAATTTCTTGATCGATATATTTTATGATATCTGCTGTAAAACTGGAGTCTTTTCGCCACCGCAATCCATAAAGAAATGCACTACGAATTCTGGCCGCATCCCATGCGGTATTTGATGGAAAGGCAGCGCTCAGTTCACAATTTCTATTTTCAGCTAGAATAATACCTAAAAATTGAAAAATATCTGATCTATTTAAAACCCAGGAGTATTTTTCTAAAAATTGCTCTTGGGGCAGTTCAGAATATGCCTCAGCTATTTTCTCTGCAAGAAAAAAGTCTTCCAGTCGCTCATATGTGATGTAGACATATTCATTGTTGTCATAGCCTATACTTTGTGTAAGTATGCCTTCCGAAAGCAGTGCGCTGTATATATCAGATGTGATGTTCCATTGTTTACTAATTTCAACGAACAACTCTATAGCAGTCTCAACAGGGAGCTGGACTGCGGTGGTCTGTTCACTGACACGTTGTTTGACCATAGCACGAATGATTTTTGTCACTAATTTATAGGCTTTATTATAACCACATTTGGCAGCAAGCTGACTTTCCTCGAAGTCTATATACTGTGCATAAACGGATGGCAGAGAGAGATTCTCCAAACAGATATGCATATTCTGATGACTTTTACAAAACAGGGATAAAAACAGCGGATTGCTAAACTCGGTATCAGGAAATACTACAGAGTCCGTAGTGATTCCGTAAAACGAAAAATATTGGTGCATTGCCTCATAGGAAACCGAGGAAAAGCCGTTATGTTCTATGTGCAGCATATTGGAGTAAAGCAAATCCTGCCGCTCAAAAAGAGTCTTCTCATACTGTGTTCGGATGGAAACCAAAAGCCCCAGGTGGAGATATTCTTTTAGAAATTCAACAAGGCCGGGAAGTGTATGATTCCAAAAGGATACACCAGCGCCTTCGTTCAGTGCGTCAATACAAATCAACACCCGACTGCCCTGCCCACAGGCTATCGATTCCAAGGTATCAAAAAGTTCATGGTAGGTAATATCGCATCCAAGTAAATTGGGTAGGTTGGATATTAAATCCATGCTCGCTGGAATTTGCTGTCCCAAAAGGAGTAAGGACACTTGTTGAATCGCTTCTTGACCTTCAATAAAGTCTGCAATCAAATGTGACTTACCTGTACCGCCGTCGCCAACTAAAACTATATACGGAGATATAGCTGCCTGTACTGGTTCACTTGTTAAATAGTCACTGAATTCATCTGCAATAATTTGTTTTTGGTAAAGCTGATAAACCGCACTGTTCAGTGCCTGACTTTCTTCAGTTTTGTGATATTCATCGATCCTTTGTGCAAGCAGATTTTGAATATCATCAACAAGCGTAGCCAATGAATCGATGTCATTGGCTGTGATGTTGAAAAAGTCTAGCGCAATGACAAGCTTTCTGATTTCATCACATTTTTCTTGAACTTCTTTGATCTCTGTACGTCCGATGGAAATCAAAAATTGATCAACATTTTCTAAAAAAGTTGACTTAAATCGCCTGTCAATAGAGGCCCCTTGCAAAACATTCGTCAAGTCAAGGGGTATATTAAGCTTTGGAGTATATCTATCTCCAAGGCTTTTTATTTGCCTAGTATTCCAAGAATAGATTTTCTCCTTGACTCGAGCTTCTGCTTCAGAAGCCGTTGAAATGGAAGAAAGCTGGTTTAGGAGAGCGGAGATTGTCTGTTCCTGCATTTGAAAATGATCTTTTAGAACCACTTCAAGTTCATTAAGTTTCAGATTATTTTGGCACAGCAGATAAAATAAGCCCCGATTTTTCAAAGGTATCCGTTCAATGAGAAATTCTTTAAACATCATTAGAATACCGGATAGAAATTCCTCAATAAGTGCTGAATCACTTGGCGACAACACCTTCCCAGTATTATCAAAAAGATAATCTGAAATTTGAACATGTAGGTTATCAAGAAATGTTTTTTCAGGAATGGCCTCAGATGATGGTTCTAAGATATAACACACAATATGTTCAATAACATTGTAGTGCTTTATATATGCGGCGAAGTGTCCTGTAGTGACAACGGTTCCATCATGTTGCTGTTCAAATTCAATTTGCCAGTCTTGCAAAGTCTGAAGGAATGCTTTAACCGCTTCTTTATCTTGGAATGCATCAAGCTTTTGGATAAGTTCATTCGACAAAAGATTTACAGGAACTCCACTGCCAAAAGTTTTTACCAGATCGAACACCATAATTATCACGCTCCCTAATCAGTTTATCACAAAAGGCACCGAAAAGAAAGGTAATTTGGATTTTCAAACAGGAAACACCAAAATCTCCATTTACTTTATGCAATAAATTCGCTATAATAAGAAAAATGAAGGGAGGGCAGAACATGGAGCAGGAATATATCCTTCGGCTTTATGATACTGATCTGTTGACGTTCGCCCTGTCCGAGCACGGCATTGAGGGCCTGAAAGCCGAGATCCACGAAATCAACCATGCAGAGCGCAGCCGGTTTCCATTGGATATGGAAGTAAACGGCACAGGCCTGCTGAAGTGGCTGCAAAGGCGAGTGATCCCAAAGAACCGTGCCTATGTTGCCGAAATTCTCAAGACATTTGGCCTGAGCGTCAATGATACCAAAGGAATCATTGATGTGTGCAAGGGGCTGTCCCTGAACGACAGCTTTTGGGTTGTACCCCAGGGGTTTGCAGGGACCTTCTCGCAATATAACCTGTATGAGAACCGGTTTTCGGAGATACTATCCCTGGTAGCCTATACAGGAATTGGTCAGAGCGATGCCGCCTTTACCACCTCACCAGAGTTGACCACGAACGGGATGCTTCCCAAGGGCTGGCGATTTATCGAGGGAGACGGTATCTATCTGTACAAGGGTGGGACTTCTGGAGCAGCCAATACAGGGAATGAGCCCTATAGCGAGTTTTACGCCAGTCAGATTGCCCAGGCCATGGGTCTGCATGCAGTGCTCTATGGGCTGGAAAACTGGAAAGGCATCCTGGCCTCTCGCTGTAAGTTGTTTACAGATATTGATACGGCATACATTCCCATTGGCCGTATTGTCCGGGAAGGTGGACTGAAAGCCTGTCTGGAATATTATAAAAAGATGGGAACTGAAGCATACGAAGAAATTAAAAGCATGCTGGTGTTCGATGCTGTGATTTACAATGAGGACCGGCACTTCGGTAATTTTGGTGTTCTGCGGGACAATCACAGCGGAGAATTGCTTGGGGCCGCGCCGATTTTTGACAATGGGCTGTCGCTGTTTAATTTAGCTATGCCCGAAGATTTAGAGTATCTGGACCGCTATGCGAAAACACGGGGCTCAGCTTATGGGGTAAGTTTTGAGAATATCTGCCGGGAGGTCATGGGACCCATTCAGATGGGCCAGCTCCGCAAGTTGATCGGATTCACATTCCAACGGCATCCCAAGCTAAATCTTCCAGAAAACCGGCTGTTGACCATAGAGCGTCATATGCAGAAACGGGTACGTCAACTTCTGGAATTGACACCAGTGAAAGAAAAAGGCAAAAGGCGTTCCCAACAGGAACGCTGATAGAGCAAAAGGCCCTGGATACACTTCAAAATTGAAGTTTACCCAGGACCTTTTTACGTTTGGGAACGGTTACGAATGGTCAAAACGGGCGGAGACAGCTTTCAGGTAGTCAACAATCGTCAGACGCTGGGGACAGATGCCTTCACACTGACCGCAGGCGATACAGTCCGCCGCCTTTCCGAATTTTTGTGTCAGCGCGTCATAGTTGGAGAAGGAAACCGTCCAGCCCTTATGTTCCATATCCTCTCGGGTGATCTCGTTGTACAGAGAAAAATACTGGGGAATGGCAATGTGCTTGGGGCAACCTTCCGTGCAGTAGGAACAGCCTGTGCAGGGAACGGCAATCTGGCTGTTAATGATCCCGGCGGCCTTGTGACACAAGGCGGTTTCGTCCTTGGTAAGAGGGGTAAAGTCCGCCATGTAGGAGAGGTTGTCCTCCATCTGCTCCAGAGAGCTCATTCCAGAGAGAACCATCATCACACCGGGCAGGGAAGCGGCAAAGCGGATGGCCCAGCTGGAGGTGGACATCTTGGGGTCTGCTCTCTGGAACAGGGCCTCCGCCTCCTGGGGGATGCGGGCCAGAGAACCACCCTTGACCGGCTCCATAACGATCACTGGCTTATTATGCTTCACACAGACTTCATAGCACTTGCGGCTCTGAATCCACTCGCTCTCCCAGTCCAGGTAATTGATTTGGAGCTGGACAAATTCTGTCTCCGGGTGTTTGGTCAAAATTTCGTCCAGCAGCTCAGCGCTGTCATGGTAGGAGAAACCTGCGTGCCGGATCAGGCCCTTGGCTTTCTTGTCCTGCATCCAGCCAAAACAGTCCAGATCCTCAAATTTGGGATAACCGCCAGCGTCAATACCGTGGAGCAGGTAGTAGTCAAAATAGCCCGCCCCGGTTTTTTCCAGCTGGGTGTTGAAAACGTCCTCACGCTCTTCGGGAGAGTTGAAGAAACCGGGGTGAAGCTTGGTGGCCAGCGTAAAGCTCTCTCTGGGATGGCGGTCTACCAATGCCTCCTTGGCCGCCCGCTCACTGGCGAAGCCCTGATACATCCAGGCGGTGTCAAAATAGGTAAAGCCCTTATCAAGAAACACATCCACCATTTTCTTGAGCTGCTCCATATCAATGGAAGCGGCGTCCGCCGGGTCGAGGAGGGGCAGACGCATCAAGCCAAAGCCGAGTTTTTTCATGTCTTCACATTCCTTTCCGATGAGTTGAAAGCAAATATTCGCTTCTAGTTTTCTTGGACTGATTTTAGTTTATCATAAAACACAGAGAAAAGAAAGAACCTTGTTCTATTTGGTGCATCTGCTTCGTTTGTCTGTAGTTCTTTGGTGGTCTTGGTAATAGCTTTGTCATCGGTTTTCGGATATACTTGCTTCACAATCAAAGGGAAGGAGCTTATAACAATGGCAGAAACAAAGAATTTGTGTGCGAAATGTTGAGCTCAACATTTCGCACAAAGGTTTCTTGTAGCTGGCATGGTGCTATTCTCCTTTCCGCTGATTGCAAGGCAAGTATAGCCGAAAGGCATGGAGAAAGCTATTACCAACACCACCAAAGAACCAGAGTGCAAACGAAGCAAATGTAACAGTGGTGGGAAAACAAAAGCCCCAGAGCTGCCGGACTTTTCCGGTCACTTTGGGGGTAGGTGGATAGCGAGTTTACTCCGTCCATAAATAGCGGACTTTGCATCTTTGGTGCGTAAATTTTTTGAAACGGGAGGCTGTTTTGAAATATCTAACTTTTTCCTTCTTTTATTGGCTATAATCTTCGGATTTTCCGCACATTGTTTGACTTTATCACGGTGTTTTTGGGCGGCATCTCGTTTATCTACACAAGGTTTCGGAATGGGGTGAAGTCATTTCCCAGTTGATCCTCGCTGTCCACTCCGTCATTAACGGCAATAAAGCGGACTCCCAGTTCCGGAAAGCGGATTTCCGTATATAACCCGACTTCCAGATAATTCCTGCCAAACCGGGACATATCCTTGACTACCACCATGCTGACAAGCCCCGCCTCAATGTCGGCCATCATTTCCATAAAGCCGGGACGTTTGAAATTTGTACCGCTCCATCCGTCGTCTTTGTAAACCTTATAGCTGGAAATTTCCCGGTCTTGACAATACCTGGTGAGGATTTCGATTTGATGGGATATGCTGTTGCTGTCCCCCTCGTTCTCATCGTCGCGGGAGAGCCGGACGTAGAGGGCCGTCCATTTTTCATTCAAATTGCCTGACTGCCTAATCATTTCAGCCTCCAATCCGGCAGTTACCGTTTCTGGCCTTGTAACACTCATAATTATACCTAATATCAAGAAAAACGTCAAATATTCGACAAATTCAGCGGGGATTGATGTATTGCTTCTCTGTCAAATAAACGCATCGTTTTCCAGAAACGGCAGCTCCCTCGCGGGTAGACTACTTTAATAAGAAATGCGTCTCACGGTGAGACGCATTAACGACAAATTTTGCATTGGTTGGCGGTTTTATATTTCGTTGTTCACGATTAGAAAAACAAGGCAGGATCAGACGGCGGCTGGCAGGGCCGCTCCATAGGATTTATCGTGCCTCCCCCCATTCCCGTGGCGGGGCGTCCTACGCTGTGACGCATAGCCGACGCAAGTATCATCATACCCATATGCAGTTCGTGGCCCGCTGCTGTGCCATAGCAGCTTTGCGGCGCTGGCCCCGTTCGCTCCGTCCTCCCGGTGTCCGGCCTCCTGTCACGGGGGATCATCCCTGCGTACCCGCCGCCCGGCTCCGCGCATACAGAATGTATCTGATTGCCTTATTCAGTTGTAGTCAAGCCCTTTCCCTGTTGAACGGAAAATACCTGCTTCTACTCCTTAATATCCCTGGAAATTGCTTTTTGCTCATTATCCGCAGGAACTTCCAAAACTTCCTAAAAGGTTATAAAAAACGACAGCTTTTCTTAAATACGTCTCACGGTGAGACGTATTTTATCGACAAATTCCGCACAACCTGTTATACAAAGAGCGGGACGGCAAGTGTGAACCGTCCCGCTCTTATAAGGTTTTATCTGTTTTTCAAGAAATTCATAAGCATCTGCGCTACCTGTCCGCGAGTTGCCAAGCCTTGGGGTGCCAACTGTCCGTTGCCCTTGCCGATCATGACACCGTTCTCCACCGCCCAGCGCAGGGCCTCCAGCGCGTAGCCGCTGGCCTTGTCCGCGTCGGTGAAGTGCAGCTCCTTATCCGTAGCGGCGGGGCTTCCGGCGTACCGCCAGAGCATGACCGCCAACTGCTCACGGGTGATGTTGTCGTTGGGGCCGAACATCCCGTTTCCGTAGCCGCCCACAATACCCCGGCTGGTGGCCCAGCGGATGGCCTCGGTGTACCATGCGCCCTCCGCCACATCGCCGTATTGCAGCAGGTAATTGACCACCGGCCTGCCCTCCTTGTTAAAGAGGATTTGGGCAAATTGGGCGCGGGTCAGATTATTATTCGGTCCGAACTGGCCGTTGCCGTAGCCGCCCATTAGATCATTCCGCAGAACATAGTCCACGGCCTCGTGATACCACGTCCCCACGCTCCCCAGGTCAGTGAAGCTGCGGGAGGGGCAGTCCGCGCCGCCGTCGCAGGGCTTTTGCGTATCGTCCGGCAGAGGAACAAAGGACGCTTTTACCGTTACGGCCCTGCTTGGCATGGTGAAGGTGTACTTCCCGCCACTCTGGGCGGTCAGCTTGATCTCGTTCCCCCGGCTGTCTGTGACGGTCAGAGCGTCCAGCACATAGCCGCTGTCCGGGGTGACGGTCAGGGTGACAGTGCTGCCATTGCTGGCATTGGTGCGGTTGGAGGTCACTTTGCCATGCTCCGACTTTTCAACGGTGACGGCGTAGGTGCTGACGCTCCCGCCTCCTCCGCCGCCATGATTGCCGCCGGAGGGAGTATCCGGCGTGGTTGCGGGAGCCGTCCATCCCACGGAGACCGGGGACAGGCCGGTAACGGTAAACTGGAGGCCGCTGGCCGTGTTGATGACGTGGGGCGTTTCAATATCTCCGGGCGTTTTGCCAAAATCGCTGGTGGTGAACATATGCACCACGGTAAAGGTGTAGCTGCTGTTTGTTCCCGCCGGATAGGGCAGGGTAACGGTCAGGCCGTTTGCGGGGAAGTTTACGGCAGTCGCCTTCGTCCAGGTAGTGCCGCCGTCGGTGCTGATTTGCAGCTCCACATCATAGACGGCGGTGTTGGCTTGGGGAACGCCGGAATTGGCATGTGTAATAGCGGTTTTCATGGCGGCTTCCAGCTTTTCCAGGGTATTCAGCGTTTCAATGCTCTGCAATCCGGCAGGGACCTCGGAAATGCCGTTCTCCATAACCAACTGGAATTTTGTGCTGCCATCATCAGCGGGCGGATTCGGCAGGATCACCCCTTCCTTTGTCTCCACGGTGCAGGTCGCGTTTGCCCCGTGGTAGCTGTCGTTTCCTGCGTAGGAGGCCGTGAAGGTATAGTCTGCGGTGCTGTTGGGCAGTTCCGCCGTCCAAGTGCCGCCCGCTCCCGCTGTCACGGTGATGCCGCCAGAGCAGGTCACGGAAGCCGTTCCGCCAGCAGGCAGGCCGGTAAGGGTCAGCGTTACCGTGCCGCCGCCGATCAGCGGGGATGCGGGGGAGGCTGTCAGGGACAGCACCGGCGTGATCTTCTCCACGCTGACGGTGCAATTTGCTGTCGCGCCGTTGTGGTTCCCGTCCCCGGCGTAAGTGGCGGTAAAGGTGTAGGACGCTCCGCCAGCGGGCAGCTCCGCCGTCCAGGTATCGCCGCTCCCCTTTGTCACAGTGATGGTTTCATCCGAACAGGTCACGGTGGCCGAACCGCCAGAAGGCAGACCGGAGAGGGCCAGCGTCACCGTGCCGCCCTTGGGCAGGGTGGCCGGGGACGGCGTGAGGGTCAGGCTGGGCGTGAGCTTGTTGATGGTCACCAATACATCGCCGGTGGCTTGCGCATAGTTCTCACCGTCCACGGGCGTAAAGATCACGTTCTTTGTGCCGCTGTCGGCCACGGCGGTAAGCTCCTGCCCGCCAGCAAAGCTCCAAGCTCCGGGGACGGAGACCCCTTCCGACACCGCTGTGCCCCGGATGGCTGTGTTTGGGACAGGCTCACCGTTATAGATGACTGTGATGGGGTCGATGGTCAAGTTGGGCACAAACTTATCCTTCACAGTGACGGTAATAGTCAAGCTAAAACTGTTGTAATTGGTGGATTCCATTACGGGAATGGTGATCGTGCCGGTTTTGCCCACCTTTTCCTCCTCGTTCACCAGCTTATAAGTCAGTACGGTGCCGTCCACAGTGGGCGTATCCACAAAAATCCCGTTATCATCCGACACAGTGATTCCCCCCAGCACATACCCTGCCGGAAGCAAGTCCTTCAAATCAAAGGTCTTGGTTACGCCAAATCTGCCCTCGCTGCCGTCGGTTGTGTTTCCGGTGTAGCTGGCCTTTGAGATGGTCACGCTGGTGCTTACCGCTCCGTCCGGCTGGGTCAGGATGTAGTTTCCGGCTGACGTGCCGGTCAGCGTCAATTCGGGCAGAGTGACGGACGAATATGTACCCGCGTCGGAGCCGGTGATCGTGCCCTTGAGACCGGCGGTGTTCACCGAGACGGTATCGCCCGCTTTTACGCCGCCCAAGTCTACGGAAGTGATGGATACCTCATTTGTTTTATCATAGGCCCTGTCCGCGGCCGCGGCCCCGGTGACAGAGAGGGGCTTGGGGTTCACCTTTACCGTAAATTCCTTTTCCCCCAGACCGTCTGGCAGTTTTGCGGTGAGCGTCGCGTCTCCGGCGGGCAAACCGCTGGTATCAATGGTAATCTCTTCGTTCAGATTCCCCTCGCCCACCTTGGCCGTGCCGCTGTACACCTCCACGGTGGATGTGACAGCGGGGGTGGTGCTCAGCGTCACCTTGAGCGTGTCGGTATCGCCGTAGGTACAGGTGGGGGGACTTGCTGGAACGTTGAGGGTTACTGAGCCGAGTTTTACGGAAGCGGCCGCAGACCCGTCGCTATTTCGAATTGTTGTTTCTCCTATGGTTCCTCCGGCTGGTTCAATGACAATCAGTCCATTCACCGTGAGTTTTGCACAGTTTATTGCTGGGTATTGCGCGCCATCGTAGATGCCTCCAGAGGCTGTAAACGTTCCTCCCGTTATGCTGATGTTCCCTCCATTGATTCCAGGATACTCTGCACACGAAAGATTGACATCGCTATTTTTGATTACTATGTCCCCCAAAGTATGAATTGCGCAAATATTTGTACCCTGTGTGGAGATCATGATTGCGGCATCTTCAATGGTAATGTTTCCTTTGTTGCAAAAAATACCGCCTCCGATGGTGTTCCCTCTTATGGTTACGCCTCTTATTGTCATATTGCCTGAATTACTGCCGCTTACGCTTGGCATGCCTAGAAAAACCGGTTCATTTGCCACGTTGGCCTCCAACTCTCCGGTGCCTTCTACCGTAAGGTCAAAGGCGCTTTTGGCATAAATCGCGCGCTCATCGTTCCAAGCAGAGCTTGCGGATATGGTATTTTTCCCCTTCAATACTACAGTGACCGGGCCGTCCGACGGCAGTAAGATCGCTGTACGCTCCCGCCATTTCCAATCCTCTGTGTATTCTGTAACATTCAAGGATAATCCGTCCAGTGTCAGGGTGTAGCCGCTCTGAGCATCTCCTTCCAATTGATATCCAGGACCTTCCGCCGGGGTCTGGCCTTCCCCTTCTCCGATGTTGGTAAAATCCAGCGGCTTTGTAAGTGTCTTATTCGCTGCTTGGACCGTCCCCGGCAGAACCCCCAAACACAGGGCCAGAGCGGTGATGATGCTGAATAGTTTGCGTTTCATGCAGTATGCCTCCTCATGCGGCAGAGGAAATTTAGTTCCCCCATGGGGGAACTGAGAAAGGGGCGCACCCCTTTCTTAATCCATTTTCGCCGCAGTTTTCTATTTCACAACATACACAAAACTTTCTAAAAAAACAAGACCGCTCGACCAGAATGCAGGATTTGCTACCAATTAACATCCCCGCCCCTTGACAGCGGCAATTTTCCCGTTTACGCTAAGTATAAACAGGATTGGGGAGGGCGGAATATGCGGATTGGAAAACGGTGGGCCAGTTGTCTGGCAATGGGCCTGTTCCTGCTGTGCGCGGCGGGGCTTGTGTGGCTACTGGCGGCGGAGACGGTTCCCAATCAACAACCTGTGCGCCTGACGCCGGAGGCCGTGAGCGGTGCGCCGGAGCTGGACGGGCTGTACCTTTACGCGGGGCCGCTGGAGCTGGAATATACTCTCCCGGCACAGGCGGGAAAACTGCGCCCGGTCCTGGAGATCCGACAGTTATTTGCGGCGGCAGAGCTGCGGCTGGACGGCGCGCCCTTTCAACAGCTCCCGGCGGGCACGGGCAATTTGTATGTGACCCTGCCTGGGGAGTGGGCGGGGAAAACCCTCACCCTCCTTATGGAAAAAGGGGAGGAGGACCCGGAGCCGTCCTTGTATTTCCTGGACAGCGTTCTGCTCAACGAACAGGCCCGCGCGGATACCAGCCTCCGCGCCTTTCCCGCCGCCGCGTTCGGGGTGGTCTTTCTGCTGACGCTGGGCCTGTTCCTGTATGGCTGGCTGGAGGGGACCCGGCCTTGGCCGGTCCTGCTGCTCTGCGCCGCCGCCCTGGGTCAGACGGCGTACTTCTATATGCAGAACTTCTCCCTGTTCACTTTGCCTCCCGCGCTCTACGGCCTGGTGCTGCACCAGTCCCATGCGCTCCTGTTCGCCGCGCCAGCTTTGTATCTGATGCTGGGGATGAAAAAACGGCGAAACGTGTTTGCACCTTTCGCCGTCCTGCCCGCGCTGGTCTATTGGGTCGTGGCGGGATTTCAAACGGTGATCCCGCTCTTTTCCAATTTTGCCGCCCGCACCGGGATCGTGTTCTGTTTTACCATCGCCGCCCTGGTGGTCTGTTCCGTTCTGGAATACCGGGACGGCAATCCAGTGTTCCGCCGTTTCCTGCCCTGGCTGGGAGGGTGTGTTGTGGTCATCATACTGCTGAGTATGCTCCCGGCGGGGCGGACGGGTCCCCATGCGTCCATCCTGTGGGCGTTCCTGGATGACCCAATTCTCTGGATTGACACAGAGCTGTTTTACTGGAACAGCCTGCTGCTGGCCCTATGCTTTTTGGAGAGCGCGGCGGCCTACATCCGGCGCAGAAGCGAACAGGAAACGGAATTGCAGGTGCTGTCCGCCCGTGAAAGTCTGACGCGGGAGCAGCTTGCCACCGTGCTGGAGAGCGCCGCCGCCCTGGGGGAGCTGCGCCATGAGGTGAAAAATCATTATCTGGTCCTGCAAAACCTGTCCTGCGCGGGAGAGACGGAGCGGCTGGACGCCTATCTGAGCGAGCTGGCATCCGATGTGTCCTCTATTCCCGCTCTGACTTACGCGCCCCATCCGGCGATCAATGCGGTGCTGACGGTCATGCTGGCGCGGGCACAGAAACAAGGCGTAGAGGTGGAGCGCCGGATCGACGTACCGGAAACGCTGCCGTTCCCGGACACGGAGCTTTGCATGGTGCTGATGAATTTACTGCAAAACGCGCTGGAGGCCAACGCTCTGGCCCCGGAGGGGGTTCGGAAATGGCTTCGGGTCGATCTCCATATCCGGGGTGTCCATCTGTATATCGGGGTGGAAAATTCCCGCTTTGTTCCAGTGGACTATGACGCGGAGCGTGACCTGTGCCGCACAACGAAAGAGGACAAGTCCGCCCACGGCTACGGCCTGAAAGCAGTTCAGACCATAGCGCGGAAGTATCAAAGCGAGCTGCTGCTGAAATTCCCGGACAATGCCTTTTCCGTTGCTACCGCCCTGCAAATGCCAGATTAAAAAGCCGCCCTTTCTGTGACAACCACAGAGAGGGCGGTTTCTATTGGATAAAAGCGACGAATTGTTTGGTAGTCTCCTGCTGATAGGCGCGGCTGATTGGAAGTTCTGCTCCGGTGTTCAGAAGCAATCCCCGCGCGGTTCGCTTATGGACGTGTTTCAAATTAACAACAAAGCTGTTGTGACAGCGGCAGAACGTGTCCCCCTGCAAATGGGAGAGCAACTCCCGAAAGCTCAGGTTGACAGATATAACTTCTTCCGGCAGATACACGGCGGCTTTGTGGTTGACCGCCTCCGCGTAGAGAATATCCTGGACCATTACCTTGCGTAAGCCGCCGTTGACGGGCAGCGCGATCTGCTCCGGGCGGTAGTTTTTCCGCAGATCCCATTCGATGGCCTTTGCCAGCTTTTTCTCGTCCACCGGCTTCAAAAAATACCCCAGCGTATAGGTAGAAAAGGCGTCCTGCATATATTCTGTATAGGCGGTGATATAGATGACGGAACAGCCAATATCGGACTCCCGCAGATAGTTGGCCAGCTCCACGCCGTTTTCCTGCGCCAGCCTAATATCCAACAAAAGCAGATGAAAAGACGCGGGCTGGTTCCGCAGAGCGGTCAACAGCGGCCCCGCTGTGGAAAAGCTGGAAACGGTAAAGTCAATATCCCGCCGGAAATGGCGGTTCTCCAGAATACGGCAGAGCATAGTTTCATTTTCTTGCGCCATCAGCGGCTCGTCCTCGCATATCGCAATACGGTACATAGGCAGTCACCTCCCCGCAAAATTGTCAGTATCATTATAGCAGTTTTCGGTGTTTCCGTCAAAGGGCATTGATGTCTATTATCTGAGGGATTGAAAATGCGTCTCACCGTGAGACGCATTTATAGGGATACCTGGGCGCATAAGCGCCCGCCGCCTTTGCCTGACGATAACCGCCGCACGTTCCGGGAAACGCTGGCGTTGCCCATAACGAAAAAACCGGCGCAAGCCGGTTTTGGGGTATGTCCCCCTTAACCACCAAAAGCACCGACGGCCTTTGGCTGTCAAGGCCCGCGCCGGACGCTTGCGTCCGGCGCGGCTCGTCTTGGCCTTGACGGACAAAGGGCGGTGGTGTAAAATCTGGCACATTGAGGGGGCATACCCCGCATTGTGACGCTTTATCATGTTACAGCATCTCTTTCACCAAACGCCACGCCCGCTGTACTAACGCAACAGCTTCTGCAATCTCTGCTTTTCCGCTGCCTTTGGTGGCGTTGGCCCAATATGCAATCTGATTTACGTTGTTCCCGATTGCCGACAACTCCCGCAGCAGGGCGGCGTAGGTGTCGGGTGGCTTCGGCTGAATGTTTACGTCCATAATACTGTGCCGGATCAGGGTGCTGGCATTGAGGCCAGACAGGACACATTGTTTCAGTAAATGCCTATATTCTATATCATCCAACCATAGGCCGATAAAATGTTCGCGTTTTCGCATGGCAGTCTCCTTTTTATAATGCGTCTCACGGTGAGACGTATTTTCCGTAGACTGGGGGTTTTAAGGGGGGTGTGCCCCCTAACAAGGGTCGTTTGTGTTTAACAAATGACATACTTGCTCGGACAGCACCGCCTTTTGGCGGCGCTGTCCGCTGTGGTGCCGCTGGGTAGGTGATTCCTTTTTTAACGGCGTTTTTTCCACAAAAGTAATGCGTCTCACGGTGAGACGCATTTCCCCAACATCGTGCTGAACAGTAGAAAAACTGTAAATGCTCATAATACGTACTATTTGATCTGCGTTCCTCTCTTAACTCGTATCCATCCATCTCCAGTCGTTCCGCGATGGGGGTAGGGGGATAGATAGATTGATTAGTATGGATAAAATTAGTTTGGTTTTTATCAATATAACTTGGGTTTGCATTTGAAACCTCAAGAGGTCGATTTTCCCGACGCCTTGAAGTCGATTTTTCCGACCTCTGGATGTCGGAAAAATCAGCCGATGAAATGGGTGCGGCAGGGCCTTGGCCGGGTGCCTCCGTATCTTCCTGTACAGTGATCCGCTTGACAAAAACCCTGTCCGGCTTGCCCTGGCCCTGCTTGACGCGCTCAATCAGGCCGATTCCTTTGCTGGTATCCAACTCTGCCAATAACCGCATGGCCTTGTTTCGCCCGCAGCCTATGGCTTCGCAGACTTCTTTTACAGTGAAGTAAATATAAACCCGCCCGGTGTTGTCGTGCCAGCCATTTTTTGCGGACAGGCTCATGCGGTTCAGTAGCATACCATATAGTAGCTTGGCATCAGTGGACAGGGGCTTGAAATGAGGATGGGTGATAAGCTGGCGGGGGATGCGAAAGTGTGAAAACTGTATTTCTTCATCGCCGCAAAAATAGTCTGATAAAGTTACGCTCGGCATAGATTGCCCTCCTTTTTGAAAGTGAAAAACGCACGATTGACTTTGATTGTCAAATCGTGCGTTTTTCTGCTTGTTTCATTTTGTCACAAAGGTTTGCTTTTTCGGTAACTGCCTTATTATATGTTGTTTTTTGGCTTGTCCTTTATGCGTACTGACCTTAAGGGCGGCTTTTCATTTTTTATGTCTGAGCCGGGTACTCTCTGTGATACGAGGCAGGAAGCTTTCATATAGTTGAATCACAAGGCCCCGCATGGGGAAAACAGAATGGAATGGGAGTGCGTGTCATGAGAGAAAAGCGGGAGCAGGTCAGGATCATCTACATCGGGAGACAGTGGTGGACGGCGCTGGCCTGTCTGTGTCTGGCGGCGGTGATGTTCTATGTGGTCAACTACCCCGCCGCGGTGGGGGCGTCGGCGGCGGCCCGGCAGCTGCCCATCTACTGCGTTCAGCGGGACCAGAAGCTGGTGTCCATCAGCTTTGACGCCGCCTGGGGCAACGAGGACACCCAGCAGCTCATCGACATATTGGAGCAGTACAGCGTGAAGGCCACCTTCTTTGTAGTGGGGGACTGGGTGGACAAATATCCGGAGTCGGTAAAGGCCCTGCACGACGCGGGTCACGAGGTGATGAACCACTCCAACACCCACGCCCACTACCCCCAGCTGTCCGCCGACCAGGTGGCCGCCGACCTGAACGCCTGCAACGACAAGATCGAGGCGGTCACCGGCGTCCGGCCCACCCTGGTCCGCCTGCCCTATGGGGATTATGACGACAACTCCATCAACGCGGTCCGCTCCACCGGCATGGAGCCCATCCAGTGGGACGTGGACAGCCTGGACTGGAAGGACCTGTCCGCCGGAGAGATCACCCGGCGGGTGACCTCCAAGGTACAGCCCGGGTCCATTGTCCTGTTTCACAACGCCGCCCTTCACACGCCGGAGGCCCTCCCCGGCATCATTCAGACCCTGCTCCAGGAGGGCTATACCTTCGTCCCCATCTCTCAGATTATCCTCACCGGGGACTATACCATTGACCACACCGGGCGGCAGTGTCCGGCAAAAGGGGACGCGGCCTAGAGCCGCGTCCCTCTGGTTATGGTCTATTTTCCCACAAGCACCATCACGCTCCGGGGGCGGACGGAGATTTCAAGTCCGGAAACAGGAATTTCGGACTGCTCCGCCTGCCAGGTGTCCACCGCCCGGTGCCAGCTCATGGAGGCGGGCAGCTGGGGCAGGGTGACGGACAGCTCCTCCCACCAGGCGTTGGAGGCCACATAGACCACCTGGGGCCCGGCGTCCCGCTCCCAGCCGGAGAACATCACGCCCACATAGTGGTCGTAGCTGTCAAAGGGCCGGTCCCGCCAGGGGGTGACGCCGTGGAAGCTCACGTCGGGGAAGCCGCAGGAACCGTCGCCGGTCCGGGCCCGGACCACCCGGTGCTCCTTGCGGAAGCGGATCATATATTGAAAGAACTCGAACATATCCCGGTTGGACTCCAGCCGGTCCCAGTCCAGCCAGGAGATCATGTTGTCCTGACAGTAGGCGTTGTTGTTGCCGAACTGGGTGTTGCAGAACTCGTCCCCGGCCAGGAACATGGGGGTCCCCCGGGAGCACATGAGCAGGGCGAAGGCGTTGCGGCACATCCGGCGGCGGAGGGCGTTGATCTCCGGGTCGTCCGACTCCCCCTCCGCGCCGCAGTTCCAGCTGTTGTTGTCGTTGGCCCCGTCGGTGTTGTTCCAGCCGTTGGCCAGGTTGTGCTTTTCGTTGTAGCAGAACAGGTCCCAGAGGGTAAAGCCGTCGTGGCAGGTGATGAAGTTCACCGAGGCGTCGGTGCGGCCCTGACTGCCGTACATATCCTGAGAGCCCATCAGACGCAGGGCGGCCAGCTGGGCGCAGCCCTCGCTGCCCTTGAGGTAGCGGCGCAGGTCGTCCCGGTAGCGGCCGTTCCACTCCGCCCACCGGTTCCAGGCGGGGAAGGTACCCACCTGGTAGAGCCCCCCGGCGTCCCAGGCCTCGGCGATAAGCTTCACGTCCCCCAGAATGGGGTCGAAGGCCAGGGACTGGAGCAGGGGCGGGGCCCCCATGGGGGAGCCGTCCTCACTGCGGCCCAGGATGGAGGCCAGATCGAACCGGAAGCCGTCCACGCGGTAGGTAGTGACCCAGTAGCGCAGGCAGTCCAAAATCATCTGACGGACCACAGGGTGGTTGCAGTTCATGGTGTTGCCGCAGCCGGAGAAGTTATAGTAGCGCCCGTCGGGGGTGAGGAGGTAGTAGATGTTGTTGTCAAAGCCCTTGAAGGAGAACACCGGGCCCCGCTCGTCCCCCTCCGCCGTGTGGTTGAATACCACGTCCAGATAGACCTCGATTCCCCGCTGATGGCAGGCCTGAATAAGGCGCTTGAGCTCGTTGCCCTCCCGGTTGTACTCGGTGGAGGCGGTGTAGCTGGTGTTGGGGGCGAAAAAGCTCACCGTGCTGTAGCCCCAGTAGTTGAACAGAGTCTTGCCGTCCACCTGACGGAAGTCCTGCATCTCGTCAAACTCGAAGATGGGCATCAGCTCGATGGCGTTGACTCCCAGCTCCTGAATATAGTCCAGCTTCTCCATCAGTCCGGCGAAGGTGCCGGGGTGGGCGACCCCGGAGGAGAGGGCCTTGGTGAAGCCCCGGACGTGGAGTTCGTAGATAATCAGGTCCTCCATGGGCAGGAGGGGCTGGTGATTGCCCCGCCAATCGAAGTCGTCCTTGACCACCCGGGCCTTGTAGTGCTGACGGCCCGCGGGGGGCTTGATGCCCCACTGGCTCTGGCCGGTGACTGCCTTGGCGTAGGGGTCCAGCAGATAGCGGCTTCCGTCGAAAAGCAGGCCCTTGGCGGGGTCGTAGGGGCCCTCCACCCGGTAGGCGTACTCAAACTCGTCGATGTTCAGCTTGAAGACGATCATAGAGTAGACATCGCCGATCCGGTAGTTTTTGGGGAAGGGAATCACTGCGTAGGGCTCGTCCGCCTTCCTGTGGAAGAGGAGCAGAGAGATGGTCTCCGCGCCCTTGGAGTGGACGGTGAAGTTGACGCCGCCGGGGATGGCGGTGGCGCCGTTAATCTCATAGAGGCCGGGGCGGATATCGAACCCGTCCACATGGTCCATGGGGACCAGGTGGATGGAGCGGGACAGGCCGATCTGAACGGGCTCCTGGGCGCTGACGGTTTTCTCCATATCGGTTCCTCCTTATTTTAGCTGGGATTTTTTCTTAATTTGCTATTATAACACCTGAAACCAAATCCGTAAAGAAAAGGATTGCCCAATCTGGCGAATCTGTGGTATAATAACCGCCAATGTGGTTTTTATTTCCGTTTTGCCGCCCAAGGAGGAATATATGGGAAAAATCTACCAAATTTACGGCGACGACGCCCACGGGATGACAATCGCCCTGATGGAGGCGGCTCAGGCGGCGGACATGATCCCCGCCGGGGCCAGCATCGCCCTCAAGCCCAACCTGGTGGTGTCCCGCCCGGCGGAGGAGGGGGCCACCACCCACCCCGGCGTGCTGTCCGGGGCCATTGAGTATTTGCAGGGCAAGGGCTTTTCCGACATCAGCGTGATTGAGAGCGCCTGGGTTGGGGACAGCACCCAGCGGGCCTTCCGCATCTGCGGCTGTGAGGAGCTGGCGGAGCGGTATCACGTCCCCTTCTACGACCTGAAGCAGGACAAGACCCGCCTGGTGGACACCCCCCTGCGGCCTATGGAGATCTGCCGCCGGGCGCTGGACGCGGACTTTCTCATTGACCTGCCCGTCCTCAAGGGCCACTGTCAGACGGCCATGACCTGCGCGCTGAAAAACTGCAAGGGCTGTATCCCCGACAGGGAGAAGCGCCGCTTTCACACCGAGGGGCTGATGAAGCCCATCGCCGCCCTGGCTGCCGCCCTCCGGCCTCAGCTGACCATTGTGGACAGCATCTGCGGCGACCTGGACTTTGAGGAGGGGGGCAGTCCCGTCCACACCGGGCGGATGTATCTAGGGACCGACCCCGTCCAGGTGGACGCCTACGGCTGTCAGCTGCTGGGCCTGGACCTGAGCGAGGCGCCCTACATCGCCCTGGCGGAGGAGTGGGGGGCGGGGTGCAGCCGGGTGGAGCCTGAGGATGTAATCCTGCTCAACCAGCCCGACCCGTCGGCGGCATACCCCAGGCCCTCCCGGAAGGTGGCCGCCCTCACCCGGAGGGTGGACGCCCGGTCGGCCTGCTCGGCCTGCTACGCCGCCCTGGTCCGGGCCCTCCACCTCAGCGGGGCCAAGCCGGAGAAAATCGCCATCGGCCAGGGCTGGAAGGGGGTCCCCTTCGACGGCCTGGGCATTGGAAGCTGCTGCGGCCAGGCGTCCTGTCAGGTGAAGGGGTGTCCCCCCACGGTGGCGGACATCATGGCCGCCCTCTCTGAGTGACCGAAGAATACCGAAACAGGAGCAAACGACATGCTGGACTCGCGGCTCATCGACATATTTGTAAATTCCTTCCCAAAGATTCTCATCCCAGGCCTGACGGCCACCGTCCCCCTCACCGCCATCTCCTTTTCTCTGGCGATGGTCATCGCGGTGGCGGTGGCTCTGGTCCAGTATGCCCAGGTCCCGGTGCTGAGGCAGCTGTGCCGGTTTTATATCTGGGTCATCCGGGGCACCCCGCTGCTGGTGCAGCTGTTTCTGGTGTTCTATGGCCTGGCCAAGGTGGGGCTGGTGCTGGCCCCCTTTCCCGCCGCCGTGCTGGTCTTCTCCATCAACGAGGGGGCCTACTGCGCCGAGACCGTCCGGGGGGCGCTGGAGTCCATCCCCGGCGGACAGCTGGAGGCGGGCCGGTGCCTGGGGCTGACCTGGCTCCAGACCGTCCGCTCCGTCATCCTGCCCCAGGCCATGCGGGGGGCCTTTCCCGCCCTGTCCAACTCCCTCATCGCCATGATTAAGGACACCTCCCTGGTGTCCAACATCACCATGACGGAGATGTTCCGGGCCACCGTACAGATCAACGCCAGCGTCTATGAGCCCCTGTTGCTGTACACCGAGGTGGCCCTGGTCTATCTGCTGTTTTCCACCGTTCTCACCTGGCTTCAGCGCTGGGGGGAGAAGCGGCTGGGGGCCTACGCCCTGTAGCCCGGGCCCGTACATACTTTAAAGGAGTGTTATCCCATGAAAAACAAAATTTTTCCGGCCCTGATGGCCGGCGTCCTGACTTTGACCGTCCTGACCGCCTGCGGCGGGGGGCAGGCCCCCCAGTCCGAGGAGAAGGGGAGCGACCTGCTGGCCGCAATCCAGGCCAAGGGGGAAATCGTGGTGGCGATGGAGGGCACTTGGGCCCCCTGGACCTATCACGACGAGACCGGCGAGCTGGTGGGCTACGACGTGGAGGTAGCCCAGGCGGTGGCGGAGGAGCTGGGGGTGAAGGTCTCCTTCGCCGAGAGCGGCTGGGACAGCCTGCTGGCCGGATTGGAGTCGGGCCGATATGACATCATCGTCAACGGCGTGGAGATCGACGAGGCCCGCCAGGAGAAGTTTGACTTCTCCGTCCCCTACGCCTACAACCGCACCGCCGTCATTGTCCGGAGGGACAATGAGGAGATCCAGTCCATGGAGGACCTGGAGGGCAAGCGGACCGCCAACACAATCTCCAGCACCTACGCCGCCGTAGCCCAGAAATACGGTGCCGAGGTCACCGGCGTGGACGACCTGAATCAGACCTTCGAGCTGCTCACCAGCGGCCGCATCGACGCCACCCTCAACGCTGACGTGAGCTATCACGACTACATGCGGGCCCACCCGGAGGCGGATATCAAAATCGCCTGCCTGGATCCGGACCCCACCCAGGTGGCTATCCCTATGCGCAAGGGGGAGGAGAGCGCCGCCCTCCGGGAGGCCATCGACAAGGCCCTCACCCAGCTGTCGGAGGACGGAACCCTCACGGAGCTGTCCACGAAATACTTCGGCGTGGATATTTCCCAAAAGTAACGAAAACCGGCGGCTGTTTGGCCGCCGGGAGCGTCCCGTTCTCGGATTTCGTGTAGGAGCGGCCACAGGCCGCCCCTACAAACCGCACCAATTTCTGATGGCGATAAAATGCGTAATAGGACACTCCCGCCGCCCAGCGCATTGACAGATGGGGAGATTTCCTCTAAAATAGAGGAAATTTGGGGAGAAGGAGCGTACAATCACTTATGCGGAATGAAAAGAACTACAAGGAAAATCCGGCGGCGCTGCTGCCAATTCTGGTCTTTTTGGTGCTGTACCTGGGCATGGGCCTGATCTTTGAGTATGGTATGGGCATCCAAATGGCCTTTTACGACATTCCCATCGTAGTGGTCTTTATGGCCGCTCTGCTGGTGGCCTGCCTGCAAAACCGGGAGCTGGCCTTCGACGGAAAGATGGCGGTGATGGCCCAGGGAGTGGGCGACAAGAATATCATGACCATGATTTTGATCTTCCTGGTGGCCGGGGTCTTTGTGGGCGTCACCGGGCGGAGCAGCGCCGAGGCGGTGGCCTATTTTCTGCTGTCCGTCACTCCGGCCTGGGCCTCGGTGGCGGTGCTGTTTGTGGCCGCCTGCTTTGTGTCCACCGCTATGGGCACCTCGGTGGGCACCATCACCCTGATTACCCCCATCGCCGCGGCGGTGTCCAATGTGTCCGGCTTTTCCATGGCCCTGTGCGTGGGTTCGGTGATGGGCGGGGCCATGTTCGGCGACAACCTGTCCTTTATCTCCGACACCACCATCGCCGCCTGCAACACCCAGGGCTGTGAGATGCGGGATAAGTTCCGGGCCAATTTCAAAATCGCCCTGCCTGCCGCCTTGGCTACCCTGGCGGTGATCCTGTTCCAGTCCCTCCACGCGGGGGTGGGGCAGATCGACATTCCCGACTATAACCTGCTGCTGCTCATTCCCTATGTGCTGGTGCTGATCGGCGGCATCATGGGGCTGAACGTGTTCGTGGTGCTGCTGGTGGGCATCGTGGCCGGTATCGCCATCGTACTGCCCACCGGGACCATCGACTTCATGGGCCTGCTGGGGAGCATGGGCTCCGGGGCCGCCGGGATGTTTGAGACCATTATGGTCACCGTCCTGGTGTCCGCCATGTGCGCCCTCATCCGGGAGCACGGCGGCTTCGAGGCCCTGCTGGCCTTCATCCGCCGGGTGTTCAAGGGCCGGGTGGGGGGCCGTCTGGGCGTGGGCCTGCTGGTGGGCGCGATGGATATCGCCACCGCCAACAACACGGTGGCCATCGTCATGGCCGGCCCCATCGCCAAGGAGATCAGCCAGGAGTACGGCATCACCCCCAAGGAGTCGGCCTCCCTGCTGGACACCTTCTCCTGCGTGTTCCAGGGGGTTATCCCCTACGGCGCGCAGATGCTGATGGCCGTCTCCGCCGCCGGAGGGGCGGTGTCCGCCTTTCAGATCATGCCCTGCCTCTACTACCCCTATCTGCTGGCCGCCGCCTCCCTGGTCTATATCCTGGTGGGCGCGGGACAGAGGAACAAATAGACAGAACCCCCGCTGTTTCTCAGCGGGGGCTCTGCTTTTTCAGGGGGCCGGCGATGGCTCCGGTGGGGCAGGTGGTTCGGCAGGCCCCGCACCGGATGCACTCCGGGCTGTTGATGTCCTTTGTGACCTCCACCGCCATGGGACAGACCCGCTCACAGGTGCCGCAGCCGACGCACTTGTGGGCGTCCAGCGACATCTGGAAGAAGCTGAACCGGTTGAACAGGGCGTAAAAGGCACCCAGGGGGCAGAGGTACCGGCAGAAGGGCCGGTGGATGAAAATCGAAGCGGCCGCGATGACCACCAGTACCAGGACCTTCCAGTTGAACAGCCAGCCCGCCAGCTGGCGCAGGGCGGGGTCGGCGAGCATGAGGGGGATGCCGCCCCCCAGCGTCCCGGCGGGACAGATGTACTGGCAGAAATAGGGGGGCGTAATCCCGGTTTCAGTGACGGCGAAGGCGGGGAGCAGAATGACAAAGACCAGGAGGACCACATACTTAATCCCCCGAGCGGGCCGGTCCAGTCCCTTGGGCACTCGGGCCTTGGGACTGGGAATCTTATGGAGCAGGTCCTGAACCAGCCCGAAGGGACAGAGCAGTCCGCACACCGCCCGCCCCAGAAGGACGCCGAACAGCATCAGCAGGCCCAGCACGTAGAAGGGGAAGTGGTGCTTCACCCCGCCCACCGCCGTTTGGAGCGCGCCGATGGGGCAGGCCCCCAGCGCCCCGGGGCAGGAGTAGCAGTTGAGGACGGGGACGCAGACCGCCTTGGTCCCGCCGGTGAAGATTCTTCCTTTCTGAAAGCCCGCTATATAGCCGTTGACCAGCGCGGCGGAGATCAGCTGAATCGTTCGCTGGAGAGAGAGGGGCCATTTTACCCGATTCCGACGCATTCCAGACATATCCTCACCGCCTTCCCCAAGACCTCCAGGTGCTCCTGACGGAGCAGTCCCACCCCAATCAGAGCGGCGGACAGCCCCAGCAGGCCGTACCGCAGGGCTCGCTTACTCCTCAAGGCTGACCTCCGCCTTTCCGCCCGCCTGGAGGGCGTCGTTCACCGCCGCCAGGAAGGTCCCGGGCAGGTCCTTCTGCCCGCCGATGATGGGGTCGCCCATAAGGGTCCCCGCACTGTCGGCCACCAGGGTGGTGGGGGTGTACATCAGGTTTCCGGCCAGGGCAGCCAGGTCGCCGTCCCCGGCGACGAGGGTCACGCCCGAAAAACCGGCCTCGTCCAGAATGGAGGAGACCGTCTCCTCATTGCCGGAGCCGTCCAGGCAGACGGTGACCACCTGCACATTGTCGGGCAGGGCCCCGGCGAAGGAGGCCAGCTCGGGCATCTCGGCGATGCAGGGCGGGCAGGTCAGGGCCCAGAAGTTGAGCACCGTGATATCCTTGGCGGCGATGTCGTCCTGGGTGAAGCTCTCCCCGTCCAGGGTCAGTGCGGTGAAGGATTGCAGGCTGCCCAGCATGCTGGCCGTCCCGGCGGGGCTGTCCGCACCGGAGTCGGACTGGCTGGACTGACTTTGTGCGGGCTGGCTCTGGGCCGGCTGGCTGGAGGCGGCGGGCTTTTGGGCGCAGCCGGTGGTCAGGAGGGCGATAGACGCCGCCGCGCAGAGGAGCAGGGTGATTTTGTTGTTCATAAAATACCTCTTTCTCAGTCCGGCTCACGGGAGGAGACGGAGTGGTTTTTTGCCTTGCAGATCAGCTGGGTCATGGTGCCCATAGGGCAGTAGACGCACCAGGAGCGGGGCTTGAACAGAAGCATGGTCACAAAGCCCAGCACCGTGGAGGTGAGCATCACGCTGTAGAAGCCGAAGGCGAACTGAACCGCCCCAGGGTGGAGAGAGCCGCCGTGGTAGGCCCAGTGCCAGGGGAGCTTGAAGGTCCACAGCAGGGTGACCACCTGACGCAGGTCCTGAGCCCCGGCAAGGACAAGATAAGTATTCCAAAGCATCTGGAAAAACATGACAAAAAAGAAGATCAAAAAGCCGTAGCGGAAGGCCTTGCTTTTCATCCAGCGGGGGACATCCTTCCTCCGGGACAGGCCGAACCGGCCCCCCACCAGCCCGAAGAGCTGTCCCCGGCCACAGTAGCGGTTGCAGTACCCCTTGGTCCCGCCGATGATGGAGATGAGCAGGGGAATAAAGAAGCAGAGCAGTCCCAGCCAGGCGAACAGGATGTTGAAGAAGCCCAGCACCAGATAGGTGAGGGAGACGATCCACAGATAGTCGTACCAGTGTTTTTTCATGTCCCCGCCTCCTTCAGCTCAATGACCGAGGCGGGGCATTCCTTCACGCACCTGCCGCAGCCGACGCACCTGCCGCCGTCCACCTGGGCCCAGAGGCCGCGCAACACGCTGATGGCCGTCAGCGGGCACACCTTGACACAGCAGCCGCAGGCCACGCACAGGGAGCGGTCTACCCACGCCTTGGGGCGGGGCTTCCGGTTGTTTTCCATTCAGAGCACCTCCAATGATGATATGGATATTATACGCCCCGCCCGGCGGGATGACTGTGATGAAATCACCGAGGCGGGGTTCTGAACAGGTTCCTTTTGACATATCCTGCGAAATGGCCTATACTGGTGCTGAGCACAGAGGGGGGAAACCGTATGGAATTTCAAGAATATTTTCCGATTTGGGACAGGCTGACGCCGGAGCACCAGGCCATGATTTCCAACAGCCTGATGGAGCGAAGTGTAAAAAAGGGGACCGTCCTCCACAACGGAGACATGGACTGCACCGGGCTTCTGCTCATCAAGCAGGGCCAGCTCCGGGCCTATATCCTCTCGGAGGAGGGGCGGGAGATCACCGTCTACCGCCTGTTCGACCGGGACCTGTGCCTGTTTTCCGCTTCCTGTATGCTGAAAAGCGTCCAGTTCAGCGTGGTCATTCAGGCGGAGAAGGACACCAGCCTGTGGGTCATCCCGGTAGAAGTTTATCAGAGGGTGATGGAGCAGTCGGCCCCCGCCGCCAACTTCACCAACGAGATCATGGCCGCCCGTTTCTCAGAGGTCATGTGGCTCATCGAGCAGATCATGTGGAAGAGCCTGGACAAGCGGGTGGCCTCCTTTCTGCTGGAGGAGTCGGCCATCGAGGGGGCCGCACAGCTCAAGCTCACCCACGAAACCATCGCTAACCACCTGGGCACCCACCGGGAGGTTATCACCCGGATGCTCCGCTATTTTCAGAACGAGGGGCTGGTCAAGCTGTCCCGGGGCGCGGTGGAGCTGCTGGACAGCAAGGGGCTGGAGGCCCTGCGGGACAGCTGACCCACAGATAAATATGGCTGAAACGCTGCGGACCCGGAGGGGCCCGCAGCGTTTTATGCTTTAGTCGTCCACTTCCCGATCGAAGGACAGGATACTGCCGGTCACGCCGTCGATGGTGTATTCATACTCCATGCCGCCGGACTTAAATTCCACCTCATACTCCAGACGGCCATCGTCGTAGTCCAGCTCCGCCTTCATGTCCCACACCTGGCTCTCCTTCAACCCGGCGTGGCTCAGGGCTGCGGCCTTGGCCGCCTCCAGGGTAATGCCGGATACGGAGCCGTTGTGGTGCGTCCCATCCTGATGGGGGTGGCGCTCCAGCTCGTGCTTCAGGACGGAACAGGAGTGGCCGTCTATGGTATAGTCGTACTCGTCGGTCCCGCACCAGAACTCGATTTCATACTCCAGCCGGCCGTCGTCCCACTCCCGCTTGATCTTCCAATCGGTAACGTCGCTTGCGGACAGTCCGGCGTGGCTCAGCGCGGCCTGCTTGGCGGCCTCCTGGCCCACGTCCTGACCCTGCGCGCCGGAGGGCGGCGTCTGGGGGGCGCTGGCGTCGGGGGACACAGGGGTGTCCGTCCCGGGGCTGGGGGGATTGGTGTCTCCGCCGGAGGTAAGCAGGTCTTTGGGCCCGCTGAGGACCTGTCCGGTGAAGGCGTCCACGATATACTCAAACTCGCCCCAGGCGGTTTTCAGCTCCACCTCGTAGTGGGGCGGGAGCTCGTCCAGCTCCGGGTCCACGTCGGTGGTCACGGAGTCCAGCGCCAGAGTTCCGGCGTAGGTCTCCGCGGCTGTGGCCGCGGCGCTCTTGCCGATGGGGATGCGCTTCTCCCCCGCCTTGAGCAGGTCGCTCAGCTCCTCCACAGAGAGAGCAGCCAGCTGGTCAAAGGCCTTCTCACCCGCGCCGTTCATGGCCAGTACCTTTTCCACCAGAGCGGCCTTGCCGGAGGAGATATTGTTGACGTTTCCATACTCCACACGAAGGGTGCCCTGGTCCACAACCTGGCTCAGCACGTCGGTGCCGGGGGCCTGGGCCTGGAGGACGCCGTCCACCGAGGCCACCAGCTCCGCCTGGAGGCGCTGGGCCCGCTCCTGGTCGTTGTCCTCCACCGAGATGAGGATGGCGGAGGAGATGCTGTCCAGATAGCCCTCCCGCACCAGGGCCCCCACGATGGCGTTCACCGCCACGTCCAGCTTGGTGCCCTCCAGGTCGGCCCCGCCGCCCATGTTGAAGAGGACCGCCGCCGCCTCGGTGTTCAGGGCGGTGCAGGAGATCACCTTCTCGTTTCGGTTTACCTTCAGCTCGATGCTGGGGTTGACGTCCAGGGACACCACCGACGCCACGGCATGGCTCTGGTGGTACAGCAGTCCGCCGCCCCCGGTCCCCAGCAGGACCAGCGCCGCGCAGGCGGCGGCCAGCCAGGGACGCACGGCTTTCCTGGACTTCGCCTGGGCAATTTTCATGCTTTCATTGGATATTAACTGGTTCATTTCCATCACGCTCCCGTTTTGCGCACCGCAGCGGGAGAGAATGGCTTCCAGGTCGTCGGGGGCGGCGCGGGTGACCGCGTCCGCCAGCTTGCGTTCCAGCTCCCGGTCGTTCATTGGTCGCTCTCTCCTTTCATCAGGGCCTTCATTTTTTTCAGCCCGCGGTGGTATTTGGACAGGACGGTGGACAGCGGCCGCTCCAGCAGCTGGGCGATCTCCCGGTGCTTCAGGCCGGAAATTGCGTGGAGCAGGATGATCTGACGCTCCTCCGGCTCCAGCCGGGCCAGCGCCTCCTGGAGAACCTGCCGGTCCTCGGGGGAGACGCCGGGAGGGGCGGCGGGGATGGCGTTCCAGGCCTCCTCGTCCAGGGTGGTCTGCCGCCCGCTCTGGCGCAGGCGGCTCCGGGCCAGGTTCCGGGCCACGGTGAGCAGCCAGGCCATGGGCGAGCCCTGGGGCCGGTAGGACGGGGCGCTCTCCCAGACCCTGACGTAGGCGTCCTGGGCGATGTCCTGGGCCTCGTGGGCGTCGCCCAGCAGGGACAACGCCAGGGCGTATACCGCCTCCCGGGTTTTGGCGTACAGCAGGCCGAAGGCCTCCCGATTCCCTTGACCCGTCAGCAGCAGGAGCCGCTCCAGCTCCCGCCGGGCGTCCTCCTCTTCGGTTGTCTGGACCCACAGAGCAGCCAGCATAGTCCATTTCTCCTGTCACAGTAAGAAACGCGGGAGGGGAGCGTTTTATTTCACCCGCGCCAAAAAAATTTTCATCTCTATTATATGGCTTCTCTTTGCGGAATGCAAGAGGGGTTGCGGCCTGGGGCAGGGAAATCAATTTTGAGAAAATAATGCCGCACTTGTAGGGCGCGACGACCCGGCGCGCCGCTGACGGGCAGATTTTGCAAACGGCGCGCCGGGGTCGTCGCGCCCTACAGACGCAAAATTGATTTCCCTGCGCCCCAGTTCCAGCGGGAGCCCCGGAGGTTTTTGTCTATTTCGCCAGAAATCATTTTTTTGTTCAGTTTCTGATTGACATTTCAAATGAAACATGTATAATGTACTAAAATGGTATTTTTTAAAGGGCGTGATTTCATTGCTGATGACCAGAGAGATGGACTACGCGCTGCGCATCCTGCGGGCCCTGCATCAGGGGGGGCATCAGTCCGCTGCCGCCATCGCTGAGCGGGAGTGCATGCCCAAGGCCATCACCCTGAAAGTGCTGAAGCAGCTCCACGCCGCCGGGCTGGTGGTCAGCCGCCGGGGACCGGCGGGGGGCTACCTGCTGGCGGAGGGCTGTGAGCGGCTCTATCTGGGCGAGCTGTTCCACCGGCTGGGCGACCCGCTCTTCATCAACCGCTGCCAGAGGGAGGGCTATCAGTGCGAGAACCGTCCCGAGGGGGACTGCGGCCTGTGTAGGGAGCTGTCCCGCATCCAGGAGGTGCTGGACGGCGAGCTGCGTAAAACATCATTGAGCGCAATTTTCCAGGAGAAATAGGAAATTCAGACATATCACCAAATAAAGGAGGAAGTATCAGTATGCTGTACCAAACCACACAGGAGCATGAAGAGCTTCGGGCAAAGGTAAGGGAGTTCGCCGAGGCCGAAATCAAGCCCATCGCCTTCATGCTGGACAAGAACAACGAGTTTCCCACCGAGGCCGTGAAGAAGATGGGGGAGCTGGGCCTGATGGGCCTGCCCTACGAGAAGGAGTACGGCGGGGCCGGGGCCGACGCCCTGAGCTACGCCATCGCTGTGGAGGAGCTGGCCCGGGTAGACGGCGGCGCGGGAGTCATCCTCTCCGCCCATACCTCCCTGGGGACCTACCCCATCTACGCCTTCGGCAATGAGGAGCAGAAGAAAAAGTATCTGCCCGACCTGTGCTCCGGCAGGAAGCTGGGGGCCTTCGGCCTCACCGAGCCCAACGCCGGTTCCGACGCCGGCGGCACCGAGACCACCGCCGAGGACATGGGAGACCACTACCTCCTGAACGGTGAGAAAATTTTCATCACCAACGGCGGCGAGGCCAGCACCTATGTGGTGTTCGCCGTCACCACCCCCGGCATCGGCACCCGGGGTATCTCCGCCTTTATTGTGGAAAAGGGCTGGGAGGGCTTCACCTTTGAGGAGCACTATGACAAAATGGGCATCCGCTCCTCCGCCACCTGCCAGCTGAACTTCAACAACGTGAAGATTCCCAAGGAGAACCTGCTGGGCAAGGAGGGCCAGGGCTTCAAGATCGCCATGTCCACCCTGGACGGCGGACGCATCGGCATCGCCGCTCAGGCTCTGGGCATCGCCCAGGGGGCCTACGAGGCCGCCGTGGAGTACTCCAAGGAGCGGGTCCAGTTCGGCAAGCCCATCTGCCAGCAGCAGAATATCGCCTTTAAGATCGCCGACATGGCCACCAAGCTGCGCTGCGCCCGGTTCCTGGTCTACTCCGCCGCTGAGCTGAAGCAGGCCCATGTCCCCTATGGCATGGAGTCCGCTATGGCAAAGCAGTACGCCTCCGACATCGCCCTGGAGGTCACCAACGACGCCCTTCAGATTTTCGGCGGCTCCGGCTACCTCAAGGGCATGGAGGTAGAGCGGTTCTACCGTGACGCCAAGATCACCACCATCTACGAGGGCACCAACGAGATTCAGCGGGTGGTCATCGCCTCCCACATTCTGGGCAAGGCGGCCAAGGAGGCCCCCTCTGCCGCCGCGGCCGGGCCCCGGGGCCCCGAGACGGGCGCCCGGAAGCGACTCATCCTCAAGGACGGCACCGCCCAGGAGAAGGTGGAGACCCTGGTCGCCAACCTGAAAAAGGACGGCCACGACTTCACCGTGGGCATCCCCATGGACACCCCCATCACTCAGGCTGAGCGGGTCGTCTCCGCCGGGCAGGGTATCGGCGAAAAGAAGAATATGAAGCTCATCGAAGCTCTGGCAAAGGCCGCCGGTGCGGCTGTGGGCTCCAGCCGTCCCGTGGCTGAGACGCTGAAATATGTGCCCATCAACCGGTATGTGGGTATGTCCGGCCAGAAATTCAAGGGAAATCTGTATATCGCCTGCGGCATCTCCGGAGCCATCCAGCACCTGAAGGGCATCAAGGACGCCTCCTGCATCGTGGCCATCAACACAAACCCCAACGCCAAGATTTTTAAGAACTGCGACTACGGCATTGTGGGCGACGTGCTGGAGATTCTGCCCCTGCTCACCAAGGCCCTGGACACCGGCGAGAAGCTGCCCGCCCCGCCCATGACCAAGATGAAGCGCATGGCCCCCAAGAAGGTCTATCAGCCCCGGAAGCTGTATATCTGCAACGGCTGCGGCCACGAGTACGACCCCATGCAGGGCGACCCGGAGAACGAAGTCAAGCCCGGCACCGCCTTCAAGGACCTGCCCGAGGGCTGGACCTGCCCCCACTGCGGCGAGGCCGTGGACCAGTTTATCGAGATCGAGGCGTAAAGAGCTCCGCGTCCTAAAGCCCCCCTTGTTAAAGGGGGGAGGGCCATGCGAAGCATGGCGGGGGGGATTCCGTAAACAGGAAACGTGTCTATCAAACGGAATCCCTCAGTCACCGCCTGCGGCGGCGCCAGCCCCCTTTGGCAAGGGGGCCTTGGGGTACAAAAATAAACCCCAGCATGAAAATATAAAGGAGGAAACCCTATATGTATAATTACCGCAAGGTCACCGACGACCTGTACTGGGTAGGCGCGGACGAGCACCGGCTGGCCCTGTTTGAGAACATCCACCCCCTGTACCACGGCGTATCCTACAACGCCTACGTCCTGCTGGACGAGAAGACCGTCCTCTTCGACACCGCCGACTGGGCGGTGGGCCGACAGTTCATCACCAACGTGAAGGCCGTTCTGGATGGCCGCCCCCTGGACTACCTGGTCATTAACCACGTGGAGCCCGACCACGCCGCCTCCATTGAGGAAATTCTCCTGCGCTGGCCCAAGGTGAAGATCATCACCACCCCCAAGGCGGTCACCCTTCTCAATCAGTTCGGCTTCGGCCTGGACCCCAGCGCCATTGAGGAGGTGGCCGAGGGGGACACCAAGTGCTTCGGCAAGCACACCGTGGCCTTTGTCTACGCCCCCATGGTCCACTGGCCCGAGGCCATGGTCACCTTCGACACAACCAACGGCGTCCTCTTCTCCGCCGACGCCTTCGGCTCCTTCCGCTCCCTGGACGGCAAGCTCTTCGCCGACGAGTTCGACTTTGACCGGGAGTGGATCGATGACGCCCGCCGGTACTACACCAACATCGTGGGCAAGTACGGCCCCCAGGTGGTGGCCCTGCTGAACAAGGCGGCCTCCGTTGTGGGCCTGGAGAACATCAAGTTCCTGTGCCCCCTCCACGGTCCGGTGTGGCGCAAGGACCTGGGCTATATCATCGACAAGTACACCCACTGGGCCACCTACGAGCCGGAGGAGAAGGGTGTGATGATCGTCTATGCCTCCATGTACGGCAACACCGAGGCCGCCGCCGAGGTGCTGGCCGCCAAGCTCACCGCCCGGGGCATCACCAATACCCGGCTGTATGACGTGTCCTCCACCCACGTCAGCTACCTCATCTCCGACCTGTTCAAGTACAGCCACCTGGTGCTGGCCTCCGTCACCTACAACCTGGGCATCTTCCCGCCCATGCACAACTTCCTGATGGACATGAAGGCCTTGAACCTCCAGAAGCGGACGGTGGCTATCATGGGCAGCGGCTCCTGGGCTCCCCGCTCCGGCGCGCTGATGAAGGAGGAGATCGAGTCCCTGAAGAACATGACCGTCCTGGACGAGGAGATGACAGTCACCTCCTCCCTCAAGGCGGACAACGAGTCTGAGATCGACGCCCTGGCCGACGCCATCGCCGCCAGTCTCAACAAATAAAAGCCGCAGCCGGACCGGCTCCGCGCCGGTCCGGCTCTTCTGTCGCTATCTTTGATATTCAAAGATGAAGAAAATCGAAAAGAAAAATTTTTTGTCCAGACGCAACGGCGGCGGCAAGAAATCTGTCTGGTTATATATAGGGCAGTAAATAGATGTCAGATACAAAACCGAACCGCCGGTCAGAACGCCGTTACGCCTGAAAAAACGCGGGCCGCTCCATGGTCAATCCCGGCCTGCCCTGACGGACGGCCTCCACCAAAATGAGGGCGGGGGGATGCTCCGGCCCGTGGGAGACCGTTTTCAGCCGCTTGGGCTCCAGCCCGTGGGCCCGGAGGGCGGACAGCACGTCCACCAGCCGCTCCGGCCTGTGGCACAAGGCGAAGCGGCCCCTGTTCCGGACCAGCCGCCCTGCGGCGGCGCACAGCTCCTCCAGGGTGCACAGCTCCTCGCTCCGGGCGGGCCCGCCGCTCTTGCCGCTGCCCACGGGAAAATAGGGCGGATTGGCCGCGATCAAGTCGAAGCCTCCGGCGGGGAGGGGGGCGGCGCGCAGGTCGCACTGGAGAATTTCCCCCGTCAGGCCGTTGGCCGCAAGGTTGTCCCGGGCGGTCCGGGCGGACAGCGGGTCGATCTCCACCCCGGTGAGGGACAGCCCCGCCTCCCGCCGGGCCAGCAGCAGAAGCAGGGCCCCGCTCCCCGTCCCCAGGTCGCACACCCGCCAACCCGGGCGAAGGGTGGCGAAATTTCCCAGGGAAAGGGCGTCGCCCCCCAGAGGGAACACCCCCTCGGGCCAGGACAGGGTGTAGGGTCCCAACTGTTCCCGTCTCACATTGGTCAAATTTGTCACCTGCCCCAAAATTTGTCAGAATAAGGATACCATAAATTTATAAATTATGCTATAATAATTGAAGCCTGTTTTTAGAGAGGAGTTGGAGCCATTGGCTGGGACCCTGTATCTTGTCCCCACCCCCATCGGCAACCTGGGGGATGTCTCCCGGCGGATGGCGGACACCTTGAGTCAGGCGGACTTTGTGGCCGCTGAGGACACCAGGGTGTCTGTCAAGCTGCTCAATCATCTGGGGCTGAAAAAGCCCATGGTGACCTATCACCGCCACAACACGGACAGCGGAGGCCGGGCGGTGATCGACCGCCTCCTGGCCGGGGAGAGCTGCGCCCTGGTCACCGACGCGGGCACCCCCGCCATCTCCGACCCCGGGGAGGAGCTGGTAGCCCAGTGCGCCGCCCTGTCCATTCCAGTGTGCCCCATCCCCGGGCCCTGCGCCCTGGTCACCGCCCTGGCCGTCTCCGGCCAGCCCACCGGGCGCTTTACCTTCGAGGGCTTTTTGGCCATGAACAAGAAAAACCGCCGGGCCCACCTGGATTCCCTCCGGGGGGAGGAGCGGACCATGATCTTTTACGAGGCCCCCCACAAGCTGACCGCCACCCTCCAGGACCTGGCGGAGGCCTTCGGGCCGGACCGGCCGATCTCCCTGTGCCGGGAGCTGACCAAGCTCCATGAGGAGGTCCGGCGCACCACCCTGGGGGAGGCCGCCACCTGGTATCAGGAAAACGCGCCCAAGGGGGAGTTCGTCCTGGTGGTCCGGGGCGCGGAGCCCGTCCAGGCCCAGGAGGCCACCCTGGAGGACGGACTGGCGATGGTAGATAGGCTCCGTGAGGAGGGCCTGTCCCTCCGGGACGCGGTAAAGCGGTCCGCCAAGGAGCTGGGGTTGGCGAGAAATCAGCTGTACGATTTGGCTGTGGGGGAATAGACTGAGCGCGGGCCCTTGGCCCTGCGGGATAAAATCCATAAAATCTGCACCTATCCGTTAAAAATTGGATAGAATAGAAAGAAACCCATGAAAACGAGGTGCTGTTCCTTGGAGCATAAAATTGAAGATTATATCCGGCCAGGGGCGAAAGCCCATCTGGTGGGCGTCGGCGGTGTGTCGATGGCCCCGCTGGCCGAGGTTTTAAAGGGCCGGGGAGTAAATGTCACCGGCTCGGATATGAAGGAGAGCGGGACGGCGGACCACCTCCGGTCCCTGGGCATCCCGGTGACCATCGGCCATCTGCCCCAGAGCGTGGAGGGGGCGGACTGCGTCATCCGCACCGCCGCCGTCCACGACGACAACCCGGAGATCGCCGCCGCCTTGAAGGCCGGTATCCCCGTCTTTGAGCGGGCTCATGCCTGGGGAGCCATTATGCGGCACTATAAAAATGCTCTGTGTGTGGCGGGCACCCACGGCAAGACCACCACGACCTCCATGTGTACCCACATCCTCCTGGCCGCAGGCCGGGACCCCTCGGTGATGCTAGGGGGCACCCTCCCCATTCTGGGGGCGGGCCACCGGGTGGGACGGGGAGATACCATCATCGCCGAGTCCTGCGAGTACTGCAACTCCTTCCTGTCCTTCGCCCCCACAGTGGCGGTAATTCTCAACGTGGAGGAGGACCACCTGGACTTCTTCAAGGACCTGGAGGACATTGAACAATCCTTCCGGAAATTTGCGGAGCTGACGCCCGCCCCCGGCGGGCATGTGGTGGCCAACTGGGACAACGCCAATGTGAGAAAAACCCTGGAGGACATCCAAAGGCCCCTCTTCACCTTCAGCATGACGGACCGCCAGGCCAACTGCCGCGCGGAAAACCTCACCTGGGAGCGGGGACTGCCCACCTTTGACATTGTGGTCAATGGGGAGCGGTACGCCCGCGTGTCCCTGCGGGTGGGAGGGACCCACAACGTGTCCAACGCCCTGGCCGCCGCCTCCGCCGCCTATGTGCTGGGCGCGCCGGGGGAGGCGGTGGAGCGGGGGCTGGACACCTTCACCGGGGCCGGACGCCGCTTTGAGAAGAAGGGCGTGTACAACGGGGCCGATGTCTATGACGACTACGCCCACCACCCCGACGAGCTGAGGGCTCTGCTCACCATGGCGGGGACCTTGGGCTATCAGCGGGTGGTGTGCGCCTTTCAGCCCCACACCTACACCCGCACCGCCGCCCTCTTTGACGGCTTTGTGGACGCCCTAAAGCTGGCCGGACTGACCGTGCTGGCCCCCATCTACGCCGCCCGGGAGACCGACACCCTGGGCATGTCCTCCCAGAGGCTGGCCCAAGAAATCCCCGGGGCGGTGTGCCTGGACAGCCTGGAGGAGACGGGGCGGTACCTGGCAAAAATCGCCCGGCCCGGCGACCTGATTCTCACAGTGGGCGCGGGGGACATCTATCTGGCCGGGGAGATTATGCTGGAGAAGAATTAACCTTCGCCAAGCCTTTTTCGATATTTACAAGGGTTAGCCGGGATGCTAAAATAAAAGCACCGGCTGACGCTGAGACAGGGAGGGTGAGACATGGTCCAAAAGAAAAAATGGAATACCGCATGGCGGGCTGTGCTCTTTACGGTTTGCGGCGGCGTTTTGCTGCTGGTCCTGCTGCTGATGCTGATACTGCGTTACCACGCGATGGAGATCGAGCTGGACCGGATGCTGACGGAGAGTCTGACGGCCCACACGACAGAGGCGGGAGAGGGCGCGGGCTATCTGCTCCATTACGCGGAGACCGCTTTGAAAAATGCCGGCCTTCTGATTCAGGAGGACGCCCGCTCCCCGGATAAGAGCTGGGTTGTCCCCATGGTAGAGACATTTAACCTGGTGGACAACCGGATGGAGCTGAGCTATCTGGACCGGGAGGATATGCTGTCCTCCCACTGGGGCGGCCAGGACCCGGAGCTTCTGGACCGGGTCCTGCGCGGAGAGGCTGTGGTCAGCCAGGCCCTAGGCGGACCGCAGATGAAGGGCATCTATATCATCGCGGCCCGCCCGTTGACCTGGGAGGGTGTGACGGTGGGGGCGCTGCTGGCCAGGATCGAGGCCAGTACCCTCCTCCACCAGGGGACCCACTCCACCTTCTTCCACAGCGTCAACAGCGTGATCGCCTCGGGAGACGGCCAGGTGGTCTATGGGAGCAGTCCGGACACCTCCGGGGTCAGCCTGGTGGACCTGGGGGCGGAAAACGGAATCACCGAGCAGGAGGCCAAGGTGTTCACCGCCGCCTATCAGGAGGAGGAGACGGGCTCCTTCCGCTATGAGCCTGCGGGCGGGCGGTTCTATGTCGCCTGGGCCCCGGTGGGCTATCACGGCTGGAGGGTGGTGCAGTTCTCCCAGTCACCCAGCGTGAAAATCGACCACAGCACCACTGTTCAGACCACTGTTATGCTGATCAGCCTGGCGGTGTGCGCCATCCTGGCAGTCCTGGCCTGGCGGCAGCGCAGCCGTCTGGCGGAGGAAAAGATGCGATACAACAAGCTGGCCCAGTTCCGGGATACCCTCCTCTTTGAATACAACGTGAAGGACGACAGCCTGGAATTTACATCCAACGCGCTGGATTCTTTGGAGCTGAAGAGCCTGCGCCTGACGGGCGTCACCAACAAGGCCAACAGTTTTTCGGTGTTCCACCCGGACGACATGGAACACGTACAGCATATACTCCGCTCCGCCGGCCAGATGTCTGAAGGTCAGATCGAGCACGACCGGATCCGGCTGAAAAAGCAAGGCGGGGAATACAACTGGTACCGAAGCCAGTATAAGGCGATTTACGGCCCAGACGGCCATGTGGAACAGGTCATTGGCACATTGACCGACATCAGCACCCAGATTGTCCGGGAGATCGAGTTGCGCAAGCAGGCCCAGCTTGACCCCCTCACCGGCCTGTATAACCGGGCGGGCGTCAAGCTGATTAACGCCCGGCTGGAGCAGATATCCCGGGGCGTGCTGTTCATGATGGACCTGGACGACTTTAAGTCGGTGAACGACAGCTTTGGACACGCCGCCGGAGACCAGCTGCTCACCGCCATTGCCGGAATCCTGACGGAGACCTTCCGGGCCGACGATATTGTGGCCCGGGTGGGCGGAGACGAATTTGTGGCTTTCCTGTCCGGCTCGGACAGCCGGAGACTCTCCGAGCAGAAGGGCCAGGAGCTCCTGGAGCGGGTGCGGAACCTGCGGCTGGAGGGGATGGATATCCGGGCCAGCGTCAGCATCGGCGCGGCGGGCGCGCCCACTTATGGAAGTACTTATGAGGAGCTGAGCGCTGTGGCGGACGAGGCCCTCTACGAGGTCAAGAACAAGGGCAAGGGCGGCTTCTGCCTGAAATAACTGAAATTGATAACGGCGCGGCCAGCAGGGCCGCGCCGTTTCGTTAAAAGGCCCCGAACGCCGCCCTCCAGACGGAGGGCGGCGTTCGGGGTGGAAAGGGGAAGAGAGAGGTTTATTTTTCGCGCTCGTAGGTCTCAGCGTATTTGCCCAGCAGCTTGAAGCAGCTGATGGCCATTGCCACCACCACGAAGAGCAGAGGGAAAGCGCAGGTGATCGCCAGGAGCTTGGTGGCGTTGATGCCGGAGGTGTTGCCGGTGATGCCGGCCACCAGGATGTTGACGAAGGCCAGAGCCGCCATCACGATGCCCCAGAAAATCTTGATCCGGGCAGGGGGCTCCTCGGAGGCCACATCCTTGCCCTCCAAGGTGATGGAGGAGACCGTGGTGGTCATGGAGTCGCACAGGGTGACCACGGAGAGGAAGGCGGTGATCATAAAGACCACAGACAGGATGGTGCTGAGGGGCAGGTTGTCAAAGAAAGCGAACACGGTGGCTTCGGTGCCTTTGGAGGTCATGGCGTCGTGGATACCGGCGCCGCCCGCTTCCATATAGATGGCGGCGGAACCGAAGACGGCAAACCACAGCATACCGAAAGCGCCAGGCAGGACGAAGTTGAACAGAGCAAATTCTTTAAGCGTACGGCCTTGGGCGATCTTGGCCAGGAACATACCGGTGAGGGGAGTATAGGCGATCATGAAAGACCAGTAGTTGATGGTCCACCAGGTGGGCCACATGGAAGTCTGCGCGCCGTCAACCATCACGCCCAGATAGGTGTCCTGTACAATCCAGTTCTGAGCGAAGAAGCCCATAGACTCAGTGCTCATTGCCAGAATTTCTTTGGTGGAAGCACAGAAGAAGACGTAAATCAGAAGGACGATGTAAATCTTGGCATTTTTATCGGACAGCCAGCGCACGCCTCGGCTGATGCCGGTGTAGCTGGACATGATAAATACGGCCACGATAGCCAGAGTGATGATAAACCAGTGCATGGGGGAGGGGGTGAAGCTGAACAGCTGACCCAGGCCGGACCCCAGCTGCATGGAGGCTACGCCCAAACTGGCGGACACGCCGCCGGCAATGCCGAAGACGCACAGCAGATCGATGAAGCTGCCAAACCCGCCGTTAATCCGGTCGCCTACCAGGGGATAGAGGCTGGAAGACACGTTATAGGGCTTGCCCAGATTGTAGACGCAGACGCCAATCAGAATGCCGGCGGCGCAGTAATAGGCGTACAGCGGGAAGCCCCAGTGCATATAGGTGGTGCTCAGGGCATAAAGCGCGGACAGGCGGCTGCCGCCCTCCACCAGACCGGGAATGCCCTCGACATAGTGGGTGATTGGCTCCGCGATGCCCCAGAACACGATGCCAGTGGCGATACCGCCGCACAGGGAGATAGCAAACCAGTTCCATTTGCTCATGGTGGGCTTGGCCTTGGGGCCGCCAATGCGGATATTGCCCACCTTTTTAGAAAACAGCACCCACACGCAGATGACAATCAGCACAATGGTCGTAATCTGATACAGCCAGCCGAACCAGCCGGCGGCAAAGTTTACGATGGCGTTTTCCGCCGCAGCAAACGCCTCCGGGACAATGATGCCTAAGAGGGTGACAAGGATGTAGATGGCGCAGAGGGGGATAAAGACGCTTTTTCTGATCTGAAAGCCTTTTTTCATAGTGTTCCTCCTTTTAATACACAATACACATACACACAACCGAATAAATCCGGCACGAACTGTTAACAGTTTAACAGATTAGCGTTGATAAAGCGTTGAACGGGAGGGTTTAGCTTTTTTCCGCCTCCTGAATGGCCTGGTTCAGCCGGCCCTCCTGGATGAAACGGTAGGCCTTTTCAATGTCCAGGCTGAGGTTGCGGTCGGCGTTGAGATAGGGGACCTCCCGGCGCAGGGCCTCATACACCGGCCCGGTGACCCGGCCCAGCTGGGGCTTGCCCCGCAGGTCCACCGCCTGGGCGGCGTGCATGGCCTCGATACCCAGCATGTAGCGCAGGTTTTCAACAATCCGCCGGGCCTTGGCGGCGGCCAGGGGCAGGTTGCTGGCGTGGTCCTCGATGGAGCCGGCCACGGCGATAAAGTCCATTGAGCTGGGGTTTGCCAGCATCCGGTTCTCCGCGTCCAGCACGGTGAACACCTTCTGGATGGTGCCGTAGGCGATGGTCTTTACCTCCGCCGGAGTGAGGAAGCGGGTCAGTCCGGTAAAGGCGGGGTCGGCCAGGTGAATGAGGCGGTAGCAGATGCACTTGGACATGTGGTTCAGCGCGGCGGAGAGCATCTCCACGCCCAGAGCCAGGGTGGTGGTCTCAAAGTTCTGGCTGACGCTGGTGGTTCCCTCGTCCACGAAGATACAGGGGTTGTCGTCGGTGGCGTTGAGCTGGAGCTCCAGATAGCGCTCGACAAATTCCAAAGCGTCCTGCACCGACCCGTGGACTCCGCTGGCGCAGCGGAAGCTGAGCGGGTCCTGAAGGGCGCGGGCGGGGTCGGGCTGCTCCAGATAGCTTCCCGCCAAAAACGCCCGGCACCGGGCGGCCCTGCGCTGCTGGCCGCTGAGCTTGCGCAGGGCGTTGACCTTCTCGCCCAGAGGCTGCAAGCCGCCGTTCAGCCCCTCCAGGCTGAGGCAGAACACCGCGTCCGCCTCATCCAGCAGCTGCCGGACCTCATACACCAGCACCGCCGCCAGGGCCTCGCCCTGGGCGTTGGAGGAGACGATAGACAGTCCGTCCTTGGGACCCAGCAAGGCGGGAGGAATGCCCTCCGCCGACATGGCCTGGGTGGAGGAGACGATTTCTCCCTTGTACTCCACCTCGCCTGAGCCGATCATAGTCTGACCGATCAGGGACAGGGTGCTGATGTCCCCCTCCCCGATGGAGCCCCGCTGGAGGACCCGGGGGTGGATGCCCCGGTTGAGAAACTCCTTGTACATGGTGAGTATTTCTGTGGAAATACCCGTGCAGCCGCACAGGGCGGTGTTGAGGCGGATGCACATCATGGCCCGCACCTCTTCCACGGAGCAGTAAGGGCGGATGCCCAGAGAGTGGCTGTTGATGAGATTGCGGTTATAGGTCTCAAAGAACTCGGGGTCGAACTCCTTGTCCTTGTTCCAGCCCACGCCCCGGTTCAGGCCGTAGACCGGCTTGCCCTCCGCCGCCATATCGAAGAGGACCTGACGGGCCTGGGCGGCCCGCTCCAGGGCCTGGGGCTCCAGCTCCACCGGACGGCGCTCATAGGCCACCTGGCGCAGGGTCTCCAGGGTGAGGGTGCTTCCGTTTAACACGATGGGTTCCATAAAATTCCTTCTCTCCGTTTAATTTGCGCTGGGCCTTCTTGGTGGGACCATTATAATATACCAGAGTTGAATTTTAGTCGAAAGGGGATTCAACGCTTTTTCAATTTCTCTGTGCTATAATTCAGGCATCATACTTTTAAAGAGGAGGCGTATCCCAATGCGTCTGGTCGGCGTCAGTCATCCCATTCAGGACGCGCGGGGCAAGGCCGCGGGCCGCACCCGCTATGCCGCGGACCTGAGCCTGCCCCACATGGCCCATGCGGCCATGGTGTTCAGCACCATCCCCCACGGCTATGTCACCGCCGTGGACGACAGCGAGGCCCTGGCGGTGGAGGGGGTCTATGGCGTGCTCCACTACTTCAATACCCCGGAATACTGCTTCAACCGCTACCGCAGTCAATATTCCCAGACCCTGCCCCTGGAGGAGCCGGTCTTTGCCAAGCGGGTCCGCTTTGTGGGCGACCGGGTGGCCGCGGTGGCGGCCCGGGACATGGAGACCGCCCGCCGGGCGGCGGCACTGGTCAAGGTGACCTATGAGGAGCTGCCCCACGCCCTCACCTTCGAGGAGGCCTTGGAGGGCGTCAACTGCCTGGAGGGGGAGAAGGCCGTCAAGGACGAATTTACCGTGGAGGTGGGCACCCCTCCCCAGGCGGACGGCCTGGTGGAGGTCACCGCCTGTACCGAGCTGGGCCGGCTCCACCACGCGGCTATGGAGCCCCACGTCTGTGTGGCGGACTACGACTCCGACCTGGACGAGCTGACCCTGTACAGCCCCAACCAGTCGGTCCACGGCGTCCGCACCGTGGTGGCCGATATGCTGGAAATGCCCTACAACCGGGTCCGGGTGGTCAAGACCACCATGGGCGGCTCCTTCGGCTCCAAGCAGGAGTGGACAGTGGAGCCGGTGGCCGCCACCGTGGCCCGCCGGCTGAGACGGCCTGTCAAGCTGGTCTATGACCGGGCCGAGGTGATGCGCTCCATCGTGTGCCGGGGCCCCATGCGGGCGGAGATGACCATGCGCTTCCACAAAGACGGCGTTCTGGCCGGTGTGGAGCTGGAGCTGCTCAGCGACGCAGGGGCCTATATCGCCAACTCCGCCGACTACGCCCGGACGCTGGTGGGCAAGATGTTCCGCTGTTACCGCATTCCCTATGGCCGGGCCCACATCCGGCTGGTGTCCAGCAACACCCCGGTGTCCGGCTCCTTCCGGGGCTGGAGCAGTCCGGAGGTGGCCCTGATGCTGGAGCACGGGATGGAAAAGGCGGCCCGCGCCCTGGACATGGACCCGGTCCAGCTCCGGCTGAAAAATGTCCTCCTCCCCGGGGATACCGACCCCAAGAGCGGGGTGCCCATTGAGGAGATCCGCACCCGGGAGTGCCTGCTCCGGGGGGCGGAGCGGTTCCGCTGGGCGGAGCGCCGCCGGGAGGACGCCGCCTTCAACGCCGCCAACGGCCGGTTCCGCCGGGGGACCGCCGTGGCCTGCGCCGGACACGGCAACACCTATTACCCCCGGTACAACGACTTTGCCAGCGCGGAGATGCGCATGTGTGAGGACGGCAGTGTTCAGGTAGAGGTCAGCATTCATGACCACGGCTGCGGCACCGGTGCGGCCTTCCAGATGATCGTGGCCGAGGCCCTGGAGCTCTCCCTGGACAAGGTCCGCCTGAAGGAGGCGGACACTGCCCACACCCCCTTCGACTTCGGCTGCTACGCCAGCCGGGGGACCTTTGTGGTGGGCCGGGCGGCTCAGCTGTGCGCCCAGAACCTGCGGGAGGAAATTTTAAAGGCCGCCGCCCACAAGCTGGAGACCACCCCGGACCGCCTCTATTTTGAGGGGCCCGCCGTCCGGAGCAAGGACGACCCGGCGGTGTGCCTCAGCTATCAGGAGGTCGCCTGGTACTCCCTGGGGACCCTGTGCCGAGAGCTCACCGCCCAGGCCAAGCACACGGTGGACTCCAACCCCGGCGTCACCGGCACCCACTTCGCCCAGGTGGAGGTGGATACTTGGACGGGCCTCACCCGGGTGCTGGACTATCTGGCGGTCCACGACGTAGGCCAGTCCATCAACCCGGAGATGTGCGCGGCTCAGATTCAGGGGGCGGCTCAGATGGGCTGCGGCGCGGCCCTGCGGGAGGAGATCGAGATTTCCCCCAAGGGCCAGGGCACCTGCTCCCTGTCCAAGTACCACCTGATGAACGCCCCCGACCTGCCGCTGATCCAGGTGGAGCTGATTCAGGACGGCCGGTCCCAGGACGGCCCCTACGGGGCCAAGTCCGTGGGGGAGGTCAGCTTTGCCCCCGCCGCCCCGGCGGCGGCCGCCGCCGTCAACCAGGCGCTGGGCAGCGACCTGGGCCGGATTCCCATGACGCCCGACCGTATTTTGGAATATATCGCCAAGGAGGGGTGCTGAGATGAAGCTGGATTTTTTTGTCAATGATGAGGCGGTCTCCCTGGAGACAGAGCCTCAGCGCCGCCTGCTGGACCTCCTCCGGGAGGACCTGGGCCTAACGGGCACCAAGGAGGGCTGCTCCGAGGGGGAGTGCGGGGCCTGCACCGTCCTGCTGGACGGCAAGGCGGTCCACTCCTGCCTCACACTGGCCGCCCAGCTCCAGGGCCGCCATGTGACCACCATCGAGGGGCTGGAGAAAAACGGGGAGCTGGACATCCTCCAGCGGTGCTTTGTGGAGGAGATCGCCATTCAGTGCGGCTTCTGCACCACCGGGATGATTATGTCGGCCAAGGCCCTCCTTCTCCAGAACCCCAACCCCACCCCGGAGGAGATTCGCACCGCCCTGTCGGGCAATATCTGCCGCTGCTCCGGCTATGTGCAGATCGTCAACGCCGTCAGCCGGGCGGCCAGCGAGATGGGAGGCGGCGTATGAGTACCTGTTATATTCCCAAAACCCTGGACGAGCTGGGCCAGGCCCTGGGCCGGCTCACCGAACACAGCCTGATTCTGGCCGGAGGCACCGACCTGGTCCTCCGCCTGCGGAGCAAGCACCTGGAGCCCGACGCTCTGCTGTCTCTCAGCGACGTGCCGGAACTCCGGGAAATCGAGATTACCCCGGAGCGGGCCTCCATCGGGGCGATGGCCACCATGGCCCAGGTGAATCAGGCCGTTGACGGCCTGCCCGACCTCCAGGCCCTGGCCGACGCCGCCGGAGGGGTGGGCTCCCCCCAGATCCGCAACAAGGGCACCATCGGCGGCAACGCCGCCAACGCCTCCGCCGCCGCCGACCTGCCCCCGGTGCTGTGGCTGCTCAACGCCCAGGCGGAAATCATTGGCCCCGGCGGGGCACGCCGCACCATCCCCGTTCAGGAGCTGCCCGACGGCCATCAGGGCAACACCCTGGCGGTGGGCGAGGTGGTGGTCCGCTTTGTCATCGACCGGGTCCCCCTCAAGGGCTGGCGGTCCGCCTTCGTGAAGCTGGGCCACCGGTCCCAGGTGACCATCTCCCGCATCGGGCTGGCGGCGGCCCTCCTCCAGGAGGAGGACGGCACGGTCCGGGACGCCCGAATTGTGGCGGGGGCCATCAAGCCGGTCCCCTTCCCCCTGCCCGCCGCCGAGGACATCCTCCGGGGCAAGCGCCCCGACCCGGCCCTGGCCGTGGAGCTGGGGGAGACCTTCAAGGGCAACACCCGCCGGGTCTATAAAGAAAACGCCGCCAAGGGCGTGTTTCAGGACGTTCTGCTCCGGTTCCAATAGCGCGATAACGGGCCGCCCGCGTTGCGGGCGGCCCTCCCGTCAAAAGAGGGCGGGATAATTTGAAAAAGCTCTTGACAAATCGAAGCTTGAATGGTAAGATATCGAATGTCTCTGATAAAGACTGGTTCGGAGAGATGTCCGAGTGGTTTAAGGAGCTGGTCTTGAAAACCAGTGACTCGCAAGAGCCGTGGGTTCGAATCCCACTCTCTCCGCCACTTATTTCTCCCAAAATCAAACAGGTTTTAGACTTGCAGCCATGCAGAAGTACCCAAGTGGCTATAAGGGGCTCCCCTGCTAAGGGAGTAGACGGGTTAAACCGTGCGAGGGTTCGAATCCCTCCTTCTGCGCCAGCCTGACGTTGGCATGAAAAACACCGCATGAAAATGCGGTGTTTTTCATATTCAGAGCGCCGTTCCCCCAAATTGGCATTGACAAGGAGAGAGAACCATGAAAGACCTGACGCCCCAGCTGCTGAGGTCCCTCAAGCACTACTCCCGGCAGGACTTCATCAAGGACGTGACCGCCGGGGTCATCGTCGCAATTATCGCCCTGCCCCTGTCCATCGCACTGGCCCTGGCCTCCGGCGTGGCCCCGGAGCAGGGGCTGTACACCGCCATTGTGGCGGGCTTCGTCATATCCGCCCTGGGCGGGAGCAAGGTACAGATTGCCGGTCCCACCGCCGCCTTCGCCACCATCGTGGCGGGCATCGTGGCCCGGAACGGCATGGAGGGGCTGGCCGTCGCCACCATTCTGGCGGGCCTCATGCTCATCATCCTGGGACTCCTGCGTCTGGGGAGCATGATTAAGTTCATCCCTTACACCATCACCACCGGGTTTACGGCGGGCATCGCCGTCACCATCCTGATCGGCCAGCTGAAGGACTTCTTCGGCCTGACCTTCACCCACGCCCCGGTGGAGACCATAGAGAAGCTGGAGGAGGCGGTCCGCGCCTTCCCCACCGCCAACTGGGCCGCCGTGGGGGTGGGGGCGCTGGCCCTGGCGATTTTGTGCCTGTGGCCCAGGGTGAAGCCGGTGCAAAAAATCCCCGCCTCCCTCATCGCCGTGGTGGTGACGGCGGCGGCGGTGAAGCTGATGGCCCTGCCGGTAAACACCATTGGCGACCTGTACACCATCTCCAGCGCCCCGCCTCAGCTCCATCTGCCCGCCTTCTCCTATGACACGGTGGCGGCGGTACTGCCCGATGCCTTTACCATCGCGGTGCTGGCGGCTATTGAGTCTCTGCTGTCCGCCGTGGTGGCCGACGAGATGATCAACTCCCGGCACAACTCCAACATGGAGCTGGTGGCCCAGGGGGCGGGCAACGCCGCCTCCGCCCTGTTCGGGGGCATCCCCGCCACCGGAGCCATCGCCCGCACCGCAGCCAACATCAAAAACGGGGGCCGCTCCCCGGTGGCCGGTATCGTCCACGCGGGGGTGCTCCTGCTGGTGCTGGTACTGCTGATGCCCTACGCCGCCCTCATCCCCATGCCCTGCATCGCCGCCATTTTGTTCCAGGTGGCCTATAACATGAGCGGCTGGCGCACGGTGGTGAAGGTGGTGAAGCGCTCCCCCAAGAGCGACGTGGCCGTGCTGGCGGTGACCTTCCTGCTGACGGTGATCTTCGATCTGGTGGTAGCCATTGTGGTGGGCCTGTCTCTGGCCTGCCTGCTGTTTATGAAGCGCATGGCCGACGTGGCGGTGGTCAAGGAGTGGGAGTACGTGGAGGACACCGGCGACGACCAGGGCCGGATGAAGCCCGTCCCCGCCCATGTGATGGTCTATGAGATCAGCGGCCCCATGTTCTTCGGCGCGGCAGATAAGATCCCCCACATGGAGCGGGCCAGCGGGCGGAGCGTGCTGATCCTGCGAATGCGCTCGGTGCCCGCTATGGACATCACTGCCCTGAACAGCCTTCAACGGCTCTATGGGGAGTGCCGGGACAAGGGGATTGCGGTCATCTTCTCCCACGTCAACGAGCAGCCCATGTCGGTGTTCCGCAAGTCCGGTCTGCTGGACGCGGTGGGGGAGGAGAACTTCGCCCCCAACATCGACGCCGCCCTGGCCCGCGCGGCGGAGCTGCGCCAGCCGGCTGTGACCGGGGCGGAGGGGAAGTAAATACAGCCTTTTTGAGTGCGGATATAACAGGTGTCCGCACTCGATTTTCAGAAAGGAAATTACGGAGAATACAGCTTGAACCCTGTGGCGGCTTATGCTAGAATATCGTGGGCGGTTGCAGACGCTCCGGATGGATTAAATTGTCAGGAGCGGCCCTTCCGCCTGGATAATATGAGACGAGAGGAAAGGTTGGTATGAAGTCCATCAAGTCAAAAATCCAGGTCAGCATGCTGTCGGTTGTGTTGATTGGCTCCGTCCTGATTGGCGTGATTACAGCCTTGTTGAACGCCAGCGGCATTGATGATGTGATGACAAAGACCCTCGGCCCCGCCACCCAGATGGCGGCGGACGCGGTGGAGTGGAGGATGGGGAACTACTGGACGGCCCTTCAAGAGGCCGCGGACTCCGACATCTTCCGGGAATCCGACCCCGAAGCCCCGGAGCTGGTTCCGGTCCGGGAGGCCATTGCCGAGCGCAACGGCTTTCTCTACACTGGGAAAATGGACGCCTCCGGCTTCTCCTCCACCGGCGACAGCTATGCCGGCGAGGAGTACTTCCAGCAGTGCAAGGCCACCATGCAGCCCTACATCTCTGATATCATCAACGACGGCAGTCAGATGATATTCCTTCTGGAGGTGCCCATTATTGAAAACGGCCGCTTCGCCGGGGCCGTTTACGGGGGCATCAGCGTGGATTTTCTCTCTGATATCGTGGTCAATCTGGCCATGGGCAGCGACGGCGTGGCCTATGTGCTGGACAGCCGGGGCAACGTGATTGGGCATCCGGAGCGCTCCATTGTGGAGGAGGGCTCCAACCTGATTCAGGCCGCCCAGTCAGACCCCAGCATAGCCGACGTGGCCGAGGTGAATCAGCGGATGATTCAGGGGGAGACCGGCTTCGGCGCGTACAACTTCTACGGCGACAACAAGCTGGTGGGCTTTGCCCCCATCGGGGGCCATCAGCGCTGGAGCATTGCCATCGAGGCCAGTCAGCGGGAGTTCAAGTCCAGCCTGGACCGGAGCATCCTGCTCACCCTTCTGGTGGTGCTGTTGGTGGTGCTGGCCTCCTTCCCCATCGCATTGAAGGTGGGCCGGTCCATCTCACGGCCCATTCAGTCCTGTGTCTCCCGGCTGGAGCGGCTGGCGGAGGGCGACCTCCAGACACCCACGCCCACAGTTAAATCTCGGGATGAGACTGCCAAGCTGACCAGCGCTCTGGACACCACCATCCACCGTTTGAACGACGTGACCCAGGACGTGTCCTACCATCTGGGCAAAATGGCGGAGGGGGATTTCCGTCAAAAAATGGAGCAAACCTATGTGGGGGACTTCGCGGCCATTGAGCGCTCCATCAAGTCCATCCACAGCTCCCTGCGGGACACCCTGTCCCAGATCAGCCAGTCCGCCGGGACGGTGGCCGGCAGCGCGGACCGTGTGTCCAACAGCTCCATCTCCCTGAGCCAGGGCGCCACCGAGCAGGCCAGCGCTATCTGTGAGCTGTCCGCTACCGCCGACAGCATCGCCGAGACCGCCCGCCATACCGCCGCGGCCGCCGAGGAGGCGGGGCAGTTCGTCAACATGGCGGGGGCTCATCTGGGGGTCAGCGTGGACTATGTGAAGGAGCTCAACGGGGCGATGGAGAAAATTTCCAACTCCTCCTCGGAGATTGGGCGGATCATTGACACCATTGAGAATATCGCCTTTCAGACCAATATCCTGGCGCTGAACGCCGCTGTGGAGGCCGCCCGGGCGGGAAGCGCCGGCAAAGGCTTTGCCGTGGTGGCCGACGAGGTGCGGAACCTGGCCTCCAAGTCGGACGAGGCCGCCAAGGCCACCAAGGAGCTGATCGAGGGCTCCGTCGCCTCCGTTATGGAGGGCAGTCAGGTGGTGAAGCGGGTGACCGAGTCCCTGGAGAAAACCAGCTCCATCGCGGAGAATGTGACCATCAAGGTCAACTCCGTGGTGGAGTCGGTGGAGGGCCAGACCACCGCGATTGCCCAGGTCACCGAGGGAATCAACCAGATTTCCGCCGTAGTGCAGGACACCTCCTCCACCGCCGAGCAGAGCGCCGCCACCTCCCGGGAGCTGCTGAACCAGTCCCGGCTGATGAACGGGCTGGTGAATAAATTCCAGCTGAGCTGACAAAAACATCCCCCGTCCAGTTCACGGACGGGGGATGTTTTTTAATTACTTTATGAAAACATTCCCTTATATTCGGATGTCCCCAATGCCTCTGCTAAACACGCAGGGTCTAGCGATTCGCAAAGAAATCATATATTTCATTTCTCGCGGAGCTAATATTACTAATTGCGGAGTTGAGTTGCTGCAACGCATCATCTGTATATGTATCTGGATTGCCGCAAATCTCAAGTTGTTCTATAAAAGCGTCCGCTGCTGTTAACAGTTTTGCAGTGGCACTAAGAACTTCTGGATAAGTATTGCTTACCGCGTTTATCAGTTTATCTGCCTCTAATTCTGCTTTTTCTACATAAGATACTGATGATTCAGGAGAAAGCAGCAATGTATCACTATCATAATCATAATAAACAAGATTGTTGTCTCCGTCCCAGGCAGCTGAAAGATTCATTTTTGCGGCACATTTTACGGCAATAAGTGTTAATTTAACCGCGGTATCGTTTTTAAGTCCACCATGATCAGATAAATATTCAACCGCGCTATTGATCGATACCGCACGTCCAAACATGGTACTCGCAAGCTGGTATTCACTGGGATTATCTTCAATTTCAAATATTTTATCAAGCATATCAATATGCTGTATATCATTACTGCTGAATTTCATAGAGGAATCAAAAATACCGGAGTTTTCTATCGTAAATTTTACTGTGGTGTTTTCGTTAATATCGTTCTTATTGATTCTAAAAACAGCGATTGCACGTATCGGGTCACTCCCCGCGAAAACAGTGCCGACATCATCGGCAACAGTATAATGACTGCTGGTAACAAAGCTGATCTGTGCCGCGCCGCCTGCCATTGTTCTGGACTCATAAGTATTTGCGTCATTTAAAGTGACTGTATAATGATATTGCATGAGGCTCATTTCACTGTTTTTTTGAGAATCCGGAATAATATCATACACGTGAATCATGTAGATTTCCTGTGGTGATAAATTTTCTTCATTTGTTAAATCAAAGCCGTCTTTGGGCTCCAAAACAAATAAGCCCTTACTTACGATACAGCCCGTCTTGTCCGTATTGCCTGTATTACTTTCGCCGGGCGTGCTGGCGTCTCCTGCTCCGCTATCGCCGCCGCAGGCCGTCAGAGAGAGGGCCAAAGCTGCCGCAATGATAAGCGCAAGTGCTTTCTTCATCGTGTCTGCCTCCGTCTAAATTTGTTGTGCGGTTACCGCCAGGAAAAGGGTAACACATAAGTATTCAATTGTCAACATATGTATTCGGATACTCGCTCATTCTAGCTTACTATGTTTGCTAGAGGTGAGGAAATGAGCGAGATGCAGTTAGACCCTGTGATTGTTGGTGAAGTAATCGCAAGGTACAGAGCCAAAAGAGGATTGACACAAGAAGTATTGAGCGGATTGGCAGATATAGGAAGAACGCATTTGAGCGCGATTGAACGCGGAGAGCGAAAGCCAACCTTAGAAACGCTTTACAGAATCAGCCTCGCGCTGGGGATTAAAATGAGTACGCTTGTTGCGGCAATTGAAAAAGAGCTGGATAAAAGCTGTTGATAAAAATCGGAGCGGCAAGGTGAAAAACCTTACCGCTCCAGATAATGTTATGGACGTTACACCTTCCGAATGGAATCGATACTCCCGGCGATCTGCCGGGCTACGTCGGGGTTGTTCATGGTGTACAGGTGGATGCCCTCCACGCCTCCGGCGATCAGGTCGGAGATCTGGTCGATGGCATAGGCGATGCCCGCCTCCCGCAGGGCGTCGGGGTGGTCGCCGTACCGGGCCAGGATGCGGGTCAGCTTGCTGGGCAGGCTGGCGCCGCACATGGACACCATCCGCTGGATGGAATTCTTGGACAGCACAGGCATGATGCCCGCCTCGATGGGCACGTTGATGCCCGCGATCCGGGCCCGCTCCAGGAAGCGGAAGAAGTCGTCGTTGTCGAAAAAGAGCTGGCTTACCAGGTGCTGGGCTCCGGCGTCTACCTTCTCCTTCAAATGCCGCAGGTCGCTGACCAGGTCGGGGCTCTCCAGATGCCCCTCTGGGTAGCAGGCGGCGGAGACGCCGAAATCCCCCCGGGCCCGTATGTAGCTGACCAGGTCGCTGGCGTATTTGAAGTCGGTTTTCGGGGGATAGTCCGGGTTTACGTCCCCCCGCAGGGCCAGGACGTTCTCCACGCCGTCGGCTTTCAGATCGGCCAGCAGGCGGTCCACGTCCTCCCTCCCGGCGGCTACGCAGGTCAGGTGGGCCATGGCGGGGATGTGGTACCGGTTCTCAATGAGGGCGGCGATGTCCCGGGTGGTCTGGTTGACCTGGGAGCCCCCCGCGCCAAAGGTGACGCTGATAAAGTCGGGCCGGATGTCCTTCAACCCGTCCAGGGTCTGATAGATGCTGTCGACGGGGTCGTTCCGCTTGGGGGGGAACACCTCGCAGGAAAACACGGTCCGGCCCTTGCCGAACAATTCACACAGTTTCACAAAAATCTCTTCTTTCTGTTAAATATCCAACTCCAGCAGTACCGGGCAGTGGTCGCTGCCCTCCACGTCCGCCAGAATCTCCGCCCGGAGGATTTTGTCCCGCAGGCGGTCGGAGACGATGAAGTAGTCGATGCGCCACCCGGCGTTGTTTTTCCGGGCGTTGAAGCGGTAGGACCACCAGGAATATGCTCCCTCCCGGTCGGGGTAGAGGAACCGGAAGGTGTCGGTAAAGCCGGAGGAGAGCAGGGCGGTCATCTTCTCCCGCTCCTGGTCGGAGAAGCCGGCGTTTCCCCGGTTGGTTTTGGGGTTTTTCAGGTCGATCTCCTCATGGGCCACGTTCAGGTCGCCGCAGTAGATCACCGGCTTGGTTTTGTCCAGCGACATGAGGTAGTCCCGCAGGTCGTCCTCCCAGCTCATGCGGTAGTCGATCCGCTTCAATTCGTTCTGGGCGTTGGGGGTGTAGCAGCAAACCAGATAGAACGCCTCATACTCCAGGGTGATGAGCCGCCCCTCGTGGTCGTGCTGGTCGATGTCCATGCCGTAGGCGGCGTCGATAGGGGCGTGGGGGGTAAAGACGGCGGTGCCGGAATAGCCCTTCTTCTCGGCGGAGCTCCAGAACTCCAAAACGCCCTCCCCCAGAGGGATGTCCGCCTGTCCCCGCTCCATTTTGGTCTCCTGGAGGCAGAGAAAGTCAGGCCGCTGGGCCTGATAAAATTCGGAAAACCCCTTTTTCATGCAGGCCCGCAGGCCGTTTACGTTCCAGGAAATAAATACCATATATACTCCCCTTGTTCTGATGGGTATGCCCTATTATACGACGGTTCGCCGGTTTTTGCAAGGGAAGAAAATTCAGCGGCGGGGGATTTCTCATTTGGACAGGTCAATGATATTGAGCCCGCGGGATTTGGCGTATTGGACGGTATAGGCGGTGCCGCCGGTCTGCTTTGTGAGGTAGCAGACGCAGGTGCCGCTGTTGTCCACCAGGTACCGGTTCCGCTTGTGCATACAGCCGGGGGTGTAGGTCTGGGAGGTGTAGACCACCTTGTCCGCGCCGGCCTTGATCTGGTCGTATACTGCGATGTCCTCCGGCCTCCAGCCCTTGGTCTGGTTGAGGCAGGGGAGGACCAGAATCAATTTCAGGGCGGGGTACCGCTCCCGCAGGCGCAGTACCGCCTGAGCGGCCAGCGTGTCAAAGCCCAGAGCGCCCCCGGCACCGTAATAACAGACGCCCCTCTGGTACAGACTGGTAATGACGGTTTCCAGTCTGTGCTTTATTTTTTCCCGGTCCGCCTCCGGGATGTGCCGGTGTCCGGTGAAGCAGCAGGTCTGTTCGCGCATGATGCACCTCTTAAACGGTTAAAATAGATATATTCGCCATTATATCATGTTAAATATGATATAGCAATAGAGCGTTATATATAATCTGATAGAAACCACCTTGTCATATAGTACAATCGGATAAAGTGAGGTGGTTCATGTGCTCGAAAAAACGGATTTTGGGATGAGGGTGGCTGAATTGCGTATAAGCAAGGGAGCTTCCGCCAGAGATATGAGCCTTTCAATCGGACAAAATCCGGGGTATATGAATAACATCGAAAACGGGCATAACTACCCCTCTATGGAAGCGTTCTTCTATATCTGCGAATACCTGGGCGTCACGCCGGTGGAGTTTTTTGATACGGAAAAGAGAGACCCGAAGAGGGTGGACCGGCTGTTGGAGGAGGCCAGAGGGCTGAGCGGCGAACAGCTGGACCATCTCATTGCCATTGTAAAGGATATGAAGCGCGAATAAAGCAGAAAAACGGCGTGGCCTGCACTTTGCGGGCCACGCTGTTTCGGCGCAATTCTGTGAATGACGGGAAGGGTCCTTTCTGTAGGGGCGGATATCATCCGCCCGCAGGATGCCGGCCGGTTTACGATACCGGCGGGGGGTGTCCTATTACGCATTTGATTGCGGTTTGTAGGGGCGGCCTGTGGCCGCCCGCCGGATACCGGTCGGTTTACGATGCGGGCGGCCACAGGCCGCCCCTACATGAAACCTGCGGATGGAATACCACGGGCGGATAATACCCGCCCCTACGGGTGCAGTTTCAGAGAGTTGACCGCCTCCCGGAGCTGTTGGACGGAGGCGCTGAGGGCGGAGCGCTCCGCCTCGCCCAGGGGGATTTCCAAAACCTTCTCCAGGCCGTTCTTCCCCACGATGGACGGGACGCTGAGGGCCACCCCGTCCAGGCCGTACTCCCCCTCCAGCGTCACCGAGATGGGAAGGATGGCGTGCTCGTCCTTGACGATGCACTCGGCGATGCGGCCCACGGCCATAGCGATGCCGTAGTAGGTGGCCCCCTTGCGCTTGATGATCTCATTGGCGCTGTCCCGGACCTCCCGGTACAGCCGGTCCATGTCCCCGGCGCTCAGCGCCTTGCCCCGGAGGCGGCAGAAGTCGTCCAGGCCCAGGCCGGAGACGTTGGCCCCGCTCCACACCGCAAGCTCGCTGTCCCCGTGCTCGCCGACGATAAAGGCGTGGACGTTCCGGCTGTCCACCCCCAGCTCCTCCCCCAGCAGCTGCTTGAGCCGGGCGGTGTCCAGCACGGTGCCCGAGCCGATCACTCGCTCCCGGGGGTAGCCGGACAGGGCCCGGGCGGCGTAGGTCAGCACGTCCACCGGGTTGGAGACAATGAGCAGAATGCCCCCGAAGGGCCGGGCGGTGATCTCCCCGATGATGCTCTTCAAAATGGCGGCGTTCCGCCCGATGAGCTCCAGGCGGGTCTCCCCGGGCTTCTGGTTCACCCCGGCGGTGATGACCACCAGCCCGCAGTCCGCCAGGTCGTCGTAGGTCCCGGCGGTGATCTCCATAGAGGCCCCGTAGGGCAGGCCGTCGCTCAGGTCCATGGCCTCTCCTTCCGCCTTCTCCCGGTTGGCGTCCAGAAGGACCAGATGGGAGAACAGCCCCTGCTGTAAAAACCGGAAGGCGATGGAGGCCCCCACAAAGCCGCAGCCGATCACAGCGGCCTTTCTGTAATTCGTCGTCATAGAAATCGCTCCTTTCGTCTATTCTCATTGTGCCGCGTTCTCTGTCCATTATGCAGGCTTTCTTCAATCATATGGCCTGATTTGTTCCAGGAAGAGGCTGGATTTTTCGTCTATTTTTCCCTTGCGCGGGCATATTCCCTATGGTATACTGCAAGCTTGACGGAGTAATTCCGGACCCTGATTCTGCATTTCGCGGAGGTGACGTTTATGTTTTTAGAGGATTATCGCAAGGCGCGCCAGATGGGCCAGAAGGAGGCCAAGGTCTGTCAGTCCCGGGGCGGCTCCCCCAGCCTGCCGGTGCTGGACGAGATTCTGTCCGCAGAGGAGACCTGCGGAGAGGTGGACCTGGGGCTGGTGGACATTCCCATGGAGCTGATCGTGGGCACCCGGTCCGCCGGACGCAGCCAGGCCTTTTCCCGGAGCTTCTACCCCCTGATGGCGGAGGACTCGGAGTTTGCCCACAAGTGGGTCACCCTGTGCAAGGCCCACATGGAGGAGGGCATCACCGACCCCATCAAGGTCTATGAGTATATGCACACCTTCTACGTGGCCGAAGGACACAAACGCGTCAGCGTCCTGCGCTATTTCGGCGCGGTGAACATCACCGCCGAGGTCACGCGCATCCTGCCCGCCAAGGACGGCTCCAAGGCCAGCCAGATTTATTACGAATATGTGGACTTCTACAAGCTATCCGGGGTGAATTACCTCTGGTTCAGCGCAGTGGGCCGCTTCGCGCGGCTCCAGGCGGCCCTGGGCAAGGCCCCCGACGAGGTCTGGAGTGACGACGACCGCCGGAAGTTTTTCAGCTTTTATGCCCGCTTCTCCGCCCTGTACGGCGACAAGAGCGCCCAGGACCTGGCGGGGCGGATGACCACCGGAGACGCGATCCTGCTGTTCCTGGACATCTATGGCTATGACCAGGTGAAGAACTACACCCAGACGGAGCTGAAAAACGGTTTTCTCCAGCTCCATCAGGCATTTTCCGTGAAAAAGGGGAGCAATCCGCTGAAGGAGCTCAACCCGCTGAAAGGATTGCTGGGCCGATGAAAATTCTGGCGTTGTCTGACCAGGAGAACCCGATGCTCTGGGACTATTTCAACCCCCGCCACCTGGAGGGGATCGACCTGATCCTCTCCTGCGGCGACCTGGACCCCAAATATCTGTCCTTTATCGCCACCTTTGCCCACGGACCGGTGCTCTATGTCCACGGCAACCATGACGACCGCTATCAGACCACTCCGCCGGAGGGCTGTCTGTGCGTGGAGGACACGATCTACACCTATCAGGGGGTCCGGGTGCTGGGACTGGGGGGCTCCGCCCGCTATAAGCAGCACGGCGAGCACCAGTATACCCAGAGGCAGATGGGCCGGCGGGCCTTCCGGCGCAAGCTGGACCTGTTCCGCCAGGGGGGCTTTGATATCCTCCTCACCCACGCGCCGGCCTACGGGCTGAACGATGGGGACGACCTTGCCCACACCGGGTTCGACGCCTTCAACACCTTGATGGACCGCTACAGCCCCAAGTACTTTGTCCACGGCCACATCCACATGAACTACGGCGCGGACATCCCCAGGCTGTCGTCCTATCACAACACCCAGGTCATCAACGCCTATCAGAGCTATACCTTTGAATATTGACAAAAGCCCCCCGGCACGTCAGGACAGACAGTGCCGGGGTATCTTTTTCCATAGCGGAACGGGAGTCGCCGGTTAAGCCAGAAAAGTTTCCCAATTTCTATTGACATTCAGCATATATCACTTATAATATTTATTATGATTCAAACGTAGCTTAAAGGAGGGGGCATTGATGCGGATACACTTGGCCGGCGCCCAAAATATGCTGAGCCCGCAAATACAGAATCCTATGCGGAAAACTATGGGGCAAGCGCAAAATTCCGGCTTGGAAAAGATGATTCAACAGCTCAATGACAGTCATGGAAGCAGAAAAAACCGTGATACGGTTGAACTGAGCCGGGAGGCACTGGAGCTTCTTGATGCCGGCAAAGCCGAAAAGGCGGATGAGGCCAAGAAGCCGGAGGCCGCTTTTAGGGATCAGAAGTACGCGCTTGGTATGTTCACCAAAGAGGAGTGGGCCGAACAATCGGTCCTGGCGCAGAGAGACGGAATCCAGACCGTTTCCGATGTGATCGACTACGCAAAATCCAAATTGCAGTACACAATGTCAAAAATCTCCGAGCTTGAGAACTATTTGAACGGCACAGGCACGCACAGCGATCCCAACATGACAAAAGAGCTGGCGGAGACCTACCTGCATAATTACAAGCAAAGCATCCAGTCCGACTACACAGACCTCATTCAAAGACACATCAACCCGCACCGGTCTGCGGTGGCTGAGTATGACGAATTATCAGGCGGACTGGCATCCAAAATGACGGAAAATCAGCTCGATTCTATTTCCGCTGACTCCTTGGGGCTTTCCAACCTGTCCAATGACCCGCGGGAAATTATGGAGGCGCTGGAAAACGCGTCCAAGCTGCTGGGGGAAATGAAGCAGAAGGCGGAAAGTGCCTATACAGAAATGACTGGCGGCAAAGCGTGTACAGAGCCCGCCAGAAGCACCTCTATTTTTGATGGAAAGACCAGTCATGACTTCTTTGCGTCCCAGATGGAAAGATCCCATCGAGTTATTGATACCGCACGGATGAAATTGACGGGGCAAACATTGAGTTTCCTGTGATCGGGGTATCAAAGCGTTGCAAATTGACAGAACCAGAGGGCCAAATCCGGCCTTCTGGTTCTGCTTTTTTGTCAATTATGAGAGCTTGATTTCCACAGGGGGGTCCAGAATCACGGGGCCGCCGATGTAGGCGGAGGTGATTCGGCCGTTTTGGCGGACGACCTCGGCCTGGACAATGCCGGCGGGCTGGATATAGTCCCGGACGAAGGAGCCGTCGGAGGCCTTTCCGCTCTGGGCTACGGCGGCGGCCAGGGAGCCGGAGCCGCAGCTGCCCTCCCAAACCAGACTGCCGGCGGCGGGTACCTTGACCAAGGGGGTCATGGTGCCCTTGACTGTATCCAGGAAGATGACGCCGTAGGCGTCCAGCTCGGGGATGTCCTGGAAGAGGGGCTCGGCCTTTTGGAAAAACTCCAGGCTGGGGGCGACGCCCTCCACCACAAAGTGGGCGATGCCGCCCAGGTCCACCAGGGTACCGGCCTGGCCGTCCGCCTCGGCGGGGGCGACAGACCGGGGGAGAGGCATCTGAGAGCGGGCGGTGTGCTTACTCCAGTCCACGTCTACGGTAATCAGAGTGTCACAGCCGCTGACCTCCACCTGGACGCTGCTGGGCCGGCCCAGGCCGTCGGCGGTGAACATCCCAAAGGCCCGGGTGGCGTTGCCGCAGAACTCCCCGCCGGCCATCTCCATCCGGGCCGCCCCGCCGTGGGAGGGGGGCAGACGAAGCCGACCTGCTCGATGTCGGAGCCGGCCATCAGACGGGCGGAAAGTCCGGCCCGGTCCCCTGAGGGGACCGGGTCCAGGACAAAGAGCGTGATGTTGCCCGCCGGGTTGGCGCGCAGTACATTCAGCTTCATGGTTTACTGGAAGTCGGGGACGAACTCCCGGACGATGTCCAGCAGCTCGCCGCTGCGGACCATCTTCTCCACCTCCACGATGTCGGGCCAGATCTCCCGGTCGATCTCGTAGAAGGCCACCTTCTCACGGACATGCTTCAGCAGAGCCTCATGGACGGGGGCGATGCCCTGGCCGTGGGTGTTCAGGTTCCGGCGGATGTCGATGGCCTGGCAGGCGGTGAGCAGCTCGTCGGCCAGGACGGAGTAGGTGTTCTGGACGATCATGCCCGCTTTGCGGCCGGCGGTGGTGCCCATGGACACGATGTCCTCCTGGTTGGCGGAGGAGGGGATGGAGTCCACGCTGGCGGGGTGGGCCAGCACCTTGTTCTCGGACACCATGGAGGCGGCGGAGTACTGCACGATCATAAAGCCGGAGTTGACGCCGGGCTTGGTGGTGAGGAAGGGGGTCAGGCCGTTGGACAGAGCGGCGTTGACCATGCGCTCGGTGCGGCGCTCAGAGGCGTTGGCGATCTCGGAGCAGGCAATACCCAGGGTGTCGAAGGGGATGGCCATGGGCTCGCCGTGGAAGTTGCCGCCGGAGATGACAGCCTCGTCCTCCAGGAAGATCAGGGGGTTGTCGGTGACGGCGTTGAGCTCGATCTCCACCTTGTCCAGCACGTAGTCCAGCGCGTCCCGGACAGCGCCGTGGAGCTGAGGGATGCAGCGCAGGGCGTAGGCGTCCTGCACCCGGTCCTTCTGGCAGTTGTCCAGAATCTCGGAGCCCTCCAGCAGCTTGCGCATGTTGGCGGCCACCAGCATCTGGCCCTTCTGGCCGCGGACCTGATGGATGCGGGGGTCAAAGGCGTTGCGCAGGCCGGTGAGGCCCTCGAAGTCCATGGAGCCGATGATATCGCCCAGCTGAGCGGCGCAGATGGTGTCGTACAGAGCCAGGGAGCCCACGGAGGTCATGGCGCAGGTGCCGTTGGTCATGCCAAGGCCCTCCTTGCACACCAGAGTCTCCAGGGTGGCGATGCCGGCCTTGGACATAGCCTCGGCGCCGGACATCAGCTCGCCCTTGTAGTAGGCCTGTCCTCTGCCCAGCAGGGGCAGGGTCATGTGGGCCAGGGGAGCCAGGTCGCCGGAGGAGCCCAGGGAGCCCTTCTGGGGGACCCAGGGGTGGACGCCCTTGTTGAGCATCTCGATCATCATTTCCACCAGGATGGGGCGCACGCCGGACACGCCGCCGCACAGGGCGTTGGCCCGCAGCAGGAGCATGCCCCGGGAGACCTCCTCAGAGTAGGGGTCGCCGGTGGCGGTGCAGTGGCTGAGGATCAGATTGGTGGACAGCTGGTTGCTCATCTCCTCGGGGACGGCCACCTTCTGGAAATCGCCGAAGCCGGTGGTGATGCCGTAGGCCACGCGGCCCTCCTCGGCGATCTTCTCGGCCAGGGCGCGGGACTTCTTCATGGCCTCCAGGGCGGAACCGGCCAGCTCCACGGTGGCGTTGTACCGGGCAACGGCGACGAAGCTCTCCAGAGTCAGGCTGTGGCCGTCCAGAACGATGTGCTTGATTTCCTTGGGATTCATCATGATGTTCAGTCTCCTTCTTTTAAAATAATAAAAATAATAATTGGGTAGATGTATTTGGTCCGGCCGTCTTGGATTGGGGCCGGGAGTTGACAAAATCAAAGGGCGGCCCCCAAGGGGGAGGGTCCCTCTGGGGGCCGCGGGGCAGATCGATGCAGTCTCAGGGGACTGCGCTTGCGGTCATCCAGAACAGGCTGCTAGCGCCTGTCTGAACAAGGGGAATCAGATGAACTGGGAGCAGATGATCGCGGCCAGCATCAAGGGAATATTGAAGTGGATGAAGGTGGGCACGCAGGTGTCCCAGATGTGATTGTGCTGTCCGTCGGCGTTCAGGCCGGCCGTGGGGCCCAGGGTGGAGTCGGAAGCGGGGGAACCGGCGTCGCCCAGAGCGGCGGCGGCGGACATCAGCAGGATGGTGGCGGGAAGGGAGAAGCCCATGCGCTGGCACAGAGGCACGTACAGAAGGGCCAGGATGGGGATGGTGCTGAAGGAGGAGCCGATGCCCATAGTGACCAGCAGGCCGATCAGGGTAATCATGGTGGCGGCGACGATCTTGTTGCCGCCCATCACACCGATGGCCGCCTCAACCAGTGCGTCTACCGCGCCGGTGGCGGCAATAACCTCGGCAAAGCCGCCGGCCACCAGCATCACGATGGCGACCATACCCATAATCTTGATGCCACCGGTGAACTGATCGTCAATCTGATTCCACTTGACAGCCTGGCCGACGAACATGACCAGCAGACCGGCCAGGGTGGACAGAGGCAGGGACTCCCACTGGATCTGAACCACTACGACCACCAGAATGGCCACGATGGTAACGGCGTGGGCGGCGGTGAACTTGTCGGACACAGCGTCAGAGGCGCTGGTGTCGGCGGCAACGTTCTTATACTCGCGGGGTCTGCCATAGGTGACAAAGATGGCCAGCAGCAGGCCGATGAGCATAGCCAGGGCCAGAATCCAGTTGACCTTGGCCACGTCGCCCACTTCGGCGGCCCAGCCGTTGTCGGTCAGGTTCTGGGAAATCAGACCCATGAAGATGGAGCCGAAGCCGAAGGGGATGGCGATGTAGGGGGCCTTGACGCTGAAGCACAGCGAGCAGGCGGCGGCCCGGCGGTCAATCTTCAATTCGTTGAACAGGGACAGCAGGGGGGGAATCAGGATGGGGATGAAAGCGATGTGAACGGGCACCAGATTCTGAGAGAAGCAGCCGATGAAGGCGATGATGAGCAGCAGGATCTTGCCGTTGCGGCCCATAACCTTAGACAGCTTCCGAGAGAACATGTCCGCCAGACCGCTGGTAGCGATGGCGGTGGCAAAGGTGCCCAGCAGCACATAAGCCAAGGCGGTTTCCGCGTTCCGGCTGAAACCGGAGCACAGCAGCTTCATGGCATCAGGGATGCTGATGCCGCCGATCAAGGCGCCGACCAGAGCGGAGATGATCAGGGACATCAGCACGTTCAGCTTTAACAGACACAAAACGCACAGGACGACCACGGCGACCAATACTGGGTTGGTAAGGATTTCCATAAAATAATGTACCCCTCTTTCTTAATTCTGTATTCCTCTTCCATCGGTTCGGGACCGCTCCGGCCCCTCCCGCGTGAGAGTGTGTACCGCTCCAGAACGCGTTCCGCCGCGGAGGACTCCTCCGCGGCCCTCAAAAGCGTACTTTTGAGGGCGGAGCGCTTCGTACCGGACGGGCTAGCACCGCCGGGAGCGGGAACTGACGTGCGGGAGAGCCCCTCTCCGTCGGGGCCCCGAGACGCATCTATCATAGCATACTTAATCGTTAAAATCAACAAAAATCTTGCCGAAAGTGAAAAGTTGGTTGTACGGTATCATAGTTCAGCGCTAACGCATCAGCGATATACCGCGCTAGAGCGAAAAAGAACCCTTGCGGCAGAAGGGCTTCCGGGCGGGGCGAAAAAGCTTTTTTGTAAAAAAGGGCTTTTACTTTCAAAAAAAAAGTGTTTGTCCTGATGTGAGAAAAAAATATAGTTTACGGATTGGGAGTTGTGCGTTATAATGGGTGACAGTAAACCCCCGGGTGAGCTCGGGAACAAACAAAAAAATTTAAGAAAGCAGGAGGCCCACTATCATGACTGACATTGAAATCGCCCAGCAGTCCACTATGCTTCCCATCGAAGAAATCGCCGCCAAGATCGGCATCGGTTCCGAAAACCTGGAGCACTATGGCCACTATAAAGCTAAGGTGGACATCCATGCTTTGAAGGACCTGCCCCGGAAGTCCAAGCTGGTCCTGGTGACCGCCATCAGCCCCACCCCCGCCGGCGAGGGCAAGACCACCACCTCCGTGGGTCTGGCCGACGCGCTGAACAAGATCGGCAAGAAGACCATCGTCTGCCTGCGCGAGCCCTCCCTGGGCCCCGTGTTCGGCGTGAAGGGCGGCGCGGCCGGCGGCGGCTACGCCCAGGTCGTCCCCATGGAGGACATCAACCTCCACTTTACCGGCGACTTCAACGCCATCGGCATCGCCAACAACCTGCTGGCCGCCCTCATTGACAACCACATCCAGCAGGGCAACGCCCTGGACATCGACACCCGCCAGATCACCTGGAAGCGGGTGGTGGACATGAACGACCGCCAGCTGCGCCACATCACCTGCGGCCTGGGCGGCAAGGCCTCCGGCGTGCCCCGTGAGGACGGCTTCGACATCGTGGTGGCCTCCGAGATCATGGCCGTGCTGTGCCTGTCCACCGGCCTGATGGACATGAAGGCCCGCCTTGCCAAGATGGTCGTGGGCTACAGCCGCTCCGGCAAGCCCGTCACCGCCCACGATCTGAAGGCCGAGGGCGCCATGGCCGCCGTTCTGAAGGATGCCATCAAGCCCAACCTGGTCCAGACCCTGGAGCACACCCCCGCCTTCATCCACGGCGGTCCTTTCGCCAACATCGCCCACGGCTGCAACTCCATCCAGGCCACCGAGACCGCTATGAAGCTGGCCGACTACACCGTCACCGAGGCCGGCTTCGCCGCCGACCTGGGCGCTGAGAAGTTCCTGGACATCAAGTGCCGCGCCGGCGGCTTCCACCCCGACGCCGTGGTCATCGTAGCCACCGTTCGGGCCCTGAAGTACCACGGCGGCGTGCCCAAGGCCGAGCTGAACAACGAGAACCTGGAGGCCCTGGAGAAGGGTCTGCCCAACCTGCTTCAGCACGTGGACAACGTGAAGAATGTCTATGGCCTGCCCTGCGTGGTTGCCATCAACGCCTTCCCCACCGACACCAAGGCCGAGCTGGACCTGGTGGAGGCCAAGTGCAAGGAGATGGGCGTCAACGTCCGCCTGTCCGAGGTCTGGGCCAAGGGCGGCGAGGGCGGCAAGGCCCTGGCCGAGGAGGTCGTCAAGCTGGCCGAGGACAAGAGCCAGGATCACTTCCAGTTCGTCTACGACGCCGAGGACACCATCGAGAACAAGCTCAACGCCATCGCCACCAAGGTCTACCGGGCCGACGGCGTGACCATCGCGCCCGCCGCCAAGAAGCAGATCCAGCAGCTCACCGAGCTGGGCTTCGACAAGATGCCCATCTGCATGGCTAAGACTCAGTTCTCCTTCTCCGACGATCAGAACAAGATCGGCGCGCCCCGGGGCTTCAAGGTCACCATCCGCGAGGTCAAGGTCAACGCCGGCGCCGGCTTCCTGGTCGCCAAGACCGGCGATATTATGACCATGCCCGGCCTGCCCAAGGTGCCTGCCTCCGAGCGCATCGACATCGACGAGAACGGCGTCATCTCCGGCCTGTTCTAAGTCCTATACCGTCTCTCTTTAGGCTTTTGCCGCCCGTCCCCACACCGGGGACGGGCGGTTTTGATTTCCCTATTGACAACAAGGGGAAAATCAAGTATATATTAAAATGAGGAAGAATCGACCATCAGCCGTGCATAAATAGAGAGGAGATTTTCTATGACCTTAGCGCAGCTTTCTCTGTTCCTGGTCAAGCTTCTGGCCGGTACCGGCGTCTTTCTGGTGGGGGTGCATCTGCTCACCTCCAACATCGAGCAGCTGGCTACCGGGAAGATCAAGGAGCTGTTTGGCAAGACCGCCGACAAGCGGCTGGTCAACGTGGGCATTGGCGCGGCGACCACCGCGCTGATCCAGAGCTCCGGCGTGACCACGGTGCTCATTGTGGGCTTCGTCAACGTGGGGGTCATCAGCCTCTTCCAGGCGGCGGCTATGATCATGGGCGCCAACATCGGCACCACCGTCACCGCCCAGATCGCGGCCCTCAGCGCCTTTCCCATCACCACCTATATTCAGACCCTGGTCTTCGCGGGCATGATGATGAGCATGGTCTGCAAGCGGGACGACATGAAAAAGACCGGCCTGATTCTCTCCGGGCTGGGGCTGGTCTTTGTGGGGCTGTCCCTCATGTCCGACTCCATGAAGTCCAGCCAGGCGGCGGTTCAGGGCCTCTTTGAGACGGTGACCAACCCCTTCCTGCTCCTGCTGGCCGGCGTGCTGCTCACCGCCCTGGTGCAGTCCAGCTCGGCCACCACCTCCATCATCATCGCCATGTCGGTGGCCGGGCTCACCGTGGGCACCGGGGGGAACGAGGTGCTGTATATCATCCTGGGCACCAACATCGGCTCCTGCGTCACCGCGCTGATGTCCTCGGTCACCGCCGGGGCCAACGCCCGGCGGGCCGGACTGATTCACCTGATGTTCAACACTGTGGGCTCAGTGATCTTCTTCACCCTCCTGCTGTGCTGGCCCGATTTTATGGACCTCACCTTCCGCCGCTGGTTCCCCGCCGCGGCCACTCAAATCGCCATGTTCCATACCTTCTTCAACGTGACCTGCACCGTCCTCTTCCTGCCCTTCTGCGGCTGGTTCGTCAAGGCGTCCCAGAGGCTGATTCCCGAGGAGGAGGCCCAGGTCCCGGAGAGCTACCTGGACGAGCGTATGCTGTACTCCCCGTCCCTGGCCATCTCCCAGCTGGAGCGGGAGCTGCTCCGCCTGTCCGACACCGCGATGGAGGCCTTCCGCACCGCCTACCGCTCTTTTGATGAGAAGGACAAGTCCCTCATCGAGCCCACCCATCAGCTGATTGACGAGGCCAATGTTATCAGCCAGGGGATGGTCAGCTATCTGATCCGCCTGTCCGCCAGGAGCGAGCTGGCGGAGGAGCGGAGCATTTCCAACCTCCACGACAACCTGGGGGACATCATGCGTATCGCCGAGATCGCGGACAATTTTACCAAATACACCCAGAAGTGCATCAAGCAGAACCTGGACTTCTCCGACAGCGTAAAGGAGGAGCTGCGGGGCATGGTGGGCCGGGTGGAGGAGCTGTATATCCTCACCAAGGAGGCCATCGTGGAGAAGGACGCCCGGCTCCTGCCCCGGATCGACCGGGTGGAGGACCAGGTGGACGGCCTGCGCAAGCGCCTCATCGACAGCCACATCCAGCGGCTGAACCAGGGGGCCTGCAAGGCCGAGTCCAGCGGCGTGTTCATCAACATGGTGTCCAACCTGGAGCGTATGGGCGACCACCTGACCTATATCGCTCACACCATCGGGTGAAAAAAGCATCCGGCGGACCTGTGCCCGTCGGATGCTTTTTGCTGTGTGGCTGGTTTAGCGATCAATGACCATCACAAGGAATTTGGCGCCGGACGCCGCCGCTGACCATAACGGTCTGGGGGCCGCCCCGATTGGGGCGGCCCTAATTCCGTTCTATGATTCTCGCGGTGTGCTTCACCTTGCCCAGCTCGGAATTGCGGCGGTTGAGCTTGTCCACCAGGGCGGAAATTTCGCCTCTGGCCTGCTCCACCTCGGCCTTGAAGGAGCGGGCGGACAGGCGCAGAGCGCCGTGGCCCAGGATAATAAGCTGCTCCAGGCCGTCGGAGGTGGCTACCCGGACCCGGTGGTTTTTCCCCAGGTCGTAGGTGGCCTTTTCGATATATGCGTCGGCGGTCTCGGCCTCCTTGGTGTATACCACATAGATGCCGCCCCGCTTCTCCACCGAGCCGGGGTTCCCCTTCACCTTGTAGGCGTCGAACACCAGGATCACCACGCACTTGCGAAAGCCCTGGTAGTCGGACAAAATGTCCTCCAGGGCCGCCCGGGCGGCGGATACGTCCACCCGGGCCAGGGCGGTGAGCTCCTCCCAGGCGAAAATGATGTTATAGCCGTCCACCAGCAGGTATTCCGGCCCGGACTTTTGGTTTTTGATGCTGTATTTTCCCTCGTCCAGGCTGGTGCGGGCGGGCTTTTTCTGGGGCTGGAAGGCGGTCTCCCGCTCCACCCTCCCATAGGTGCGCTCAAAGACGGCAAGCAGTTCCTTGTCCTGCTCCAGACTCCCCCCGCGGCGGGAGCGCTCACCGGCCGCGGGGGCGGGTGGTTCCGGCGGGGAGGCCTCCCGGTTCAGGCGCAGCCCGCTGTCCACGTGCATGTGGTCCCGGACCTGGTCCCACTTGACAGTCACCCCCGCCCCGTGGGAGCAGAACACCGAGTCGGGCGGGTTGTCGATGTCCCGCTCCGGGTCGTAGGCAAAGCGGGACACAACCTCCTCCTGAGCGGCGCAGGGCTCATAGCCCCGCAGGGCGCAGGACAGCCGCCCACGGCCCCGGGTGTAGGCGGTGACCTCCCGCCAGTAGTCCCGCAGGCCGGCCACCGGGGCGTGGCCGGTGAGGACAGACAGCTCCCCGTCCTGCTCCGGCCCCTCCACCGTCCCGCCCATGGACTGGATGTCGGTCATGGCCCGGCCCACGCAGTCAGGGGGGAGCTCCAGGGTAAAGCTGTAGTGGGGCTCCAGGAGGATGCTGTCCGCCTGCATCAGCCCTTGGCGCACCGCACGGTAGGTGGCCTGACGGAAGTCGCCCCCCTCGGTGTGCTTCACGTGGGCCCGGCCCGCCACCAGGGTGATCTTCACGTCGGTGATGGGCGACCCGGTGAGCACCCCCCGGTGGCGCTTCTCCATCAGGTGGGTGAAAATCAGCCGCTGCCAGTTCAGGTCCAGCTGGTCAGTGGGGCAGGCGGAGGCGATACGCAGTCCGCTCCCCCGCTCCCCCGGCTCCAGCAGGAGGTGTACCTCGGCGTAGTGCCGCAGGGGCTCGAAGTGGCCCACCCCCTCCACCCTGTTGGTGATGGTCTCCCGGTAGACGATGCTCCCCGCCCCGAAGGAAACCTCCGCCCCGAACCGCTCCCGGATGAGGCGGGTGAGGACCTCCAGCTGGACCTCTCCCATGAGCTGGAGGTGGATCTCCCCCAGGGCCTCGTTCCACACCACACGGAGCTGGGGGTCCTCCTCCTCCAGCTGGCGGAGATTGCGGAGCATGGTGTGAACATCGCAGGCGGGGGGGAGGATGACCTGATAGTTCAGCACCGGCTCCAGCTCGGGCTCCCGGGCGGGGGGCTCCGCCCCGAATACGTCGCCGGGCCGGGTTTTTGTCAGGCCGGTGAGGGCGCACACCGTCCCCGCCGGGGCCGCGTCGATGGTTTGGTACTTTGCCCCGGAGTATATCCTGATCTGATTGACCTTCTCCTCCCGCAGGAGGGTGCGGACCTTGAGGGTCCCGCCGGTGACCTTCACATAGGTGAGCCGGTCGGTGCCGTCCCGGGCGATTTTGAAGACCTTGGCCCCGAAGTCCGGGGGATAGGAGGGGGACAGGGTGTACTGGGACAGCCCGTCCAGCAGCGCCTCCACCCCCTCCAGCTTCAGTGCCGAGCCGAAGAAGCAGGGGAACACCAGCCGCCGGGCGATGAGGTTGGCGGCGTCCGCCCGGGCGACCTCGCCGCCCTCCAGGTACTGGTCCATCAGCCCCTCGTCCAGGGAGGCCAGGTCCTCCTGAATGGGGGCCAGCCCGGCGGAGAAATCCAGACAGCCGCCGTCCAGCTTGCTCTGGAGCTGGGCCAGCAGGGCGGTTTTGTCCGCCCCCGCCAGGTCCATCTTGTTGATGAACAGGAAGGTGGGGACGTGGCGGCTCTCCAGCAGCCTCCACAGGGTTCGGGTGTGACCCTGGATGCCGTCGGTGCCGCTGACCACCAGCACGGCGCAGTCCAGCACCCCCAGGGTGCGCTCCATCTCAGCGGAGAAGTCCACGTGCCCCGGGGTGTCCAGGAGGGTAAAAGAGGTCTCCCCCCAGGTGAGCTCCGCCTGCTTGGCGAAGATGGTGATGCCCCGCTCCCGCTCCTGGGCGTCGGTGTCCAGGAAGGCGTCCCGGTGGTCCACCCGCCCCAGCTTCCGCACCGCGCCGCTGAGATATAAAAGCCCCTCGGACAGCGTGGTTTTCCCCGCGTCCACATGGGCCAGCAGGCCCACGCATATTCCGCCCATGTTGTGTTCCTCCCGGTTTTGATACAGCTAGTATACCATAAAAACAGCCCGAAGCGCAAGCTCCGGGCTTTGTGCTCCGCTAGGCCGTTTTCAGGCAGTCGCTCAGACGTTCCTGAAACTCCTTGTCGGCGTCGGACAGGTAATCCCAGATGGCGTGAAACGCGCCGGTATATTCGCTTCCCGCCCCCTCCAGGCCGATGACCATGATCCGGATCGCCGCCAGCCCGTCAGAGATGCGCTGAGCGGCTTCCTCTAATTCCAGCAGATTTTTTTGCATATCCATAGCTCACTCCTTGATTTTCACCAGGAGTTGTGGCATAATCAGATTTACCATATCTCCTTGGTGTGGTAAATAGGGTGTTGGCATCTTCTCAGGGGCGCCAGCACTCTATTTTTTGTTCAGGTCTGCCCTCACCAGCTTGACCCCTTTGACGATAACCTCTGTCCTTGTCGTGTTTAAGGAATTTGCACATTCTTGAATCAAATCTGCTTCTTCCCTAGTTAAGCGAAGATTGAGGTTGACGTTGCGGGGATTTTCTTTTGGAGGACGCCCCATCCGTGGGCTCATTTCACCACCTGCTTTCTGCCCTTGCAATAACTATAATACAGCACGCGCAAAAAGTCAAGAGAAAGTTTAAGCCCCCCTTGCTAAAGGGGGGAGGGCCACGAAATGGCGGGGGGATTCCATTCTCATGACGTGCTTCCGTAAGACGGAATCCCTCCACCCCCACCTTCGGTGGCGGTCCCCCTCCCTTTAGCAAGGGAGGCTTTATGTCATACCTATATCAGGATGGTTGTTGCATCCTGTCGAAGGCTGTGGTAAAATAATGGCAGGAAAGAATTATCTTTCAGCGCTGCTCGTAACGGTACGCGGTTGGCCCTCTTAAACAGGGGGCAGCTTCTGCCCTCTGAATCAATAGATAAGGGGGGCTGCCCAATGGTCACATACAGTGAACTGTTTCAGTACACGCTTGTTATCATCGGCATTATCGGCCTAGTCATTGCGGCCAATAAAAAGAAGTAACCGCCCCTCTGTCCCCACAGTCGGCGGTTACTTCTGTAATCTAAGCTAGGGGGCTAACCGCTTACCAGCAGCGCCCTTTCTATATACAGTATAGCTGAAAAGCTTATCCTTGTCAATCCCCCGATATTCTTTTCAGTTGCGTTAAGAAAGTACGTGCCCATATCGGGGCGGGGCTATTGCATCCTGTCGAAGGCTGTGGTAAAATGACGACAGGAAAGAATTATCTTTCAGCGCTGCTCGTAACGGTACGCGGTTGGCCCTCTTACAACAGGGGGCAGCTTCTGCCCTCTGAATCAATAGATAAGGGGGGCTGCCCAATGGTTACATACAGTGAACTGTTTCAGTACACGCTTGTTATCATCGGCATTATCGGCCTCGTCATTGCGGCCAATAAAAAGAAGTAACCGCCCATCCCTCACAAAGATAGCGGTTACTTCTTAACCAAATCTTAGAGGGGCTAACCGCTTACCAGCAGCGCCCTTTCTATATACAGTATAACTGAAAAGCTTATCCTTGTCAATCCCCCCGCAGCCTTTCGGCCGCGGGGGGCGTTTTCTTAATACATGCCCATGTCGGGAGCGGGGGCGGCGGCGGGAGCGGGGGGCTGGGGCTTGTCGGCCACCAGGGACTCGGTGGTCAGCAGGACGGAGGCGATGGAGGCGGCGTTCTCCAGGGCGGAACGGGTGACCTTGGTGGGGTCCACAATCCCGGCGGGAATCATGTCGCAGTACTCCTCCTTGTAGGCGTCGAAGCCGTAGCCAACCTTGCCGGACTCCTGGATCTTGGCCAGAACCACAGCGCCGTCGATACCGGCGTTGGCGGCGATCTGCTTCACGGGAGCGGTGAGGGCCCGGGCGATGATCTGCACGCCGGTCTTCTCGTCGCCCTCAGTCTCGGACAGCAGGGCCTCCACGGCGGGGATGGCGTTGAGGTAGGCGGTGCCGCCGCCGGCCACAATGCCCTCCTCCACAGCGGCGCGGGTGGCGTTGAGGGCGTCCTCGATGCGCAGCTTCTTCTCCTTCATCTCCACCTCGGTGGCGGCGCCGACTTTGATGACGGCCACGCCGCCGGCCAGCTTGGCCAGCCGCTCCTGAAGCTTCTCCTTGTCGTAGTCGGAGGTGGTGGTCTCAATCTGGCTCTTGATCTGGCCGATGCGGGCCTTGATCTCCTCGGTGGAGCCCGCGCCGTTGACGATGGTGGTGTTCTCCTTGGTGATCTTCACCTGGCGGGCGGAGCCCAGCATGTTCATCTGAGCCTCCTTCAGCTCCAGGCCCACGTCGGCGGAGATGACCTCGCCGCCGGTGAGGATGGCGATATCCTGAAGCATCTCCTTGCGGCGGTCACCGAAGCCGGGAGCCTTGACGCACACCACATTCAGGGTGCCCCGGAGACGGTTGACAATCAGGGTGGACAGGGCGTCGCCCTCCACGTCCTCGGCAATAATCAGCAGCTTCTTGCCGGACTGGACCACCTGCTCCAGAATGGGCAGCAGCTCCTGAATGTTGGAGATCTTCTTGTCGGTAATGAGGATGAGGGCGTCGTCCAGCTCGGCCACCATCTTTTCGGTGTCGGTGACCATATAGGGGGTGATGTAGCCCCGGTCGAACTCCATGCCCTCAACCACCTCGGAAGAGGTCTCGGCGGTCTTGGACTCTTCAATGGTGATGACGCCGTCGTGGCCCACCTTCTCCATGGCCTCGGCGATCAGCTTGCCGATGGTCTCGTCGCCGGAGGAGACAGTGCCTACCCGGGCGATGTCGTCGGAGCCGTTGACCTTCTGGCTGTTGGCCTTCATGGCCTCGATGGCGGCGGCGGCGGCCTTGGCGATGCCCTTCTTCATGACCATGGGGTTGGCCCCGGCGGCCAGGTTCTTCAGGCCCTCGCCCACGATGGCCTGAGCCAGCAGGGTGGCGGTGGTGGTGCCGTCGCCGGCCACGTCGTTGGTCTTGGTGGAGACCTCCTTCACCAGCTGAGCGCCCATGTTCTCAAAGGGGTCCTCCAGCTCGATCTCCTTGGCGATGGTGACGCCGTCGTTGGTGATGAGGGGAGCGCCGAACTTCTTGTCCAGCACCACGTTCCGGCCCTTGGGGCCCAGGGTGATCTTCACGGTGTCGGCCAGCTGGTTGACGCCCTTCTCCAGCGCCTTCCGGGCCTCCTCGCCGTAGCAGATGATTTTAGCCATAAAGCATTACCTCCAAAATTGATTGATATGGGGGACGGAATCCCCCCGCCACTTCGTGGCCCTCCCCCCTTTCACAAGGGGGGCTTATTTTCCGCTCCAAAAGCCTCCCTTGTCAAAGGGAGGGGGACCGCCGCCGAAGGCGGTGGTGGAGGGATTCCCCTACAGGTCTTACTCCACCACCGCCAGGATATCGTTCTGACGGACGATGGTGACCTCCTCGCCGTCCAGCTTGACCTGGGTGCCGGAGTACTTGCTGGTGATGACCTTGTCGCCCACCTTCACGGTCATGACGACCTCCTTGCCGTCCACCATGCCGCCGGGGCCGACGGCGATTACTTCGGCGACCTCGGGCTTCTCCTTGGCTGCGCCGGTGAGGATGATGCCGCCCTTGGTGGTCTCTTCGGCCTCCACCAGCTTTACAATGACGCGGTCGGCCAGGGGTTTGAGTTTCATAATGGGTTCCTCCTTGTATGATAGAATTTTTTTGGAAAACAAATTTGAGGATTAGCACTTAATTCTGTTGAGTGCTAACTACGTTTAAGATAATAACCGCTTCCCGCAAAAAAATCAACCCCTAAATTGAAAAATTTGGGGGTTGATTTTTAAAAATTTACGTTCTGTTCACAAACATCCCGCTCGAGTGCTAAGCGCCGGCCTATGCCCGCACCACCGCGTGGAGCAGGGACCAGATGGACCAGAGGAGCCCCGCCGCGAAGATGAGGACCAGCAGGGGGACCATCAGCGCGGCGGAGTTGAAAATCTGCCGGGGGAATATCTGCGTCAGGATCATGGGGGCGAAGCAGATGCCCCAGATGATCCAGCCGCCCTTGGAGCCGAACCGCTGGATCAGCGCCCCCACGATGATGCCGCCGGTCACGGCCACGGCGAAGATCAGCAGCCACCAGTACCAGTCCAGGGTGAAGCTCTCAACAATCAGGCTCTTTTCCGGCACAGGGACCAGTTCCCCGGCCATGTTCTCAAAGACCTTCCCGGTAATAGGGGCGTCATAGCCGGGAGGGGCTGCAAATTCCATTACACCGGACCCTCCCATTACCCAGCCGTTCATCCCCGCCAGCCTGGCCCACAGGGGGACGCAGAGGAACCGCTCCGCCAGGGCCAGCAGGCCGCCCAGCGCCAGGGCGAAGGCCGCCTCGAAGGCGCACAGCCCCAGGGTGAGGGCCAGGGCCCGCTTCCGGGTCTGACCGAAGCGGAGGGCCTGCTCAAAGTTGACGCCCACATGGGAGACGCCCGCCGCCAGTGCGGTGAAGCCGCCCACGATGGGATAGACGACGCAGGCCACGGCGACGCTGGTGCCCGGCCGGCCGAAGTACATGACGCACCCGATAATAATTTGAATCACCAGGAACACTCCTCCCTCGACCCCCAGATAGAGGAACAGATCGTCCAGGTTCAGCTTGATTACCTTTTTCATCATCGCGATTCACCTCACAACATAGCGCTGAACGCTCCGCCAGATCAGGAGCTCTCCCCCCACGGCGCCGGCGGCCAGCCCGACGGTCACCGCCTTGGGCAGAACAGCCCACAGCCAGCCCCACCGGGTTTCGTAGAGATAGAAGATGATATTGGTATCGGTGGACAGCATCATAACCACAGTGGTCCCGATCATCACAAAAACGGACAGCATGACCAGCAAGGTGCCTGCGATTTTGTTTCTCACCATGACCATCCCGCTGAGACAGCCCAAAATCATCAGTGCGACGCACACCATGGGGAAGGCCCATACCCGGCCGCCAAAGGGACCGAGAAGGGTCCACCGCTCCCGGACCTCCCAGTTAGCCAGGGCGGGGAAGGCGGACATGAACAGCTGGAGTCCCCAGCAGACCGCCGCGTAGAAGGCCATATTGGCCTGAATGGCCCAGAAGAAATTCTTCCGCCGGGCTCCCATGGACAGCCCCATGTTCAGATTGTTGGTACACATGGAGAAGGAGTAGAGAAACAGCATCAGCAGGATCATAGTGGGGAACATGGCGTAGTAGGTCTCAAAGAGGTTGCCCGTCCTGGGACTGCCGGGCACGCCGGTGGCGTAACAGCCCGCGATCACGATGGCGGCAAAGCCGAAGATGGCCCCCAGGTTGACCCAGGTGGTGCTGAGCAGAAAGCGAAGGGTTCTAGTCATAATTCCGCCCCCTTACTGGGTGTCCCCGTGGCCGCACAGGGCCACGAAGACGTTTTGCAGGTTCATGGGAGACAGGTCCACGTCGGCCTCTCTGGCCGCCTCCAGCTTCACCATGTTCCCCCGGACGGCCACCGTCTTGTGCCGGCCCATCTGGTGGGTGGACAGGACCTCCAGGCCGTTGCACACCCGGTCCACCACGTCGTCCCGGCCCGAGACATAGCGGAACTGGCTGATCAGCTCCTCGGTGTCGGTGTTCTCCAGAATGCGGCCCTCGTCCAGGATAATCACACGCTCAAAGACCGAGGCGGCCTCCTCGATGATGTGGGTGGAGACGATGAAGGTGCGGCCCGTCTGGGCGAAGTCCTCCAGGAGGAGCTGATAGAACCGCTCCCGCATCACCACGTCCAGCCCGGCGGCGGGCTCGTCCAGGATGGTGATGGGGGCCCGGCTGGCTAAGGCGATGAGGATGGTCACCATGGACATCTGCCCCTTGGACAGCTGGGAAATCTTCTTTTTGGTATCCAGCTTGAACTCGTCCAGCAGGCGCAGGGAGTAGTCAAAATCCCAGTTGGGGTAGAAGATGGCGGCGTATTTGAGATAGTGTTTGATCTTCAAATTGTTGGGCCCGGAGAACAGGGTGGGCTGGAGCTCCCGGGAGAAGCAGATATCGCTCAGGGCCCGCTGATTTTCCCACACCGGCTGTCCGTCGTAGGTGACCTCGCCGCTGTTTTTGGTGTTCTGGGCGGTGAGAATGCCCAGCAGAGTGGTCTTGCCCGCGCCGTTCCGGCCGATGAGACCGTAAATTTTCCCCGGCTCAATGGTCAGGTCCAGGTCGTGAAGGACCTCCTTGTCCTTGTAGGACTTGCACAGATGCTCCGCCTTTAAAATTCCAGCGTTCATTTTTTGCTCTCCTCTCCAATGGCCTGTTGAATCATAGCCAATAATTCCTCCCCGGTCAGGGCCAGGGACGCCCCCTCCTTCACCAGGGGCTTTACAAAGCCGTCATAAAAGGCGGCCTTTCGCTTCCGCTTCACCGTCTCCTCCGCTCCCTTCGAGACAAACATGCCGATGCCCCGGCGCTTGTATAAAATTCCGTCCGCCACCAGCAGATTGATGCCCTTGGCCGCCGTGGCCGGGTTGATGTTGTACCCCCGGGCCAGCTCGTTGGTGGAGGGTACCTGCTCCTCCTCCCGGTAGACACCCCGGAGGATGTCGTCCTCCAGCATCCGGGCAATCTGCAAATAGATCAGGGACTGGTCGTTTAAGGTTCCGCGCATGTAATCACCTCCGTGGGTCTTAATTTTTGGATACCGGCGGGTGACCGCTGGTTCCCAGAGCTTGTTTACTAGTTAACTACTTGTGTAACTAACCATATCACTGGTGAAGCATTTTGTCAAGAGGGTTTTTAAATTTTTTTCCTTGCGCTGGCCGTCCGGCCCGGCTATAATGGCGGTACAGACATCAGGAAAGGCGGGATTGGGATGGAAGCTCCGGGCTGGCTCTCCGACCAGGAGGCCATAGAGCAGATTTTAGAGGTGGGGCGGCGGATGTACGCCAGAAATTATGTGGCCGCGAACGACGGGAATATCACCTGCCGGGTGTCCCACGACGCCCTGTGGGCCACCCCCACCGGGGTGAGCAAGGGGTATATGACCCGGGAAATGCTGATTAAGGTGGACCTGGAGGGCCGGGTGATGGAGGGGAGCGCCGCTCCCTCCAGCGAGCTGAAAATGCACCTGCGGGTCTATCAGGAAAACCCGGTGGTCCGGGCCTGCGTCCACGCCCACCCGCCGGCGGCTACCTCCTTCGCCATCGCGGGCATCCCCCTGGACCGGCCCATTCTGCCCGAGGCGGTGGTCCAGCTGGGGGTGGTGCCGGTGGCCCCCTACGCCGCCCCCGGGACACAGGAGGTGCCCGACTCCATCGCCCCCTACTGCCGCGCCCACAACGCCGTGCTGTTGGCGAACCACGGGGCCCTCACCTGGGGAAACAGCCCCCTGGAGGCCTATATGCGCATGGAGTCGCTGGAGTACTACGCCCAGGTCACCATGTACACAGGCAGCGTCCTGGGCCGGGCCAACGAGCTGACCGAGCGCCAGATCGACCAGCTGATCGAGACCCGGAGCAGGCTGGGCATCACCGCCGGAGGGAGGCCGGTCCCCTCCGCAAGAGCGTAAAAAACCCAGGGCGGGAGTGATCTCCCGCCCTGGGTTTTTTGTTACAGAGCTCTGATGTCTGCGATCAGCGCGTCCACGTCCTCGTCTGTGGTGGACCAGCTGGTGCAGAAGCGGACGGCGGTGTGCGTGCTGTCCACCTTTTCCCAGAACTCGAAGGAATATTTTTTCTCCAGCGCCAACATATGCCCGTCGGGGAGGACGGGGAACTGCTGGTTGCTGGCGGAGCTGACAAAGAGGGGATAGCCCTTCTCCAAAAAGGCCGCCCGCAGCCGCATAGCCTGGGCTACCTCCTTCTTGCCGATCTCGAAAAACAGCCCATCGGTCAAAAAGGCCTCGAACTGTACCCCCAGCAGCCGGCCCTTAGCCAGCATCCCGCCGTGCTGCTTGATGAGGTAGCGGAAGTCGTGGTCCAGGTTGGGGTTGGTGATGACCACCGCCTCGCCGAAGAGAAGCCCCGCCTTGGTGCCCCCCAGGTAGAACACATCGCACAGCCGGGCCAGGTCGGGGAGGGTCACGTCCGACGCCGCCAGCCCGCAGGCCAGCCGGGCCCCGTCCACGAACAGGGGCAGCCGCCACCGCTGGCAGATCTCATGGATGGCCTCCAGCTCGGCCAGGGTGTACACCGTGCCCAGCTCGGTGGGGAGGGAGAGGTAGACCATCCCCGGCTGGACCATGTGCTCCCAGGCCGGATTACTGTGGTGGGCCTCGCAGTAGTCGTGGATTTGCTGAGGGGTGATCTTTCCCTCCGCGGCGGGCAGGCCCAGCACCTTGTGGCCGGTGGCCTCGATGGCTCCGGTCTCGTGGACGTTGATGTGGCCGGTCTCGGCGCACAGTACCCCCTGGTGGGGCCGCAGGGCGGCGGCGATGATGGTGGCGTTGGCCTGAGTGCCCCCCACCAGGAAGTGGACCCCGGCGTCCGGGGCCTGGCACAGCCCCCGGAGCATATCCCGGGCCCGCTCGCAGTGGTCATCCACCCCGTACCCGGGACAGGCCTCGCCGTTGGTGTTCACCAGGGCCTCCAGGATTTTCGGGTGGGCCCCGGTGGTGTAGTCGCATTCAAATCGGATCATGATGGTCTCCTTCTTGATGAATGTTATGTGAAACTATGTAGGGCGCGACGACCCCGGCGCGCCGCCCTTTGGAATTTGCGTTTCTGAGGCGGCGGGCCGGGTCGTCCCGCCCTACAGGCGTACATTACCGCAATTTCGCTCCGCAGTGCTTCTCCAGGGCCTCCAGGATGGCCTTCACGTCCTCATCGGCCTCCTCGGAGGTGAGGGAGCGGTCGTCCGCCCGGAGGACCAGGTTGAAGGCGACGGACTTCTTGCCCTCGTCAATCCCCTTGCCCCGGTAGATATCGAACAGGGCGGCCTCCTTGAGCAGGCCCTTGGCCCCCTTGCGGATGGCCTTCTCCAGGGCGCCCACGGTAACAGCCTCGTCGCACACCACGGCGATGTCCCGGGTGACGGAGGGGAACCTGGGCAGGGGGACATACTCGGCGTCAGCACCCTGGGCGTTCATCAGCTCGTCGAAGGACAGCTCCGCGCAGTACAGCTCCCCGTCTACCCCAAAGGCCTTAGCCACGTTGGGGTGAATCTGACCCAGCACGCCCACCTGATTGGTGCCGCTCCAGACGGTGGCGAAGCGGCCGGGATGGTAGGAGGCGTCCCCAGGGGAGCCCAGCGAACCCTCGAAGTGGACCTCTTCCGCACGGATATCCTTTAAAATGGCTTCCACTGCCCCCTTTAAATCGTAGAAGTCGAAGCCCTCGCCGTAAGCCCCTAGGGTGAGCTCCTTGGCTTCGCTGGCCAAGCCGTCTTCCCTGCCGGGGAGATAGACACGGCCCAGCTCGTAGAGGCGGACGTCCTTGTTCCGGTAGTTGTAGTTCCGGGCCAGGATATCCAGCATGGAGGGCAGGGTGGTGGTGCGCATGATGGAGGTATCCTCCCCCAGGGGGTTCAGGATTTTGAAGGACTTTCTGTGGAAGTCGTTTTCAGGCCAGCCGATTTTGTCATACCAGGTGGGGGAGATGAAGGAGTAGGTGATGATCTCGTCGTAGCCGCAGGCGCGGCAGACGGTTCCCAGCCTCTGCTCCAGCCTCTGCTCGGGGGAGTAGCCGCCCAGAGTGGTCTGTCCCCGCATGAGGGTGGTGGGGATGTTGTTGTAGCCGAAGAACCGGGCGACCTCCTCGGCCAGGTCGGCCATCTCCTTCACGTCGCCCCGCCAGGAGGGGACCTCCATCACGCCCCGCTCCTTGGTGGTGGTGAAGCCCACCTTCTGGAGGATGGTGTGCATCACATTTTCCGATACGTCGGTGCCCAGCAGGGCGTTGATCTTGTCGGGCTCCACCTTCAGCCGGGTGGGCTGGGGGACGTAGTTGAGGATATCAATGACTCCGTCCAGCACCTCGCCGGCCCCCAGCAGCTCCACCAGCTCACAGGCCCGGTTGACGGCGGGGAGGGTGTTCATGGGGTCCAGCCCCTTTTCGAACTTAGCGCTTGCCTCGGTGCGCATACCCAGGGCAAGGGCACCCTTGCGGATGCAGGTGCCGTCGAAACAGGCGGACTCAAAGACCACATCCGCCGTGTCCGCTACGATCTCGGAGTTCAGGCCCCCCATGATGCCCGCCAGACCCACGGCCCGGCCCTCGTCGGCGATCACTAAGTGGTTAGCGGTGAGCGTGTGCTCCTTGCCGTCCAGGGTGGTGAGCTGTTCCCCCTCAGCCGCCCGGCGGACGATGATCTTCCCGCCGTTGACGTAGCGGTAGTCGAAGGCGTGCATGGGCTGGCCGTACTCCAGCATGACATAGTTGGTGATGTCCACGATGTTGTTGATGGGCCGGACCCCCATAGCCCGCAGGCGCTCCCGCATCCACTTGGGGGAGGGGCCGATTTTCACGTTGCGCACCATCCGAGCGGTGTACCGGGGGCACAGCTCAGGGTCGGGGGTCTCTACGTCCAGCAGCTCAGGCAGGACACCGGGCCCGCCCCCCTTGACCTCCGGGGTGTGGAAGCGGCAGGGCTTGTCGAAGGTGGCGGACACCTCCCGGGCCAGACCGATCACGCTGAGGCAGTCGGGCCGGTTGGGGGTGATCTCAAATTCGACGACATGGTCGTCCAGGCCGGTGACGGCCCTGATGTCGTCGCCGGGCTTGCAGTCCTCCTGGAGGACAAAGATGCCGTCGGGGATGCAGTTGGGGAACTCCTTCTGCTCGGCGTGGAGGTCGGCCAGGGTGCAGATGGTGCGGGTCTTGGTGTTGAAGGCCACCAGGTCCATGGAGTGGATGTTCTGGCACTCAGTTTCCACGGTGGTGCCCATAGGGGAACCGTCCTCCGCCCAGACCAGGGCCACCGACCAGCGGCCATCCCCCAGGGAGTTTACCTCGCCCGCCCCAGCGGCCACCACGGAGCCGAAAATCTTGTGGCCCAGCTCAATCTCCGCCGGGACGGAGGGCTTGTCCGGGTCGATGGGGTGGTAGTCGTTGAGCAGAGCGGCGGCGGTAATCACGCCGTAGGGGAAGTCACGCTCGTCCAGGCCCAGCTCCTTGAGGGAGCACAGCATACCGTTGGACAGCACCCCCCGCAGCTTGCCCTTTTCGATCTTCTTGCCCCCGGGCAGGGTGGATTTGTGGAGGGCCACCGGCACCAGGTCGCCTACGTGGATGTTCCAGGCTCCAGTGACGATCTGCACCGGTTCGGACTGGCCCACGTCCAGCTGGCACACCCACATGTGGTCGCTGTTCTCGTGGCGCTCCATGGACAGAATACGGCCCACTACCACGTTGGAGATTTCCTCCCCCATGTCGTGGGTCAGCTCCACCTTGGAGCCGGAGAGGGTCATAGCCTCGGCGAACTCTCTGTCGCCGATGTCGATCTCAACAAACTCGTTGAGCCATTTTCTGGATAGATTCATATTTAAAACTCCTCTTTAAGGTATCAGGTTTTGTTTGTAGGGGCGGCCTGTGGCCGCCCGCAGGGAAAAGGCAGGGTGTCGGCGGGCGGCCACAGGCCGCCCCTACGGTGTGCGCGTAGGGCGGGACCACTGGGCCTGCCGCTCTCTAGTAAACGGCGCGCCGGGCCGTCGCGCCCTACATCAGAACTGCTCCAAAAATCTCACGTCGTTCTCGAAGATGAGCCGCAGATCGGCGATCTTGAACCGGCGCATGGCGGTGCGCTCCAGGCCCATGCCGAAGGCCCAGCCGGACCACTCCTCCGGGTCGATGTTGGCCATGCGCAGGACGTTGGGGTGAATCATCCCCGCGCCCAGCAGCTCAATCCAGCCCTCGCCCTTACAGGTGGGACAGCCTGCGCCGCTGCACTTGTGGCACTGCACGTCCATCTCGCAGGAGGGCTCGGTGAAGGGGAAGTGGTGGGGGCGGAAGCGGGTGATTGTGCCCTTGCCGAACAGCTCCTCCGCCAGCAGGTTCAGGGTGCCCTTCAAGTCGGCCATAGTCACGTGCTTGTCGATGACCATGCCCTCCACCTGGTGGAACATGGGGGAGTGGGTGGCGTCCACCTCGTCCTTGCGGTACACACGGCCCGGGGCGATGATGCGGATGGGCAGAGGCATGGTGTCCATAGCCCGCACCTGCATGGGGGAGGTCTGGGAGCGGAGCATCACCCGGCTGTCCTCGTCAAAGTAAAAGGTGTCCGACCAGTCCCGGGAGGGGTGGCCCTCCTCGGCGTTGAGCCGGTCGAAATTCAGCTCGGCCAGCTCCACCTCGGGGCCGTCCAGCACGGTGAAGCCCATGCCCACAAAGATGTCCTTGATCTCGTCCAGGGCGATATACATGGGGTGCTTGTGGCCCTGCTTCACTGCCTTGCCGGGAACGGTAACATCGATGGCCTCGGCTTTCAGCCGCTCCTCCAGGGCGGCGGCGGCCAGCTTCTGGGCGGTGAGCTCAATGGTCTCCTCCAGGACGGACCGGACCTCGTTGGCCAGGGCCCCCATGGCGGGCCGCTCCTCGGCGGACAGCTTGCCCATCTGCTTGAGGACGGCGGTAAGCTCGCCCTTTTTGCCCAGGTACCTCACCCGCAGCTCGTCCAGGGCGGCGGGGTCGCCCGCGCTGGTGATCGCCTCCAGCGCCTCACGTTCGATTTTCGCTAACTGTTCTTTCATTGGTAAAACTCCTTATTTTAAATCTTTTCCATTAAGCTGGTAAAAAATCGCTGAGGGGAACGTCCATGGATACGCTGTACCGGCTCAGGCCGTAAAGGTCGGCGGAGAGGCGGGAGGGGCCGTAGCGGGTGGTGGCGGTGACGGAGAAGCGAGAGCGGATAAAGTCCATAGCCCAGGGCTCGGCCCAGCCGTTGGGGTAGGCGAAAAAGCTGGGCTGGACGCCCACGTGCTCCTCGATCAGGTCGATGCTGGTCTGGAGGTCGGGGAAGATGCGGGCCTCGTACTGGCCCCGGGTCTCGGTGTCCAGCCGCTTGATGCCGCGCTGGTCCGCGTTGTGGGAGGCGTAGGTGTGGGAGCCGATCTCCACCAGGCCGGACTGGGACATCTCCCGGCACATATCCCAGGTGAGAAAATCGGGGTTCTGGCTGTCCACATAGCTCACCACGATGGAGATGACCGCCTTGGCCTGGAAGTCCTGAAGGAGGGGGTAGGCCAGCTCATAGTTGCTGCGGTAGCCGTCGTCAAAGGTGAGCATCACCGCTTTCTCGGGGATGGGGTCGCCGGAGGTCAGCTGGCCGGGCAGTACGGTGGTCCAGCCGTTGTCCGCCAGCCATTGCAGGTCCTCCCGGAGGCGGGTGTCGGTCACCGTCCACGGGTTGCAGGGCGTCCCCTCGGGGACAACGTCGTGATACATCAGGACGTAGAGGTAGGGAGCTGCCTCGGCCGTCCCGTAGGGCGTCAGGGGGCGGTAGTGGGCGCTGTTCTGGACCTGCTGGCCGAGGCCGCCGTGCCAGGGGTTGAGAGGCTGCTCCGAGGGGGCGGAGGCCTCCGCCCTGGGGAGAAAAGCCGGGCAGGCCGCAAGCATCCCCAGACACATCAGGACAGCCAGCGCCAGCGATGAGAGATGAAGTTTTTTCATAATAAATCCTCCGTTTCTTTTGCCCTTTCGGGCAAACAAAAGGCCCTCCGCCCCCCTGAACTGGGGACGAAAGGCAAGCCCTCCGCGGTACCACCCGCATTCGCGCACACGCGCGCACTCAAGCCTCCGGTAACGGCGGAGGACCCGTCCCCCTCTCAGGGGCCGCTCCCGGGCGAACCAAGCGGACCTTGCTCCAGGGCGGCTTCCAGCCGATGGCCGCCCCTCTCTGACGAGTGTTCTCCGCTATTTTCCCGTTCCACGCATTTGTACTAGATACTTATACCACAAAAAATCTTGTAATGCAAGAGGGAATATGATATACTTTTCAAAAAAGGAGGGCATTTCTATGTCAAAACGTATCCTGTCCGCGGCGCTGGCTCTGGCGCTCTCCCTCTCCCTGGCCGTTCCGGCCTTCGCGGAGGAGGAAGGCCCCTTTTCTGATGTCCCCACTACGCATTGGGCCATTGAGGCCATCCGGCAGGCTGAGGAGGAGCGAATCATCTCTGGAATGGGTTATGACCCGGAAGCAGGGAGAAGTTATTTTGCCCCCGACGACCAGCTCACTGCCGCCCAGTTCGCCACAATTGTGACCAAGGCGTTCTACTGGCGTACGATAAACGACGTCAAGCAGGAGGAGGGCTGGAGCGCGCTCTATCGGAAAACGGCGGAGCAGGCCGGTCTGATGGAGGGCGTGGGCGTGGAAGATTGGGACGCCCCCATGACCCGGTATCAGATGGCCGTGATGCTGTATAACATCGTGGTGGACAAGGAGCTTGCCCTGCCCGACAAGGCGGCGCTGGAGGCGGTGGAGATTACTGACTGGGACCAGGTCCCGGAGGAATTTCAGGAGGCCGTGTCCACCGCCTACGCTATGGGCCTGCTGTCCGGTATGGAGGACGGCTCCTTCGCCGGGGACCAGACCCTGACCCGGGCCCAGGCGGCGGTGGTGTTCGCCAAGCTGGACAAGGCAATGGAGGTCAAGGAGGGCCCCATGGAGTGGGCGCTGGAAAAGGCGGAGCGGTACGACCCAGCGTGTGATCCTACCTCCCATTCATTTACCCGCTACCCCGGCAAGCTGGGGACAGCTTATACAACCTACCAGGGCGGAACTTCTCACGGGTGGATGAGCGGTATGGGCTATGTGGCTCTGGACGGAACGGATATAGGTATCAAGTCTCTGCTTCCCGAGGGCTATCTTTACGATTCTATTTACCACTTCGACCCCAAGGATATCCAGTTTGACGAGAGCGGCGAGAAGCTGTCCTTTATTACCAACGTTCAGGAATTGACGGACGGCCCCTCTATATTCAATTTTGGCAAAAACTGGGGCGATACCAAAATCGTGCTCAACATGGCGACCGGAGAACTGGAGTCTATGGAGCCGGTGATACCCTTTGATTTGACGGAGTGGGATGAGGACTTTCATGCATATTCTCCCCTCTCCGATCCCGCGCCCGTGCTGAGCGCTGTTGTTAAAAACGAGCTCACCAGTTCTGGAGGCCACCGCCCGTACGCTGAGGAGGCCGAATGGCCTTACACAGGTATGTTTGTGGTGATGGATCAGGACGGGATCAGCATTGCCCACCCTACTGAAATGACCTCTGATCTGGAGTTTTTAGACAGTGACTACGGCAAGGCGTTCAGCGCCCTGCGGGGACTGCCTGTGCCGGTGGACGGGGATACCCCGGAGCGGCGGGAGCAGGTGGGCCAGTATCTCCAGGTGGAGCACAACGGCCAGCCGGTGGCCGGGACCTTCCTGGCGGACTACGCGGATCTGGATTTTACGGGCCTCTGGTATACCGAGGGAAAGAGCTATACCGTTATGCACTTTACGTTCGACCAGCCTGTAGAGCTGAAGGAGGGGGACAACCTGACAATGCGTCTTGGACTGCCCCAGGAATAACAAAATCAATGACGCGGGGGCGCTCCAAACGGTGGAGCGCCCCTGTTTTTGGGAGAAATCCATTTTCCTATCAAAAAGATAGGAAAATGGTATGGACAAATTGGGTATACTATGGTAGAATAGGCCGAACAAACAGAAACAGGGAGGTTTTTCCTCATGCTGGAATTACAGCACGTCAGCTATGACGTAGAGCAGGACGGCGACAACAAGGGCATCCTGCATGATATCAATTTGACCATCCACGAGCGCTTTGTGGCTATCACCGGCCCCAACGGCGGCGGCAAATCCACCTTAGCCAAGGTGATCGCCGGCATCTACACCCCCACCCAGGGCAAAATTCTCTTCAACGGCGAGGACATCACGGCGTTGTCCATCACTGACCGGGCCCGCCGGGGCATCAGCTTCGCCTTTCAGCAGCCGGTGCGCTTCAAGGGCCTGACAGTGAAGGACCTCATCACCCTAGCCAGCGGCAAGGACATCGGCGTGGCCGAGGCCTGCAATTACCTGTCTGAGGTGGGTCTGTGCGCCAAGGACTATATCGACCGGGAGGTGGACGCCTCTCTGTCCGGCGGCGAGCTCAAGCGCATCGAGATCGCCACCATCATGGCCCGGGGTACCGCCCTGTCCGTCTTCGACGAGCCCGAGGCGGGCATCGACCTGTGGTCCTTCACCAACCTGATTCAGGTCTTTGAGCAGCTGCACAAGAAAATCAACGGCTCGATCCTCATCATCTCCCATCAGGAGCGCATTTTGAACATCGCCGACCGCATTATCGTTCTGGCCGACGGCAAGGTCGTCAACGACGGTCCCCGGAAGGACATCCTGCCCACCCTCTTAGGCGGCGCCCCCGGCGTGTGCGGCGCGCTGGCGGATAAGGTGCGGTAATTCGTGTAGGGGCGGATATTATCCGCCCGCCGTAACACAACCGATTCCAAACGGGCGGATGATATCCGCCCCTACAGATACATTCCCAAGGAGGAAAGAAATATGGACGCAATACAAAAGAGCCTGTTAGAGCAGGTGGCCGGCCTGCACGAGGTCCCCGAGGGGGCCTATAACATCCGGGCCAACGGGCAGAAGGCGGGAAGAAGCTCCACCGCCAACATCGACATCGTTTCCAAGGAGGACAAGGACGGCATTGACATCATCATCAAGCCGGGAACGAAAAACGAGTCGGTCCATATCCCGGTGGTGCTGAGCATGAGCGGCCTGAAGGACATGGTGTACAACGACTTCTTCATCGGCGAGGACAGCGACGTGACCATCATCGCCGGCTGCGGCATCCACAACTGCGGGGAACAGACCTCGGAGCACTCGGGTATTCACACCTTTTATGTGGGCAAAAACGCCCGGGTCCGCTATGTGGAAAAGCACTACGGCGAGGGGGACGGCATGGGGGAGAACATCATGAACCCCACCACCGTGGTCGAGCTGGAGGAGGGGGGCTACATGGAGATGGAGACCACCCAGATCAAGGGGGTGGACTCCACCGTCCGCACCACCACCGCCAAGCTGGGGCCCCGCTCCACCCTCATCATCAAGGAAAAGGTCATGACCCACGGCAAGCAGCTGGCTAAGTCCGACTTCACCGTGGACCTGAACGGCGAAGACTGTCACACCAACGTGATTTCCCGGTCCGTGGCCCGGGACCAGTCCAAGCAGATCTTCCTGGCCCGCATCAACGGCAACGCCGCCTGCTACGGCCATTCCGAGTGCGACGCCATCATCATGGACGAGGGCGTGGTCTCCGCCATCCCCGAGGTCACCGCCAACTGCCTGGACGCCCAGCTGATTCACGAGGCCGCCATCGGCAAAATCGCCGGGGAGCAGCTCACCAAGCTCATGACCCTGGGCCTCACCGAGAAGGAGGCCGAGGAGCAGATTGTCAACGGATTTTTGAAATGATATCCGCCCCTTGTAGGGCGGGACGACCCCGGCCCGCCACCCACCAGAAACGGCGCGCCGGGTCGTCGCGCCCTACAGGCGCACCCTGAAAAGGAGGCATTTCATGTTACCCTTAGCCACCGCCGCACAAATGAAGGAGCTGGACCGCCGGGCCATTGAGGAGCGGGGCATCCCCTCCCTGGAGCTGATGGACCACGCGGCTCAGGCACTGGCCGTCCATGTTCGGGAAATCGTGGACAAGGAGCGGTCCAAGTGCGTTGCTCTTTCCAGTGCCGTTATCTTCGCCCGCTCCAAATCGGACGAGAAGCCCACCGCGGAGGAAAAGCGGCAGAGGAAAGAACTGGAGAAAATTATTACCTCCAAAAACCGGGACAAGACCCCTCGGGTTGCCGTCTTCTGCGGTCCGGGCAACAACGGAGGGGACGGCATCGCCGCCGCCCTCCATCTGGGCGGGTATCACGTCCGGGTGTTTCTGGTGGGGGACCGGGCCAAAATGACCCCCGACGCCAGGGCTATGGAGGAGAAGCTGGTCGCCGCCGGAGGCTGCCTGGAGGACTTTACCATTGACATGACCAGCCGGGAAACCCTGGCGGGCTCCCTCACCTTTGAACAGCAGAAGATCACCACCTGGCTGTCCACCTGCGACTGCATGGTGGACGCCCTCTTCGGCATTGGCCTCACCCGGCCGGTGACGGGGTCCTTCCTGACAGCTATCCGCCTGATGAACGGCCAGTCCTGCCCGGTGGTTGCCTGCGACATCCCCTCCGGGGTGAACGCCGACACCGGGGAGGTGCTGGGGGAGGCCGTCCGGGCCAGGGCGACGGTCACCTTCACCCGCCCTAAGCCGGGGCTGTATCTGGAGGAGGGAGCGGCCTGCTCCGGCCAGGTCCAAGCGGTGGATATCGGCATCCCCCGGGATTTGGAATTTGAGCTCCTGGACCGCCGGACCGGCGGGGTCTGGGCGGTGGACGAGGCCGGTCAATGCCTGCCACGACGCCCCCGCACCGCCCACAAGGGGGATTTTGGAAAAATCTTTATCCTGGCCGGGAGCGAGGGCTACACCGGCGCGCCCGTTCTGGCGGCGAGGGCCGCTCTGCGCGCCGGGGCGGGGCTGGTGTACTTAGGGGTGCCCCGGGACATCTACCCCATCGTGGCCGTCAAGTGCGACGAGGCCATGCCCTTCCCCATGCCCGAGGATTACTCCGCCATTTTGGACAGGGCCAGGGGCTGCGACGCGGCGGTGATCGGCCCTGGTCTGGGGCGCGGTCCCCAAGTGGAGCGGCTGGTCCTGTCCCTGCTTTCCGTTCTGGAAATCCCCGTGGTGCTGGACGCCGATGGCATAAACGCCCTGGCCGAGCATATAGATGTACTGGACAGACGGACAGCCCCCACCGTCCTCACCCCTCACGAGGGGGAGTTTTCCAGGCTGACGGGCTGTGCCCTGCCCATCCGGGACCGCTTGTCCGCCGCCCGGGACTTTGCCAGGGACCACGGCTGTATCCTGGTTTTGAAGGGTCACGGCACCGTCACCGCTGTCCCGGACGGGTCCGCCTGGATCAACGCCTCGGGCAACCCGGGCATGGCTAAGGGGGGCTCCGGCGATGTGCTGGCCGGGATGATCGCCGCCCTGCTGGGGCAGAAGCATCTGCGCCGGGAGCGCCGCGAGGGGGACAACACCGCCGAACTGGTGACGGTCGCCGTCTGCTTCCACGGTCTGGCCGGGGACCTGTGTGCCCAAAAATTGGGGGAATATTCCATGCTGCCCACCGACCTCATTGAGGCTCTGCCCGAGGTTTTGCGGGAGTGGACGCAGAACGGACTGTAGGGGCGGGTATTACCCGCCCGTTCCACTGGCACACACCGCGTCATCGTGCGGGCGGATGATATCCGCCCCTACATGGGCACACACCGCGTGACGCGGCGCGCCGGGGTCGTCGCGCCCTACAAACGAGAAACGGCGGGCGGCCACAGGCCGCCCCTACAAACCAATGCAATAACCAATCCTGATTTTGGAGGTACCACCGTGCGCAAACGTCTGATTTGCGTACTAATGACAACCCTTCTCCTGGCCGGGTGCGGCGGGGGAGGAGGGAACGAGGCGGAGGAGCTGGCCCTGAGCATCCGGGGGGAGTACCTGGCGATGGAGAGCTGCGCCATTCAGGCGTCGGTCACCGCCGACTACGGCCAGCGGGTCTACGAGTACGAGATGGCCGTTTCAGTGAACGGGGCGGAGACGGTGCTGACCCTCTCCGCTCCGGAGACGGTGGCGGGCCTCACCGCCCGGCTGGCTGGGGAGGAGAGCCAGCTGGAGTTCGACGGCCTGTCGGTGGAGACGGGCCCCCTGGATGGGGACGGCCTCACCCCGGTCTCCGCCGTCCCCGCCCTGCTGGAGGCGGCCCGGTCGGGCTATATCACCGCCTGCGGTCTGGAGGGGGAAGGGACCAGCCTCCGGGTGGACTGCGGCGACCCCACAGGCAGTCCCGGGTCGGGCGTGGAATACGCGCTGTGGTTCGACGCCTCCACCCACACCCTTACAAAGGGCGAAATATCCGTGGACGGCTTCCGCGTGATTTTATGTGAGTTTTCCCAATTTACCATGTAGAGGACGATACATATGACAGACAGAAGGACGGCCCGCACCTGGGCGGAAATCGACCTGGACGCCCTGGCCCACAACTACCGCCTGCTCCGGGGGCTGGCCCCGGAGGCCAGATTCCTGGGGCTGGTGAAGGCCAACGCCTACGGCCACGGGGCAGTCCCTGTGGCGAAAAAGCTGGAGAGGCTGGGGGCGGATATGCTGGCCGTGGCCTGCCTGGACGAGGCCGTTGAGCTACGGGAGGCGGGGGTGGAGATTCCCATCCTCTGCCTGGGGCAGACGGCGGCGGAGTACGCCTCCGACCTGCTGGCGTACAACATAACCCAGACGGTGGGCGACCTGGAGACGGGCAGGGCCCTGTCCGCCGCCGCCGTAGCCGCCGGGAAAACGCTGACCATCCATGTGAAGGTAGACACCGGCATGGGGCGGCTGGGATTTCTCTGGCTGGACGAGGACTCGGCTCCGGCGAACGAGGAGGAGGACTGGGTCTTCCGCCAGACGGATATCTATGAGCTGTGCTGTCTGCCCAATCTGTGCATTGAGGGCATGTTCACCCACTTTGCCAACGCCGACGGGGACGAGGCGTATACCGGAAGTCAGCTCCGCCGGTTCCTGGACTTGCGGAAGCGGATGGAGCAGTGGGATGTCTGTCCTGAAATTTGCCATTGCGCGGCAAGCGCCGCTGTGTTAAACTATAGTGAGACCTGTATGAATATGATCCGTCCCGGCATCGCGCTGTACGGCCATGTCCCCGACCCGTCGGTGAAGGACTCGGGCTTAAAGCCGGTGATGACGGTGAAGAGCCGGATCGCCGTGGTCCGGGACCTGTCCGCCGGGGCGAAGATCAGCTACGGCTGCACCGCCGCGCTGGAGCGGGACTCCAAAATCGCCGTTCTGCCCATGGGTTACGGCGACGGCCTGCCCCGCTGCCTGTCCAACAAGCTGGAGGTGCTCGCCGGGGACAAGCTCTGCCCCGTTCTGGGGCGTATCTGCATGGATATGTGCATGGTGGATGTTACCGACGCCCCCGGCGTGAAGGCGGGGGACGAGGCCCGGGTCTACGGCCCCGGACTGACAGACAGGGCCGCCCAGCTGGCCGGGACAATCCCCTATGAATTATTGTGCCAGCTCACCCCCCGGGTTCCCCGCCTCTATTTTGAGAATGGGAGGGAAATTTCCGAGTAATCCCCCCAAACGCCCGCCCCTGTCAAGGGGAGGCGGGCAGGGGAGCCCGTGACCCGCCCGCCGCCCCGCGCATAGGATGAACTGGAGCACGGGGAGCGCGTCTCCCCGGGGCGAAGGGCGCGGCGGGCCTCTGGAGTGGACCGGGACCGGCTTGGTCGTATGACGGTTCAAATTCCCATCCCTGTTCAGGTATAAACCCCGCCGCCCCGTGGGAGAATCATAGTACAGCGTTACATAAGACCGGTTTTTCGGCTGTAACGCGGTGCTATCTTCCAGCGGAGTGTGAGTGTACTTGGATAACAGCGTGAAACGAGGCGACATCTTCTACGCCGATTTAAGTCCTGTGGTAGGCAGCGAGCAGGGGGGCGTGCGGCCCGTCCTCATTGTGCAGAACGACACCGGAAACCGGCACAGCCCCACCGTCATCGCGGCGGCCATCACTTCCCAGACGGGGAAGGCCCGGCTGCCTACCCACATCTCGGTGGCGCCGCTGAGCTGCGGCCTGCCCAAGGAGTCGGTTATCCTGCTGGAGCAGGTGCGCACCCTCGACAAGCGCCGCCTGCGGGAGAAGATGGGCCGTTTGGACAACGGCGTGATGAAACAGGTGGACACGGCCATCGCGGTGAGCTTTGGCCTTCACCCGGAGACAATGGTATGACCGCGGGGCGGCGGAAGCCGCCCCTACATATAAAAAGGAGCGCGTACTTATGAGAAAACTGGACAAACGCTGGACCATCCGCCTGGGCTCCCTGGCCCTCACCGCCGCCCTGCTGGGGACCAGCGCGGCCCTGGCCTCCGGAGGCGGACAGACAGACCCCCTGGTCACCCTCAGCTATCTGAACCAGACCGCCATCCCCCAGATTGTCCAACAGGTGGAGACCAAGACTGCCGCCCGCCAGGCGGAGCTGGAGCAGGAATTTTCCGCCAAGCTTCAGCAATACCGGCAGGAGGCCGGTCAGGGTACACCCTCCGGCGGCTCGGCGTCCTACGCCCTGGTCACCATGAGCCAGGGACAGACCATGACCCTGGAGGTGGGCTGTGAGGTCCTGCTCCGGGTGGGGACCGCTACCGTGAAGGCCGGGGAGTCCCCCGCCCTCATCGACCTGTCCAGCGCCGGAACCATCGAAAATGGCGCGGCCCTGACCAAAAACCACCTCTACCTGTCCACCATCGCCGGGCGCACCATCACCGCCAGCGGCACAGTAAAGGTCCTGGTCCGGGGCGGCTACGCCCTGTCCTGACCCCTTCCCTCATATTGAGAACCGACGCCCGCCCGGATTGCTCCGGACGGGTGTTTTTAAAAACTTTAAATTTTCTGCCAGATTTTTTCAAAATGCACTGCTATACTGATCACACCATTGGGAGGTGAGGCGCATGAAGCGATATCTTGCCGGACTGCTGGCCCTGCTTCTTCTGCTGCCCGGGTGCGGAAAAAAGAATGAAACCACAGAACAGACCTGCGAGGTGATCGCCCGGGTCATGTGGGCCTGTACGCAAGAGTGCCTGGAGGACGCCGGCCTTTTCCGCTGGTATTTCTACAACGATATGCGCCAGAAGGGGTTTGGTGAGGAAGAGGAATACCGCAGCCGCGAGGAGATAGACTCCCTTATCTCCGATTTTTACGGCTTGGAGGATTTGGGCTGGTACGATGCGGCTATTGTCCGTATGGAGGGAGTGCGGGCCTTTGAACTAGCCGTTCTTTCGGTCCCGGAAGAAAAACAGGACGCCGTGGTGAAGGCCTGGCAGGAATATCTGCTGAACCGTCAGGGAGCCTTTACCGGTTACGAGCCGGCACAGGCCGCATTGGCGGGGAACGGAAAAGTCGTTGTCTGCGGACGGGAAGTGGCACTGCTGATCTGCGAAAATGTCTCTGACGCCCAGGACGCCTTTGAGGCATGCTACGGCAGCGGACGCTTTGCCAGCGGCACTCCAGACTTTCTCCTGCCCGAGCCGGAGCGGCTCCCCAATGGGCGCTTCGTCTACATAGACCCCAAAACCGATGACATGACCCTCTTTGACAGCTCGGCTATTTTGGCCGCCTGGAGAAGCGGAGACAGTTCCGCCCTGTCCAGGGAGGAAAAACAAGTTCTGGAGGCCGCGAAGGCGGTCTTCAATCAATGCGTCACCCCGGGTATGTCCGACTATGACAAGGAGCTTGCCCTGTACATCTGGCTGACCGGAAATGCCACATATGACCAATCCCACTACGAGAAGCGAGGCGCGCCCCGGACCTCCTATGAACCATATGGGCCGCTGACGCAGGGCAAGGGAGTCTGCCTGGGCTTTGCCACGACCTTTCAGCTGCTGATGGAGATGGCGGATATCGAGTGTATCACAGTGGTGGGCGCGTCCTTTCAAAGCCGGGGAAACCACGCCTGGAACATGGTAAAGCTCAACGGGGAGTGGTACTGTGCGGACCCCACCTGGGACCTGAACCCCGGAATCAATCAGGATGGGGAGCTGGTGTACAGCTATTTCAACGTTACCAGCGACTGGATGGCCGATACTGACCACCAGTGGGACTATGAGAACACCCCCGAGGCCACGGCGGAGGACGGGGGGCGTCCGCAGACATAAAGGAGAGCCTGTCCGGCGGTTGGCCGGGCGGGCTCTCCTCTCAATTATTGCTGCGCGAGGTATGTAATCAGGCTTTTTCTGGTCAGGATCCCGCAAAGAACACCTCTGCTGTCCACAATGGGAACAAAATTCTGGTTTAGGGACGCCTCGACCGCCTGACTGCGGTCCGCGTCAATTTGCAGAGCGGGACAAAAATCTCTGCGCACAATGTCGCCGATTTTGTACTGCTCCTGCGCTTTCAGATCTGTGGTTTGGACCGCCAGAAGATGGTGGAGAAAATCCCCCTCTGTCACACTGCCGATATATTGCTCCTGGCTGTTCAGAACGGGTATCGCCGTGTAGCCGTGGACCATGAAGCGCTCCAGCCCCTGGCGGACGGTGTTGTTTTCGTGGAGAAATACCGTTGAAACCTTTGGAATCATGAGCTTTGCTATATTCATATTTATCACCGCGCCTATTATACCATGGGCGGATCGAAAAGGGAAGAACATTATGGTCAATTAGTGGAGCTCCATGCGAAGACAGAGGTTGGGAATTGAGCGCCCCATATGTTTTGGAGGGCGGGCTCTTTTGGTGATATGTGCAAATGCGCGGAAAAAGGGAAACTTTGCGGATATTGACATGAGCTGGGGCTATTTCATCAGTACCTGGTCGCCGGACTGGTATTCTCTGGCGTATTTTCCGGGGGTCAGGCCGGTGAGGTGGCCGAAGGTGCGGATGAAATGGGAGTTGTCGGAGAAGCCGGACAGCTCGCCGGCCTCCTGGACGCTGTGCCCCTCCTGGAGGAGCTGGCGGGCCCGGAGCACCCGGCTGTAGATGATATATTCCATAACGGAAAAGCCGGTGGCCGCCTTGAAGATGCGGCAGAGGTAGTGTTTGCTGATATAGAACTGCCCGGCGATCTGGTCCAGGGTGAGGGGCTGGTCCAGGTTGTCCCGGATATAGTCCAGCACGGGGGAGACCCGGAGGAAATCTTTGTTGTGGACCGCCTCTCCGGCGGTGGCGGCGTCCAGGATCGGGGCCAGGCGGATGAGCAGGTTGAGCAGGGCCACCGTCTGGCGCACATCGCTGCCGAAGGAGCCGTCGTTTTTGTTGCGCTCCAGGGCCTGGAACAGCTCGATTACCTCGGTCATCTCCCCGCCTTTCAGCTCGGAGCGGCGGAAGGGGGTGTCGCACAGCCGGGTCAGGTCGGTCTGGGGGGTGGACAGCTGGGTGAGGGCCTTTTTGCTGATGTGGAGCACATACCGGGCATGAAAGCCCTCGGCCATGGTGCGGTGGAGGGTGTTTTCCCCGATGAGATACAGCGTCCCCCGCCGCAGGGGGTAGACCTGGTCGCTGACGAAAATATTCCCCGGGCTGACCAGGGGGAGGAGCAGCTCGCAGTGGTCGTGGAAGTGCAGCCGGCTCATATTCCAGGTCTCGTTGTGGTTTAATTGCAGATGAAATTCTACGTTGGTCATGAGGACGCCTCCTTTCCTCGCCGCTATTGTACCATGCCAAGTCAAGATATGCAAATTTTATGCGAAATTACAGATAGACCTTTTGTAGGATGTGTGGTAAGATAGTATGCGTTAAATGGCGCATTGCGGAACCTTGATAACCAGAGAGAAACCAAAAAATTTTTGTAACGGGGGTATTACCATGAACAAAGTATATTCCTTGCACGACGCCGTGGCGAAGTTCGTCGAGAGCGGAGACTGTGTCTGCTTCGGCGGCTTCACCACCAACCGCAAGCCCTACGCCGTGGTCAGCGAGATCCTGCGCCAGGGCCAGAAGGACTTTACCGTCTGGGCCGGTCCCGCCGGCGGCGACTGGGACATGATGATCGGTGAGGGCCGGGTCAAGACCTATATCAACTGCTACACCGCCAACTCCGGCTATACCAACGTCTCCCGCCGCTTCCGCGCCGCCATCGAGAAGGGCGAGCTGGTCTATGAGGACTACTCCCAGGACGTGCTGATGCTCCAGCTCCACGCCGCCTCCCTGGGACTGCCCTTCCTGCCTGTGCGCCTGATGCAGGGCTCCGGCCTGATGAAGTACTGGGGCATCAGCGAGGAGCAGCGCAAGACCCTGGAGAAGGTGGACGACCTGAAGTGCGTGGAGATCGAAAACCCCTTCAACCCCGGCGAGAAGGTGGTGGCCGTCCCAACCCCCAAGCTGGACCTGGCCGTCATCCACGTGCAGAAGGCCAGCCCCGACGGCACCTGCATCATCGAGGGCGACGAGTTCCACGACGTTGACGTGGCCGTGGCCGCCCGCAAGGTGATCGTCACCTGTGAGGAGCTGGTCAGCGACGAGTACATCCGCCGCGATCCCACCCTGACCCGCATCTTTGGCGAGTGCATCTCCGCCGTGGTCTGGGCCCCCTACGGCGCCTGGCCCTCCCAGTGCTACAACTACTATGACAACGACTCCCACGCCCTGGTGGAGTACGACAAGGCCTCCAAGTATCAGGACGCCGAGGACGCCAAGGCCCAGCTGGCCAAGGCCGCTGCCAAGGCTGAGAAGGCCGCCGCCGCCAAGCCCGAGGACGCCAAGCTGGCCGACGCCGCCGCCCGCGCCAAGAAGGCCGCTGACGATGCCGCCGCCGGTACCGCCATCCCCGAGACCTTTGCGGATTACCTGGACAAGTGGGTCTACAGCGTGAAGGACCACGACGAGCTGCTGGACAAGGTGGGCGGTTCCCGCCTGATGCGGCTGAAGAACGAGCCCCACCTGGGCTACTCCACCCGGCACTAAGTAATAGGGAGGTACATAAAAATGGCTGAATATAAGATTACTAAGCAGGAGCGTCAGGCTTACGCCATCGCCAAGAACATCAAAGAGAACCAGATCGTCATCGTGGGCACCGGCCTTCCCCTCATCGGCGCTTCCCTGGCCAAGCGGGTGGTGTGCCCCTCCTGCCATCCCATCGTGGAGAGCGGCCTGATGGACTGCTCCCCCGTGGAGGTCCCCCGCTCCGTGGGCGACAACCGCTTTATGGCCCACTGCGCCGTCCAGTGGCCCAACGTCCGCTTCATCGGCTTTGAGGCCAACGAGTGGCTCCACAACGAGGACCGGCTCATCGCCTTCATCGGCGGCGCCCAGATCGACCCCTACGGCAACGTGAACTCCACCTGCATCTACGGCAAGGGCGACTATGTGAAGCCCATGACCCGCTTCACCGGCTCCGGCGGCGCCAACGGCATCGCCACTTATTGCAACACCATCATCATGATGCAGCACCAGAAGCGCCGCTTCATGGAGCACATCGACTATATCACCTCCTGCGGCTGGATGGACGGCCCCGGCGGCCGTGAGAAGGTGGGCCTGCCCGGCAACCGGGGCCCCCAGATGGTGGTCACCGACCTGGGCATCATGAAGTTCGACGAGCAGACCAAGCGCATGTACTGCGCCTATATGTTCCCCGGCGTCACCCCCGAGATCGTCCAGGAGAACACCGGCTTCGAGATCGACTGCTCCAAGGCCGAGATCTTCCCCGACCCCGACCAGGAGATCCTGCGCATCATCCGGGAGGAGATCGACCCCGGCCAGGCCTTTATTAAGATTCCCAAGGAGTAAGAATACGCTGCAGGAGGGCAGAAAAAACCTCCCCCTCTGGGGGAGGTGGCCCGAAGGGCCGGAGAGGGCCCTCTCAGTCAGCCTGCGGCTGACAGCTCCCCCAAAGGGGGAGCTTGGCCCTGCGGGGCCATATGTAGGGCGCGACGACCCGGCGCGCCGTTTCCGGGCCCCAGCGGAGGTCTGAGAGAACGGGCCGCCGGGGTTGCTGGCCCCTGCGCACGAAACCAACCAAACATTAGGAGGAGTTTACATTGGGTAATTATTCCATGCCAAAATACTTCCAGAACATGCCCGTGGTGGGCAAGCCTGTCAAGGCCAACAAGGAGAACGTGGATGAGCTGCGGGCCATTGAGGACGATATCCACGCCCACATCGTGGACGCGCTCAGCTCCGGCAAGGCCGACGAGGACATGAACGCCAAGGGCCAGCTTACCGCCATGCAGCGCGTCTCCCTGCTGGTGGACGCGGGCACCTGGTGCCCCCTGAACAGCCTGTACAACCCCGAGCACAACAAGAACGGCTCCACCTCCATCGTCAAGGGCCTGGGCCGGGTGAACGGCAAGTGGTGCTGCATCATCGCCAGCGACAACAAGAAGCACGCCGGCACCTGGGTGCCCGGTCAGGCGGACAACCTGCTCCGGGGCAGCGACACCGCCAAGCGGCTGCGCATCCCCCTGATCTACCTGCTGGAGTGCGCCGGCGTGGAGCTGGACAAGCAGGAGAAGGTCTACCCCAACCGCCGGGGCGGCGGCACCCCCTTCTACCGCAACTCTGAGCTGAATCAGATGGGCATCCCCGTCATCGTGGGCATCCACGGCACCAACCCCGCCGGCGGCGGCTATCACTCCATCTCCCCCACCGTGCTGGTGGCCCACCAGAAGGCCAACATGGCCGTGGGCGGCGCGGGCATCGTGGGCGGCATGAACCCCAAGCCCCATGTGGATATGGAGGCCGCTCTGGCCCAGATCGAGGCCACCAAGGGCCTGCGTGCCGATCCTCCCGGGTCCGTCTCCATCCACTACGGCGAGACCGGCTTCTTCCGCGAGGTGTACACTGAGCAGGAGGGCGTCATCGCCGGCATCAAGAAGTATGTTGACATGCTGCCCACCTTCGACCTGGAGTTCTTCCGTGTGGACACCCCCCAGTCCCCCGCCATGTCCGACGCGGAGCTGTACGACCTGGTGCTGAACAACAAGAACCGCCCCTACGACATGTATTCCGTCCTGGGCCGCCTCTTCGACGGCAGCCAGTTCATGGAGTATAAGAAGGGCTACGGTCCCGAGATGATTACCGGCATCGCCAAGGTGGACGGTCTCCTGGTGGGCGTGGTCGCCAACCAGCAGGGCATTTTCCCCAACTACCCCGAGTATAAGATGGCCAAGTACGGCCAGGCTATGGGCGCGGGCGGCAAGCTGTACCGCCAGGGCCTCATCAAGATGAACGAGTTCGTCACCCTCTGCGCCCGTGACCGCCTGCCCATGGTGTGGATTCAGGACACCACCGGCATCGACGTGGGCGACGACGCCGAGGTCGCCGAGCTGCTGGGCCTGGGCCAGTCCCTGATCTACTCCATCCAGTCCTCCGGCCTGCCCATGATGGAGATTACCCTCCGCCGGGGCACCGCCGCCGCTCACTACGTCCTGGGCGGCCCCCAGGGCAACGACAACAACGCTTTCTCTCTGGGCACCGCGGCCACCGAGATCAACGTCATGAACGGCAAGACCGCCGCCAACGCCATGTACACCGGCCGTCTGGCTAAGGACCAGAAAGCGGGCAAGGACCTCCAGCCCACCATCGACAAGATGAACGCCCTCATCGACGACTACAACGTGAAGTCTCAGCCCCTGTTCTGCGCCCAGGCCGGCCTGGTGGACGAGGTGGTTGACATGCCCATGATGCGCAACTACATCGTGGCCTTCGCCGACTCCTGCTACCAGAACCCCGCCTCCATCTGCCCCTTCCACCAGATGCTCCTGCCCAGGACTATCAAGGATTACGAGGACGGGCATAAATAAGATGTGAGCAATTTGTGTGTAGGGCGCGACGACCCGGCGCGCCGTTTCCGGGTCCCTGCGGAGGCCTGTGAGAACGGGCCGCCGGGGTCGTCGGCCCCTACATGGGCCCACAAGAATCACAAGGAGAAACAACCATATGAGTATCTACACCCTGGGAATCGACATCGGTTCCACCGCCTCCAAGTGCATCATGCTGGCCGACGGCAAGGAGATCGTCGCCAAGTCCCTCATCGACGTGGGGGCGGGCACCAGCGGGCCTCAGCGGGCCATTGATCAGGTGCTCCAGGAGGCCGGCAAGACCCGGGAGGAGATGTCCTTCATCTTAGCCACCGGCTACGGCCGCAACTCCCTGGAGGAGTTCGCCGACAGCCAGATGAGCGAGCTGAGCTGTCACGGCAAGGGCGCGGCCTTCCTCTTCCCGGAGGTCAGGACCGTCATCGACATCGGCGGTCAGGACGTGAAGGTCATGCGGGTGGAAAACGGCGTGATGACCAACTTCCAGATGAATGACAAGTGCGCCGCCGGTACAGGCCGGTTCCTGGACGTGATGGCCCGGGTGCTGGAGGTGGACGTGCAGGACCTGGGCGCGCTGGGGGCTCAGTCCACCAAGTATGTGGGCATCAGCTCTACTTGCACCGTCTTCGCCGAGAGCGAGGTCATCAGCCAGCTGTCCATGGGCACCGACAAGCGGGACATCATCAACGGCATCCACCAGTCGGTGGCCTCCCGGGTGGCCGGACTGGCTCACCGAATTGGAGTCCAGGACCAGGTGGTCATGACCGGCGGCGTGGCCCAGAACACCGGGGTGGTGAACGCCCTCCAGGAGGCCCTGGGCCGTGAGATTCACACCTCGCCCCTGACCCAGTACAACGGCGCCCTGGGCGCGGCCCTGTTCGCCTATCAGAAGTATCAGAAGGCACAGAAGTGATTTTATTGTGTATATGAATGAGAAAACGAAAGGAACGGTGGCAGAAATGGCGAATGCCGAATTGAACGCATTGCTTGAGACCCTCGCAAAGCTAGTGGAAGCTACCGCAAAGGACCCGCAGGACGCAGCCAGAATTATTCGGGAAACCAAGGTTTAAAAAGGCGGAAGTGACACAAAATGGACCGTTTCCAAAAGATCTACAGCCAGGGCGTTTTGGCTACGTTCGAAATCTGGGTTGACCGCGAGACCGGCGTGAACTACCTCTGGCGTCACGAGGGAAGCTCCGGCGGGCTGACCGTCCTTCTGGACGAGAACGGGAAGCCTGTTGTGACGAAAATCTAAGGGCAGAGTACGATCCGCCTGTGTAGGGCGCGACGACCCGGCGCGCCGTTTCCGGGCCTCTGCGGAGCCCTGAGAGAACGGGCCGCCGGGGTCGTCGGCCCCTACGGGCGCACCCCGCGCAGGGGCGGCCTGTGGCCGCCCGTGAAAGAACAAATCAATGTGGCGGGCGGCCACAGGCCGCCCCTGCGAAAAGGACCCAATAACCTCACAACCAAATTCAGTTAGGAGGAATTTACCATGGCAAAAGAAGTTAGCCCCGGCGTACTGGCGCTGCGCAAGGTCGTAGAGGATGTCTACGCCGACGCCCGCGTGGCCAAGAAGGAGGGCAAGCTGGTGGGCTGGTCCAGCTCCAAGTTCCCCTGCGAGCTGGCCGAGGCCTTTGGCCTGAACGTGATGTACCCGGAAAACCAGGCCGCCGGCATCGCCGCCAACCGTGACGGCGAGATCATGTGCAAGGCCGCCGAGGAGCTGGGCTTTGACAACGACATCTGCGGCTACGCCCGCATCTCCCTGGCCTACGCCGCCGGCAAGCGGGCCAGCCGCAAGTTCGACCCCGAGACCCTGGAGTTTGTCATCAACCCCGCCAGCGGCCGTCCCCTGAAGGACGAGAACGGCAAGGTGGTCATGGGTGAGGACGGCAAGCCCGTCAAGGACCCCAAGACCATGCAGCCCTACACCGTCCTGGACGACATCCATGAGATCGAGGCCCTGCCCGAGACCACCGAGAAGGAGATCGCCTACAAGAACTTCCGCCGGGAGGCCATTAAGCCCTACCGTCAGATGCGGATGCCCCAGCCCGACTTCGTGCTGTGCTGCAACAACATCTGCAACTGCATGACCAAGTGGTATGAGAACATCGCCCGTATGTGCAACGTGCCCCTGATCATGATCGACATCCCCTACAACAACACCGTGGAGGTCCACGACACCAACGTGGCCTATGTCCGGGCCCAGTTCGACCACGCCATCAAGCAGCTGGAGGAGCTGACCGGCAAGAAGTTCGACGAGAAGAAGTTCGAGGAGGCCTGCGCCAACGCCAACCGCACCGCCAGCGCCTGGCTGCGGGTGTGCGACTACCTCCAGTATAAGCCCGCCCCCTACTCCGGCTTCGACCTGTTCAACCACATGGCCGACGTGGTCACCGCCCGGGGCCGCGTCCAGGCCGCCGAGGCCTTTGAGCAGCTGGAGAAGGACCTGGCCGAGGCCGTGAAGGTGGGCAAGACCACCACCCCCTTCCCCGAGAAGTACCGGGTCATGTTCGAGGGCATCCCCTGCTGGCCCAAGCTGCCCAACCTGTTCAAGCCCCTGAAGGAGCACGGCGTCAACGTCACCGCCGTGGTGTACGCCCCCGCCTTCGGCTTCGTGTACAACAACATGGACGAGATGGTCCGCGCCTACTACAAGGCCCCCAACTCCGTGTGCATCGAGCAGGGCGTGTCCTGGCGCGAGGGCATCTGCAAGGACAACAAGGTGGACGGCGTGCTGGTCCACTACAACCGCTCCTGCAAGCCCTGGTCCGGCTACATGGCCGAGATGCAGCGCCGCTTTACCGAGGACCTGGGCATCCCCTGCGCCGGCTTCGACGGCGACCAGGCCGACCCCCGCAACTTCAACGAGGCCCAGTATGAGACCCGGGTCCAGGGACTGGTGGAGGCCATGGAGGCCAACGCCGAGAACAAGGAGGGCTGAGCAATGAGCATTGAGGTACTGCTGAAGGAATTCGCGGAGATTTCCGAGCATCCCCGCCGCCAGATCCAGGCCTTCAAGGCCGAGGGCAAGAAGGTCGTGGGCGTCCTGCCCTACTACGCCCCCGAGGAGCTGGTGTACGCCGCCGGCATGGTGCCCATGGGCATCTGGGGCAGCAACAAGAAGACCATCTCCATGGCCAAGGAGTACTGCGCCACCTTCTACTGCACCATCGCCCAGCTGGCCCTGGAGATGCTCCTGGACGGCACCCTGGACGACCTGGACGGCCTGATCACCCCCACCATCTGCGACACCCTGCGCCCCATGAGCCAGAACTTCCGCGTCGCCATGAAGGATAAGCTGCCCTGCATCTTCCTGGCCCATCCCCAGCAGCGCAAGCCCGCCTTCGGCATCCAGTTCACCATGGACCAGTATCAGCATGTGAAGAGCGAGCTGGAGAAGATTTCGGGCAACACCATCACCGACGAGGCCCTGCGCGCCGCCATCAAGGTGTACAACCGCAGCCGGGCCGCACGCCGGGAGTTTGTCAAGCTGGCCGGGGAGCACCCCGACGTGATCTCCGCCGTCAGCCGCTCCGCCGTCCTGCGGGCCGCCTGGTTCATGATCAAGGACGACCACACCGCCAAGGTGGAGGCCCTGAACGCCGAGCTGCGGGCCCTGCCTCCCTGCGACTGGAAGGGCAAGAAGATCGTCACCTCCGGCATCATCTGCGACAACCCCAAGCTGCTCCAGATTTTTGACGACAACCAGATCGCCATCGCCGCCGACGACGTGGCCCATGAGAGCCGCATGATCCGGGTGGACGCCGCCGAGACCGGCGACCCCATGATGGCTCTGGCCCAGCAGTTCGCCGACCAGGACTACGACATCCTGCTCTACGACGAGTTCTCCAGCCAGAACCGCCGGGCCGATTTCGTGGTCAAGCAGATCAAGGATTCGGGCGCTCAGGGTCTGGTGCTGTTTATGCAGCAGTTCTGCGACCCCGAGGAGATGGAGTACCCCTATCTGAAGAAGGCCCTGGACGCTGCCGGCATCCCCCACATCAAACTGGGCGTGGACCAGCAGATGCGGGACTTCGGCCAGGCCAGCACCGCCATCCAGGCCTTTGCCGACGTGCTGTAAGATGTACCTCCTGTAGGGGCGGCCTGTGGCCGCCCGCAGAAAAGGATATTGTATCGTAACGTGCGTTTCCCGTAGGGCGTGACGACCCGGCACGCCGTCCCGGTGCTCCAGGTGGATACCGGAGGACGGGCCGCCGGGGTCGTCGGCCCCTACAGTGCGTAGTGCTGTAAAAAAAGCGTTCATTTCTGTGAAGGCTGTCTAAAGTCATATTGACACTTCTCACAGAAAAATGGTATAATGTTCCCAATTTCGGCCTCTCCCCTGCCCAAACGGCGGGGGAGGGACCGCGATGCGCGTCCTGCCGGAGGGGTGTGCCCGATGGTGGACCAAAATAATGTAAAGGGGAAAAAGAAGCTATGAATTACAACGTGACCGTCAACGGCAAGGTCTACAGCGTCTCCGTTGAGAGGACCGGCGCCGCTGCCCCCGCCGTCGCTGCTCCCGCGCCCGTGGCCGCCGCTCCTGTGGCTGCCCCCGTGGCCGCTCCCGCCGCCGCTCCTGCTCCCGCGCCCGCAGCGGCTCCTGCCGCTGCCCCCGCCGCCGGTGAGACCGCCGTGAAGAGCCCCATGCCCGGCAACATTTTCAAGGTGGAGTGCTCCGTGGGACAGTCCGTCAACGCCGGCGACGTGCTGGTGGTGCTGGAGGCCATGAAGATGGAGATCGAGGTATCCGCCCCCGTGGCCGGCACCGTCAAGGCTGTGTCCGCCGCTGTGGGCACCGCTGTCAACACCGACGACCTGCTGGTTACCCTGGGCTGATAAGGGGGAATTCCGTATGCCAAAATATATTATTGACCCAGGCCTGAAGATCGCGGAGCTGGGCTGGGGGCAGGCGCTTCTGATCGCGCTGTGCGGCCTGATTGTGGTGTTCATGATGCTGGGCATCCTGGCCCTGGTTATCATGATCATCTCCAAGGTGGTGGCCGCCATCGACGGCAAGCGCAAGCCCGCCGCCGCTCCCGCTAAGAAGGCCGCTCCCGCCCCCGCGCCCAAACCGGCGGCGGCTCCCGCCGCCCCCGCTCAGGACGAGGGCGAGCTGGTGGCCGTGATGATGGCCGCCGTGGCTGAGGAATCCGGAATGCCTCTGGGCTCTTTCCAGATTACCAACATCGCCCCCGCCGCCGCGGCTCCCGCCCCTGCGGCCGCTCCTGTGGCAGCGGCTCCCGTTGCTCCCGCGCCCGCCCCGGCCCCGGCCCCCGCAGCGGCTCCTGCCGCCCCCGCCGCCGGTGAGACCGCCGTGAAGAGCCCCATGCCCGGCAACATCTTCAAGGTGGAGTGCTCCGTGGGCCAGTCCGTCAACGCCGGCGACGTGCTGGTGGTGCTGGAGGCCATGAAGATGGAGATCGAGGTGTCCGCCCCCGTGGCCGGCACCGTCAAGGCCGTGTCCGCCGCCGTGGGCACCGCTGTCAATACCGATGACCTGCTGGTCACCATCGGTTGAAAGGAGGGGTAAAGTATGGAATTTTTTATTGAAGTTTTAAGTAAAATTTTTGGCGGTTCCGGCTTTGCCGCTCTGCCCACTGACTGGCGTCAGGTGGTCATGATCGCGATTGCCTGCCTCCTGCTGTACCTGGGTATCGGCAAAGGCTACGAGCCCCTGCTGATGGTCCCCATCGCCTTTGGTATGTTGCTGGCCAACCTGCCGCTGACCGGGTTGTTCAATCCCCCTGTGGTGGATGCCGCTTCCCACACCGGTACGGTAGGCTTCATGTGGGTGCTGTATCAGGGCGTTCAGTTCGCCATCTATCCGTCCATTATCTTTATGGGCATTGGCGCGATGACGGACTTCGGCCCCCTGCTGGCCAACCCCGTCTCCCTGCTGCTGGGCGCCGCTGCCCAGCTGGGTATCTTTACCGCCTTCCTGCTGGCTCTGGCCCTGGGCTTCACTACCTCTGAGGCCGGCGCGATTGGCGTCATCGGCGGCGCCGACGGGCCGACGGCTATCCTGACAGCCTCCAAGCTGGCGCCACAGATTATGCCGGCCATTGCCATCGCGGCCTACTCCTACATGGCGCTGATCCCCCTGATCCAGCCCCCTGTGATGAAGGCCCTGACCACGCCCACCGAGCGCAAGGTCAAGATGAGCCAGCTGCGCGTGGTGTCCAAGACCGAGAAGATCATCTTCCCCATCGCAGTTACCATCTTCGTGGTCCTGCTCATCCCCGACACCGCCCCCCTGATCGGTATGCTCATGCTGGGCAACCTGTTCCGTGAGAGCGGTGTCACCGAGCGCCTGTCCGACACCGCCCAGAACGCCCTCATCAACATCGTCACTATTCCTCTGGGCCTGTCCGTGGGCTTTAAGGCTACCTATGACAGCTTCCTGACCAAGCAGACCCTGTATATCGTGGTGCTGGGCTTGCTGGCCTTCATGCTGTCCACCGTGGGCGGCCTGCTCTTCGGCAAGGTGCTGTATATCGCCACCAAGGGCAAGATCAACCCCCTGATCGGCTCCGCCGGCGTGTCCGCCGTGCCTATGGCCGCTCGTGTGGCCCAGACCGTGGGCCAGAAGGAGAACCCCTCCAACTTCCTGCTCATGCACGCCATGGGCCCCAACGTGGCTGGCGTCATTGGCTCCGCTGTCGCGGCGGGCTTCATGATCAAGGTGTTTGGCGGCTAAGCTCCCATAACCCAAAATTTTCCGCAGGACCGGCGCGCCGTATTCGGCGCGCCGGTTTTTTGACGGACTGAACAATCAGCGGCAAAAGAAAGCATCTTCTGCTATGGTCGGGAGCGGAATGGGCGGTATAATAAAATTACAGTAATGATGGGGGGTCAATGCGATGAAATATGGACACTTTGACCAACAAAAGAGAGAGTATGTCATCGACCGAGTGGATGTGCCCGTCTCCTGGACCAACTACCTGGGGGTGGAGGACCTGTGCGCCGTGGTCAACCACACCGCCGGGGGCTACCTCTTCTATAAGAGCCCGGAGCACCACCGGATTACCCGCTTCCGGCCCAACGGCGTGCCAATGGACCGGCCGGGCCACTACATCTACCTCCGGGACGACGAGACAGGGGAGTACTGGTCGGTCTCCTGGCAGCCCTGCGGCGGCAATTTGGCGGACTACCGCTGCCGCCACGGCCTGAGCTACTCCGTCTACGAGTGCAGCAGGGGGGAGATCAACGCCGCCCAGACCCTGTTCATCCCCCTGGGGGAAAATGTGGAGCTGTGGGACCTGAAGCTGGAGAACCCCGGCGACAGGCCCCGGTCCCTCAGCGTGTACTCCTACGCCGAGTTCTCTTACCACCAGATTCCCATTGACAACCAGAATTTCCAGATGTCCCTCTACTGCGCCAGGAGCCGGTATGAGGACGGCGTCATCGACTACGAGCTGTTCTACGAGGGCGCCCACCAGTTTATGGCGGCATCCTTTGCACCCGACGGCTTCGACTGCCTGCGGGACAGCTTTATCGGCCCCTACCGCACCGAGACCAACCCCCTGGCGGTGGAGCGGGGGGAGTGTTCCAGCTCCTTTGAGAAGGGGAACAACCACTGTGCCGTCCTGCAAAAAAAGCTGACCCTGGCCCCCGGCGAGTCGGCCCGCCTGGTCTGGATGCTGGGGGAGGGCGGACTGCCGGAGGGCCGGCGGGTGCGGGAGAAGTACCGCGACCTCGCCGCTGTGGACGGGGCCTTTGCCGACCTGGCCCGGTACTGGGAGGATAAGCTCTCCCGGCTCCAGGTGTCCACTCCCGACCCGGACATGGACGTGATGCTCAACACCTGGAACCTGTACCAGAGCGAGGTGAACGTGATGTTCTCCCGCTTCGCCTCCTTCATCGAGGTGGGGGGGCGTACCGGCCTGGGCTACCGGGACACCGCCCAGGATGCCATGACCATCCCCCACTCCAACCCGGCCGGCTGCAAAAAGCGCATCATGCAGCTGATGCAGGGGCTGACCTCCTCCGGGTACGGGCTCCACCTCTTTGACCCGGCCTGGTTCGGCCCCCAGCCCGAAAAGCCCGCCTACAAGTCCCCCACCGTCATCCCCACCCCGGACAAGGCCTCCATCGTCCACGGTCTGGCCGACGCCTGCGCCGACGACGCCCTGTGGCTGGTGGCGGCGGTAGTGGAGTACGTCCGGGAGACGGGGGAGCTGTCCCTCTTTGACGAGACCGTGGGCTACGCCGACGGGGGCGAGGGAACGATCTACGAGCATTTGAAAAAGATTCTGGACTTCTCCGCCGCCCAGGTGGGCTCCCACGGCATCTGCAAGGGCCTGCGGGCCGACTGGAACGACTGCCTGAACCTGGGGGGCGGGGAGAGCGCTATGGTGTCCTTCCTCCACGTGTGGGCCCTGGGTCACTTCGTGGACGCGGCCCGCTTCCTGGGCCGGGAGGAGGACGCGGAGCACTACGAAGCTATGCGCCAGACTGTCATTCAAACCTGTGAACGGGAGCTGTGGGACGGGGACTGGTATCTCCGGGGCGTCACCGCCGACGGGCGGAAGATCGGCACCCATACCGACAGGGAGGGCCGGGTCCACCTGGAGAGCAACGTGTGGGCCGTCCTGTCCGGGGCGGCGGACCGGGACCGGGCGGTGAAGGCCATGGATGCGGTGGACGAGACTCTGTACACCGATTTCGGCTTGAAGCTCAACGCCCCCTGCTACACCCAGCCCGACGACGCCATCGGCTTTATCACCCGGGTCTATCCGGGCATCAAGGAGAACGGCTCCATCTTCTCCCACTCCAACCCCTGGGCCTGGTGCGCCGAGGCGGTGCTGGGACGGGGGAGCCGGGCCATGAAATTCTATAAGGCCTTGTGTCCGGCGGCGCAAAATGATAAAATAGAGGTGCGTCAGAGCGAGCCCTACTCCTACTGCCAGTTCGTCATGGGTCCCGACCACACCGCCTTCGGCCGGGCCCGGCACCCCTTTATGACGGGCTCGGGCGGCTGGAGCTACTACGCCGCCACCCGATATATGCTGGGGGTGCGGCCCCAGTTCAGCGGTCTGCTGGTGGACCCCTGCGTCCCGGCGGACTGGAACAAATTTGAGGTCACCCGCATCTGGCGGGGGGCTGTCTACCACATCACAGTGGAGAACCCGGAGGGCGTGGAGAAGGGTGCGGTTTCAGTCACCTGCAACGGTCAGGCGGCAGACGGACTGATCCCCGTTCAGCATGCGGGGAGCGTCAACGAGGTTTTGGCCACCATGGGTTGATTTTGTAGGGCGGGACGACCCGGCCCGCCGCCCTGTCAGCCCACATTACGGATAAGCGGCGCGCCGGGGGCGCCGCGCCCTACATAGAAGCAGGAAGGAGCGAACCTGTATGAGCATCAAATTCGGCACCGGCGGCTGGAGAGCCGTCATCGGCGACGGCTTTACCAAGGCCAACGTCCAGCTGCTTACCGCGGCCCTGGCCCGGAAGATGAAGGAGGAGGGGGTGGCCCAGCGGGGCTTCCTCATCGGCTATGACCGGCGGTTCCTCTCCCAGGAGGCCGCCCACTGGGCCGCCGAGGTGATGGCCGGGGCGGACATCCCCTGCATGGTGGTGGAGCGGGAGGCACCTACCCCCCTCATCATGTTCGCGGTGAAGTACTACGAGCTGTCCTACGGCATGGCGGTCACCGCCAGCCACAACCCCGCCCTGTACAACGGGGTGAAGGTGTTTGTCAAGGGCGGGCGGGACGCCGACGAGCTGGTCACCGCCAGCCTTGAGACCCACATCGCCGCCCTGGAGGGGGAGGAAATCCCCGCCGTCCCCTACGAGGAGGGAGTGCGGACAGGTCAGATCCAGATCATTGATCCCATGAACTCCTACATCGACTCCATCATCCGGTCGGTGAACATGGACGCCATCCGCTCCCGGGGGCTGAAGGTGGTGCTGGACCCCATGTTCGGTGTGTCCAAGACCGCCCTGAGCACCATCCTCATCACCGCCCGGTGCGACGTGGACGTGATCCACGAACGGCGGGACGCCCTCTTTGGGGGCCGGCTCCCCGCCCCCAACAGCAAGACGCTGATCGGATTGCAGAACTTCGTGCTGGAGAACGGCTGCGACATCGGCATTGCCACCGACGGCGACGCCGACCGGCTGGGCATCATCGACGACCGGGGGGAGTTCCTCCACCCCAACAAGATTCTGGTACTGCTGTACTACTACCTGCTGAAATACAAGGGCTGGCACGGGGCGGCGGTGCGCAACCTGGCTACCACCCACCTGCTGGACGCCATCGCGGCCCGGTTTGGCGAGCGGTGCTACGAGGTCCCGGTGGGCTTCAAGCACGTGTCCGGCAAAATGCTGGAGACCGGGGCGGTCATCGGCGGCGAGAGCTCCGGCGGTCTCACCGTCCGGGGCCACATCCAGGGCAAGGACGGCATCTACGCCGCCTCCCTGCTGGTGGAGATGATGTCCACCACCGGGAGAAGTCTGTCCGAGCTGTACCGGGAGATCACGGACCAGTGCGGCTCCTTCGAGATGGTGGAGCGGGGCTACCGCTTCTCCCAGGAGGAGAAGGAGCGCATCAGCAAAACCCTGATGGAGGACAAGCTGCTCCCCGACTTCGGCGCCGGGGTGGAGAAGGTGAGCTACGCCGACGGCTGCAAGGTCTATTTCAAGGACGGCGGCTGGGTGGTCAGCCGCTTCTCGGGCACCGAGCCCCTTCTGCGGGTGTTCTGCGAGATGGACACCACCCAGCGGGCGGCGGAGACCGCGGCCTGCATGGAGCGCTTCCTGGGCCTGGAGGGCCGGAACATCGAATGACACTTGACCCCCGCCGCAGGCGGGGGTTTTTTGAAAGGTGGGGACCGGTATGGAGAAACGCACACATTCCCTGCGGCAGCAGATGTCTCTCATCATTCTGCTGTGCTGGCTGCTGCCCATGGTCATCGCCGCTACGGTGGTGGGCTGGTATCTCCTGTCCGGTGCGGGCCGGCAGAAGGAGCTGGCCATGTACCAGCAGTTCCAGCTCAACCTCCAGCTGGGGGCCGACCGGGTGAACAGCGCGGTGGAGGCCTCCCGCCTGCCCTCCTACGACCCGGAGCTTCGGGAGGGCTGGAACCAGTACCGGCGGGATGAGAACTACGCCATGCTGTACCGCAGGTCCTCCGCCCTGTTCAGCCGCCTGTATCAGTCGGACAGCCGGTTTTTTTACGGCGTGTTCTGCTTTGCCGACGACCCGGAGAACCGGGTCATCACGGTGGTAAACGGCAGCGCCGGCCTGTTCCACAACCAGGTCCGGGAGCAGTGGACGGCGGATACGGAGGCGGTGCGGGCGCTGGCCGCCGGATTGGACACCAACGTGGGCTTTCTGGAGCGGGAGGGCCGGGTCTATCTGGTGCGCAATATGATGGACTCCGGCTACCGTCCCATCGGGGTGCTGGCCCTGGCCATGGACCCGGACTACTTTTTCGGGGACCTGGCTCTTCTGCCCTGGGCTTCGGCGGTGTCGGTGTCCCTGGAGCCGGAGGTGGTCCTCACCCTGAAGGGGACCGCCCCGCCCCAGCCCGGGGGGCGTGCCCTGGAGCACACCATCCAGAGCCGGGATTACATCCTGCGGGGGACAGCCTCGGTGGACTACGCCGCCCTGCTCACCGGGGCGGAGAGCTACCGGTGGCTGCTGCCCGCCATGGGGCTGTCCCTCCTGCTCCTGCTGGCCTTCACCTTTCGCTTTTTCCGGCAAAAGATATCCCAGCCCATCCAGGTGCTGATGGAGGGGGCGGGCCGGATCCGGCAGGGGGAGCTGGGCTGTCAGATCGAGACCGGGACGGGGAGCCGGGAGTTTCAGTACCTCACCGACTCCTTCAACCAAATGTCCGGCCAGCTGCGCCGCCAGTTCGACCGCCTCTATCAGGAGGAGCTAGCCCGGCGGGATGCCCAGATCAAGGCCCTCCAGGCCCACATTACCCCCCATTTCCTCAACAACACCTTGGAGATCATCAACTGGCAGGCCCGGATGAGCGGGGATGTGAAGGCCTCCAAGATGATCGAGGCCCTGTCCACCGTGCTGGACGCCGCCCTGGACAGGAGGGGCAGTCCCCAGGTCCGGCTGGCGGAGGAGATGACCTATGTCAACGCCTACCTCTACATCGTCAAGGAGCGGTACGGCAAGCGGCTGACGGTGGACGTGGACCTGCCCAACGAGCTGATGGACTGCCTGGTTCCCCGGCTGATCCTCCAGCCGGTGATTGAGAACGCGGTGGAGCACGGCATCGGCCCCAGCGGACAGGGACATGTATCCCTGCGGGGCCTCCGCCAGGGGGAGCGGCTGATTTTGGAGATTGAGAACAACGGCGGTCTGTCGGAGGAGGACGAGCGGCATATTGCCTGCCTCCTCTCCCCGGACTACGATACGCAGAACGAGCCCTCGGGCAATATCGGCATCGCCACCGTGAACCAGCGCCTACGCATCTTCTACGGCCCGGACTGCGGCCTGACCATCACCAGGGGGGAGGGGACCCAGGTGATTGCCCGGCTCACCGTGGGGGCCCGGACATGATCTTGGTTGTTTACACCAAACAACAACGGACAACAAATAGCAAGTTTGGTTATTTGTTCTTGCCTCCAAAGGGTGTATGATTAGAGTGCACAAAGGGAGAGCGTATCGACCAATAAAATATGGAGGTTTTATCATGAAAAAGAACAGACTTCTTGCTTTGGCCCTTGCCAGCGCCCTGACCCTGGGCCTGCTGGCCGGCTGCGGCTCCAAGCCCGGCGGCAATCCCCCCGCCACCGGCGGCGACAAGAGCAATGCCGGTGCCAAGCCCGCCGCCGGTGTGGAACTGACCGTTGTCACCTCCTACGGCGGCGACGACGGCAACCGGAGCAACTATGAGAACGCGGTCGCCTCCTACGAGGCCGCCACCGGCAACAAGATTATGGACGCCTCCGGCACCTCCAACGAGGAGTGGAAAGCCAAGGTGCTCACCGACTTCCAGACCGGCACCGAACCCGACGTCCTCTTTTTCTTCACCAGCAGCGACGCTGAGCCCATCATCCAGGCGGGCAAGGTGGTAGACATCGCCACCATCCGGGCTACTTATCCCGACTACGCCGACAACATGCGGGACTCCATGCTGGCGGTGGCCTCTGACGGCAAAAACTACGCGGTTCCCTCCTCCGGCTTCTGGGAGAACATGTTCGTCAACACCAAGGTGCTGTCCGACTGCGGCGTGGCCGTCCCCGGCCCCGACTACACCTGGGACCAGTTCCTGGCCGACTGTGAGACCATCAAGGCCAAGGGCTACGCCCCCATCGCCTGCTCCCTGTTTGAGGTCCCCCATTACTGGTTCGAGTTCTGCATTATGAACAACGGCACCCTGGGCGAGCAGCTGGACATCCCCGGCTCCGCCACCGACGCTGTGGGCCAGAAGTGGGCCGCCGGCCTGAACGACATCAAAGACCTGTATGAGAAGGGCTACTTCCCCGTGAACACCCTCACCGCCACCGACGCCGAGACCGTTCAGCTCTTTGCCGAGGGCGAGGCCGCCTTCCTCATTGACGGCTCCTGGAAGATCAACTACTTCGTGGACAACTACGGCGATCAGCTCAGCGACTACGCCATCTCCTACGTCCCCGCCAAGGGGGAGCGGAAGGCCAGCGAGGCCATCGGCGGCATCTCCATGGGCTACTTCATCACCAAGAAGGCCTGGGATGACCCCGCCAAGCAGGCGGCCGCCGTAGAGTTTGTCAAGCACATGACCTCTGACGACGTGATGAGCACCTTCGTCACCACCGAGGTCACCGCCCTGAAGAACGGCGCCTCCCCCTCCGGCCTGAATCCCCTCCAGCAGGCGGCGGCCGACGCCAACGCCAACATCACCGGCGTGATCGGCCCCGTGCAGGACACCATCACCAGCGAGAGCCGGACCGACCTGTTCGCCAACGTGCAGAACGTGGTCACCGGCAAGATGTCCGCAGAGGACGCCGTTACCTCCGCCCTGGCCCTCAACTGAATGTGGCCGGAAAGGCCCCGCCTTGGGCGGGGCCTTCTCTATAAAGGAGTGAGAATCGTATGGGCCCCACGCTGTACCGAAAAAAAGCCCCGCTGATCGCCTTTCTGCTCCCGGCGTTTGTCTTCCTGATCCTGTTTCTGTACTACCCCTTTGTCCAGAACATCATCAACAGCTTTTCTGATATCACCGGCCTGGGGGCCCCGGCCCAGGGCCTGAACAGCCCCTGGTACGCCAACTATACCGCCCTGTTCACCGACCCCAAGCTGCGCACCGCCCTGGGCAACACGGTACTGCTTACCATCTGCACTGTGGTCTTTCAGGTGGGCATCGCCCTCATTCTGGCCCTGCTGGTGGACTCCATCCGGGTGGGGGCCCAGCTGTTCCGGACGCTGTATTTCTTCCCCATCGTCATCTCCGCCACCGCCCTGGGCCTGATGTTCAACCTGATTTTCCTCTACAACGGCGGAATGCTCAACCAGCTGCTGATGAACCTGGGAATCACGGCGGAGAACATCGACTGGAAGGACCCGGACCACTTCCTGTTCACCATGTTCGCCCCGGTGATGTGGCAGTATGTGGGCTTCTACTTTGTCATTCTGGTCACCGGACTGAATAACATCTCCCAGGACCTCTACGAGGCCGCCGCCCTGGACGGCTGTACCGGGCTGAGCCGGGTGCGGTACGTCACCCTGCCCCTGCTGCGCAACGTGCTGTGTACCTGCCTGGTGCTGGCAATTACCGGATCGCTGAAGGTCTTTGACCTGCCCTGGGTCATGTTCGGGGCGGGGATGCCCCAGGACCAGGGCTGGCTCACCGGCACCTATATGTATGACCAGACCTTCAATCGGGGGAACGTGGACTACGGCTCCGCCATTGCCATATTGATCGTGGTGCTGGGTGTGCTGTTCTCCAACATCGCCAACCGGGTCTTTAAGCCCCGGAACGACATTTGAGAGGGAGGACCGACATGAAAAAGCTTTCGCCCGCCAAGGCGGGTACCTATGCGGTCCTTACCTTCTGGGCCCTGACCACCCTGTACCCCTTCGTCTGGGTCATTCTCAACTCCTTCCGGGAGCGGGGCCTCATCCGCAAGGACTCCTTCTCCATCCCTCTGCCGGGGAACGGCTTTACCATGGGGAACTACGGCAAGGCCATGGAGCGGTTCGACTTCGGCAGCGCCTACATGAACAGCCTGATCGTCTCTATTGCCGTCACCATCGCGGTGGTGCTCATCGCCGGCTTTGCCGCCTACGGGCTGGTCCGCTTCCGCTTCAAGCTGCGGGGGGTGTGCTACAGCCTTATCATGGCGGGCATGATGTTCCCCGTGTTCTCCACTATCATCCCCGTGTTCCGCATGGAGGCCGCCTGGGGGATCGCCAGCAGCGGCAGCCGGTGGCTCAGTCTGGCGGCGGTCATCCTGCCCCAGATTGCCGGCAACCTGTGCTTCGCCATCATCGTGCTCATGGGCTTTATCGAGTCGGTGCCCATGGAGCTGGAGGAGAGCGCCTATATGGACGGATGCAGCGTGTTCCAGGTGTATTTCCACATCATCATGCCGGCGGCCAAGTCCTCCTTTGCCACGGTGGCTATCTTCTCCTTCCTGTGGAGCTATAACGACCTGTTCACCCAGAATTTCTTCCTCCGAACCCCCCGGGAGAAGACCATCACCCTGCTGCTCAACGAGATCAGCTCCCAGGCGGGGGTGGACTACGGCCTGATGGCCGCCTCGGTAGTGCTCATCGTGGTGCCGGTGCTCGTTGTCTATGTCGCCCTGCAAAAGCACATCATCAAGGGACTGACCGCCGGGGCCATCAAGGGGTAGGGGTTGCGCGGACACATCGCGTCAGGTATAATGTGCATGGCGGAGTATGATCCGCCCCTATTTGGAACGAGATCAGGCCGGGAGGTGGACTGCTGTGTATAAGGTCGTTCTTATAGACGACGAGGCCATCATCACAGAGGGCCTGCAAAAGGTGGTGGACTGGGAGGCCCACGGCTGTCAGGTGGCGGCGCTGGCCCAGGACGCCGCCTCGGGAGCCCAGGCCATCCGGCGGCACAGGCCGGATATCCTGTTTACCGACATCAAAATGCCCGGAGAGGACGGCCTGACCATGCTGGCCGGTCTGAAGGGGGAGTTTCCCCGTATGCAGATCGCCGTGCTCACCGGCTATCGGGACTTTGAATATGCCCAGCGGGCCATCCGTCTGGGCGTGTCCCGCTTTCTCCTCAAGCCCTCCAAGATGGACGAGCTGAACGAGGCCCTGGACTACATGACCGGCGTCCTGGACCGCCTGCCCCCCGAGGAGGAGCCCCAGCCCCAGCCGGGGGAGGAGGACCCCAACAGCTTCCTGGTCCGTCAGGCCCAGGCCTACATCGGGGAGCACTACGCCCAGCACCTGTCCCTCCAGGATGTGGCCGGTCACTGCTATGTCAGCCAGTGGCACCTGTCCAAGCTGCTCAATAAGCACCTGGGCCAGTCCTTCTACGACCTGCTCAACGCGGAGCGGGTGCAGCGGGCCAAGGACCTGATGGAGGACCCCTCCCTGCGGATCAGCAAGGTGGCCGAGCGGGTGGGCTACGCCGACACCGCCCATTTCTCCCGGGTGTTCAAAAAGCTGGAGGGGAGCTCGGCGGGGGAGTGGCGCAACACCCACTGCGGGCGGTAACGCAATTTGCCCTTGCCATCCCCCGCCCTCCTGGGCTATACTGGGGGAAAGAGCGGGGAGGGGCCCTCCCCGGGAACAGGAGGATAACAGCATGATCTATGATACACTGGCGCACCTGGAGTCCTACCGGGGGATTCACCCCGGGGTGATGAAGGGTCTGGAGCTGCTGCGGGACACGGATTTCTCCCGCATGGAGGACGGCCGCTATGAGGTGGACGGCGGCGACCTGTTTTTCATGCTCCAGAGCTACGACACCAAGCCGGTCAACGACACCCCCGAGGCCCACAAAAAATATATCGACATCCAGTTCCTGATCTCCGGCGGGGAGCTGATGGGCGTCGGCCCTCTGGAGGAGATGGACCGGGAGGTGGAGGCCCGCCCCGAGGGGGATATCTGGTTTTACAACGGCCCCCTGAGCCGGCTCCTGCTGGCCGGAGACCGCTTCACAGTCCTCTGGCCCGGGGACGCCCACGCCCCCGGCATCGCTTTGGACGGAAAGCCCGCCCCCTGCCGCAAGTGCGTGGTCAAGGTCAAGGTTTAAAAGACGGAGGTCTGGCAAAAGCTGCCAGACCTCCGAGCTTTTTCGCATAGGGACGTGCCAGAAGGGAATAGGGTAGGGCGGAGGTGTTTATATTGTTGTCGCCAGTCATTTACCTGATGATGAACGGCCTGTTCTTCACCCTCCGCCTGTCCGGCGGCGGAGGCTCCTTCCCACGCCCCCTCAAGGCCGCGGAGGAAAAGGAGTGCCTGGAGCGCTGTGCCCAAGGAGATTTGGAGGCCCGAAACATCCTTGTGGAACACAACCTGCGCCTGGTGGCGCACATTGTGAAGAAGGGTTACAGCGGAAGGAGGAATTTTCCCGGTCAAAAACGGCCCTCCAGGGGCCGCCAGATTTTAAGTAGACGTCCAGATGCAGTACCTCCTTCGTGCTGCATTTTTTGACCACGATTTTGTCTAAAATCGTGGTGACCAGAGCGGAATTGACTCCGTTTCGGAAGGCTAGCTCCTCCTCCAGCGCATCGCGTATTTCGTCCAGACGCGCGGCTGTTCCCAAACCCTTTTCCGCTTCCGCTTGGAGTACAGTCCGCCTCTCCTCCAGGGCTTTGGCCTGATTGTTGAATCCATCGTTACGCTGTTTGAACTCCGCCGTAGAGATTACGCCTTCAATGTTCATCTCCAACAGGCGGTCTTTTTTTGCCTGGAGAGCGGACAGGTCCTCCTCAATGCGCCGAAGGTCCTGTCCGTAGTCGTGCTCATCGGGGACGGACTGGAGAATGGTTACCACCGCGTCAATGACAGCCTGCTTGTTCTGGACCATCTGGTCAAAAATGCCGGCCATAATCCGGTCCAGCTCGGCGGTGTAGAGCTGGGGGGCGGAGCAGGCCGCCCGGCCCCGGTTCCGGTACTCCCGGCACTGCCAGGCCTCCCTGTCCCCCTTGGCGCTTTTCAATACCTGCCGGTGGAAGCTGACGCCGTGCTCCTCGCAGACGATTTTTCCACTGTAGGGGTAGCGGTTGTGGAACTCCGCCCCGCTCTGGTGGGACATCATCTGCTGGCTGCGCCGCTTATACAGGGCGTTGGCCCGGTCCCACAGCTCCTCGGACACGATAGCGGGAACGGACGGGTCGGGGTACATCACCCACTCGCTCTCGTCCAGAAAGATTTTCCGCTTGCTCCGGTAGTCCACCGTCTGGGACTTGTTGGCGCAGTACCAGCCCTTGTACTTGGGGTTGCGGAGGATGTGCCGGATGGTCAGCACGTTGAAAGCGTTGCCCTTTCGGCTGGTAAAGCCCTCGTCCAGCAGCGTCTGAGAAATGCGCCGGATGCCCATCTGCTGGTTGGCGTAGAGGTCGAAGATCCGCCGCACCACCTGGGCCTCCTCCTCATTGATGGTGAGGACGCAGTCCTTTTTGTCGTACCCCCACAGCTTGTCGTTACCCAGCACATGGCCGTTCTTGATGGCCTGCCGGAAGCCGAATTTCAGCCGCTCAGACAGCTTGCGAACCTCGTCCTGAGCCACCCCGGCCATGACCACCAGGCGGAACTCGCTGTCGCTGTCCAGGGTGTTGATGTTGTCGTTCTGGAACAGCACCCCCACGTCGTGTTCCAGCAGCTCCTGGGTGTATTTGATGCTGTCCAGGGTGGAGCGGGAAAAGCGGGAGATCTCCTTGGTGATGATGAAGTCGAACCGCCCCCCTTTGGCGTCCTTTATCATCCGCAGGAAGCTGTCCCGCTTTTTGGTGCTGGCGCCGGAAATGCCCTCGTCGATGTACCCCGGCACAAAGACCCAACTGGGTTTTGATTGAATCAGCTCGGTGTAATACTGCACCTGGTTTTCCAGGCTGTTGATCTGCTCGTCCTTGTCGGTGGAAACTCTGGCGTAGAAGGTCACCCGCAGGGGCAGGTCGAAGATGGTCTTTCCATTGCGCAGTTCACGGCGTACCTGGAGCACATTCAAGTCCGCTCGCCTCCTCTGCCAAGCATACAGGATACCAGAAAAACGGGGGAATATCCGCCACGGAATAAACCAAATCCACCGCGTTCAAATAGGCGTTTTTCGACAAAAGGCCTCGGGTGTAGACTGTCTCCAGAAGGACGCGGACCAGTTCTCGCTGTGCGTGTTCCATTTTTCTCACCTCAGTCCATGGATATGTCAGAGGTGAGAAAAAATGCCAGGCGGATTGTATCCGTCTGGCATCGGGATCACCGTTTGTCGTCGGTGGCCGGGTTGTCGATGAGGGCCCCATCCTCCCCGAAGCGGGAGCCGTGGCAGGGACAGTCCCAGCTATGCTCGGCGGCGTTGTACTTCAAGGCGCAGCCCATGTGGGGACAGCGGGGTGTGGTGGGGGTGAGCAGACCCAGGGCGGACTCCAGGGCGTTTGCCGCCAGCTGGGGGCGGAGCATGGTCCGGGAGGGGGAGAACAGCTCTGCATAGGGATTTTTTTGTCCCAACACCAGGTCGGTCAAAACCGACGCCGCCGCCATAGAGGAGGTCATTCCCCACTTGTTGAAGCCTGTGACCGTGTAGAGGCCGTCTGTGCCCCTGGAGTAGAGCCCGATATAGGGCACGCCGTCCAGAGTCATGCAGTCCTGAGTGGCCCAGCGGGCCGTCTCCTGGGCGTCGGGGTAGTGCTTTTGGGCGAAGCGCTCCAGTTCCCGCCAGCCGCCGCCCTCCTTGCCCGTCCGGTGACTGCCGCCGCCCACAAGGAGCAGATTATCGTAATTCCGAAAGGACAGGCCCTTTTCGTCCTCGTCCAGATACATCCCGTGGACATCCGGGGCGTTTTCCAGGGCCAGCACATAGGAGCGGTGCTGATACAGCTTGAGGAAGTAGCCGCCGTGCTTGTTGAGAATCGGGAAGTGGGTGGCGATGATGATTTTGTCCGCCGAGATGGTCCCGCCGTGGGTGACCGCCTTGCCGGGGGCCAGCTCCAGCACCTTGGTGTGCTCAAAAATGTGCAGGCCCTTGGCGGCGGCGGCGATAAACTTCAAGGGGTGGAACTGGGCCTGACGGGGGAATTTGACCGCCCCCGCCACAGGGAAGGGGAGGGGAACCTGTTCCACAAGCTCCGCCCCGAAGCCCAGCTTGTCCAGGGCAGTCAGCTCCCGGTCCAGCTTTTTCCGGTCGTCCAGGGAGTAGACAAAGGCGTCCTTCTCCTCAAAATCGCAGTCGATGCTTTTGCACAGGGCGCGGTACTCCTCCAGCGCCTTCTGGTTGGCCTCCAGGTAGAGCCGGGCCCGGTCCGCGCCGAACTCCCGGATCAGCTTATCGTAGATCAGGCCGTGCTGGGAGGTGACCTTCGCAGTGGTATTCTTGGTGATGCCGCCGCCGATGCGGTCCGCCTCCACCAGGGCGCAGTCCACCCCCGCCTGGGTCAGCTTATAGGCGCACAAAACTCCGGCCAGCCCGCCGCCGATGATGAGCACATCGGTTTTCAGGTCTGACCGGAGTGTATCGAATTGGGGCAGCTGTGCCGTTTTTGTCCATATGGAGTCCATCCCATCACCTCATTGAGGTTAGGGTGGCGGAAATTCAGGGGATTATTCGCCCTTTAGCCGCAGGTTCTCTTTTTCCACGTTCATCCGCACCAGCAGCAGGGCGATCAGCAAATTGATGCCCATGGGAATCCACAGATACATCACATGGAGCATGTCCAGGCAACTGGCGGTCTGAACAGCGGACAGGCCGTCGTAGCCGCTCCACTCCAGCAGCCAGCCGCACATGGCGGTGCCCAGCCCGCCGCCCAGCTTCACCCCCAGGGAGGTGCAGGAGTACATGGTGCCGTCCACCCGCTTGCCCTTTGTCAGGAAGGTGTACTCAGAGCAGGAGGCGATGAGGGCGTTCAAATCCCCCTGGAGGGGGCTCATGCCGAAGGCGGCTACCCCGGAGAACACCAGCATCAGGGGGACGCTGTGGAGATAGGCCGCGACGAGGACCAGGGCCCGGCCAATGGTACCGATGATGTAGCCTCCCAGGTTCAGCCTGTACATCCCGTGGAATTTTTCCACCAGGATGGGGGTGAGCATCAGGCCGATAATCAGGGGGATGTTGATGGCCCAGGAGAAGACGGCCAGCAGATTTTCGTCCCCCAGGACAAAGGTCATGTAGAAGATGCCCATGTTCAGGGTGGCGCTGTAGATCTGCATCAGGATGTAGGTGAGGCAGATCATCAGATAGTAGCGGTTTGCGGCCAGCAGCCGGGCGGCGTCCGCCAGGGAGTATTTCTCCGCCGGAGCTTCAAGGGCGCTGTCCTCGGACAGCTCCTCCTCGGGCAGCTCCTTCACCGACAGCACCGAGAGGGTGTTGGTCACCAGGCCGATGACGGCGTAGATGATGGCCACCCAGCGCCAGCCGGCGGCTCCGCCGCCCAGAGCGGCCACCGCCCGCACGGTGACCGACTGGATGAGCAGGCTGGTGCCGAAGGCGAAGACAAAGCGGATGGAGCCCATCTGTACCCGCTCGGCGCTGTTTTTGGTGACCAGGGCGGTGAGAGCGGAGTAGGCGATGTTATTGGCGGTGTAGAACACGGCGTTGAGCAGAGTGTAGGCGATGAAGAACCAGGCGTATTTGGCAAAGTCGCCCAGGTCCGCCGGGATGAAGAAGATGGCCGCCAGGGTCACGGCACAGCCCACATAGCCCCAGAGCATCCAGGGCCGGGCCTTGCCCATTCTGGTGTGGGTCTTGTCGATCATGGCGCCGAAGAAGATGTCGGTCACCCCGTCGAAGAGCTTGGACACGGCGATGAGGGTGCCAACGATGCCTGAGCTCAGCCCCACCGTGTTGGTGAGGAAGATCATCACGAAGGAGCTGAGCAGGGCGTACACCACGTTGCCCGCGATGTCCCCGGAGCCGTAGCCAACCTTGTTGTACCAACGCAGATATTTTTTCTCTGTCATATGCTTCCGCTCCCTTTCACTTGTAATCGGTTTTTGGACGGGTGTGCAGGGCGGGACGACCTCGGCCCGCCGCTTTGTAGTGTAAGGCGGCGGGCCCGGCGGTCACGCCCCGCGCAGTCAGATCAGCTCCGGGATGAGTCGGATGTGGAAGGAATAGCACCCGCCGTCCAGGCGGTACTGGGGGAGCAGCCGGGGGCCGCAGCTCTCAGAGCCGATGCCGTTTTGGGCGCAGTCCAGGCAGAGCACCGTGTCCCCGCAGGGGGTCAGCTCAAAGCTGTGGGCTTTCTGGGCTAGCTCCTCCTGAGAGTAGGGGGAGGCGCTGAAGCTGAAGGGGGCGCTTCCGGCGGCGGTGAAGCGGGCAGACTGGCCGGACAGGGTCACGTAGTCACAGCCCCAGCGGCTTCCATTCTCCTGGGGGCGGATATAGTCCTCGTGGAGCTGGGACACCGGAGCGGCGTACAGGCCATAGCTGGCGGCCCGGCGCTTGTCCACATAGCTCTCCTGGGGACCGAAGCCGCAGTACTCCGCCTGGTCCAGACTCCCGGGCAGGAACAGCCGCAGGCCCAAACGGGGCAGCTCGGGGAACTCCGTGTTCCGCTCCGCCTCCAGCCGCAGATCAACGGCCCCGTCCGGGAGGACCGTCCACTCTGTCCGCAGGCTCAGGAAGGGCTGGACCGACACGGCGGAGACCGACATCACGCCGGAGACGCGCACCGCTCCGTCCTCCAGCCGCCACTGGGTCCGGTAGGCCCGGGTGACGCTCCGGTCATAGCCGGCGGCCTGCCAGTCCAGCTTGATCTTCCGGTCGTTGTCGGTGGGAGCCCGCCAGATATTGAGCTCCATGGGCCGGGTGAGGAGGCTCTGCCCGCCGAAGGCGAGGCGGGTGAACAGGCCGGTCTGCTTGCTGTAGACATAGGCGAGCCGCTGACTGCGGATGGTGAGGAAGTCCTCCCCCTCGGTGACCTCCAGGGGGGGCGCGGCCCTGTCCCCTGCGTAGAGCAGGGCGGCGGCGCGCTGGTTTTGGCCGTCTTGGTTGTCCAGGGGAAGCTGGTCAAAGCCCAGAAAATGCCCCGCCGGGACCAGGGGAGTTTCTTTTTTGCTGTAGTAGGACAGCTTGAGGAAGCATTTTCCCCGGTCCCGCGCCTCCACGGGCAGGAGGACGACCCCCTCCCCCTGGGGCGGGATATGGCCCAGGAGGGCCTGAGAGAGCTGCCCGGAGGAGACCACCCTGCCGTCGCAGGTCACCTCGTAAGTGAGATGGATCGCCTCCTCCAGGGGGGTGAAGTCCAGATAGTTGTGGAGCCTCAGCTCTCCCGTGTCCTGGCAATAGGAGACCACCCGAGCGGGGCGGTATACGTTCCGGTACTCCAGCAGGCCAGTGTGGGGCGTCCGGTCGGGGTAGACCAGCCCGTCCAGGCAGAAATTGCCGTCGTGGGGGTACTCCCCGTGGTCGCCGCCGTAGAAGTAGATGGCTTTTCCGTTCTCCGCCCGGCCCTTGTAGATGGCGTGGTCGCACCACTCCCAGACAAAGCCGCCGCACAGGACGGGGGTGTTCTCCATCAGCTGAAAATAGTCCTCCAGGTCGCCGGGGCCGTTGCCCATGGCGTGGGCGTACTCGCACATAAGAAAGGGCTTGTCCGGGTCCCCGTCCAAATAGGCCTGAATTTGCTCCAGAGAGGGGTACATCATGCTGTACAGGTCGATGTTGGAGTAGTCGTACTTCTTTTTGGCGCTGCGGTACTGGGCGCTCTCGTAGTGGGTGAGGCGGCGGGGGTCGAAGCCCTTGGTCCAGGCCAGGGCGGCCTCAAAGCAGCAGCCGTAGGCGCTCTCGTTGCCCATGGACCAGATCACCACACAGGGCCGGTTCTTGTCCCGGTGGACGCACCGCTCTGTCCGGTCCAGGGTGGCCTCCAGAAAGTCCGGGTTGTCGGCGAAGGGCCGGTTCCACCGCTCCACATGCTCCTCCCACACGTCGTTCTGACTGCAATAGAGCTCAGAGGCCCCGTGGCTCTCGTGGTCGGCCTCGTCGATGACATAGAAGCCGTACTGGTCGCACAGCTGATAAAACCAGGGGGCGTTGGGGTAGTGGCTGGTGCGGATGGCGTTGAAGTTGTGCTGTTTCATCAGCTCCAGGTCCCGCCGGGCCTGGGCGATGCTGATGGTATAGCCGGTGACCGGGTCGGAGTCGTGGCGGTTGACTCCCCGGAATTTGATGGGTGTCCCGTTGAGGAGGACCTGGTTGTCCCGGATGGAGATTTCCCGAAAACCTACCCGGTCGGTGATGAGCTCGCGCTCCGTCTCCAGCACCAGGGTGTACAGATAGGGGGCCTCCGCGTTCCAGAGCGCACAGCTTTTCACCGTAATCTCCCCGTACTGCTGGTAGCGTTCGTCCCCGTCCAGGGGGGAGAGGGCGCAGTCTCCCACCGGCTGGCCCTCCATGTCATAGAGGGAGGCGGTCACCGGGACCTCCCCGCCGAAGAAGCTGGCCCGGACCTGGAGCAGGCCGTCCCCGCCGCGAAGATCGGTGGTGATGAAGTAGTCAAAGACGCCCTGCTCCGGCCGCTTGAGCAGGTACACGTCCCGGAAAATGCCGCTCATGCGGAATTTGTCCTGGTCCTCCAGATAGCTGCCGTCGCACCACTTGAGCACCAGCACCGCCAGGGTGTTCTGCCCGTCGTGGAGCAGCCCGGTCACGTCGAACTCGCTGGTGGAGTGGGACACCTGGCTGTAGCCGGCGTACTGGCCATTCACCCACAGGAAGAAGCAGGAGTCCACCCCCTCAAAGCTGAGAAAGGCCCGGGGGGCCTCCTCCTCCCGGCGATAGGGAAAGCAGCGGACGTAGGCCCCGCAGGGGTTGTCCTGGGGGACGTAGGGCGGGTCGGCGGGGAAGGGGTAGCGGATGTTGGTGTACTGGTGCCGGTCATAGCCCTCCATCTGCCAGCAGCTGGGGACGGGGATGGTGGAAAAGCCCTCCAATGGGTCGTCGGGCTGATAGAAGGGGGTGCGGACCTCCCGGACGCTGGGGTACCAGCGGAAGGACCAGTCCCCGCTGAGCAGCTGGACGCGGTCGGACTTCTCCCGGCACGCCTCCAGGCCGTCCAGACGCCGGGAGGCGGGGATGTAGTAGGCGCGGTTGGGCAGGGTGTTTTCGTGGAGAATGTGCAGGTCCTCGTAGTGCTTGGGTACGATCATCGTTGCTCCCTCCTGTTTCGAAAAAGTATTTCTTTCCTCTTTAGGATAACCTTATTTTTCCGGGAATTCTATGGAAGGAATCACCTGGATTAGGGATAAAATCACTCTGCTTGTAAAAAACCCTTGATTTTTGGCGGAAAAGCAGGCATGATAGGCGAGGGAATTCAAGGGTCAATGGGTGGAGGGAGCTGCCGTGTATATCAATTCCGGATACCTGAGAAATTCGCGTATCGACTTCAAGGACCACACCAGGCCGCTGGTGGTGGGCAGCTGCGGCACCTACCGGCTGTCCGGCCAGCCTTCTGTACTGCCCACTCACCGGCCCCGGGGCCGGGTGGACTACCAGCTGCTGTATGTGGCGGCGGGGAAGGCCCACTTCTTTTTCGATGGCCGGAAAGAAGTCGTGGGGGCGGGCAGCATTGTGCTGTACTGCCCCATGGAGGAGCAGCGCTATCTCTACTACAGCGCCGACCACCCGGAGGTGTTCTGGGTCCACTTCACCGGCTACGACGCCAAAAATATCCTGCGCTACTATCACCTCACCCCCAAGCAGCACGTCTACCACACGGGGACCCGGTCGGAGTTTCGGTGGATTTTTCAGCGGATGATCCTGGAGCTTCAGCTGTGCAAGCCCCTGTATGAAGAGATGCTGGCCTCTCTGCTCAACGACCTGATGCTGCTGATCTGCCGCCAGCAGGAGCTGGAACGCCAGCCGGGCAGTATTCAGGATGAGATTATAGAGGCCATCGCCTATCTCAGCGAGCACTACAACCAGGACATCAGCGTCAGCGAGTATGCCAAGACCCGCCATATCAGCACCAACCACTTTATCCGCAGCCTGAAGCAGTACACCGGCATGACCCCTAAGCAGTATATCGTCTCCCTGCGGATGACAAACGCCCAGATGCTCCTGGAGAGCAGCAGCTACACCATCCAGGAGATCGCCGACTTTGTGGGCTACGGGGACGCGCTCTATTTTGGCCGCCTGTTCAAGCGGGAGATGGGGATGACCCCCTCTCAGTACCGGAAGCAGTATCAGACAACCTAGCTCAGCGTAAATAGAGCCTCCGGCTTTTTGGCCGGAGGTTTCAGCTTGCCGGAAAGGTCCTTCTGCTTGCTTCGTTAAAGAACAGTTGAAGCGGAAGGAGGGATTTTGCCGGTCAAAAACGACCCCATAGGGGCCGCCGAATTTCAGATGGATGTCCAAGCGTATTTCCTCTTTGGTGCTGCCTTTTTTGACCACGATCTTATCTGAAATCGTAGTGACCAGTTGGCAGACAGGTCCTCCTCAATGCGCCGAAGGTCCTGGGAATAGTCATGCTCGTCGGGGACGGATTGGAGAACAGTCACCACTGCGTCGATGATAGCTTGCTTGTTTTGGGCCAGCTAATCGAAGATTTGGGCCATGATCTGGTCCAGCTCCGTGGTCCTCAGTTGAGGCGCAGAGCAGACCGCCCGACCCCGGTTCCAATAGACCCGGCACTGCCAGACCTCCTTTTCGCCCTGAGAAGATTGTACAGCTGAATGAAGAAGTAATCAAGGGGCAGATCAAGGAACTTGTGCGAGGCAGCGTGGAGGAAGCGCTCATAGAGATGTACCTGGCAGGGGTATCGGTGCGGCGGGTGGAGGAATCACCGAAGCGCTGTGGGGTAGCAAGGTATCACCAGCCACCATCAGCGGGCTGAATAAGAAAGCCTACGTCCATATTGAGGCTTGGCGGAACCGGCCCTTGCAGGGTGGCAGATATCCCTACGTCTATGTGGGCGGGATCTATCTGCGGCGGAACTGGGGCGGAGAGCAAGAAAGCTGCCTGGGAGAAGGCAAAAGCCGTGGTGAAGGAACTGCGTTCCATAAGACTGAAAGAGGCTGCCAAGAAGGTAAAGGATGGCATTGAAGAGACGCTTACCTACTTTGCATCACCTCAGTCCATAAATATTGTTGATGAAAGCAAAAAATGCCAGGCGGACAAATACCGCCTGGTTAATGATCCTTTACGTCTCTTATTACGGCTTGTCCCATGTCTTACGATTGCGAAAGTAGGAATTGTCATTATAAAACAGACCAAATATTTCCCCAAAATGAGGAATGTCTGCTGATTGATTGGACATTGCTTTATTGGACATTGCTTTATATCCTAGCTCTATAAGGAGCTCTGTTAAATACCTAATAATTTGCAGCATATACAATTGCCGGTAAGGAGCAACTGCCTCCCATATCCCAGTCCGTCTGCTGCCTTCCACCGCGTCTATGAGTTCTTTATTATCCTCAGTTATAAATCGGGTTACGGAGTATTGATTTAAAACACTGCCAATTACTGTTGCTCGATATTCAATACCTGTTTTTCTTTTTTTGGAAACGTGTTTATTATACAGGGGCATATCTACAGTAAGGAACCACTGCTCTATGCAATCAAACTTTTTGTTTTCATTACCAAGAAGAATATTTACATTTGAGTAGCGGCCGGATGATTCCGCAAAATTCCCCAATACATCAATGATTGAGTAATGAATATTTTTATCCATTTTGTATTGGAAATGAAACTGGATCTTCCGATTGTTTGCAATATCTCGGCAAGCACCATAGAGCTCAGGGATTTTATGCCCATAAGACCGGATGTATTTCTCTGATGGCAGAGCGCCAGAATTTTGAATATAATAATCTAAAATCAGACATAACTTTTCCAATCGTTCTATGCCTGTGGACAGACAGATAAATGATTGATAATAAATTCCTTTTGTGGCATAATTAGCTTTGTATAATTGAGTTACACCTATGGCCAAAATCTCTTTTGTAAATTGAGCTTCTTCCAGAAAAGCTGAGAATATTGGATTATAATACATAATAAAATTCCTTTCTGACGGATGACGGATTATGTTAAATTATATCATTTGCGCTCAGCCAATGTGAATCAATAAAATTATTCCTGCCTTTCTACCCAAAACACATGCACTTCCGTAGACAGATATCCACGCATTTCCCGCACCGGATGCACAGGAGATTGCTCGTCGGAAGGGTGCCACCAGACAGGCACCTTTACAGCCTATACAAAGGGTGCGTTGCTATAACTTCTTCTGGCGGGTCAAAATACATGCCTCTACGCGGTCGGTGATAATCCCACGGTCCCTTTGGGGGTAGTAGTCCAGAACTGGCCGTAAAACCTCTCGGATGTTGTCTGCTGTCAGTTTTGGCATGATCAGCTGCGTTCCGTACAGACTGCGGGCTGTATTCATCTGCCGGGTGAAGGTGGTGTTGAAAGGTCTGGCCCGCAAAGCAGAGATGAGCGCTGGGGGGGCGATATCCATAGGGGACAGCTGCGTGTTGGACAATAGACCCGCCCCGTTGTCAAAAATTGGGCAGTAGTCATATTTCCCATTCCGCTCAATGACCGCAATGTTGTTTAAATGCCGATCATCGTTGCAGAACAGGGCGTCCACCTCAAACAGCAGCGTCAGATATTGCGGGAACATATCCAAATTTGTGATCTCAGTTGTCATCTCAGCTAAATAGGCGATTCGTTTCTTATCGCTGGAAAGACTCGCCAGCTTCTCCCTCAGCGGCATCCCCAGATAGCTGGTCAGAAGGCGATTGACTGTGATGAGAGCTTGTTCCGACCGCAGGAAGTTTTCGCTGAAGCAGCCCGTGCGCTCCCTATCATGAACCTGCAGACGCTCCATCTGATAGTGGGTAAACGTAAAAGGGGTATCATGTTCAATGTTGCTTCGCTCCAAAAACAGAGAAACCGCTGTCTCTACCAGCGCCTCATATCCAAATTGATCTAACTTATACCAGCGGTTTGATGCTCGGTCATGCCATTTTTCCTGGTTTCCTTTTGAGGATGTCTCCGCAATCTTCTCATCTGTCACAAGCCGAATTGTCATTTCAGCACCTCAATCGTCAGCCATTGCTGATCCTCCGCCATGCGTCCACCGGTCTTTTCAATGATGCTAACCGGATCGTACTCATCCAACCCCAACGCCTCCAAATATTCCCGAAGGCCAGCCCTTTGACGGGGAATACAGCGTTCCACAAGGAAGCCCTGAAAATCCTTCCAGTCTGGAAAAAGGTTATTCCCAAATGCTGTCTTTACATGAGAGACCGGCTCATTTTCAACAACTACCGCCTGCTGCGTAAAGTCCGCATAAACTGTAGAACAGAGTTCATCGCCGTCATATAAGCGCAGCACACGGACTTGATGCTCCCGTGCCAGTTGCCGCTCCGCGAACTCAGGGCCGCTGAGACGGCGGGAGAGGGTAACTGCTGCCCCATCAAAGGTCAGATCCACTTCCCGCCGCTCCTCGTTGATCCCCATAGTTTCTACCCATTTCGTAGGCAGTGTGACCTTGCAGGTTTTAGAGCCTTTGGCGGCAGTCCCCCCAGCAGAGCTGATATTAACTTTTGCTGTACGGCATTCCATATCCTCACCTCAGTTGTATTATATATTATTCGGTACGAATGATCAAGATATAAAATGCGGTTGAGCGGAACCTATCTCCGGCTCAACTGCATTTTATACCTCAAGTTAGAATGCAGCTCCTTTAAACAAAACAAACAAACTATTGTATTAGTAAATAGAGCATTTCATTCATCGCAGTTGTCAGAACCCGATGAAGATCAGCCTCTTCTATAGTCGGAGAACTCTCACGAAACTTTGTTCCATTCTTGAGTCGGTTTTGGCAGCGCCAAACAATGCGGGTTTTCCCATTTCTTTTCCACGTACAGCGACGGTATAGAGAATTACACTCCCTGCAAACCACGATTCCTGACAGCGCGTACTTCCCCGAATAAGCCGTCTTTTCCACTGACGGTTCCGCAGTATGTTCTGATGCCTTTACTGCGGATCTCCGAACGATCTCCTTCTGTACCAGATCAAATGTCTCCCGTGAGATAATTGCAGGATGACAGTTTTATGTCAAATACTGAGGAAGCTCTCCTTGGTTTTTCTTCCGGGATTTAGAAATCGGATCAGTGGTAAAAGTTTTTTGAAGCGGAGCGTCCCCCGTATACTTTTCGTTTTGAAGAACATTCAGAATAGCCTGCATTGACCAGATTGGGAGCCCTGTTTTAGTCGGTATCCAAGCCAGCGTTTATATTGGTACCGAACCTTTTCTCTTCGAAAAGCGGCTTGGACACCCCATTTGATCCGATTGCTGGTCATCTCGCTTTCCGCTTGTGAATTTGCCCCTAGCATCGCCAGAAAGAACAGAAAGAATTCGCCATCCATCTGGGATGTATCCAGTCGTTCTGTTTCAAAAATAACTGGTATCTGCATAGTCTTCAGCATTCGGACATAATACAAGCAATCTTCTGTATTACGCGCAAATCTGGAAATAGATTTGGTCAGAATCAAATCTATTTTTCCTCGTTTGCACCAGCGGATCATGCGTTGAAACTCCGCACGCCTATCCACCGAGGTTCCACTCGCTCCTTCATCAGCGAATGTCAAGCACGGACTAATAGAAAATTGTAAACAAATTGTGAACCTTGTCGAACGCAACCACCGTTTATAGAAAGGGAATGCAATCACATTTGAAAGTATAAATAGGTACTTTTATTTATTCTACTTTGGCAGATTCTATTCCTTCTCTATGTCAAACCGCCGATGTTGTCATCCTCATCCGACCCTTGGGCCGACCGGCAGGGGGAGAGGCAGGAGACGTGGGGGTCGGGGGAAAGATGGATGGGTCAGTATCGTTCAGATCAGTATTTTTCTTTTCAGTCTTATTAGGGGCGGAAAAGCCGCCGTCAAGACCGCTGGACAGTGCCGCACTCTTGACTGCGGTTTTTCCGCAGTCAAGAGTGCGGCACTGTCCAGCGGTCTTGACTGCTGATTTTCCGCAGTCTGAGGGTTATGGGGCGGCGGTACTTCTTCTGGCTGCTGGGGTTGGCCCGGTTCCGGGGGCAGAATGAAGTTCTTGACGTAGATGCGGGTGGGCCGTCCCTGACCCTGCTTCTTCCGCTCGATCAGGCCGATGCCCTCCTTATCCAGCTCCCGAAACAATTTCGTGGCCTTGTCCTTGCCGCAGCTCATGAGGTTCATAGCGTCCTCCTGAGTGAAGTAGATGTAGACGCGCTTATCTCCGTCCATCCAGCCGTTTTTCACGGACAGTCCCATCCGGTCCAGCAGAAGGCCGTAGAGGACCTTGGCCTCAATGGAAACGCTCTTATACCGGGGGTCTGTCAGCAGGGTCTTGGGGATACGGTAAAAGCTGTACTGGTCCGCTTCGGTGCCGTAGTAATAGTCCAGATTCAAGTTTGACGGCATGGCGATTACCTCCTTTGAAATGTGCGGAGAAACAAAAAAGCGCCCCGGCGACCATAATAGTCACCGGGGCGCTCATGCTCCTGCCGCTTGTTTTGTTCGTAAACGAAAAAAAGCCCACCCGTAGCTGATTGTTAGTCAGTTGCGGGTGGGCTTGTCTGATGGATTATGCTGCCGATCTCACACGGACGCGCAGCCCCTCCATGGGGAGGCCCTTGTAGCCAACGAGGTAGTAGTCCTTTCCGTTGTGTTCCACGGTAGTCCGGGTCCAGTAGGGGACATCGTGGTATTCGTCCGTCACCAGGGCCTCAATGTTGCTGCGACAATCATAGTAGTGGCCCTTCGCCGTCCAGTACTTCCCAGCGATCTCCTTCCGCAGACGGCTGACCTCCGTGATAGGCCGGGTCAGATAGGATATGTACTCCTGCACATCCGCCAGTTGGTCCGTGATGCGCCGCAGTTCCTCCCAAAGAAGGAGCTGTTCGCCATCGGCAAAATCAATGTCGAGGCCGCTCAGATCATCGTACTCCGTGTAGGTAGAAAATTTGAGAAACTGCGAAATACCCCGGTTCAGCTTGACAGCCTCCGAAAGCGCCATTTGTAAATCAGCCATGTTGGCCCTCCTTCTTATAAATGTTCTTTTAAGGTTTGCTGGACGGATTGGATATGCGCCAGCCACCGTTGGTGGGCATCATCATTGATCCAGCATTGCAGGCACCAATGTTGAGGGCCCAATATTCATATCATGCACCTTGCTGCACACTCCATGCCTCTAACAAGGATACGATCACTTCTTCCATCTGTCGGGCGGTGTAGGACTGCGGAAAATATTGATGTAGCCTCGCTTGCTTAAAAATCACTTGCACAGCGGAGGGACGATCTGTTGACAACAGAGTTTCGATGGCGGTGATGGTCAGCACTTCGGTTTTGCGCTGTTCTCTAATTTTTACAAGCTGGCTTCTTGTGGGAATTACGCCCAGCTTGTCCATCACCGAGACAAGGATTCTCTGTTCCTGGTCTGTCAGGTCGGAAATATAGTCGGCGGCAGAAGTAAGCGACAACTTTTCCTCGTCTACTAAAACCAGCAGGGGAGAAATCAGCTTTGTCAAGGCTATATAACGGGTAATTGCCATACCAGACTTTTCCCCGGCGTCCTGAGCGATTTTATCCCGTGCAGGTAACTTTGGCACCACTAGTGCTAAAGTGAGATCATGCCGTTTTCCTTGATGTTTCAAGGCTTCCAATTTCATCTTATAGGCAAAGGCTTTCTCACTGGGCAGAATCTTCTCACGCTGGAGATTGCTGTCCACCATGATTATAGTGGCTTCATCATCATCCAACTCCCGAATAAGTACCGGCATGGTCTCCCTGCCTGCCAGCTCACTCCCTCGTTTGCGTCGGTGGCCCGCTATGATCTCATAGCCGCCCTCTTGCCGGGGCCGGACAATACCGGGAGCCAGAACGCCGCTCCGTGCGATACTCTCCACCGTTTTCCGCATCGCATCATCGTCCCGCACATGGAATGGATGATCCTTGAAGGGAAACAATTCTGACAGCGGAACCTCCTGTACCGTCTCGCCGCCTGTCCGAAACAGATCGTTTAAGCCGGTCAACGCGATCTTCCCGGCACTGCTTTTCATGCCAAAACCTCCCGTGTCAAGGCGGCGTAGGCTGCGGAGACTTTACCAGCAGGGTCATGAAGGTAAATGCTTCGGCCCTCCGCGCTAGTTTCTGCCGCCCGGATGGATAGGGGGATGATGCTGTCAAATATGCGTACACCGCTGCCATAGGCGTTTTTCAGCAAATCTACAATCTCACGTGAGTAGTTGGTCCTCATATCCGCCATGGTAATCAAGATGCCCGCAATGTCCAAACGAGGGTTGATTTTCAGCTTCACCTTTGATATAGTACGGATGAGCTGTTCCAATCCCTTGATGGAGAGGTAGTGCGCCTGCATAGGAATGATTACTTCGTCTGCTGCGGCTAGGGCGTTGATGGTCAGCATACCCAGAGAAGGGCAACAGTCCAGAAGAATCACATCATACTGCTTCCGGACACTGTTCAAATAGTCCCGCAAAATCGTTTCCCGGCTCATGGTATTTACCAGAGTGACCTCCAGGCCGGACAACTCAATATTGGCGGGTAGCAGGTCAACCCCCTCCGCCTGATGGATGATGCCCGTTCCGGGAATCACAGGCTTGTCCGTGATGATGAATCCCAGCACATCGGAAAGGGTAATCTCAATCTGGTCCGGATGCTGATAACCCAGGCTTGTGGTAAGAGAACCTTGGGGGTCCACGTCCACCAGGAGGACGCGCTTGCCTTCCCGTGCCAGCCCAATGCCTAAATTGACCGTGGTTACCGTTTTCCCAACTCCCCCTTTTTGGTTGCAGATTGCCGCTATTTTAGCCGTTTTTCTCATTTTAGCCTCCTTCTTTGTTCATAGAATTAAAACAGGACTAAACCAGCGCGCCCCTTGCTGTGGGGTGTTTCTGATTTAGTCCTATTTTAACAGGCCCATTTGCAAAAATATCAGCAAGAACCCAATTAGGATGCGACTCAATCATCTCAAGATAATATGCTTTCTGCGCTTGGTAGCTATTCTGCTGCGCTTCTTGGTTTGTGGAAACACGGCAATATGCCGCTACCCTCAGTTTTTCTAACTTCTCGTCTTCCCTGTTAGCCCGCGCAGGAATTTCAATGATCTATCTTTCCACACTCATTCTGTAGGTCTCCAATTTCTATGCTCCGTTAAAAATGACTGAACCAGCGAATAATGAAGCTCTGGGCAAAGCCATGCACAAAAGGCGCACGCAATTTCCGGATATGCATAGGTCCCACCGTTTTTCCCCATTTTGGATTGTAATCCAATGGCATTTGTAGTCTCGATCCACTTTTTAGCAGTTAGGCCCTGTTTGAAAATTGGCGGAATGCCTGATTGGGGCAGATTTTTTTGCCAGGCAAGGCGATTTTTCGCAGGCGGGCTGACGCCCGGCAAGGAAAATCAACGCAGTCCTGGCGGAAAAAGATGCCCCGAGATGGCGTTTTGCCATTTTTTAAACAGGGCCTAAGCTCTTTTCGCAAAAGTTACTACATACTATTTGGACCAGTGCGGACAAATGATGCGTCGGTTTATCATCCCCCTCCATTTCAAAAACCGCACGGCCTATTTCCTGATTGGCGGCGGTTCTATGGCGGTGTGTGTTCCAGTAAACATGGCATAGCGCATTGACAGGGGTTTGAAATCAGCGTCTCACGCCCCGCTCTTTTGCTGTCTCTAACCGATGAAAGCTGGTAAGTGGGATCATTCATGAATTATTGGACTTTATCTGCGCAGATGATGTGCCTTTTTCCAATTCATCTGCTTCATCGACTGCGGTATCCTCTATAATGCTGGCACGCTGTGATTGCAGTTCATGCAGCTGCGTCCACCGCAGAGGATAGCGTGTTTTTTTGTTGTAGAGAGACAGCATAGCCTCCGCGTAGCCCATAGACCCCATTTTACGTTCCCGCGCGCTGCGAGTAATTTCCCGCGACGAAAATTTACCGACTTTTTCCTGGAACAGATCATCCCGCAGACTATCGCCAAAGGCGGTAACCAACAGGGCGACCCCTTTCATAATATTGGCTGTTAGTGACCCTGGCTCTCCTTCCCAGGAAGCGACACAGAGGCGAAGCGTACGGTCCAGCGTGTTGAGGCCATACCGATGATAAATGGATTCTATGGCAGAAATTGCGCACACGCAATTCGGACCTTTTCTAGAAGAAATCTTCAACTGGTAGGATTCAGCCAGGCTCTTGATCAAAATCTGATCGTCATTACCCGCCTCAATATTTGCCATAAAGATTTCGTACGGCATCAGTGGTTTTACAAATTTCTGCTGCTTGGCAAACGTATCCGCCTCCTCCATATAATCCATCCCATCATACACCATACACCAGACGGGCGTGTCCCGGGAGCCTGATACGGCAGCCACGATTTCAATAGTGTGCTGTCCGTTGAATACATAGTTGACCCCATCCCGCCGGCTGACCTTGACCGGATTGATCTGGCGCACGTCAAAATGTTCAGCGGTCTTTTGGATATGGGCAATAGACAGGTTGCGCTGATATGTCTGGTTGGAAACCAGATTTTTAATTGGAATTTTCTCAAAATGTACATCAGGGACAAACGCACTGTAGTCGGTCATGATTACCCTTCCTTCTTGATCGTATGGAGAACTGCTTCCACCTCATGTTTCAGCAGAATAAGCTCTTTCCGCGCAGCCTGCTTTGCGCCGGAGGATATCGTACTGAAATTCACGGACTGGTTTACCCGCCGTATGGAGCTGACCCAGACAGGAATTGTCAGCGTAAGACTGGCAATCTCCGCATCCGGATCGTAGCTGGGCATATCCTTGACAGAAATTTTTGGTACATCAGAGAGCGCGGATTTCCGAATTTCTGCGGGAAATATCGTACCTAGGCAGCTACTGCCTCCCGGCGACTCGATTCCGCTGTGCAGAAGCACCTTCAGCTTTTGGAGCTCTTCCGGGGTTTTATAGGGCAATTCCATGATGCGGTCAACAGTCAGCCATAACCGGCCAAACAGCAATCCTTCTGCCAGCTCCGGCACAGCGGTTCGTACAATATCAATTGCTTTTGCATACGTGGCGTAGCGCTCTACGGTCTCCTGCCGGATATGGTACAGCGTTCCAAGCCTCTCCCGTATCCGGATCGGTACGGGTTCGTACTTGGATGTGCCAGCGGAAGAATTTCGGCGCTTTCCTGTGTGGTGTGACCCGGAGGCTGCGTAGTGGGCGCCAAGCAACTTTAGAGAAAGATATTGCCGCCCGATAAGATAGCGTCTCATGGCATCGGAGAGATCTGCCCGCTGAAGTTGATTGCGGCAGATCCAGTCGATCACCTCCTCACCGTTTCTGGCTGAGCAGTTTTTGATACTGAAAGGAATTCCCAGGCGGTGGAAGATCGCATACCGTTCAAAGTCCACTAGCAAACGCCTGCTCCAGACATATACGGGTTCTCCGCAGCCGAAGCGGCGGATCTGCTCTTCCATGCGTGCCAACCCGTCTGTTTCTGATGGCTGTACCAGCCGCCGGTAGTCCTCCCAAATTTTCAGGGTGTATAGTTTTCTGATGTTGATGTCAGAGTCTGACAAATTCCCTCATCTCCTTTCGCCTCTTGTGGCGCCGGAGTGTCCAGCTTGGCTATAGGCGTTTCCAGTTCAAAAATGACACATTCCTGAAAAACATGGATCAGCGGTTCCACGCGGTGCTCTGCGGCGGGCATACCAAACCGCTCCCGCCAATCAGCGGGAAAGTACGGCGCATATCGCCGGGACGTATCCCCGCTATAATAAAACGCCTCTGCGGATCGCAAGTCAAATGCCAGCAATTGCTCTCCATTCTCACGTAAATACTTTCCGGTTAAACGGTAGCGGCAATCAAGATTCCACTCCATAAGCGCATAGATCTTCGCAAAAAATATCGGACAGGACAACTGACGGGGTTTTCGTTTTTCGCTGTCAGCAGAACACCACGGGAGGGCATCCCTGGCATCCTCTCGACTGGGACGCAGTGTAAGCGTCCTGGTGTTGCGGTTCACCAGAATCTGTATATACTCTGTTTCCTGAAATTTCTTCAGACAGACACTGTTGACCCACATTTTCAGTCGTCCAAAGGACAGAACCGGCTCGGAACTGCTAGAGAAAAACTGACTGCGTATAACCTCAAAACCATCATCGGAAAAAACGCCGCTTGGAGCTTTCTCCGGAGGCAGGTATCTCTCATTCCTCATCTGTCGAATCCTCCCGCCGGATCTGTGGAATAAGCCGCTGAATATCATCCGCAACCGCACTGGCTTCCATAAAATTCCGCTCACCGCCTCCAGCGGGCGGTTTTGCAGGGGCCATAAGCCGCCAGTCTCCACCGCTGTCCATGACAGCCAAATCCTGTAGTCGGCAATGCGCGTACCAGTTGGTTCCAGTTGAATCCGCCAACGGTGGAGGGAAAGCGACGACAGCCCGACGTGCGGCGCTGCGAAAGAATCTATGATCGATGCCTTCAAATATCTTGTCAGGAATCAATATTTCAGCGTCCTCCCAATAGAACAGGAGGACAGACTCCTCACAATTGTTGTGGCATATACCTTTGATGCAGTATTTATACTCTGCGTTCCAGCCGAACAGCTGGTATAGTGTGGGGATAAAGGCCGCACCGCAAATCGTTCTGGGTATCCATCCGCCGTTTCTGGCCAAACGTGCCCAGCGCAGGCTGTGCCGCCCCTTTCCTTCCGCAGGCCGGACAGCCAGCATCTTTTTAGCGGAGTGAACAAGCAATTCCACAAACGGGATCTCTCTAAGTTTTTGGATACATATACGGTTGAAGTAGATTCCCTTCCTGGAAAGCGTAACGCGCGGTGAGCCAGCAGTATGAAAGAATGGGGATCGAACGACCTCAAAGCCCCTCAAATCAAACTCGCCGGGCTGTGCTTCGACGCGGATTGTTTTCAAGTCAGCGGAGGATTCACAGACGCGCAGGGAGGCCTTCTGATAATCTGCGGCGTCAAATCCGGCCCAATGTGGATTTACAGCGACAAACCCGCACATAGGACCATCTACTACCGTGTGGAGCTCTGGCAGAATGCCCCTGCCACCATATTTTGCGTTGCTGAGCAGCTTCTGCACCGCAAAATAGTCCTCTGGAGTGATAATTGGTTCGTGATGGCCTTCCGCAAAATAGCTGAGACGATCTCCGCGATTCTTCCTGGACTTATGATTCAGATAATTGGGTGTGAAAGTTTTTCTCGCCTGGACAGCTCCGCAATGACGCTCATTTCGCAAGACTTGGAGGACGCTGCCCGCAGACCACACCGTATTCCCCTTTTTCGTCCGGCAGCCTAATTGTGTAAGCGTATCCGCGATCTGCTGACAGGTATATCCATAGAGATACAGGAAGAAAATGAGGCGGACAATTTTGGCTTCTTCTTCGTTGATGACTAGGTTTCCTTCTTCATCCCTGCCGTACCCAAGAAGAGGCGGCGTAAGATAGATCCCGCTTCCGAAACGCATTTCGATGGAGGCGTTCATGGCGTTGCTTTTGATCCGGGATTCCTCCTGAGCAATGCCGGAAAACATCATCAACTGCATTTCGCCCTGCATATTCAATGTAAAAAGATTTTCGCTTTCAAAGCGTACGCCTACCGGTGGGTTCAAATCCATCAGTTCTCGTACAATCTGTCCGCAGTCCACATAGTTGCGGGCGAAGCGGGAGATGCTTTTTGTTAGGATCAGATCAATTTTTCCTGCTTTGCAGTCTTGAATCATTCGGTTGAATTCTTTCCGTTTCTGTATGCTTGTCCCACTCAGCCCCTCATCCGCATAGATTGATACAAGTGTCCAATTGGGATGTTTCTGCACCTGACTTTCGTAGTAGTTTTTTTGTAACTCATAGGAGGAGGTCTGCCGGGGATCTCCCGTGGAGACGCGCACATAAACCGCCACCCTCTTGGGTGTGCTGTCATCATCGAAATCCGGTTGCGCCACTGTCACAGGAATGATGCGAACTTTTTCTGAGACGGTTCCCTGATACCGGCGGCGGATCTTGTCCTTTTGTTGTTGGATGTTTTCTTGCCTGCGTTCACTTTCATTCACGTTTGGCTACCCCCGGAACTTTTCCTCAGTATAAAATAGTTTCCTGACAAATGGAAATAACCACGGGGACACTGCTATCCCTGTGGTTATTGAAACAACAGAATTCACATACTTTTTGACTCGCCTTTGCTATCGTTCCACATTTGGTAAAATTTTATCAAATCTGAACGAAGGTGAGGTAAAAACATGATACTGAATTACAGACGAATTGGACAAAGGATACGCGTCATACGCAGGGCACGAAAAATGACCCAAGCGGAGCTGGCAGAATACGCAAACCTCTCTGTCCCTTACGTCAGCCACATTGAGAATGGAATTAAGCAGGCCAGCCTGCAAGCGGTTGTCAATATCGCGGAGGCTCTGGAGTGTACCGCAGATAAACTTCTTTATGAAAACCAGCCAGACTGTTGCAGTATTTGGCAATCGGAATTGTCAGAGATGCTGTGCGGCTGCACTGACTCTGAACAGCAGTTTTTGCTGGAAGTTCTCAGTGCAATGAAAAATTGTATCATAACCAACAGGCATACATTCGGTAGCAAGTGAATCGGTAGATATGCGCTAGCTCTTGTCCTTTTGCTTGCTCCGTTAAAAAAATACTACGCCCAGACCGGGGATCAGGACGACCTGATTTCCATCGGGACCATCGGGCTGATCAAGGGGATCTCAACCTTCAAAGCGGATAAAAACGTCCGGCTGGCCACCTACGCCAGCCGGTGCATTGAAAATGAGATCCTGATGTATTTCCGCTCCCAGCGCAAGCTTCAGGGGGAGGTCTCCCTCACCGAAACCCTGGAGGCGGCGGGGGACGGGGGGACCCTGTCTCTGATGGACGTGATCGCGGTGGATGACGACATGCTGGAGGAGCTGGACACCCGAGATGCCTGCGCCAAGGTCCGCCGGTGCGTCCAGGCCTGCCTGACGCCCCGGGAACGGATGATCGTGACCCTGCGTTACGGCCTGGACGACAAGCTTCCTCGCACGCAACGGGAAATCGCCGCGCAATGCGGAATCAGCAGGTCCTATGTGTCCCGCATTGAGAAGAAAGCGCTGGAGAAGCTGCGGACGGGGATGGAGGGCTGGACGCCGTAGAGGGGAAGGAAAACAAAAAATGAAAAAATGAAAGTAAACCGGCGCAGAAAACAAAAGATATAAACAAAAAAACGTAGAATCGTGAAAAATGTTTGCCAAAAGAGAAAATGTCTCTTGCATTTTTTGTGAAGTTGTACTATAATGGAGCCGCAAGTGAAAGCAGACTTGCAAATATAGGCAAAAGCCCAGCTGGGCTTTTTGCTCTTCCTGCGGGAAGAGCAGGCCAAATTGAAATTTGGAGGAAGAGAACATGAAGAAAAAACTCGCATTGGCGCTCGCCCTGGTTATGACGATGAGCGTGGCGCTGACCGCCTGCGGCGGCGGCGGTAAGCTGACCTTCACCACCGGCGGCGACCAGGGTACTTACTATGGCTTCGGCACTGTTCTGGCCGGCCAGATCAGCGACAAGACCAAGACCACCGTCACCGCCGTCGTGGGCAAGGGCTCCAAGGCCAACATCGAGGCCATGGACGTGAAGGATGCCCAGCTGGGCTTCGTTCAGTCCGACGTTATGGCTTACGCCTACAACGGCGAGCGCCTGTTTGAGAAGAAAGTAGAGAGCTTCTCCACCGTGGCCGCCCTGTACATGGAGCAGGTTCAGATCGTCACCCTGGACCCCAACATCAAGTCCGTGGCCGACCTGGCCGGTAAGAACGTCTCTGTCGGCGAGTCCGGCTCCGGCGTGTTCTTCAACGCCGTTGACGTGCTGGCCGCTTACGACCTGGACGTTGAGAAGGACATCAAGCCCACCTACCAGGGCTTCGGCGACAGTGCCGACGCGCTCCAGGACGGCAAGATCGACGCCGCCTTCGTGGTCGCCGGCGCTCCCACCAACGCCATCCTGTCCCTGTCTGCCAGCCGCGACGTCTACCTGGTTGAGCTGGACGACGAGCACATCAACAAGCTGATTGAGGCATCCCCCTACTACAGCAAGAATGTCATCCCCGCCAGCGCCTACAACATGGCCGCTGACGCCACCACCGTGGCCGTGGGTGCCGTCATCATCGCCCGGGACGACTGCTCTGAGGACGACATCTACAACGTCTGCGCCGGTATCTTTGACAGCATCGACACTCTGGGCCACGACAAGAAGGCCGAGCTGAGCTTGGACTTTGCCGCCAGCATCACCGCCGTGCCCTATCACGCCGGCGCCGCCAAGTACTTCACTGAGAAGGGCTTCAATGTTCCCACCAAGTAAAATCGTTTAGCAGCCATCGGACTGCGGTGGATTTTGCTCCACCGCAGTCCATTGCATGTATAAAGCGTTGAGAGGAGAGTAGAACGTGAGTTTGTGGAAAAAAGAAAAGGAAGCGCCCCCTCCCGTCAGCCAGGCCGCGGTAGATTCCCAGGAGGTAGGGAGCGCGGCTGACGTGGACGCGGTCATGAAAAAGTTTGACCGGGAGTCCAATGTCCGCATCTGGGAAGGCACGCCCAAGTGGATCGTAAAGTTCATTATGATCGCCTTCTCCCTGTTCTGTATGTATCTGACCCTGTTCAATAAGGGACAGGCTGAGTTCCGCCTTTGTACCTTCCTGGGCGGCGTTGTCGTCATCGGTTATCTCAACTTCCCCATCAAGAAGGGCAACGTCAAGGTGAACAGTCTGCCCTGGTATGACATTCTGATTATGGTCGTGGGCTGTATCCCCTTTTTCTACTTCGCCTTCAACGCGGAGAAGATCGCCTTGACCGATTACGCCATCGTGACCAAAGACTTCATGTTGCTGAGCTTCGCCGTGATCGGCATTCTGGCCATGGTGGAGCTGTGCCGCCGCAGTGTGGGACTGCCCATCCTGTGTGTGGCGGGCATTCTGATCCTGTATACCCTGTTCGGGGCCAATATCCGTCTGGGCAAGGCCCTCTTTGGTCTGTTCTACACCACCAACGGCGTCATTGGCACCCCCGTCTCCGCCTGCCAGAAGTTCATTGTTATGTTTATTATCTTCGGCGCGTTCCTGGAGCGCACCGGAATTTCCAATTTCTTCATCAGCCTGGCCAACTGCGTGGCCGGCTCCTCCTCCGGCGGTCCGGCCAAGGTGGCCGTCATCTCCTCCGCCCTGTGCGGCATGGTGTCCGGCTCCTCCGTGGGCAACACCGTCACCACCGGCTCGGTCACCATCCCCATGATGAAGAAGACCGGCTATAAGGGCGAGTTCGCCGGGGCCGTGGAGGCCGCCGCCTCCACCGGCGGTCAGATCATGCCTCCCATCATGGGCGCCGCCGCCTTCATCATGGCTGAGACCACCGGTATCCCCTATCAGGAGATCGTGGTGCTGGCTATCCTGCCCGCTTTCCTGTACTTTGCCGGTATCTTTATCGCTGTCCACCTGGAGGCCAAGAAGCTGGGCCTGAAGGGCATCCCCAAGAACGAGCTGCCCAGGTTCAAGGAGCTGGCTCCCAAGCTGTACCTGCTGCTGCCCCTGATCGTCCTGGTGGTCCTGGTGTCCACCGGCACCCGGAGCATGGCCTTCTCCGCCGCCATCGCCATCATGATCGCCATCGCGGTGGGCGCGGTGAACATCTTGGTCAACAAGGCCCTGGGCATTACAGATACCTCTGACAACATCACCATTGTCAAGATTCTGGACTCCCTGGAGGCCGGAGCCAAGGGCACCATCTCGGTGGCTGCGGCCTGCTCCATGGCGGGCATCGTGGCCGGCTGCGTCACCATCACCGGCCTTGCCAGCGACCTGCTGCGGGCCATCCTGTCCGTCTCCGGCGGCGTGTCCATCATCGCGCTGTTCCTGACTATGCTGTGCTGCATCGTGCTGGGCATGGGCGTGCCCACCACCGCCAACTACTGCATCATGGCCGCCACCTGCGCCCCCATCCTGATGAGCGATCAGATCGGCATCAAGATGATCTGCGCCCACTTCTTCGTGTTCTACTTCGGCATCGTGGCCGACATCACCCCTCCCGTGGCCCTGGCCGCCTACGCCGGCTCCGCCATCGCCAAGTCCCCGCCCATGAAGACGGCCTTCAACGCCACCAAGCTGGCTATCGCCGCCTTTGTGGTGCCCTACATCTTCGCCCTGAACCCCGCCATGCTGTTCCAGTTTGAGGCGGGCACCAGCCCCACCATGAAGGTGGTCCAGTCCGTCCTCATTGTGATTACCTCCCTGGCCGGTCTGTTCGGCGTGGCGGCGGCCCTCAACGGCTACCTGTACAAGCCGATGAACCCCCTGTTCCGCGTCCTCATCGCCGCCGGCGGTCTGTGCATGATGATCCCCGGAGAGCTCACCGACGTGATCGGCGTGGTGGTCGTGGTGGGTATCGTGGTGCTCCAGCGCATGAGCGCCAAAAAAGGAGCCCTGACGTAACCTCTCCACAATTAGATAAATCAGACAACCGGCGGGGTTTTTTGTCCCCGCCGGTTGTGATACTTTTGAACAGCTTTTCCTTGAAAGAGCATATGTTTTATGATAAAATAAAACAATACTATCACGGTACTGCGACGAAGCGCGGAAGAAAAACAGACAGGAGAAACAAATGAAAGGTATCGTACTCGCCGCGGGGAAGGGGACCCGCCTCTATCCAATGACCAAGCCGGTGTGCAAGCCCCTGCTGCCGGTCTATGACAAGCCGCTGATCTACTACCCCATCGCCATTCTGATGCAGGCGGGCATCTCGGACATTCTGGTCATCGTCCCGCCGGAGGAGACAGCCACCTTCCAGGCGCTGCTGGGGGACGGCGGGCAGTATGGCCTGCGTATCGAGTACGCCGAACAGCCGGTGGCTCGAGGCATCGCCGACGCACTGCTCATCGGGCAGGAGTTTGTGGGAAACGACCGGGTGTGCCTGGTGCTGGGGGACAACATCTTCTACGCACCCACCCTGGCCGCCACCCTGAAGCGGGCCGCCGCCAACGACCGAGGCTCCACCGTTTTCGGCTACTGGGTGGAGGACCCCCGCCCATTCGGCGTGGTGGAGTTCAACCGGGACGGCAGGGCGATCTCCATTGAGGAGAAGCCCCGGTATCCCAAGTCCAACTATATCATTCCCGGCCTGTATTTTTATGACCATCAGGTGATGGAGATCGCCAACCAGCTGAAGCCCTCCGCCCGGGGGGAGCTGGAGATCACCGACGTGAACCTGGAGTATCTCCGCCGGGGCCAGCTCCAGGTGATCCCCCTGGAAAAGAATTTTACCTGGCTGGACGCGGGCACCGCCGACAGCCTGCTGACGGCGGGGGAGACCATCAAGCGCATTCAGGATACCACCGGCCGCTATGTGGGCTGTCTGGAGGAGCTGGCCCTCTATGAGGGCTGGGTCACGGAGGAGCAGGTCCATAAAATCGGCGACGAGCTGTCCATGACCCTGTATGGGAAGTACCTCCAGTGCCTCTGAGCGGGAGGGAGCCATGAAACGTATCCTGATGCTGGCCACCGGGGGCACCATCGCCTCTATGGAGAGCGGCCAGGGGCTGAGCCCGGCCATCACCTCGGAGGAGCTGCTCAGCCACGTCCCGGCAGTGGGGGAGCTGTGCCAGGTGGAGGCCGTCCAGCTGATGAACCTGGACAGCACCAATGTGGGCCCCAGCCACTGGCTGGAGATCGCCGGGGCGGTCCGGGAGCGGTACGGCCAATATGACGGCTTCGTCATCACCCACGGCACCGACACCATGGCCTACACCGCCGCAGCCCTGTCCTACCTGATTCAGGACTCTCCCAAGCCCATCGTCATTACCGGCTCCCAGAAGTCCATCGCCCTCAACGACACCGACGCCCGCCGGAACCTGTACGACAGCTTCCTCTACGCCACCGACCGGGAGTCCCATGACGTGAGCCTGGTGTTTGACGGGAGGGTAATTCTAGGCACCCGGGCACGGAAGGAGCGCAGTAAGAGCTTTAACGCCTTTTCCTGCGTGGACTACCCAGAGCGGGCGGTGATCCGGGACGGGAGGCTGATTCGCTATCTGGCCCCCCGGGCCTACTCCTACGGGGCGGAGCCCACCTTCTATGACAGGCTGGAGGACAAGGTACTCCTACTCACCCTCATCCCGGGGATGGGGGCGGAGGCCCTCCGGCTGTTGAAGGACAGCTATCAGGCGGTGATTTTGCAGTCCTTCGGGGTGGGCGGACTGCCCGGCGGGGGGAGCGGCCCACTGGCTCAGGCGATTGAGGAGTGGCTGTCCGCCGGAAAGACCATCGTGGTCATGACCCAGGTGCCCTATGAGGGCAGCGATATGGCGGTCTATCAGGTGGGCCAGCAGGTGAAGGAGCGCTTCCAGCTGATGGAGGCCTATAACATGACCCTGGAAGCCGCGACCGCCAAGCTGATGTGGGTGCTGGGCCAGACCCGGGACCCGGAGCGGGTCCGGGAGCTGTTTTACCGCCCTGTGCAATTTGACGTGATCCGTTAGTTTGACAGAATGGAGGACCCCATGAAGCGCACGCGCTATATCTTCGTTTTTTTTCTTTTGCTGTTGTGCGCCCTTCTGCCCGCCCTGGCGGCTCCGGAGAGCTATAAAACAACGGTGCTCTTTACGCATGACCTGCACTCCCACTTCCTGCCCCAGGCGGACGGAGAGGGGGGCGAGTCGGGTGGATACGCCCGGCTGAACACCGCCCTGAACCGGGAGCGGGCCAGATACCCCGACGCCCTGACGGTGGACGGGGGGGATTTCTCCATCGGCTCGCTGATTCAGACGCTGTACACCACCCAGGGAGCGGAGCTGCGCACCATGGGGGCCATGGGGTATGATGCCGCCGCCGTGGGCAATCATGAGTTTGACCACACCGGGACGGGCTTCGCCTCCATGCTCAACGCCGCGGTCAACAGCGGCGACCGGCTCCCGGCCCTGCTGATGGCCAATTACAAGCCCGCCGACGGCAACCCGGATAAGCTGGACATTCAGCGGGCGATGGCCGCCTACGGCGTGCAGGACTATATGCTCCTGGAGCGGGGCGGGGTCACATACGGCATCTTCGGCCTGATGGGGGTGGATTCCGACTCCTGCGCCCCCTCCTCCGGCTTCGTGCTGGGGGACATGGCCGGCAACGCACAGCGTTGCGTGGACGCCCTGAAGGCGGAGGGCGCTCAGTTTATCATCTGCCTGTCCCACTCGGGGACTAATGAAAAAAAGAAGCTGTCGGAGGACGAGCAGCTGGCCCAGGCGGTGCCGGAGATTGACCTGATCGTCTCCGGCCACACACACAGCACTCTGACGGAGCCCATTGTGGTGGGGGACACCTATATCGTCTCCGCCGGGCCTTATTGTGAAAACCTGGGCTCCATCACGCTGAGCTGGACGGAGGACGGAGCCAAGACCCTGACCGACTACCGCCTCATCCCCATTGACGAGACCCTGACCGACGACCGGGAGATCAGCCTGCTGGTGGAGCAGTGGAAGCGGCAGGTAGGGGGGACCTATCTGGGCCGGTACGGCCTGACCTATGACCAGGCGCTCACCCGGACGGACTTCGACCTGCCTACTCCGGTCTCCGGGGTCCAGAGCGGCAACGCCCTGGGGGAGCTGGTGGCCGATTCCTTCCTCTGGGCCGCGCAAAACCTGGAGGCGGACAGCCCCGATGTGCCCACAGTCACCGTCACCGCTGACGGAGTGCTGAGAGCCCCCCTGGCCACCGGAGAAATTACCACCTCTATGGCCTTCGACGTGCTGTCTATGGGGGTGGGGAGCGACGGCACTTCAGGCTTCCCCTTGGTGGGGGTGTACCTCACCGGCAAAGAGCTGAAGGCCGCCGCCGAGGTGGACGCCTCGGTGACCCCGCTGATGCCCGCCGCCCAGCTGTATATGGCGGGGCTGGAGTACTCCTTCAACACCCACCGGATGTTTTTCAACCGGGTGACCGACATTCAACTGGCCCAGCGGGTGGATTTTATGCACAGTGCATCCGTTACCATGCCGGATGGCACCCAGGCGCCTCCAACTGGAGGTGACCACGTGTTTTATGAGGACCTGGAGGACGACCAGCTCTACCGAGTGGTCACCGGGATGTACTCCGCCCAGATGCTGGGCACGGTGAAGAGCAAGTCTATGGGACTGCTGTCCCTGGAGCCCAAGATGGCCGACGGAAGCCCCGTCACCGACTTCGAGGCCTGTATCCTCCGGGACAAAAACGGAAACGAGATCAAGGAGTGGTACGCCCTGGCGGCTTACCTCCAGTCCTTCGGGGAGGAGGGGCTCTCTCGCCGTTACTCCTATCCCAACGGCGACGGCCGAAAGGATGTCAGCCACAGCTGGAACCCCATCGAGCTGGTGAAGAACCCCAGCTGGATTACCCTGGCGGCGCTGGCGGTCCTGACCGCGGTGGTGGTACTGGCGGTCTTCTTGATCCGCTGGCTCCACTACGCCCGAAAGCGCCGGAGATACGGCAAGGGGACTCGGTGTTAAACCTGTGATCTGTGCGGCTTTTGCCGCTGGCACTATAAAGTGATGAAAAAAGGAACTACTCTGACAGGAGGAGAAACAGTGAAGAAGTATGAAATCGCGAAGAAAAAGGTGCTGACGCCTGAGATTTCTCAGATCTCGGTGTACGCGCCCCTGGTGGCCGCCAAGGCCAAGGCGGGCCAGTTCATCATTCTGCGGGTGGACGAGGCGGGAGAGCGGATTCCCCTCACCATCTCCAGCGCGGTGGACGGCCTGGTCACCGTGATCTATCAGAAGATCGGCGGCACCACCCTGGCTCTGGACGAGCTGAACGAGGGCGACTGCCTCCAGGACTTCGTGGGCCCCCTGGGCCTGCCCACCGAGGTGGAGAACATCGGCCGGGTGGCCGTTCTGGGCGGCGGACTGGGCTGCGCCATCGCCCTGCCCGTGGCCCGTGCCCTCCATCAGGCCGGCAACCAGGTGGACCTGATCGGCGGCTTTAAGACCAAGGATATCGTCATTCTGGAGGAGGAGATGGGTCAGGCCAGCACCGACCTGCACATCTGCACCGACGACGGCACCTACGGCTATCACGGCTTTGTCACCGGCAAGCTGGAGGAGCTCATCAACAGCGGGGTGAAGTTCGACCGGGTCTTTGCCATCGGCCCCCTGCTGATGATGAAGTTTGCCTGTAAGCTCACCGAGAAATACAACATCCCCACCACCGTGAGCATGAACCCCATTATGATCGACGGCACGGGCATGTGCGGCTGCTGCCGCCTCACCGTGGACGGCGAGGTGAAGTTCGCCTGTGTGGACGGCCCCGACTTTGACGGCCACAAGGTGGACTTTGACGAAGTGATCGCCCGCAACGCGACCTATAAGGAGCATGAAGCCAAGGCGAAAGAGAAGCACCTCTGCCGCCTGGGAGGAGGTGCCATGAATGGCTAATATGCAGATGGAAAAGACCCCCATGCCGGAGCAGGAGGCCAACGTACGCAACGCCAACTTTAAAGAGGTGGCCCTGGGCTACACCCTGGAGCAGGCCCAGAACGAGGCACAGCGGTGCCTGAGCTGCAAGCACAAGCCCTGCGTCAGCGGGTGCCCGGTGGGCATCCCCATCCCTGAGTTCGTGGGCAAGGTGGCCGAGGGAGACCTGGCCGCCGCCTATCAGCTGCTGTCCGACGCCAACGCCCTGCCCGCCATCTCGGGCCGTGTCTGCCCCCAGGAGAGCCAGTGCGAGGGCAAGTGCGTCCGGGGAGTCAAGGGCGAGCCCGTGTCTATCGGCCGCATTGAGCGCTTCGTGGCCGACTGGGCCGCGGAGAACGGCATCGCCAACGTAGCCACCGCCCCCAAGAACGGCCACAAGGTGGCAGTGATTGGCTCCGGCCCCGCCGGCCTGACCTGCGCCGGTGAGCTGGCCCGTATGGGCTACTCCGTCTCCGTCTTTGAGGCCTTCCACACCCCCGGCGGCGTGCTGAGCTACGGCATCCCCGAGTTCCGTCTCCCCAAGGCCATCGTCAAGCGGGAGGTGGCCAACCTGGAGAAGATGGGGGTGGACATCGAGCTGAACATGGTCATCGGCAAGGTGCTTACCATCACCGAACTGTTCGAGCAGGGCTACGAGGCTGTGTTCATCGGCTCCGGCGCCGGCCTGCCCATGTTTATGAAGATTCCCGGCGAGTCCCTGGTGGGCGTCTACTCCGCCAACGAGTACCTCACCCGCATCAACCTGATGAAGGCCTACAAGGACGACTCCCCCACCCCCGTCCTCCACAACAAGAAGGTGGCGGTCGTCGGCGGCGGCAACGTGGCTATGGACGCCGCCCGGTGCGCCAAGCGCCTGGGGGCCGATGTCCATATCGTCTACCGCCGCTCCGAGGCCGAGCTCCCCGCCCGGGCCGAGGAGGTCCACCACGCCAGGCAGGAGGGCATTATCTTCGATCTGCTCACCAACCCCGTATCCATCGAGGGGGACGAGAAGGGGCAGGTCCAGTCCATCACCTGCGTAAAGATGGAGCTGGGCGAACCCGACGCCTCCGGACGCCGCCGCCCTATGGCCGTCCCGGGCAGTGAGTTCAAGATGGAGGTAGACGCAGTTATCATGTCTCTGGGCACCCAGCCCAACCCCATGAGCTACGACGGCACCCCCGGCCTGGAGAAGACCAAAAAGGGCTGTGTGGCTGCGGACGAGAAGGGGTGTACGTCCTGCCCGGCCATCTTCGCCGGCGGCGATGCCGCCACCGGAGCCGCCACCGTCATTCTGGCGATGGGCGCCGGCAAGAACGCCGCCAAGTCTATCGACGAGTATATCAAGAGCAAGCAATAAGATGTTCCGGACCTGTCTCCCCCCTCACCGGGGCGGAGGCGGGTCCGGCGCTTTTCCGGTCATATTCCACAGCTTATCCTCATAGATTGTAAGGAAATACCGGCTGACGATAAGGCCGAAGGAGGAATTGCAGTGGAAGATCGCAAAATCTATGAGGATATTGCGCTCCGTACCGAGGGCGATATCTACATCGGCGTGGTTGGGCCGGTCCGGACGGGAAAATCCACCTTTATCAAGCGCTTTATGGAGACCCTGGTCATCCCCAACATCGAGAACGTCTACCGCCGGGAGCGGGCCCGGGATGAGCTGCCCCAGAGCGGCTCCGGCAGGACCATCATGACGGCGGAGCCCAAGTTCGTCCCCGAGGAGGCGGTGTCGGTCACGGTGGACGGCGGCGCGGCCTTTCAGATGCGGATGATCGACTGCGTGGGCTATCTGGTGCCCAGCGCCGTGGGCCAGATGGAGGGGGAGGCCGAGCGGATGGTCACCACCCCCTGGTTCGAGCACGAGATCCCCATGGCGGAGGCGGCGGAGATCGGCACCCGCAAGGTGATTTCGGAGCACTCCACCATCGGCGTGGTGGTCACCACCGACGGCACCATCACCGACATCCCCCGGGAGGACTACCTGGAGGCGGAGGAGCGGGTCATCTCCGAGTTGAAGGAGCTGGGCAAGCCCTTTGTGGTACTGCTCAACTCCGCCAGCCCCGGCTCCGACCGGGCCCGGGCCATCCGGGCCGACATCGCCCAGCGGTACGACGTGACCTGCGTGGCGGCCAACTGCCTGGAGCTGGATCAGGAGGAGATCAACGCCGTTTTGAAGAGCGTCCTGTACGAGTTCCCGGTGAAGGAGCTGGACCTGTTCCTGCCCCCCTGGGTGGACGCCCTGCCCCAGGAGCACCCCATCAAGTCGGCCCTCTACGGGGCCATCCGGGAGGGGACCGCCCAGCTCCGCCGCATCCGGGATGTGGACAGCGCGGTGAGCTCCTTCCGGGACTGCGAGGTGGTCAGCGACGCCCGCATCTCCAACATCGACCTGGGCACCGGCGTCTCCGCCGCTCTGCTGGAGCTGCCCCGGTCCCTGTTTTACAACACCCTGTCCCAGCAATCCGGCTTCACCATCGGGGACGACGGCGACCTGATGGCCCTGCTCACCCAGCTGGCCGGGGTGAAGCGGTCCTATGACAAGGTGGCCGACGCCCTGCGCCAGGTGGAGGAGACGGGCTACGGCATTGTGGTGCCCCCCATCGACTCCCTGGTGCTGGAGGAGCCCGAGATCATGAAGCAGGGCGGCCGGTACGGCGTCCGGCTGAAAGCCAGCGCCCCGTCGATCCACATGATCCGCGCCGATATCGAGACCGAGGTCTCCCCCATCGTGGGCGGCGAGAAGCAGAGCGAGGACATGATCCAATATCTGCTCCAGGAGTACGAGGGGGACTCCAGCCGCATCTGGGAGGCCAATATCTTTGGAAAATCCCTCCACGAGCTGGTGAACGAGGACCTGAACTCCAAGATCAACCGTATGCCCGAGGACGCCCGGACCAAGCTGCGGGAGACCCTCCAGCGCATCATCAACGAGGGCTCCGGCGGACTGATCTGCATCATTCTGTGACCCTCCGGCCCCCGCCAAAACGGCGGGGGTCCCTGTGTTTTTGCCCGGAAATTATTTTTTCACAGGGAAAAGGTGGAAAAGACAGAAAGAACACTGCCCAAACTGGAAATTTCGGCAAATTTCGATCATATTCATGATTTAGTCACACATTTCCTGCATAATGGTCGGGAGGTGATTTTTGTGACATTCAGCGAAAGGCTCCGGCAGCTGCGTCAGGAGAAAAAAATGACTCAGGCCGCGTTAGGTCAGGCAATCGATATTTCCCCGAGAATGATCAGTTTCTATGAAAGCGGTAACCATTTTCCCCGGGATGAGGTGATTTTGAAACGGCTTGCGGACCTGTTTGCGGTGAGTATGGATTACCTCATGGGTCATTCCGAGCTGCGGGAGGAGTCCGCTCTGAAGCGGCTGTGCGAAGTCTATAAGGAGCTGCCCTCGCCGGACCGGCGGACGGTTATGGACTTTATGGATTTCCTGCTGGAAAAGTCAAAGCGTACCTAAGCGAACCAAAAGCGTATTTATTTGGGTGAGAGAGAGTTTTGTAAGCGAATGGCGCGGCGTTTGCCGCGCTGCAGCCTGTCGAAAAAGTCTGCCTTTTGGTAGACTTTTTCATGTAAAGATGATAAAATAGGGAGTAAGGGGTGAGGGAAATGTTGGAGCGAGGGAAAAATGAGCGAGGGGTCATAGAAATGGTGGACACAGAAAGCCTGGTGCCGCCCGAACATCTATTGCGGCAGGTGGATGCAGCGGTAGATTTCGAGAAATTGTACGAAATCGTGGAGGCGTTGTACAGCGAAGAAGAGGGCCGGCGGAGCATCGACCCAGTGGTGCTATTCAAAATCGTATTGCTGCAGCATCTGGATGGGAATGTATCTTTGCGGGGAACGTTGCGCAGAGCCCAGACAGATATAGCATACCGGTGGTTTTTGCGATACACGCTGAGTGAGGAGCTGCCCCATTTTTCCACGGTGAGTTACAACTTCCGGCACCGGTTTACTTCAGAAACCATAGAGGCAGTATTTCGATGGATATTGGAGGAGGCGGGCAGTGCGGGAGCACTGACCCCGGCGGCGGTATTTATAGATGGGACACACATCAAAGCCAGCGCAAATCTGAAGAAGAAAATGAAGCAGGAAGTACCGGCAGCGGCAAAACGATACCAGGAAGAACTGCTGGCGGAAGTGAACGCGGACCGGGAGGCTCATGGAAAAAAGCCACTGGATGATGAAGAAGAACCACCCAAAGCTGGAGGGAAGAAACAGGACAATACCTCAAAAAAGAAGCAGGCCCGGAGGAAGAAAGAGGCGAAAAAGCAGAAAACAGTAACGGTATCCACCACAGACCCGGAGAGTGGAATGTTCCACAAAGGGGAGCACAAGCGGTGCTTTGCTTATGAGGCCCATACCGCCTGTGACAAGAGCGGTTACGTATTGGAAACAGTGGTCACCCCCGGAAATGTCCATGACAGCGTGGCGTTTGACGATGTTTACGACAAATTGATTCAATCGTTTCCAGAGGTGGAAACAGTGGTGGCAGATGCCGCCTACAAGACCCCGCATATTTGCAAAAAGGTATTTCGAGATGGCCGGGTATTGTCTACAGCCTACAAGCGGCCCACGACGATGAAGGGTGGACATCCCTGGTGGTCTTACGTCTACGATGAATATTATGACTGCGTGATCTGCCCAGAATACCACATCCTGTCCTACCGCACCACCAACCGGGATGGATACCGTGAATACCGCAGCGATCCGACAATTTGTGCCCAGTGCCCCACCCGGCATTTATGTACAAAATCCAAAAGCTTCGTAAAGACTGTCCTGCGGCACATCTGGAAGGGCTATGAGGAACTGGCCGATGATGCCAGGTACACCCCGGAGTACAAGCAGCTCTATGCAAGGCGCAAAGAGACCATTGAGCGAGTTTTTGCCGATGCAAAAGAAAAACACGCCATGCGCTATACCGTTTACCGTGGTCTGGCCCAGGTTTCCAACTGGGTGAGGCTTAAATTTGCTGCCATGAACCTCAAAAAGTTGGCAAGATGGAAAGCCAGAAAGCGCTTTGCTCCGCCTTCCTCCACACCCTCCTCCTACATTTTATTCCTCATTAACGTTGTGGCCTGTCTGGTAATGAAGCCAGACAGGGCATTTTTCGACAAGCTGTGGCGCGGCGTTTGCCGCGCTGTTTTTTTGCCGAAAACCGGCGTGCGAGGGTGAAAAAACCTTGGGGATGGAATCCCTCCACCACCGCCGTTGGCGGCGGTCCCCCTCCCTTTGGCAAGGGAGGCTTTGTGAGCGAAATATGCCCCCCTTGCAAAAGGGGGGAGGGCCGCGAAGCGGCGGGGGGATTCTGTTCTGCTGTTGAGGGAGCCTAAAGTGGGATACTCAATTCAAGTATTTTGTCAACTTGAATCAAGTTAAAAATGAGATATATAGCCTGGGAGTAGGATACCATACATTCAGAAAAGCTGGATGGTGGTAACAGATGAAACGTGATAAGCATCTTGGCATAACGATCAGCAGCGAGCATCATGGGAAGCTGGTCTATATCTCGGAATATGAGGGCCGCTCTATGAGCGGTCAGATACTCTATTTGATTCAGCGGTGTATCCGGGAGTTTGAGAAGGAGCATGGTCCGATCCCGGAGGACGAGCTGAAATGAAGGTCTGGGAGCGGGCGCTGGACCTGCTGTTTCCGCCCAAGTGTCCCTTCTGCCAACGGGTCCTGGACGACCCTCGGGCTCCGCTGTGCCCCAAATGTCAGGGGAAGCTGCCCTGGCTGGAGGGCAGGGCGGGGGAGCGGAGGATTGATTTTGCCGACGGCTGCTGGTCGCCGCTGGCCTACGACGACCTGGTGCGCTCGGCCGTCCACCACTATAAATTCCACCGGGTCCGGGCGCTGGAAGGCCCTCTCGCCGTCCTGATGGCCCAGTGCCTCGCCGGCCGCCTGCCCCAGGGGGCCGATCTGATCTGCTGGGCCCCTCTGTCCAGGAAGCGGTTCCGTAAGCGGGGATTCAACCAGGCGGAGCTGCTGGCCCGAGAGATCGGGCGGCTGCTGTCCATCCCGGCGGAGCCCCTTTTGAAGAAGGTGAAGGACACCGGCCCCCAGTCCGACCTGGAGGAGGAGAGCGCCCGCCGGGCCAACGCCCGGGGGGCCTATGCCCTGCTGCCCGGCGTCAGCCTGACGGGCAGGCGCGTGGTGCTGGTGGACGACGTAGTGACCACCGGCTCCACCCTCAGCGAGCTGTGCGCCCTTCTGCGCCAGGCGGGGGCGGCGGAGGTGTACTGCCTTACCCTGGCCCGGGCCAGAGGGGACGGACATCAAAGCGGACCTCCGAAAAAACAGGAAAATTGTTAGAAAAAATGGTTGAAAACCCGTGAGGCTCAGGCTATAATATAAAGTGGAAGGAAAGGACCGCCCCCGGCGGCCATCAGATAGACAAAATTGACAAGGATAAGGTGGAACAACTTATGGGTTTCTTTAGTAAAGATATCGGCATCGACCTGGGCACTGCCTCGGTTTTGGTATATATCCGCAACAAGGGCGTGGTCCTGCGGGAGCCCTCCGTGGTAGCTATGGACAAGAACACCGGCAAGCTCCTCAAGGTGGGCACCGAGGCCCAGGCCATGCTGGGCCGCACCCCGGGCAACATCGTGGCCATGCGCCCCCTGCGGGAGGGCGTCATCTCTGACTATGACATGACCGAACGGATGCTGAAGGAATTTATCAAAAAGGTGACCTCCTTCTCCCTGTTCAAGCCCCGCCTGCTGATCTGCGTCCCCTCGGGCATCACCGAGGTGGAGGAGCGCGCGGTGGTGGATGCCGGCATTCAGGCGGGCGCCCGCCGGGCCTACCTGATCGAGGAGCCTGTAGCCGCCGCCATCGGCGCCGGCATCGACATCACCAAGCCCGACGGCCATATGGTGGTGGACATCGGCGGCGGCACCGCCGACATCGCCGTCATCTCCCTGGGCGGTGTGGTGGAGTCCGCCTCCATCAAGGTGGCCGGCGACAAGTTCGACGAGGCGGTGGTAAAGTATATCCGCCGCAAGCACAACGTCCTCATCGGCGACCGCACCGCCGAGGAGCTGAAAATGAATATCGGCTGTGTCTTCCCCCGCCCCGAGGAGGTGGTCATGGAGATTAAGGGCCGCTGTCTCATGACCGGCCTGCCCCGGGTGTTCAACGTCACCTCCAGCGAGATGATCGAGGCCTTTGAAGAGACCTCCTCCGCCATTCTGGAGGCCATCCACGGCGTTCTGGAGCGCACCCCCCCCGAGCTGGTGGCCGACATCTCCACCAACGGCATCATCATGACCGGCGGCGGCTCTCTGCTGTGGGGCTTTGACAAGCTGGTCCAGTCCCATACCGGCATCGAGACCCATGTGGCCGACGACGCTATCTCCTGTGTGGCCTACGGTACCGGCAAGAGCCTGGAGAGCCTGGACCAGATGCAGGACGGCACCATGAACCTGTCCCGCCGCAAGCAGATGAATTATTAAGGCAAAACAGCCGGCCAGAGGCCGGCTGTTTTTATAGGAGGAACGACAGATGGAAACAGTGGAAGAAGTCCTGCAAACAGTAGGCAAAACCATAGGGGTCAAGGACCTGACCTTTGGCCTTTTGCTTCGGATGGCCGTCATGTTCCTGGTGGGAGTGCTGGTGATCCGGGTGCTGATGAAGACGGTGGACCGCCTGCTGGCCCGGTCCCAGAAGGTGGAGGCCATTCGGAGCTATATCCACACCGCCGTGAATATTTTCCTCTGGGTCCTGCTGGTCCTGATGCTGGCGGGCACCCTGGATGTGGACGTTACGTCCATCATCGCCATGCTCAGCGTGGCCGGACTGGCCGTGTCGATGGCCCTGCAAAATACCCTGTCCAACCTGGCCGGGGGGCTGGTCCTTCTGGTGACCAAGCCCTTTGTGGTGGGAGACTACGTGGAGGCCGACGGCATCAGCGGCACCATCGCCGCGGTGGATATGTCCTATACCACCTTTGTGACCCCGGACAACAAGCAGATCTTTGTCCCTAACAGCCAGCTCTCCGCCACAAGGATTACCAACTTTAACCGCCTGGGCAAGCGGCGGATGGACCTGAAATTTACCGCCTCCTACGACGCCCCCACCGCCCAGGTCCGGGCCGCCCTCCAGGTGGCGCTGGAGGCCGTCCCCGGCATCATGGACGACCCCGCCCCGGCTATTTTCCTGTCGGAGTATCAGGCCAGCAGCATTGAGTATCTGGTTCGCCTGTGGACCCTCTCCGGGGACTACTGGGACGTGTACTACGCCCTCCTGGAGGGGGTGCGGGACGCCTTCGCGCGCCACGGGGTGGAGATGACCTATGACCATTTGAACGTACATATCGTGGAGAAATAGCTACGGCATAGCCAGCCCGTGGAGAAAGCCGTCCAGCCGGGGGGAGAGGACTTCGCCGCCCACCACGGTGTTTTTGCAGACCAGCAGGTTGACCTGCACCCCGCTCTCGCCGGTGGGGTAGTTGAACACCTCATAGGTGTACCGCTTTACCCGCTTCCCGGCGTAATCCTCCAGGTCGAAGCCCTGGCCGGTCTGGAGGGTCAGATATTCGGTGTAGCTGGCGTCCATCTCCTCGGGGATGAGCAGCTCCTGAGTGGAGATGGGCTCCTCCGATACCTGCCAGCCGTAGGCGGACAGATACTCCACCCGGTCGGCGTTGGTCCGGATACCCTTGGGGCTGGGGGTTCCCGGGGCGGACACCTCCTGGGTGAGGGCCCGCCCGAAGTTCAGGGCGATGGCGCAGCAGCACAGCAATGCGGCGGCGGCCACCCCCAGGGTCAGCTTCCGTTTTGGGACCTTCGCGGTCATAATCAACACAGCGCATCTCTCCTTCCGTGGCGTGTTTTCTTTTTAAAGTATGCGTCGAGGCGGGAGGATATGTCTGTAGGGGCGGGTATTACCCGCCCGCTCTTACAAGAGACGGCCTATGATTTTTCGGGCGGATGATATCCGCCCCTACACACAGAAACCGGAGGAGAGCTATGGAGCGCATCGACAAGCTGTTATCCTCCACCGGCCGGTGGAGCCGGAGGGAGGTCAAGGACCTGATGCGGCAGGGCCGGGTCCGGCTGGACGGAAGGCCGGTGTCCCGCCCGGAGGAGAAGGCCGACCCGGCGTCCGCCTGCCTGACGGTGGACGGGGACCGGGTGGACTGCTCCCCCTATGTCTACATCATGCTCCACAAGCCGGCGGGGCTCCTGTCCGCCACCGAGGACCGGGACCAGCCCACAGTGCTGGACCTTCTGCCTCCCGCGCTGAGGCGGCGGGGGCTGTTCCCGGTGGGACGGCTGGACAAGGATACCACCGGCCTGCTCCTCCTCACCGACGACGGGGCGCTGGCCCACCGGCTTCTCTCCCCCAGGAGCCATGTGGACAAGGTATACCTGGCTCAGGTGGAGGGCCGGGTGGACCAGGCGGACCGGGAGGCCCTGGCAGCGGGTCTGGTGCTGGGGGACGGCCTGCGCTGTCTCCCGGCGGGGCTGGAGCCGGTGGGGGACGGCTCCTCCTGCCTGGTAACCCTGCGGGAGGGAAAATACCACCAGGTCAAGCGGATGCTGGCCGCCCGGGGCAAGCCGGTTCTGACCCTGCACCGCCTTTCTATGGGCCCCTTGACATTGGATGAGGGCCTGAAACCCGGCGATTGGCGGCTTTTAACAGCCGGAGAGCGAGACAAGCTCATGAGAACGGAGCCCTCCCTATAAGAAATTGGGCAAACTGAACAAAAAATTTTCAAAAAAACCTTGCCAAACTGGTCGCCAACCGGTATAATGGGTGAGCAGTAAAAAATTGAGCAGAAATGTAGGAGGGATCGCTGTGTCCAGCAGGATGTTCCAAGGTGTCGTGCTCCAAATGAAGGATAATATCAGCCGTACTGTGGGTGTGGTGGACGCGGAGGGGATCGTGGTCGCATGCAGCGAGCTTACCTGCATCGGCGAACACTGGTCCGGAGCGGTCGCCGCCATCAACGGCGCGGAAAACGGCCTGGCCCGGTTTGAGGGGAGGACCTTTAAGCCTCTGGCGGGCTGGGGCGCCCAGTTCGACTACGCGGCCTTCGTCAAGGGAGAGGACGAGACGGCCGCCTCCCTGTGCGCTATGGCCGTGGTGGCCTTCAACGGCGCCAAGACCTATTATGAGGAAAAGCACGACAAGGCCACGTTTGTAAAAAACATCATTTCCGACAATATTCTTTTGGGCGATGTGTACACACAGGCGAAAGAACTGCACTTTGTCTCCGAGGTGCCCAGAGCCGCCTTTTTGGTGCGCCAGCTGGGCCCCGCCGACGTGTCCGTCATCGACGTAATCCAAAATCTGTTCCCGGACAAGCAGTCCGACTTTGTCATCTCCATCAACGAGACCGACGTGGCCCTCATCAAGCAGCTGAACGAGGGGGCCGACTCCAAGGAGCTGGGCAAGATCGCCAAGCAGATTGTCACTGCCGTCACCCAGGAGCTTGGGGTCAAGGTGGTCATCGGCATCGGCACCATCGTCCCCCATATCCGGGACCTGGCCCGGGCCTATAAGGAGGCCGGGGTAGCCATCGACGTGGGCAAGGTCTTTGACACGGAGAAGGCCGTCATCAACTATGAAAACCTGGGCATTGGCCGGCTGATCTATCAGCTGCCCACCATTTTGTGTCAGATGTTCCTCCAGGAGGTCTTTAAAAAGAGCCCCATCGACGCCCTGGACCAGGAGACTTTGCTGACCATCAACAAGTTCTTTGAGAACAACCTGAACGTGTCCGAGACCGCCCGGAAGCTCTTCGTCCACCGGAACACCCTGGTGTACCGGCTGGAGAAGATCAAAAAGCTCACCGGACTGGACCTGCGGGAGTTTGATGACGCCATCACCTTCAAGGTGGCGCTGATGGTCAAGAAGTATCTGATTTCCCGGGGAATCGAGTCGTAAGACAGGCCCGCATGCCCTTCAGCCCCGCGCCGTCCGGCGCGGGGCTTTTCTGCGAAAAAGGGCGAAGAAAAGAAAAAACGTTAACAGAATATTTCTTTACATCACATTTGATCTGTGTTAAACTGAATACTTGAAATGTCCCCGGCCTGACAGAGAGACGCCGTTTCGGGCGGGAGAATTGGCTGAGCGGAGGAGCGGATCGCGCCATGATACGCCTTATTGATGTATATAAAGAGTATGAAAACGGCACCAAGGCCCTGAAAGGGGTCAACCTGCGGATCGACGACGGGGAGTTTGTCTTTTTGGTGGGCCCCTCCGGGTCGGGCAAGTCCACGGTGCTCAAGCTGATTACCGCGGAGATCGCCCCTACCGACGGGCGGCTGATGGTCAACGGCTATAACCTGACCAACATCACCCCCAAGCAGGTGCCCCACATGCGCCGCACCCTGGGCGTTATCTTTCAGGATTTCCGGCTGATTGAAAAAAAGACGGTCTATGAAAACCTGTCCTTTGCCATGCGGGCCATCGGGGCCTCCAACCGGGAGCTGAGGCGGCGCATCCCCTATGTCCTCCAGCTGGTGGGACTGGAGCAGAAGGGGAACCGGTACCCCGGCCAGCTGTCCGGCGGCGAGCAGCAGCGGGTGGCTATCGCCCGGGCACTGGTGAACAACCCCAGCATGATTATCGCCGACGAGCCCACGGGAAACCTGGACCCTCAGCGCTCGTTGGAGATTATGATGCTTCTGGAGCGCATCAACGAGCTGGGAACCACCGTCCTGGTGGTGACCCACGAGAAAAACCTGGTCAACCGCTTCACCAAGCGGGTAGTGGTGATCGAAAACGGACGAATTATCAGCGACGGAATGGGTGGTTACTACAATGTCGAGAAGATTTGACGCGGGGTATTACGTCAGCGAGGGCGTACACTCCATCTTTACCCATGGCTTCATGTCCTTCGCCGCAGTGTGTATGATCGTGGCCTGTCTCATTATCATGGGGTCCTTCAGCCTTCTGGCGGTGAACCTGGACAACACTCTGGGGGATCTGGAAAATGAGAATGAGATGATCGTATATATTGACGAGACCCTGAACCTGGGCCAGGCCCAGGCCATGAAGTCCACGCTGGCCCAGGTGGACAACGTGTCTCAGCTCACCTTCGTGAGCCGTCAGCAGGCCCTGGCCGACTTCAAGGCGAAGCACGGCGGGGAAAACTCCGTGATGGCCGACCTGCCCGCCGACGCCCTCCGGGACCGCTACCGGGTCCATGTGGTGGATATCGAAAAGATGGCCGAGACCAAGGCGGCGCTGGAGCAGGTGGAGGGCGTGGGCGATGTCAACGCGGCCACTGAGATCGCCGACGGCTTTGTCATGGTGCGCAACATCGCCACCGGCGTGGCTATGGTGCTGATTGGGATTTTGCTGGTGGTGTCCCTGTTCATCATCGCCAACACCATCAAGCTGGCTACCTTCTACCGCCGGGAGGAGATCGCCATTATGAAGATGTGCGGCGCCACCGACGGCTTCATTGAATGGCCCTTCGTGGTGGAGGGGATTTTGCTGGGCCTGTCCGGCGCGCTCATCGCGTTCTTTGCCCAGTGGGGCCTGTATCAGCTGGTAGCCAAGCTGGCCATTCAGGGCAACGGCCTGTCGCTGGTCAGCATCGTCAGCTACAGCTCCATGGCCCCCACCATCCTGATGGTTTTCTGCGCCGTGGGCGCGGTCATCGGCGTGGGAGGGTCGCTGGTAGCCATTCGGAAGTTCTTGCAGGTATAATAGAAAAGGAGGCCGCAGATATGAAGCGCCAGAAGAAACAGAAGATTTTTATGTCAGTCATGGCCGGGCTCTTGGCTCTGCTGATGCTCCTGCCCATTTTAGCTAACATCCTGATGTTCTGGTAGGGGAGGGGCGGCTGTGAGCGACACCAGAAAATTTCTGCGCCGGGCGGCGGGGCTGTTCCTGGTCCTGGCGCTTCTGCTCCCCCTGGCCGGACCGGGGACGGTGCTGGAGGCCTCCGCCGTGACCAAGGCGGAGATCGACGCGCTGAAGGGGGACGCCAACGACCTGGCCAGCCAGCGCAAGGACATCCAGAACCAGCTGAAGGCCATCCAGGCGGACAAAAACGCCGCCATCAATAAAAAGGAGCTGATCGAGCGTCAGATTCAGGTCATCCGCCAGGAGATCAACAACATCAACCAGCAAATTGCCATGTACGACCAGCTGATCGCCGAAAAGACGGAGGAGCTGCGTCAGGCCGAGGTCGACGAGGCCGCTCAGTTCGACCTCTTTTGCCGCCGGATGCGGCAGATGGAGGAGCAAGGGGAGGTCTCCTACTGGGCCATTCTGTTTTCCTCCAGCAGCTTTTCCGAGCTTTTGGACAACTACATGATGATCGAGGAGATCATCCAGTATGACAACAAGGTGATGGAGGACCTGGAGGCCCTCCAGGCCCAGGTGACGGCGGACCGTGCCGCTCTGGAGGAGGCCCAGGCCGAGCAGGAGGAGGCCAAGCAGAAGCAGGTTGCCATCCAACAGGAGCTGAAGGAGCAGGAAAACGAGGTCGATAAGCTTATCGGGGAGATCAGCGCCCGGGAGGATCAGCTGGAGGAGATGGAGGCCGAGCTGAAAAAGGCGGCCAACGACCTGGACGCGGAGATCAAGCGGAAGGAGAAGGAGTACGCCGACCAGATCAAGAATGTGGTCAGCGAGTCCGGCTTCCTGTGGCCTCTGCCCGCCGGACAGAACACACTGACCTCCTTCTATGGCAACCGGGAGGACCCCTTTACCCACAAGGCCAAGAACCACACCGGCATTGATGTCTCTGCCCCCAAGGGTACCCCCATCTATGCCGCCAAGAGCGGGGTGGTCACCACCTCCAAGCTGGGCAGCGGCTCCAGCTGGGCCTACGGCGAGCATGTGGTCCTCTCCCACAGCGACGGAACCAGCACCCTGTACGCCCACATGAGCGCCCGCAACGTTACCCAAGGCCAGACCGTCAAGCAGGGGGCGGTGATCGGCTATGTGGGCACCACCGGCCGGTCCACCGGCAACCACCTCCACTTCGAGGTCCGGGTCCACGGCGACCGGAGAGACCCGCTGAGCTATTTTAAGGATAAGACCCTGTATTTCAGCGGCAAGGGCGGAAAGGTTAAGGTACAGTAAAGAGAAATCCGGAAGGACTCTTACAGCGGGGCCGGGACCTGGACAGGTCCTGACCCCGCTGTTTCTTCATGGAAAAGGGCTGAATTTGGCGAAAAACTGTTGCGTTTGAGGGGATATTCTGATAAAGTATCTTTGCGAAAAAAGACGCGCCGGAAGGAGGATGTTTTATGGCTAGACTGGATGCGAAGCTGTTCGGCACGCCCCAGGTCACGGCGGACGGCAGACCGGTGAGCCTCCCCTATAAAAAGGCGGACGCCCTGCTGTACTATCTGCTGTTAAAGCGTCAAGCGCCCCGCAGTGAGCTGATCGGCCTGCTCTGGCCCGACACGGACAGCCAGACCGCCCTGAAAAACCTGCGCCACGCCATCTATTCCATCCGGAAGGGGCTGGGCTGGGACCCCTTCCAGGGGGGCCGGCGGTCCGTTTTGGAGATATCCCCGGAGGCGGAGATCTGGTGCGACGTGTCGAAGTATCTGACCTCCGGCCGTCTGGAGCTGTACGGCGGGGAGCTGCTAAAGGGCTTCTCTCTCCCCACGGAGCGGGGCTTTGAGGACTGGCTGGAGGGGGAGCGGACCGCCCTCCAGACCGGCTACCTCCGGCAGCTGCTGGAGGAGGGGAGCCGGGCCCTGGATCAGGAGGACCTGGACCGGGCGGAGCGGCTCTGTCTGGACTATCTGGAGATCGACCCGGTGGAGGAGAACGCCGTGGTACTGCTGATGCGGGTGTGCTGTGCCAAGCGGCAGTTTCGCCGGGCCATCGGCCTGTATCAGGACCTGAGCCACCGGCTGTCCTGCGAGTTCGGCATCTCCCCTCTGAAGGAGACTACCTCCCTGTACTATAAGATCGCTGACCAGTGGAACGAGTGCTCCGCCCAGCCGGAGGAGCCCCGGGAGACGCTGATGGGCAAGGAGGCCGCCCTGCGTGAGCTGCTGGCCCTGTGCGGCATGGGTACCGGGACCCAGCGGGGTCCGGGCCTCCTCCTGACCGGCGAGGCCGGGGTGGGCAAGACCTACCTGCTAGACCATTTTCTCAGCCATCATGACCTGTCCGGCTGGATGGTCTGCCGGGGCTACTGCTATCAGACCGAGATGGGCGGCTCCCTGGCGGTGTGGAACTCCATCATTATGGCCCTGGTGGCCGAGCTGGAACTGCGCCGCGTCCCCATTCCGGCCAACTACGCCCGGACCGCCGCCGCCCTGTTTCCTGGCCTGGCTCCGGGGCAGGAGGCCCAGCTCACCGATTCGGACTGTGACTTCCCCCTCCAGTCGGACTACTACACCGCCCTGCGCAGCGTGCTGACCATCTTTTCCATCGCGGCCCGAAAGACCCCCATCCTTCTGGTGTTCGAGGACATCCACTGGATGGACCGGAGCAGTATGGAGCTGCTGGCCCTCTTCCTGCGGCGGCTGAACCACCAGAGCGCGGCGGTGATCTGTACCGCCCGGGATATCCTCCCGCCCCACATGGAGGGCTTTGTGGAGGAGGGCCTGCGGGACCATGTGCTCTTCCGACGGGCCCTGCGCCGCTTTACCCAGGAGGAGACCGGGCGCTTCCTCCACCAGCGGGTGGACGGCGGCCTGGGCGAGGACCTGGTGGAGCGGGCCTATCAGAATACCGGGGGCAACGCTCTGCTTCTGGACCAGCTGGCCGACGCCCTGGCCGAGCGGGGGGAGCTGCCCCAGATTCCCGAGGACATCATCGCCTACCGACTGTCCTCCCTGTCCCAGGACGAGCGGCGGGTGCTGGAGCTAGTGGCGGTCTTCACCAGCTGGGCCCCCTTCCAGGCCCTGTCCGCCATCCTGCGCCGGGACCCCCTGGAGCTGACCCACCTGTGCTGTCAGCTGACCCAGAAGAAGCTTCTGGTGGAGTCCACCAGAGAGGGCGGGCTGGAGTACAGCTTCACCCATGAGCGGATCAAGGCCACCGTGGCCCAGAAGCAGTCGGAGTCGGGGCGGCGGCTCCTCCATCTGCGGGTGGCCCGGTATCTGGAGGACCGGCTGGAGGTGGGGCAGACCGCCCCCTACGACCAGCTCATCCACCACTACACCGCCGGCGGGGACCGGTTCCGCACCTTCCGGTACCGGGTTCTCTCCCTCAACGCCTACGCCGGCCTGCGCTATGAGCTGATGCCCACCCTGACCGCCGACCCCAGGACCGGTCTGAGCGGCCCGGACGGCCTGTGGGAGTATTTCCAGACCATGCGCGCGGAGCTGGCCGGCCTGCGCCGCTTTACCCCGGAGCAGGAGGAGCTGGACCGGCTGGAACTGATTCTCCTCCACGTGGAGAGCCGGTGCTGTATCCACGACGGGCGGTATGAGGAGGGCCTGGAGGTGCTGGCCCGCCTGCTGGACTGCTGCGCCCAGATGGGGGACCGGGACATGGAGATTCAGGGCCGGCTCCAGCTGGTGTACTACGGCATCCAGACGGGGAACGGCCAGGTCATGGAGGAGCATCTGTCCATTATAGGAGGCCTGCTCAAGGGGATGGAGCGCTCCCCGGAGTACGGCGTCTACCTCCGCCTCAGCGGCCTGCTGGAGCTGATGCGGGGGAGCTATCCAAGGGCCCGGGAGATTCTGTCCCAGGCCGTCCAGACCTTCCAGGCCCTGGACCCCAAGATGGATGGCCGGTACACCATCAACATCGCCGGGGCGTACAACTACATCGCCGAGACCTACCGCCTGGAGCGGGCCTATGACCAGGCCTTCCGGTACTATGACCAGGCCATCGCCTACAACCGGAACCGGGGCTACTACCCGGGAGCCGCCCTGTTTTACACCAACTACGGCGTGGCGGCCTATCAGAGCGGCAGTATGGAGGAGGCCAAATCTCTGTTCCGCTATGCGGTGGAGCTGTATGAGGAGTCCCACGAGTACAGCGAATACCCCGTGGCCCTGGCCTATCTGGCCCTCTTCGACTGCCAGGAGGGGGAGCCGGGCCGGGCGGCGGAGCGGCTGTCCAGGGCGCTGGAGCTGTGCGATACCATCGGCTCCCCCCGGTGGAAGGGAATTACCATCTATATCACCTGGAAGATACGCAAGCTGATGAATGGAAACCGCTGTCCCGCCCTGGAGGCCCTGTGGCCGGAGGGGGAGGAGGAACACTGCGTCTGGTGCCTGTCCTACCTCCGCCGCCTCCAGCCCCGGATGGAGACGGCGGAGATGGAGCGGGAGCTGCTTCGGGTGAGGGAGGAGCCCCGTCAGAACTGATACAGGAGCAGATAACGGGTCTCACCATCGGGGGTGCGGGCGCTGATGCTCACAGTGTTGTCATCGTCCCAGCCGATGCCCTCCTCATGGAGGTTCTGATATCCCTCACGGTCGAACGCGATAAAGGTGCCCTTCTCCAGGTCCACCAGACCCAGCCGGGCAATACCCAAACTTTCCATTTCGGGGTCCATGGAAAAGTACAGCAGTTTGTTTCCGGAGGGGCTGATGGAAAACTCATCGCCCTTTTGGAAGGTAAAGCCCTCTACGGTGGTCTGTACCCCGGTTTTCAGATCGACGATCTGGACCTGTCCCGTCTCGGTGATATAGACGCATCTTTTGCCGAACAGCTGAGCGCCATAGGGCTTCTCCTCCCACCACCGGTAGCAGTGGGCTTGATCCAAAGTTTTGATTTTTTGTCCGGAGGAGATGTCATAGGCATAGCAGGTAACAGTTTGCCAGGTATCGTCCTCCTCCGATGTGGTGTGAGTGGTGAGGATCAGCGTGTCGTTGTCTATAAAGCTGGCGGAAGCCTCCTCCTCCAGGCCGGCCAGCTCCTCCAGCCGGGTGAGGGTCTTGGAGTCCAGATCGCACAGCCAGGTATGCTGTCCATTGATTCCGTCGCCGCATGTGATAAAGACCCGGCGCATGTCCTCCGACCAATCCCACGCGTATGCGTACTCCAGCCGGTCCGCGCCGCTGCCCGACAGAATATCCGCCACCTCTCCGGTACCCAGATGGTAGAGAACGGGATATTCACTGTAGTCCATCTGCCGCCCTTGGGCCAGCTTGAGCAGAATCACATCGGTGCGGCCGGGAACCTGTTCCACATACCACTCGTCCTCCGGCCGGGTATCGATGCCATGAGGACTCCCCTGGAAAAGAAACAGCTGGCCCTCCCGGACAAACCAGTACAGCTCTCCCTGATAGCGGATGCCGTCGTAGGTGGTATCGATCTGATTGGTGTGCATGTCTACCTGAACGGGGACCAGTTCATTGTCCTCCACCGTCCAGAATTTATAGTCCAGGAGTGTCCTGTGGTCCTCACTCCAGGTCAGATCATTGAGCAGGCTTCCGGACATGCCATAGTACTTGTCCATTTTGATATACTGGGCCTTGACCAGCTGGCCAATCTCCGCATTGCTGATATTGGGGCCCTCCGGGCTGACACTGCCGCCGGGCACCTGTTCATGTTCCTCCATGCGGAAGAAGGACAGCACCGCCGTGCGCAGCTCCGGGCTGGCGGCGAAGGCGGCGGTAGCCAGACAGGCCGCGGTCAGGACGGCGGCCAGCGCTCCGGCCAGGACCCGGCGGGCCGGGAGGCGTGCGTGATTCTGTTCGGTCTGCTTCATAATACGCTCCTTTAATTCAGCGTCGGGGGCGATACGGTCCATCGCCCTGCGGTAGTGGTTGATGTTCATATTGAGCCCTCCAATTCCAGCTTCAGCATTTCCCGTCCCCGTTTCAGCCGCATTTTTACCGCTGACTGGCCCAGCTTCAGGATCTCCCCGACCTCTGCCACCGAGTAGCCCTCGTAGTAGTGGAGGTGGATGGGCAGCTTGTACCGCTCCGGCAGGGCCATCACAGCGGCCAGGGCCTCCCGCTCCTGGGGCGGGGCGGCGGGGAGGGTGTCCTCCAGCCCGGTGACCCGCCTGCGCCAGAAGCCCCGCAGCTGGTCCCGGCACAGATTGGCGGTCACCCGGAGGAGCCACCGTTTTTCGTGTTCTCCGTCGGAAAAGGCGGGGGCGCGGCTGAGCAGGCGGACAAAGACCTCCTGGGTCACGTCCTCCGCGTCGGCGTGACGGCCCAGGTAGACCATAGCCAGGCGGTAGACCGCCCCGCCCCAGGCGTCGTAGGCCTCTTCAATCTGACGGATTTTGATGGTTTGATTCATCCTCTGGCCTCCTTTCACTACAAAAACGATCCGGACCGGAGAAAGGTCACAGGCCGGGAAAGGATTTCTTCCTCTATTTTAGCAGAAATAATTCATGTTTGTAACAAATGTTGTTTTGTATGGAAAAACAGTGAAAAATCGCAAAAAACGATTGATTTCACGGGGAACAAAGAAAAAATGGAGCAAAAACTGAAATTTATCCCGTAAAAGCGGGTAAATATTCCGGTAATATTTGTGCAAATGTCCATTGACGAAACCGGGATAAATCTGCTATGCTAGGCACACATCCTAATGAATAGGGCGGAGGTACGCGATATGTATAGTCAGGAAGCCGTCGTGAACAATCAGGTTGGACTGCATGCCAGACCCGCTACATTTTTCATCCAGAAGGCCAACGAGTTCAAAAGCTCCATCTGGGTGGAAAAGGAGGAGCGCAAGGTCAACGCAAAGAGTCTGCTTGGCGTTCTGTCTCTTGGCATCGTGAAGGGAACTCCCATCAAGCTGATTGCTGATGGCCCCGACGAGAAGGAAGCGGTAGAGGCTCTGTACAAGATGATCTCTTCCGACTTCTCCGAGTAACCAGCAGGATCATGAAAGGCGCCGCAACGCGGCGCCTTTTTTGACGTTTTGCCTCCCCCCGCGCGGGAGGCGGAGGAGGGACACCATGACCTTTGACGAGCTGAAAGAAAAAGCCCGCAGCCTGCCCTTAAAGCCGGGCGTCTACATCATGCAGGACGCCCAGAGCACCGTCATCTACGTGGGCAAGGCCAAGGCGCTGAAAAACCGGGTGAGCCAGTATTTTCAGGACTCCGCCTCCCACACGGAGAAGACCCGGGCCATGGTCTCGCAAATCGACCACTTCGACGTTATCATCGCCGACAGCGAGTTTGAGGCCCTGGTGCTGGAGTGCTCCCTCATCAAGCGGCACCAGCCCCGGTACAACATCCTCCTCAAGGACAGCAAGGGCTACCCCTATATCCGCCTGACCAAGGAGGCCTACCCCCGGTTCTCCCTGGCCTCCAAGGCGGCGGAGGACGGGGCCCGGTACTTCGGCCCCTACGCCGGTCGGCACAGCACCCAGGGCATCATTGACGCCCTGAAAACCGCCCTGCGCCTGCCCTCCTGCAATAAGAAGTTCCCCCGGGACATCGGCAAGGAGCGGCCCTGTCTCAACTTCCATATGGGCAAATGTGACGGCTACTGCCGGGGGGACGAGCTGAAGGAGCAGCACGACCAGGCCATTGCCCAGGCGATGTCTCTGCTGGAGGGCCGGTTCAAGGACGTGCAGAAGGACCTGACCCAGGAGATGGAGCGGGCGGCGGAGGAGCTGCGGTTTGAGCGGGCGGCTCAGCTCCGGGACCGGCTCCGGGCCATCGAGCTGCTGGGCAAGCGGCAGAAGGTGATCGCCGGCTCCCTGGCCGACACCGACGTGGCCGGCTTCTTCCGGGGGACGGCCAAGAGCGCTTTCGTCGTCCTCCACTTCATGGACGGCGAGCTGGCCGCCAAGGACTTTGACCTGCTGGAGACCCCCATGGAGGACGAGGAGGGGGCGGTGCTGTCCTCCCTGACGCGGGAGTACTACGTGGGCCGCACCCGGCTCCCCAAGCAGATTCTGATCCCCTGCGAGCTGCCCGACCAGGTCCCCCTCACCCGGATGCTGTCCGAGCAGGTGGGGTACCGGGTGGAGCTCATTACCCCCCAGCGGGGGGCCAAGATGGACCTGATCAAAATGGCAGACCAGAACGCCCGGGAGGAGGTGGAGCGGGCCACCACTCACGAGGAGCGGCGGAACAAGCTCCTGGAGGCCCTTGGGAAGATGCTCAGCCTGGAGGCGCCCCCCAAGCGGATGGAGTCCTACGACATCTCCAACCAGGGGGCCAGCGACATCGTGGCCTCCATGGTGGTCTATGTGGACGGCAGGCCCCTGAAACGGGATTATCGCCGGTTCAAGCTCAAGGACATGGACGGCCCTGACGACTACGCCTCCATGGAGCAGGTGCTCACCCGCCGCTTTCGCCGGTATCTGGACGGGGACGAGAAATTTTCCGATAAGCCCGACCTGCTCCTCATCGACGGCGGCCTGGAGCACGTCAGGGTGGCCCGGCGGGTGCTGGAGACCCTGAACCTGAATATCCCCGCCTTCGGCATGGTGAAGGACGACCGCCACCGCACCCGGGCCCTGGTCCACCCAGACGGCCGGGAGATCGGCATTCAGTCCATCCCGGCGGTGTTCGCGCTGATCGGCCAAATTCAGGAGGAGACCCACCGCTTCGCCATCGAGTACCACCGGCAGCTCCAGGCGGGGCACGTCAAGACCTCCGTCCTGGACAAGATACCCGGGGTGGGGGAGAAGCGGCGGCAGCAGCTTTTGAAGCACTTTAAGACCGTGAAAGCCATCAAAGGGGCCTCCCTGGAGCAGCTCCGGGAGGTTGTGCCCAAAAATACCGCCCAGGCGGTGTATGACTATTTCCAGGGAGGGGAATCGTGACCCGCAGGTGAAAATTCCAAGCTTTTCCACCTGAAAAGACCGTCGAATTTTGTAACCACACTGTAACTTGACTACAATTTACGACAAGTGTAGTATCGTAGTTAGAAATACTGATCGTGGAAGCGGTGTGGGGCATGGAACAGTTCATTGGCACGGAGCGGGGAGTGGCGAAGGAAACTCCGCAGGGCGTTGGACTGGGCGCTCTGCCCTCCGGCGGCAAGCGGGCCGCAGGGAGGAAGGGCGTCCGGTTTTCCGTTCTGCTCCTTTTGATGTTAGCGTTGGCGGGAGCTTGTCTGTCCGCCTATCTGGGGGCGGAGCTGGTGCGTGTTCGGAACGAGCTCCTTCTCCTGCGGCAGTCTGAGCCGGTGGAGCCTCCCGACGAGCCGCTTCCTCCGGCTGGCGGGGAGGAGCCCCCCGCCGGCGGACCCGCTGCCGGTGACCCCACCCCCGGGGAGGTCCTTCCGGAGCCGGAGCGCCCCGCCTATCAGGACCTCTACCCGGAGCTCTACGCCCAGCCCCATGAGTGGAACAGCGTGTCCGAGGGTAAAACGGCCTACCTCACCTTTGACGACGGGCCCTCGGCCCGGACCCCGGAGGTGCTGGAGATTCTGGAGCGCTACGGCGTCAAAGGGACGTTCTTCGTGGTGAATCAGGGCACGGAGCAGTCCAGACAGTGGATGCGGGACATCGTGGCCGCCGGGCACACCATCGGCGTCCACAGCTATACCCACGACTATGAGACCGTGTACAGCTCGGTGGAGGCCTATCTGGACGATTTTGCCCAGATGTATGATGAGATTTTGGAGGCCACCGGAGTGGCCCCCCAGGTCTTCCGCTTTCCCGGCGGGAGCATCAACGCCTACAACGGACAGATTTACCAGGAGATTGTCAGCGAGATGACCCGCAGGGGCTTTGTCTACTACGACTGGAACCGGATGACCGGCGACGCGGTGCGCCGCACCCCCTCCGCCGCTGTGCTGGCTAAAAACGCCCTGTCAGACATCAAGGTCACGGACCGGATCATCCTCCTCGCCCACGACAGCAAGCGCTACACCAATATGGTCGCCGCTCTGCCCGACATCATTGAGGGCTATCAGGCGGCTGGCTTTACGCTGGAGGCCCTGACCCCGGAGGTCAAGCCCATTGTCTACGCCTACCCGAACCCCAAATAAATAAGGACCGGAGCCTCTGCGTCTTATCACACAGAGGCTCCGGCTTTTATTTTGCTTTCAGCATCCGGCTCGCGTTTAAAATCGCCAGCACGGACACCCCCACGTCGGCGAACACCGCCGCCCACATGTTGGCGAGACCCACGGCGGAGAGGATCAGCACCAGCAGCTTCACCCCCAGGGCAAAGACCACATTCTGCCGCACAATGGACAGCGTTTTCCGGGCGATGCGCACCGCCGCCGTGAGCTTGAGCAGGTCGTCGTCCATGAGGACGATGTCCGCCGCCTCAATGGCCGCGTCGGAGCCCAGGGCCCCCATAGCCACCCCGATGTCCGCCCGGGAGAGAACGGGGGCGTCGTTGATGCCGTCCCCCACAAAGACCAGCGTCTCCTTGGGGCCCTTCTCCTGGAGGAGGTCCTCCACCCGCTCCACCTTGTCGGTGGGCAGGAGCTGAGCGTAAAACCGGTCCAGGCCCAGCTCCTGGGCCACTGCCTGAGCGGCCCCCTGGGCGTCGCCGGTGAGCATAACGGTCTGCCGTACCCCCGCCGCCTTCAGCTCCCGCAGGGCCTGGGCGGAGGTCTCCTTGGGCTGGTCGGCGATGACCAGATGTCCGGCGTATCTGCCCTCCGCCGCCACATGGATGACGGTGCCCGGGTGATCGTGGTCCGAGGGGAGGGGGATACCCTCCCGGGCCATCAGCTTCCCGTTGCCCGCCAGCACGGCCCGGCCGTCGATCACCGCCCGGACGCCGTGACCGGCGATCTCCTCCACGTCAGAGACCCGGCTCTGGTCGGGCGTTCCGCCCCAGGCGGCGACGATGGATTTAGAGATGGGGTGGGTGGAGAACTGCTCCGCCAGGGCGGCCAGCTCCAGCAGCTCCTCCTCGGACATTCCATCCGGATGGACCGCCGCGACGGAAAATTTCCCCTGGGTGAGGGTGCCCGTCTTGTCGAAGACCACCACCCCGGCCTGGGCCAGGGCCTCCAGGTAGTTGCTCCCCTTCACCAGGATGCCCTGCTTGGAGGCCCCGCCGATGCCCCCAAAGAAGCTGAGGGGGATGGAGATGACCAGGGCGCAGGGGCAGGACACCACCAGGAAGTTCAGCGCCCGGGGCACCCAAATCCCCCACTGGCCGTCCAGCAGGGAGGGGATTACCGCCAGGGCCAGGGCGGCGAAGACCACGATGGGGGTGTAGTACCGGGCGAATTTGGTAATGAAGTGCTCCGCCTGGGCCTTTTTCTCGCTGGAGTTCTCCACCAGGTCCAGGATACGGGCCACGGTGGACTGTCCGAAGGGTTTCCCTACCTTCACATGGAGCAGGCCGGACAGATTGACACAGCCGGAGATCACCTCGTCCCCCGCGGCCACGTCCCGGGGGAGGGATTCGCCGGTGAGGGCGGCGGTGTCCAGAGCGGAGGTTCCCTCCAGAACAGTGCCGTCCAGGGGCACCCGCTCCCCGGCCTTGATGACGATCACGTCCCCTACCGCCACCTCCTCCGGGTCCACCTGGACCAGCTGGCCGTCCCGCTGGATGTTGGCGTAGTCGGGGCGGATGTCCATCAGCTGGGAGATGGACTGCCGGGAGCGGGAGACGGCCACATTCTGGAACAGCTCGCCCACCTGGTAAAACAGCATTACCGCCACTGCCTCGGGGTATTCGCCGATGATGAGCGCTCCGATGGTGGCCACGCACATGAGGAAGTTTTCGTCAAAGACCTGGCCGTTGAGGATGTTGCGGATGGCTTTCCAGAGCACGTCCCAGCCGATCACCAGATAGGGGATCAGAAACAGCGGCCATTTTGCCAGGGCATAGGCCCCACAGCCGCCCCGGTCCTGAATCATACTGAGCAGCGGGATGGGCCCGGACAGCCAGATGGTGGGCAGGAGGAGGGCGGCGACAAACAACACAAAGGCAATCACGATGCGCCGGAGCATCTTTTTCTGTTTTCGGGTCATAAATACGCCTCATTTCGTAGGGGCGGCCTGTGGCCGCCCGCAAGGTTGTGCGGATTTGGCGGGCCTGCCCTACAGGGGCTTTTCCAACAGGGCGATGCCCGCGGGCACTCCGCCGGAAATGACCTCCAGAGCTACTGGGGCCAGATTCAGCCTTTCCAGAAGCATCCGGTAGGTCTCGGGAGTGAAGGCGTGCTCATAGTGGAAGCCCACGCCCTGATAAATTTTGATCATAGCCCCGTAGGCCGTCCCGGCCGTTCCCTGGAGGTAGGTGGGCAGGATGAGCCGCCCGCCGGGGGCGGTGACCCGCCACAGCTCCCGCACCGCCGTTTCCGGCTCCGGGAGGAGGTGGAGCACATTGGCGGCGATTACGGCGTCAAAGCTGCCGTCCGGGCCGGACAGGGCGGTCACATCCCGCTGGGCGAAGCTGATGTTGGTCAGCCCCCGCTTTGCCGCCTTTTTCCGGGCGCGGTCCAGCATGGGCCGGGACTGGTCGGTGCACAGCACCGAAGCGGCCCGCTTCGCCGCCGCCAGGGAAAATTCACCCGTCCCGGCGGCGCAGTCCAGCGCCCGGGCCCCAACGGGGACAAGCTCGGCCATCCGGGCCGCCGCCGCAACGTTCACCGTCCGGTTGCTCCGCTCCGCCAGGTCGTAAAACCAGGCCCAGCGGTCCCAAAAGGTGCTCACAGCACGATCTCGCAGTCCGGCTCCACCTTTTTGCAGGCTTTTACGATCTGCTTCATGATGCTGTCAAACCGGGCGTCGTCGGCCTCCACGGTCATTTTCTGGGTCATGAAGGACACGGAAGCGTCGGACACTCCGTCGATTTTCTTAATGGCGGTCTCCATTTTGGCGGCGCAGTTGGCGCAGTCCAGGTCGATGAGCTTGAAGGTCTTTTTCATGGTGATACATCCTTTCTGATTTTGAACTTTTCTCCCTGCGGAAATTTTGTAGGGCGGGACGACTCGGCCCGCCGCCTCCTGGAGAACGGCGCGCCGGGGTCGTCGCGCCCTACTCGCAAATGTGCTCCATTCCCTGGTCCAGAATGTGGATCACGTGGCTGTCGGCCAGGGAGTAGTAGACCGTTTTGCCCTCCCGGCGGAATTTGACCAGCTTGCTGTTTTTCAGCACCCGGAGCTGATGGGATACGGCGCTTTGGGTGACCTCCATCAGCTTGGCGATGTCGCAGACGCACAGCTCGGACTCCAGGAGGGCGTACAAAATCTTCACCCGGGTGCTGTCGCCGAAGATTTTGAACAGCTCGGCCAGGTCGTAAAGCCGCTCGTCGGGGGGGAGGTTCTGCCGGACCCGGTCCACCGCGGCGTCGTGGACCAGGGCCTCCTCACAGCAGGGGATGGGTCTCAGTTCCATAGGGGGCTCCTTTCTATATATGAGCACTTGTTCATGTGTTTGATTTATTTTAACCCAACAAGCCGCCGCTGTCAAGGGGGAGGGCAAAACTTTTTTCTTGACAATTTTATAAAAAATAGTTGCTTTTCCAGGAAAGCTGTGCTATGATAACAGTTGCGTTTACAAGCATACCCTCAAGGAAGAAAGAGGTGAAGATAAAATGAAGGAAGGCCTCCACCCCAACTATGAACAGACCACCATCCGGTGCGCCTGCGGCAACGTGATCGAGACTGGCTCCACCAGAAAGGACATCCGCGTAGAAGTGTGCTCCAAGTGTCACCCCTTCTACACCGGCAAGCAGAAGATGGTGGACACCGGTGGCCGTGTCAGCCGCTTCAACAAGAAGTTCGGTCTCGACAAGTAAAACCCTGTGTACAAAAGCCGCACCGTGTATTCGGTGCGGCTTTTTGTATCAAAATGGGGTTGATTTGCATAGAATTCAGGGGGCGCGTGCCCTTAACAAAACGTAATCGTATGAGGAGGAAATTACCATGCGTAAAATTGATCCGAAGCAGTTGGATAAAAATGTCTTTTCCATGATCGGCGACCAGTGGATGCTGATTACCGCCGGAACCGGGGAGAACTGCAACACCATGACCGCCTCCTGGGGCGGGCTGGGGGTGATCTGGGGGCACCGTCGGCCACCTGCTACATCCGGCCTCAGCGGTATACCAAGGAGTTCGTGGACCGGGAGGACTTCTTTACCCTGTCCTTCTTCGGGGAGGAGCACCGCAAGGCCCTCCAGCTGTGCGGCTCCAAGAGCGGCCGGGAGGTGGACAAAGTAAAGGAATGCGGCTTTACCGTCCAGACGGCGGAGTGCGGCGCGCCCTTCTTCCAGGAGGCCGAGCTGGTGCTGGTCTGCCGCAAGCGCTTCGCCCAGCCCATGGACCCGGACTGTATGCCCCAGGAAATTAAAACAAAATGGTATCCTGAGAAGGATTATCACACCTTGTATATCGGGGAAATCGTTGAGGTCCTGGCGAAGGACTGAGCTACAGATGGGGCAGGGTGGTCCGGTAAGATCGCAGCCTTTCCTCGTTTTCCCGCCCGATGATCTGGTCCAGGGCGGACAGGAGAGATTCCCGGTCCCGGGGAAGCTGTCCCTGGAACTGATAGGCGTTGGAGGCTCCCAGGGCCGCGAAGGTGACCGGGATATCCAGGCAGGAAATAAGAGCTTTCAATTCCTCATACTTTTCCACTTCTCCCGCCTCCGTCCAATTTCCCGACTGAATCTCCTGGTGCAGCTTTGAATCGGGGTAGACGGTGAGCATGGAGGAACCAATGAGCCGGGGATGGAGCCGGTTGAAGAGCTCCGCGCTGGCCTTGGCGCTTCGCTCTCCCTGTCCCGCTCCGGCGATGCCGGTGAGATAGAAGAAATTGTACCCAATGCCCGCCCGGTCCAGGCGCTGACACTGGGTCAAAATGTCCTCCGGGGCGTAGCCCTTGTCCATGAAGGCCAGGGAGGGGCCGTCCCCCGACTCCACCCCGATGGTCAGGCCGTCGTACCCGGCGGCATGGAGGTCGCCCAGTTCTCCGTCGGTTTTCAGTCCGATGTCGGTGATTCGGGCAAACGAACCAATGGTCTTGACGGCGGGGAAATACTGTCCGATGAGCTGGGCGATATTCAGCAGCCGGTCTGTCTTTAAAACGAAGGGGTTGGCCCCGGTGAGAAAGGCCCGGTCCGGGCCCTCCCGGTCAGGCAGGCCCTGGAGGGCGGAGGCCAGCCTCCCCATGGGGGAGTGAAAGGCCGTCTGGGCCTCCAGCAGGTCGGACTCGATGTCCTCCAAGGGGGACATGCGGAAGGGAAAGGGCAGATCGTTGTACAGGGTGCAAAATTTGCACCGGTGGTGGGTACAGCCCGCAGTGGCCTCGATCAGCAGGGAGGCGGCTTCATAGGGCGGCCGCCAGATGGTGCCGGTGAAGTGCATAGTAAACGCTCCTTTTCTGAATTGCCCGGCGGGGGCCCTCCGCCGGTGCCATTACCATACTACAGAGGAAAAGGGAGCGCAAGTACGGTCTTTTTTTAGAATTAGTACACTTTTTGATACCGTGAGGGAACAAGCATGGCAGACAATAAGTTTACCGCCCCCGAGACTCTGGCCCGGTGCGAGGCTATGGGGCGGCTCCAGTCGGTGCTGGGGGGCAAGTGGAAAATTTTAATTTTGTGGTATGTGGCCTTCTATCAGGTCCAGCGGTTCGGCGAGCTGCGCCGGCGGCTGGAAGGGATCACCCAATCCACCCTGACCAGGCAGCTCCGGGAGCTGGAGGAGGACGGCTTCCTCCACCGGGAGGTCTTTGGCGAGGTGCCGCCCCGGGTGGAGTACACCCTGACACCTCTAGGGGAGAGCTTTGCTCCATTGCTCCATACCATGCTGGAGTGGAGCAGGGATAATTTGACCTGACCCCTGTAGGGGCGGATATCATCCGCCCGCCAGATAATGCGGAGTATACAGTAAGAGCGGGCGGGTGATACCCGCCCCTACACGCCGTTTTTCCTGCAAATTAAACAGAAACGAGGAATTTTGACCTATATGCCAGATATTGAGAAAACACAATTTAACCGCGCCGTTCTGGTGGGGCTGAACGCCTTTAGCCTCAGCCGGGAGGAAAACGCGGACGAGGAATCTATGGAGGAGCTGGCCGCTCTGCTTGAGACGGCGGGGGGCCAGTGCGTGGGGGTGGTGACACAGTCCAAGGACAGCCCCGACCCCCGCACCTTCATCGGCGAGGGCAAGGTGGTCGAGGTGAAGCAGCTGGTGGAAGCGGCAAACGCCGACATGGTCATCTTCGACAACCCCCTGTCCCCCTCCCAGCAGCGCAACCTGGCCGAGGAGCTGAAGGTGGGCGTTCTGGACCGGTCCGCCCTGATTCTGGACATCTTCGCCCAGCGGGCCAGAACGAGAGAGGGCCGGCTCCAGGTGGAGCTGGCCCAGTACAAGTATCTTCTGCCCCGTCTGCTGGGCATGTGGAAGCACCTGGAGCGCCAGGAGGGCGCCATCGGCACCCGAGGTCCCGGCGAGACCCAGCTGGAAAGCGACCGGCGTATTTTAGGCCGGAAGATCGCCAAGCTGGAGGGTGAATTAAAGGATGTCCGCCGGGTCCGGGCCACCCAGCGGGAGCGGCGCATCAAAAACGAGGTGCCGGTGGTGGCCATCGTGGGCTACACCAACGCGGGCAAATCCACCCTGCTCAACCACCTCACTGGGGCGGAAATTCCCGCCAACAACCGTCTCTTTGACACCCTGGACACCACCACCCGGACCCTGGAGATCTCCGACACCTGCACGGTGCTCCTGTCCGACACGGTGGGCTTTATCCGCAAGCTGCCCCACCACCTGGTGGAGGCCTTCAAGGCCACCCTGGAGGAGCTGGAATATGCCGACCTCCTCCTCCACGTCATTGACTCCTCCAGCCCCCAGTGGCGGGAGCAGGCCGAGGTGGTGGACCAGCTGATTCATGAGCTGGGGGCCGACCAGACCCCCCGCATTGAGGTCTTTAACAAGTGCGACCTGTGGACCGGCGATATCCGTCCCCACGGGGAGGACCGGGTGTCCATCTCTGCCAAGACGGGGGAGGGGGTGCCCGACCTTCTGGCCGCCATCGGGCGGGTGCTGGACAACGGGGCTCGCCGGGTAACCATCCACCTGCCCTACGACAAGGGCGGTCTGCTGGATAAGCTCTATCTGGAGGCTAAGGTGGAGAACGTGGACTACGGCGAGACCATCGACGTGGTGGCAGTTTGCACCCCCAAGGTCATCGGCCAGCTGGGGCCGTTGGTGGAGGGCTGGAAGCCCCGCCGGGAATTTTGGGAGGAGCCGTAAGGCCTGTAGGGGCGGCCTGTGGCCGCCCGTATCCCCAGACGCATGTACCGACGGGCGGTTTGTTGCCGCCCATATTCCCGGGAGATGTACCGACGGGCGGCCACAGGCCGCCCCTACACGGAAAGAAGGAACTTCTATGAATTTCATTTTGCGCCCCTGGCGGCGAGAGGATGTGGAGGACGTACTGCGGTACGCCAACAATGACAAGATTGCCCGCAATCTGCGCAACATCTTCCCCTACCCCTATATCCGAACCGACGCTGAGACGTTTATTGAAAGCTGCATCGCGGCGGACGAGACCCGTCAGATGTTCCGGACCATCGAGGCGGAGGGCCATGCGGTGGGCAGTATCGCCCTGTCCCGGGGCGGCGACGTGTACGCCAGGACTGCCGAGCTGGGCTACTGGCTGGCGGAGGAGTACTGGGGCCGGGGGATTATGACCCAGGCCGTCCGGCAGATCTGCGAGGAGGGCTTCGCCCGGTGGGACAGCCTGCTCCGCGTCTACGCCGTGGCCTACGCCCACAACGCCGCCTCCTGTCGGGTGCTGGAGAAGGCCGGGTTTACCCTGGAGGGCGTGCTGCGCCAGAGTGTGTTCAAATGGAACGAGGTCCATGACTCCTGCATGTACGCCCTCCTGCGGGAGGAGAGCCCCGATTAGAGGAACCCCCTCATATACCGCCCGGTCTCGGAATTTGGGCAGTTCAACAGGTCCGCCGGGACGCCGGCGAAGAGGACCTGGCCCCCTTGCTGCCCCCCTCGGGGCCCATGTCGATGACCCAGTCGGCAGAGGCGATGAGCTCCATGCGGTGCTCCACGATGATGACCGTGTTGCCCTGGGCCACCAGCTGGCGGAGCAGAGTGAGAAGATGGGCGGCGTCCCGGCTGTGCAGGCCGGTGGAGGGCTCGTCCAGTACATAGACATTGCCCTGCTTGTGCAGCTCGCTGGCCAGCTTGAGGCGCTGGACCTCCCCGCCGGACAGGGTGCTGGTGGGCTGGCCCAGGGTCATGTAGCCCAGGCCCACCTGACACAGGACCCGGAGGGGGTCAACGATCTTGGGCTGGGTGAAGAACTCCACCGCGTCGCTCACCGTCATGTCCAGGACCTCCTGGATGTTCTTGTCCTGATACCGGTAGCTCAGGGCGGTGGGGTTGTACCGGGCCCCCCGGCACTCCTCGCACAGGATGGTCACCGGGTCGGCAAAGGCCACCTCGGGGGTGATTTCCCCCTTGCCCTTGCACACGGGACAGGCCCCCTTGGAGTTGAAGCTGAACCACTGGGGGGTGACCTTGTTGGCCTTGCCGAAAAGCTTGCGGATCTCATCCATCACACCGGTGTAGGTGGCGGGGGTGGACCGGCTGGAGGTGCCGATGGGCCGCTGGTCGATGACGATGGTCTCGGGGAAGCGGGAGACAAATTCCTGGCAAATCAGACTGCTCTTGCCCGACCCGGCCACCCCGGACACGGCGGTGAGCACCCCTTTGGGGATGTCCACGTCGATGTGCTTCAGGTTGTGGAGGGAGGCGTCCCGGATGGGGAAGGACTCCGTCCAGGGCAGGGGGCTGGGGTTGGGCTGGACCCGCTCCGACAGGGCGGCGGCGGTGAGGGTGCCGGCCTCCTTCAGGCCGGTCAGGTCTCCCTGATAGACGATCTTGCCCCCCTGGCTCCCGGCCAGAGGGCCCAGCTCAATGATGTGGTCGGCCAGCTCCAGCATCTGACGGCTGTGCTCCACCACCAGGACGGTGTTCCCCTTGTCCCGCAGGGCCTGGAGCAGTACGCCGATGCGTTTGGCGTCCGCCGGGTGGAGGCCGGCGGTGGGCTCGTCAAAGATATAGGTGAGGTTGTTCAGCCCGCTGCCCAGGTGGCGGACCATTTTCAGCCGCTGGGACTCGCCGCCGGACAGGGTGTCCGTCCGCCGGGACAGGCTGAGATAGCCCAGGCCCACGTCCACCATCCGCCGCAGCCGCTGGGACGCCTGACCGGCGATGGAGCGGCCCAGAGGGTCCTGGATGGCCTCCAGAACGCCGATAAGCTCGCTGACCTGCATGTCGTAGTAGTCTGAGATGTTGTACCCGTTGATTTTGGAGGCCAGGGCCTTGGGGTTCAGGCCGCTCCCCCCGCAGGCGGTGCAGGGACAGCGGCGGACAAACTGCATCACCTCGTCCTGAATGGACTTTTTCAGGGCCGAAATATCCCGGTTCAGATAGAGCCGCTGGAAGCGGGGGACCACCCCCTCATAGGGGACCTGGGACACCTGGCCGGTGTTGTGCCGCAGGAAGCCCAGCTTCAAGGGCTCGTCCGGGCCGACGCGGAGAATCTTCCACTCTTCGGGGGTGAAGTCCCGCAGCTTCTTGTCCGGGTCCAGGAGGGGACAGCAGCGGTAGTAGAACTCCTGCCAGCTGCCACCGGAGAACTGGCTGAACCGCAGTCCCTTGCCGTTGAGAGTCTCGTCCAGATCGTACATCTTCTCCTCGTCCAGCTCCACCCGCTCCCCCAGGCCGGTGCAGTCGGGGCACATCCCGTGGGGGTGGTTGAAGGAGTAGGCCATGGAGCCCCCGGCGCTGGGCTGGCCCACCCGGGAGAACAGCAGGCGGATAAGAGGGGCGGTGTCAGTGGCGGTGCCCACGGTGGACCGGGCGTTGGCCCCGATGGGCTTCTGGTCCACCACGATGCTGGGGGTCAGATTCTGAATGTCGTCCACCGGGGGGCGCTCATACCGGGGCAGGCGGGCCCGCAGAAACATGGGGTAGGCCGACTGCCACTGACGGCTGCTCTCCACCGCCACCGTGTCAAAGGCCAGGGAGCTCTTCCCCGACCCGGACACCCCGGCCAGCACCACCAGCCGCTCCTTGGGGATGTCCACGTCAACGTGCTTCAGGTTGTTAGCCGCGGCCCCTCTGATTTTGATGTGTTCGTCGAAGCTCATGATATTCAAGTCCTTTTTTCGATTTTGTACAGTGTACAACACAATAAAATAAATTGCAAGAAAAACAGGACGCTCCAGCGTCCTGTTTTTGCATGTTGGCTCAGTCCCCCTGGGGGTGGGCGGCGTACTGGCCCATATGGATGTCCAGCACCGGGCGGCTCGGGCCGATGAGCGCGTCCTCAAAGCGGCACCGCCACTGGAGGCTCTGATCCATGCGGCCGTCCGTCACGCCGTCGATGGTGTCTCCGTCCTTAATGGGGCGGCGGTTGGCCAGAATGTAGGAGGATACGTTGTATGCGTGGCCCACCACCCAGTTGGGGTCCATGCTGTGGAAGTGGTATTGCAGGTCCTCAATGTACAGCAGGCTCATCCCCAGGGTGTCCACCACATGGTGGTTTGTGCCGTTGATGTTGAAAAACCGGGCGTTGACGATGTAGTGGATGAACCGCTCCAGGCCGGAATACTCCCTTTGACGGACGGTGTCCGCCAAAATCAGCTTGCCGGTGTTCAGGGAGTACAGCGCCTCGCAGGTGGGAAAGAGCTCCAACAGGGCCTCCAGATAGTCCATGTCGAAGTCGGCCCGCTCCAGGGGGTCCAGCGCGCCGGTGAGCATGTCGTTGGCAAAGATGCAGTATTTGCACTCCGACAGGATGCGGTCCCGGTCCTGGAGGCAGTCCCACATCTGGCTGCGCCTCATCTCGTCGATGGTCTCCGGGTGGAAGGTGTCGCAGGGCATGACGGACACCTGTACCGGGCCTTCACCGTTGCTGAACTTGGCGATGTGGTCCAGAGCCGCGAAGAGGGCGATGCCCTTCATGGAGCCGGACAGATTGTCATCGGGCTCCGCCGCCTCCACCTTGCCGATGTGGCGCTCAAGCACCTCGGTCATCCGCTGGAGGGAGGGCATTTCGCACTTCTCCTTCATCAGCAGCTGGACCATGAACACCCCGCCGGGGCGGATGGAGGAGTCCATTTCGTCAAGCGGTGATTTCTTCTCCTCCGGAGCGGGCTCCGGCTGTTTTTTCTTTTTCTTAAAAAGGCCCATGGGAGATTCCTCCTTGTGTGATATGGGAAAATTATAGCACCTGATGGAGACGGCTGTCAACAAAGGATGCGTCTGGGGAGGCGCCAGCCATAAAAAAGAACAGGACGCGTGAAGCGTCCTGTTCTGAATGTGAAAGGGGGGAGATTAGTCCACCTTGGGGCCGGCGGCCACCAGGGCCTTGCCGGCGTCGTTGCCGGTGTACTTGACAAAGTTCTTCACGAAGCGGCTGGCCAGATCCTTGGCCTTGGTGTCCCACTCGGCGGCGTCGCCGTAGGTGTCCCGGGGGTCCAGGATGGCGGGGTCAACGCCGGGCAGGGAGGTGGGCACCTCGAAGCCGAAGTAGGGGATGGTCTTGGTCTCGGCCTTGAGGATGGAGCCGTCCAGGATGGCGTCGATGATGCCGCGGGTGTCCTTGATGGAGATGCGCTTGCCGGTGCCGTTCCAGCCGGTGTTCACCAGGTAGGCCTTGGCGCCGGACTTCTCCATGCGCTTGACCAGCTCCTCGCCGTACTTGGTGGGGTGGAGCTCCAGGAAGGCCTGACCGAAGCAGGCGGAGAAGGTGGGGGTGGGCTCGGTGATGCCCCGCTCGGTGCCGGCCAGCTTGGAGGTGAAGCCGGACAGGAAGTAGTACTGGGTCTGCTCCGGGGTCAGGATGCTGACAGGGGGCAGCACGCCGAAGGCATCGGCGGACAGGAAGATCACGTTCTTGGCGGCGGGACCGCGGGAGATGGGCTTCACGATCTTCTCAATGTGGTTGATGGGGTAGGAGACGCGGGTGTTCTCGGTGACGGACTTGTCGTTGAAGTCGATCTTGCCCTCGGCGTCCACGGTGACGTTCTCCAGCAGGGCGTCCCGGCGGATGGCGTTGTAGATGTCGGGCTCGGCGTCCTTGTCCAGGTTAATCACTTTGGCGTAGCAGCCGCCCTCGAAGTTGAACACGCCCTCGTCGTCCCAGCCGTGCTCGTCGTCGCCGATAAGCAGACGCTTGGGGTCGGTGGACAGGGTGGTCTTGCCGGTGCCGGACAGGCCGAAGAAGATGGCGGTGTTCTCGCCGTTCATGTCGGTGTTGGCGGAGCAGTGCATGGAGGCGATGCCCTTCAGGGGCAGGTAGTAGTTCATCATGGAGAACATACCCTTCTTCATCTCGCCGCCGTACCAGGTGTTGAGGATAACCTGCTCGCGGCTGCTGATGTTGAAGATGGCGGCGGTCTCGGAGTTCAGGCCCAGCTCCTTGAAGTTCTCCACCTTGGCCTTGGAGGCGTTGTAGGAGATAAAGTCGGGCTTGAAGTTCTTCAGCTCCTCCTCAGTGGGAGCGATGAACATATTCTTGACGAAGTGAGCCTGCCAAGCCACCTCCATGATGAAGCGGATGGCCATGCGGGTGTCCTTGTTGGTGCCGCAGAACACGTCCATCACATAGAGCTTCTTGTCGGACAGCTCCTTGATGGCCAGGGCCTTGCAGGCGTCCCAGGCCTCCTGGGAGGCGGGCTTGTTGTCATTCTTGAACTCGTCGGAGGTCCACCACACGGTGTCCTTGGAGTTCTCGTCCATGACGATGAACTTGTCCTTGGGGGAACGGCCGGTGTAAATGCCGGTCATGACGTTGACCGCGCCCAGCTCGGTCATCTGGCCCTTCTCGAAGCCCTCCAGGGTGGGGTCCATCTCCGCCTCGAAGAGCTGCTCATAGGTGGGGTTGTAGACGATTTCCTTAATGCCAGTGATGCCGTACTGTTCCAGTCCGTAGGTTTCCATAGATAAGTTCCTCCTTATAAAATGGTAAATGGTCACCCATTCCGATCGTGCCTTATTTTACCCCATTTTTCAGGGATTGGCAAGAGAAAGTGGAGGGAAATGACCGAAATGGGCAAAAGGGTCAAACCAAACCCCGCAGAGCGCGGGACAGTTGGGCAAATTGGGGAATGGACAGCCGCTCCCCCCGAACGTCGGCGGGCAGACCGCAGGCCGAAATGGCCTGGGCAAGCTGTTCCTTTGAGAGCTGGCCGCCAAATACGGAGGAGAGGCTGTTTAAAAGGGTCTTCCGCCGCAGGGCAAAGGCCCCTTTCACCACCCGGAAAAAGTGGTCCGAGTCGTCCACCTCGGCGGGGGCGGGGCGGGGGACCATCCGTACCACCGCCGAGGTCACCTTGGGGGCGGGGATGAAGCACTCCGGGGGGACCTCGAAAAGTAATTCCGGCGTGGTATAATACTGGCAGTAGACAGAAAAGGCCCCGTAATCCTTGCTCCCCGGCTGGGCGCAGATGCGCTGGGCTACCTCCCGCTGAATCATCACCGTAATGGAGGAAAAGCAGTCCGCCTCAATGAGGGCGGTGATGGCGGGGGTGGTGATGTTGTAGGGCAGGTTGGCGCAGGCGGCGGGGGTCAGGCCCTGAAATTTTTCCCCAATGAGGGCGGGAATATCCGCTTTTAAGATGTCGCCAGGGACCACCTCCGCGTTGGGGCAGTCCCTCAGCGTCTCGGTCAGGATGGGCAGCAGGGAGCGGTCCAGCTCCACGCTGACCACCTTGTCCGCACGGCGGGCCAGCTGGACGGTGAGGGGGCCGATGCCTGGACCCACCTCCAGCACCCCCGCGCCCGGTCCCGCCCCCGAGGAGGCGGCGATGTCCTGGGGGACCCAGTCCTCAATGAGGAAATTCTGCCCCATCGACTTGGAAAAACGAAAGCCGTGCCGGGCCAGCAGGGTCTTGATCTGGCTGATATCACACAGGTCCATAGAAACTCCTTATATACCTTGATTCCCACCCCCCGGAGGAGGTGGGAACCGGTTTAATTATTGACGCTGTGGGCCTTGACCCGCAGGCGGTTGAGGGCGCGGGCCAGGGTGGCCTGGGCCACCTGATGCTCCTGGCGGCTCTTCTTTTGCAGGAGGGCCTCCCGGGCCTCGTCGGCCTCCCGCTGGGCGCGGGCGGCGTCGATCTCGTCCGGGTGCTCGGCGGAGTCCACCAAAACCAGCACGTCGTTGTGCTCCACCTTGACCATGCCGGGGGAGATGGCGGCCAGCTGGGGCTCCTCCCCCGGGACCTGATAGCGCAGAGTCCCGGGCCGCACGGCGGCAATCATGGAGCTGTGGTGGGCCAGAATGCCCCGCTCCCCGTCGCTGGTGGGGATGGTCAGGCTGACGCAGGGCCCCTCGTAGAAGGTCCGGTCGGCGGCCAGGATGTGTACCTGAAAGCTGTCCATCACGCCTCACCCGCCTCAATTTTTTTGGCCTTCTCCACCACGTCCCGCCAGGCGCCCACGTTGTAGAAAGCGGCCTCCGGATACTGGTCCAGCTCGCCGTCCACAATGGCGGCGAAGCTCTCCAGGGTGTCCTTCAGGGGGACGTAGATGCCGGGGATGCCGGTGAATTTCTCCGCCACATGGGTGGGCTGAGCCAGGAAGCGCTGGAGCCGCCGGGCCCGGGCTACGGTGTGCCGGTCCTCGTCGCTGAGCTCATCCATGCCCAGAATGGCGATGATGTCCTGGAGCTCCCGGTATTTTTCCAAAATCTCCTGGACCCTCCGGGCCACCCGGTAGTGCTCCTGGCCCACCACGTCGGCCTCCAGAATCCGGGAGGAGGACTCCAGGGGGTCCACCGCCGGGTAGATGCCCTGCTCGGAGATCTTCCGGCTCAGGACGGTGGTGGCGTCCAGGTGGGCGAAGGTGGTGGCGGTGGCCGGGTCGGTGAGGTCGTCGGCGGGGACGTACACCGCCTGGACCGAGGTGACCGAGCCGCTCTTGGTGGAGGTGATCCGCTCCTGAAGCTGGCCCATCTCGTTGGCCAGGGTGGGCTGATAGCCCACAGCGGAGGGCATCCGGCCCAGCAGGGTGGACACCTCGCTGCCCGCCTGAACGAAGCGGAAGATATTGTCGATAAACAGCAGCACGTCCTTGTGCTCCCGGTCCCGGAAGTGCTCGGCCATGGTCAGGCCCGACAGGGCCACCCGCATCCGCACGCCGGGGGACTCGTTCATCTGGCCGAAAATCAGGGCGGTCTTGGCGGACACGCCGCTCTCCCGCATCTCCCGCCACAGGTCGTTGCCCTCCCGGGAGCGCTCGCCCACGCCGGTGAAGATGGAGTAGCCGCCGTGCTCCATGGCTACGTTGTGAATCAGCTCCTGGATAAGCACCGTCTTGCCCACGCCGGCGCCGCCGAACAGGCCGATCTTGCCCCCCTTGGGGTAGGGCTCCAGCAGGTCGATGACCTTGATGCCTGTCTCCAGAATCTCCACCGCCGGGCTCTGCTCCTCAAAGGGGGGCGGCTTGCGGTAGATGGAGCGCACCGGGGTGTTTTCCGGCAGGGGGCCCTCCCCGTCGATGGGCTGGCCCAGCACGTTGAACATGCGGCCCAGAGTGGCGGTCCCCACCGGGACCTGGATGGTCCGGCCGGGGATGTCCACGGCCAGCCCCCGGGCCAGGCCCTCGCTGGGGGAGAGCATGATACAGCGCACCGTGTTGCGGCCCACGTGCTGGGCCACCTCCATCACCCGGGAGACGCCGTCCTTCTCCACGGTGAGGGCCTCCCGCAGGCGGGGCAGCTCGCCGGAGACGATCTCCACGTCCACCACGGGGCCGGATATCTGCGCGATAATTCCTCTTTCCATGTCGCTACCTCTTTTTTTGACGCTGGGCCCTGGCCCCGGCGGAGACCTCGGTGATCTCCTGGGTAATGGCCGACTGGCGGACCCGGTTGTATTGGAGGGACAGCTCCCCCAGCAGGCCCTCGGCGTTCTGATTGGCGCTGTCCATCGCCGCCATGCGGGCGCTCTGCTCACAGCAGAAGCTGTCGATGAGGGCGCTGTAGATGAAGCCGGAGACATAGCTGGGTATCATGCTGTTCAGCACCGCCTGCACGTCGGGGAGAAATTCAAAGGGCTCCGTCACCGGCGACTCCCCCGGAGCGGTGAGGAAGAAGCTGCGGTGGAAGGGCATCACCCGGGCGGTCCGGGCCTCATAGGACATGCTGTTTGCCATGTCGGTGTAAATGACATAAATCTCCCGCAGCTCCCTCTGGTCGAAGCCGTCCAGCAGCAGGGCGCTGATCTCCCGGGCCCTCGCCATGGTGGGGTTCTGGGCGGTGTACAGGAAGCTGCGCTCAATGGGGATGTTGTGGGAGGCGAAGAACCGCCGGCCATACTCCCCCACCACGAAGAGCTTGGTGTCCGGGTGCTCCTCCAGCAGCTTCAGAGTCTCCTTGATGGCATTTTGATTGTAGGCCCCGGCCAGCCCCTTGTCGGCGGTGATGACCAGACAGCCATAGGTCCCCTTTATGGGGGAGTCGTCCCCCACCGGGTAGAAATAGGGGCTCTCCACGTCGCTGACCGTGCGGAAAATGCGCTTGATCTCCCCCCGCAGGGCCTGGAAATAGGGCCGGGTGTTGTCCAGCTCCGCCCGGGCCCGGCGCAGCTTGGTGGAGGCGATGAGATACATCGCGTTGGTGATCTTTCGGGTCTCCTGAACGCTCTCAATGTGGGTTTTGATCTCCTTTGTCCCCGCCATATCATCCACCCTGCTTTCCGCCGCCCTGGAACCGGGTCAGGAAGCGCTTGGAGTGGGCCAGAAGGTCCTCCCGGTCCTCCTGAGACAGCGTTCCGTTCTGGTCGATCCGGCGGCACAGCTCCGGGTCGGCCTCCTCGACGGAGGCCAGCAGTCCGGCGCGGAAGGCGTCCATCTTCTCCAGGGGCACGTTCTGCATCACGTGGTCCAGAGCGGCGGTGAGGAGGATCACCTGCTGGTGCTGGGCCAGAGGGGCGTACTGGGGCTGGCGGAGCAGGCGCATCAGCCCCTGGCCGTAGGCAAGCTGACGCTTGGTGGCATCGTCCAGGTCGCTGGAGAACTGGGTAAAGACCTCCATCTCCCGGTACTGGGCCAGCTCCAGCCGGATGGGGCCGGCGGCCTTCTTCATGGCCTTGGTCTGGGCGTCGCCGCCCACCCGGGAGACCGACAGGCCCACGTTGACGGCGGGCCGCTGGCCGGCGAAGAACAGGTCGCCCTCCAGGAAGATCTGTCCGTCGGTGATGGAGATGATGTTGGTGGGGATATAAGCGGACACGTCTCCCGCCTGGGTCTCCACAATGGGCAGGGCGGTCATACTGCCCCCGCCCAGGGCGTCGCTGAGGTGGGCGGACCGCTCCAGAAGCCGGGAGTGGAGATAGAACACGTCGCCGGGGTAGGCCTCACGGCCGGGGGAGCGCTCCAGCAGAAGGGACAGGGCCCGATAGGCCACGGCGTGCTTGCTCAGGTCGTCGTAGATGATGAGCACGTCCCGGCCCTGATACATGAAATACTCCCCCAGGGCGCAGCCGGCGTAGGGGGCGATATATTGCAGGGCGGCGGAGGCCCCGGCGGGGGCGTTGACAATGACGGTGTAGCTCATAGCCCCCCGGCGGGCCAGATTGTCGGCCAGCTGGGCCACCGAGCTGGTCTTCTGCCCGATAGCCACGTAGACGCACACCACGTCCTTCCCCTTCTGGTTCAGGATGGTGTCCAGGGCGATGGCGGTCTTGCCCGTCTGGCGGTCGCCGATAATCAGCTCCCGCTGGCCCCGGCCAATGGGAAACATGGAGTCGATAGCCAGCAGGCCGGTCTCCATGGGGGTGTTGACAGGCTGGCGGTCCAGAATGCCGGGGGCGGGATTCTCGATGGGGCGCTGTTCCTCGGCGTGGATGATGCCCTTGCCGTCCACGGGGACGCCCAAAGCGTCCACCACCCGGCCCAGAAAGGCCTCGCCCACAGGCATGCCGGCGGTTTTCAGGGTACGGCGGACGATACTGCCCGCGCTGATCTCCTCGCTGTCGCCGAAGAGGATACAGCTCAGCTCCCCCCGGCGCAGGTCCTGGACCATGCCCCGGATGCCGTCGTTGAAAATCAAAATTTCTCCGTACTGGGCGTGCTCCAGCCCGCCCACGGTGGCGATCTCGCCGTCCACCGTCAGCACCCGGCCGATCTCCTCCGGGACCACGGCCAGGGTCCAGTTTTCCACGGCCTGGCGCATCAGGGGGACCAGCTCCCCCTGCGCGGCCTGGAGGTGGTGGATATAGTCGGTGAACTGCCGGGCGCGGCCGTCCAGCGTCCAGTCGTACACGTCGGAGCCCACCTGGAGGCGGAAGCCGTCGGAGATGGAGAGGTCCTCCTCCCAGCGCAGGGGGACCTTGCCCTGATAGGTCCGGGTGAGGAACTGGGCGAAGCGCTGGAGCTGCTCCTCAGTGGGGGAGACGGCGCTGTGCAGCACCGCCGACAGGCGGCTTCTAGCGGCTCTCATGCGACTTGCCTCCCTCCGCCAGGTCCAGGAACTGATCGAAGGGGTCGGTCCCCGGGCGGGCGGCCAGCCTCTTAGCCGCCTGAGCGGCCAGCTCCCTCAGCTCCCGCTGGGACTCCCGGCGGATACGGTCCCGGCTCTGCTCCGCCTCCGCCTGGGCCTTGGCTACGATGTGCTGGGCCTGGGCCTGAGCCTGGTCCAGCTGCTCCTGAGCGGCCTGCTGGGCGCTTTGCTGGGCCTTGGCCCGGGCCTGACGGATCTCCTCGCCGGCCTGATCCAGCTGGGCCTGACGCTCCGCCTTGAGCTGCTCCGCCTGGGCCAGCTTGTCGGCGGCCTGACGCTCCAGTTCCTGATAGTGGGCCTCCCGCTTGTCCATAAACTGCTTGACCGGCTTGTACAGGAGCACATAGAGCCCTCCCGTCAGGATAGCCAGGTTCATCCAATGCAGCAGAATCTGCTGAAAATCAATATTCAAAGGCATTTGTGCTCACCCGCCTTACAATACGAAGATAATCAGAATGACGACCAGAAGGGCATAGATGATGGCCGTCTCGATAAAGACCAGACCCAGCATCATCATGGTGCGGATCTTGCTCTCCGCCTCGGGCTGGCGTGAGATGCCCTCCGCCGACTTGGCGGTGGCCAGGCCCATGCCTATCGCGCCGCCGCCGGCGGCGATGCCGATGGCGATGCCGGAGGCGATGGCCTTCAGGCCCAGGGAGCTGTCCTCCTGAGTCTCAGAGACGGCGGCGGGATCGGCCTCCCCGGCGGCGGGAGAGTTAGCCAGAACGGGAATCGCCAGGGTCAGCGCCAGCGCCAGCACCCCGGACAGGACGGCAATTTTTTTCAGAAGCTTTTTCATGTTCAACGACCTCCATTTTTATGTCAGGCTTTCTTCGCCTGGAGCTTTTTCGGTTCCTTATGGGATGGCTCGGATACCTCGCCGTAGTACAGCGCCGTCAGCATGGTGAGCACGTAGGTCTGCACCAGGGCGTGGAGCAGGGTGAACAGCACCCCCACAACCACGGGCAGGACAAAGCTGAGGCTGACGTAGTAGTAGACCAGCTCCGTCACCAGCAGGCCGCTGAGCAGGGCGCCGAAGAGACGGAAGCTCATGGAGATGGGCAGGGAAAATTCCTTGAGGGCCTTGAAAACGCCCTTGGGCCCGTTTCCCGCCACCGCGCCGGAGACGATGACCAGATAGGACAGCGTACCAGTGGCGATGGCGGCGTTGACATCGGACAGGGGGGCGGGCAGGGTGATGGGATGGCCCGCCACGGTGATGGCCTGAAAGCCCAGCAGCTCGAAGAGGGTCCCGATAAAAATATAGGTCCCGACGGAAAAGAGATAGAGCCCCAGGAACCGGTTTCGGTGGGGGCTGTTGCTCCGGGCCATGTTGTCAAACAGGCCCACCGCCTCCTCCAGCAGGAGCTGGAGCCTGCCCGGGGTGTAACGAAATCTGGGGATGACAAACACCCGGAGGCAGGCCGCGGCGAACAGCACAGCCGCCGTGACGGTCAGAGCGGAGATCATGCCGGGGGTGACCGTTTTCAGGCCGAGGAGGCTGATTTGATTGACATCGTGGAGGACGGCGTCCCTCATGGCTCCCTGTACGCTCTCAGCCCGGCCCGAGGACCCGGCCAGCAGCGCGGCGGCCAGCAGCAGGACGGCGGCCACCCAAAAGACCAGGCCCAGCTTGCGTTGCTTCATCAAAGCATTCCTTCTTTCCAGCGTTCAAAAATTGTCAGAATAGTCGTTTTGCCGGAATATTATACACCCGGGCAGAGCGGATGTCCACCCGCTTTTTGTTAACTCCTCCGCAAGATTACCCGCCCTGTGCAAAGATGCCGCAAAGACGGTCCCCGCCGCTGTTGGGGTCAACGCGCCGGCATGACCCCCAGGGCGGAGCCCACGGACCCTCCCTCCAGAAGCAGGCCCCTCACGCCCCGCTGGAGGGAGGTGGCTTCCGGGAGGCGCTCCGGCTCCCAGTCCCGGGGAACCTGAAAGAGGCATTCCACAAACTCCCGGTCCGACGGGTCGTCCTGGAGGATGGAGAAGCGGTTCTGAAAGGACCGGATGTTGGAGTTCCCGGCCAGCAGGGGTCTGAGCCGGGGGGAGAGGAGCCAGGAGTTGCAGACATAGCGGTCAAAGGCAAATTCCGGAAAGTGGGCGGGGAAAAATTCCCCCGCCCGCGCCAGGGAACGGTCCACAGACGCCGGGGAGAAGTCGGCGTCTGACGGGATGTGGAGGGCGACGGCGGGAGCGCCGTCATACTGGGAGAGCTCATACTCCAGCGCCCCCAGGCGGAACAGGCTCATGCTGGTCTGCCGGTAGGCCCACCAGCCCCGGTCGAAGTACATCCGGCCATGGGTCTCTTGGCACTCCCTGAGAAAACGAGGGAAGCACCGCATGGTATCGGCGTAAATTTCCGCTGAAATGCCCCGCCGGACATAGCCCTCCCAGGCCCGCCGGGCGCACTCCAGATAGCAGTACAGCAGCTTGAGCGGGTCCCCGCCAAGCAGCTCGGTCAGCCGCCGGTAGGCCGAGGGGGCGGTCCGTATCTCCAAAAGCCCCTCCAGGCAGGGGGCGAGGGCCGTCAGGTCCAGCGCCCGGCCCGCCTCCTCCAGCTGGGCGGCAATCTGAGGCTGTAAGCGGATGAGACGGTAAAATTCCTGTAAATTCATAACCTCAAAGCCTTAAAAAAGCGCACCCCGCAGGGGTGCGCTTGGTGTTGAAATTAGGCCAGAGCCGCCTTGGCGGTCTGGGTGAGCTGGGTGAAAGCGGCCTTGTCGTTGACAGCCAGCTCGGCCAGCATCTTGCGGTTGATGACGACGCCGGACTTCTTCAGACCATTCATAAAGGTGGAGTAGTTCATGCCGTTCATCTTGCAGGCGGCGTTGATCCGGGTGATCCACAGCTGGCGGAAGTCGCGCTTCTTCAGCTTGCGGCCGGTGTAGGCGTAAACGCCGGACTTCATGACGGCCTGATTGGCCATCTTGAAGTGCTTGGACTTGGAGCCCCAGTAGCCCTTGGCCATCTTGAGGATTTTATTTCTTCTCTTGCGCGTCATCATCGCGCCCTTCACTCTTGCCATTGTTCAGTTCCCTCCCTCTGTCTTACTTGTACAGGATCATGCGCTTGACAGCGGCCTCGTTGGTCTTGTCAGCGATGGTGGTGCCGCGCAGGGCCCGCTTCAGCTTGGTGGTCTTGCCGTGGCCGTTGAGCAGGTGACGCTTCTTGGTCATGCCCCGCTTGACCTTGCCGGTACCGGTCAGGGAGAAACGCTTTTTGGCGCCGCTGTGCGTCTTGATCTTAATTTTGTTCGCCATAACAGTTTAAGCTCCTTTACTCGTACTTACTTTTTGTCCTTAGCAGGCTTGGGTGACAGGAAAATGGACATGTGACGGCCCTCCAGCTTGGGGGACTTGTCCAAAACGGCGATCTCGCCGCACTCCTCGGCAAACTTGACCAGCAGATCCTGGCCGATGTTGGTATGGGCCATCTCCCGCCCGCGGAACCGGACGGTGATCTTGCACCGGTTGCCCTCGCTCAGGAATTTCTGGGCGTTGCGCAGCTTCACATTGAAGTCGTTGACATCGATGCTGGGAGACATGCGAATCTCCTTGATCTCCACTACCCGCTGATTCTTGCGGGCTTCCTTCTCGCGCTTGGTCTGTTCGAACCGGTATTTGCCGTAATCCATAAGCTTGCACACCGGGGGTACGGCGTTGGGGGAGATCTTGACCAGATCCAAATTGCGCTCCTCTGCCAGGCGCAGAGCCTCCTGAGAGGACATGATGCCCAGCTGTTCGCCGGACTCCGAGATCAACCGGACCTCTTTGTCGCGAATCTCTTCATTGGTTTGATGACCTGTGTTAGCGATGGGAAAGCACCTCCAGACAAAATAAAATGTGGGCTGCCGGCAAGGCTCCCACATCACAGCAAAACAACGCCGGAGGACCGGCGGAGTGTTTCCATGTTAACCCTTTGGCTCTGGCCTGGGGTGAGGACGGGGAACCGTACCTGCTTGATTATGCACGGTGGATTATAGCACAGCTGAGGGGTGCTGTCAAGGAAAACCGGGAAATTTCTCGAAAAAATTCAGGAGTCGATAAAGCTGCGCACCCGGAGCTTCACGCCCAGGCCTTCGGCCAGCTTCTGGCAGGTCTCGATCTCCTGGGGGGTCTTGTCCTTGTCCACGATGGTCATGACCACATGGGGGACATAGGCGGCGGACTCTTTAGCGAAGTCCAGCATGGCCTGCCAGGCGGCCTCCCCCTGAGCGGGGTGGCACAGGGCGGTGTAGCTGGCGGTGTCGGCGGCGTTGAGGGAGATGGACAGGGTGTCGATCCGCCCCTCCAGCTGGGGGCAGACATCCCGGCCATGGATCAGGTTGGCGTGGCCGTTGGTGTTGATCCGCACCGGGGGCAGACGGTCCCCGAAGCGCTCTTTCAGCTGGTCCACCAGCCACAGCAGGTCGTCCAGCCGGTAGGTGGGCTCGCCGTAGCCGCAGAAGACGATCTCCCGATAGGCGCACACGTCCCGGCTGAGGAAGCTGTCCAGGGCCTCCTGCCGGGTGGGCTCCCGCTCCAGCCACAGGGAGTCCTCGGTGTAGATGGAGCCCTCCGCCTGCCCCTGACGCAGGCAGAATTCACAGGCGCAGTTGCATTTGTTGGTCAGGTTGACGTACAGCGCGCCCTCGTATTCGTAGGTGATGGTCATAAAAAATCCTCCATGCTTTTCTGACGGTATTCGAAAAACGTGTGTAGGGCGGGACGACCCGGCCCGCCGCCCCCTCAGACAGCGGCGCGCCGGGTCGTCGCGCCCTACAGCGCGATTTCGAAAAACCGTTTTCCGTTCTCCAGCGTAATCCGGGCAACCTCCTCCGCCTCCAGCCCCTTGACCTGGGCGATGGTCTCCGCCACCCGATAGATCTTGCGGGAGTCGTTGCGCTTGCCCCGGAAGGGCTCGGGGGTGAGGTAGGGGGAGTCGGTCTCGATCATAATCCGGTCCATGGGGAGCCAGTCGATGACCTCCAGGGACCGGCGGGCGTTCTTATAGGTGACCACCCCGGTGAAGGAGAGCATCCAGCCCAGCTTGACCAGGGTCTTGGCGTCCTCCAGACTGCCGGAGTAGCAGTGATACACCCCGGTGACCTTGGGGTGGGCCCGCACTACCTCCAGGCAGTCCTGGTGGGCCTCCCGGTCGTGGACGATAACGGGGAGTTGTAATTCCTCCGCTAATTCCAGCTGGGCATGGAAAACCTCCCGCTGAAACTCCCGGGGCGGGTTGTCCTTCCAGTAGTAGTCCAGGCCGATCTCGCCGACGGCGCGCACCTTGGGGTGAGCGGCCAGGGTCCGCAGGCCGTCCAGTGTGTTTTGAGAAAAGCCCTCGCAGTCGGAGGGGTGGACCCCAACGGCGGCGTAGACAAAGGGAAATTTCTCCGCCAGCTCCACCGCCGTCTGAGAGTTGGGCAGGTCACAGCCGGGGTTGAGAATCAGCTCCACCCCGGCCTCGGGCATGGAGGCGAGCACCTCCATCCGGTCGGCGTTGAAGGCCCCGGAGTCATAGTGGGCGTGGGTATCAAACAGGCGCATGGGACGCTCCCTCCAAAGCTTTATTTTTTCTTTTTCTTCTTTTCAAAGAGCCCCTTGAAGCCCCCCTCCTGGACGTACTCGCCCATGGCCGCGCCGAAGGCGTTAAGCGCGGCCTTCTGCTCGCCGTTGAGGGAGGTGGGTACCTGGACCTTGACGGTGACGTACTGATCGCCCCGCCGTTGGCCCCGGCTGCTCAGGTCGGGAATGCCCTTGCCCCGGAGGCGGAAGGTGGTCCCCGTCTGGGTGCCGGCGGGGAGGTTGTACTTCACCTTGCCGTCAATAGTGGGGATCTCCAGCTCCGCGCCCATCGCCGCCTGATAGAAGCTGATGGGCTGTTCGTAGAGCACGGTGATGCCGTCCCGCTGGAACTGGGGGTGGGGCTTCACCTGGACCCGCACCAGCAGGTCGCCGGAAGGTCCGCCGTTGGTCCCGGCGTTGCCCTGACCCCGCATGGAGACGGCCTGACCGTCGTCGATGCCCGCCGGGATGGTGACCGAAATGCGCTGCTTCTTCCGTACGCTGCCCGCCCCGCCGCACTTCTTGCAGGGGGTGTGAATCAGCTTGCCGGCGCCCTTGCATTTGGAGCACACCGTGGTGGTGGAGAAGGCGAAGCCCCCCGCCCCACGCTGGATGCGCACCTGACCGGCCCCCCGGCAGTCGGGACAGGTCTCGGCGGTGGTGCCCGCCGCGCAGCCGGAGCCCTTGCACTCCTCACAGGGCTCGGTCCGGCTCAGGTCGATCTCCTTGGTGCAGCCGAAGGCCGCCTCCTCGAAGGTGAGGGCCAGGTTGACCCGCAGGCTCTCTCCCTTCTGGGGGCCGTTCCTGCGGCCTCCGCCGCCGCCGAAGCCCCCAAAGCCCCCGCCGAAGAAGGAGCCGAAGATGTCGCCCAGGTCGATGTCCCCCATGTCGAAGCCGAAGCCGCCGCCCCCGCCGCCGTAGCTGGGGTCCACCCCGGCGAAGCCGAACTGGTCGTACCGGGCCTTCTTCTCCGGGTCGGACAGAATGGCATAGGCCTCGTTAATCTCCTTGAACTTGGCCTCCGCGTCCTGATTTCCGGGGTTCACGTCCGGGTGGTACTGCTTGGCCAGCTTGCGGTAGGCCTTTTTCAGCTCCTCCTCAGACGCCCCCTTGGACAGGCCCAGGACCTCATAATAATCTCGTTTTTGTTCCGCCATATGTTATCACCTCTGGATTTCAGGCTTTCGCCCAAAAGCCTCCCTTGCCAAAGGGAGGGGGACCGCCGGGCGAAGCCCGGTGGTGGAGGGATTCCGGAATCCCCCCGCCGCTTTGCGGCCCTCCCCTCTTTAGCAAGGGGGGCTATTTGTTTCGCTGAAAAATTTTACTTCTGGTCGTCGTCCACGACCTCATAGTCCGCGTCCACCACGCCGTCGCCGGCGGGGCCGGACTGGGGCTGACCGGTGAAGCCGCCGCCCATGTCGGGGCCGGGACCGGGCTGGCCGGCCTGGCCGTAGATCTTGGAGCCCACCTCGGCGAACTCCTTGTTGACGGCCTCGGTGGCGTCCTTGATGGCGTTGATGTCGGCCCCCTTCAGGGTCTCCTTCAGGTGGTCCAGAGCGGCCTGAACCTTGGCCTTGTCCTCGGCGGGAATCTTGTCGCCCACCTCGCCCAGGGTCTTCTCCACCTGATAGGCGGTCTGGTCGCCGTTGTTGCGGATGTCGGCGGCCTCACGGGCTTTCTTGTCCTCGGCGGCGAACTGCTCGGCCTCACGCATGGCCTTGTCGATCTCCTCCTTGCTCATGTTGGTGGAGGAGGTGATGGTGATGTGCTGCTCCCGGCCGGTGCCCTGGTCCTTGGCGGACACGTTCACAATGCCGTTGGCGTCAATGTCGAAGGTGACCTCAATCTTGGGGTCGCCCCGGCGGGCGGGGAGGATGCCGTCCAGCATGAACACGCCCAGCTGCTTGTTGTACTGGGCCATCTCCCGCTCGCCCTGGAGGACCTTGACCTCCACGGAGGTCTGGTTGTCGGAGTAGGTGGTGAACACCTGGCTGCCGTGGGCGGGGATGGTGGTGTTGCGGTCGATGATCTTGGTCATCACGCCGCCGGCGGTCTCGATGCCCAGGGACAGGGGGGTAACGTCCAGCAGCAACAGGTCCTTCACGTCGCCGGTGAACACGCCGCCCTGGAGGGCCGCGCCCATGGCAACGCACTCGTCGGGGTTGATGCCCTTGAAGCCGTCCCGGCCGGTGATGCCCTTGACGGCCTCCTGAACGGCGGGGATGCGGCTGGAGCCGCCTACCAGGAGAACCTTGTGCAGGTCGCCCGCCTGGAGCTTGGCGTCGCCCATGGCCTGACGGACGGGGCCCATGGTGGCCTCCACCAGATGGTGGGTCAGCTCGTTGAACTTGGCCCGGCTGAGAGTCAGATCCAGGTGCTTGGGGCCGGTGGCGTCGGCGGTGATATAGGGCAGGTTGATGGCGGTGGTGGTGACGCCGGACAGCTCGATCTTGGCCTTCTCGGCGGCCTCCTTGAGGCGCTGCATGGCGACCTTGTCGCCGGACAGGTCCACGCCCTCGGCCTTTTTGAACTCGGCTACCATCCAGTCCATGACGCACTTGTCAAAGTCGTCGCCGCCCAGCCGGTTGTTGCCGGCGGTAGCCAGAACCTCAATGACCCCGTCGTCAATGTCCAGGATGGACACGTCGAAGGTGCCGCCGCCCAGGTCGTAGACCATGATCTTCTGGGCGTCTTCCTTGTCCACGCCGTAGGCCAGAGCGGCGGCGGTGGGCTCGTTGATGATGCGCTTGACTTCCAGACCGGCGATCTTGCCGGCGTCCTTGGTGGCCTGACGCTGGGCGTCAGTGAAGTAGGCGGGGACGGTGATGACCGCCTCGGTGACGGTCTGGCCCAGATAGCCCTCGGCGTCCGCCTTCAGCTTCTGGAGAATCATAGCGCTGATCTCCTGGGGGGTGTACTTCTTGCTGTCCACCTCCGCCCGGTAGTCGGAGCCCATCTCCCGCTTGATGGAGCTGATGGTCCGGTCGGGGTTGGTGATGGCCTGACGCTTGGCTACCTGACCCACCATGCGCTCGCCGTCCTTGGAAAAGGCCACGACGGAGGGGGTGGTGCGGTTGCCCTCGGCGTTGGCGATGACGACGGCGTCGCCGCCCTCCATCACCGCCACGCAGCTGTTAGTCGTACCTAAGTCGATGCCAATGATTTTTCCCATGATAGTTTCCTCCTAAATATATGAAAGATTGGTGTTAACAGTGTTTATCTCAGGAGCAGCGCTCCCACCGAGTATAGAGCGGACAGCCAGACCAGCAGTCCGGCGCTGAGCATTAGAGTAAAAACAACATTTTTGCGGGGCTTACACATATGGTCTGACCTCCTTGATTTCATCTGTAGGGCGCGACGACCTGGCGCGCCGTATCTCAATGGACTGTGCCAATGGCGTGCCCAGTGGTCACGCCCTAATTGGCTACCTGAACCATCGCGAACCGGATAACCTTCTCTCCAAGCATAAAGCCGGCCTGGAAGACCTGGGCCACGGTGTTCTCTCCAAAATTCTCGTCCTCGATGTGCATGACGGCGTTGTGGAGGTTGGGGTCAAAGGGCTTGCCCTCCGCCTCGATCTCGGTGACGCCCAGCTTGGCGAAGACCTCCTTCAACTGGTTCATGGTCATCTCCACGCCCTTTTTATAGGCCTCGTCGGAGGTGTCCTGCTTCATAGCCCGCTCCAGATTGTCATAGACGGGGAGGAAGGCCTGAATGGTGTCCGCCTTGGCGTCGGTCCAAAGGGATTCCTTCTCCTTGGCGGTGCGCTTGCGGTAGTTGTCGTACTCGGCGGCCAGCCGGAGGAACTGCTCCTTGGGGACCAGCTGCTCCTGAGCGGGGGCCTCCTCGGGGACGGACTCCGGCTCCTCGCCGGGGGTATCGGCCTGGGGCTCAGCTTCCGGCTCAACGGCCTCCGCTTCTCCGGCCTGCTCCTCCAGAATCTCCTCCGGGGCCGCGGCGGCCTCCTGAACGGGGTTCTTTTCTTTCTTCTTACTCACGATTCATACTCCTTCACGGCTCATTATTTATTCTTTGGGCTCCTCCGGGGCGGGCAGCTCCTTGCCGAACATCCGGGTGAGGCTATCGGCGAAGTAGGACAGCCGGGCGGTCACCTTGGCGTAGTCCATCCGGGTGGGGCCCACCACCCCGATCACACCCCGCATGTTGTCCCCGATGTCGTAGCTGGCCATAACCACGCTGCTGTCCTTCAGGGCGTCGTTTACGTTTTCCGGCCCGATGAGGATGTTCATATTTTTACCGGTGTCCAGGGTGGCGGGCAGGCGAGGGGCGTCGCCCTCGTCGCTGAGGTAGGCCATCAGGGGCTTCGCCTTGTCCAGGCTGTGGTACTCGGGGTGCTCTAAAAGATGGGTGATCCCGGCGGTGCGGACCTTCTGCTGCCCCTGGTCGGCCAGCACCTCCATGGAAAACTCCACCACCATCGCGATGAGCTCAAAGGCCCCCGGTGCGGTGCGGGTTTCCATTTTGTCCAGCGTCTCCTCCATCTCCTCCCGGGACAGGCCCACAAAGGAGGAGTTGAGCACCGCCGACAGCATTTGCAGCTGCGGGTCGCTCAGCCCGCCGGGGATATGGATGAGCTTGTTTTTTACCACGCTGTTGTCGGTCATCACCACGGCGATAAAGGCGTTGTCCTCCACCATCAGAAGGTCGAACCGCTTTACGGTGACCCGCTCCTTGGCCGCCGCCACGGTAAAGACGGGGTAGTCGCTGAGCTGGGAGAGCACCTTGCCCGCCCGGTCAATGACCCGGTCCAGCTCCTCCATTTTCAGGTTGAGCGCATCGTTGATGCGCTGGGTCTCCTGAATGGTGAGCTGCTGGCGGTCCATCAGCTCGTTGACATAGAGCCGGTAGCCGGCGGCGGAGGGCACCCGCCCGGCGGAGGTGTGGGGCTGCTCCAGATAGCCGTGCTCGGTGAGGTCGGCCATCTCGTTTCGGATGGTGGCGGTGGAAACGTCCAGCCCGGCCAGCTGAGCCACGGCCTTGGAGCCCACCGGCTCGGCGGTGGCGATGTAGGTTTCTACAATCGCCCGCAGGATACGCTTTTTCCGGTCCGACAGTGTCACGGCACTCACCACCGTTTCATTTCATTTCTTTAGCACTCATATTCCTTGAGTGCTAAAGATAATGTACCACTCCCCCCGGAAATTGTCAATAGCCACTTTATGAATTTATTATAAACAAATCGACCCCGGCCATTCCTGGCGGAATGACCGGGGTTGTGCTAATTCTTCTGATGCACACATTGATAACGAGGATTCCAGAAAGACCTCTATCGTTCACGTTATCCGGGAACTGCGGTTTCTTTTTCTCTCTTTGACTTCCTTTAACTCTGTGTTTGGACACTCCCCAGAAAAGGCATAGCTTGTTTTTCTCCCAAAAGTCTGTATAATGACCTTATCTAAAGCAGAAAAGGAGTGTCCTGTTATGCCCCAGTACGACCCTGGCAAGTATACATACCCCTCCCGCCGCAATGTGGTGTTCGCCAAAAACGGGATGGCCTGTACCTCGACGCCCCTGGGGGCCCAGGTGGGGCTGGAGGTGCTGAAGGCGGGCGGCAACGCTATGGACGCCGCCGTGGCTATGGCGGCGGGGATGCCCCTCTTTGAGCCCACCGGCAACGGCCTGGGCTCCGACGCCTTCGCCCTGGTGTGGGTGGAGAAGGAAAAGAGGCTCTACGGCCTCAACGCCAGCGGGGCGGCCCCCGCCGCGCTCAGTACGGATATTGTGAAGGGATTGGGCTTCGCGGCCATGCCCACCGAGGGCTGGATTCCCACCATGGTTCCCGGAGCCCCCGCCGGGTGGGCCGAGCTGAACCGCCGCTTCGGCACGAAGCCCCTGACAGAGCTCTTCGCCCCCGCCATTGCCTACGCCCGGCAGGGGGTTCCCGTCCCGGTGAATGTGGCCCGCCAGTGGGCCAAGGACGCCCCCCGGATCAAAGCGGCGATGGAGCGGGACCCCGCGCCCCACGCCTGCTGGTGGTCCTCCTTCATGAAGGCGGACGGCTCCCCCTATCAGGCGGGGGACCTGTTCCGCTGGGAGGCCTGCGCCGCCACCCTGGAGGAGCTGGCGGCCACCAGCTGCGAGAGCTTCTACCGGGGACCTCTGATGGAAAAAATCGTCTCGTTCAGCCGGGAGACCGGGGGGTACTTTACCGAGGACGACTTCCGCGGCTATCATCCGGAGTGGGTGGAGCCCATTTCCGTCGATTACCGGGGGTATACCGTTTGTGAGATACCCCCCAACGGCCACGGGATCACTGTGCTCATGGCACTGAACATCCTGAATGGCCTGGAGCTCCCTCGGGAGCGGGAGAGCGCCGGTACCTACCACAAGATCATGGAGGCCATCAAGCTGGCCTTTGCCGACACCAGGACCTATGTGGCCGACCCCCGGTATATGAAGACCAGGGTGGCCGACCTGCTGTCCGAAAGCTACGCGGCGAAGCGCCGGGCTCTGGTGACCGGCAGAGCCCTCACCCCGGAGGCGGGGGACCCCTCCTGCGGCGGCACCATCTATCTGTGTACCGCCGACGGGGAGGGAAATATGGTGTCCTGGATTCAGAGCAACTACACCACCTTCGGCGCGGGGGTGGCCGTGCCGGGGACGGGCATCTCCCTGCAAAACCGGGGGGCGAACTTCTCCCTGGACCCCGCCAGCGACAACTGCCTGGCCGGGGGAAAGAAGTCCTACCACACCATCATCCCCGGCTTCCTCATGAAGGACGGGGAGGCGGTGGGCCCCTTCGGGGTGATGGGGGCCTTTATGCAGCCCCAGGGCCACGTGGAGGTGCTGGTGAACACCATCGACTTCCACATGAACCCCCAGGAGGCCCTGGACGCCCCCAGGGTGCAGTGGACCGGCGGGAAGCACATTCAGCTGGAGCGGGAGGTCTCCCCAAAGATTGCCCAAACGCTGGCGGAGATGGGCCACGAGGTGGAGGTCATCGACGACCCCATCGACATGGGCCGGGGGCAGATCATCTGGCGGACCGGCGGAGGCCTGCTGATTGGCGGCACCGAGCCCAGGTGCGATGGGAGCATCGCGGCCTGGTAGCCCAAAGGACATAAAAGGCGGCGCACCAGAAAAGCTTCGGTGTGCCGCCTGCGCATATAGGGGGATGGCGTCAAGCCCCGGCGGAGCCGGCGGCCGCGCCGGAGGTTACGCCGGTGATGATGGTGCCGGGGTCCTGGCTGTTGACCCACTTGATCATAACGGGCATCAGCATATTCAGAGTCAGAATGAGAACGAAGATGAGGACAAAGCCAATAACGGCGTTTTTCAGCGCGTTTTTAGCCTTTTCCCGCTCCTGAGGCTCCTCGGCCTTGGCGTATTTGACGCCCAGCACCACGCAGTACAGCGCGCCCAGTGCGCCCACAATGGCCAGCATGGGGGCCATAAGGCTGTTGAGGAGACTGACAATCGGGGCAACTACTTGTGCGAACATAGATGTACCTCCCAAAAAGTTTTCGTCGGATAAAACGGCCGCGTCGGCCCGGCGGTTCCTCCCGTGCTTCCATCATACCGGGGGCGGAGGCCTTTCGCAATTTCTATATTTGTAGTAAAACGGTCATTTTTGCATGGCTGCCGGGAAACGATTGCCAAGGGCGGGCGGCCTGTGCTATATTATCGGCGGACGGGCCGCAGGTCCGTAAAGGAAGAACAGAGGAGTAAGGAGCGATCAAGATGAACATTAAACTGGTAAAACGTCCTCCCAGTGGCGCGGAGCTTCGCCTGGAGGGGCGGCTGGATACCTCCTCTGCCGCCGCGGCTCAGGAGGCGTTTTTGAAGGTGGCCGGGGAGTACGCGCAGATTGAGCTGAATTTTGCCGGCCTGGCCTATGTGAGCAGCGCGGGCCTGCGGGCTCTGCTGATGCTCCAGAAGCAGACCAACAGGACAGGGGGCAGTCTGACCCTCACCCATGTGAGCCCGGCCATTATGGAGGTCTTTGAGATGACCGGCTTCAGCGGCATTTTGAACATTCAGGAGTAATCCAGGATGTGCTCGCCTCCCTCCACCCGGAGGGAGAGGCGGTCCGGTAAGTACAGCTCCTCCAGCTCGGGGAGGAGGGCCCCCAGCTCGGTGCGGAAGGAGAGCCGGAGGGACTGGCCGGGGCTGTCCAGGGCGCAGCGGACCTGCCCGCTTCGGGACAGGGTCAGGGCGGCGAAAAACAGCTCCTCCGCCGCCGCCAGCATGGGCAGGCGGCAGGCGGTCGGGACGCCCCGCCGGGTCAACTCCCCGTCGGCGAAGTCCAGAATGGGGTCGATCCCCGCCGGGGACAGGGGGGCGTAAAGCTCTCTCATTTGATTTGCACCCTCTCTCGAGAACAAAGCGGCCGGAGGGCCGCGGGGGGGGACATGAGGTGTGGAAAAGCGGCGGAACCGCCCCCTTATTATAGCGGTTTGGGTATGGGAAAAGAAGTGGGTTTCGTCAAAAAGGAACAATAGAGGACTTTTGGAGGGGGTAAAATGGCGACAGCAGGGGAAAAGCAGGAGCTCCGTATTCTGGTCGCGGACGACGACCGGGAGCTCCTGGACAGCATTGAGGACTATTTTACCGCCGCCGGCTTTCAGGTGCTGCGGGCGGGTACCGGGGCGATGGCCCTGGAGCTGATCCGCCGGGTGCGCCTGGACTGCGTGGTGCTGGACGTGGGCCTGCCCGACCAGAACGGCTTTGACCTGTGCGCCCAGCTGCGGGCCCACAGCTCGGTGCCCGTCATCTTCCTGTCCTGCTACACCGAGGAGGAGCACCGGGTCCGGGGCCTCTCTCTGGGGGGCGACGACTATGTGTGCAAGCCCTTCTCCATGAAGGAGCTGGAGCTCCGGGTGCGGGCCCGTATTCGGGGCCGGGGCGCGCCTGCTCCCCCGGCGGTCCTGTCCTTCGGACCGCTGACCATCGATACCGGCGTCCGCCGGGTCACCTACGGCGAAAAGGAGGGGGACTTTGCACGCATTGAGTTTGACATCTTGGCCTTTCTGGCTCAGTACCCCGGGCGGGTGTTCTCCTACGAACAGATCTACGACGGCATCTGGCAGGAGCCCATGGGCCGGAGCCGCCACAACCTCCAGGCCCGGGTGGCCTCCATGCGGCAGAAGCTGACGGAGCTGTGCGGCGGTAAGAACTATGTCAGCACCGTGCGCCGCAAGGGGTATTCCTTTACGCCGTGACTGGATCATGCTATAATTAAGAGGGCCGACGTCCCGCCGGCCCTCTTGCCTTATACTATGAGGTCGTTCTACGCGTTTTGAAGCAGCCATTGCAGGCAGATAGAGATTCCCTTCAGCCTGGCCGCCGTGACGGCGGACCGGACGGGGGAGCGGACCGGCTTCTGAGGCCGGGAGCCTCCGCTGGGCCGGGGGGCGGGGTCAGGCTGAGCAGGGGCAGGAGGGTCGGGAATGATAGCCACCGTCCCGCCCCGGCTCCCGCCGGGGCCCGGATCGACATAGGCCCCATTGGGGGACAGCTCCAGCGTGTCGGTATACAGCCGGTAGGTGTAGCCCTCCCCCTCATACTCCGCCCAGGCTCGGACGGAGTATGAGGTCTCCATTTGATAGATCCCCACAGAGGCCCAGGGTTTTTTGTCCCGGCCGTTGCGGAGGGTAGCATATAGAAGGTCTGTATATAGGCCTTCCTCATCGGCCATCACGGAGAGCCAGGTCTCGCCCTCATCCAGGGTCAGCTCCACACAGGTGGGGCCCCGTTCCTCGGAGAGGGGGAGGCCCTCCGGCTGTACCCGGTCGGGGAAGAGGAAATGTAATTCATAGCTGCTGCCCTGAGTGGTGTGGTGGGCAATAATCTGGCCGATGGCCGCACTGTCCACCAGGGTGGCCAGCTCGCAGGTGATAGGGGCGAAGAGCGTCGGGGTCAGGCCGCTTTCGAACCAGTCCTCCACGCTGACAGGGCCGCTGAGCCGGGCGTGGAGGAGGGTCCTGCGGCCTGCGGAGATGTCCGCCCAGTTCTCCTCAATATCCCAGGCCAGCTGACTGGCGGGGAGGCTGAACATCATAGACTGCTGTCCCTGAAAACTGGCAAAGACCTCCGTGTCGGGCAGCCGCGCGGCCAGCTCCTCCTGGGACAGTCCCAGCGGCAGGGCGGCAAAGCCGGTAAACCGGGGCCGAAGGACCGGGGCCTGGGCGTAGACGATCTGCTCCGGGGCGGCGGTTATGTCCCCTTCGATCAGCCAGCCGCCCTCCTCCTGACGGACCAGGGTGCCGGTATACTGAGAGGCGTCCAGGTCCCACAGCTCCAGCTCCCCGCCGGGGGAGACCTGAAAGAGGCCCTCCTCCCCGCCGGTCCCCTGGATGACAACGGGGTCGCCGCTGTTGCCGCTGAAGGAGAAACAGCCGCCCGCCTCGATTCGGATATGGCGGCCGTTGGCGTCCAGCGTGGTGGGGGTCCAGCAGGTATAAAACTGGAGGTCGGAGGCGGTGACGGTCAGGTCGGCGGTGAGGCGGATGGATTCGCTGGAGCCGCCGGCATCGCACAGCTCCTCAATGGTGGATACCTCCGTCCAGACGATGGGGGGCGCTTCCACAGGGGGCTCCTCACCCTCCGTGGGTGCTTCGCTCTCTGCGGGCGGTTCCTCAGTGTCCGGGAGGAGGTCCCCGCCGGGCCCTTCGCCGGAGATCTCTGTATCGGAGGCGGGCGGGGGGCCTGCGTTTCCGCCCTTGCCTCGAAGGAGGTCAGGGACAGCGCCAGGATCAGGGCGAGTATCCAGATTTTCCTCATCGCAATACTCCTTTTGGAAGGTGATAGAATGACTCTGAAAAAACGAATGGCCGTCTTTCTGGCCGCCGGTGCGGCGGCGCTGACGGCAATCCTGTTTATGAGCCGTTTCGACAATAAGTATACCATGTCCGGCCCACTGACGCAAGACGGAGCGCTGGTGATAAGCGCTTCTGTTTTAGAGGAGGGGCCGGTCTGGGCCCCCTACGGCTGGGAGCTGTTCCCCGGCATTCTCCTGGAGCCGGGGAGCGAGGCGGCGGGCCTGCCCGTCTATGTGGGCCAGGTGCAGACCTGGGCCGTCTTTCATGAGGACAGCTCCCCCTATGGACAGGCCAGCTTCCGCCTGATGCTGGAGGGGCCGGAGGAGCCAGAGACCGTCTCTCTCTGGCTGCCCGAGGTGTTTTCTGCCTGCCGGGTGTATGTCAACGGGGCGCTGGCGGGCCGGTCAGGGGAGCTTTCTCCCAACTACCGCCCCCTGGCCCGGGACCTGACCGTCTCCTTCCCACTGTCCGGGCGGACGGAGGTGGTGATTCAGGCGGAAAACTGGTCCCACTACTACAGCGGCATGACCTATCCCCCCGCTGTGGGCACGCCTCAGGCGGTGGCCGAGCTGACGGCGGGCCGGACGGCTCTCTACGCCCTGATGACCTTCAGCGCCCTGGCGGTGGCCCTGTACTCCCTGGCCGCGTGGCAGGGCAGGGACATGGGGGAACAGACCCACCTGTGGCTGGCGGGGATGACCCTGTCCTTCGCTCTGCGGATCAGCTATCCCCTGCGCCTGCTCCACGGGGTCCGGCTGATCGGGCTGACCTATGCGCTGGAGGACGGGGCGGCGATGGCGGGCATCTGGTGCGCCTTGGGGCTGGCCCTGGAGCTGGGCCGGATGGAGGGCCCCTGGGCGAAGGGGGTCCGGCGGCTGGCCTTTGCCATGATCCCGCTGGCGGCGGCGGTCCCAGTGTGGGTACTGCCCCAGGTCCCGGCCCTGACCCCGGCGTATGGAATCTGGATGTCCCTCTGGCGGCTGGCCTCCGCGCTGGCGCTGGTGGCGGCGGCCCTGCGGGGCGGGCTTCTGGCCCGGACGGCCTGGCCGGCGGCGGGGACGGCGGTGTACGCGGTGAGCCTGTTTTGGTCGGTGGTGAGCATCAACCGCTTTGAGCCGGCCCGGGGGGCGTGGCCCGACGAGTGGGGCGGATATGTGCTGGTGCTCTGCTTTTCCGCCCTGATGGTGTCCCGGAGCCTGGCTATGTCCCGGGAAAACCGCCGTCTCAACGAGCGCCTCCAGGAGGAGGTGGAGCGGCAGACCGGCCAGATCGCCGGGCTGGTGGGGGAGCGGCAGGAGCTTCTGTCCGAGTTCCTCCATGACTTGAAGTCCCCTCTGTCCTCCCTGATCTCCTACGCCCGGCTGGTCCGGGAGAACGACGTGCTCCTGGACGGCCGGACCCGGATTCAGCTGGAGGTCATTCTGGGGAAGAGCGAGGAGATGGCCCGCCAGCTGCGGATGATGCAGCAGTTCAACTCGGATAACCCCATCGCCTCCCAGTGGGAGCGGCTGGACCTGACCCGGTTTACCGCCGCCTTTTACCAAAAATTTCAGCCAGACGTGGAGGTGAGCGGCCCCGATTTCCGGCTGGAGCTGCCCCAGGAGCCCTGTATGGTCCGGGCCGACCCGGAGAAGCTGAGCCGGGCGCTGCAAAATCTGCTGTTCAACGCCGTCAGCTTCACCCCGGAGGAGGGGGAGATCGTCCTCCGCCTGCGGAAGGAGGGGGCGTACGCCCGCCTGTCTGTCCGAGACACCGGCCCGGGTCTGGACCCGGCGGTCCAGGACCAGGTGTTTCAGCGGGGGGTCACCACCCGGGGCGGCGAGGGGGGCGAGGGCTTGGGCCTGTTTATCGTCCAGTCGGTGGCCCGGGAGCACGGAGGCCGGGCGGAGGTCCGCTCCCGCCGGGGGAAGGGGGCCGAGTTTTCCATTTTACTGCCCACCTTATGAGAGAGGCCCTGCCGGTTTTATTCGCCGTCCTCCTCTTGCATATACTCCAAAATATCCCCGGGCTGGCAGTTCAGCACCCGGCAGATGGCGTCCAGCGTGCTGAACCGGATGGCCTTCACCTTGCCGGTTTTCAGATAGGAGAGGTTGACGTTGGAGATGCCCACCTGGGCGGCCAGGTCGTTGAGCCGCATTTTCCGGTCGGCCAAAACTCTGTCAAGACGAATTACAATCATAGCGTATGGTCCACCTCGTCCTGTAGATGTATTCCGTAGTGGATGATGTACGCGGCCACCAGAAAGGCCACGCTGGGGACCAGGGTGCTGAACATCCCCTGCCCCGTGGCGATGGAGATTTGGCTGACAGAGAAGCGGTTTGCCAGATGGCAGATCAACAGCTTGAGGAAGGGGGCCAGCAGGGCGGTGAAAAATTGGAGGAGGCCGTAGTAGAGCAGATAGACGGCGTTCTGCTCAATGAAGATTTGCCCCTTGTGGACGTTGGCGAACACCCGGCTTAAAAACCAGTAGGCGAAAAACAGGGGGACCATGTTGACGGCAAACATGAGGGAGAGGCCGATTTGGGTAGCCAGGCTGACCTGATCGCCGCCCATTGTCTGGACGTGTACCTCGTCGGGCATGGAGACGGTGAGACTGCGGGAGCGGGGGCTGTGGTCCTCCTCGGCGTAGATCGCGCGGTCATAGGTCCCGGTGCTGGCGTGGAGGGTGAAGGTCTGCCGCCCCATACAGCTCAGGACCAGGCACAGCAGAAAGAAGGCCATGACGAAATAACAGGCAATTTTCAGGAATCGGGCGGCGGAGCTTGCGAATCGTTCGTTGACGAGCTTTTGAATCAGCTTCATATGAATCACCTCGCGGTCATTATAGCACGATGATTTATTTTTGTCAATAATTAATTAATGATTAAGATTAAAAAATACCGATAAATTCGGGTGCGCAAGAGGCGGTACTCCATCCATAAATTGTGTGCAAACCAGCCGGTCCAGTGCTATAATAGAAGAAAAAGCTATGAACGAGGGGGAGCACCATGGAGCAGTACTGGAGAAGGTGGGAGCCGCGCTGTGAGGTTCCATTGGCGAATGAATATTTTATCAACAGCATTGTGGATAACCCGGATGGGATGTATCTGTTTCTCAGCGGTGTGGATGAGGACTCGCACATTACGATTCAATTTCCTGGAAGAGTGCTGTCCTATCGGACCTCTGACAGTCTGGCCTCCCTGAGAAGCAGAATGGCGTTTGTTGACAGGGAAGGGAAACCGATTTCGGTCAATGAACTGTTCTATGTGGTAGAAAACTCAGAGTATGCGAAAGCCGTCGAGTGGGACAGTCAGGGTATTTACCAGTGTGATCGTATGGTCCATTTTGTACTGGAATCCCCGAATGGGATTTTTGAGGTGATCACGGAGCTGGAGCCCCAAATTTGCGATGGATGGGTCTTTGAGACGGAAGAACAGATATGGGGTCCCTTTGCTGATGGACAAATGACGAGCAAAAAGCCTGACTGAAGGGAAAACCCTCATAAAAAGTGAAGGACAAGGCAGACCGAAATGGTCCGCCTTGTCCTTTTATATAACCCGCTATGACGCCTTCTTCCGTGTCAAACAGGTCCCAACGATTGCCCCAATCAAGACGAGCGGCGCTATTCTGACGAACGACCACTCAAACGCGTGAAGCACGACGCCAATTACCTCGGTTTCGGGCTGACTGTAGTCCCAGCCCAAATAAGGACTGTTCAGCGCCATCAGGACCGCGAAGGCGGCCGTTATACCCGCGCACATCAGGATAAAAAACCAATGGATCGCTGTCTGCCTCGCTGCTTTTCTATGTGCGAGCTGTAGGTTTATGACCTCAAGCTTCTCGGAAATTGCCCTCAAGTCGTCCGCCCTTGTCTCAACGATGGTTTCTCCCAGCAGAGTGCTTACAGGCGTTTCAAATACCTCTGAGATGGAAATCAGCATATCGGCGTCTGGGACCGACAGGCCCTGCTCCCATTTGGAGATGGTCTGCCTCACCACATTCAGCTTGATCGCCAACTCCTCCTGTGAGAGTCCCTGGGATTTTCTGAGCGCTTTCATGTTTTCATTCAGCATGGGGAATGCCCTCCTTTCACTGCCATCATACAGAGAAAAGCCCGTTGCGGCAAGCAACGCAGATTAACATTGCGGCGTTTCTTCCATAAATGAGCTTTAGAACGGCCAAATCAGAGTAAAGGGCCGCCCTGCGGGAGGGGCGGACTCAAAGCCGTTCGTCCAGGTAGGTCTTTAGAATGTCGATATTGGGCACGACGATGTGGCCGCCCACGTTGGTGACAATCTGGTTTTGCAGCAGGTCGCTGAATACCTTGGAGACGGTGACCCGGTTGAGGTTAATCAGGTTGGACATCTCCTCGTGGGTGAAGCGGATGGAGATTCGAACCGAGCCGTCGGGCTGGAGCGTGCCGTATCGGGCGCACAGGGCGATGAGGGTGGAGACGACGCGGACGGGGGCGCTTTTGGTGAAATATTCCATCTGAGAGCTGAGCAGCCGGACCTTGTAGTTTAAGCTCTCGATGACCCGCAGGGACAGGGAGGGGTGCAGGTTGATGAGGCGCATCAGGTCCTGAATGTGGATTTTGAACAGAGTGGCGTCGGTGATGGCATAGGCGGAGGCATAGTTGGGGGCCTGGTCGAAGGCGGAGGTCTCTCCCACCATACCTCCCTGCTCCACGATGTAGATGCACTTCTCCATGCTGGACAGGTCGCTGTAGAAAATGCGCAGCCGGCCGGTGCGGACGATATAGACGTTGTGATTTTCGTCCCCCTGGAGGAACAGATAGCGCTTTTTCTTGATGGTGGTGATGGAGCAGGCGCTGGCCAGGATGGGGTTCTGCGCGTGGGTGGAGAGAATCCAGGGGGACACATAATTTCGTTCGTTCAGGAAAGAATGCAGTTCTGCACAGAAATCGTTCATATGAAACTTCCTTTGCTCCGTGGGGCGGGAGGGGCCGCAGGCTTATGGTTGACCTATATGCTACGGAAAAAACAGGAATTTGTCAATGAAAAAATGCGTATAGGTCCCGCTTGTTGATGGAGACAGACAGGCGTGATTGGTCAAAAGAAACAAAAGTTTTGATTCTGTAGCCTGGATTACAAACAAAACAACGGGACTTTGCTATAATAAAGAGCGTCAAGACCAGATGCCGCACAGGCGCGGCGCGTACCTGCCGACAGAGAATGATAAGGAGGAAGGATAAGCAAATGAGATTCTTGGAGTATGAGACCTGGAGAGTGAAAAAGGACTGCCCCATGGACGCCTATGAGAACATGATCGAGACCTGGTTCCGCTATGTGGTGGAGAAGAAAAAGGAGCTGTTTGAGGAGTGGGTCAGCGCCAAGTATTATACCCGGTGCGACCACGAGGGAAACCCCATAGGGGTGTTCGTGATGCTCTTCGAGTATGAGTCTCTGGAGGGCCACCACGCCTATAAGAGCCGCAAGCTCCACAGCTATGAGGTGAACGACGGCGTTTACGCCCAGTACGCGGCCAACGACCCCTATCAGTTCTTCGACCTGGAGCATGTGGAGATTCTGTGTATGCAGCCGCTGAAAACCGATTTCTGGTTCGACTACACAGAGGAAAAGCGGGCCATCGAGAAGGCCAACGGCGTGGAGCTGCGCCGCTTCCTGGAGTACGAGACCTGGAGAGTGGCCCCCGACGCGGTGTGGGAGGACTATGAGAAGATGATCGAGACCTGGTTTACCTATGTGGTGGAGCAGAAGAAGGCCCTGTTTGACGAGTGGGTCAGCGCCCGGTACTATCAGCAGTGCGACAAGGAGGGCAACCCCACCGGCGTCTATGTGATGCTGTTTGAATATGACTCTCTGGAGGGGCACCACGCCTACAAGAGCCGCAAGCTCCACAGCTACGCCCTGAATGACGGGGTCTACGCTACCTACGCCTCCAACGATCCTTATCAGTTCTTCGATCTGGACCACGTCCACATCGACTGCATGCAGCCCCTGCGGACCGATCTGTGGTTTGACTACAGTAAGGAGAAGGAAGCCGAGGGCAAATAAGAGCCTCAAAATAACCGAATTATGAAGGAGGGACTCATATGAAGATGAAAAAATGGCTGGCCCTGGCAGTGGGCGGCGCTCTGATCCTCTCCCTGGCGCTGACCGGCTGCGGCAAAAAGCCCGGAGCCGCCTCGTCCGGCGGTCCCAGCGCCGGGAAGCGGGACACCCTGGTTCTGGGCCACTGGAACGATCCCCCCAGTCTGGACCCCAACAACTCTCTGAACGACTGCGCCATGCGGGTGACCACCAACATCTATGACCCCCTGATCCGGATGGACGGGCACTTTACCGCCCAGCCCTGCATCGCCGAGTCCTGGGATGTCTCCGCCGACGGCCTGGAGTACACCTTTAAGATTCGGGACGATGTAAAATTCCACAATGGAGACCTGCTGACGGTGGACGACGTGTGCTTCAGCCTCCAGCGGGGCATGGACAATCCCAAGGCCTCCCCTAACTTCGCCCGGGTGGACAGCGTGGAGCGGGTGGACGACCACCATGTAAAGGTCATTCTGAAATCCCCCTACAACCAGATCCTGGCCAACCTGGCCCTGCCCTTCGGCCCCATTATGAGCAAGGCCTATGTGGAGTCGGTGGGGGACGAGGAGTTTGCCCGGAAGCCCATGGGCACCGGCCCCTATAAATTTGTGGACTGGGTGAAGGGCGAGAAGGTGATTCTGGAGGCCAACGAGGACTACTTCCTGGGGGCTCCCTCCATCAAACGGGTGGAGCTGGTCACCATCGCTGACACCAGCGCGGCCCTGCTGAGCCTGGAGGGGGGCGGCATCGACGCCTACTGCGACATCCAGACCTCGGACTACGCCCTGGCCCAGTCCAACGAGAACATCAAGATTGTGGAAGGGAACGCCCTGGGCTATGAGTTTTTGCAGTTCAACACGGCGAAGGCCCCCTTTGATAATATGAAGGTGCGTCAGGCGGTGGCCTACGCCCTGGACAAGGACGCCATGCTCCAGGGCATCAACGACAACATCGGCACCAAGGTGGACACCGTAATCCTCAGTGACGGCATCGGCTACACCGATAAAATTCAGGTCTATGACTATAACCTGGAGAAGGCCAAGGCTCTGCTCACTGAGGCGGGCTACCCAGACGGCTTCACCTGTGACATCCATGTCCCCAGCGACGTGTATGGAAAATACGCCCAGGTGCTCCAGAACTCCCTGAGGGAGATCGGGATCACCGCCAACATCAAGCAGGAGGAGCTGTCCGCGTTTAAGGTCTCCACCAACGGCGGAAACTATGACATGGCGGTCAACGGGTGCAGCTTCACGGTGATGGATGTCTTTGAATCCTGCGGCGAACTTGTGTACGGCCCCAGGATTGGAGACACCAACAACACCTTCTATAACAACCCCCGGGTCAACGAGCTGTTTGACGAGGCTCTGGTCACGGTGGACGATGCCCGTCTGGCCGAGCTGTATGAGGAGCTCCTGGTCATCCTCAGCGAGGAGGTGCCCCTGGTGCCCTTTATCTGGCGGGTGAGAAACATCACCTGTAACAAGGACCTGAACATCCCCTATATGGACCCCTATGCGTTCCACTTCCTCCATGAATGGAGCTGGAACAGCTGAATAGGATAGCGGCGGTCTCCAGCGAACCGCCCCACTGCCCGGATATTGGAAAGACGGCTGTCGGTATCCGCCGTGTCCCGTATCCGGGCGCTTTTTATCATCAAGTGCCCCCGCTCCGGGCCGGCGGGCCCGGGGAGCGGCAAATAGGGCGCAGTTAGGAGTGATACGATGTATAAATATGTGATAAAGAGAATCCTTCTCATGATTCCGGTGCTGCTGGGCATCTCCTTCGTCGTGTTTTTCCTGATGGACCTGACCCCGGGGACCCCGGCGGATATCATCATGGGGGACCTGGCCACGTCCGAGGCCAAGGCGGCGCTGAACGAGTCGCTGGGCTGGAACCGGCCCTTTATCCAGCGATTCCTGGACTACATTATGGGGGTGTTCCGCGGGGACTTTGGCAGCTCCTATGTCTCTGGACTGCCGGTGTTTGAGGAGCTCTTCTCCCGCTTCCCCACCACCTTCCAGCTGGCGCTGTACAGCATGATTCTGGCGTCCCTCATCGGCATTCCCCTGGGCATCGCCTGCGCGGTGAAGCAGTACTCCCTGATCGACAGCTGCAGCACCATTTTTGCCCTGATCTTCATCTCCATCCCCACATTTTGGCTGGGCCTGATGATGATTATTCTCTTCTCCGTGCAGCTGCACTGGCTCCCTCCCAACGGCTCGGAGACATTGGCCCACTTCATCATGCCTGCCATCACCTGCGCGGGCACCACGCTGGCTACCCTGATCCGCATGACCCGGTCCACCATGCTGGAGGTAATCCGGCAGGACTATATCCGCACAGCCTATGCCAAGGGAGCCACGAAGGGGCGGGTCATCGTGAAGCACGCCCTGCAAAACGCCTTTATCCCCATTATTACCATCGTGGGCGTGAATTTTGGCTATATGCTGGGCGGAGCGGTCATCACGGAGAACGTGTTCGGCATGTCGGGCATCGGAAATCTGCTGCTGAGCTCCATCCGCAGCAAGGACATCCCCATGGTAATGGGCGGTGTGCTGATCGTGGCGGTGATGTTCAGCATTGTCAACCTGCTGCTGGATATCTGCTACGCCTATGTGGACCCGCGGGTGAAGGCGCAGTATAAGAAGGGAGGCGCCTGACGGTGAAAAAGACGAAGCATGAAGCGCCCAGGACGGACAAAAAGCGGTCGCAGCTTCTGGAGGTCTGGGGGCGGCTGAAAAAGAGCAAGGTGGCCATCGCCGGGCTGGTGATTCTGACGCTGCTGATTCTCATGGCCGTGTTCGCCGACGTGCTGGTGGACTATGAGCTGGCCATTGCCCAGAATATGCCCGAGAAGCTTCAGGGGCCCTCGCCGGCCCACTGGCTGGGGACCGACGGCTTCGGCCGGGATATCCTGGCCCGAATCATCCACGGAAGCCGCATCTCCCTGAGCATCGGTTTTGTGTCGGTGATCGTCTCTCTGGCGGTGGGAGGGGCCATCGGCTCCATCGCCGGCTACTATGGGGGGACACTGGATATGATCGTCATGCGTTTTATCGACGTGCTTATGGCCATCCCCTCCATGCTGATGTGCATTTGCGTGGTGACGGTGCTGGGGCCTGGCATGTCCAACCTGCTGGTGGCCATCACCATCAGCTATGTGGCCACCTTCTGTGTGATCGTCCGGTCCTCCATCCTGACCATCAAGAACTCGGACTACATTGAAGCGGCCAGAGCCACCGGCGTGGGCACCTTCCGCATCATCCTCAAGCACATTATCCCCAACACCATGGGGCCCATCATGGTACAGGCCACCCTGAGCATCGGCAGCGTGATCCTGTCCGCCGCCGGGCTGAGCTTTGTGGGCCTGGGCGTCATGCCGCCCACCCCGGAGTGGGGAGCCATCCTCACCGAGGGCAAGGAGTTCATTCGGACCGCCCCCCATATCGTGCTCTTCCCGGGCATCGCGATCATGCTGGCGGTGATGTCGCTGAACTTCCTGGGCGACGGACTGCGGGACGCCCTGGACCCCCGGCTGAAACAGTAAAGGAGGGGGCAGAAGCATGGAAGAGACAAGAAAAAGCAAGACCATCCTGGAGGTTCGGGACCTGAACGTGGTCTATGAGACCGACCTGGAGACGGTGTACGCCGTCAACGGCGTCAGCTTCACCGTGAAGGAGGGGGAGACCCTGGGCCTGGTGGGGGAGACGGGAGCGGGCAAATCCACCACAGCCCTGAGTATTCTCCGCCTGCTGGCGGAGAACACCGGAAAGATCCGGGAGGGCTCCATCCTCTTCGACGGGGAGGATATTCTGGAGATGGACAGCTTGGCCCTGCAAAAGCTGAGGGGGGAGGATATCTCCATGATCTTCCAGGACCCCATGACCAGCCTCAACCCGGTGCTGACGGTGGGCTATCAGATTGCGGAGGTGCTGGAGCTGCACAACCACGACCACCGGTCCGCCAAGGAGATCGACCAGAAGGTGGAGGAGATGCTCCGTCTGGTGGGCATCCCGCCGGAGCGGAAGCACGAGTACCCCCACCAGTTTTCCGGCGGCATGAAGCAGCGGGTGGTGATCGCCATCGCCCTGGCCTGCGAGCCCCGCCTGCTCATCGCCGACGAGCCCACCACCGCCCTGGACGTGACCATTCAGGCCCAGGTGATCGACATGATGGAGAAGCTGAAGGACCGGCTGAACACCTCTATGATTTTGATTACCCACGACCTGGGCATTGTGGCAGAAATCTGCGACCAGGTGGCGATTATGTACGCCGGGGAGATCATTGAGCGGGGGACCGTCTACGATATCTTCGAGAGCCAGCGGCACCACCCCTACACAGAGGGGCTGTTCGGCTCCATCCCCCGGCTGGACGACGAGACGGAGCGGCTCAAGCCCATCAAGGGCCTGATGCCCGACCCCACCGACCTGCCCAAGGGGTGCAAATTCTCCCCCCGCTGTCCCCAGTGCATGGACATCTGCCGGGAGAAGCAGCCCCCGGTGTGCCGGTATGGGAGCCATGAGATCAGCTGCCATCTCTTTGAACAGAGCCAGGAACATGAGGGGAGGGACGAGGCATGAGCGAACAGACCCCGCTGATTGAGACCAGAGCGCTGAAAAAGTATTTCAAGACCAGCAAAGGCGTTCTCCATGCGGTGGACGACATCAATATGAAGATCGAGAAGGGGACCACCCTGGGGATGGTGGGGGAGTCGGGCTGCGGCAAATCCACCCTGGGACGGGTGGTGCTGGGCCTGATTGGAGCCACCAGCGGCGAAATCTATTACAAGGGCAGGGACACCGTTAAATTCAGCAAGCGGGAGATGAGGGGCCTGCGCAAGGAGATGCAGATCATTTTCCAGGACCCCTACGCCTCCCTGAACCCCCGGATGTCGGTGAGCGAAATTATCGCCGAGCCCCTGCGGGTGAACGGTATCCTCCGTAACCGGCGGGAAATCGACCGGCGGGTGAAGGAGCTGATGGACACGGTGGGCATCGCCAGCCGTCTGGCCTACGCCTATCCCCACGAGCTGGACGGCGGCCGCCGCCAGCGGGTGGGTATCGCCCGGGCCCTGTCGGTGAATCCGGAGTTCATTGTCTGCGACGAGCCGGTGTCCTCCCTGGACGTGTCGATTCAGGCCCAGATTCTCAACCTGATGATGGACTTCCAGAAGGAGATGGGGCTGACCTATATGTTCATCACCCACGACCTGTCGGTGGTGAAGCACATCAGCGACGAGATTATGGTGATGTATCTGGGCCAATGCGTGGAGCGGGCCCCCAGCAAGGAGCTCTTTGCTCAGCCCAAGCACCCCTATACCCAGGCGCTGCTGAAGGCCGTGCCCATTCCCAGTCTGAAAAACCGGGGGAAGCCCAGAGAAATTCTCCCCGGAGAGGTGGTCAGCCCCATCGACCCTCAGCCGGGCTGCCGCTTTGCCCCCCGGTGCAAATACGCCACGGAGCGGTGCCGCGACCCGCTGGCGTTTCAGGAAATTTCTCAAAATCATTTTGTGGCCTGCAAGCTCTATGAGCAGGCGGGCGGAGAAGGAGAAACGCGATGAAAACAAACCGTGAAAGTCTGGTTGTCCTCTCGGTGCAGGGGCAAATCCACCACCCCCTGGGCGGAAGCGCCCGGGTGACCTCAGAGGGCAGGGTGACAGCGGTGCCGGCCATCGGCGGCATCACCTACAACGTGAAGGTAGGGGACCCCATTTTCGGCCTGACGGGGGATCACATCGAGCCGGGGGTGTCCATCAAGAACATGAATGCCTCGGAGAGCGACGCGCTGAACGTGTTCTCCTGCATCGGGAACCGGGCCCGGGTGGTGTCGGGCAAGGCCGAGGGGGCGGTGGGCTATGTGACCGGCATCCACGGCGGCTGCGAGCATGTCATCATCCACTTTCCCCAGGAGGTGCTGTACCGGCTGAAAATCAACGACGAGATCCTGGTGGAGTCCCGGGGCCAGGGGCTGAAAATTGAGGAGTGTCCGGATATCATCGTCCAGAGCCTGGACCCGGACCTGCTGGAGCAGATGGGCGTCGTCACCGACGGCGCGGGGGGATTGACCCTGCCGGTGGCGGCGGAGATTCCCTCCTATCTGATGGGCTCCGGCCTGGGGGCGGCCCACTCCTACTCGGGGGACTACGACCTCATGACCTCCGACTGGGAGGCCGTCAAAAAGCACCGCCTGGAGAAGCTGCGCTTCGGCGACATCGTGCTGTTGAAGGACTGCGACAACACCTTTGGCCGGGGCTATCTGGAGGGGGCCAGGACGGTGGGCGTCGTCATCCACGGCGACTGCATCGCCCACGGCCACGGCCCCGGAATCACCACCGTGTTGACCACCAAGCTGCCCATCATTCACGGACAGCTGACGGACAGCGCCAACATCGCGGACTTTATCCTCAGCCGGAGCTATGACTCCGGCGGGCCGGAGACAGAAAGGAGCTGAAGCAGAGCATGGGCGTTATGGAATTATCCTCTCAGGTTACATTTTTATACTTTACCGACATGAAGGAGGCGGCCCGCTTCTTTGACGGGGTTTTACAGCTGGAGAAGGTGTACGACCCGGGCTGGGCCTGCGTCTGGCGGACGGGGCCGGGGGCCTTCGTGGGTGCGGTGGACGTGGACGAGGGCTCCATCCAGGTGGAGCGCCGGGGCGGCGTGCTGGTCAGCCTCACCGTCCGCAACATCGAGGCGGTGCGGGAGCACATCCTGTCCGCCGGGCTGGAGCCCTCCCCCATCAAGCAGGTGAAGGAGCTGGACCTGAAATCGTTTTTCTTCACCGGCCCCGAGGGGTACGAGTTTGAGATCCAGCAGTTTACCTCGGGCGACCTGAGCCGGCTGTTCTGAGCTATGAGACAGGACATTTACCGGCGGTTTGCCCAGGTGCTGGTGTCGGTGGGGGCGGACCTGCGGCCGGGAGAGGCGGCGGTGATTCAGGCGGAGCCGGACCACCGGGAGCTGGTCCTGGAGCTGGCCGGGGCCTGCTATCAGGCCGGGGCCCGGTATGTCTGGGTGGAGTATGAGGACCCGGCTTTGGAGCGTATCCGGGCCGGGCTCTCCCGGCGGGAGTATTTGAGCCAGGTACCGGACTGGCTCTATGAGCTCCGCCGGGCCTACGGGGCGGACAGGACCTGCGTGTTCTGCCTGCGCACCCCCAGGCTGTCCCCGGAGGGGGACGGGCCCGAGCTGAGGGCGGTGCGGACCGGGGAGATGAGGAGCCGGGAGGGCTTTCAGCGCTCGGCGGCCGGCGGCGGGGTGAGCATCGTTAAAACGGTGGTCCCCGGCCCGGACTGGGCGGCGCTGGTCTTCCCCGAGCTGGACCGGGAGACCGCCCTGGAGCGGCTCTGGGAGCGGTTCATCTCCATCTGCCGTCTGGACCGGGAGAACCCCGTTGCCGCCTGGCGGGAGCACCAGCGTCTGCTGGGCCAGCGGCGGGAGCGGCTGACCGCCCTGGAGCTGGATTCCCTGGAGCTGGAGGGCCCCGGCACAAGGCTGTCGGTGGGCCTGGTCCAGGGCGGGCGGTGGATCGGCGGCTGCGCGGAGAACACCCGGACGGGCGGGTCCTATGTGCCCAACATCCCCACCGAGGAGCTGTTCTGCGTCCCCGACCGGCGGCGGGTGGAGGGGGTGGTCTCCTCCACCATGCCCCTGAACCACGGCGGGAGCCTCATCGAGGGGATTCGCCTGGAGGTGCGGGAGGGACGCGTATGCGGCTGCTCCGCCCGGAGGGGTGCCGGACTGCTGACCGCCCTGCTGAACACCGACGAGGGGTCCCGCTACTTTGGCGAAATTGCCCTGGTCTCCGTCCAGTCCCCCATCTATCAGGCGGGCCGCATTTTCTATGACACCCTGCTGGACGAGAACGCGGTGTGCCATATGGCCCTGGGCCGGGGGACCCCCGGCGTTTTGGAGAGGGGATACCAGCTCTCCCCGGAGGCGCGGGCGCGGGCCGGGATCAACGACAGCGCCATCCATGTGGACTTTATGATCGGATCGGAGGAGCTGAATGTGGACGGTGTGAGACGGACGGGGGAGCGGGTCGCCATTCTCAGGAAGGGCGACTGGGCGCTGTGAGCGGTTATACTGGGGCGGTGGACCTGACCAGCGGGCCGGAGCTGCGGGCAATTCTACGTTTTACCGGACCTCTTTTTGTTGGAAACTTCTTTCAACAGCTGTATAATGTAGTAGACACCCTGATTGTGGGCAAGCACGTGGGCTACGAGGCTATGGCCGCGGTGGGGCTTTGCTTCCCGGTGATCTTCACCAGCCTGGCTCTGTTTATGGGCATCGGCGCCGGCGTCAACGTGGTGGTGGCCCGGCGGACCGGGGCCGGGGACCATGCGGGGGTGGAGCGGGCCATCCGCGCCGCCTGGCTCCTGGTCCTGGCGGGCTGTGTCCCGGTCACCCTGTTCGGGACGCTGTGGGCCGAGCCCGTCCTGCGGCTGCTCCAGGTGCCGGAGCATATCCTGCCCGACGCGGCGGGCTATATGCGAATCTACTTCGCCGCCTCCTTCGCCAACCTGGGCTATGGCATCAACGACGGTATCCTCCGGGGGGTAGGGGACAGCGGAGCCACCCTGCGCTTTCTGCTGATCTCCTGCCTGACCAACGTAGCGCTGGACCTGTTTTTCGTCCTGGCTCTGGACTGGGCCGTGGCGGGGGTGGCCGCCGCCACGGCAGCGGCTCAGGTGCTGGCCTGGGCGCTGAGCGCGGTGTACATCCGCCGCCGCTGTCTGGGCCGGGGCGGGCGGGGTCCGCTGCGGCCCTCCCTGGGGGAAATCTGCCGGATCGGACTGCCGGCGGGGCTGCAGCACATGATCTTCTCCTTCGGCGCCATCGTGATTCAGGTGGTCATCAACGGCTGCGGCGACTCCTTCATTGCCGGCTTCAACGCGGCCAGCAAGATCGACATGTTCGCCTTTATGCCCATTCAGAGCTTTTCCTCCGCCGCCACCTCCTTTGTGGGCCAGAATCTGGGGGCGGGAAAGAGCGAGCGGGTGCGGACGGGGGTGGCCTCGGCGCTGAAGCTCTCTCTGGCGGTGGACGCGGTGGTGGTGTCGGCGGTGCTGTGCCTGGGGCCCTGGCTGCTGGGGCTGTTCAACTCGGAGGCGGCGGTGATTCAGGCGGGGCTGGCCTATCTCTATCGCATTCTGCCCTTCTACCTGATTTACACCGTCACGTCCATGGCACAGTCGGTGTTCCGGGGGATGGGGGATGTGGCGATGCCCACGGTGATTATGATCGCCGCGCTGTGGCTGGGGCGGGTGCCCGCCTCCTGGCTGCTCACCGCCCGGTTTGGACAGGAGAACCTGTTTTTCTGCTATGGCATCGGCTGGACCATCGAGCTGGCGCTGTTGGCGCTGTATTACCGCTCCGGCCGCTGGCGGCGGAGGCTTTAAGGAAAGAGGGAGAACGGAATGAGGCTGACATCTCAGACGACGTTTCTATATGTGGAGGACATGCCCGCCGCCCGGCGGTTTTTCGACGAGGTGCTGAAGCTGGAGGTGGTCTACGACCCCCTCTGGGCCTGCGTCTGGCGGACGGGGCGGGAGTCCTTCCTGGGCGTGGTGGACAACAAGAGCCGGAGAGGCGTGATCCAGGGGCCGGATAAGGGCGGCGTGCTGGTTAGCTTCACCACCCGGGGCATCGAGCGGGCCTACGCCGAGCTGCTGGGCCGGGAGGGGGTCAGCCACATGACGCCCATACGCTTCGTGGAGGATATCGGCCTGAAATCCTTTCTCTTCCAGGGCCCGGAGGGCTATCTGTTTGAGGTCCAGGAGTTTACCAACCAGGAGCTCCAGGACCTGTTCTGAAAAAGCCGGCTCGCCCCGGCTCCAGTGGAGACGGGGCGAGCCGAGGGCGTGGGGGCGTTCATGGCCGGAAGCAGGTCTTGACCAGTCCCAGCCGGAGAAATTGAGCCGCCGTCCCGATGTCAAAGACGGGCAGACGAAGGGTCTGGGAGAGCTCCCAGGCGTAGGTACACAGGTTGCTGCACTCCAGAAGCAGTCCGCCCACCGGCCTGCCCCGGTCCAGGAGCTTCTCCGCAGCCCGGAGCACGTCCCGCCGCATCAGGTCGTAGTCGTGACGGCCCTGGCCCTCAATGACCACCTGACGGAAGTGGGGCTCCTCCTCCATCCCCTGGATGACCAGGCCGTCCAGACTGCTGGCCCCAGCGGCGATGAGGTGGGCGTAGCCCAGCAGCTGGGAGTGGCCGGTGAGGATGCCGATTGTCCGGTCCTGGCCGATGAGCTGACGCAGAAGGGGCAGGAGAATCAGGCTGGAGGCGGCTGTAGGCACCCCCGCCGCCTGGGCGATCTCCCGCTGGTACAGCACCATCAGACCGCAGTCCCCCACAATGACGCCGGCCCCCTCCCGCGCCAGACGGCGCGCCGCCTGACACAACTGGTCCCGGATGGCGGGAGAGCCCTGAATCAGCTCCCGGTAGCTGCCGGGGACATAGCCCAGGCGGACGGGGAAGGGGAGGGAGCCGGGCAGGCCCGGGTCCCCCCGCATCCGCTCCCCCGCCTGCTCAAAGAGCAGAACGCCGACGGGCTGTTCGCTTACCATTTCTTCTGATAGTCGGGCTTCCGGCCGATTTTGGCGATGAGGTCCTCCATGGCCTCGATCATGCGGTCGATGTCCTCCCGGTTGTTGAAATACTGGCAGGAGATACGGAAGCCGCCCACATAGTCGGTAAAGCGCTGGGCGATGAAAATCTTGCGGGCGTGGAGCTCCTTGAGAATCTGCCGCTCGGTCTCCAAGTCCTCATAGAGCCGGGCGATGACGATGCCCGAGCGGTGGTCCAGGTCCCGGTGGGTGATGAGGGTGCCGCCAATGCGCTCCAGCTCATCCATGCAGTAGGTGCTGATCTCCAGAATGCGGGCCTCGATGTTCTCCACGCCCAGTTCGTTGACCAGGCCCAGGGTCTCCCCCAGGGCGATGGCGCCGGGGTAGTTGGAGGTGCCGCCGATCTCGAATTTGCGGGCGGTCATGTCATACTGCCAGTCGTTGACCGAGGCGGCGGCGGGATTTTCCCAATAGGCCCCCCAGCCCCCCTCGGGCACCCGGGTGTTCAGATAGCCCAGATAGACGGGTTTCAGCTTGGGCAGGGTCTCCTTGTTGATGTAGAGCACGCCGGCCCCGAAGGGGGAGTTGAGCCACTTGTGCCCGCCGGCGGTGAGGATGTCCACATGGAAGCTCTTGGTGTCCAGCTTGGACACGCCCAGCTGCTGGACCGCGTCCACCACCAGGAAAATGCCCCGGGCCTTGCACATGTCCCCGATCTCTTTCAGGTCCATCCTCCAGCCGTTGCACCACTCCACCGAGGACAGGACCAGAACGCGGGTGCGCTCGTCGCACAGGGCCTCGAAGTCCTTGGCGTAGAAGCGGCTGTCCTGGGTTTTCGCCACCCGGATGTCAATGTTTTTCCGCTCCCGGATGGCGCACCAGGGCAGGGCGACCTGAATGAACTCCAGGTTGGTGGTGATGATGTTGTCCCCGTCGTTGAGCTCGATGCCGGCGGCGGCGATGTTCAGGCCGTGGGAGGTGCTCTCCACAATGGCGATCTCCTCCGGGTCGGCGTTGAGCAGGCGGGCGGCCTCCTCATAGGCCTTGTGGCGCTTGGCGTCCATGGCGATGTGGTGGGCGCTGGAGTTGGCCTCGTCCTGCCGGGCGGTGAAATCGGCGAAATCCTTCAGGGCCCGGACCGTCCGCTGGGGAGCGAAGCTGACGCAGGCGGTGTCTAAAAAGGTCATGGTGGATAAGACCGGCCATTCCTCCCGGCGAAGCTGTTCCCAATTTACATTCATACTGTATACCTCCTATCAGCTGGCGCGGAGCCTGGGAGCCTTGCTCCGGCGCGCCTTCTGATTTACATGGTACGGGAAAAGGTCCGGAGGATCTATAAAATACTTTACACCTTTTTGATTTTTCCCCAAGCCCGGGGAGAGAGGAGATGAGTCTATGTTCATCCAGGAGCTGTCCCCCTGGATTGGGGAGGAGGCCGAATGCTGGGCGCGCCTGCTGGACGGCAAAACGGCCCGGCTGTGGCGGAGAAATCAGGTCCTGTTCCACCAGGGGGACGAGGCCCGGTATGTGTATGTGGTAAAATCCGGGCGGGTGTGCGTCACCTCCTTTCAGCAGGACGGGACGGAGCGGCAGCTGATGATCGCGGAGCGAGGGGCCATGTTCGGCGAGGAATTCTGTCTGGCCCGGATGCCCTGCCTGACCAGCGCGGTGGCTATTGTGGACTCCAGGGTATACGCCCTGCCCTTCCCCTGGGTGGAGGAGCGGATGGACCGGGACCCGGCCCTGTGCCGTCAGATCATGACCTCGGTCAGCCGGAAAAACCTGGTGCTGCTGCACCAGGTTATGGAGTACTCCTCCGCCGACGCCTTTCAGCGCATCGCCCAGGTCCTGGTGAACCTGAGCCGGCGCTACGGCCAGGCGGGGGAGCTGGGGGAGCGGATTGGCATCCGGTTCACCCAGCAGGATGTTGCCAACCTGATTCACGTCAGCCGGGTCACGGTGAGCAACGTGATGAACGCCCTGACCAGGCAGGGCATCGTGGAGCGGAGGGACGGGGCGTTCTGGATCAGAAAGCCGGAGCTCCTGGCCGGTATCGCCCAGGGCTCGGCCCCCGATTTGCGGCGTCATTCCCACGTCTCCCTGTGAGGCGGCGGGGTGCGTATAGATGCCAGCGTGCTGGCGGCTAAATAAATGGAAAGAAGGAAAAAGCATGAACGTAATTGCCACAGAAAAGGCCCCCGCGGCCATCGGCCCCTACTCCCAGGGCTGTGAGATCAACGGACTGGTGTTCACCTCGGGGCAGATCCCCATCGTCCCCGAGACGGGGGCGGCGCCGGAGGGCATCGAGGCCCAGGCCGACCAGAGCTGCCGGAACGTGGGCGCGGTGCTGGCGGCGGCGGGCGTCGGGTTTGAGAACGTCGTCAAGACCACCTGCTTCCTGGCGGATATGGAGGACTTCGCCGCCTTTAACCAGGTCTATGCCAAGTACTTCGTCTCCAAGCCCGCCCGGAGCTGCGTGGCCGTCAAGGCCCTGCCCAAGGGCGTCCTGTGTGAGATCGAAGCAATCGCGGTAAAATAACCGCCGGACCCAGCGTCAAAGGACCTCGCCAGCGGCGAGGTTTTTTGACGGGCCCGCCCCGCTTTAGGAAAAAGATGCAGGGTAATCAATTTTGCGTCTGTAGGGCGCGACGACCCCGGCGCGCCGTTTGCAACATCTGCCCATCAGCGGCGCGCCGGGTCGTCGCGCCCTACAAATGCGGCTTTGTTTTCTCGAAATTGATTTCATTGAAAAAGCCGCTCCAGGGCTTGCAAACCGGGGAAAATGGTGATATAATTTCTCCGCTTATTATACTAGAAGGGGAAGATATTCATGTCCGGACATTCCAAATGGCACAACATACAAAAGACCAAGGGCGCGGCGGACGCCAAGCGCTCCCAGATTTTTACCAAGATCGCCCGTGAAATGATTGTGGCCGTCAAGACGGGCGGCAGCGGCGACCCGGCCAATAACTCCCGTCTGGCTACCGTTATCGCCAAGGCCAAGGCGGCCAATATGCCCAACGACAACATCAAGCGCACCATCGACAAGGCCCTGGGCTCCGGCAACACCGACAGCTTTGAGAACGTGGTCTACGAGGGCTACGGCCCCAACGGCGTGGCCGTCATTGTGGAGGCCCTCACCGACAACCGCAACCGCACCGCCCCCGAAGTACGGCACCTCCTGGACAAGTACGGCAAGGGCCTGGGGGCTACCGGCTGCGTGTCCTGGTCCTTCGACCGAAAGGGCGTTATTATCATTGAGGCTGAGGAGCTGGATGAGGACACCGTCATGATGGACGCCCTGGAGGCTGGCGCCGACGACATGCAGGCTGACGACGAGGTATTTCAGGTCTACACCGACCCAGACGCCTTCCCCGCTGTCACCGAGGCCCTGGAGGCCAAGGGCTACACCTTCCTGGAGGCAGGCGTGCAGATGGTCCCCCAGAACTATGTCACCCTTACCGACGAGACCGACATCAAAAACATGGAAAAGCTCATTGACTTCCTGGAGGAAAATGACGACGTGCAGAACGTCTACCACAACTGGGAGCAGGAGTAATAACGTGAGGCTGGCCCCACCCCCGAGCAAGCGCGGGGCGCGGGCCAGCCTCGGTTTTCATACCGCGAAATGTAAGGCGGCGTCAGGATTATCTCTCTATTGTAATATTATTTAGATCATATTCATCCCGGATTATGACGATACTGTTCTCTGTCAAGTAGAATGAGGGCTTACAGCTCAGATAAGATTTTGTAAAACTTGGGGCAAGCTCATCTTGAGCCGCCATTTCCCGCATGTATTCGGATTCAGACATTGACGCGTACCGAATGATATTTTGCGCCTCCGGGAGAGAGATCGGCGGGGAAAATTCGGTCTCATATTCATATCCCGTAAGATAGCTTTCTAAATAGTTACGATCAACAAAGTCAGACAGGTACATCCGCCTCTGTGCCGTTATGTCAATCGTAATACAGATACATATACGAGGGCGATCAAGTTCCGAATCGTTATCCGCTGACCGGTAACATATAGAGAGGTATTCCGGACTTTGGTATGGTATCTCGATTTGACACTTGGATATCCACATACTATCTTGATTCAGCCATTCCAATATAGAATTCTTTAAGATAGCATTGATTCTGCGTTCTTGCTCTTCGGAAGCCAGACCTCTGATTTGAAGATACTGAACGCGATATTCAGCCTCAGAGTTGTATGGCAGCAATGTGTCTGATAGATATACGGAATAGTTCTTTACAGAAGCATATCCCAAAAAGCAGATCCATAATGCAACAATGAAAGCCAGGGTCAATTTTTTCAAAAGCTCCACCCTCTCAGTTGAAAAAAGCTTCTACGGCCTTACAATGCGTTAATAAGCCTCCAGCCCGCATATGCGGCCCAGGACTCATCTCCCTTCCTGCAAGTTACCTTTACGCCTTGGTGGGAAATCAGACTTCGACACCCTGGAATGCCTTACCTCAAAATGGAGGAACGAAAAAACTATGATTTAATCATATGCCATCCAACGGGTATTCAAAGTAATACCAACCCTCGTAGCCTTCTATTGCAGTGCAATGTTGATCAGGTTTCTCTGTATATAGCAATCCAGAATTCAAGCCAGCATTCTCAAATTTCAGACGTAGACTATTATACTCTATTTCATATATTAGGTCACTACACTCATATGATTCCATAAATGAGCTAATCGTCTCCCCCTCGAAGAGCTGGTCAACTGTTACAGATAGAGAACCTGTCCATGTAAACCCGTCTCGTAAATAGTTAAATTCGATCCCGTCTTTTGAATATGTACATCGAATCGTTAAATGTTTTCCGTACTGATCTGGGTTATTGATAACTAAATCTTTGATTGCATCAAAATCTTCGATATTAGTTGTTAAGCAATCAATAACATCCTCTGTACTTTTATATGTATCATTCCTTTGAGCCCTCTCAGATGAGCAGGCACATAGGAAAACACTCAGCAAGATACTTATCGTGTACAGAGCTTTCATATACGGATTCTCCAAGTGAATAACTCCTTTCAACAGTATGGTGAACAAGCTGAAAACTAAATTACGATCAACGCAAAGCAAATTTTAATCGGACTTGATATTTCTGTCTAAAGGTCGTATAATGTTCTGAGGCAAGGCCTCCCGGTCTGTTCTGGGGGTAGACAGCTGTGTTTTGGGAGAGCGCTTGAATGGTATTCAAGAGGTCAAAGGGGCGTCTGCGATGTTGATTTCCACAAAGGGCCGCTACGCGCTGCGGGTGATGATTGATCTGGCCGAGCACCAGAGCGACGGCTTCATCCCGCTGAAGGAGATCGCCCAGCGGCAGGATATTTCGGAAAAATATCTGGAGAGCATCATCAAGCTGCTGGTGCGGGCCGGGATGCTCAGCGGCCTGCGGGGCAAGGGGGGCGGCTACAAGCTGACCAGGGCTCCGGAGCAGTACACAGTGGACGCCGTCCTCCGGCTGACGGAAAATACCCTGGCTCCCGTCTCCTGTCTGGACGAGGCCTCCGGCACCTGCGCCAACGCCGCGGAGTGCCGTACCATCGCCCTCTGGCAGGGGCTGGACAGGCTCATCAGCGACTATCTCAGCGGCATTACCGTGGGCGACCTGATGCGTCGGGAGTCCTCGGGAGACAATTATGTCATATAACCTATCGATTAAGGGCCCGCCGTTGGCAACGGCGGGCCCTGTTGTGTGTCTTAAAGGTGCTGAGTCAGGCGGTTCATGACCTGCTCATAGGCGGCCTCCACGCCGCCCATGTCCCGGCGGAAGCGGTCCTTGTCCAGCTTCTCGTGGGTCTCGGAGTCCCAGAGGCGGCAGGTGTCGGGGCTGATCTCGTCGGCCAGGACGATGGTCCCGTCGGACAGACGGCCGAACTCCAGTTTGAAGTCCACCAGAGTGACGCCGCACTCGGACCACACCTCCTGCATCAGCTTGTCCACCGTGAGGGCATACCTGCGGATCAGGGCCAGCTCCTCGGCGGTGGCCAGCTTCAAAGCCAGGGCGTGGTCCTCGCTCATCAGGGGGTCGCCCAGGTCGTCGTTCTTATAGGACAGCTCGAAGGTGGGCTGTTCGAAGACAATGCCCTCCTCCACGCCGTAGCGCTTGGCGAAGGAGCCGGCGGAGATGTTGCGCACGATGACCTCCAGGGGGACGATGGACACCTTTTTTACCAGCGTCTCCCGCTCGCTGAGCTCCTCCACCAGGTGGGTGGGGATGCCCTCCTTCTCCAGCCGGGCCATGAGCAGATTGCTCATCTTGTTGTTGATGACGCCCTTGCCGGCGATGGTGCCCTTTTTCAGGCCGTTAAAGGCGGTGGCGTCGTCCTTATAGGAGACGATCAGCTGCTGGGGGTCGTCGGTGGTGTAGACCTTCTTAGCCTTGCCCTCGTAGAGCAGTTCCTTTTTCTCCATTTGAATCTCCTCCATTATCAAATTATGTAATTCAGGTGGGTTTGGGAGCATTATAAGCCGGGGATGAGAGCCTTGTCAAGGGATATTTTCCCCTGGAATGGCCGGACCGGGCTCTGGCCGGGGCTGTGGGGTCCAATCAGCTTTTCCATCCAGACCATACTGTACCACCGGCCGAATTTACAGCCGCACCGGTGAAACTCCCCGCACTGGACGAAGCCCATGTGGGCGTGAAACTGAGCGCTGTTGAAGGTCAGATACTCGTCCTCCTCCTCCGCCGGGACGCCGACGCAGGCGTACAGGTTGCATACCCCCATCTCCGCCAGCGCCCTCTCCAGCGCCTCATACAGCGCCCGGCCAATCCCACGCTTGGCGGACTCCGGGGCCAGGTAGATGGTCAGCTCGGCGGACCAGCCGTAGGCCGCCCGGCCCACGAAGGGGCCGGCGTAGGCGTAGCCCAGAAGCTTACCGCCTTGGTGGGCGATAAGGTAAGGATATTGCTCCAGCGTGCGGCGGACGCGCCCCTGGAACTCCTCCAGGGTGGGGATCTCCCACTCGAAGGAGATGGCGGTCCGGCGGACATAGTGGCTGTACAGCTCCAGCAGCTCCGCCGCGTCCTCCACGGAAGCGGTTCTGATTTGGATGCCGTCCATAGGGTTACTCCTCCCGCTGGGCGGCCAGGTAGTCGTCATAGGTGGTCTTGCGGTCGATGAGCTTGCCGTCGGCGGTGAAGTCAAAGACCCGGTTGCACACCGTCTGGATCAGCTGATGGTCGTGGGAGGCTACCAGCACGTTGCATTTGACGGCCTCCAGCCCCTTGTTCAGGGCGGCGATGGACTCCAGGTCCAGGTGGTTGGTGGGCTGGTCCAGCATGAGGACGTTGGCCCCGGACAACATCATCCGGGACAGCATACACCGCACCTTCTCGCCGCCGGACAGCACCTTCACCGGCTTGTGGACCTCGTCCCCGGAGAAGAGCATCCGGCCCAGGAAACCCCGGAGGTACTGCTCCTGGGGGTCGGGGGAGAACTGGCGCAGCCACTGGACCAGGTCGTCCTCGTTCTCCTGGAAATAGGGGCTGTTGTCCTTGGGGAAGTAGGAGAAGGTGGCGGTCTGGCCCCACTTCACACTGCCCTCGTCGGGCTCCAGCTCGCCGGCCAGAATTTTAAAGAGGACGGTGTGGGCGTTTTCGTTGTCCCCCACAAAGGCGATCTTCTCGTCGTGGCCCACGATGAAGGACACCTTGTCCAGCACCTTTACCCCGTCGATGGTCTTGGACACGTCGGTGACAAAGAGGATGTCTTTGCCCACCTCCCGGTCGGGGGAGAAGCCCACCCAGGGGTAGCGGCGGGAGGAGGCGGGCATCTCCTCCACGGTGAGCTTGTCCAGGAGCTTACGCCGGGCGGTGGCCTGCTTGCTCTTGGACTTGTTGGCGGAGAAGCGGGAGATAAAGTCCTGCAACTCCTTGATTTTCTCCTCGTTGCGCTTGTTCTGGCTCTTGATGAGCTGCTGGACCAGCTGGGAGGACTCGTACCAGAAGTCGTAGTTGCCCACATACATTTTGATTTTGCCGTAGTCAATGTCCACGATGTGGGTACAGACGGTGTTGAGGAAGTGCCGGTCGTGGGACACCACAATCACCGTACCCTCGAAGTCCAGCAGAAAGTCCTCCAGCCAGTTGACGGCGTCGATGTCCAGGTTGTTGGTGGGCTCGTCCATCATCAGGAGGTCGGGGTTGCCGAACAGCGCCTGGGCCAGCAGGACCTTCACCTTGAGGCGGGCGTCCAGGGTGGCCATGTCGCTGTAGTGGTACTCGGTGCCGATGCCCAGGCCCTGGAGGATACGGCTGGCGTCGGATTCCGCCTCCCAGCCCCCCAGTTCGGCGTACTCCTCCTCCAGCTGGCAGGCCAAGAGCCCGTCCTCGTCGGTCATCTCCTCCTTGGCGTATAGGGCGTCCTTCTCCTTGCCGATGTTGTAGAGGCGCTGGTTGCCCATGATGACGGTGTCCATCACGTGATAGGCGTCGTAGGCGTTCTGGTCCTGCTTCAACACCGACATGCGGATGTTGGGCAGGATGGACACCTGCCCGGAGGTGGAGTCCAGCTCCCCGGACAGGATTTTCAGGAAGGTGGACTTACCGGCCCCGTTGGCGCCGATGATGCCGTAGCAGTTGCCCCGGAGGAATTGCAGGTCTACATGAGAAAACAGCGGAGTGCCGCTGTAATTCAGGCTCAGGTCAGTGACAGTGATCATAGGTTGCCGCTCCTTTTTCGTGCTCAAAATATACGTAGCCCATCATACCACAAAGGCGAAAAAAAAGACAGCGCTTTTTTGCAAAAGGCTGTCTTTTTTCTGCTTTTTCTTTTGGAGAAAGTGACCGAAATTCAGTCAGAGCCGCCCTGCCGCTCTATTTTGACGTTCAGCTCCCGGTCAAACAGCTGGACCAGCTTTTCCACCCGATGGACGCACTCCGGGTCGCTCAGCCGGTCGTTTTCCAGAATATACCGGATGGCCTCCAGCGTCTGGACCGCTTTGCTCTCCACGGCCTGGGAGATGACAGCGGGGTGTGTGCGTTCCATATGACTGATCATCAGCTTGCCCACCGCGGCGCAGCAGAGTCCGTCTACAACATTGCTTACGCTATAATTTGTATCTTTATTCATGTTTTCCTCCGATATGTTTTTTATAACTATAGTATAACATAGATTTTAATTATTTTCAAGGGTAAACTATGTTTACACCAAAGGAGGAAAGGCCAATGGAAAAAGATCATCTTTTGATTCGGCCCAGAGGAGATGACGGTTATAAAGTCTTTTCTGTTCGCATAAAAGAGCAGACGCTTCAGGGAATCGAGGAAGTTGCGGCCCGCACCGGGCGCAGCCGGAACGAGTTGATCGGCCTGATGCTGGACTACGCGCTGCCGCGTATAAAAATCGAAAATGAGTAAATAATTATTCACAAAAAAGCTTTTATCCCGGTGACTTATGAAAATTTTTTCATTTGAGTTAAATTTCTTCTTGCAAACGCCCGGAGGCTGTGATATACTTCTCCTCGGTCGAAAGACCGCCTGTGCATGTTCATCCCCTGCAATAACGGCCGAGTTCTCCCGGCCGTTATTATTATGCCCCGAAGTCATGAAATCCCCCCTGACACAGCGTTATTGTGTCAGGGGGGATTTTACAGGGAGGAAGAACAGTGGAAGTGTCTACTGGTCCAGATATTCACAGGCGGACAGGGCGGCCACATGGCCCTCGCCCACCGCCTTGGACACCTGGAGGGGCCCGCCGGTGCAGTCCCCGGCGGCAAAGACCCCGGAGAGGTTGGTGGCCATGCGCCGGTCCACCTGGATGGCCCCCTCCTTGGCGGCCAGACCGGGCAGAAGGTCGGTGGGGGCCACCGCCCGGCGGAGGATGAACACCCCGGAGCAGGGGAGAAGGGCTCCGTCGGCCTCCAGTCCGATGACCGACTGCTCCCCCTGAACGGCCAGCCTCCCGGCCTTCACATAGGGGATGCCCTCCGGCAGGCCCTTGGGCGGCTGGGGGGAGACGTAGACCACCTGACAGCCCAGACTGCTGAGATAACCGGCCTCCTGGGGGGCGTCGGGGGCCAGGCCCACCACGACCACCGGCTTGCCGCGATAGAGCATCCCGTCGCAGGTGGCGCAGTAGCTCACCCCCCGGCCCAGATAGGTCTCCTCGCCGGGGTACTTGGCCTGACGGACCACACCGGGGGCCAGGATCAGGGCCTTGCCCTGATAGACCTCACTGCCTACAGTGATGGAGAAGCCGTCCCACTCCAGAAGGGACAGGGCCTTGCCCACCACAAATTCTGTGCCCAGGGCGACGGCGTGCCCATAGAGCTCCTCCAGAAGCTCCAGGCCCGTCCGGCCGGGGAGGCCGGGGTAGTTGTCTACCCGCTCCGCCTTGGCCAGCGGGCTGTCCTGCCAGGGGTTGCCGATGACCAGGACGCTTTTGTCCCGCCCCCGGGCGGCGATGGCGGCGGCCAGTCCCGCGGGACCGGAGCCCAATATGATGATGTCGTATGTCATGCGATTCTCCTTCTGTAGGGACGCTTCACGGGGCGTCCGCTGTTTTCGCCGGCGATGCTTGGCGTGCGGACGCGTCTCTACAGCCTCTATTATATCCCCTTTTCCCGGCGGGAACAAGGCTTTTCAGGAAATACTTGCAAGGAGAGGCGTTCTGGTGTAAAATAGCACCATTGACAAAGGAGGAGAGAAGCCCATGTCTGATGAAATCAAAATCGACAACGCGGAAGAACAGGAGAGCCAGAATTTTATCCACCAGTTCATTACGGAGGACATCGCCGAGGGGGGGCGCTGTGCCGGGATGCAGGTCCACACCCGTTTTCCCCCCGAGCCCAACGGTTATCTGCATATCGGCCACTGCAAGGCCCTGACCATCGACTTCGGTACCGCCGAGAAATTCGGCGGCATCTGCAACCTGCGCATGGACGACACCAACCCCACCAAGGAGGACGAGGAGTTTGTGGACGCCATCAAGGAGGACATCCACTGGCTGGGCTTCGACTGGGGGGACCGGTTTTTCTATGGTTCGGACTACTTTGAGGAGGACTACCGTCAGGCCGAGCTGCTGATCCAGAAGGGGCTGGCCTATGTCTGCCAGCTGACCCCCGAGGAGTTTAAGGAGTACCGGGGCGGCGTGGGTGTCCCCGCCCGCTCCCCCTGGCGGGACCGGCCCATCGAGGAGAGCCTGGACCTGTTCCGCCGGATGCGGGCAGGGGAATTTCCCGATGGAGCCATGACCCTCCGGGCCAAGATCGACCTGGCCAGCGGCAACTTCAATATGCGGGACCCGGTGATCTATCGGATCAACCACCTGCCCCACCACCGCCACGGAAACAAGTGGTGCATCTATCCCATGTACGACTTCGCCCACCCCATCCAGGACGCCCTGGAGAACATCACCCACTCCCTCTGCTCCCTGGAGTTTGAGGCCCACCGGCCCCTGTATAACTGGGTCATTGAAAACTGCGACCTGCCCAGCAAGCCCCGGCAGATTGAGTTCGCCCGGCTGGGCATTGACCACACCGTCATGTCCAAGCGGAAGCTGCGCCGCCTGGTGGAGGAGGGCCGGGTGGCCGGCTGGGACGACCCCCGTATGCCCACCCTGTGCGGCCTGCGCCGCCGGGGTTACACCCCCCGTTCCATCCGGAACTTCTGCGAGCGCATCGGCGTGGCCAAGTCGGCCAACGTGGTGGAGTACGCCTTCCTGGAGCACTGCCTGCGGGAGGACCTGAACGACCATGCCCAGCGGGCTATGGCGGTGCTGCGGCCCGTCAAGCTGGTCATTACCAACTACCCCGCCGGCCAGAGCGAGACTTTCGAGGTGGAGAATAACCCCAACGACCCCGGCGCCGGCACCCGGAGCGTCACCTTCTCTCGGGAGCTGTGGGTGGAGGCGGAGGACTTCCTCCCCGAGCCCATCCCCAAGTACAAGCGCCTCTATCCCGGCGGGCCCGAGTGCCGTTTGAAGGGGGCCTACCTCATTCAATGCGTGGGCTATCAGACCGACGAGGCAGGCAACATCACCGAGATCGCCGCCGAATACGACCCGGACTCCAAGGGGGGCAACCCCGCCGACGGCCGGAAGGTGAAGGGGGCCACCATCCACTGGGTGGACGCCGCCACCGCCGTGGACGCGGAGGTCCGTCTGTACGACAACCTCTTCGCCGACGAGAACCCCGACAGCGGCGACAAGGACTTTTTGGAGTGCCTGAACCCCGACTCCCTGGAGGTGCTCACCGGCTGTAAGCTGGAGGCATCTCTGGCCTCCGCCCAGCCCGCCGACCGCTTCCAGTTCCTCCGCCTGGGCTACTTCTGCGCCGACTCCAAGGACACTGCCCCCGGCGCCCTGGTCTTTAACCGGGCTGTCAGCTTGAAGGACGGCTTTAAGCCCGGAAAATAAATAAAATTCACCCGTCTGCCTTGGCAGACGGGTGAATTTTTATCGCTGATACTCAAATTCCAGGTCATACATGGACACGATATCCCCGTCCTTGATGCCCAGCTCCTCCAGCTTGTCGAACAGACCGGACTGGCGCAGCTTCTGGTCGAACCAGTTCCGGGACTCGTAGTCTCCGAAGTTGACGTTGGCGATGAGCCGCTGGAGCCAGGGGGCGTCCACCACCCAGGTGCCGTTGAACTCCTGGATATCCACCGCCCCGCCGGTGTCCACCTCGGGGGGGCGCTCCACATAGGTGGGCTCGTAGACGGTGACGGGGGGCAGCTCCTGGAGGAGCTGGGCGGCGCGCAGGACCAGCTCCCGGGTGCCCTGGTGGGCGGCGGCGGAAATTTCCATCAGCTCCAGCCCCAGGCCCTCCACATGGGCCCGGAGCTTGTCCAGCAGGGCGGGGTCGTCCATAATGTCCACCTTGTTGGCGGCGACGATCATGTTCCGTCCGGCCAGCTCGGGGGAGTACTGTTTCAGCTCCTGGTTGATGGCCTCAAAGTCGGCCACCGGGTCCCGGCCCTCGGAGCCGGACACGTCCACTACATGGATGAGCAGGCGGCACCGGTCGATGTGCCGCAAAAAGTCGTGGCCCAGACCGGCCCCCTCGGCGGCTCCCTCAATGATGCCGGGGATGTCCGCCATGACGAAGGACACCCCCTCCTCCACATAGACCACCCCCAGGTTGGGGAAGAGGGTGGTGAAGTGGTAGTTGGCGATCTTGGGCTGGGCCCGGCTGACCACGGAGAGCAGGGTGGACTTGCCCACATTGGGGAAGCCCACCAGGCCCACGTCGGCCAGCAGCTTCAACTCCAGTACCACGTCCCGGCTCTGGCCGGGCAGACCGGCCTTGGCGAACCGGGGCACCTGACGGGTGGGGGTGGCGAAGTGCTGGTTGCCCCAGCCCCCCCGGCCCCCCCGGCACAGGACGAACCGGTCGGTCTGGGACATGTCCTGAATGATCTCCCGGGTCTCGGCGTCCCGGATAATTGTGCCCCGGGGGACACGGATGACCAGGTCCTCCCCGTCCCGGCCGGTGCACCGCTTGCCCGCACCGTCGGCTCCGTTTCCGGCGGTGTACTTGCGCTTGTAGCGAAAATCCATCAGGGTGGACATGTGGTCGTTGACCTCCACCACAATGTCGCCGCCCCGGCCGCCGTCGCCCCCGTCTGGGCCGCCGTTGGCCACGTACTTCTCCCGGTGGAAGGACACCACGCCGTTGCCCCCGTTCCCGGAGCGGACGGTGATCTTCGCCGTATCTACAAAGGGTGCTGCCATATCGGGCACCTCCTAACTGTTATGATTTGTTATGTCTGCGCCCATACAATGTTTCCGCGTCAAGAAAGTCCATCGAAGAAATGACAGGCGCTGTTCAGGTCGTTTTCATCCGGGCGGCCCTTGCAGATGCCGCCCACCAGCTTGAAGGGGCCGAAGGTGTCATAGCCCTTGCAGCCAAACTGACCGACGACCTGGGCTGACCTGCCTTTGACCACCTCTTCAATGGCCTTGGTGTTGCTCCTGCCGCCGTAGGTGGACAGAAAAAACACCTTCCGGTCCTCGGGCAGGTTGTTTTTCGCAAATTCCAGAACATCTTCATGAAATTTCCCGAAGTAGATCCCGGAGGCGAAGCCGATGAGCTCATAGCCGCTCAGGTCGGCGCTCTTGACGGCGGAGGCATCGACGAGGGTAACGTCCCTCCCCCGAGCGATGGCTTCCACCAGTTTTCTGGTGTTGCCGTGGTGGCTGGAGTGGTACACAATAACAGCTTTCATAGCGCGCATCTCCTGTTTTTTGGCCCCTAAAGCAGTATTCCCGGAGCATTCATCAATTTGCGCCCTTTGACAGAAGCATCACATTCCACTGATACACGTCGCACCGGTAATAGCCTCTTTGGATGATCGGGTCGTCATTCGCAATTTTCTGCGCCTCCTCCAGGTCCTTCGCCTCAAAAAGCACCATGGCTCCGTCCATGGTCCCCAGTTCCATATTGCCGAATACACCCGCTGCGAGGTAACGCTCCCGCGCGATTTTTTGCAGGTATTCCATGGAGTCTATGGCGTCCTGCTCTGTCTCCTGGCTGTCTCCGATCTTGTAATCGATCCTCGCGAACAGTACGCTTCCCTCTTTTAAGCTCATAGCCGTCTCCTTTCCTTACAGTAGGTAGTTGTTTTCCTTGTTCGCCGGCTGGAGGGCTTTCAGCTTATAGGTGGCGAAGCCCTCCGCCACCAGAGGCTCCCGTTTGCACAGCTCCTCCGCCGCCTCAAGGCTCTCCGCCTTGAGGATATACATCCCCGCCACGCCGGGGTAGCCCTTGAACACCCCGGCCAGCTCAATGTGTCCCTCTTCGTCCAGCTGTCTCAGATTGGCCACGTGCCGCTCCACAGCGGCCTTGGTCAGCTTGTTGTAGGTCTTGGTCTTTTCAATGAACGTCACATACAGCCATTGCTCCATAGGTACGCCTCCTTACAGCTTCGGGTCTATTTTACGGTCTCTGAAGTAGTATTCCCGGTCGTGGTCGTTTACCTCACGCAGAATTTTGCAGGGGTTGCCCACGGCGATCACGTTGTCGGGCAGGTCATGGGTGACCACGCTGCCCGCCCCTACCACGACGTTGTCCCCAATGGTGACGCCGGGCACCACCACCACGTTGGCCCCCAGCCAGCAGTTTCGGCCGATGCGGACAGGGGCCGTATACTGATAACCACGCTCCCGCAGCTCAGGGCAGATGGGGTGTCCCGTCCCGGCCAGCACCACGTTGGGCCCGATCTGGTTGAACTCATGCAGCAGGTCCAGACAGCGCAGCTGCTCCCGCTGGAGGGACTCGTCCCCCAGGAGGTAGAGCATCCCGCCGTGCTGTTTTTCACGGATATCCAAAACGCATCTCCTTTTTAAAACGCCCCAAGGGGCTGTTCCTTATGGTGCCGCAGGGTCAGTCTTCTGTAAATTCAAACAGCGTTTCCACTGTCACATGAAAGACCTTAGCAATGTCCATGGCCAGCTTGAGGGATGGGTTATACCGTCCATTCTCCAAATGTACGATGGTTTCCCGCCTGGCGTGTACCAGCTCCGCCAGCTCGCTCTGCTTTAATCCCGCTTTTTCCCGATATTCCTTGACCTTCGTTTTAAGGGCCATGTCAGACTCCCTTACTGTCTGGCACACGCAGAATATTCGCGTCACAGCCTGGGGTCAGACTCCTTTGCTGTCCATCACGCAAAAGATGATGAATCGTATCACGGCCAGCGCCAGAATCGTCCCGACCAGAGCATAGCCCGCCGCGCTCGCGTCGATGGCCCCGACCGCGCAGGCGAAGGCGATGACGATGGCGGCGGCGATCATGATCTTCAATCCGATTGCGTCTGTTCTGCGTAAATTTTGAATTGCCAGCTCGTCCGTTTCTTCTTTGTGATACTTCCGAACGCGGGTTGCCTGCAAGAGGAAAAATACGATGGTGAACAGGACGACCGCGTTCTGGATGGTATCGTAATAATCATGCCAGTCCCGCCTTGCCCACATCCAGTAGTAGCAGGCAAGCAGCGCCGCATAAATAATTTTCGTTCCTACGATTTCCTTTAAGGTGACCTTCGAATTCATGTTTGATTCCTCCATGTGATATATTTTTAACTCCTTGGGGCGTTATAAATATATCACTCCGCCTGTCCCTTGTCAACGAAAAAAGTGAAATGTTTTTCACTCAGCGGATCGCCGCCCTTCGCTCGGACAGTTGGGGGAACACGGGTAGGAATTATGGAAAAGCCGCAAACGGTACACGTTTGCGGCTTCTTGGCGAATGTTACTCCGCGGCGGCTTCCTCCACGATGGAGACCTGCTTGCGGTCCTTACCCAGGCGCTCAAATTTCACGCGGCCGGACTTCATAGCGAACAGGGTGTCGTCGCTGCCCTTGCCCACGTTGACGCCGGGGTGGATGTGGGTGCCCCGCTGGCGGACCAGAATGTTGCCGGCCAGCACAAACTGACCGTCGCCCCGCTTCACGCCCAGCCGCTTGGCCTTGGAATCACGGCCATTGCGGGTGGAGCCCACGCCCTTTTTATGGGCGAAAAACTGTAAACCGATATTCAGCATCTCTTACACCTCCAAGACGGTAATATTTTCAGGATACTCCTCCGCCAGCTGGACACAGTGGACCATCAGAGCGGCCAGAAGGGTCTGGCAGGTGCTCTCGCTGGTCTGTCCCAGGCTGTTGGGGAGCTTGAGGGAGAGAAAGGCGTCCTTGTCCCGGACCTTCACCGAGGCCTCCAGCCCCAGCACGTCGTTGACGGCGCACTCGGTCAGGCGGACGGCGCTGGTCAGGGCGGCGCATACAATGTCCTCTCCCTGGGGGGCGTAGCCGCTGTGGCCCTGCATCTCAAAGCTCACAATGCGGCTGCCCTCAGTATGAAAGGTTACGGTGGTCATCAGGCCTTGATAGCGCCGATCTGCACCTTGGTATAGGGCTGACGGTGGCCCTGGCGCTTGCGGTAGCCCTTCTTGGGGGTGTACTTGAAGATACGAATCTTCTTGCCCTTGCCGTTCTTGACCACGGTGGCGTCGACAGAAGCGCCGGACACAGTGGGAGCGCCGAAGGTGGCCTTGTCCCCGTCCAGCACAGCCAGGACCTGGTCGAAGGTGACGGTCTGACCGGCCTCGGCCTCCAGCTTCTCGATGAAGAGGGTGTCTCCCTCCGCCACCTTATACTGCTTGCCGCCGGTTACGATGATTGCCTGCATTGTATTCAACTCCTTTATGACGGGCTCGCTCTCATAGGTGGGGCATGGCCCACTTGCGTACCTACTCAACGCGGCCTTGATATTTTACCAACAGGACAGGCCGCTGTCAAGTGGTTTTTCAAAATTTTTCAAGCTTTTTGGCGTCGGGCCTGTTTTTCAGTCAGGTCCGGGGGCCGGCTGTCCACCGTCCGGCGGCGCCGCAGGGGAGGGCCAGGCCGGTCTGTGTGACGGGCAGGCCCAGCTCGTCGGAGACGGTGTGCCCGCCGAACCGCTTGGAGATCAGGGTTTCCAGGATGTAGGCGGCGACGCCGGGGGCCAGGCCGGTGGTGTAGGAGTTGAGGATGTAGAACAGTGGGTCGTCAGACAGCACGCCGGTGACCAGCTCCACGAAGGGGTAGAGGTTTTCCTCCAGCTTCCACACCTCGCCGGTGGGGCCCCGGCCATAGGAGGGCGGGTCCATGATGACCGCGTCATACCGCCGGCCCCGGCGGATCTCCCGCTCCACGAATTTGGCGCAGTCGTCCACAATCCAGCGGATGGGGGCGTTCTCCAGGCCGGAGCTTTTGGCGTTTTCCCGGGCCCACTGGACCATCCCCTTGGCGGCGTCCACGTGGCAGACCGAGGCTCCGGCGGCGGCGCAGGCCGCCGTGGCCCCGCCGGTATAGGCGAAGAGGTTGAGTACACTCACCGGACGGCCGGCGCACCTGATCTGCTCCATGGCGAAGTCCCAGTTGGCGGCCTGCTCGGGGAAGAGGCCGGTGTGCTTGAAGTTCATGGGCTTTACATTAAAGGTGAGGGGGCCGTAGGAGATGGTCCACCGCTCAGGCATGGATTTGTTCTGCCACTGCCCCCCGCCGGAGGAGGAGCGGGCGTACCGCCCCGCGTTCTTCCGCCAGCCCGGGTGGGACTGGGGGGTGTTCCAGATGGCCTGGGGGTCGGGCCGGACCAGCAGCTGGTCCCCCCAGCGCTCCAGCTTCTCCCCCCGGCCGCAGTCGATGAGCTCATAGTCGCTCCACTTGTCGGACAGCCACATAGTCTGGGTCCTCCTTGCTTTGTTCTCCAGGAGAGTATACCATCCGGAGGGGAGGCCGTCAATGAAATATGGGACAAGTGATTGTAATTTGCGGAAAGCTGTGATAAAATACCTCAGGTAACGATAAGAACAAAGGCCGAAGGGCCGTATTGATGAGGTGCTGAACATGGATCATCCCTTTCGTTCCGCCGCTGTAGGCGGCTTCAATAAGCAGGACGTGCTCACTTTCCTGGAGGAGCAGTCCAAGCAGTTCGGCCAGGCGCAGCAGCGCTTTCAGGAGCAGCTGGACGGGGCCAACCAGCAGATCGAGACCCTTCGCAGAAGGGAGGAGGAGCTGAGCTGCCAGCTGGAGGAGGCACGGCGGGAGCTGGAGACCGCCCGTCAGGGCCGGGAGAGCCAGACCGCCCAGGCGGAGAAGGCCAGCGCCGAGTTGTCCGCCAGCCGGGCCCGGGAGGAGCAGACCGCCAAGGAGCTGGAGCGGGTCAAGAGGGAGCGGGACCGGGTGCGGGCCGAGCTGGACCAGATCCTGCCCGACGCCCAGGCCTACGCCCAGATCAAGGAACGCACCGCCGGGGTGGAGCTGGACGCCCACCGCCGGGCCCAGGCCATCCAGGAGAAGGCGGAGCGGGATGCCCAGCGGGTGCGCCGCCAGCTGGAGCAGTGGCTGCGGCGGATGGAGGCGGAGTATGACCGGATGCGGGGCGAGATGGAGGTGACCGTCTCCCACGCGGCCAGCGAGCTGGATCGGGTGCGGGCCGGTCTGAACCGGGTCACCCAGCTGGTGGACGACCAGGAGGGCGTTCTGGAGGGCATCGCCAAAGCCTACGGCGAGACCGCCGGCCCCAAGCTGGAGGCCCCCATGCCCATCCCGGAGGAGGAATAAGGGCGGACGCGCTCCGCCGCATTGCAAGAGAACTGGAGACCCAGACAGCCGGGCCGAGCGGCTGTCTGGGCCCTTCTTTTTTCTCTGAGAGGGAGATAAAAATTGTAAAAACGGGCCAAGGAAATCTTGTAAGAGAGACGGCAATGTGTTATAATTGAACAAGAAGGGGGGGTTCGTGTGCGCCAGATGAAAGAAACCGGAGCCGTAGGACTGGCGGCGCGGCTGTTCGCCGGGCTGGTATTGCTGCTGTTGGCCGCCGCTTGCCTGAGCTCGGCCCGTGCGACGGACAGGCGGTTGGTAAAGGTAGCTTTCTTTCCCATGGAGGGATATCACGAGAAGAAAAAAGACGGCAGTCTGACCGGTATGGACGTGGAATACCTGGACAGACTGCGGAAGTATGTGGACTGGAATATTGAGTTTGTGGAATGCGGCAGCTGGGACGAGGCCCTCCAGATGCTCTCAGAGCGCAAAGTCGATCTGGTGGGCAGCGCCCAATACTCCGCCGCCCGGGCTGAGAGCTATCAGTACGCAGACCTCTCCAGCGGCTACACCTTCGGCATCGTCGCCACCGGAGGGGACAGCAGCCTGGCCTATGAGGACTTCGATGCCATGCGGCACGCCACCTTCGGCATGGTGAAGACCTATGTCCGCCGGGCCGAATTTATTGACTACATGCACGACCACGGGGTCATGTCCCCCAGAATCCGGGAGTACAACTCCAGTGAGGAGCTCCAGCAGGCGCTGGAGGCGGGGGAGATCGACGCCTGGGTCCATACCTTCATGGAGGTCCGTGAGGGACAGCGTATCGTGGGCCGCTTCGCCCCCAGGCCCTTCTACTACATCAGCTACCCTGGCAACGACGAGGTCATGCGGGAGCTGAATCACGCCATCGCCGACGTGAAGATGAACGAGCCCACCTTGGAGACAAGCCTGATTAACAAGTATTACCAGAGCCGCCTGGACAAGACCATCGTTTTCACCACCAAGGAGAAGGAGTACATTCAAAACGCCAGTACCGTGAAGGTGGGCTATTTTGACGGCTACTACCCCTTTGTCTATGAGGAGCGCGGGGACTGCGCCGGCCTCACCCGGGAGATGCTGGAGAGCACGGCGGGGGTGGTGGGACTGAACCTGGAGTGGAAGCGGATCACAAGCCCGGACCACGCCAGCCAATCCCTGAGAGACGGCGAAATCGACGTGATGTCCTACTGCATTCACACCGAGGAGGAGACCGGCGGCAACGAGCTGATCAAGCTGGAGGAGTACACCCAGGTCCCCCTGCTGCTGGTGATGGAGAAAAACAAGGAGTCCAGTAATATCCAGACTCTGGCTGTGGTGGAATACCTGAACCAGGAGGCCAGCCGGGTGGCCGACCTGGACGATATCCAGGTGATGATTTACGATACCCAGCTGGACTGCCTGAACGCCGTCAAGGACAGAAAGGCGGACGCCGCCCTGTGCGACGGCTATCTGGCTGAATATCAGCTCAGCGCTGAGATGCGGTATCACAACATGGAGATCAGGCGGGTGCTCAGCCAGGAGCACGGGGTGTCCATGACAGTACACAGCTCCAACCCTGAGCTGGCCGGCATTTTGAACAAGACCCTGATGAACATCGACGCCAGAGCGGTCAGCGACTACATGATGGAGCGGAACGTCTATTCCATGACCAGCGTGGGCCAGTTTGTGGAGGACAACAGTGTGCCCATCATCGTGATCCTTCTCCTTCTGTTGGCCGCAGTGATTCTGGTGACGGTACATATTCTCCGGGATACCAGAAAGATTCAGAAGCTAATGTATAAAGACGTAGACATCGACATCTGGAATTTGAACCATCTGCTCTACGCCGGCCAGAAGACCCTGGAGGGCAACCGGGGGTCTGAACGCTTTGCTATCGCCTATCTGAACATCGTCCAATTCCAGCGCTACAAGATGATCTACGGCTGGAGCAACGGGCAGAAGCTGCTGGCCTCCATCTCAAATGTGCTGTCCAAGTGCGTGCGGGGGGACCGGGAGATCTGCTCCAAGGCGGACGGAGACCACTTTGTCCTTCTGCTGTCCTCCGAATATGGAGACATTGAGGAGCGGCTGGAAAATCTCTGCGGGCTGAGTGAGGAATATGTCCTGCGGCAGATTGGAAACCATGTGGAGCTCCAGGCGGGCCTGCGCTTCATCCCCTCGGACAGCTCCGACCTGCGCAACGCCATGTCATGCGCCGTCCAGGCCATCGACCTGATTCAGCCAGGCAGCGGCGAGAAGGTCAAGGTTTTCGACGCCTCCCTGGAGCAGACCGTCAAGGAGCGCCACGAGCGGCAGAAGCTGCTGGACTCCATCAGTATTGAAGGCAATTTCGCCACCTATTATCAGGCCAAGGTGGATGTCCGCACGGAACAGATCGTGGGGGCGGAGGCGCTGGTCCGGTTCCTGGACCCCACCGCCTCGGGGACCGTCCGGTCACCGGGCTTCTTCGTGCCCTACTATGAGCAGACGGGCAAGGTGACGGAGATCGACTTCTTTGTGTTCCAAAACGTGTGTCAGATGCTCCGGCGGCGGCTGGACCTGGGGGAGCCGGTGGTGACCATCTCCTGCAATTTCTCCCGCATCCACTTTTTGGAGCCCGGCTTTGTGGAGCACCTGATGCGGGTGATTCAGGAAAACCAGGTCCCGAAGGACCTCATTGAGGTGGAGGTCACGGAGACCATTGTGATGGAGGAGCTCCAGCAGAAGGTGGCGGAGCGGACCATGCAGGACCTCCACGCCAGAGGCATCCGCCTGTCCATCGACGACTTCGGATCGGGCTACTCCTCCCTGGGCGTCATTGAGAAGATCCCCGCATCGGTCATCAAGCTGGACCGCTCCTTCCTTCTGAACCAGAAGGACAGAATGCGTCAGGTGAAGATCATGAAGCGGATCGTGGATCTGGCGGAGGATCTGAACGCCCAGATCGTCTGCGAGGGCGTGGAGACCGAGTCGGACGTGGAGCTGATGCGGGAGATCGGGGCCAACGTGGCTCAGGGCTATCGCTACGCCAAGCCCGTTCCGGAGAACGAATTTGAGTCCCGGCTGACCGAAAACGCCAGGGCGGGATAAGCAAGAGCCTGTTGAAGCTTCGCTTCAACAGGCTCTTTTCTCTTTTACAGCACCACGCCGTCCTTGAAGATGGAAATTTCCCGGGCGCCCCGGCGCTCGGCGCTGGTCGGCTGGCCGGAGGCTACGGACAGCACATAGTCCAGCAGACGGTCCCCGGCGCTGTCCAGGCTCTCGCCCTGGGCCACTGTCCCGGCGTTGAAGTCAATCCAGCCGCCCTTTTTCTCAAAGAGTGCGGTGTTGGTGGAGATTTTCACCGTGGGCGCGGGAGCGCCGAAGGGGGTGCCCCGGCCTGTGGTGAAGAGGATGAGATGGGCCCCTGCCGCCGTCAGAGCGGTGGCGGACACCAGGTCGTTCCCCGGGCCGGACAGCAGGTTCAGCCCCTTTTTGCTCACCGCCTCGCCGTAGCCCAGCACGTCCACGATCTGGGCGGAGCCCCCCTTCTGGACACAGCCGCAGGACTTGTCCTCCAGGGTGGTGATGCCCCCCGCCTTGTTGCCGGGGCTGGGGTTCTCATAGACCACCTGGCCGTGGGAGGTGAAGTAGCCCTTAAAGTCCTCGATCATCTTCACGGCCTTGTCAAAGACGGCCTTGTCCGCGCACCGCTGGAAGAGGATGTTCTCGGCCCCGAACATCTCGGGCACCTCGGTGAGAACGGTGGAGCCCCCCAGGGCGATGAGCCGGTCGGAGAAGCGGCCCACGGTGGGGTTGGCGGTGATGCCGGACAGGCCATCGCTGCCGCCGCACTTCATGCCCACCACCAGCTCAGAGGCAGGGATATCCTCCCTCTGGAAGGAGCCGGCGTAATCGGCCAGCTGGCCTAACAGGGTAGAGCCCGCCTCCACCTCGTCGGGGACCTCCTGGCAGACCAGGAATTTTACCCGGTCCGGGTCCCAGCTGCCCAGTTCCTCCTTGAACTGGTCCATGGTCAGATTTTCGCACCCCAGGCCCAGTACCAGCACGCCCCCGGCGTTGGGGTGGCGGGTCAGGGCGGCCAGCAGCTTCCGGGTCTGGGCGTGGTCGCCCCCCATCTGGGAGCATCCAAAGGGGTGTGGGAAGGTGTACAGCCCCTCCACGCTCCCGGAAACCAGGTGCTGGTTCTCCCGGACCAGCTGCTGGGCGATGTTGTTGACACAGCCCACGGTGGGGATAATCCACAGCTCGTTGCGGATGCCTGCCCGGCCATCGGGGCGGCGGAAGCCCTGGAAGGTCCGGGGGCTCACCTGGGGCAGGTCGTAGGTTTTGGGGCAGTAGCGGTACTCCCCCTCCTCGGACAGGCCGGTGCGGACGTTGTGGACGTGGACCCACTGCCCCGGGGCGATGTCCTCCTTTGCCAGACCGATGGCGCAGCCGTATTTCATTACCGGGCTCCCGGCGGGAATGGGGCTCAGGGCGAGCTTGTGCCCCCGCTGAATGGCCTGGGCGGCGGTGAGATCCTGGCCGTCTACGGACAGGACTTCACCCTGGGACAGGTCCTCCAGGGCTACGGCCACGTTGTCCCGGGGGTGGATTCGGATCAGCTTCATGCCAGACACTCCTTCATGGCCTCATAGGCCCCCAGATGGTCGATGCGCTCCAGGGCGGCGGTCACCGCCTCCTCGAAGCCCTCCAGCGCGGCCAGCTCGTTCCCCCACATCCGTTCGTTGTGGATGACGGCGTGGACCAGCTGGGCGGGGGAGTCCCCCTTGCAGGCCTGATAGAACTCCAGCACCCAGGGGTCGTCCTGGGCGGGGCAGTCCCGGTAGAAGGCGATATAGGCGGCAAAGGAGAAGGTAATACAGGGGGGCAGGGTCCCCTTACGGGCGGCGTACTCCAGCAGGCTGGGCATGACCCGGGCCTTCCACTTGGCGGTGGAGTTCAGGGCGATGGACAGCAGGGCGTGGTCGATAAAGGGGTTGTTGAACCGGTCGGCCACCGCAGAGGCGAAGTCCTCCAGGTCGGTCCGGGGCAGGTCCAGGGTGGGGATGATCTCCTGGCTGATGGTCCGGTTCATGAAGCCCCGGACAGTCTCGTCCTCCAAGCAGTCCCGGACGATCTTGAACCCGGCCAGATGGGCGGCCAGCACCATGGAGGTGTGGGCCCCGTTGAGAATGCGCACCTTGCGCTGTTTATAGGGCGCGTGGTCGTCCACCACCTGGATGGGCAGGCCTGCCTTCTCGAAGGGCAGCTCCTCCCTGATGGACTGAGGTCCCTCGATAATCCAGGAGGCGAAGACCTCGCCGGTGTCTAGCAGGCCGTCCTCATAGCCCAGCTCCTGACAGATCGCCTCGGCGTCCCTCTTGGGGTGTCCGGTGACGATCCGGTCTACCACGGTGGAGCAGAAGCGGTTTTCACCCTCCACCCAGGCGGTGAACTGGGGCTCCAGCCCCCACAGACTGGCGTACTCCTTCACACAGCGGCACAGCTCCTCGCCGTTGTGCTCGCTGAGCTCACAGGCAAGGATGATGAAGCCGGGCAGGCCCAGCCTCCAGCGGGCGTGGAGGAAGCGGGTCAGCTTGCCGGGGAAGCTGGACGGCGGGGCGTCCTCCGCCTTGCAGGCGGGGTCAAAGACGATGCCCGCCTCGGTGGTGTTGGAGATGATAAAGCGCAGGTCGGGGTTTTGGGCGCAGTCCAGGACGGACTGCCAATCCCCCTTGGGGTCCAGGCACCGGGAGACGCAGGAGATGATCCGCCGCTGAGACACCGCCTCCCCCTTCTCCCGGCCCCGGAGGAGGAGTGTGTACAGGCCGTCCTGCTCCGCGAACCGGGCGCAGGTGTCCGGGTGGCCCCCCCGGGGCTGGACCAGGACCACCTTGCCGTTGAAGCCGGCGGTCTCGTTCATCCGGTCGATGAAGTCCTCGGCAAAGGCCCGGAGGAAGGCCCCCTCGCCGAACTGGAGGGCCCGTTCCGGGGCGTCCTTCAGCAGAAAACCGTCATAGCCCCGGCGCTCCAAAAGGGAATAACTGAGCTTTTCCATAGGTTTACGCTCCTTTTGCTGATTTTTTCACGCTGACCACGCTGAGCACGATGCTCAGCAGAAGCAGGGCGGTGAACACCGCCACCAGGCCCATCCCGGCCCGGATACCGGCCTGCTCGGCCACCAGGCCCACCAGGGCGGGGGTGAGGATGCCGCCGGCGCTGCCGGTGAAGATCATAATGCTGCACCCCAGGTCGTTGCCCCGGATGCAGTCGCTACCGAAGGCGAAGGCGGTGGGGTAGATGGTGGACATAAACAGGCCCACCCCCATCAGCCCCAGCACGATGAGGGACGGGGTCCGGCTGAAAAACATGACCAGGAAGCAGGCGAAGAAGCCCACCCCGTCGACGAGCAGCAGTTTGTTTCGAGACACCTTGCCGGTGATGGCCGCGCCGATCATCCGGCCGCAGAAGATCACCAGCCACAGCAGGCTGTTCATCATCTGGGACCAGCCCGCGCTCAGGACCCCGGTGTCCTGGAAATAGGACACCAGCCAGCCCACAATGGCGTATTCCACCGAGATGTAGAAGAACAACATGGCGCTGCCCAGCCAGAACTGCCGCACCTTCAAAAAGCTGTGGTCCACCGTTTTCACGCTCCTGCCGGCGTTCTCCTGGGGCAGGGCCATTTTGGCGTAGACAACCAGCTGGCTGACGCACAGCAGAGCCAGCAGGGCGGCCACCAGCCGCCAGCCCGTGCCGGGCCAGCGGTTGGTGCAGAACACCAGCGCCAGGGGGGAGAGCAGCGCCCCCACGGCGAAGCAGCCGTGGAGCAGGTTGTACCCCCGGGTGGCCTGGTCGCCGGGGAGGGTGGAGATCATGGTGTTGGAGAAATTGGAATTTCCTCCCCGGGCGATGCCCGTCATGGTGAAGGCGGCCACGAACAGTGCGGGGGAGCCCAGGCCGCTGGCAAAGATGAGGTAGGCCGCTGCCATCCACACCGAGGTAATGAGGATAGCCCGGCGGCGGCCCAGGTAGATGGGCAGAAAACCGGCCAGCAGTACGGAGATCAGATTGCCTGTGGACTGGCAGGACAGAAGTACGCCGGACAGGTCATAGCTGAAGCCGTACTGCTCCCGGAGGAAGGGGATGAAGGAGCCCAGGGGCTGGGAGGCCGCGCCGCTGACAAAGAAGGCAAAGAGCACATTGCGCAGCAGGCGGCTCTGCCGCTGCTCCTCGGTTGGGATGTCCATGATGAACGCTCCTTCTTTGGGAATTATACGCCGAAATACCGGGCGGCGTTGCGGTAGGAGATGCCCTCCACGATCTTTTTCAGGGAGGCCTCGTGGTTGGGATACTCCCCGTTCTCCACCCAGCTGCCCATCAGGTTGCACAGGATGCGGCGGAAGTAGTCGTGGCGGGCGTAGCTGAGGAAGGAGCGGGAGTCGGTGAGCATCCCCACAAAATTGCCCAGCAGGCCCAGATTAGCCAGGGACTTCATTTGTTCCTCCATGCCGCTCTTGGTGTCGTTGAACCACCAGGCGGAGCCGTGCTGAAGCTTGCCAGGAATCTCATCGGACTGGAAGCAGCCCAGGATGGTGCCCAGCTGGGCGTTGTCGGCGGGGTTGAGGGAGTAGAGGATGGTTTTGGGACACTCATTGGTCTTGTCCAGGACGGACAGAAGCTGGGCGATGGCCCCGCCGCAGGTGTTCTGGGCGATCATGTCAAAGCCGGTGTCGGGGCCCATCTTGGCGTACATCCGGGCGTTCATGTTCCGCAGGCAGGAGTAGTGCAGCTGCATGGCGATGCCCAGCCGGTGATAGGCCCGGCCCAGGGCCAGCAGAACGGTGGTCTGATAGCCCTCATCCTCCTCCAGGGTCAGGCTCTCGCCCCTCATAGCCTTCCGGAAGGCGGCGTCGGCCTCCTCCAGGGAGCAGGGGCGGAAGGGGATATAGTCCAGGCCGTGGTCGCTGGCCCGGCATCCCAGCTTGGCGAAGAACTCCAGCCGCTCCACCAGGGAATCGCAGACCTCCTGAGCGCTGGTCAGCTCCTGCTTGCCCACGCTGGCGGCCAGCTTGCCGATGTACTCGGCGAAGCCGGGCTTGCTGATGTTGATGGCCTTGTCGGGGCGGAAGGAGGGGCACACCTTCACCTCAATGCTGGGGTCGGCGGCGATCTTCTCGTGCCACTCCAGGGTGTCGATGGGGTCGTCGGTGGTGCCGATCATAGCCACGTTGGCCTTCTTGATGATGCCCCGGACGGTGAGGCCGGGGTCATGGCGCAGCTTCTCGTTGCAGAAGTCCCAGCACTCCTGGGCGGTCTCCGGGGTGAGGGGCTTGTCATAGCCGAAGAACTGACGCAGCTCCAGATTGCACCAGTGGTACATGGGGTTGCCCATAGCCATCTCCAGGGTCTCGGCGAACTTTAAAAAGCGCTCAAAGGCGGGCTTCCCTCCGGTCACATAGTCCTCGCTGACCCCGTTGGACCGCATAAGACGCCACTTGTAGTGGTCGCCGAAATAGGTGCCGTCTGGGTTCTCGCCCCCTAGCCAGACCTCCACCAGGTTGTCAAACCGGCGGTTCTCAAAGATCTCCCGGGGGGAGATGTGGCAGTGGTAGTCCACCAGAGGCATAGCGGCAGCGTAGTCGTGATAGAGATGCCGGGCCGTGGCGGTCTCCAGCAGGAAGTCCTTGTCCATAAATTCTTTCATAATCAACACTCCTGTCTTTCAAATCAATTCCGCCCGCTGGCGGGAAGGAAGCCGCCCGCCCCAAAGGGTGGGCGGCTCATAAATTACCGCTGGATGCGTCCGGAGCCGTCGCCCCCGGCCAGCTTCTCCACCTCGGGGACGGTGACCATGTTGTAGTCCCCCTCGATGGAGTGCTTCAGGGCGGAGGCCGCCACGGCGAACTCCACCGCAGCCTGGGTGGATTTCCCGGTGAGCAGGGAGTAAATCAGCCCGCCGCCGAAGGAGTCGCCGCCGCCCACCCGGTCGATGATGTGCAGCTCGTATTTTTTGGAGAAGCAGTACTCGCCGCTCTTCACGTCGTAGAGCATGGCGGACCAGCCGTTGTCAAAGGCGGAGTGACTCTCCCGGAGGGTGATGGCCACCTTCTCGAAGCCGAACTTGTCGGCCAGCTGCTTGGCTACGGACTTATAGCCCTCCCGGTTGATCTCGCCGGCGTAGATGTCGGTGGCCTCGGCCTCGATGCCGAATACGTCCTTGGCGTCCTCCTCGTTGGAGATGCACACGTCCACATACTGGCACAGGTCGGTCATGGCCTCCCGGGCCTGGTCACGGGTCCACAGCTTGCCCCGGTAGTTCAGGTCGCAGGAAATTTTCACGCCCTTGGCCTTGGCGGCTTTGCAGGCCTCCCGGCAAATGTCCACCACGTTGGGGCCCAGAGCCGGGGTGATGCCGGTGAAGTGGAACCAGTCCACGCCGTCAAAGATCTTGTCCCAGTCGAAGTCGGCGGTGGACGCCTCCTGGATGGCGGAGTGGGCCCGGTCGTAGATGCACACAGAGCCCCGCTGGGAGGCGCCCTTCTCGTTGAAGTAGATGCCCACCCGGTCGCCGCCCCGGACGATCATGGAGGTGTCCACGCCGTACCGCCGCAGGGAGTTCACCGCCGCCTGGCCGATGGCGTGGGCGGGGAGCTTGGTGACGTAGGCGGCGTTCAGGCCGTAGTTGGCCAGGGAGACGGCCACGTTGGCCTCGCCGCCGCCGAAGGAGAACTCCAGGTGATCGGCCTGGACAAAGCGCTCATAGTTGTAGGGCTGGAGCCGGATCATCAGCTCGCCAAAGGTGATTACTTTTGCCATGATGGTTTCCTCCTAATTTATTTTGTAGGGGGCGGTCTCTGTGCCGCCCCGTTTGTGTAGGGGCGGGTATTACCCGCCCGTTTCACAGAGCCACGGGCGGATGATATCCGCCCCTACAGAACGGTGTCAGGGACCCTAAAGCCCTTTATTTCTGCACCAGATGGACGGCAAATCCGCCCACCTCGTCCTTGAGGTAGATGGCCTTGGGCTTGCGGGTGGACTCGTCGAACGCCACGCCCTGACGGCTCAGGTGGTAGACGGCCCGGTCCAGATTGTTGGTGGCGATGGCGATATGGCCGTTTTTGCCCAGATAGGGGGCCTTCATGCACTCCACGGCGCTGCCGGCGAAGATGGAGCTGTTGCCCGCCTTGTAGTCGAAGCCGAAGAGGGCGCACAGACTTCTGGCGGACCGCTCGGCCTCCGCCTCGTCGGCGCAGTTGATGCCCACATGGGCCAGGGAGAAGCCCAGCATGGTTTTCACAGCCTCCTTGCAGATGGCGGTGATCTCGTCCCACTGCCCGGCCTTAATCATGTCGCTCTTGCACATCCAGGTGCCGCCCACGGCCACGATCTGGCTGTAGCCCAGGTAGTCGTTCACGTTCTTGGCGTTGACCCCGCCGGTACACATCCACTTGGCGGATTTCAGTGCCGCGCCGATGTTTTTCAGCATGGACACGCCGCCGTTGGCCTCAGCGGGGAAGAACTTCAAAACCTCACAGCCCTGGTTCATAGCCTGCTGCATCTCGCCGACGGTGGCGGTGCCGGGCATCATCAGCCCGCCCTTGTCGATGACGTGCTGGGTGACCTTGGGGTCGTAGCCGGGGGCCACGATGAACTTGGCTCCGGCGGCCATAGCCCGGTCGGCCTGCTCCACGGTGAGGACGGTGCCCGCGCCCAGCAGCATCTCGGGGACCTCCTGGTTGATGATTCGGATGCAGTCCTCGGCGCAGGCGGTGCGGAAGGTGACCTCGGCGGCGGGCAGGCCGCCGGCCACCAGGGCCCTGCACAGGGGGACCGCCTCCTCGGTGCTGTTGAAGGCGATTACGGGGATGATGCCGATATTGGATACGGCTTGCAGAATTTCATTCATCGCTGCATTCCTCCAGGTTATTATATAGTACTCAGTTGTAAATCACCCGCGTTAAGAGCGTTACTGTCCCTATTATATACCTTGTATACTAGAATACAATCGGAAAAAACGCAAAATATTTCCCGAGCTTTTTGTGCAGGTTGATAAAATAGACCAATCAACGCCGAAGGTCTTCCAGCTTTTCCCCGGGCAGGCGCTGGCCCAGCTCCCGCCAGAGCCGGTCGTCCTCCTCTCCGCCGGGGGTGGGCAGGAGGAAAGCCCGGGCGGGGGTGACGTACAGGCAGATGGACCGGCGCAGACGGCAGACCCGGTGGAGCTGTTCCCAGGGGAACTGAGCGTTCTCCTTCTCGTTTGACACCCCCAGGCCCTGGGCGGTGAGGCGGAGGGTGTAGGCCACCGGGGCCTGGGCCAGCTTGAGCTTTTTGGCCTCCCCACGGACGGACAGATGGAAGGAAAGCAGCCAGCACAGAGGCAGGACCAGTCCCACTGCCAGCAGGACGCCGCCCAGAAGTCCGGCCCCCCGCACCCGTCCCATAGCCAGAAAGCAGACTGCGGCAAAGGCGGCCATGACCAGGGTGAAGAGGAGGGGGGCGCGGAGGCGCTTTTGGCGGCGAAGCAGGTCGAACCAGGCAAATTCCTGGAAAATTTCCGGTGTGATCCGGGCTTGAACAGTGTGATTCATAAGAGGAGCCTCCTTGTGCCTGCGCTGGGAAATCCCAACTATCTTGATACCTTTTTAACAGATGCGAGCTCTTTTGGCAAGTACATCGGAGTATTTTTGCCGTATTATACAAAAATTGCCCTGAATTTTTTACTAGTATACTAGTGGACAAAGTGATATGATTGTGGTAAAGTTTACTTGCGTTAAGAGCACAGCACCATAGATATGATGCAACAAAAAAGAGGAGGATCACACTGATGAAACTGAAGAAGACTCTGAGCGCCGCCCTGGCCGCGGCAATGATTCTGGGCCTGACCGCCTGCGGCGGCGGTGGCGGCGGAAGCAGCAGCGGCAAGCCCGCTGGCAGCACCCCCGACGAGAGCAAGCCCGCGGCGAGCACCCCCGCCGCCTCCGGCGGCGCCGACGTTGGCGATGTCGCCAACGACCCCAAGGTTACCTTGGTGTATGCTGAGGTCAATCCCCTGGACACCATCGTGGGCCAGACCGCTTCCGAGTTCAAGCGCCTGGTCGAGGAGAAGTCCGGCGGCTCCATCACCATCGACGTGCGGGACAGCGGCGTTCTGGGCTCTGAGAACGACGTTCTGGACGCCATCGTGGGCGGCGACGACTCCATCGACATGAGCCGTATCTCCGCCTTCGCCCTGACCAGCTACGGCGCTGAGAAGTCCGTGCTGCTCTCCCTGCCCTTCACCTTCGAGAGCCGCGACCACTGGTGGGCCTTCGCCAACAGCGACCTGGCCGCTGAGTTCCTTAACGAGCCCCAGGAGATCGGCCTGCCCCTGCGGGGCATCTTCTACGGTGAGGAGGGCTTCCGTCACTTCTTTGCCAACAAGCCCATCAACGGCATTGAGGACCTGAACGGCATGAAGATCCGCGTGTCCAACGACCCCATCATGAACGGTATGGTGGAGGCCCTGGGCGGCTCCCCCACGGTGGTTTCCTTCGGCGAGCTGTACTCCGCTCTGAATACCGGCGTATGTCAAGCCGCTGAGCAGCCCATCGCCAACTACAAGTCCAACGCCTTCCCCGAGGTTGCCAACAACCTGATTCTGGACGGCCACACCCTGGGCGCCATTCAGTGCGTCATCACTGACACCGCCTGGGCCAAGCTGACCCCCGCCCAGCAGGCCGTCATCATGGAGGCCGGCAAGGAGGTTCAGAAGTTCAACCAGAACCTGTCTCAGTCCGCTGAGGACGAGGTCCTCCAGCAGCTGAAGGACGAGGGCTGCAACGTGGTGGACGTGCCCGACAAGGGCCCCTGGCAGGAGGCCTGCTCCAGCGCCCCCGCCATCAAGGAAGCCATCGACAAGCAGGCTGACCTGTATCAGCAGATCATGGACATGAAGTAAGAGACTCGTCCAATTCATCCGTCATGCGGGGGACGCGGGATCAGTCCCGTGTCCCCCGCTTTTTATGCGAATTTTTGAGAAAGTGAGGGAGTTTCATGCCGAAGATCTTTACGACTTTGGATAAGATCCGGCCTGCCTACGACGTGACCTATAAGCTCGTCATGCTGTTGTGTAAGCTGCTGCTGATCGCCGATATTCTGGTCGCCTCCTACACGGTGCTGGGCCGGTTCTGTCAGGAGTGGTCCAGAGAGTATGAATTTTTAAGCTTTTTGTCCTTTATTAAAGACCCCGCCTGGACCGAGCAGGTGGTGCTCACCTGCATGAGCTATATGGCGGTGCTGTCCGCCGCCCTGGCGATCCGCACCGGCTCCCATATCCGCATGACCGCCTTTGACACCTACCTGCCCAAAAACGTGGTCAAGGTGCTGGACGTGGTGGCCGATGTCGCCGTGATGGTGCTGGGCGTTATCATGGTGGCGGAGGGCTGGAAGTACGCCATCACTCTGGGCAGCAAGGGCGTCTATGAGTCCATCCCCTGGCTGAGCCGGTTCTGGATGTATTTCCCGGTGCCCCTGGCGGGCATTGCCATGATCGTCTTCGAGCTGGAGGCGGTCTATAACCACATCAAATCTTTCTTTATTCCGGACGGGGAGGTGCAGAAGTAATGGATGTAAACGCTGTCGCAATCGCGGTCCTGCTGGGTTCCTTCGCGGTGATGATCCTGCTGCGGTTCCCCATCGCCTACGCCGTGGGTCTGTCCTCCGTGTTCTGCCTGCTGGCTATGGGCAACAGCCTCAACGCCATCTGCCGCCTGATGGTGAAGGGCATCTCCTCCTTCTCCCTGATGGCCGTGCCCTTCTTCATCACCATGGGCGTGCTCATGGGCAAGGGCGGAATCTCCGATAAGCTGATCGCCTTGGCCAACGCCTGCGTGGGCTGGATGCGGGGCGGTCTGGCTATGGTGAACATCGTGGCCTCCTACTTCTTCGGCGGCATCTCCGGCTCCGCCTCCGCCGACACCGCCTCCATCGGCTCCATTATGATTCCCATGATGGTGGACCAGGGCTACGACGCCGATTTCTCCACCGCCGTCACCATCACCTCCTCCTGCGAGGGTCTGCTGGTGCCTCCCAGCCACAACATGGTCATCTACGCCACCACCGCCGGCGGTATTTCGGTGGGCTCCCTGTTCCTGGCGGGCTACCTGCCCGGCGCTCTGCTGGCGCTGTCCCTGATGGTGGGCTCCTATATCATCTCTGTCAAGCGCAACTACCCCAAGGGGGACAGCTTCAACCTCATCAACTTCGTGAAGCAGCTGTGGGTGTCCGTCTGGGCTCTGCTGGCTATCGTCATCGTGGTAGTGGGCGTGGTGGCCGGCTGGTTCACCGCCACTGAGTCCGCCGCCATCGCGGTGGTCTACTCCCTGATTGTCTCCGTTTTCGTGTACAAGGGCGTGGACTGGAAGGGCGTGTGGCGGGCTCTGGACGAGTGCGTCAACACCCTGGCTATCGTCATGATCCTGATCGCCACCTCCGCCGTCTTCGGCGACTGCCTCACCAAGCTCCATGTGCCCGACCTGGCCGCCAAGGCCATCGTCAGCCTGACCGACAACCGGATCATTCTGATTCTGCTGCTGAACGTGATTCTGCTGGTGCTGGGCATGATTATGGACATGGCCCCCATCATCCTCATTGCCACCCCCATCCTGCTGCCTGTAGCCACCCAGTACTGCGGCCTGGACCCCATCCAGTTCGGCATTATGATGGTTCTGAACTGCGGCATCGGCCTGCTGACGCCCCCTGTGGGCGCGGTGCTCTTCATCGGCTCCGCCGTGGCCAAGCGGCCCATGGAAAAGGTGGTCAAGGCCACCCTGCCCTTCTATGTGTGCATGATCATCACGCTGCTGCTGGTTTCCTTCTGGCCCGACGTGAGCCTGATTATCCCCAAGCTGTTCGACGGCTACATGCCCCAGCTGGGCTGACCTGAGACGCATATCCTCCCCCGTCAGGGGGAGGATACCCTAATACAAGGAGGTATACCGCTATGCAAATGACTTTCCGCTGGTACGGCGAGGGCAACGACCAGATCAAGCTGTCCGACATCAAGCAGATCCCCGGCGTGACAGGCATCGTCTGGGCCCTGCACGACAAGATGCCCGGCGAGGTCTGGCAGCCCGAGGAGATCGCCGTCGTGAAGAAGCAGCTGGACGAGTACGGCTTCAACATGGACGTGGTGGAGTCGGTGAATGTCCACGACGACATCAAGATCGGCCTGCCCACCCGGGACCAGTATATTGAAAACTACAAGCAGACCCTGCGCAACCTGGCCCCCTTCGGCGTGAAGGTGGTCACCTACAACTTTATGCCCATCTTCGACTGGACCCGCACCGACCTGTTCCACCCCGTGGGGGACGGCTCCACCGCCCTGTACTACGAGAAGGACAAGATTCAGCAGGACTATAAGGAGATGGCGGAATACGTCATGTCCTTCACCGAGAAATACGACATGACCTTCCCCGGCTGGGAGCCCGAGCGGATGGCAAAGCTGGACGAGCTGTTTGAAAAGTACGCCCCCGTCACCAAGGAGAAGCTGTGGGAGAATTTGAAATATTTCCTGGAGGCCCTCATGCCCACCTGCCAGGAGACCGGCATTAAGATGGCCATCCACATGGACGACCCCCCCTGGGACATCTTCGGCATCCCCCGCCTGCTGGTGGACAAGGAGTCCATCCACCGCTTCCTGACCATGGTGGACGACCCCCACAACTGCCTGTGCCTGTGCTCCGGCTCCCTGGGGGCCAACAAGGCCAACAACGTGCCCGATATCATCCGCTCCTGCTGCGACCGCATCGCCTTCGCCCACATCCGCAACGTGAAGCATATGGACAACGGCGACTTCTCCGAGGCCAGCCACCGGGACTGCGACGGCGACACCGGCATTCTGGAGATCATGCGGGCCTATCACGACTGCGGCTTCGACGGCTATATCCGCCCCGACCACGGCCGGCATCTGTGGGGCGAGAAGCCCGGCACCGTCCGTCCCGGCTACGGCCTCTATGACCGGGCCCTGGGCATCATGTATATGTGGGGCTGCTGGGACATGCTGGAACGGGAAAGCGGAAAAATCTGAGGAGGCGCGACATGAAATTATCCTATCAAGGCATTCAGGACCGGGCCGCCTGGGAACAGGCCGGCATCGCCCTGCCCAAGTTCGACTGGAAGGCCATGCGGGCCGAGACAGAGCGGAACCCCATCTGGGTCCACTTCGGCGCGGGCAACATCTTCCGGGGCTTCATCGCACGGCTCCAGCATCAGCTGCTGGACCAGGGTCTGGCGAAGAGCGGCATCGTCGCCGCCGACACCTTCGACTACGACATCATCGACAAAATTTACACCCCCTTTGACAACATGACCCTGATGGTCTCCCTGCTGCCCGACGGCTCCCTGGAGAAAGACGTGGTGGCCTCCATTGCCCAGGGCCTGCGGGCGGGGAGCGCCTTCCCCCAGGACATGGAGCAATTAAAGGCCATCTTCCGGAATCCCTCCCTCCAGATGGTCAGCTACACCATCACCGAGAAGGGCTATGCCCTGCAAAATATCCAGGGGGAGTTCTTCCCCTTCGTTCAGGCCGACTTCGACAACGGCCCGGCCAAGTGCTCCCACGCCATGAGCATGACCGCCGCCCTGCTGCTGGAGCGGTTCAACGCCGGGGGGACCCCCATCGCCATCGTCAGCATGGACAACTGCTCCCACAACGGGGAGAAGCTGCGCTCCAGCGTCATGACCGTGGTGGACAAGTGGCTGGAGAAGGGCCACGTCTCCCAGGAGTTTGCCGCCTGGGTGCGGGACGAGGAGAAGGTGTCCTTCCCCTGGTCCATGATCGACAAGATCACCCCCCGCCCCGCTCAGGTGGTGGAGGAGGCCCTGACCGCCGCAGGTGTGGAGGATATGGCCCCCATTATCACCTCCAAAAACACCTTTATCGCCCCCTTCGTCAACGCCGAACAGCCCCAGTACCTGGTGGTGGAGGACCGGTTCCCCAACGGACGGCCCCCGCTGGAGAAGGCCGGGGTGTATATGACCGACCGGGACACGGTGAACAACACCGAGAAGATGAAGGTCACCACCTGTCTCAACCCCCTGCACACCGCTCTGGCCGTCTACGGCTGTCTGCTGGGCTACGACTCCATCGCCGCCGAGATGAAGGATTCTGAGCTCAAGGCCCTGGTGGAGAAGATCGGCTATGTGGAGGGCATCCCTGTGGTGGTGGACCCCAAGATTCTCAGCCCCATGGACTTCATCCACGAGGTCATTGATAAGCGCCTGCCCAACCCCTTCATGCCCGACACCCCCCAGCGCATCGCCACCGACACCAGTCAGAAGGTGGCTATCCGCTTCGGCGAGACGGTGAAGAGCTACCTTGCCCGTGAGGACCTGGACCCCGCCTCTCTGACCTATATCCCCCTGGCCATCGCCGGGTGGCTGCGCTACCTGCTGGCGGTGGACGACAAGGGCAAGGCCATGGAGTGCAGCGCCGACCCCATGCTGTCCACCCTCCAGGGGCAGCTGGCCGGGGTGAAGCTGGGCCAGCCGGAGACTGCCTCTGATGAGGTGCTGGCCCCCATCCTCTCCAACACCGCTCTCTTCGGCGTGGACCTGTGCCAGGCCGGTCTGGCGGGCAAGATCGGCGGGATGCTCCGGGAGGAGCTGGCCGGGCCGGGCGCGGTCCGACAGACTTTGACAAAATATCTGAAAAACTAGTATACAACTTCTTGACGTGTGGGCGAAACTCCTGTATGCTGGTACCTATAGGAGGAATTTCATGAAGCTTTTGGAACGCCTTCCCCGGGAGACCGGCCGGGATTACGCTCTTCGGAACATCAAGGAGAACATCATCAGCCTGGAGCTGGCCCCGGGCAGTCAGATCAGCGAGAATGAGCTGGCTGTCGAGATGGGGCTGTCCCGGACCCCGGTGCGGGAGGCCCTCATCGAGCTGTCCCGGGTGAAGATCATCGAGATACACCCCCAGAAAAAGAGCACGGTCCCCCTGATCGACTACGATCTGGTGGAGGAGTCCCGCTTCATGCGCAACCTGCTGGAGTGCGCGGTGGTGGAGCTGGACTGCGAGATGGCCAGCCCGGTGGACCTGGAGCGCCTCAGCGCCAACATCCGCCTGCAAAAGTTCTATCTGGACAACTACTACACCAACGAGCTGATGACCCTGGACAACCAGTTCCATGGGATTTTGTTCGAGGTCGCCAAAAAGACCCAGATCTTTGCCCTGATGCAGAACATCACCATCCACTTCGACCGGGTGCGCAGTATGGCCCTGTCCACAGTGAAAAATACCAAGATTGTCCAGGACCATGAGTCCATTTTCCAGGCGATTCAGGAGAGGGACCCCAAGCGGGCCCGGGAGCTGATGGAGCTCCACCTCAACCGCTATAAGATCGACGCCGCCGATATTCGGGCGGCCTATCCCCAATATTTCAAATGACGAGGGGGGGCGCGGAGGCATCAGCCCCCGCGCCCCCGCCTTTTATGAGGAGGAAAATCTATGTTTACCGAAAAGGACAGCCGCTGGGTCCCCCACGGCGGCACTCTGCCCCAGCCCGCCGGCGAGGGGGTCACCCGCCGGGTGCTGGCCTATACCGACGGACTGATGTGCGTGGAAAATACCTTCCAGACCGGCGCGGTGGGCGCGCTCCACAGCCACCCCCACACCCAGATTACCTATATAGTCAGCGGCCGGTTCTCCTTCACCATCGACGGGGAGACCCGGGAGGTGACGGCGGGGGACACCCTCTTAAAAAAGGACGGCGTCCCCCACGGCTGTACCTGCCTGGAGGCCGGCGTCCTCCTGGACATCTTCAACCCTATGCGGGAGGACTTTTTGCCCTGAAGCCATACAAGCTGAATGAGAAAGTGAAGCTTTGGGAATTGACCCAAAAAGCACGGAGATTTGCTGCTGCGCAAATCTCCGTGCTTTTTTGTCGCTCTGCGAGTCCGTGAAAGCGAAGGGGAAAAGGGCGGAGACCCTCCGGGTATCGCAGGGCGGTGGATATCCTCCGCAGGGAATAGTGCGCCTCTGGCAAGGTGCTCAGAACCCGTACAGCTGGGCGGGGTTTTCAACGAGAGCAAGCTCCTGCGCCCGCTGGGTAGGGAACCAGAGGGGGATCAGGCCGGCCAATTCCATTTCGGAGGGCTTGTCCTGCTCTGTGACGTGAGGAAAATCGCTGCCCCAAAGGACTCGTTCCGGAGCGAAGCGGGCAAGCTCCGCCGCAAGGGAGGAGGCGTCGTGCCAGGGCTTTCCTTGCGAGGTGTTCAGATAGGGACCGCTAAGCTTAACCCAGGTGCTGCCCTGGTCAATCAGCCTCAACAGGAGGGGGTAGGCCGGGTCATGAGTACCCAGACGAGGCTTCAGGCGGCCCATATGGTCGATTACCACACGACAGCCCAGTTTGCGGATAGTGTCAAATCGTTCAGCCAGTTGTGCCGCGCTCATGTGCAGCTGTATGTTCCACCCCAGCTGGGCGCAGCGCCGGCTGAGCGGAATGCAGTCCTCAAAGGAGACAACGGCATTTTGCTGGTTCCAGACGCTGAAACGCAGGCCTCGAACGCCGCCGGTATGAAGACTTTCCAGCTCCTGATCGGTGGTATCCGGGCCAACTACCGCGATTCCGCGGACATTTTCCGGACCAAAGGCCTGAATTGCGTCCAGAAGGCAGGAGTTATCCAGAGCAAAGGGCTTGGCCTGGACAAAGACCGCGCGGGGGAGTTTCAGCGCCCCCGCCAATTTCCGATAGGTTTCCACCGTCCCAACTTGGGCGGCGGCTTTCCCGTCGTTTGGATAAGCGGGATCAATGATGTGGAGGTGCGCGTTACAGGCGTTTGGCGGCATGGAAAAGGGGCGCGGAGCTGACATGACGCATACCTTCTTTCGCTTCGTATTCGGATTGCTTTTACTTTAGCACGGGGAATATCCCTTGAAAAGCAAAAGAAAACTGTGCTGATGCAAAAAAAGGTTGCGGGGTGCTGCAAAGGAAAGTTGCCTTGATACAAAAATCATGTGCTTTTCAGCGCATATTGTTTGATTTAGACTGTTAGTAACAAGAGGAAGGGAGCGGAATGTATGGGTAAGACCTCAATCATAAAAATTATGGAGCATGCGGCGGGGCGGGAGGTCCAAGTGGGCGGCCGGGTTTGGTGCTCGGTGGACCTGGTATCCGCCCGGGACTTTGGAGGAGCAAACTGTGTGCTGCAATTTGAACAGGAGATGGGCCGGGAGGCAAAGGTCTGGGACCCGGACAAAATTGCCTTTACCTTTGATCTTCAAGCGCCCGCCCACTCAGAAAAGGTTTCCAACAACCAGAAAATTATCCGGGAGTTTGCGCGCAGACAAGGTATCCGGCGTCTGTTTGACGTTAACTGCGGGGTTGGGCAGCACGTCATGCTGGAGGCGGGGTTGGTCAAGCCGGGGGATGTGATTCTAGGGACAGACAGCCACATGAATCTTCTGGGTGCGGTAGGAGCATTCGCAACCGGTGTGGGGAATACCGATGTGGCCTCGGCTTATGTGAGCGGCACCTCCTGGTTCCGGGTGCCGGAGACGATGAGAGTTGAGGTCACGGGAGCCTTTCCCAAAGGGGTGTGCATGCGCGATCTGATTACAAGGATTGTGGGGGACCTGGGGGCAGGGGGGATGGACTATCTGGCGGTGGAGTTTGGAGGAGAGACCATCCAACAGGCGACCCTTGCGCAGCGCGTCACACTGTGTTCCATGGTGACAGAAATGAGCGGTAAAATCCCTCTGATTATGCCCAGCGGGCCGGTGCTGGAGTGGCTGGCGGAGCGGGCTGGCCCTCAAGTGCGGGAACGGGCGGCGGCGTTTGCTCCCGACCCGGATGCCCTGTACTGCAAAACCGTCTCTTATGATGTGAGCGGTTTGGAGCCGATGGCCTCCTGCCCGGATGCTCCGGATAATGTCAGGCCGGTCAGGGAGATTGCGGGAACCCATATCGATCAGGTCCATATCGGCTCCTGCTCCAATGGGCGATATGAGGACCTGGAAGCCGCCTATCAGGTGCTGATGGCAGCCGGGGGCAGAATTTCCCCCAACACACGGGTTATCATTACCCCCTGTACAACAGAGGTTCAGCTGGCCTGTGTGAAAAACGGGCTTGCGGCCGCGTTTTTGTCTGCCGGGGCCGTATTTACCAACCCGACCTGCGCCCTGTGCACGGCAGAGCACTGTGGGACGCTCCCGGCCGGAGATGTGGGTGTGGCGACCAACAACCGCAATTATACCGGCAAGGTGGGCAAGGGCAGTCACACCTATCTGATGAGTCCGATGGCGGCCATGGCTTCGGCGGTAGAGGGCCGCATTACGGACCCCAGAACAATTTTAAAGTAAGGAGCGGTTTGCGATGAAGAGACAACTCGGCCGCGCATGGGTGTTCGGCGACGACGTGGATACGGACCTGATTTATCACAATAAATACCTGGCGGAAACGGACCCGGAGCAGATGCCGCAATATGCCTTTGAATATTACCCCGGAATGGAGGAGTTCGCGAAAGAGGTCAAGCCAGGCGACTTTGTGGTCGCGGGCAAGAATTTCGGCTGTGGTTCCAGCCGGGAGCACGCGGTCTATTGCCTGAAATATGCCGGAGTACCCTGTATTTTGGCGGAGACCTGCTCCCGAATCTATTACCGGAACGCCATCAACAACGGCTATCCGGTTCTGTTTGTGAAGGGGCTGTCCCAAAGCATCAAGGCGGGGGAGATCCGCACCGGCGACCTGCTTGAGGTGGACCTGGATACGGGGGCCATTCGGGTCGAGCGGACGGGGCAGGAATTGTACGGAGACGCGGTTAGTGACTTGGAGCGGGATATTATGCGGGCCGGCGGGCTGTTCCAATATATGAAGCTGGCTCGGAACAGATAGGGGGGCGGACAGCTGTGGAATTGAAAAAACCGGCCGCAGCCGGGACAATGGAGTCCAGTGATGTGATGGTTACGATGTGTCCCAATCCGGGTGGCGGAATACAGATTGAGCTGGACAGCGATGTGAAAGCAATATTCGGCCGGGCGATTGAGCGGACGGCCCGTGATGTTCTGGAGGAATTTGGCGTAAAAGACGCTCTTGTCCGTATGGTGGATAAGGGGGCGTTGGATTTCACCATACGCGCCAGGGTTCAATGCGCCATCTGCCGGTCGGCCGAAGTGAGATACGACTGGGCAAAGGAGGATCCCTGTGACAGAATTTAGACTGATGCGCACCTCCATGTATGCCGGAGGGACCAGCCCGATCAAAATGATCCAGGCCGGGTTTTACAATGAGGACTGCCTGGTCTACGACCTGGAGGACTCCGTATCGCCGAGAGAGAAGGACGCCGCCCGTCTTCTGGTGTATAACGCGGTGAAATATCAACGCCCGAGAGGAAAGTACATTTTGATTCGGGTCAACGGAATTTACTCGGAGGAGATCGACGAGGACCTGGAGGCGGCTGTGCGGGCCAGGCCGGACGCGATTCGGATTCCCAAGGTGGAGTCCGCCGAAGAGGTGCGGCGTGTTGACGGGAAAATAACGGATATTGAGGTCCGGGCGGGGATTGCTCGGGGCAGCGTGAAGCTCTGGTGCAATATCGAGTCCTATTTGGGCGTGCTGCATGCGCAGGAGATAGCGTCCGCCAGCCCTCGGGTTGAGGCGATGGCGCTGGGGGCTGAGGACTTTACCGCCAGCATGGGCGCGCAGCGCACAAAGCCGGGGTGGGAGATATTTTACGCCCGCAACGCGGTGCTGATGGCCTGCCGGGCGGCGGGGATATCCGCGCAGGACGCGGTATTCTCCGACATCTACGACGGAGAGGGATTGGATAAGGACTTGGAGATGACCCGGGCGCTGGGGTTTGATGGAAAGACCTGTGTCCATCCCAGGCAAATTGATCGGGTTAACGCCTGCTTTACCCCGTCGCCCAAGGAGATCCGAAATGCGCGGCGGGTGCTGGAGGCGCTGGAGCGGGCGGAGCAGGAGCACACCGGTGTGTGTGTTCTGGATGGCGGAATGATTGATAAGCCAATGGAGCTGCGTGCCCGGGCGACACTGTCCCGGGCGGCGGCGGCCGGCATTCTGGGGCAGGAGGTGGGAGGATGATGGTAAACAGCCTGGGCCGGGAGCTTCCGGAAAAAATCGGGGATTATGTGGTCCGGCCCTATATGGGACCCTGCTGTACACCACCGGAGGACCGGCCGGTTGCGACTAAAAGGACGGCCGGACACCGGATTCCTGGTGAGAGCAAGCTGCGGCCGGACTTGAAGGCCGCCATCACGGCCTGCGGTCTGAAGGATGGGATGACTATCTCGTTCCACCACTCGTTCCGGGAGGGGGACATGGTGATCGGTCAGGTGCTGACCGCGATTCGGGAGCTGGGAATTCGAGATCTCCGCTTTGCGCCCAGTGCGGTGGTCAACATTAAAGATCCGTCCATTGTGGACTTTGTTCGGGACGGCACCATACGAAGCATTGAGGCCAGCGGGATTCGCGGCCAGCTGGGCGACGCGGTGCTGGCCGGGGAGCTGGAGTGCCCTGTCATTCTGCGTCCCCACGGAGGCAGGCCCCGGGCAATCGAAGCGGGTGAGCTCCAGATTGACGTGGCCTTTATTGGCGCCTCGGCAGCGGATGACTATGGCAACTGCACCGGTCAAATCGGGCCAAACGCCTGCGGAGCGCTGGGGTACGCGTGGATTGACGCGCTCAGCGCCCGCAGGGTGGTGGTGGTCACCGATTACCTGGTGGACTATCCCTGCTGCCCTGTCAGTATTTCTCAGCAGTATGTGGATTTTGTTGTCAAGGTGGACGCTGTGGGTGACCCCGCTAAGATTGGGGCGGGGGCCGCCCGGCTGACAAAAAATCCCCGGGATCTGATGATTGCGGAACGTACTGTTGCGGTAATTGCGGCCTCACGGAGGTTCCAAAACGGATTCTCCTTCCAGACAGGGGCCGGAGCGATCAGCATTGCGACAACCAAGTATCTGGCGGAGCGAATGCGGCAGCGGGGCGTGAAAGCCAGCTTTGCCCTGGGGGGAATCCCGGCCGCTATCATCGACATGTACGATCAGGGCCTTGTGCGGGTGGTGGAGTGTTCCCAGAGCTTCGACGCCGTAGCCGCCCGGGCCATCTATGACCGTCCCGGCGTGCTGGAAATTGACAACGCGGACTATGCCAATGCCTACAGCAAGGGAGGGTTTCTGAACCGGGAGGACTTCGGTGTGCTGGGCGCGCTGGAGGTGGACACAGATTTTAACGTCAACATCCTAACCGGGTCCTCCGGGGAGATGATGGGCGGTCTCGGCGGCGGGCCTGATGTGGCCGGAGGGGCTGCGATCTCGATTGTGGCGCTGCCGGTGATCCGGGGGCGCACACCCTCGGTCGTCAAGCGTGTCTTTACCGCCTGCACGCCGGGGGAGACAGTGGCCGTGGTGGTCACAGAGGCCGGAATTGCCCTCAATCCCGAACATAGAAATTACCAGGAACTGAAGGAGGATTTAGAACAGGCCGGCCTGAAAACAGTTTCGATTCAGGAGCTCCAGCAGCTGGCGGAGCAGCTGACCGGCATTCCGGAACCCATTGAGACGGGGGAACGGATCACCTGTATTGTAGAATATCGGGACGGCACGGTGATTGATGTGATCCGGGAGGTGAAACACTGAGAGCTGTTTAGCGCTGCATCGAAAAGGTGGCGCAGGTTTTCTGGATGAGGCTGATAAAGTCGCGGCCATAGGTGGGGAGAATTTTTCCCTTGGGCTTGACCAGAACAAATTGGTTGGTGGTAATGGGGTCGCTGATCGGAAACACATTGAGATGACACAGCGTAGGGTCCAGGTTGTTCCGGTCGATGGCCGGTATATACATCTCCCAACAGAAGCAGGCGGCGTAGTCCTTCGCGGCCAGCATAAAGTGAAGGTCCTGCTGGGTCATCTCCAGGGCGCAGTTGAGGCGCAGCCCTTGAGACTCCGCGTATTTTTCAAGGACCTCTCTGGAGTTGAATCCCCGGTAGTTCAGGATGAACGGGACCTCCTGAAAGTCCGCAAGGCTGACACCCGCCCGGAAGGTTTCCTTGCAGGCGGGGAATTGATCGGGGAAATAACGGGCCAGAAGATTGTCAGAAATGACCAGGAGCAGCCGCTCGTCAATAATAGGCTGAACGTCGTAGTGGTTCAGGCTGATGTCCCGCTGGTTCATCAGTGCCAGGTCCAGGCCGTTGCGGAGGATGCGCTCACACAGCTGCTGAGAGGTGTCGTAATAGGTAATCAGCTTTACGTCCGGATAAATTTTTTTGTAGTTGGACAGAAGGGCGGGAATCAGTACGCGGTAGCGCCCCTCGGTGGTCCCGAAGCGGAGAACACCCTTTTTGGAATCGCGGAAATCGTCCAGCTGGTTTTCCAGATTGGCCTCCAAAAATTGAACCTGACGCAGCATTTTCAGATAGGCCTCCCCAGCCGGTGTAAGTGAAAGCCGGGGCGAGCGCTCAAAAAAAGCGATGCGGTAGTGCTGCTCCAGGTTTTTCAGGTATTTGCTCAGGCATTGATGGGAGATGAACAGGCGCTGGGCAGCCCGGGAAATGTTCAATTCTTCCGCCAGTACGATGAAGTATAGATAGTTGTTCAGCAAGGAACACGCCCCCTTACAGTCAAATTCAGTGCGCTGTTATTTTACCCTGAAATCCCGAATCATGCAACAAAAAATTGCAGAAAGAGTGTGATATTATGAGCGGCTTTATGCCAAATCAAAGAATCCCCTGTGTCTATATGCGCGGCGGCACCAGTAAGGCAGTATTTTTCAACGGAGAGGACCTGCCAGAGGAGCGGGAGGCGCAGGACCGAGTGATTCTGAGCGCTTTTGGTTCCCCGGATCACAGGCAGATTGACGGCATGGGCGGGGCGAATACCTCTACCAGCAAGGTGGCCATTATCCGCAGGAGCCAGCGCCCCGGCATTGACGTGGATTATGAGTTTGGTCAAGTGGATGTCTTGGCGCCTATTGTGGGCCGGACGATGAACTGCGGGAATATTTCCTCCGCGGTTGGGCCCTACGCCATAGATGAAGGTCTGGTGGAGGGGGTGGAACCTGTCACAGAGGTCCATATCTTCAACACTAACACCCAGAAGGAAATTATTGCGCAGGTTCCGGTGAAGGACGGCCGGGCTGTCACAGAGGGGGACTTTTCCATTGACGGAGTACCGGGTACCGCAGCCAGAATTCGACTGAAATTTGTCGCCCCCCAGGGAGCGGCCTCCGGAAAGCTCCTGCCCACGGGACACGCCAGGGATACCATCGAGGTGGAAGGAAAAAGCTATGAATACTCCTTTGTGGATGCGGCCAATCCGGTGATTTTCGTCCGCCCTGAGGAGTTCGGGGTGCGGGGGACGGAGATCCCGTCCGAATTCAACGCACTGCCCAACTGCGGGGATATCTGCCGCAGGCTGGAGATAATCCGGGGGACGGGGGCCGTTCTGTTGGGCTTTGCCAAGGATCTGGAGGATGCCCGTATCAATAGCCAGACCCTGCCCAAAATCGCCTTTGTGACAGCGCCCGTCAGCTATAAAGCGGGCAGTGGAAGGCAAGTGGGCGCGGAGGAGGCCGACCTGATTGGCCGTCTGTTTTCCGTCAATATGAAGATGATTGACGCCTATATGGGTACCGGAGCTATCTGCACCATTACGGCGGCCAATACGCCGGGCACAATCGTCAACAAAATTGCCCGCAAAGCTTTGGGCACCAGCCGCATTGAGCACTTGCGCATCGGACACCCCTGGGGAGTTATGGATGCCTACGCTGACCTGCGGGTCAATGACGCGGATGGTACGCACAGCGTGGTGAGCGGGAATCTGGATCGCACAGCCCGCCGGATTATGGACGGCCATGTCTACGTCCGCCCTTGAGAGCGCCGGGATCGCAACAAATAGTTGCAGTAATATGAATTATAACTGCTTTTCTTTGCCGGAGTAATCGAGTATAATTTGAGCTATAGTAACAAAAGTAAAATAAAAAAAGTGGATTTTCTGGTAAAAATTTTGAAAGAAGAGGGGGGATTCCCGAAAAATGAATTTGACAGAGCACTTTGCTGGCTTTGTGGAGGACATCCGTTACGCAGCGCTGGACCAACAGACTGTACAGACCGCGAAGCAGCGTTTGCTGGATACCATCGGCGCGATGGTGGCCGGCTGTGCCGGCTGGCCCTACAGCGGAGCGCTGTGTGCGGCGGTCAAGGAGCTCGGCGGGGGCCGCCGGTCTCCCATCGGCCCTTACACGGAAGGGGGAGTTCCCGCAGCCCGCGCGGCAATGTTGAATGGGACATTTGCCCATGCCCTTGAACTGGATGACGGGCACAAATACGCCGGAGTCCATGCCGGAGCGGTGATTGTGCCAACCGCCCTTGCCGTTGGTCAGGAGGTGGGCGCATCTGGAGCGGAGGTGCTGGCCGCAATTGTGGCCGGATATGAGCTTGTCTACCGGCTGGCATCGGCGCAGAGCCCGGACCTGATTGACAGGGGGTTTCACCCCTCGGCAGTCTGCGGGACCGTCGGGGCGATGGCTGCAGCCGGAAAACTGATGAAGCTGAGCCGGACACAGCTTGCAAACGGCCTGGGAATGGCGGCGCTTCAGGCGGCGGGGTTAATGGAGGCCACTGTCTCCGGACAGCAGAGCAAATGTATCATGGTGGGGAACGCGGCTTTTAACGGAATCAGCTGTGCCTGCCTGGCTAAGGAAAACATAGAGGGCTGTTCCACCGCATTCGAGGGGGAAAAGGGTCTGTTTTCCGCAATGAGCAAAAGGCTGAACCCAGAGCGGCTTTTGGAAGGCCTGGGGGAGCGGTATTTGATTGAGGATACCTACAGCAAGTTCTACCCCACCTGCCGTCATGCGCAGCCGGCCATCGAAGGCGTGCTGCTGCTGAGCAGGGAGCACGGGATTTCTCCCAAGCAGGTGGAGCGGATTGAGGTGGGCACTTATCAGGTGGCCTGTGACCTGACCGGGCATATCAAGTCCCCCAAAAATGCGGGGGAGGCAAAATTCAGTATTGCGTACGGAGCGGCTGCCGCGCTGCTGGATGGCTGTTTCAGCATAACGCATTTGCGGGAGGCAAATTATGCGTCCTCGAAATACCTGGAGCTGGCGCAAAGGGTAGATGTAGTTCTGGATGGTCCAGCAGATCGGCTTTACCCCAAGCGCCGGGGGGCGCGTGTGGAGATTCTGATGCGGGATGGCACGCGGCTTCAAAAGGATTGCTATGACCTGAAAGGTTCTCCTGACAATCCTGCCAGCCTGGAGGAGCTGATAGACAAATTTCGAGCCAATGCGCAGGGTCTGCTTTCAGACGGCGCGGTGGAGTCGCTCCTGGAACGGTGCGGCTGCTTCGAACAGGAGGCAGATCTGGAGTCGTTTATGGCCCTGCTCCGCTGGGAGCGGGAGAAGTAAGGTTTAAACACTTGTGCTGATTTGGGACAAGGTTTAACGAAGAAGAAACCGAAACGTATGGAGGAGAGACAATATGAAAAAACTATTCACTCTGATCGTCGTATTTGCCATGACACTGTCGCTCGCGGCCTGTGGAGGACCTGCGGAGCCGCCTCAGTCCTCCGCCGGCAGCAAGCCGCCCGCAGGTAGTGGGGCCAGCTCCAGCGGGCAGAGCACCCCCGGGACATTTTATGCCAGAGAACACCGTGCGGAAATTCTCGCCGGTATTGACGAGGTTATTGCATCTCTGAACGCCGGTTCTATTTCCTATGACGAGGCGATTTCCAAGATACAGGAGACGATCCCAAAGCCGGAGAGCAGCCCCGACTACCCGAACCGGGATATCACGGTGGTCATTGGCTGGGGCGAGGGCGGTTCCTCGGACAAGTACCCCAGAAATATCGGCGTGGATGCGGCTAAAATTCTCGGTGTCAACCTGGTCTATTTGAATATGGCCGGCTCCAACGGTGACCTGGCTGTCGCCTACACCCTGGAATCTGATCCGGACGGCTATACCATCTGCGGCATCAATGGTTCCCAGCCCACAACTCAGATCTTCTACGAGCATGACTATGTATTTACCGAGGACATGGCTTTCATTACCGCCAACCAGAGCTATGCGGAGGGCTTGTTTGTCAAGGCCGGGAGCGGTTTGGAGACATGGGAGGATGTTGTGGCCTATGCCCAGGAGCACGGGAACATTAACATTGCTACCGTGGGTGAGACCAATGATGACGGACTGGTGGTCTGGGCTCTCCAGGACTTCTTCAAAATGAAAATGACCAACATCGGTTACACTAAGGCGGGCGAACGCACCACCGCTTTGATGGGCGGGCATGTGGAGCTGCTGGCCGATTCTGTGGGTAATGTGATGCAGCTGGTGGAGTCCGGCGACGTGATCCCCGTGCTTTACTACGGTGATATTCACTACGACTTTGCGCCCGATGTTCCCAGCTTCTCCGATTACGGATTGGAGATGAGCCTCTACCGTTACCGTGGGTTCGGCGGCCCCAAGGACCTGGCGGACGACATTTGCGAGTACCTGTACCAGGTGTTTTACGCCGCTCAGTGGCTGCCCAACTACCAGGAGTTTGAGGCCACTGAATTCCTGAACTACAGCCAGCCCTTCACCCTTGCTCCGGAGGAACTGAAGGAATTTGTCCAGAGCTTCTACGAAGAGGGACTTGACATGTATAACAAATACTACAAGAACAAATAAGGGTTAGGCGCAAGCTCAACATAGAGGAATCTGCGGGGAAGCTTTCACAAAGAGTAGGATACTGCGTGAAGGCTTCCCCGCCGCTGTATCAGCCGGCCCCGGTACTCATTCCGGGCGCCGTCCGACTGACAGATGGGAGTGAGATATTTGTTGGAAAGATTAAAACAAAATTCGGAATTGCTCGTAACAGGCGCCTTTGCGGCCCTGTTTGTGGTGACGTTTTTAAACGCGGAGAGATGGATCAACGCAATGACCATCGGGGAATTTGAGATAGGCCCTTACGCCTACCCCAAAACGGTTTGCCTGATTTCCGCGGTAATGATGCTGGGGGTTCTGTTCAAGCAGATTAAGCTGCTCCATGCGGGCCAGCTGCCCAGATATGAGGCCAGCGAGGAAGCGCCCACTTATTTTACTATGCTCTGTCTGGTGGCCGTCTGTATGCTCTATATCTGGGTTATGCCCAAGATCGGCTTTATCCTCGCGTCCCTGATTCTGCTCCCAGTGCTTTTGCTGATTGCGGGGGTGAGAAACCCGAAGACCATTGCTCTGTTCACAATTGGGGTTTTTCTGGTGGCCTTTGTCTTCTTCTGCCTGCTTATGAAATTACAGCTGCCCCGGGGCCAGGGAGTCTTTAAGGACTTCTCCCTGCGGTTCTATTAACAGTTACGGAGGTATTCAGCTATGCTAACGTGGATTGCACCCGCATTCACTCCGCAAGCGCTTTTGTTCATGATGTCCGGCCTGGCTGTCGGGATGATTTTCGGCGTGATTCCTGGTCTGAGCGGTGTTACGGCCATCGCCCTGCTGACGCCGTTTACCTATGGAATGGAACCCATTCAGGCGATTATTCTGATGTCGGCAATTTATTGCGGCGCGGTATACAGCGGCTCTATTTCCGCTATTTTGTTTAACTGCCCCGGTGACGTTCCCGCTGTGGCTACCTCCATCGACGGCTATCCCATGCGGCTGAAGGGGGAGGCGGGCCGCGCGCTGTCTGCCGCGATGGTCTCCTCCGGCGTGGGCGGAATTGTCGGCGTCATCATTGCCTGGATCGGCGCATCCAAGCTGGTCAGCCTGGTGTTTGAGTTTGGCCCTGCGGAATACACTGCCCTGGCGCTGCTGGGTTTGGCGCTGGTGGCAAATATTGGGGCAAAGGATACCATTAAAGGTATGGTCTCGGTTCTGCTGGGCCTTCTGCTGGGCTGCGTCGGCTCTGACCCGGTTCAGGGCTCGCTGCGGTTCACCTTTAAGCAGGTCTATCTTTATTCCGGCATCTCTTTTGTGCCTGCGCTGATCGGGATCTATGCTATTGCCGAGGTGTTCAACCAGTTCTCCCACATGAGGGACCGGGCAAAACTGGAGGCGCTGACCAACCAGGACGACGGGAAGTATAACGGCGGCCTGTCGAAGGAGGACGTAAAGCTGGCCGTTCCCCACTGGGCGCGCAACAGCATTATCGGCACGCTGATTGGTATGCTTCCCGGCGCGGGCTCTACTATAGCGGCTCTGGTGGGTTACGGCGTTGCCAAGTCCACCAGCAAGGAGCATAAAGAGGAGTTTGGCACCGGAACGGTGGAAGGCGTGTTCGGGCCCGAGGTAGCCAACAACGCGGCGGTGGGCGGCGCGTTTGTGCCGCTGCTGACCATGGGCATTCCGGGCAGTTCCTCCACGGCACTGATTCTGAATGTATTTCTGATTCATGGCCTGCAGCCGGGGCCGAATCTGTTTTCAAACCAGCCGGAGCTGGTCTACCCCATCTTCATGTCTATGCTGATTGTCAATATTTTGATCCTGTTTGTGCCCAAATACTTGATTAAATATATTGTAAAGGTGATTCAAGTCCCCTTTAAATATATGGGCGCCGGCATCATGTTTGTGGCAATGATCGGGGCCTTTGCCATTAACAACCGGGTTCAGGATATCTGGCTGACCCTGATTTTCGGCTTGCTGGGCTTTGTCATGACCAAGTATCAGTATTCCCCCGCCGCTATGGCGCTGGGTCTGATTCTGGGGCCCATTCTGGAGAAAAATTTCCGGCAGATGCTGCAAATTTACCGCGGAGACTACGCCCAATTCCTTTCTCGCCCCATTGCGGTTGTGATGCTGATAGTGGCGCTGTTTTTGATTGGAAAGGGGATTTTTGACGGAATTAGGACCCGGACGCGGGGAAAAGCAGCGTCGGAGGAGTAAGATCATGTTATTTCAAGAGCTTCAAATTGGCAATACGCGGATTCGGAACCGGATTGCGATGACCGCAATGGCCACAAACCTGGCGGACATCAGCGGCGGGGTAACTCAGGCCATGATTGATTACTACGGCGAACGGGCCAAAGGGGGAGCCGGGCTGATTATCATTGAAAACGCCGGAATTACACCCAATGGCCGCAACGGCGCCGTGCAGCTGCGCTGCGATGTGCTCAGCAATGTCCCCGGGCTGGGCCGCCTTGCCGACGCGATACACTACTTTGGCGCGAAGGCAATCATCCAGCTCCAGCATGCGGGCCAGGCGACCAGGCAGGAGTACATTGGCGAGCTGCCCGTTGGCCCTTCTCCCCGTGTGGAGACGGATGGAAGGATGACTGGCCGGGCGCTCTCTAAACTGGAGATTGAGCAGCTGGTCCAGGACTTTGCTCAGGCCGCTGTCTACGCCCAACAGGCGGGCCTGGACGGTGTGGAGATCCATGCGGCCCACGCCTATCTGCTGGCGGAGTTTCTGTCCCCCATTTCAAACCGCCGGCAGGACGAGTATGGGGGCAGTCTGGAAAACCGGGCGCGCTTTGCTGTAGAGGTGATTCAGGCTGTGCGGAAGCGAGCGGGCCGTGACTTTATTATCAGTGTCCGGATCAACGGAGTGGAACTGGACGAAGGGGGGCTGACCGCACAGGAGGCGGCCCAGGCGGCTGTTCTGATGGAGAAAGCGGGGGCCGATCTGATCAACGTAAGCAACGGGTTTCAGCGTCATGTGGACTCTCTGTCCGCGTTTTTACCGGCGGGATGGAGAAGCGTATATGCCGAACAGGTCAAAGGGGCGGTTTCTGTCCCGGTGCTGACCAGCGGCGGACTGCGAAAACGGGAGATGATGGAGGACATCCTGACCTCTGGTCAGGCGGACCTGATTGGAGTGGGCAGACAGTTTATTGCGGACCCCCACTGGCCGGAGAAGCTGAAACGGGGATGCCCGGAGGCGATTTCCCACTGCTTAATGTGCAATGTGGGCTGCGCGGGGAACCGAATTACAGGGAAGCGCAGTATCCAGTGTGTTGTCAACCCGGACGTAGCCCGGGAATCTGCGGCGCTGTTTGCCCCGCGTCCGGTGAAGAAGCCCCGGCGAATCGCTGTGATTGGGGCTGGGCCGGCTGGGCTGACCTTCGCCTGTGAGGCCGCCGGGAGAGGACATACTGTCCACGTCTGGGAGCGGCGGCCCCAGGTAAACGGCGCGATGCGCCTGGCCGCAAGCGTACCGGGAAAGGGCGGAATGGAAGCCTTTTGCAGGCATATGGAGTGGCTTGCGGAGAGCGGAACCTTTACCATAACCTGTGGCTGTGAGGCCGGACCGGAGGAAATTATGGCCTTTTCCCCGGACGCCGTGGTCTATTGCGGGGGTTCTGTGCCGAACCGGCTGGATCGGGTTGTAGATTATTCCACAGGAAAGGTAAAGACAGCCCACGAATTTTTGGAGACCGACCGGCATGAGCGCTCTGGACAGCGGGTGGTGGTGATAGGCGGCGGAAGTGTGGGCTGTGAAGTGGCAGACCGCCTGGCCGAAGACGGCAATTTTGTCACTATAGTTGAGATGACTGCCCGCGTCTGCGGCGGAACCCATGACATCAACCGCAGGGCCCTTTTGGAACGGCTGGACGAACAGGGCGTGTTGATTTTAACGGAAACAAGTCTTGAAGGGATGGACGGAGACACGGTCCTTGTTAAACAGGGCGGTGTTCAGCGGAGACTGGAGGCGGACCTGATTTTGGTTGCCGCCGGGGGCAGAGGAGGCCCGCCTGCCTGGTTCAGCCAATTGGCGGAGCGGGGCGTGGACTGCTATGCGATAGGTGAAGGCGCGTCCGCCAGGCCCTCCAACATTATGCAGGCCATTCAGGAGGGGACGGCCCTGGGCCGGACCATTTAGATCAATAGGGAGGCAGACAGCATGTTTTATCAGGAAAAGGTTACATCTTATGAGACACATACCAGGATTATTTCCGGTATCGGCGCTGCGGCACAGCTGACGGAGGAGCTCCGGCAGGCTGGGGTGAAAAAGGCGATGATTATTTCCGGGCGGCATGTCTCCAAAACGGAGTTTTATGCAGGCTGCCTGGAGGCAATCAAGAAGGCTGATGTGGATTGTGTAACCTACAATGAGGTAAGTGCGGAGGCTCCGGCCAGTGATGTAGAGCGGGCGGCGGAGTTTCTGAGGACTCAGGGCGGCGTGGAACTGGTTGTGGCGATAGGCGGCGGCAGTGTGATCGACCTCTCCAAGTGCGTTGCTGTGCTGGCGACCAACGGGGGGAAGCCCCGGGACTGGATCGGCTATGAGCGCTTCCAAATCCCGCCTATCCCTCTGTTTGTGGTCCCAACCACGGCGGGTACCGCCTCGGAGGTGACCAGTATGGCTATCATTCACGACGAGGAGGTGGGGGACAAGTTTACAGTGGCCCACCGTGAGCTCAACTGCGCCAAGGCGGCGTTCCTGGACCCCAGGGCCCTGCTGGAATGCCCGGTGGGCGTGATCGCCGACTCTGGGATTGACGCGCTCAGCCATAGTCTGGAGTCCTTCTATTCCTTGAAAGCTAACCCTATGACTGAGGCGGTATCTCTTAAGGGAATTGAACTGGTCAGCCGAACCCTCTCCGTGGTCTGCGCGACAGCGGCGAAAAACCAGATGGCGGCCCTGGACCTCTTCCTGGGCAGTACCATGGGCGGGATGGCTTTTACCACCACGGGTACCGGGCATATGCACGGGATCGGCCGCTATGTGGGCCCCTATTTCCATATCAGTCACGGACTGTCCATTGCTTTTCTGATGGGGGAGGTCCTCCGCTTCAATGCGATGGCCCAGCCGGAGAAGACCATTCAGGCGGCAAGGGCCATGGGGATTGATTGTACAGGCCTGAGTTGGAGTGAAGCGGCGGACCGTATGGCGGCCTTTGTGGACCGGCTGCTCCAGGATACCGGTTTGACACAGAAGCTGAGTGCTCTGAAGGCAACACAGGAGGACTTTGAGCATATCGCGGAGGACTGCGTAAAAGACTATCAGGCCAGGTACTGGAAGATCAATCCCAGGTATTCCAGGAAAGAGGATTATCTGTCCATCCTGAACAACGCTTACCGCCATTTTTGCCAATCGAACGCCGGAAAGGGAAGGAGACATATATGCAAAGAAAAAGCCTGATCGTAAACGGTGTAAGCCGCTGCTTTATGTATGAATCGAAGGATACTCTGGCCGACGCGCTGCGCCGGCATGGACTGACCGGCACAAAGGTGGGCTGCAACGAGGGGCAGTGCGGCGCATGCTCGGTGATTCTGAATGATAAGCTGGTGCGCTCATGCGTCCGGAAAATGTCCAATATCCCGGAGGACTCCACCGTCCTTACCATTGAGGGGCTTGGATTGGCGGGGCAGCTGCACCCCATTCAGCAGGCGTTTATTACCTGCGGCGCGGTGCAGTGTGGATTTTGCAGTCCTGGATTCATCATGTCCGCATACGCCCTTCTGAAAAGCAACCCCCGGCCCGGCAGGGAGGAGGTGCGGAGCTGGTTTACCAGACATCGGAATATTTGCCGGTGCACCGGCTATAAGCCGATTGTGGACGGCGTGATGCTCGCGGCTGAGGTGATGCGCGGGGAGAAGACCATGGAGGACATCACCTATCATCAGGAGTCCGAAGATATTTATGGGACCCGTTATCCCAGGCCCGGCGCGTTGTCCCGAGTGCTGGGAGCATGTGACTTTGGAGACGATATCGCACTGAAAATGCCCAGTTCCACCGTCTATCTGGCCTTGGTGCTCTCCACAAAGGAACATGCTGAGATTGGCGGGATTGATATCTCTAAGGCCATGGAGGTTCCGGGTGTGATTGATGTGATCACCGCGGCGGATGTCCAGGGAACCAATATGCTGTCTACTCCGAAGGCATCCTCGCTCAACTACAGCTCCGGGATGGATCACCCCATTTTCTGCAGGGACGCCGTGCGCTACCGGGGGGATGTGATTGCGGCAGTGGCGGCGCGGGACAGAGAGCAGGCCCGCCGGGGGGCGGAACTGATGGAGGTGTCCTATCGGGAGCTGCCGGTTTACCACGATTTTGTGGAGGCCGCCTCGGCCGACGCGATGCAGATCCATTCGGGTACGCCCAACGTGTATATTGAACAGCCGCTGACCAAGGGAGAGGATACCCGGAAGGTGTTTGAACAGGCCGCCTATGTGGTGGAGGGCAGCTTTGAGACCACCCGTCAGTCCCATATGCCGGTTGAGCCGGATGTGCTCCAGGCTTATTGGAACGATGAAGGAGTTCTGTGTATCCAGAACAAGAGCCAGAATCTCTACGGCAACATCGGAGGTATGGCGAAAGCAGTGGGACTGCCCAAGGAGAAGCTCAGGATGATGCAGAACCCGGTGGGAGGCAGCTTTGGTTACAGCATGGCGGTGGCTCCCTCTGCGGTGGCGGCGGTCTGTTGTATGAAGCTGGACCGCCCAGTCTCTCTGACCCTGAGCTATGCGGAACAGCAGCTGTTTACCGGAAAACGGGCGGTCAGCCTGATTAACGGGCGGCTGGCCTGCGATCAGACAGGCAGAATTACAGGTATGGAGTTCCACATGGGTATTGATAACGGAGCTTATGGTGATACTGCCTCGACTAAAATTACCAAGACGGTGCGGTTTTTTGGATATCCTTATCAGGTGCCGAACATCACGGGGCTTAGCCAGGTCTGTTATACCAACAATGCCTATGGCGTGGCTTACCGCGCCTTTGGCTCCCCCCAGGCCTACACCTGCAGCGAGGCGCTGATGGACATGATGGCGGAAAAAATTGGCATGGACCCCTTTGAGTTCCGCTATCTGAATATTGCCAGGGAGGGGGACCTCAACCCCAACAGCGTTCCGTATATGCACTATCCCATGGGCGAAATGATGGACCAAATGCGGCCCTACTATCGGGCCGCGCTGGAAGATGCCAAGAGATTCAGCACTCCAGAACGGAGGCGGGGAGTGGGCATCAGCTGGGGCGGTTACCATGTGAGCAAAGCGAAGGATGTCGCCGCGGTCGCCCTGGAGCTGAACCCGGACGGCTCCGTCACCAACTACAACACCTGGGAGGAGATGGGGCAGGGGGCGGACATCGGCGCGCTGGTCCACACCCACCGCTGTTTGGCGCCGCTGAAGCTCAGGCCGGAACAGATCAAGCTGGTCCAGAACGATACGGGAATCTGTCCGGATACCGGTTCAGCTTCCGCCAGTCGCTCACACTACATGGCGGGCTGGGCGATTCAGGATGCGGCCAACCGCCTGATGGAGGCCATGCGCAAGCCGGACGGGACCTACCGCACCTACCAGGAGATGGCGGAGGAGGGCATCCCAACTAAATACGAGGGGCGGTTTAAGGTTGGGCCCGAGACTTCGGATATTGACCCCTATGACGGCCACGGCTACGGCTCGCCTGCCCAGAACTTCATTCTGAATCTTTGTGAGGTAGAGGTGGAGACAGCCACCGGGAAGACGACCGTACTCTCTTACAGGGGGCTGACTGACATCGGCGAGGTGGGAAGCGAGCTGGCTGTGGAGGGACAGTTTTACGGCGGGGCGTCCCACTCCATCGGCTTTGCGCTGACGGAGCAGTTCAGTGATTTGGACAAGCATGTGCATATGGCTCGGGCGGGCATCCCCACCTGCAATGAGACGCCTGACGATTTTTATGTGGAATTTTTCCACGATCCCCGTGAGGAGGGACCGCAGAATTCGGTGGGCTGTGCGGAGTCCTTCCAAAGCTCCGGGCATGTGGCGGTCCTGAATGCAATCTATAATGCGGTTGGGGTTCGTATCTATTCCCTGCCCGCCCTTCCGGAAAAGGTGAAGCAGGCGATGGAGAGGAAAGCCGAAGGCCGGGAGGAGGCACCTCAAAAATTTAACCTGGGGTGTGACCTCTATGAGCGCGTGGAGGCCCTCGGGCGGCTGCGCCCCCAGGAGGCGACCTGATGGACCGTGGTGCGGATCAGGTGCTCTCCAATATGCTCACACGCCGGAGTGTGCGGAGCTACGAGGACAGGCAGATTACAGATGAGCAGCTGAGCAGAATCCTGGAATGCGGGCTGTACGCCCCCTCTGGCGGAAACTGCCAGTCCAGCCGGTTCCTGGTGATTCAGGAGCCGGCCCGGCTGGCGGAGCTGAACCGGTTGATTCGGGACAATCTGGCTGGCCGGGAATTGGCGGAAGGGCAGTGGATCAACCGGGGGATTATTCGCGCGAGGCAGGAGGGCTATCACTTTATCTATCACGCCCCCACCTTAATCAGTGCGGCCGCCCCACGGGAGCACCCAAATAGTATGGCGGACTGTGCTGCTGCGCTGGAAAACATGCTGCTTGCGGCCTGGGCGCTGGGCCTGGGCGCGTGTTGGAGCAATCAGCCCCATTGGCTTTGTGGAGAGCCGGAGGTACGGGGCCTGTTTCGGCAGTGCGGACTGAGAGAGGATGAGGCAATTTTTGGGAGTATTTCCATAGGGTTCGCGAAGCAGAGGCCCTCCCAGCCGCTGCCTAGAAAGGATGGGCGGATCTGGCTGGATAACCATCGGGAGCTCCCGTTTCACAATTCCGGCACAGTGTCTCTGCGATAGACGAGGCCTCCCCCCAGGCATTCCAAAACGGAAGCTTGGGGGGAGGCGTCTGTTTATTGGTCCATTCCGCAGGCGGTGGCCTGCTCGATCAGGCCTCGGTCGTTGGTGACCGCGTCGTAGAAGCGGAAGCCGCCGGCGAAGTTGTAGGCCTCAAAGCCGGAGCCCTCCAAAATACGGGCGGCGATGTAGCTGCGCAGACCGCTTTGACAGATGACATAAACCGGCTTGCCCCGTTCCAGCTCGTCCAGCCGCTCCCGCAGCTCGTCCACGGGGATATTTACAAAATCCTCAATGTGCCCATGGCTGAACTCAGCGGGAGTTCTGGCGTCCAGCAGAGTGACGCTGCCGTCCCGGGGGAGGGCGGGGACATCCTCCAGGAACCACTGCTTCAAAACGCCCTTGGAGATGTTGTCGATCATGAAGCCGGCCATATTCACCGGGTCCTTGGCGGAGGAGAAGGGGGGCGCGTATGCCAGGTCCAGATCCTTGAGCTGGTTGGCCTTCATTCCGGCGTGAATGGCGGTAGCCAGCACGTCGATGCGCTTGTCTACCCCCTCGTAGCCCACGATCTGCGCGCCCAGGAGGCGGCAGGTCTCCTTCTCAAAGACCACCTTCATGGTCATGACCTTGCCGCCGGGGTAATAGCCCGCATGGCTCATGGGGGAGAGGATCACTTTGTCTACAGACAGCCCGGCCTTTTTGGCGTTGGTCTCGTTGATGCCGGTGGAGGCGGCGGTCATGGAGAACACCTTGATGACCGAGCTGCCTTGACTGCCCAAATACCGGCTGTCGCCGCCGCAGATGTTGTCCGCGGCGATCCGGCCCTGCTTGTTGGCGGGCCCGGCCAGGGAGATCACCGCGTCGTTCCCGGTGACGTAGTGCTTCACCTGGACGGCGTCGCCCACGGCGTAGATGTGGGGGGCGGAGGTCTCCATCCGGTCGTTGACCACAATGCTCCCCTTGAGGCCCAGCTCCAGCCCCGCGTCCTTGGCCAGGGCGGTGTCCGGGGTGACGCCAATGGCCAGCACCACCATGTCGGCGTGGAGGGGGGCCTCGTCCTTCAGCAGGACATCCACGCCGCCGTCCCGCTCCTCAAAGCCCTCCACCGTGTGGCCCAGGGCCAGCCGGACGCTGTTCCGCCGCATTTCACTGTGGATAAAGGCAGCCATGTCCGGGTCGAAGGGGTTCATCAGCTGACGGGGCTGCTGGACGATGGTGACCTCCATCCCCAGCTCCCGCAGGTTTTCCGCCAGCTCCAGGCTGATGAAGCCGCCCCCCGCCAGCACGGCGGACCTGGGATGGTTGGCCTGGATATAGCTCTTGATACGGAAGGTGTCCTCCACCGTGCGCAGGGTGAACAGCCTGCGCAGGCCCGTGCCGGGCAGGCGGGGCTGGGTGGGCTTGGCCCCGGGGGAGAGGATCAGTTTGTCGTAGCGCTCCTCAAACTCCTCCCCGGTCTCCAGATTTTTGACAGAGACGGCCTTTCGGTCGGGGTGGATGGCGGTGACCTCGTGGCGCACCCGCATGTCCACCCGGAAGTGGGAGAAGAAGCTCTCCGGGGTCTGGAGGGTCAGGGCGGACCGCTGGGTGATGACATCGCCGATGAAATAGGGCAGTCCGCAGTTGGCGTAGGAGATATAGCCCGACCGCTCAAAGACAACGATTTCCGCCTGCTCGTCCAGACGGCGGATGCGGGCCGCCGCCGTCGCCCCTCCGGCCACGCCGCCGATGATTACGACCTTCATATCAGTGCTCCACCCTTCCTGTGTAGGCGGCAATGCCGCCGATATTCTTTACGTTGACATAACCCATCCGGGCCAGAAGCCCCGCCGCCTGACGGCTCCGTCCGCCGCTGTAGCAGTAGACGAAGAGGGGGGCGTCCTTCCCGGCGGAGACGGGGTCGCCGCCGCCCAGGGTCTGGAGGGGGACATTTTTGCTGCCGGGGATGTGCCCCCCCTGATACTCCTGGGGGGTGCGGACATCCAGCAGGATGGCGCCGGGGGTCTGGCCGCATTCCTCCACCCCCTGGTTAATGTCCGGGCCCTTTAAAAAATCCAAAAATCCCATGGCGCCGCCCTCACAGAAGGTCGAGGATCTGCCCCTTGGGCCGGGCGCCTACGGTCTGGTTGGTGATTTTGCCCTCCTTCATCACCACCAGGGCGGGGATGCTCATAACGCCGAATTGGCCGGCCAGCTCGGGCTGTTCGTCCACGTTGACCTTGCCCACCTTGATGTCACTGCGCTCCTGGGCGATGTCCTCCAGAATAGGGCCGACCATGCGGCAGGGGCCGCACCAGGGGGCCCAGAAATCCAGGAGAACGGGTTTGTCGGACTGCATTACTTCCTCTTGGAAGTTGTTTTTGTTGATATTGATGGTACTCATGGTAAGTTCCTCCTTGCTTTCTTTTGAGATGAGCCTATCTTAGCCGTTTTTCGAGGCGGCTTCCGTGACGTTATCACATTGTACGCAAAAATTCGAAAAATAATCCGGCGGCCCCGAGGAACCGCCGGATACCGTACTTGCTACATCAGGGGCGCGAAGACCCGCAGGATACTGCGGTAGAGCTGGAGCAGGATATTCAAATGCTTGAACTGCCGCAGAGAGCAGGGCTCGGAGCGCGTGAAGGTTTCCTCAAAATCCCTGCGGATATCCCGAATGCAGGGGGCCTCGCACAGCCAGACGCCGTCCTCAAAGTGGAGGAACAGGCTGCGGTAATCCAGGTTGACGGTGCCCACCACGGCGAAGCGGTCATCCACCACGAAATTTTTGGCGTGAATAAAGCCGGGGGTGTACTCATAAATTTTGACCCCCGCCTCCAGCAGGGGCGGGTAGTGGGCCCGGGTGACCTCAAAGACATAGCGCTTGTCCGGGATGTGGGGGGTGATGATCCGCACGTCCACACCGGACTTTGCCGCGTTGCACAGGGCGGTGTTGGTAGCCACGTCGATAATGAGGTAGGGGGTGGTGATATAGATATAGTTCTTGGCCTTGGCGATCAGGTTGAGGTAGACCGCCTGACCCACCGCCTCCCGGTCCAGGGGGGTGTCGGTGTAGGGCTGGACATAGCCCGTCCAGGGCCGCACCGGGGCGGCGGGGGGACGGAACCGCTCAAAGTCCTCGTTCCAGTTGGCGATGTTGTCCCACATGGTGAGGAACATCACCGTCATGGACCAGACAGCGTCCCCCTCCAGCAGGATGGCGCTGTCCTTCCAGTGGCCGAACCGCTCCCGGACGTTGATGTATTCGTCGGCCAGGTTCATCCCGCCGGTGAAGCCGGTTTTCCCGTCGATGATGAGCAGCTTCCGGTGATCCCGGTTGTTCAGCCGCAGGGACATCACCGGCATCAGCCGGTTGAACACCCGGCACTGGATGCCCTTTTTGGTCAGCGTCTCGTTGTAGTCCCGGGGCAGGGTGAACATACAGCCGAAATCGTCGTAGAGTACCCGGACCTCCACCCCCTGAGCGGCCTTCTCCTCCAGGACGGCCAGGATGCTGTTCCAAAAGACGCCGGGCTGGATGATGAAGTACTCCAGGAAGATGTACCGCTCTGCCTTTTTCAGCTCGTCCAGCATCCGGGGAAAGGCGTCGTCCCCCAGGGGGAAGTACTCCGTCTCGGTGTTGGTGTAGGCGGGGCAGGCGGCCCGGCGCTCCAGATAGCTGGCCTGTCCGGCGGCGTCTCCCCCCAGGGGGAGCAGGTCGTCGGACTTGAAGTCGTCCTTCAGGGTGGCGGCGGATTTTTCCAAAACGCCCTGCATCCGCCGCTGGGTCCGTTTGGAGACGTAGCCGCCCCCGATCAGCAGATAGAAGAGCCCTCCAAAGACGGGGAAGGGCAGGACAAGGATGAGCCAGGCGATCTTATAGCCCGGCTCCATCCGGCTGCCCACGATGGCCAGAGCGGCCATTACGCTCAGGGCGATGCAGCACCAGTAGAAGGTCTCGGTGTATTCAGAAAAGATGGACACCATGACGGCCAGGGTGGCGATCTGGGCTACCAGAGCCAGGGTCACAAATACCGAGCGGTGAAACAGGATATAGAGAAATTTCTTCATGACAGGTCCTCTGCGGTGCACGGGGCAGAGCGCCGCCGCGCCCTACACGTTCAGAAGGGTACAGGAGATGCGCCCGTCCTCGATCTCGATCAGTCCATAGCTGGAGCTGGCGGGGCCGGGGTTCATCATCCACAGGCCGTCCTCCAGCTGCTCCAGAAGGGGGATGTGGGTGTGGCCAAAGAGGAGGATATCCGCCCCCACGGCCCGGGCGTCGGCGATGGCGGCGTCGTATCCGCTCTTCACTCCCCAGCGGTGCCCGTGGGAGAGGAGGATGGATTTTCCCCCCAGGGTGATCTGCTTCTTCACCGGGGTGGACAGCACCCAGCCGTCGCAGTTGCCGGGGACCATGCAGAAGGGCAGCTGGGGGTAGTGCTCAGCCATCTCCTCTGCGTCGGGCATGATGTCGCCCAGGTGGATGACCTGCTGGGGCTGGTGCCGGTCGATGGCGGCGTACATCCCGGAGCGGGAGCGGTGGGAGTCGGAAAAAACCAAGATCTTCAAGCTGTGTCACCTGGACCTTTCTTTGCATATACTGGAGTAAAACCCGTGGGGAGTGATAAAAGCGATGGAAGCGATGGAAAAGGGACGGGTGGCGGAGCTGATGAAAAATCGGGAGGCCCTCGCCCAGCTGGCCCAGTCCAGCGACGCACAGAGGCTGATGGCGCTGTTAAAACAGCAGAGCGGCGGCGTCCAGGAGGCGGCGCGTCAGGCGGCGGCGGGAGACCCCGGCCAGCTGATGACCATTATGAACCAGCTGATGCACAGCAAGGAGGGCGCGGAGCTGGTGGACCGCATCGGGGCCCAGGCCAAGCAGGCGGGGCTGAAGTAGTCGTTCAGCGGATACCCCCTGTAGGGCGCGGCCATTGGGCGCGCCGCGTCCCGGGAGAGCGGTCGTATCGAACGGGGCGCCGGGGCCGCCGCCCCCTACAGGGGACAGAAAACAAGCGTTGAGGGGAGGTGCGTCCCGTGGCGGGCTTTGAGGAACAACTGAATTCCATCCTGGGCAACCAGGAGGCCATGAGCCAGATCATGGCGCTGGCCCGCTCGCTGTCCGGGGAGCAGCCTCCCGACGGACAGGGGGAGGCACTTCCTCCGCCGGAGGCTTCGGGGGAGGAATACATACCGGCGGGGGAGGAGCCGGCCCCTCCTCCGCCGCCCGACCTGTCCGCCCTGATGGGGCAGGTGGACCCCAAGCTGATTCAGGCGGGCATGGAGGTCCTCCGCCAGACCCAGGGCGCGCAGGACCGGAACACCGCCCTGGTCAGCGCCCTGCGGCCCTTCCTCCGGGAGGACCGCCAGTCCCGGCTGGACCGGGCTCTTCAGCTGGCCCGGACCGCGAAGCTGGTGCGGGCGGCGCTGAGCGTGATGGGCGGGAAGGAGGAGGAGCGTGTATAACCGTTATATCCCGGAGGACGTATCCTATACGCCGGTGGACCGGCCCTCCCTCCAGCCGGAGCCGCCCCGGAGCCGTCCCAGGCCGGCGGACCGGCCCCGTCAGAAGCCCTTCCGCCTGCCCGACCTTCTCGGCGGGGGGGAGGGGGGACTGTCCAGCCTTCTGAAAGGGGTCCATCTGGACAGGATCGACAGCGGGGACATTCTGCTCCTGCTCATCGCCCTGTACCTCCTGGTGGAGGGGGACGACCTGGAGCTTGCCCTGGCCCTGGGATTGACCGTTCTCCTGGGGCTGATGGAGGGCTAGTCTATTCTCCGATTCTGTGGAGCACAGTCCCGTCGGGCAGGGCAAACCTGCCGTCGGCGGGACAGGGGGTCTGCGGGGGAGTGTAGGCGGTCATGCGGTAGACAAGCTGGCCGTTTTCCTCCGCCTCGGCGGACACCAGAAGGCCGCTGTCCACGCTGACCCAGAAGCGCTGAATCTGCCGGGAGCGGCGCACCTCCACATAGACGCAGGGCAGCTCCCCCCGGTTTTCATAACCGGCGGCGGCAATCTCCTTCGGGTCCAGCTCCAGCACGGCCTCGTAGGTGGGGATGTGCTGGGCCAGGTCGGAGGAGCGCTCGTCGGCGGGAGCCTGCTTGTACAGAGAGGAGCCGTCATACCAGTAGTAGAGCGTCCCCTCGCCGGTGAGGTCGTGGCGGACCACGCCGGAGGGCATGAGCTGGCGGCTGTGGGACCAGCCGCCGTCGGCCCAGACCTGGACCTGAGAGGCGGCGGAGCCCCCGCTCCAGAAGGTCTCCACCGTCAGCTCCCGGTAGTAGCTGGCGGGGCGGGACAGGGTGGACACCACCCCGACCACAGTCTCGGTGGTGACCTCCACCCGCTGGTAGTTCTGCCCCGGGTCGCCGGAGCCCGAACTGTCTCCCGTCCCCGCGCTGGAGGAGGGGAGCACCACCTCGGGGGTGCGCAGGGTGAAGAGGCTCCGGCCAAGGCTGGCAAACATAGCCACCCCCATCAGCAGAATGATGGCGGCGACGATGAACAGACGGTTCTTTGAGGTCATGCCTTACCCTCCAAATGCCTCCGGCGGAGTTTCCCGCAGGCCGAAGTGCCAGCAAATGGTGCCGGCAATGCGGCGGCAGGCCTGGCCGTCCCCGTAGGGGTTGGCGGCGTGGGCCATTTTGTCGTATTCTCCCCGGTCGGACAGCAGCTGGGAGGCCATTTGGAAGATGGCCTCCTCCTCCACACCGGCCAGGCGTACGGTGCCCGCCTCCACCGCCTCGGGGCGCTCGGTCTCCCGGCGGAGGACAAGCACCGGCTTGCCCAGGGCGGGGGCCTCCTCCTGGAGGCCGCCGGAGTCGGTCATGACCAGGTGGCACCGGGCCATGAGGTTGTGCATCTCCCGCACGTCCAGAGGGGCGATGAGGTGAATGCGGGGGTGGCCGTCCAGGTATTGATGGGCCGCCTCCTGGACCACCGGGGACAGATGGACGGGGTAGACCAGCTCGGTGTCCGGGAAGGCGTCGGCCACCCGGCGCAGGGCGGTCATGATGGCGGTCATAGGCTGGCCGTAGTTCTCCCGCCGGTGACAAGTGACCAGAATTACTTTTCTGTTCACATAATCCAGGCCGTTCAGGATAGTTTCCCCAAAGGTGAACTCCTTTAAAACGGTGGTCTGGAGGGCGTCAATGACGGTGTTGCCTGTCAGAAAGACCCCCTTGGTGATGTTCTCCCGGGCCAGATTGTCCCGGTTGGCGGGGGTGGGGCAGAAGTGCAGGTCGGCGATGGCCCCCACCATCTTCCGGTTCATCTCCTCGGGGTAGGGGGACCACTTGTCATAGGTTCGCAGGCCGGCCTCCACGTGGCCCACCGGAATCTTGTGGTAGAAGGCGGCCAGCGCCCCGGCAAAGGTGGTGGAGGTGTCGCCGTGGACCAGCACCAGGTCGGGCTTGGCCTCCTCCAGTACCCGGTCCATGCCGGTGAGGCATTTGGAGGTGATGGTGGACAGGGTCTGCCGGGGCTCCATCACGTCCAGGTCGAAATCGGGCTTCAGCCCGAAGATGTCCAGCACGGAGTCCAGCATCTCCCTGTGCTGAGCGGTGACACAGCACAGGGCCTCCAGCTCCGGGCGCTTTGCCAGCTCCAGGGCCAGGGGGGCCATTTTGATGGCCTCGGGCCGGGTGCCGAAAACGGTCATAACCTTAATTTTATTCATAGGGATGCTCCTTCTTGAACCGTTTTTCCTCCGGGGGAGGGGGGAGAGGCGGCTTTCCCGTCCCGTTGTGGTCCAGATACAGCTTGCCCGCCACCGCCCCGGCCACGCACAGGGCGATGAGGAACAGCATGGCTCGCACCACGCCGATGGTGGTGAGCACCACGGCGGACAGGCCCAGGATGGCGCTGATGATATAAAGCACCGCCACCGCCTGCTTCTGGGAGAAGCCCATGTCGATGAGCCGGTGGTGGATGTGGCCCCGGTCGGGCTTCATGGGGGACTGGCCGTGGGACACCCGTCGCAGGATGGCGAAGCAGGTGTCGAAAATAGGCAGGCCCAGCATGAGGAAGGGGACGGCGAAGGAGATGATAGTGTAGAACTTGAACAGCCCCTGGATAGACACCACCGCCAGGATAAAGCCCAGGAAGGTGGAGCCGGTGTCCCCCATAAAAATCCGGGCCGGATTCAGGTTGTAGGGCAGAAAGCCCAGGCAGGCCCCGGACAGGGCGGCCATGAGGATGGCCACGTCGGGCTCTTTCACAACGAGGGCAATCACAAGCAGGGTCATGGAGCTGATGGTGGACACCCCGCAGGCCAGGCCGTCCAGGCCGTCGATGAGGTTGACGGCGTTGGTGATGCCCACGATCCACAGCACCGTGATGGGGATGGACAGCCAGCCCAGCTCCCAAAAGAGCTCCTTGCTGAAAATGTTGGGGTTGGACAGGAACACAATCCGGTTGCCCCCCAGCACGGCCACCAGGGCCGCTCCAATCTGAATGAAGAACTTGGGCAGGGCGGGCAGAGCGTAGATGTCGTCAAAGATGCCCAGCACGGCGATGATGGTGCTGCCCAGCAGCATCCCCCGCAGCTCGGAGGTGAGGGGGAGAAAGAGCAGCACGCTGAGGATAAAGCCCAGATAGATGCCCAAACCGCCCATGCGGGGGATGGGGTGGTTGTGCATCCGCCGGCTGTCCTTGGGGACGTCCACCGCCCCCACCCGGAAGGCCAGGGAGCGAACCACCGGCGTGGAGATCAGCGCCAGCAGGGCGGCGGCCAGCAGGGCGGCAAGGGACTGGCCTACGGAGGGAAGTTGAATCGGCATAGCAATCGTCCTCTTTTTGTCTATGGGTTACCGGGCCACAAAGCCCACCTTCTTGTATACCTTGCGCAGGGTCTTGTTGGCCACGTACTCGGCCTTGTTGGCTCCGGCCTTGTAGACGCCCTCCAGATAGGCCTTGTCGGCCAGCAGGCGCTCGGTCTCCTCCCGGATGGGGCGCAGGGCCTCCACTACCGCCTCGCCCACGGCGGGCTTGAAGGCGCCGTAGCCCTTGCCGTCGAACTCCGCCTCAATCTCCGCGAAGGTTTTGCCGGTGACGGAGGCGTAGATCTGCATCATGTTGGACACGCCGGGCTTCTCCTGGGGGGCGAAGCGGACGCAGCGCTCGGTGTCGCTGTCGGTGACCGCCCGCTTGAATTTCCGCATGATGTCCTCGGGCTTGTCCATCAGAATCACACAGCCCTCCAGGTTGGACTTGCTCATTTTGGAGGTGGGGTCGTTCAGGCTCATGACCCGGGCTCCCACCTTGGGGATGTGGGGGGCGGGAATCTTGAACACGTCGCCATAAATGCCGTTGAACCGCTCGGCGATGTCCCGGCAGATCTCCACGTGCTGCTTCTGGTCCTCTCCCACGGGGACGAAGTCGGGCTGATACAGCAGGATATCCGCCGCCATCAGGGCGGGGTAGGTGAACAGGCCGGCATTGATGTTGTCCTTGTGCTTGGCGGACTTGTCCTTGAACTGGGTCATGCGGCTCAGCTCGCCGAACATGGTGTAGCAGTCCAGCACCCAGCCCAGCTGGGAGTGGGCGGGGACGTGGGACTGAATGAAGATGGTGCACTTTTCCGGGTCCAGGCCGCAGGCGATATACTGGGCCACCTGGGTGAGCACCCGGCGGCGCAGCTGGGCCGGGTCCTGGCGCACCGTGATGGTGTGTAGGTCGGCCATGAAGAAATAGCAGTCAAATTCCTCAATCATCTCCGGCCAGTTGCGAACTGCGCCCAGGTAGTTGCCCAGGTGCAGCTCCCCGCTGGGCTGGATGCCGGAGAGCATTACTTTCTTTTCGTCCATGGTGTCGTTGCTCCTTTATTTTCAGAGCGCCCCGGGGGAGCGCCCGTATAATATCGGTATATTGTACCACTATTAGAAGAGAAAGGCAACTGTTTGGCTTTAAAAAATGAACCGGGTGTGCTATGATGGAAAAAAGGGGGGATTCCTGTGTCCTGGTATGTCTATATCCTCCGCTGCGGAGACGGGACCTTATACACTGGCATCACAGATAATATTCCCCGCCGCCTGGCCGCCCACCAAGCGGGCAGGGGGGCAAAATATACCCGGGGGAGGGGCCCCCTGGAGCTGGTCTATCAGGAGGAGGCCCCAGACAAGCCGGCCGCCCTGCGGAGGGAAATTGAAATCAAACGTTTCAAGCGGACGGAGAAAGAAAGGCTGATAAAATCGCAGAATGTGACATAATGTATGGCAAGGGCTCTGCCCTTATCCCAGCCTGGAGAAAAAGTCTGCCAAAAGGCAGACTTTTTTGAATAAGTGTAGTAAAACTGTGCAGGGGTGAGAAAAGCTCAGAGCCGCTGTACAGTAAAAAAGCAGGGCGGCGCAGCCGTGACGAAGGGAGTCCCGAAACTCTCTCTGAAAGGGCTTGGGAGATCAATCCTGCGGGAACCAGCTGGAGGTGGAAACATCCTCCTCGGGGGCGAAATCCGTGGCGGCGGGCTTTTTCTCCTCGGGCAGGTCCCGGATGTCGTAATGGGCTCCGTCCAGGCTGTCCACCTGGGGCTCCTCGGCGATGAGGTCCTCGTCATTCGGAACGGTGGTCCCGCCGGGCATGATATCGTGGCTTACCGGGTCCTCGGTCCCCACATCGGCGACGGCCCGCTGGCCCACCTGGACATAGATGGCATCGTCGTTGGGGTCCAGCTTTGCCAGGAGAATCAGGGCCTCGTCGGTGACGGAGGTGAGGGTCAGGTCCAGCCGGTTGCGCTCCTCGTCGGCGCCGCAGGAGCTGAACAGACCCAGTTCTATCATGGCGTCACAGACCTTATCCTGCAAATCACGTAAATAGCTCAGGGAGTATTTACAGGAGCTGAACATGATGTGACCGTCGTCCGTCCAGTCCAGCACCTGGAGCTCCAGGGACTTGTCCGCCGGGTCCTTGTCCTCCACCAGCTGGACCACCAGCCAGCCGGAGTGGTCGATATAGGCCCCGCCGTACCAGTCGGGGTACTGGCCGTCAAAGCGGTCCATCAGCTTTTCATAGGCGTTCACCGCCTCCTCCTGGGAGGGGGCGTCGCCGATATAGGTCCCGCCGGGCAGGTCACCGGTGTTGGGAGCGGGCAGCGCCCCGGTGTTGGGAGCACCTGTGTCCCCACCCCCGGTTTCGGTGGTAGTGGCGTTTTCCTGGATGGTGCCGGTCAGGCCCTCCACTGTCACATAGCTGTGGATCGGGACCTTGCTGATGAGGGGGTAGTCTCTAGGCTTTCCGACCTGATAGATGGTAAACACTCCGACCACCAGTGCCGCGCAGGCGGCGACAGCCCCGTACCTCATCCAGGGGATGGGCCGCTTCTTCACCGGCTGGGCCAGCTTTTCAGTGAGCGCCGCCCGGGCCTCGGGGGAGGGGCTCATCTGCTTCCGCATGGAATCAAGCAATTCCTTATTCATCAAAATACGCTCCTTTCAGCTTTTCACGGAGCTGTTCCCGGCCCCGGGTGAGCCGCATCCGGACGGCTCCGGGGCGGATCGCCAGGGCTTTGGCGATCTCCTGGGTGGACAGCTCCTGGAAGTAAAACAGATAGATGGGCAGGCGGTAGTCCTCGGTCAGGCCCTGGAGGGCCTCCCACACCTGGTTTTCCTCGGGCTCCCGGAACTGGACCGGGGCGTCCTCCCGCTCCGACAGGGGGACGGTCTTTTTCCTCCAGCTGGAGGCAGTCACCCGCCGGGCCTGGTTGACGGTGGTGCGCAGCAGCCAGGCTTTCCGGTGCTCCTCGTCCCGAAATGTCTTGCCGCACTGGCAGTAGGCCAGGAATACCTCCTGAAACACGTCGTCGGCGTCGGCCCGGTTGCCCGTCCGGGTCAGGGCCAGGCCGTACACCATATCCTGATAGCGGTCTATCACTGAGTCCATCTCACCGCCCGCGCGCAGCGGCAGAGCTTCCATATGCAAGACCTCCTTTCACCTGTAACTCAAAGAAGAGGCGGGAATTGTCACAGAGCGCTGAAAATTTTTCTTTCCCATTTTACCATTCCTGTGCTATAATTACCATGTATTATTATGGGCAGGGGGGAGCGTATGATTATTCTGGGCATCGACCCGGGAGTAGCCACCATCGGCTTCGGGGTCGTCCGGGCGGAGCGGCAGAAAAATACCCTCCTGCGCTACGGGGTGATCACAACCCCGCCGGGCATCCCCCTGTCCCGCCGCCTCCTCCAGATTTCTGACGATATGGAGGAGCTGATTCACACCTTTCACCCCGACGAGATGGCGGTGGAGGAGCTGTTTTTCTCCAAAAACATTACCACCGGAATCGCCGTGGCCCATGGCCGGGGGGTGATCCTCCTGGCGGCGGAAAAGCTGGGGGTGCCCATCTTTGAGTACACCCCCATGCAGGTGAAGCAGGCCGTGGCCGGGTACGGCGGGGCGGATAAGCGGCAGGTCATGTTGATGACCCAGCGGCTGTTGTCCATGCGGGAGGTCCCCCGCCCCGACGACGCCGCCGACGCTCTGGCAATTGCCATCTGTCACGCCCGGTCAGCCACCAGTCTGCTCAACACCGAACGGGTCTTTGACCCGGAAAAATATGATACGAGGTAACGCATATGTTTTATTATCTCAACGGTACCGTGGCCCACATCGAGCCCTTTCTGGCCGTCATTGACTGCGGCGGGGTGGGCTACGCCTGCCGCACCACCAGTTACACCCTGTCCGCATTGAAAAAGGGTGACAAGGGAAAGCTCTTTACACATCTCAACGTCCGGGAGGACGCTATGGAGCTGTACGGCTTCTCCACGGCGGAGGAGCTGCGGCTGTTCCAGCAGCTTATTTCCGTCTCCGGCGTGGGCCCCAAGGCGGCGCTGTCCATCCTGTCGGCCAGCACCCCGGCCAACCTGGCGCTGTCCATCATTACCGGGGACGAAAAGGCCCTCACCTGTGCTCAGGGCATCGGGAAAAAAATCGCCCAGCGGGTCATTCTGGAGCTGAAGGACAAGCTGGCTAAGGGCCAGTCCATCAACGCCGCCGGGGAGACCTACGCCGGCACCGGCGTCACCGTCATCCCGGAAAACAAGCTGTCCGAGGCCACCGCCGCCCTGGCCGTCCTGGGCTACTCCCAGGGGGAGATCAACCTGGCCCTCAAGGGCATCGACCTGGACGGGCAAAGTCTGGAGCAGGTTATCAAACAGGCGCTGAAAAAGATGGTGAAGGGATAAGGGGGAAGTATGGACAAAAAGAGACGGCGCTGGCCCTGGGTGCTGGCTGGGATATTGCTGCTGAGCGTCACCATCTGGTACATCCGCGTTCAGTATTACGGCCCCATGACCTGCGGCACCGGTGAGGAGGACATGACCTGGTACGTGGAACAGAGGGTGGAAGAAAAAGGAGTTTATGACCTGAAAATCGCGGTGCGAAAAACTGCCCGCAAGGGCCGGATGCAGGCAATCCTGTATGAGGAGTACCGGGACAGCGACCCGGACTGGAAATATGGTTATGTGATTTTCTTTGAGCGGCAGCTGTTTGGCCTGCGTTTGCGGCAGGTCGGAATGAGCGATTGGAAAGAGGGGGAGCTGTACCACTCCGGAAGCTGGAGCCGCAGCCGGTGTGAAGCGGCGGTCTACGGCGACAACCGGAACGGCAGAGTGACCGGCTACTACATGGCCGACGCGCCCGAGGTCCGCCGGGAGGACCTGGAAAGCGACTACATTTTGGACCTCTATATTGTGGACGGCATTGACCATCTGCCCGATGAGCTTCAGCTGGTCGAAGCGGAGAGGAGTTAATATGGCGAAATTTGAGTGTACCTTACAGGGCGACTACGATCAGGCCCTGCGATATTTTCACGACGGCATCCTCAACGGCAGTATGTCGGCTAGCTTTGAGGAGGAGAGCTATTTTCAGACCTTCGGCGTGCGGGTCACCGTTCGGGTCTACGAGCGGTACAGCATGACCGGCGGAAACCGCCTGTCTATGACCCTCACCCTGGTGGGGGATGAGGAGAAAATTTATCTGTCCGGCATTACCGCCGGGGGCAGTCAGGGAATGATCTTTAAGTTCAACACCTTCGGCGAGGAGGCCTTTTTGGATACCCTCCGGGAATTGGCGCGGAGATGGTAGGGGGCGGAATCCCCCAGTCACGGCTTCGCCGTGCCAGCCCCCTTTAGCAAGGGGGCCTTTGGAGGAGAACAGAGGTATTCAGCATAAAAAAGCCCCCCTTGCAAAAGGGGGGAGGGCCACGAAGTGGCGGGGGGATTCCATGAAACGTAAACATGTACCAACACTGACACCAAGGGCAAAGGAACTGCGCAAAAATATGACACCGGAGGAGCGGCACCTGTGGTACGATTTTCTAAAGGATTATCCCGTTCGTTTTTTGCGGCAAAAGGTGATTGATGGATACATTGTGGATTTCTACTGTGCCAGCGCCAAAATTGCCATTGAACTGGACGGTTCCCAGCATTACACACAGGCCGGAGCTGAATATGATGAAGAACGGGACAAACTGCTTCGGGCGTGGGGAATAGAGGTCATTCGTTTTCCAAATGGTGCGGTGAGAGATAGATTTGCAGATACTTGCAGATATATTGACCGGATAGTTGCATCAAAAATAACATCCACAAATAGGAAGTGACATTGTGAGCATTGATTTTTCCGGCGGGGGGCTGGACGCTGAGGAGCTGGAGCCTCTGGTGACCACCTCGCTGACCCGTGAGGACGAGGGGGAATTTTCCCTGCGACCCAAGACCTTGAAGGAGTACATCGGCCAGGAAAAGGCCAAGGGCAACCTGGAGGTTTTCATCCAGGCGGCCAAGATGCGCAGCGAGCCGTTGGACCACGTCTTGCTCCACGGCCCGCCGGGGCTGGGCAAGACCACCCTGTCCGGCATCATCGCCAACGAGATGGGGGTCAACGTACGGATTACCTCCGGCCCGGCCATTGAGAAGGCGGGGGACCTGGCCGCGCTGCTGACCAACCTGAACGAAAACGACATCCTCTTTGTGGACGAGATTCACCGCCTCAACCGGGCGGTGGAGGAGATTCTCTACCCCGCCATGGAGGACTACGCCATTGACATCATCATCGGCAAGGGGCCGTCGGCCAACTCCATCCGGCTGGACCTGCCCAAGTTCACCCTGATCGGAGCCACCACAAGGGCGGGACAGCTGTCCGCCCCTCTCCGGGACCGATTCGGGGTGACCCTGCGGCTGGAGCTGTATTCGCCAGAGGAGTTGTCCTGGATCGTCACCCGGTCCGCCGGGATTCTGGAGGTGCCCATTGAACCCGACGGCGCCATGGAGATTGCCAGGCGGTCCCGGGGGACGCCCCGTATCGCCAACCGGATGCTCCGGCGGGTGCGGGACTTCGCCCAGGTGCGGGCGGGGGGCGTTATCACCAAAAGGGTGGCTGACGAGGCCCTTACCGCCCTGGAGATCGACCACCTTGGACTGGACTCCATCGACCACCGGATGCTCCGGTCTATCGTGGAAAATTACCGGGGCGGGCCGGTGGGGCTGGAGACCCTGGCCGCCACCATCAACGAGGAGGCGATCACCCTGGAGGACGTGTACGAACCCTACCTGATGCAGTTGGGCTTCCTCACCCGCACCCCCCGGGGCCGGTGCGTCACGCCCAAGGCCTACCAGCATTTGGGTCTGCCCGTCCCCGGCGGACAGGCGGGGCTGGATCAGCTGAGCTTTTAGGAGGTCCTTATGGAACAAAATACACTGTTCTTTTTCAATGAGCACCCGGAGGCTATCCCACTGTACGAGGCTTTTGAGGCCCGTCTGCTGGCCGAGCTGGAGGGGGTGGTCATCCAGCCGCAGAAGAGCCAGATCACCCTGAAAAACCGGCGGGTGTTCGGGGCGGTGTCCTTTCTCGCCGCCCGGAAGGCCAAGGACCGGCCCGACCCCTACATCACCATCACCCTGGGCCTGAACCGGCGGGAGGGCTCCCCGCGCGTTGACCAGGCCTCTGAGCCCTACCCGGGCCGGTGGACTCACCACATAGTGATTGGCTCCGTGGAGGAGATCGACGGCGAGCTGATGGCCTGGGTGCGGGAGGCTTACGACTTTGCGGCGGGGAAGCGGTAGGGGCGGATATTATCCACCCGTGCCGATTGTTTGCAAAATCTCTTGACGCAGGCCCAGTCCGTAGAGATAATAGAGGTCGGAGGCGCGGAGCCAATATGCGCTGAGGCTTGTTTCAAAAGCGTTATACAGGTCGCAGCCGACCAGCTCTGCAATTTGACTTGAGACTTTGTAGAATTCCTGTTTCGCTTTTGTAAATTCCGGGTCGCTGGCGCAGAACGCCTCAATTTCAGCGTCGATGGTGTCGTTGAGGAACAGAGATGGCAGTGAGTTCATAAAATGAGACCTCCGAATTAAAAGTGATTATTGTACAAGTATTACTTGTAATTTATTGTAGGCCCTATTTTCTCCTTTGTCAAGGGGAAAGGAGATATTTATGGAGGAATTTCCAAAACGCTTAAAAGCAATTCGTAAAGAATTTGGGCTGAATCAGGAAGAAGTAGCGAGGGATTTAGGGCTCTCAGCCGGTGGATACCGGCTCTATGAACAGGGAAAGGGCTACCCGGACGTGCCTCGCCTGTACGCACTGGCGGAATATTTCAACGTCAGCGTCGACTACCTCCTGGGCCGGACTGATAGACGGGAAGTGAACAGGTGAGCACCCAAAAGGCCCCTTTTGAAAGGGGCTGTCAGCCGAAGGCTGACTGAGGATTGCGTTCGGCGAAGCCGAACATACGAAGTAAACAAAATTTGCAGAAATCTCGTATACTTCGTATATTTTGCTTCGCAAAATGCAATCCTCCGCCCCAGTTTGCGAACTGGGGCACCTCCTTTCAAAAGGAGGCTGGCCCTGCGGGGGACGTAGGGTGTAGGGCGCGGCGACCTCGGCGCGCCGTTCTCCCGAGGGCACCTACTCTCCGTGGACGGCGGGCCGAGTCGTCCCGCCCTACAACGGATATCGCGTCCCCCTTGCGGGGAAGGAGGCTTATAGCGGCCTGTGGCCGCACTATCTAAATGGAAAGTTGAGGTGTATTAACATGGGCAAATTATTTGGGACGGACGGCATCCGAGGCGTGGTAAACGCCGGGCTGGACGCGGACCTGGCCTACAAGGTGGGGCTGGCGGCGGCTACGGTGCTGGCGAAGAAGAAGGGGGGGAAGCCCCTGGTGACCATCGGCAAGGACACCCGCATTTCGGGGGACCTGCTCAAGGGCTCGCTGATCTCCGGGCTGTGTACCGCCGGGGCGGACGTGCTGGACCTGGGCACCCTGCCCACGCCGGGGGTGGCCTGGGTGACGGTGGACGAGGAGGCCGACGCCGGCATCGTCATCTCGGCCAGCCACAACCCCTTTGAGCACAACGGCATCAAGATTTTCAACGGCCAGGGCTTCAAGCTGTCCGACGAGCTGGAGGAGAAGATTGAGGACATCGTCCTCTTCGGCTCCAACAACGTGCCCATGAAGACGGGGGCGGACATCGGCAAGGTGAGCTACGTGGCCCCCAAGGCCAGCGAGGACTATATTGACCACCTGGAATCTACCATTGACTCCACCCTGGGCGGTCTGCATATTCTGGTGGACTGCGCCAACGGCGCCGCCTCCGCCACCGCCGCCCGGCTCTTTGACCGGTTCTCCAAGCTGCGCACCGACGTAATCAACGCCGACCCCGACGGGGTGAACATCAACGACCGGTGCGGCTCCACCCATATGGATGCCCTGGCCGCTATGGTGAGGGCGGGGGGCTACGATATCGGCATCGCCTTCGACGGGGACGCCGACCGGTGCCTGGCGGTGGATGAGCTGGGCAATCTCATCGACGGCGACCAGATCATGGCGGCCTGCGGCCTGGACATGAAGAGCAAGGGGGAGCTGCCTGGGGACACAGTGGTAGCCACCGTCATGTCCAACCTGGGCTTCCACGTCCACGCCAAGGAGAACGGCATTTCTCTGGAGTGTACCGACGTGGGGGACCGGAATGTGCTGGAGCGGATGGTAGCCAAGGGCTACCGTCTGGGAGGGGAGCAGTCGGGGCACATGATTTTCCTGGACCACGCCACCACCGGCGACGGACAGCTCACCGCCCTGAAAATCCTGGCCCTGATGAAGGAGAGCGGCCGGAAGGCCTCGGAGGTCTTCGGGGCCTGCCCCCGGTACCCCCAGGTGCTCATCAACATCCCGGTGGCGGACAACGACGTGAAGAAGGCCAATATGGCCAGCCCCCTTCTGGCGCAGGCGGTTCAGCGGGAGGAGGAGGCCCTGTCCGGCGAGGGGCGGGTGCTGGTCCGCCCCTCGGGGACCGAGGCGCTGATGCGGGTCATGGTGGAGGCGAAAACAGAGGAACAGGCCCGGCAGGCCGGCCAGCGCCTGGCCGATCTGATTCGCCAGCTGTGACCAAATGGAGGGTTGGGAAAGTATCCAGAAATTGGAAAAATGGAAAACGCAACAAAGTTTTTCCCGAAAAGCCTTGACAAATCTGAATATATTGATTACTATGATAAAGGACAGAGGTAATAAAATGGAACAGACCTCTTATTCATCTCCTTCGGACGAGGCGCTTTGCCAGAGTGTGGCACAGGGTGATTCTCAGGCGGAGACAGAGCTGGTGCGGCGATACAGCCGCCTGGTCCGTGCCTGCGCCCGTCCCCTGTTTCTGGCGGGCGGAGACAGCGAGGACCTGATCCAAGAGGGAATGCTTGGACTGCTCACCGCCATCCGGAGCTTTGACCCCGGGCGGGACGCCGCGTTCCGTACCTTCGCGGAGGTGTGTGTCCGAAGCCGTATGCTGACCGCCATCCGGGCGGCCCAGGGCGGCAAGCACGCCCCGTTAAATCACAGTGTTTCCTACGAGCCCCCTCTTTTTGACGGAACTAACGCATATTTGTTTTCCAGCGCCGAGAGCCCCGAGGATGTGGTCATCGGCAGAGAGGAACTGAGAGAACGCCTGGAGGCGCTCAAGGGCCGGTTATCCAAGTTTGAAGCACAAATTTTACCCCCCTACCTGAGCGGGCTCTCCTGCGGAGAGATCGCCCAGCGGGTGGGCCGCTCACAGAAGTCGGTGGACAACGCCATTCAGCGTATCCGCCGCAAAACGGCCCTGCAAATTTCTGGCGTATCCAGCGAGAGCTGATCGCAATATCACACGCCCAGGCCAAGCGCCGGGCAAAAGTCAAAGAGAGGGAAAAATCCATGTACGAAGACAAAATCCTGGTATGCAAAGAGTGCGGTAACGAGTTTACCTTTACCGCCGGTGAGCAGGAGTTCTACGCTGAGCGCGGCTTCCAGAACGAGCCCCAGCGCTGCAAGCCCTGCCGTGACGCCCGCAAGAACGCCGCCCGCGGCCCCCGTGAGTACTTCACGGCCGTCTGCGCCTCCTGCGGCGGTGAGGCGAAGGTTCCCTTCGAGCCCAAGTCTGACCGTCCCGTCTATTGCAGCGACTGCTTCGCCAAGATGCGTGAGCAGGGCTAATTAAAAGCCAGGAAAAAAGTCCGCCGAAAGGCGGACTTTTTCTATAAAAACGGAGGAAACAGTCCGCAGCAACTCCCGTTCGCGCAATTGCAAGGCGGAACTGGTGGAACTGCAACCGCATTTTTGTCAGAATGGAGGGGAAAGGAGGTCTGATCCATGACAATGGGCGAAATTATTCAGACCGGGCGGGCCAAGCGGGGCCTGTCCCAAGAGAAGCTGGCCGAGCTGGTGGGGGTGTCCCGTCAGGCGGTGAGCAAGTGGGAGGTGGGCGACGCGGTACCCGACACGGACAAGCTGGTCCCTCTGGCCTGCGGGCTGGGCATCACCACTGATGAGCTGCTGGGCAATGTTCCAGAGGAGCAGAAGGAATCGGGAGAAGCAGGACCCATGCTGCCCAATAAACCCGGATGGTTCGCCACCCACTGGTACTGGCTGGGACTGGTTCTGGTGGCCTGGGGCGGCTATCTGCTGCTTCAGCTGATTATTATGATATTGGGAATTTTGATGCTTTGAACGAGAGGAGGATTCTATTATGATGATCGGTTCAGGAATATCCCGAATGTTTCTGCTGCTGGGGCTCTATGCCCTGATCCCGATGGTCCTTATTGCGGTTGGCCTGCTGATCTTCTTTGGCGGCCGCCGTTATGTGGAACGAAAGTATGGGAAAAAACCACGCTGAAATAGCGGATGAAATCAGTATGAAACAGGCCAGGAGGAAAAGGTCCCGGATCATGCGCAAATAGAGGACACCTTGGCTGGTTTGGGGTTTGGCTTGTCTGCGTGGAAATCCCGGCTGAGCAGGTTTTCATATCTATGGACCTCCTGCCCCATATTGACCCACTTCCTGGGGCGGCGGATTTCTACCAGCAGGTCATATTTCTTCATAATGCACTTTTCAAACCCTAACGTATCTGCTATCTCCTGCCGTGTCCGTCCCTCTTCACACATTTTTATGATCTCTATTTCCACTGCCTTGATATTTGTCCATTTCCGTTTCTCCATATTATTACCCCCTGATGTAGTACTTCTCTTTTCCTACATCAGGGGGCTTTCCTCTATTGTCCGGTTTTACTGAAGCAGGTCATTTTGTAATTCCTTATCGGGCCAGCGCGATGAGGGCGCTGGCGCCCAAGCGGTCGGCTCCAGCCTCGATCATGGCCTGCGCCTGTTCGAAGGTGCGGATACCTCCGGCGGCCTTGATGCGGGTGTCGGGGCTGATGTTCGCCCGGAAGAGGCGGACATCCTCCACAGTGGCCCCGGAGGCGGCAAAGCCGGTGGAGGTCTTGATGAAGTCCGCGCCGGCCATAGACACCACCCGGCACAGGGCCACCTTCTCCTCCTCGGTGAAGTTGCACGCCTCGATGATGACCTTCAAAATGTGCCCCTTGCAGGAGACCTTCACGCCCTTGATCTCCTGGAGCACGCCCTCCCAGTCGCCGGCCTTGGCCATGCCCTGGTTGATCACCATGTCGATCTCGTCCGCGCCGTTGCGGATGGCGTCCTCCGCCTCAAAGACCTTCACCTCGGGAGTGGAGTAGCCAGTGGGGAAGCCGATGACGGTGCATATCTTCAAGCTGCCGCCCACGTAGCTGTTGGCCCGCTTCACAAACCGGGGCGGGATACACACCGTGGCGACCTCGAACTCTCTTCCCTCGTCACAGATGGCCTGCACCTGCTCCCAGGTGGCCGTGGGCGACAGCAATGTGTGCTCCACCTTACTCAAAATTTCCTTTTTATCCATATTTCGCTCCTTTCCCCGACAAAAACCGACGGGTCTGTTTCATGGAATATTTTACGCTCCCGCAGGGGCCTTGTCCAGTCCCTGAATGTGGAAATTTAAGGCCGGAAAAAAGTGCCTTTTGGGTTTTTCGACGGCCCTTTGCCCCAGACCCAGCCCGCTCAGTGGTTGGAGCGCTTCAAAAGCTCCAGAACCAGCTCATAGGCCCGCCGGGTAGAGGGAACGCTCAGCCGCTCCTTGACGGAGTGGACATCGTGGAGCTCAGGGCCCAGAGAGACGGCGTCCAGGCCGGGAATTTTTTCGATAAACAGGCCGCACTCCAGACCGCCGTGGGTGGCCTCGATTTTGCCCTTCTGGCCGCTCACCGCCTGCCAGGCCGCCAGCACGTCCTCACGCAGCTCGGACTGCCGGGCGTACTGCCAGCCGGGGTAGTCGCTGCGCAGGGACATGGTCCCGCCGGACAGCTCCAGCAGAGCCCGCAGCCGCTGGACCATCATGGCTTTCTGGGAGGCGATGCAGGACCGCACTGAAATGCTGAAATGCAGGCCGTCGGCCTCCATCCCCATAATGCCCAGGTTCAGGGAGGTCTGCACCAGGCCGTGGAAGTCCACATTCATAGCCTGGACGCCCTGGGGGACGGCCAGCAGGGTGCGGAGGATGTGGGAGGTCGCCTCCCTGGACAGAGCGCCGTCCACCTCCGCCCGCCCGCAGGTCAGGGTGATGCCGTCGTCACAGCCGGCGTATTCGTTTTTCAAAATCCCGTCGAACTCCCGGATGAAGGCCTCAAAGGCCTCCTCCTGACCGGCGGGCACCGCCGCCAGGGCCTGGTTTTTGGAGCAGATCACGTTATCAAATTTGCCGCCCCGGATATCGCTGAGGCGCAGGCCGGGGACCCGCTCCATAGCGCTGTACAGCACCCGGCCCATGGTCTGGTTGGCGGAGGCCCGGCCCCGATGGATATCGGCCCCGGAGTGGCCCCCCAGCAGGCCGGACAGGGTGACGGCGTAGCCCGTCTCCCCCTCCAGGGGCTCCTGGGTACCGGGCAGGAGGCAGTCCAGCCGCACCCCGCCGGCGCAGGAGACGGTAAAGACCCCCTCCTCCTCCGAGTCCAGGTTGACCAGCTTCTTCCCCTTCAAGTCGGAGCAGTCCAGGGCGAAGGCCCCGTCCATGCCCACCTCCTCGTCCACAGTGAATACTGCCTCCAGGGGGGGATGGGGCAGGGTGTCGTCGGCCAGGATCGCCAGAATCATCGCCACGGCGATGCCGTTGTCCCCGCCCAGGGAGGTCCTGTCCGCCCAGACCCACTCCCCGTCGGTCATCAGGTCCAGGCCCTCCTTGGCCATATCCTTGGGGCAGTCCTCCGTCTTGACGCACACCATGTCGATGTGGCCCTGGAGGATTACAGGGGCGGCTCCCTCATAGCCGGGGGCGGCCTCCTTCCAGATGACCACGTTGTTTACCTCGTCCTGCCTCCAGCGCAGGCCCAGCTCCTGGGCAAAGGAGACGCACAGATCACTGATCTGCTTGGTGTTGTGACTGCCGTGGGGGACGGCGCACAGCTTTTCAAAATACTCAAATACCTTCTTGGGCTCCAGCCCGGACAATACTGCCATAACAAATTCCTCCTTCAATAAATAGAGGGCGGCCCCGCCAGGGCGCGGGACCCTACAGAAACTCACGTTGTAGGGCTCCGCACCCTCACGGGGCCGTCGCTTAGGCTTTCTTCAAGGTCCTTACATCTCGCCGCCCATGTCCAGGCCCTCATCCAGGCCCAGGTCGCCGCCGATGTCGAACTCATCGCCCTCGCCGGGGGTCTCCTCTTCGGGCTCCTCGGGCTCGGGGGCGGGGATGAACTCGCTCATCCAGGCCTCCTCGGGCAGTCCGGCCAGCAGGGCGGGCAGGTTGACGATGATGCCGTCAATGCTGTAGGGCAGGTCCAGCTGAATCACCTTGGTCTCGGGCTCTCCGCCCTTCTCCTGGGTGATCTCCAGGCTCATCTCAAAGCTCTGGCCAATGCAGGGGGACATTCCTCTCTCCCGGGGGCCCAGCTTGGTGAGCTCCTTGCCGTCCACGGTGACCACGATCTTGTGAGCGGCCTTGTAGGTCTGCCCCTGATAGTCTTCCAGGGTTTTGTTGTCCAAATACACCGTATGGCCCCGGCCGATCACCATCATGACCGCACCCAGGGCGATACAGACGGCCAGAGCGGCCAGCTGCATCAAAAGCTGTCTTTTCTTCACGACTGGACGCCCCCTTCCCTCTGGGCCCGGGCCAGCAGCTGTCCGCCCTGGCTCTTAGCACGGCGCTTCTTGGTCTCATACATGATGAGGGCCAGGGTAATGACGCCGTAGGAGACGAACACGCGGAAATACTCGCCAATCATGGCGTCTCCGGTGATGGCCGCACCCGCTCTGGGGGCCATAATGAACATGGTGTGGAACAGAATCACGCCCAGGAACACGTTGCCGATGGAGGCCTTCTCCACGCTGGCCCCGCCTACCAGCAGGGCGGCGATGCAGAACATACCGATCTGAGTGTGGGCGGTACAGGTGGGGAAGTTGCCGATATTCTGGAGATAGATGATCTGTCCGAAGCCGGCAAAGACAGTGGACATGATGATTGCGATAATGCGGGTGCGCTCCACCTTGATGCCAGCGGCCCGGGCCACCTCCATGTCCTGGCCCACCGCCCGCATGTCCTGGCCCAGCTTGGTACGGCGGAACCAGAGGATGAACAGGCACAGCGCCCCAATGATGATGAAGGTCAGCACAGGAATCTTGACGCCCTTATAGAGAATGGCAAACTCATTGTCCAGACACTGGCGCAGGCTGGTCAGGTTCACGGTGGTACGGATGCCGTAGCCTCTGGGCAGGCGGATGGAGGCGTGCTTGATAGGAATGATGGGGCCCATGATAAAGAGCACCACCAGCTGATAGAGGCCGCCCACAAAGTAGTTCATCATATAGCCCAGGATCATCTCCCGGCCCTTTGCCATATTCATCAGCTTGCCGCACATCATCCCCAGAAGGACAGAGAAGGGGATGGAGAGCAGCATAGCCAGCACGACGCCGGGAATGCCCCAGATCTGCCAGTCGGTGACAAAGATCAGGGCGATCTGTCCGGCCATAGCCCCCAGGGTCATGCCGAAGTTCAGGCCCATGCCGGCCATAATGGGAATCAAAAGACTGAGAATCAGGAAAATATTCCGGCCCATGCGGGTGACAATCTCGTTCAAAAGATAACTGGGAGAGAATCCGGCCAGGGGGTAGCAGATGGTGCAGATGATGATAAACATAATGGGGACCAGGTTGTTCTGGAGGAAGTCGGAGCTCTGGCCCAACAAATTCTTTTTCATCTTCATTTCCCTCCCTCCGTCTTTCTTGTCAGAGCATAGACCACCATACCGTTGGAAACGATGACGCGGATAACCTCGCTGATGTCGATATGGATCAGGGAGTTTATCACGGTGGGGGTCATAGTCACGAGGCCCTGGAACAAAATGGTGCCGATGACAACATTGCCGATGGACGCCTTATTCACCGACGCGCCGCCGATGAGGATGGCCGCCACCGCAGGAATGGCCATATTAAAGGGCGCCATATAGAGCTGAACAAAGCCGAAGCCCTGCTGATAGACCAGAATGCCCACAGCGCCCAGCCAGGTGGACAGAATCACGGACAGCATCCGGATACGGTCCACATTGATGCCCGAAGCCTTGGCGAAGGTGGGGTTGGAGCCCACGGCCGTCATAGCGGTGCCTGTCTTGGTGTGGAGAAAGGCCCACATCAAGAAGCAGAGCAGAGCGATGAAGAGCAGAGAGCCGGTGGGGATCACCAGATTGATGCCGATGGGGTTCAGGTCGATCTTTAGGAAATCGGAGAGCACATTGGCGTAAAAATTATCCAGGGAAAACATATTACGCAGGCCAACGCCGGTATACGCCATTACGATGGAGGGATGGGTATAGGGGATCATCAGCCACATGATGCACATGAAGGACACAGAGGAGAAGCCCACATAGGTGGCTACCATCATCTCGCCGCCCTTGATCTTGTTCAGCAGTGCGCCGTAGCCGCCGCCGAAGAGAACGGCGAAGGGGGTGGAGATCACAATCGCCATCACAAAGCTGAGGGCTCCGGTGAAGCCAAACTGGATGGACAGGGTAGCGCCCAGCAGTCCGGCCAGGATTCCAAGGGGGATACCGAAGTTCAGGCCGCAGCCGGAGTGTACCATGGGCACCATAGCCAGCACCAGGACGGCGTTCCAGCCGAAGCGGTTGAGCACGTTGGTGATCTGGGTCGGGAAGTCCGCCCCGGCGACGGGAGCCATAATGAAGAGGAAGATCAAAAATCCCGTGATGATGAGTCTGGGCAGGCCGTAGGTATTGACAAGCTGATTCAGCCGGGTCTGCTGAAGTCGTTCTGATTTATCCATATCACATACCCTCCTTACACAACCTGGCTGACCATCAGCGCGCCGAAGGACTCAGAGGAGTCGGAAGCCGGCCGGATGCCCGCCACCCGGCCGCCGGAGACGATGGCGATGCGGTCACAGGTCTGGCGCAGCTCCTCCAGCTCGGAGGAGATCATCACCACCGTGACGCCGCTCTCCCGGTTGAACTGCTTCAGCGCGTTCAGCACCAGGGACTTGGCGCCCACGTCGATGCCCCGGGTGGGCTCCGACACAAACAGGAATTTGGGCTCCAGCGCAAAGGCTTTAGCCAGGCAGATCTTCTGCTGGTTGCCGCCCGACAGCTCCTTGGCCTTCTGCTTGGAGCTGGTACACTTGATCTGAAGCTGGTCGATATACTTCTGGGTCACCTTGCGGATGGCCTTCTCGTCCCGCCACTTGACCATGCCGCCCATGAGCAGCTTGAGGAACTTGTCCTGGATCTGCATCGCCGGGAAGGCCACGTTCCACTCCAAGCTCTCGTCCAGGAGCAGGCCCACCTCCCGCCGGTCCTCCGACACGAAGGCCAGGGAGGCGTCCAGGCACTTCCGGGGGTTGTTCAGCTCGATTTTTTTGCCGTCAAACTCCACAGCGCCGCCGGCCTCATACAGGCCCATGATCCCGTTGGGGATGCCCAGCTTGCCCTGTCCGGCCAGACCGCCGATGCCCAGGATCTCGCCCTCGCGCACGTCCAGGGAGACATCCCGCACCGTCTCGCCGGGCATGTCCACCCAGAGATTCTTGATGGACATGATGGTTCTGGCGGAGGTATCCTCCGCCTTGGCCTCAGCGGGGGCCGCGCCACTCTTCACATCGCGGCCCACCATCCAGCGGGTGATGTCGTCCACGCTGGTCTCCTTGGCGGGGACATCCCGGACTACGTGTCCGTCCCGCATGACCACCACCTGGTCGCAGACGGCCAGAATCTCGTGGAGGCGGTGGGTGATGAAAATGACGGAGATGCCCCGGGCGGCCATGCCGCGGATGGAGCTCAGAAGGGCCTCGGCCTCTTTCTCCGTCAGGACGGCGGTGGGCTCGTCCAGAATCAGCAGCTTCAGCTGGTCCTTGCTCAGCTCCCGGGCGATCTCGGTAAACTGCTTGTGGCCCACGGGCATGCTGCTGATAACCATTTTGGCGTCGATCTCCACGCCCATCTTCTCGATGGCGGCGGAGGCCCGCCGGTCCATCTCCTTATAATCCAGAGTATTCAGCCGCTCGCCGAACACCTCTGAAATCACATTCTTCTTTTGGGGCTCCCGATTCAGGAGGATATTTTCTGTGGCGGTAAAGCCGGGGACCAGGGAGAACTCCTGGTGTACCATGCCGATGCCCGCCGCCAGCGCGTCAAAGGGGGTATTAAAGGTCACTTTTTCGCCGTTGATGAGGACGTCGCCGCCGTAGCCGCCGGTCTCCCGGATGACGTCCATACCGAAGAGAATCTTCATGAGCGTAGACTTGCCCGCGCCGTTTTCACCGCACAGGCCCAGGACCTGGCCCGCGCCCAGGGTGAAATTGATATCGGTGAGGACCTGGTTTCCGAAAAAATCCTTTTTGATTCCCCGCATTTCCAGCAGAGGAGCAGTTGAAGTAGCTATCGAAATCACACCCTTAATTATTTAAGGAAACAGGGGAGAGGACGAACCTCCCCCCTGTTTTCATCATCTGTTTGCCGTAAAACGCGGAGTCTCTTACTTCACGGTGTAGTACTTCTCAGGCACCTCGACCTCGGTGGCGCCCATGAACTTGCCGGGGTTGCCCATGACATAGGTGTCCTGGTAGATCAGGAAGACGTTGTCCTCCTTCACGCCGGTGTCGGCGTTGGTGTAACCGGAGCCGTTCCAGGTGGCCTTGGGGGAGTACTCCTGGAGCGCTTCGGCCACGTCGTCCATGTCGTTGATCTCGCTCTTGCCCTCAATCACGTTGATGGCGTGCTGAGCCAGACCGGCAGACAGGCAGTAGCCATAGGAGTAAGCCCAGGTGCCGAAGCGGCCCTCGCCGCCGGCGTCCACAACGGCCTTCTCGACCTTGGCCAGGATGGCGTCAAAGTCGCCGGCCTCGGCGGTCAGGTCCAGGTCGCCCAGAGCGTTGGGGTAGCCCATCAGAGGAGAGGGCAGGTCGGCCTCGATGAAGTAGCCGCCCAGCTCCAGCAGCCGCTGCAGCAGAGGAGCGGTGTGGGCGTCGTTGGTGCAGAAGTAGGCGGAATTCTTGCCGTACTTCTGAATCCACTCGGGAGCCTTCTCCAGAACGTAGGCCTGAGCGCCGGGCACGCCCACGTCGGTGGTGGGGTCGGGAGCGGTCTCCTGCACGAAGGTCATGTTGAACTCCTTGCAGGCCTCCTCCATGACGGCCACACGGCGGCTCATGGTCTCATAGGACAGGTGCCGGGGGAAGGAGATGTGAACAAAGGTGTCGCAGCCCAGCTCGTGAGCGGTGCGGATAATCAGGTAGCCGCGGGAGACGAAGTCGTTGTTGCAGACCAGGTCGGCGGTAGCGCCCACCACGGGCAGGTCCTCATGGGCCTCGCCGGCGATGCACAGGATGTCGGGACGGCGCTCCTTGATCTGACGGAAGGCCTCGGCGGTGCCGGGGACGGACTGGTTGACGATGATGGCCTTCATCTGGGGGTCGTCAGACATGTTGACGATGCTCTGGATGGTGGTCTCAGTCTCCTCGGTGAAGTTGTCGGGGTAGGTGGCCAGCTTGACCTTCTCCTTGCCGTACTTGGCCTGGATGGCCTCAGCGCCGCGCAGATCGTCCTCAGACTGAGAGACGGTGCCGGTGATGATGCCGATGTGCCAATCCTCAGCGGTGGTGTCGCCGCTGCCGGCGGGCTGGCTTCCAGCGGGCTCGCTGCTGCCAGCGGGCTGGCTGGAGGCGGCGGGGGGAGTGGTGCCCTGGCTTCCGTTGCCGCCGCCACCGCCGCAGCTCACCAGGGTGAACATCATGGCGCAGGCCAGCAGCATGCTGATCCTCTTTTTCATGGTATACCTCCTAAATAATATGCTTCTGCCGACAAGACATCCTCTCCCCTGCTTTGCGGACAAAGCAGGAAAAAGGCGGACGCCTTTTTCGACTGTCCTCTATTTTAACAAAAAATTCACAGATTTGTCAACCTATATTTGCCTTTTCCCGGCCTCGTGCTGTATATGTTATCAATAAAATTTCCCCTGCATTTTGCGGTTTTTCCGTTTTTTTGCTGTATTACGGGAAAGGAACGGATACCGCGGGCCCTCGGCCCGCGGTATCCAAATCTGTGCTCAGTCCTGGGGCCCGTCATAAACAAAGGGGTCTCGGTCCGCGTAAAAACGGTTGGTATCCAAAAGCTTTTGCTGCTGGGGCTGGGTGATCATATCGGTGATATCCTTGAGGAACACGTAGAACAGCCGGTGCTCCTCGCCCCACTTGGAGGTCTCCAGGTGGCCGTAGTCCTCCACCCAGCGGACCTCGCCGTCCTGGCGGATGATCCGGTACTGGACATAGTCCATATTCTCGTCGGAGTCCCTGATCTGCTCCTCGATCTCCCACTCCACCCGGTTCAGGTCGTCGGGATGGACCATCCCCCGGAAGGAGTGACCCACCAGGTCCATAAATTCCGTCATGCTCTGGCAGCCGTACAGCTCCATGACCGCAGGGTTGGCGTAGAGAATGTTCTCGTCCTTCATCGCCCGGTAGATAAAGAAGGCGTCCGACATGTTGGCCAGCGTCTTTGCCATATACCCCTGGCGGCGCTCCTCGTCCTCCTTGATGATTTTGTCGATGCTGCGGATGGTGACGACGGCGGTCTTGGGCCTCCCCCGCTCCCGCTCGTTGATGGTGATGGTGGTCAGGCACCACTCGTCCGGATTTCCTTTGCTGCACCGGCGGTAGCGGTGCTCCACCGTGTCCTGGCTCATCAGGGCGGTGCGCAGGTTGCCCAGGGACAGGAACTGCCGGGTCGCCGCTTCGCCGAATTTCAGGATACGGCCCGTGCCGAAGTGCCGCTCGATCATGGCCTCGTAGTTGCCCCGCTCGGTGAGCAGGGTCCCGTCGGGATAGAGCATACGGCAGTAGTTTTCCTGGAGATTGAGGTAATATACCTCCTGGTAGGACAGCACCATGCTGCGGAAGGCCTCCTCGTGGAGCTGACGCTGGGTGATGTCCTGAAGCAGACAGCCGGCATAGCCGTATTCATATTGATACAGGGTCAGCTGGAGGTAGTGGTTGGAGAGTGCGCTGTAGGCGTAATGGACCAGATTTTCCCCCAGGAAGGCAGCCTGATAGGCCTTTTGGAGCACCCGCCCGAAGTCGTCGCCGAAGGCCTTCAGAATCAGGTGCCGGATACGGCCAATGTCCCGGCCGCACATCCGCTCCATCTCCCGGTTGATGTATACGATGTCATAGTCGTCCGCCTTCTGCTCCTCATTCAGAAGAATCTTGGCCACGCCCAGGCCGCAAGGCAGCGCGCCATAAAACTGGTCCAGCTGGTCGCGGTCCTCCTGTCCCAGATCTGTGACAGGCTGTTTGGTCCGGACCTTCTCCTCCCGCAGGTTCCGCAGGGCGGTCATGTCGGTGAGGGAGACGAAATAGATCCTGCGCCCCTCCTTCTCCCGGAGGAAAAACACCCGGACCAGGACCCAGAGCACCCTGCCGTCCACCCGCAGATAGTGGATGCTCCCCTCGGCCACCTCGGGACGGCGCTCATAGGCCCACTCAAACAGAGACATCAGCTCCGCCCGGTCGTCGTCCCGGACGTTGCTCCAAATTTTCTTGGTCAGGTCCTTGTTGTCCGGGACCTCCAGGCCGGCCAGGCGGTAGGCCTGCTCGTTGACCCGGGTAATCTCGACCTGATTGCCGCAGATCTCATAGATGGCGCAGGGGCCCAGGATGTTGTTGACGGCGGTGTCGGTAAACAGGTTTCCGTCCATCAGCTCCCGGACGTGGAAAGCCTCCACCTGCTTGCAGTGCAGGCCGGTGAAGTCCAGCCGCCGCTTGTCGGCCAGGGCGGCCTCGAACTGCTCGATGGGCAAGGGTTTATAGTAGTAATAGCCCTGGGTGTAGCGGCAGCCCATGCTCCGCAGGACATTTTCCTGCTGGAGAGTCTCCACCCCTTCTACAATGATGGGCAGGCCCATCAGCCGGGCCATATTGACAATGGACTCCAGAATCCCGATGCCCTTCTGCTCCTCCTCCTCGTTGATCTCCAGGAAGCGCATGTCAATCTTGATTACGTCCACCGCCACGCTTTTCAGCATGTTCAGCGAGGAGTAGCCGCTGCCAAAGTCGTCCATCATCACCAGGAAGCCGGCCTCCCGCAGGCGGTCCACCGTGTTGTTGATGGTGTCGTCCTCCTCAGCGTAGGCGCTCTCGGTAATCTCCGCCTTGATGTACTTGGCGGGCAGGTCGTATTTTTCCAAAAGGCCCTTGAGATAGGCAGGCACATCCATGGACATGATGTCGATGCGGGAGATGTTGATGGAGATGGGCACCGGCTGATACCCCCGGTCCAGCCAGCTGCGCAGCCACTGGCATACCTTCTCCCAAACCTGCTTATCCAGCAGACAGATCATACCGCTGCGCTCCAGAACAGGGACAAACCGGGCGGGCGGGATCATGCCTCTGGTCTTGTGCCGCCAGCGCACCAGCGACTCCGCTCCCACCACCTTGCCGGTGAAGATGTCGCACTGGGGCTGGGCAAAGAAGGTAAATTCCTCGTGCTCCAGGGCCTCGGTGACCTCCATGAGCAGACGGATCTCCTCCTCTAAGAAGCTCTCCATCCCGGGATCATACGGGACGGTATGATCCCGGGCGGAAGCCCTGGACAGGGCCAGGGTCGCCCGGTCGTAGTAAACCTCCGGCGGAAGCTCGATATCATCAATGGGGCTGATGCCAAACAGAGGGATGACGCCGGTGGCGCCGCCCATTTGGGTGATGGCCTTCCCGATACGGCCCCACAGCTCCTCCACCAGGTCCACCCGCCAGGGCATAACAACGCAGAAGTTATCCCCTTCAAAGTATCCGGTCACACCGCCGTACTGATTCCGGACCTGTTCCAGGCAGTCCGCAATCTGGATCAGCAGCTGGTCGCCCGCGCTCCGCCCGTGGAACTTGTTGAACAGCCGGAAGTGCATGATATCCATGGCGATCAGGCAATATTCATTTGGGGCCGTTCGCGGGATAAAGAGCCTGGCTTCCTCTATAAATCCCCTGGGGGAATACAGGCCAGTTAAAGAATTTTTTACCAAATGCTCTGGATTTAGGTCAGTAAGACTCGCAGCTTGCAGTTCTCCCATATCTTCTCCTCCGTCCCGCTCCTGCGGACGTTTGTCAAGAGTGACAAACAATATTACTAATTATATATCTTTTCTTGTCCTATTGTTAAAAATATCACACAGTTCTGTAAATGTCAAGATTTTTTCATCTATTCCGCCAGCCAAGAAAATAAAAAATTTGAAAAATAATGGTTGACATTTCAGATCAAATCCGCTATACTATCCCTTGCCCTGTGCGAGAGGGCGACGATTATGGCGGCATAGCTCAGTTGGCTAGAGCATACGGTTCATACCCGTAGTGTCCCCGGTTCAAATCCAGGTGCCGCTACCATAAAAACAGCGGACGTTCCGTCCGTTTCCATAGAAAACGGCCCGGTGGTCAAGCGGTTAAGACTCCGCCCTTTCACGGCGGCAACACGGGTTCGAGTCCCGTCCGGGTCACCACCGTTTCTCCTATGGAGGCATAGCTCAGCCGGTAGAGCGCTCGCCTCACACGCGAGAGGTCACAGATTCGAGTTCTGTTGTCTCCACCAAGTTGCATTGACAAAAAAGATGCAGGCAAAAATCCCGCACTTCGGTGTGGGATTTTTGCATTAAAACAGCGATAGCACAGAAAAGAAGAAATAATTTTCGGACATTTCAAAATTTTGGGTCCGTAAAATAAAAATAACGCACCGGAGATGCAAATTTCTTGGATTTGGAGTTTTTTGGAAACACCCATGACTCGAACCCCCCATCATTCAAAAAAAAGAAATCCGCCGTCCACTGTTTGCCGCTTACTCAGGCAGCTGTGGGCGGTATTTTATTCTCTGACGTGTTCACATTGGTAGATATGCTTCGTTTGTCTCTCATTCTTTGTTGGTAGTGGTAATAGCTTTCGCCATGCCTTTCGAGTATACTTGCGTTGCAATCAGTGGAAAGGAGAGAACACCATGCCGGAGACAAGAAACTTATGTGCCCAGCTCCCCTTAGACCTGCATCAGCGCATATGCATCGCCAGAGAAGAATCGGGCCTGACCACCGCACAGTACATCACCAACCTGTTACTGGAATACTACGAAATGAAGGAAAATGGAGGTAAAACGACTATAGCTAACAACAGCAGAACGATGGCATTCCAGATCCCGGAGGACCTCTTCCAGCGGATCAAAGCCCACCTGGAGCGTGAGACCCAGCGCACTGGCCGGAAGCTGACCCAGCGGGAGTTCGTGCTGGGGCTGATCGAGGAGGCCCTGGAGGCAGCGGAGCGGCAAGCCGTGGAGGATATCCCGGAGCCGGAGGAAGAACAGCCCAGCGAGGACGCCAGTGTCAGCCCCTGTGAGGCCCAGCCGGAGGGCGGCGACACCCAGCCCCAGGAGGATGGCGAACCCGCCGTGTGGGGCACGTAACGAACCGTGTGAGGCCACAACAATCGAACAGCAGATGAGAAGCCCCCAGAGCATCCCGGTGATTGGGATGCTCTGGGGGCTTCTTTTCGTTTCACCGGAAAAGACCTGCTAATAAAAGTCAAGCTCAAAATGGAAGAAACACAAAGTTTTTTGTGGATTGTAAAAAGAGTATAGCAAAGCAAGCCACCGCCATTGAAAATTTTTAGCGCTGGCCTAAGATAAGCTGGACTGGTCTTTCACAGTCTGCGGCACAGCAGCACATCCTTGAAGCTGAAACTGAGCAAGGGCAATATCAAGGCTGTCCAAGGTGGCACAGGCCACGCCGAGGCCCGGATGGTCACGGATACCTACGCTCACGGTTTTGACGCTGACCGCAAGCTGATTGCCCAGGAGATGGACAGCGGGTTCTTCTCCAAGGTCGGAGCCGACCAGAAGCCAGCAGAGGCCGACAGCGCCACCGTAGACCTCCTGAAGCAGTTGGTACGACAGCACCCGGAGTTATTGACTGAATTGCTGAAAGAGGCCAACGGAGAGCGAAAGTGAAGGGGTAAAATTGGATAAATGTAGGCAAGTGTAGGCAAAACAGCGATTTTCAGCCCCAAAACGCCGAGAATTTGTAGGCAACATATTCAGAGCGAGTAAATAAAAAGAAGAATGAGCTTGTAGGCAAGATTGTCCGAAAAAAGTTATAAAAACGCCGGATATTTTACTATACCCGGCGTTTTGGCACCCCGAACTGGATTCGAACCAGCGGCCTGTCGCTTAGGAGGCGACCGCTCTATCCTGCTGAGCTATCGGGGCCTATTCACTTGTATGCGCTTGATATGCGGTTTTGGGGAAGCGTTCCTGCGCCCGCTTAGGAGGCGGTCGCTCTATCCTGCTGAGCTATCGGGGCTTATTGACTTGTTCGAGTTTACTTGAACGACCTGTCATCTGCATCGGACGGAAAGGTGGGTGAATCCATGTGTGTTTAGGAGGCAGTCGATCCATCCATCTGAGCTCCCGGGGCGGATACTTTATTATTTTAGCCTAAGATGGGTCAGCTGTCAACGATAAACTGAGGGAAAGTCACGGTAGCTGATGTAGTAAGTTAAATGCAGAAAAGGTTTTTCAACCTTTTTCTGCATTATTTTTGTGAATATGAAAACCACGGGCTATGCCCGTGGTCAGCCTGTCGAAAAAGTCTGCCTTTTGGCAGACATTTTCATGTAAAGATGATAAAATAGGGAGTAAGGGGTGAGGGAAATGTTGGAGCGAGGGAAAAATGAGCGAGGGGTCATAGAAATGGTGGACACAGAAAGCCTGGTGCCGCCCGAACATCTATTGCGGCAGGTGGATGCAGCGGTAGATTTCGAGAAATTGTACAAAATCGTGGAGGCGTCGTACAGCAAAGAAGAGGGCCGGCGGAGCATCGACCCAGTGGTGCTGTTCAAAATTGTATTGCTGCAGCATTTGGATGGGAATACCTCTTTGCGGGGAACGCTGCGCAGGGCGCAGACAGATGTAGCATACCGGTGGTTTCTGCGATACACGCTGAGTGAGGAGCTGCCCCATTTTTCCACGGTGAGCTACAACTTCCGGCACCGGTACACTCCGGAAACGATAGAGTTGGTGTTTCAGTGGATATTGGAGGAGGCGGGCAGTGCGGGAGCACTGACCCCGGCGGCGGTATTTATAGATGGGACACACATCAAAGCCAGCGCAAATCTGAAGAAGAAAATGAAGCAGGAGGTACCAGCAGCGGCAAAACGATACCAGGAAGAACTGCTGGCGGAAGTGAACGCGGACCGGGAGGCTCATGGAAAAAAGCCACTGGATGATGAAGAAGAACCACCCAAAGCTGGAGGGAAGAAACAGGACAACACCTCAAAAAAAAAGCAGAGCCGGAGGAAGAAAGCGGCAAAAAAGCAGAAAACAATAACGGTATCCACCACAGACCCGGAGAGTGGAATGTTCCACAAAGGGGAGCACGAGCGGTGCTTCGCTTATGAGGCCCATACCGCCTGTGACAAGAGCGGTTACGTATTGGAAACAGTGGTCACCCCCGGAAATGTCCATGACAGCGTGGCGTTTGACGATGTTTACGACAAATTGATTCAATCGTTTCCAGAGGTGGAAACAGTGGTGGCGGACGCTGCCTACAAGACCCCGCATATCTGCAAAAAGGTATTTCGAGATGGCCGGGTATTGTCTACAGCCTACAAGCGGCCCATGACGATGAAGGGTGGACATCCCTGGTGGTCTTACGTCTATGATGAATATTATGACTGCGTGATCTGCCCAGAATACCACATCCTGTCCTACCGCACCACCAACCGGGATGGATACCGTGAATACCGCAGCGATCCGAAAATTTGCGCCCAGTGCCCCACCCGGCATTTATGTACAAAATCCAAAAGCTTCGTAAAGACTGTCCTGCGGCACATCTGGAAGGGCTATGAGGAATTGGCCGATGATGCCAGGTACACCTCGGAGTACAAGCAGCTCTATGCAAGGCGCAAAGAGACCATTGAGCGAGTTTTTGCCGATGCAAAAGAAAAACACGCCATGCGCTATACCGTTTACCGTGGTCTGGCCCAGGTTTCCAACTGGGTGAGGCTTAAATTTGCTGCCATGAACCTCAAAAAGTTGGCAAGATGGAAAGCCAGAAAGCGCTTTGCTCCGCCTTCCTCCACACCCTCCTCCTACATTTTATTCCTCATTAACGTTGTGCCCTGTCTGGCTTCATTACCAGACAGGCCATTTTTCGACAAGCTGCAGGACCCGCTTTTGAGCGGGTCCCGGGGTTTTTATAAAACCTTAGACAAAAACAGCTGAGTTCGGGGGTTTTGGGGGTGGTCAAAGAACTCCTTGGGGGTGTTCTGCTCCAGGATATGGCCACCGTCCATGAAGAGGACACGGCTCCCCACCTCCCGGGCGAAGCCCATCTCGTGGGTGACCACCACCATGGTCATGCCCTCCTGAGCCAGCTCCTTCATCACGTCCAGCACCTCGCCCACCATCTCGGGGTCCAGGGCGGAGGTGGGCTCGTCAAAGAGCATGACTTTGGGCTTCATAGCCAGAGCCCGGACGATGGCGATGCGCTGCTTCTGTCCGCCGGACAGCTGATTGGGGTAGGCGTCCGCCTTGTCGGACAGGTCCACCCGCTGAAGCAGCTGGGAGGCCAGCTCGTCGGCCTCGCCCTGCTTCATCAGGCCGGTGCGCACCGGAGCCAGGGTGATGTTCCGCCGGATGGTCATGTTGGGGAAGAGATTGAAGTGCTGAAACACCATGCCCATCTGCTGGCGGACCTTGTCGATCTTTACCTTGGGGTCGGTGATGACCGTGTTTTCAAAGGTGATAGTCCCCGCCGTGGGGGTCTCCAGCAGGTTGAGGCAGCGCAGGAAGGTGGATTTGCCCGACCCGGAGGGGCCGATCACCACCACCTTTTCCCCTGGAGCGATGTGCTCGGAGATGTTGTCCAGAACCAGGTGGTCCCCGAAGGACTTGGACAGGTTTTTAACGTCGATCACTTTGACGCAGCCTCCTTTCCAGCTTGCCCTGGAGCCAGGTAAGTATTAAAACCGCCGTCAGATAGATCACGGCGACGCCCAGATAGGGGAACATGACCTCAAAGGTCTTGGAGCCCACGGCTTTGGCGTAGTAGATCAGCTCGGCCCCGCCAATGGCGGAGACCAGGACAGAGACTCGCTTTTAGCCATCGTCAACGCCCCGGGGCAGTTCAACTTTGAAAACGGTATAGAGCTCACCCATGTGGAGCCCGGCCTGGCTCAAGGCGTCCTGTGGGCCGGCCCGACCTCCCTGAATCCGGAGGGCCTTGTCCACGGCGGAGCCATCGCCACCCTGGCCGACACCGTGGCCGGCTGCTGCGCCTGCTCCACCGGAGGGGACTGCGTTACCTCCTCCAGCTCCCTGGAATACCTGCGCCCCGCCCAGGGCGACCTCTTCTGCGAGGCTACCCCCAAAAAACTGGGCCGGAAGCTGTCTGTCATCCAGGTGGTCATCGTGAACACCGAGGACAAAACCGTAGCCACCGGCACCTTTACCTTTTTTATGACCCAGCCTGGAGAAGCCCCTGACAGTCAGGGCTGACCACCCATCCGCTCCCGCAGGTGATGCAGTTCAAGCGCGTGCTGGGAAAGATAATCGCAGAGCCGTTTGAAAACCAGAGGAAAATATTCCCCCCTCTCCCCGCGCATAAAGTTTCCATTATTGACCGCATACCAAGCCAGCGCCTCCAAAAGAAACGCATCCTCCATAATATCCTGTTGGGTCTCGGAAAAACCTTCCAGCCAGCTTGTTTCCTTTAACTTAAACATAAGCAATTACCTCAACCATTATATTACTATCAAACGTTAGTAAAATCAACACTATTATTTGATAGTAACTATAATGGGTTTGAGGTGATTTTTGTGTATTTTCCCAGATTACTAAACCTTCGAGAGGACGCAGACAAAACTCAAAAGGAAATTGCGGCACTATTAGGTATTGACCAGCGGACATATAGCAATTATGAGACTGGAAAAAGAGAAATTCCGGTACATTTTCTGATCGTACTGGCAGATTATTATCAAACAACGATTGATTATATTGTAGGTCGGGAAAGTGAAAACATATTGTAGGACCGTAGGGCAGGGGTTCTACCCCTGCCTCAGCTTGTCGAAAAATGGCTTGTCTGGTAATGAAGCCAGACAGGCCACAACGTTAATGAGGAATAAAATGTAGGAGGAGGGTGTGGAGGAAGGCGGAGCAAAGCGCTTTCTGGCTTTCCATCTTGCCAACTTTTTGAGGTTCATGGCAGCAAATTTAAGCCTCACCCAGTTGGAAACCTGGGCCAGACCACGGTAAACGGTATAGCGCATGGCGTGTTTTTCTTTTGCATCGGCAAAAACTCGCTCAATGGTCTCTTTGCGCCTTGCATAGAGCTGCTTGTACTCCGGGGTGTACCTGGCATCATCGGCCAGTTCTTCATAGCCCTTCCAGATGTGCCGCAGGACAGTCTTTACGAAGCTTTTGGATTTTGTACATAAATGCCGGGTGGGGCACTGGGCACAAATTTTCGGATCGCTGCGGTATTCACGGTATCCATCCCGGTTGGTGGTGCGGTAGGACAGGATGTGGTATTCTGGGCAGATCACGCAGTCATAATATTCATCGTAGACGTAAGACCACCAGGGATGTCCACCCTTCATCGTCGTGGGCCGCTTGTAGGCTGTAGACAATACCCGGCCATCTCGAAATACCTTTTTGCAAATATGCGGGGTCTTGTAGGCGGCATCTGCCACCACTGTTTCCACCTCTGGAAACGATTGAATCAATTTGTCGTAAACATCGTCAAACGCCACGCTGTCATGGACATTTCCGGGGGTGACCACTGTTTCCAATACGTAACCGCTCTTGTCACAGGCGGTATGGGCCTCATAAGCAAAGCACCGCTCGTGCTCCCCTTTGTGGAACATTCCACTCTCCGGGTCTGTGGTGGATACCGTTATTGTTTTCTGCTTTTTCGCCTCTTTCTTCCTCCGGCTCTGCTTCTTTTTTGAGGTGTTGTCCTGTTTCTTCCCTCCAGCTTTGGGTGGTTCTTCTTCATCATCCAGTGGCTTTTTTCCATGAGCCTCCCGGTCCGCGTTCACTTCCGCCAGCAGTTCTTCCTGGTATCGTTTTGCCGCTGCTGGTACCTCCTGCTTCATTTTCTTCTTCAGATTTGCGCTGGCTTTGATGTGTGTCCCATCTATAAATACCGCCGCCGGGGTCAGTGCTCCCGCACTGCCCGCCTCCTCCAATATCCACTGAAACACCAACTCTATCGTTTCCGGAGTGTACCGGTGCCGGAAGTTGTAGCTCACCGTGGAAAAATGGGGCAGCTCCTCACTCAGCGTGTATCGCAGAAACCACCGGTATGCTACATCTGTCTGCGCTCTGCGCAGCGTTCCCCGCAAAGAGGTATTCCCATCCAAATGCTGCAGCAATACGATTTTGAACAGCACCACTGGGTCGATGCTCCGCCGGCCCTCTTCTTTGCTGTACGACGCCTCCACGATTTTGTACAATTTCTCGAAATCTACCGCTGCATCCACCTGCCGCAATAGATGTTCGGGCGGCACCAGGCTTTCTGTGTCCACTATTTCTATGACCCCTCGCTCATTTTTCCCTCGCTCCAACATTTCCCTCACCCCTTACTCCCCATTTTATCATCTTTACATGAAAATGTCTGCCAAAAGGCAGACTTTTTCGACAAGCTGCACCTCCCTCTAAGATGGAGGCTTTTGGTCTGCGCACAATTTATCTGTTCATTCAATTACCCGGGAATTTGACGGATTTGGCCTTGACAATTCTTAACGCCCGTGATAGGATAGTTGCAATTTCATAGTGGATAGAGGCGCGGCGCTCATGCGTACTGCGGGACAAGGCCAGGCAGCCGTCCCGGGGGAGAGGGTGCGCCGCCGAAGGAAGGACGGCCTGCCTGGGCCGCCGGTCCTGGGCCGTGGGAGAAGATCCCACGGACTGTCACGAGAGTGGAGCGCTATCCAGAGGTCCCCGGTTCCGATTGGGGGCTTCCGGTTTTGCCATGGGGCGCGCTTTGCGTACCATGGTTTTTTATTTGCGCGAACGGGGGGTCCGCGCGGCCCCAAATTACACAGGAGGGAAAAATATGAGAACAAGAAGAAACTCAGGCCTGCGGATCGTCCTTCTGGCGATGCTGCTGCTGGCCATGATCGGCACCGCCTTTGCCAGCGTGGAGGACCCCACCGAGCTCAGCGGCACCAAGTACATCGAGTGCCCCGACTGCGCCACTATGGGTGTGGTTCTGTCCGACGAGGGCGAGGCCGTCCCCTGCGAGACCTGCGGCGACAGCGAGTATGTGGGATATATTGTGTCCCCCAGTAATTTTTACAACACCCCCATGTCCCTGCTGCCCCCGGTGATCGCCATCGCCCTGGCCCTGATTACCAAGGAGGTTTATTCCTCCCTGTTCATCGGTATTCTGGTGGGCGGACTGCTCTACTCCAACTTCTCCTTTGAGGGCACCGTACTCCACGCCTTCAGCGACGGTATCGTGGCCTCTCTGTCCGACGGCTACAACGTGGGAATCCTGGTCTTCCTGGTCATTCTGGGCACCATGGTGTGCCTGATGAACAAGGCGGGCGGCTCCGCCGCCTTCGGCCGCTGGGCCAAGAAGAACATCAAATCCCGGGCCGGGGCTCAGCTGGCCACCATCCTGCTGGGCTGTCTGATCTTCATTGACGACTATTTTAACTGCCTCACCGTGGGCTCCGTCATGCGGCCCATCACCGACAAACAGAATGTCTCCCGGGCCAAGCTGGCCTACCTCATCGACGCCACCGCCGCCCCCATCTGCATCATCGCCCCCATCTCCTCCTGGGCCGCCGCCGTGGCCGGCTTCGCCGAGGACGGCCAGGGCCTCAACCTGTTCATCCGCGCCATCCCCTATAACTTCTACGCCTTGTTCACCATCGCCATGATGATCGGCATGGTGCTGATGAAGGTGGAGTTCGGCTCCATGGCCCGGTATGAGAGGAACGCCGTTGAGAAGGGCGACCTGTTCTCCGGCGCGAACCCCTACGCCATGCTGGACGACGACGTGGACGAGTCCAAGGGCTCTGTACTGGACCTGGTACTGCCCATTCTGGTGCTGGTCGTGGCCTGCGTCATCGGTATGATCTACTCCGGCGGCTTCTTCTCCGGGGCTGATTTTGTCACCGCCTTCTCCAACTCCGACGCCTCTGTGGGCCTGATGCTGGGCTCCGCTTTCGGCCTGCTCTTCGCCTTTGACTACTATTTTATCCGCAAGTCCATGTCCTTCAAGGAGATGATGGGCTGTATCCCCGAGGGATTCAAGGCCATGGTCCCCGCCATCCTGATCCTCACCTTCGCCTGGTCCCTCAAGGGCATGACCGACTCCCTGGGCGCGAAATTCTTTGTCCGGGATTTTGTGCGCTCCGCCTCCGGTTTGCAGATGTTCCTGCCTGTGATCGTGTTCGTGGTGGGCTGCTTCCTGGCCTTCGCCACCGGCACCAGCTGGGGCACCTTCGGCATCCTGATCCCCATTGTTCAGAGCGTGTTTGAGATGGACAACCCCATGGCCATCATCTGCATCTCCGCCTGTATGGCCGGCGCCGTCTGCGGCGACCACTGCTCCCCTATCTCCGACACCACCATCATGGCCTCCGCCGGCGCCCAGTGCGACCACGTGAACCATGTGTCCACCCAGCTGCCCTACGCCATCTCCTGCGCGGTGGTCTCCGGCGTCACCTACCTGATTGCCGGCGTGCTGGTCCGGATGGCTCTGCCCGGCATAATCGCCCTGCCCATCGGCCTGGCGATTATGATTGCCTTCCTGTTCGTTGCGAGGAACATGAAGTCTGGATTGACAGGTGCGGCATGATTGAACCCGGCCCGGATGGTTTCCAGCACCCGCAGAAGGAAAGCGTCCTCCTTCTTGCGGGTTTCCAGATACGGGTCGGCATCCAACCGCCCCCGGCGCTCAAAATAGTCGTTGACGGCGGCAATCACCGCCTTGCTGTAAGAGTGACACTGCCGCTTGTCGCGTTGCTGCAAATACTCCCATGCGGCACGATCCACTTTCTTTTCCAAATTGAAGCGGATGTTGGTGCTGACGATCTGCCTGTTCATACCATGCCGCCCTTCTTGGCGCGGAGGCGAGCCAGATATTCATACCCTTTGGCGGTGGCGCAGATGTCCTCGTTGACAACCACCCGGTCAGCGTCAAACGCTCCGAAATTCTTAATCAGACAGCCACCGCCGCCCACTACATACAGCTTCATCAGTTCCGGGTCATACTCATGCTCCCGCAGACGGCGGGAAATACCTGCCACATAGTCCTTGGCAGTCGCTTGAATCGCGGACAGGTAGCGTTCACTGATACTCGCCGTCCCATGCCGGAGCACCTGCTCGATGATCGTCTCGTCAGCGGCGGAGCCGTAGAGCTTCAGCAAATTCTCCCGGACCGCCAGCATACATTGATGCGTCCCATATTTTTTGGTGAAGCACTTTTTCTCCTGGGGGCGGCAGTCATTGATATACATGACGAAAGCTGAATTGAAACGGGATGCATTTGCTTATAATGAACAGCGAGACGTATACTTGTGCCCCAACGGAAAAGAACTGCGGCGCAAGCGGCTGTATCACAGCGACAGCGGGCTGTTCTGGGAATACTGGGCGGAAAAGAAAGACTGCGGCAGTTGTCCTTTGCGGCAGAAGTGTTTGAATGAAACGGACAAGGCTGGCGCCAGAAAGCTCCAGGACAGTTATTTCAAGACGGTTGTTCAAAAACATTTCTCCAGGCGGTGGGAATCGGAGTACCGGGCGGGGCTGAAGCAGCGGCAGATCTGGTGCGAGGGCACGTTTGCCGCGCAGAAATGGGGTCACAACCTGACATGTCTCTTGCGGCGAGGCTTAGAGGCAGCGGAGGACCACTGCCTCCTTTCTGCCACGGCCCTGAACCTCAAAAGAATGTTAAAATACTCAGTGTGACGTGAACCGCCCCAGAATGTGCGGACAGGACAAAAAGGCCTCTGGTAGGAAATATTTAGAATTATGCGGAGAGGCGTTGCGCAAGCGGCGACTCTCCCGTTTTCAACTGGATGCGCTCGTGGTTATAGAAATAAATAAAATCGTCAATCAGTTCTTTGGCTTGCTGAAAAGTCCCGATTTTATGCCGGTAAATGCACTCAGTTTTGAGGATAGAGAAGAAATTTTCAGCCATAGCGTTATCATAGCAGTTTCCACATCTTGACATGGACGGAGTAATACCGTATTCTTGTGTCAGGTTGAAGTACCCCTGTGAAGTGTACTGGAACCCCTGGACGCTGTGGAGCTGCAACTCCGCAGCGTCCCTCCTTTTTCTCCGCTTTCATGGCAAGCCGTATCGTGTCCAGAACCAGGCTTACCGTCTGCTGAACAGCGGTTTTGTAGGCCACAATGCTGTTGTCATAGAGATCTCGGATCATGGGCAGGTAGAGGCTCCCTTCGCTGGTATGGATATAAGAAATATCCGTTACCCATTTTTGGTTGGGAGCATCTGCGTGAAAGTCTCTGTTGAGGAGATTCTCATACTTGTGCATCTGCTGCCCCATCTGTACCCACTTCCTTGGCCTGCGGATTTCAGCCAGGGTGTTATACTTCTTCATCACTCACAGCACTGTTTTGGGGTTGAGGTGGATCCCCTGCTTCTCTAACCACAGCCACATCCTTCGGTAACCATAGGTTTGCCTGCACCTCTCTTGCTGTGATTGAAGAAGCTCTGCCAGCTCCGCATCCGGTTCCGGATTGCCAATTCGCTTGCAGAAACCGTAATATCCGCTCCTGGACACTCCAAAGAATTGACACATGACCGATATGGGATACCGCTCCTTGTGCCGGTATATTACCATGTACTTTACCTTTGCCCGCACTTCCTTTCTGTGAACCGCAGAAAATCCCGCAACAATTCATTCTCCATTTTCAGTCGTTTGATTTCATACGCCTGCTCTGCCACGATATCCACTAGTTCCGCTCTTTTCCGTGGCCTTCCTTTCGGGCGCAGCTTAAGCTCCGCTATTTCCCGTTGGCTTCTTCCTTCTGACAACATTGCCTTTATTTCTGGTAATAGCTCCTGTACTTGCGTGTATCTCCTTGACATATAGTACACCCTCTGATGTAGTTCTATTTTCCTACATCAGGGGGCTTTTGTCTATTGTCCGTTTTTACTGGGGCGGTTCAAGTGGAAAGCCCTGCATTGCAAGGCTTTCCGGATATGACAAGTCCCGCTTTTCGATAAAATTGTTCGAAAAGCGAGACTTGTTCAATTTCCTAGTAAGCCCTAAATAAAAATATCTTCATCTGGGGGCAGTACAGCCTGAAGGCCAGAGGCAGTGGTCTGATACCAATAGGCGCATGACGAAAAATCGTCTCTCCGACTACGGCTGCCATAGGGTGTTGTCCCTATATTCTGAAGTGTCATACAAAAATTTTCTTTAAAACATATGGGATCAGGAATATGCTGCCTGTACAACATAAAACGCGGCTGATAACAGTAATGCTGCCGTTCACTTCCTAAAACTGCATACATGCCAGCATACAATCCAGAATAAGGCTTATATTCGAGCCTTGCACCCCGATCATATCCAAATGCATAGGCCCCGCAGAAATAGTCCTCTGTGCCGGTATAATTGATGGTTGGATAGCGGTCGCCGTCAATGTACATCTTGGCCTCCCCCTCAACCCAGCAGCCGTTGGGTGCATTTGTCCCAACAGCCAGAGATACTCCGGCAAAATGCCCGGTACCGCATACTCCGTCTATAATTGTGTACGCTCTGTTTGCTTTTACTGGCAGTTCCTGCCTGTAAGATGCATGAAAGTACATGGACTCTTCATCAATCTCTCCTTTGTCCATTGTTATCATGTAGTACATGGTACACACACGATTTGGGTGACGGTTGGTAATTGTCAATCTGCAATGCCTGTGAAATGGCATTGGCCAGTAACAGTTCATTCCCCGGCATGGCGCTACAAGAATCATTGCCGAATTAAGAACTGGAAACGTTTGGCTACGATCCTCCGTTATACCTGGAAATCCATAGCCAAAAAAAGACCCGATTGGCGCTTCTACAGATGGATATGAAAGATCATCCCAAAAAATCCGCAAAATAAGGCTTTGACATATATCTCCGGTAAACCACATACTTCTTATAATACCAGGACCGTTTGTGTCAATCAATACAGCAGTTTCTCCGGGTGATATCCCAATACATGGGCATATTTTCTCGTGATCCGCACCCCGTGACCCACCGGCACGTTTTCCCTCCGCATTTTCCGGAGAAAAGGCTACTGTTTCCATGTTGTGTTTTTTTGCGATACTCAATAAATCTGTCCTCATTTTCTTACTCCTTAACTGCTCCGGCAGTCATTCCATCTACGATATACTTCTGGGCGAATGCAAATAAAACCGCTGAGGGAATCAGGGCTAGCATGCAACCGGCGCACATTTCGCCCCAATTTACTGCAAACTGGCCAACATAAGTGCTTAGCCCAACTGGAATTGTCTTTTTTGTGTTGGAACTGATAAACATAACGGCACCCAGCAGATCATTCCACGCTCCGATGAATGCAAAAATAAATACAGCGATGATTCCAGGAATCATAATTGGTAATACAATCCGTTTCAGTAGCTGTATCTTTGTACATCCGTCAATAACCGCCGCTTCCTCAATGGCAGCTGGAATATTAGCACAAAATCCCTGCATTGTAATTACGCAAAATGGAACGTTTAACGCCACATATAAAATGGAAAGGCCGAATAAATTATCCCCCAACCCAATTCTGTTAAAAATAATATACAGGGGAATCGCCACTAAAGTAAATGGAATCATTTGTGTAATTAAAAAACATAAGATTGTTCCAGATTTCCCCGCAAAACGGTACCTTGCCAGCCCGTAGCCCCCAAATATTGCGACAAATAATACAAGGAATGCAGTAACCGCTGACACAAACAAACTATTTTTGACATATAACAAAAAGTCCGTTGTGGTAAGCACGGAAATGTAGTTTTTCAGTGTAGGTTCTTTGGGTATGTATTGGATTTGAAGCGTATTAATCGCCTGGGGCGTTTTAAGCGACGTAATCAGCATCCAATAAAGCGGGATCAGAACCAACAACAGAAAAAACGCTAAAATAAGAAATCTTCCGGCCCGATATATGTTTTTCTTACCTGTTTTGCTCACTGTCATATTACCCATTCTCCTCGTTGAATCTTGAAACCTTGATATAGACAAATGCGTAAATAGATAACCCAAACATAAAGAGAGTTCCCAGTGCGCTTGCAAAGCCAAAGTCCAGCGTGTTATAAGCTTTCACAAACATGTATGAAGAAAGTGTGTGGGAAGAATTAACCGGTCCCCCCTTTGTCATAATGTAAATTAGATCCGAACTGTTAAAAATCCAAATAGTTCTAAGCATCGTAGTTACAACCAGCGTTGGCTTGATGGACGGTATAATAATATGATAGAATCTCTGAACTGCAGTAGCTCCGTCCAACTTGGCGGCTTCGATCAATTCCTCTGATACTGATTGCAGTGCCGCCAAAATCATAATTCCCAAAAAAGGTATTCCCTGCCATGTAAGGGCTAGGATTACGGTATATATTGACAGTTGTGGGTTTCCTAAAAATGACATCTTATGATTTAGGATTCCCGTTCTCATCAACACGTCAACAATAGGACCAAATTCTGCGTTGAACATCCATTGAAATATCAGTCCTACCACAAATCCGGAAAACGCCCAGGGAAGAAACACGATCCCCTGATAGAATCCACGTCCCCGAAAAGGACGCCTTAAGGCCATAGCCAGTATAAATCCCAGCAATAACTGCAAGGTCAGGGTAATAACAACAAATTTCACCGTATTTGCCGCAATCATCTTGATCTCAGGATCCGTAAATATTCTTCTGAAATTACTGAGTCCGGCAAAAGATATGTGATCCAACTGCGTCAGCTTATAATTCGAAAAAGCCAACCGAACGCAGTTTATCAAAGGATACCCCATAAAAAGGGCTAAAACGATATAACTCGGAAGCATAAATCGATATGGCTCCCAAAATTTCTTCTTTTTCATATTTTCCTCATTTTATCGCGGCAGCCTCAAGCGACAGAGCGGCGCCGAAGCGCCGCCCTCGGTTTTTTGTCCTTATTTTACCTCGCTGCCATCCGCCCGAACTGCGTATGGCAAAGGAGTATTGGGGCTGGACTCCATAAATTTTGTCTGCATCTCTGTCAAATAGTTGGAAATATTTGCAATAGAGTCCTCTGCAGACTGCTGGCCAAGCAAATATTTCTGCATTTCCACGTCATAGATTGACTCCATAAATTCTGCCTGCTCAGGGAAATATCCATAGAAAGGATTCCTGATGAAGTTTTCATCATTCATAGTCTTAACAAATGCGGCCATAGGACCTTCACTGAACCTGGGGGAATTTCCCGCACTTTGCATTACTGGAATATACAGATTTGTCTCACAATAAGTCATATTGTTTTCCGGTCTCAGCAGGAACTCAATAAACTGCCAGGCCTTATCCGGATGCTGACTACTTCCGCCGATGGCCAAACAATAGCTGTCGGCTTTGCTGTAGATGCAGCCGTCAGACGCTCTGGGAAACGGCACAACAGTCCAGGTACCGTCGTCCAGCGTCTCTTCACAGACAGCAATCACCTCGGTGGACTGGTTCAGAATACCAGTCAGCCCTGAATTAAAGCCCTGAACCATCTCTGTATAACCCCAGTTTATAGAATCGGCAGGAGCATATCCGTCCAGATACAGAGAACAATAGCGTTTAAACGCTTCAATTCCTTCTGGCGAGTTAATTCGACAGGTTCCATCGTCCTCGTATAGGCGTCCGCCCAACTCCGCCAGCATATACATTCCCATCTGGTCAGCCCCCAGACGGGCCCCCCGGAATGCAAATCCATATTGATTTTTTTCAAGGTCGGTCAGATTCTGAGCCGCTTCAAAAATACCGTCCCAGGTTGACAAGCTGTCTATGCTCATACCTGCCTCATTCAACCAATCTGTCCTGACATACATCCCGTATGTGGTAAGCCCGTCTGGAATGCCGAATGTATACCCATAGACATACTTTTGATCATAATCCATCAACACATTTCGGACATAGGGAAGCAAATCGCTGGCACCTTTCCAATTCGCTATATAATCGTCCAGAGGCGTAACCCACCCTGCGCTGGTAAATTCCGCGTTCCACTGCTGCGGCATAACAAAAATATCAGGCATAGCCTTTGCACTGCCTTGAGTAATCAATTTATTGTGGGCCTCATCCCATGGAACCGACTCATATGTGACCTTTACGTCATTATTTTCTGCATTAAACGCCGCAATCAGCTCTTGAAATGTTGCCTCACGCTCAGGATTCGGACTGACATCCATGAAGCGAAGTTCGACTGGGCTGGAAGCCGTAGGCGCCTTTTTTGACGAATCAGTCTCTGCACTTTTGCCACACGAGGACAATGAACATATAAGCGATACAATCAACACAGCGGACAAAAGAATTTTCTTCATTACTTTTCCTCCTAACATATCCTTATACGAACTGACCAAACGCTCCAGATATTTTTCACCTCCAGCCTGTTTTCAGCGCTCTAAAGTTGGTTCATCGCAATTATAGCGAAATTGCCCAGTATATTAAACATAAAATAGAGTACTGAATGTGTAAAATTCAAGGTAACGTATTTCCTGCATTCATGAATCAATTATTTGTGTAAAAATCAAACATAAAACGCCCTAAATGCTGTTTTCAAAAATTTTCCGTTTCCAAAAGAAGTGCAATTGTATTGCGAAAAAGAAAATAATTTGTTATAATAGATGAAAAAATGGAAGCATATTTGAAACAGTTTAGCTGTTCCGTATTTTCGGCTCAGTACGTTTGAAGGGATTTAGGCATGAATTTAATCAATTCAAGAAAAAAATCTTTTCTTTTAATGTTTAATATATCGGTAATTGGAATCGTGATAGCAGTTGCGATATCGATCAGCCTTTTGTTCTTTTTTACCATTTACAAAACTAATGAAGAAGTGGCTGCCCAAGAATTGGACAGCCACTTAAATCAAATTGATATTGTATTGACCCAAGAGATTGAATCAATATACAACGTAACCGGAAACCTGGCGGAGGATTTCCAGTTAGGAGAAGCGGTAGAAAATTATTACAGTGGCAATCTGCAAAAAAAGGTAGACGGAAAACGGATGATTGATTACATTTTATACAAGGCTATGGACTTGAATTTTTGTGTGGAGAGTATTACGCTGGTCTCAGGGGAGCAAATAATGCAAACTGGCAGATATTCACTGGATAATAACAAGCTTACCGAAAATATATTCCAAGAGACTTGGTATACTCAATTACTAAACGATGAGATTCAGTGGGCTTTTGGCGCTGATCCGGGCTTTTTTGAGCATTCCGAGGGAGAGGGGTATTATTATTGCGCAACTAAATTTCGCAATAAATATTATCAGAATCGTGCTGAAGAGAGCCGGATTGTAGTTGTAACATCTCAATTAAACAGAAACCGCTGGATTGAGCAGCTGTCAGAGCTATATCACCTCAATTTTTTGCTTTATACACCCGAAGTGGGACGCATATTATACAAAAGAGGAGTGGATAAGGAATTTGATGAGCTAACAGAATCATGGGGAACCAAGGTTGGAACCTTTTCGCAGTTGGATTCCAATTTTGTCATGTTGCAGCGGACTAATCTGCCATCAGGATGGGAATTGCGAGGATTCGTAAAGCATGCGGCCTATGACGCTATGGTATATAAAATTCAAAATGGATTGATTTTACTTCTCCTGCTCGTTTTGATAGTAGATATTTTCATCAGCATTACGTTGACACAGAATTTATATAAACCTTTAAAAAAAGTGATGAAAGGAATGGAGGATATTGGAAAACAAAACTTTTATTTACTTAACGAAAAGGGGCAATATTGGGAAATCAACCAATTAGTCTCTACATTTAATTACATGTCGAATCAGATTCAGGAACTGCTGAGTAGTATTGCTGAAAAGGAAAAAGAAAAACAGAAGATGGAATTTCGTGTTCTTGAAAACCAAATTAATCCCCACTTTATTTACAATACATTAGATGCGACCAGATGGGTTGCCCAAATTAACAATGATAAAACAACTGCAAGCATGATTTCTTCTTTAAGCCGTGTTCTCCGTATCGCACTGTCAGAAGGAAGAGAGGTCATCCCTGTTGAGCAGGAAATAATATTTACCCAAGAATATTTAAAAATTATGATATTTCGCAGTAATTACAACGTCTCGCTAAATTATGCTATAGACGAGAACGCAGGTAGACTTTTAACACTGAAAATGGTTTTGCAACCCTTAGTAGAGAATTGTCTGATACATGCTTTTACAAACAAACCACCGGACGCAACCATTGATATTCGCTGTACCGTTCATGAGAAAAAACTGATTATGATTGTTGAAGATATTGGGAGCGGAATTCAGTTCAGCAAGGACAAAAATCACAGGGCTAAACACAACAATTCTCTACTGGCAGGAATCGGGCTTCATAATATAGAGCGGCGGATTCAACTAAGATACGGCAGCCGGTACGGGATTACGATTCAGGCAATTCCAGAACGTGGTACCAGAGTCATTGTATCTCAGCCCATACTGCAAGAGGAAAGGAATATCATCCATGATACCAGTAATGTTAGTGGAAGATGAATTTTTAATTCGGATCGGCCTTAAAACATGTATTCCCTGGGAAACCTTGGGATATCAAATTGTTGCGGAGGCGGACAGTGCCGAGACAGCATTGGAGAAATATAACGAAAAGCTTCCTGATCTGGTCGTAACAGATATACGCTTGCCAGGACAAACTGGACTTGAATTAATGCAGCAGCTGAAAAAGAATCATCATCGTATTCATTTCATTATCGTATCGGCATATAGTGATTTCCCTATTGCGCAGCAGGCAATCGAAATAGGAGTAGACGGCTATTTTATTAAAGGTGATCTGGAGGTTGAAAAATTTGCAAACCTATTGCTTCATTTAAAAGAGACTTTTTTTCTTGAGAAAAAGAACTGTATGCCAAATAGCTCTACGTATTTGAATATGGGAGAAGTTCTTAACAATTGGCATAAGATTAAAATGACTGAACAGATGCTGGCCTGTAAACGCAGGAAGATGCCTTTATATTTGGTTGTTTTTCAGCTGACAGATACAAGTGTAGATTTGTTTGCGGAAATAGTATACAACTATTTTTATGAGCAAAAGATTTCTACATATTATTTGAAAGAAGAATACCGTATTTGGTTTTTTCTTTCAGATATCGCATGGCATTTGGATAGCTTAATGGAGCAGTTAACAAAAATGCTCTCCAGATACCTCAATTCCCATGTTTCGATAGGCGTCTCATCCGATTATTTTTTGCATGAAAACATAGAGCACACTGTTTTTGAATCGTTATTAGCAACGTTAAGCCAGAGACAAGGGAAAATAACCTGGAAAAAGTATGAAAATAATTCCAAGCTTCAAACACGAGGCATGATCAAAAAGTACAGCGGCTTATGTGAAATGCACTACTATAAAGATGCTGCGGCTTATATCAAAGAAGTAATTCAGCAGTTAGATGGCTGCTCCATTCAGGAGTTTTGGGGAATCGTCTATGGGTTTGCCGGAGTTCTGTCAATGCACAGCGAATCTCCAATATTCCTTGGGATTTTATCGGAAAGTTTGGATATAATCGGTATTTTTGATCGCTTAACAGAAGAGACCTTGCATTTATCCAATTTGGAAAAAGAACAAAAAAATATTTATGTGCAGAAAGCCTGCATATATATCCATAACAACCTTGATAAGCCTCTGAAAATAGGAATAATCGCAAAGGAATTATATGTGTCGCCAAACTATTTAGGAAAAATTTTTTATGATGAAACAGGAGAGCGTCTGACAGATTTCATCAATAAAAGCAAGATTGAACAGGCAAAAATCCTATTATTAGATCCAAAATATACTATTTTAGATGTAGCCACAATGGTGGGAATCCCTGACCAACGATATTTTTCAAAGTTATTTAAAAGAATCATTGGATTAACTCCTTCCGAATTTTCAAAGCTCAACGTACCAACTGCTTTATCAATAAAATCCTAATTTCAGTTAAATAATGCAGATAATTCATCCCTTTACCCTCCGTGTTGATAATGCTTGAAAATCGATTCCAGAGGTTTCTAATTCGTCGAAATATATGGTAGTGTCAAAATTTGGACCTGTTGACAAAGTAGAGTATGCTCTCTATCTGTGGTAAAATGACCATAGGGAGGGATGTAGAATGATGGGGCGTCAAAGCAGACAAACAGCAATGATTTTTGTAGATATGGAATCATTGATCCCGGAAAACCATCTGCTATGGAAGATTGATCGGACAGTTTGCTTTGATTTCATCTATGATCTTCTAGCACCATATTATCCGGCGATTGGCCGTCCATCAATTGACCCTGTCAGTATGTTCAAAATGCTTTTGATTATTTTATGCCTTTTCATGTGCTTTATTTTACCATCTTAGCACTTTACACACAATATCTAAGTTTTAAAACAGACTTTAGCCTATTCATTTACAAGCCCTTTTTGTTGCTGAGTAATGCAAGAAGGAAATCACCATTATACTGAAATTCGCTATAGAGCAGTTTTGCTCCGCGGTCCAAATGTGCCTTCAGGTATTTTTGGAAATATTCATCATCATCAATCGGATGTCCCTCAGACAATTCAATAAGACATTTGTACAGAGTATCCCACTCGCCGGTGATGGTCTGACGATTCATCTCCAAGCCCTTGGCATCCGTTTTATAATCTGCGGGCTCCAAGGGCTTCTCACTTTTCAGAGACATGGAAATTGCCAGTTTCGCAAGAACAAAAGGGGCGTAGTTGATGCTTGCTCCTATTTTGATAAAGATATCCTCTGTTTTTTCCGATGTTTTGATTTTAAAAACCATTGGGCACCTCGAAGTAGGAGTTCTTTACGACCTCCGTATGTTTATTTTGCACATTTTCCAAAAGGTAGACCGATGCTATCCGGTCTTTCAAAATTTGCAGATGGTCGGAGTCAATCTCTTCATTTGTAGACAAGATAAACACTTGCCCCCGCAGCTCCCTGAAAAAATGCTGAGAAATATTGCGCCGGTGCTCTGTATCAATCCGCGCAAAGGGCGTATCAATAATAAACGGAATTTCGTGCCCGCATAACTGCACCAGCGAATAGTAGAGCGCCATGATGAAAATTTGTTTCTCACCATTTGATAAAGACGCTTTGTCAATTTCGATTGGCAAAGTCAGCGTATCCTGCTTACAGCAACGGCAGTAAAACGCCATACCGTCCAGGTCGTTCGTATTGGTGACCTTTTGCAGCTGCTCCATAGCCGCATCCCCCAAAAGTGCGCGCATTTGGTCGGGAGAATTAGCTGAAAGCGCATCCGCCAAGGTTGCGGTGCTGAGGTCCTCTATCCGGTAGATATGGATATTAAATTGTTCGTCAATGCGGATATCATCAATAAATCGCTTTTTACGCATCAATATGTTAATTTCCTGCCGGAAAATGGATTCTACTCTTTCCACCTGATGGCGATAAAGACTATGCTGTAATTGATCCAGCATAATAACTGCGCGGGCAGAGATATCGTGAATAGAGGCCTTTTTTAATTCTTCTTCCAGAACTGCTTTTTTTTGGGACAGTATCTCATCCGCTTGCTTGACCACCTTATCCTGCTTGGGAATCAGTCTTTCCAGGTTCGCTTTTTGCTCCAACAGCTGAGTTTTTCGCTCATAGAGTCTTACCTGCTTCGTCATGTACTCCTGTACGGCGGAAAGACTGCTGTTTTCCAATTCCTGCCGCACAGCAGCACTCGAGGCCAGGGAGCCTTTAATGGCCTGTTTGCACTTGGCCACTTTTCCAACATCAAAATTCAAAATTTGGTTAATCTGCCCAAGAACAACCGCGCTCTGTTCGAAGGAGAGATTCAGCAACGGCGGTTCTCCGCCCTTGAGCTGTTTTTGCACAATTTCACGCAGCGCAGGCAGCTGCTGCTTTAGGAGTTTGCTGATTTCCGGCGTATCCAGAACTTCGCAAAAGTTCCGGTATTTCTGATTGCTGGTCTCCTCTTCGATTTGTTTCTTCACAGACAGGACTTGATCTTGAATCATTAAAAAAGGAATCAGCTCATTTGCCCATTTTTTAAGAAGCGCATTCCAATTGTCCCGCTTTTTTTCTTCTTCTTTTTGGAGCAGCAGCTTTTGGGTCCACTCCTCTTGCGTGACTCCACCCTTTTGACGATAATTTTTTTCCAGTGCGCTGATGTCCGCCGCACAGACGACTTGCTCTATGTCGCATTCCTGAAGCTGGGCGGACAGTTCCTGTAACTTCGCGTGAGCTTGTTCGGAGGCTTCCTTTGCCTCAAGATAGTTGTCAAAGTCCGGTGTGGCCTTATTGCTGCCTGAATAGAGCCGCTTGAAGTTTTTAAGCATGATATCAAAAACATCATAGCCGCATAGTGTTAAAAATGCGTTTTTGATTCGAGCACTGCCACCCTCATCCAGGAAAAAATCTGCAATTTTCTCACCATCAAAAAAGTAGAGGTCAAAAAGCTCCGGAGGAATGAGAGAGAACAAATATTTTTCAAAATCAGCCGTCTCATCAGCGGTCATCCCAACGCCGTTTTTTTCTACGCTGAAAGTCTCTGACAGAGCTTCCTCTATCATCCAGGCGCGTGTCAGCAAATAGTGCTCCGGTTCTCGTCCGTTGCTCAGAGAGATATGTATTTTGACATATGCCTGGGTAGGGCGCTGCAGCTTTGCACTGTGATTCAAAAACTTTTCAATCGCGCGGATATAGTACGCGTTTGGGCTTTTGTAGCCCATACTCATATAGCCGTAAAGGCAGATGCGCATTGCGGTAAAGAGAGTCGTTTTTCCCGCGCCGTTCTTCCCGCCCACAAGAATAATGGTCCTTGCTTCATCCGTCCGCGTGTCGAATATGGCTTCTCCCTCATATGATCCAAAATTATACAGGGCAATTTGGTCAATCCTCATTTTGCAAACCCTTCTCGATGCTCTTAAAGTGTAGCCATCCTTGATTCATAATGCGGTCAAAGGCTTTTGTTACCAGAGCACTTTTTGTGTAATTCTTATTGGCGTTGATCTCTATAATCAGCTTGGATATCAGCTCGAACTCAATTTGATTCTCCTCGCACAGCCGCTTGATTTCCCGAATGGTTTCTTCCGGAAAGACAGGGACTTTATACGTATCCCACGGGAGCTTGGAGCCTGTCACCTCGGCATAGAGGTCTACCAGGCTTCTGCGGCTCAAATCGCCCTCCTGATCCCACAGTATATCAATATGCTTCAGCTCTTCCATGGTAATAAGAGGCAGCTTTGTCTCCTGCTCCAGCAGTAGAAGCTTGCGCAAAATCTTCTTTCTGCTTTCCAGCGTAAAAGGGCCTTCCCCCAAAGTGCCATTTTGCTTGCGATACATCGCACCGTTCCGGCGCTTGTATTCCCGTGCGCCCGGCACTGTACGAAGCTCCAAAAGCCAGTTGCGATACTGACGCAAGGGCTTAAGCCAGGTCTCGCCGCGGTTGATGAAAGCGTTTAGGGATTTATCCTCCTTGACCATCGTGCATATCCAGCATCCAAATCTGGAATTCCCGGTAACCGGAATTTTTTCCTCGTCCAGCTCTCCTAACACGCTTTGTTCCTCACCCAAGTTCTCGCCTTGATACAGGGAAAACAGATACTTGTTGTCCGATCCCCAAGGAGATTTCGCGTCACCCCGCAGCAGGTATTTCCAAACAGCCTCGTTGGGAAGCTCCGTCATCGGATTGTACACATAGGCGTTATCAATATCACTATGAGGAACTAGCACCTTTCCCTCGATTTCCCGTTCGCGGATGTTGTTCGCACGATAGGTACTCTCGGCCTTACGAACCCCTAAAAGCAAGATTACTTCGTTGTTGTTTTTTATTGTATTTAATATATAGGCGTTCATAGGGCGGATTTTAAGACGATCCGTACACCAGCGAAATCCAGGAGCCTCTGGCGTAGGATAACCCAACCCAATAACCCGGCACCAAAACGAATCCTCCACCTTTGGGTAGATGATATCCGACTTGACATTCAATTCTTTTCCCTGTTCCCCAATCATATCCGACATTCTGCACATATAGTCCCGCACAATGGGGTTTTCTACCATAGTATCAGATGAAACAATGTAGACTGTCTTGCAGCGCTGCGCCGGGGAAAGACGCTTCAGCATCTCAAATACCAAACAGCAAAGCAGGGTGGAATCCTTGCCTCCGCTAAAACCGATCATCCATGGACGGCGGTCATGCTGGTAAACCATGGACATTTCCTGTATAATATCTTCAAACGCTTGAAATTCATTCATATCTGTCATATTACGCCTTCTCCGTTAGTTGTCTCTCTTTTTGCCGCTCTTCCTTGGACAGAGGCAGGCCGATCTCCTGCTTGATCTGGGCGCAGGTCAGGGCAGCGGACTCTTCGCTGGTCAACACCTTTCCGTTCTCCCGAATAGTGCGCCCAACCCACTTGCGGTTTGAGCGCAGCCAGTCGATTTTCCGGAGCCTTACCAGGTGATCTTCCATATTCAAAGCCCGATCGTCATAGAAACAGCGGCCGATTCGTCCAAACGCGTTAAGGGTGATTGCCAATGTCACGATATAATTTTCCCGTAAGGCTTTCTTTGTGAGAGATTTTTCCAATACCTCCCGCCATTCAACGATATTGTCCGCCACCAGATTCCAAAATTTGAGCAGAAATGTCACATCCTCATCGGAGCAGCTGTCTTTATGTAAAATCTTCTGGTTTGCCTTATAGATTACGTTCAGGGTGAACAAATGCGAGGAATTCTTGCCCAGTATATCCCGTTCTTTATCTGTGTATTTTTGGAAGAAAGGAACCGACTCAATGACATTCTTGGTGGCTACCGCGATCTCATCCCGGGTATCGTAGAGTGTAGACAGGGAGTTGGACGTCCGAACAGCGTGTTTGTTCAGGTCTGTAAACATTTGCTGGCTGCGGGACAAGCCCTCGTCGCTGAAAAAAACAATAGAGATCGTTTCCTTCTCCAAAGAAGGATCTTCCAGCATTGCCGCCTCGATAGCCGCTTTGCGGTGCTGTCCATCATTAATCAGGAAGACAGCCTCCATATCCACTTCGAAAATCCCCACATCCGTATCCATAAAGGGCGTAAACTGGAATTTCCCGTCAATCGAAGCGGAGAGTGCGGAGAACACGTAAGTGTCCCGGTTTTGCAGAATATAGCGTTTGATTTCAGGAATGCGTGTTTCATTGATCCGCCGTTGAGCCCGAAATTCAGGCAGGATAATTTCCTCCTCTGAGGGAAACAGTCTGGATAGCAGCTTCAGCGGGACCATGGAGATATAATACTCCTTATCAGCTTGGATTCCCCGTACCGCAGGAAAATGATATGTAAAATTCATAGGCACCTCGTAAAACAGGCATGCTATACTTAAGTATGTACTTAAGTATAGCATGCTCCTGCGGCCTTGTCAAGATTAGCCGTCAATTCGGGAACGCCTGCCTGCTTACCAGCGTCATGATGCAGATGTTTTCCCAGGTTCCGCCCCGTCCGTGGCTGGAAGACTGAAAGCGGCCTCCATCATCATTCGTGAAAATATGTTGTACCGGCTGTTATACTTCGGTTGGCCGGGCTGGCGAGTATGTTTTGTGATTGTAAAAATGGCCGTTCTCCTCTATACTGTCAATTGAAACCATAATCCGCAAAAATATTTCCACTATTTTGTCACATATTCGCTTCATGCCAGCCCGTATGTCTGGGGTGCTTGGCAGTAACGCGGCTTGAAAGGAAGTGAGGCGAAGCGGAGGCGGTTGAACACAAATCTATACGATCTGCCGAGTAGGGGCTTTATTATGACGAAGGAGGTCACCATACATGGACCACAACACCATTACGAGCAGTCAAATCAATGAATTTCAGTATTATTTGCAATCTGAGGAACGAGTATCCGGCACGATTGACAAATATTTGAGGGATGTTCGAAGCTTTGCCGCATGGTTGGGCGAGCGGCCCGTGGGAAAAGAAACCTGTACCAGATGGAAGGAGCAGCTTCAGACGGAAGGGCTATGCCCAGGAACCGTAAACTCCAAGCTGTCGGCACTGAATAAATTCCTCGGATTTTTGGGCAGAGATGAGTGCCGCGTAAAGTATCTGCGTATCCAGCGGAGGCTGTTCCGCGGGACAGAAAGAGAGTTGAGCAGGCCGGATTATTTTCGCTTGCTGGAGACGGCGAACAGCTTAGGCAAGACCCGGCTGGCTCTTTTGATGGAAACCATCTGCGCCACAGGTATACGGGTGTCAGAGGTCCGATATATCACGGTGGAGGCAGTGAATGCGGGGAGGGCAGAGATCAGCCTGAAGGGCAAAATACGCACGATCTTGATTCCTGTAAAACTGTGCCGGAAGCTGAAAAAGTATGCCAAAAAGCAAAAAATCGTCTCCGGTGAGGTTTTCCTCACCAGAAACGGAAAGGGGCTTTCGCGCAGGCAGATCTGGGCCGAGATGAAATGTATTTGCGAACGGGCGGGAGTGGCCGCGTCCAAGGTGTTTCCCCATAACTTGCGGCACCTGTTCGCACAGGCATTCTACAAGATGTATCAGGATGTGGTAAAATTGGCGGATGTGCTGGGGCACAGTTCTATCGAGACTACTCGGATCTATCTGATCTCCACAGGAGCGGAGCACGCCCGGCAGCTGAACCGTCTGGGCTTAATCTCGTAGTATAACCAAATCACAAAATCCGCAAATTGTCACATGGAACCTGCGGCAGGGGCGGCTCGCCCCGTCAACCTCCCGCTTACTGGAATCATCATAGCACAGGTGCAAACGAAACACAAGACCTTCACCACAAATTTTACACGACTGACCAAGCCAGACAATGGAAAAATTTGCCCGGCTTATTTTTATGTGCCCTTTTGGGCCTTAACGAGGTTTTTTTCCGCATATGAAAACGTTCCTGTAACGGGATATCCGGCCGCCACCAGGACAATTTGCGGAATTTGTGACAAAGGTATAAAGCGCAGCGGCATCTCCACCCCGCAGCCTCTCGCAGGCCGAACAAAGGTTAAGGCCTGCCCGCAATATTATGAACAAAGATAAAGGTGGTTTATTATGGAAAAAGAAGCCCTTCAAAAGCGAAAAACCCAAATTATTTCTGCCGTTGCCATTGGACTCCTATTGGTCATAGGAATAGGCGCCTTCTGGATATTCGGTGGGGGAACCCGCAAAATGGACGACTCGCTGGCACTGGACGACAACGCCACAATGGGCGTTTTACCTGGCGTCGACATAGCCCAGCGCCAGGCCCAGCTTCAGGAGCAGTTGGATGAAGGAATGGTTGCCTTTTCCATCAACAGCACACCTGTGTTTGCATCAGGCGGGTCTGAAGGGAACCTGATGCTGGAAAATCCAGCGAACAACGCCAAGCTGCTTGTCGTAGAAATCTACATAGACGATACCCAGGAGCTGGTCTACCAGTCCAAGGCTATCCCCGTGGGCGCTTACATTGAGAACGTCCGGTTAGACAAGGTACTGGAACCAGGTGAGTATTCGGCTACAGCTTATTTCAAGGCCTACCGGGAGGGGGACCACTCCTTCATCGGGCAGGCGGGTGCCGCGATCAAGATCACGGTGCTCAGCTGATTACAGCCATACTTTGCGGATACAGGGGCAGAAAAGGAGTTGTATCCAGATGAAGTATAAGTTTTCCGGTGTATTTCTATCAATGATCCTGGTTGTCAGTCTGATTGCGACCACCGCTTATGCCGCAGGCAACTATCAGTCTGGCGATGTTCCCATCGGCTCCTCCAATGAAGTGCTGATGGTGGGCACCGTGGTGCCCAGCGTCATGTCGGTCACAATGCCCACTTATGTTCCGTTCCACGTCGGCCGCAGTATCGAGGGGGATAACAAGGTGATCTCTCCCCGCATTACTGTGACCAACAACTCCAGCGTCCCCGTGACCCTGGATGTGGCCTATACATCGGTGGATCTGAGCAAGCTTGGAAACACGACATGGAGTGCTGGTCCAAACGTCTCCCCCAACCAGATTGCCATTGGTTTTCAGTTGGAGACGCTGGCAAACCAGATGCCCACCACCTTAAATCAGACCACATGGCTCCAAATTGATAACCAGCAGAAAATCAGCGTTATGTCGCTGAATCCCTATGGCAACAGCAGCATGTATGTCGTAGGGACGCTGGGGGCCGAGGTCCCGGAGAATAATTCCTTCTCCGTGATTCCTACCTTTGTGGTAAGCCAAGCGTAACTTCCCGCGAAGTGAGAGAATAAGTACATAAACCGCCCCTGTATCTGCGAATGTAGGTAAGCGGCCGGGAGATGTCTCTCCTGGCCGCTTTTTTGCGGTCAGGGGGTAGTCGCGCGATCCCAGATCCCGTGATAGGGATACACACCGTGAAATCCCTGGTGGGCAGCAAACAAAAAGTAGGCAAGTGCTCCCACGATCAGAATACCCGTCCTTACTTTGGAGGAAAGCTGTTTGCAGGGGGCAAGGACGGCGGCGGGAAGGGCAAGGAGGGAAAACATAGACACATATATGGAGAGACGCTCCAAAATGAAGTGTCTGGTAATAAAAAGCTGGAGCAATAGAGTATAAAACACGCTATTTGCCAGTACCGGGGATAATTTTTCACGGTCTGTTTGACGAATCAGCGGAAGCGCAAAAATGAAACAGCCCAACGGCATCAGGATATATAGAAAGCTGTTGCCCTGCCAGTATTTTTCTGTGAGGTAATGCTGATATTTTGGCAGGACAGAAAGCGCGATATCAATCAACGGGTCAATCAGCAGGTAGGCGGCCCCGGCTGCAAGAAGCGCCAGGATATAGTGCCGTTTAGTTGGGGGCTGTATCAGCAAAAAACAGAGTGGGAGCATGATCAAAGCGGTGCGATGAAAACACATAGCCAGCAGTATAACTCCACAGCTTGGAAGAATCCGGCGGGATGTCAAAAAAGGGTAGACCCACAGTACAATAGCGGCGGCCATGGCCTGACGCAGGAAATTCATGCTCAAGGCAAAGTGCTGAAGGGTAAGAAATAGAAAGACGCTCAACCACGGAGCTTGTGAATAGCGGTCGATCCAGACAAAGACCAGCGCAGTCAGCAGAAGGTGGAAGACAAGGAGAAAGGTGCGAAAATCGCCATGCAGAGATGAAACAGCCAGATTCAGCAGGAGGTACCCTGGTTCTGACCAGCTTGCCCCGCCTAAGCCGGAGGCGGAAATGGTCTGAAAAGCCGACTCGTAAAAGCGATAGTCAAAGCCAGTGACATACCGCAGAGACGCGATGAGCCAACAGGCCAAGCCCATCACCAGCAAATACGCCCATCGGGCTCCAGGCCGCCGAGACAACAGCGGCGCTCCGGCAAGGCTTGTGCCGATCAGAAAATAATATGGAAGCATGATCCGTCCCCCCACATCAATTAGGCGGGTGAAAAACTCCGCCCTCTGTTCTCATTATGTCATAGTGACAGCGGGTGTGCAAGACTATTTTTAGCTGAACATGGGAATGCGCTAAAATTTATTCCTCCGCCGTCTGGAGCGACCGGAACTTCTTCGGGAGCAGCAAGCCCACGTCCGGCAGACATACGGTTACAGACGGACGTGGCTGTGGCTGGAGGGCCAGGGCATCCACCGCAATTCCAAGACTGTGCTGCGGGTAATGAAGAAATATAAGATACTGGCGGAGATCTGCGGGTTGAGGAAGTGGCAGCGGATGGGGCGTCAGGTCCACAAGTATGAAAATCTGTTGAACCGGGCGTTCCATGCGATAAACCCAATACCAAATGGGTGACAGATGTCTCCCGATCCAAACCGGTCAGGGCGTTCTATATCTGTCTATGATCTGGGATCTCTACGACAACAGCATTGCGGCCTGCAAAACCGCTACACGCCAGACCGTGGATCTGGTGCTGGATACCATTCGCCTTGCCATGCGAAAGGAGAAAAAGATGGTCGCTGCGGACTTGTGCCTCCACAGCGACCAGGGTGGTCAGTATACGTCTCAAGAGTATTTTGACCTGACTAAAAGATACGGCATTACGCCCTCCATGTCAAGACGTGGGAACTGTTACGACAATACGACGGCGGAAAAACACTTCTCCATCCTCAAGACCGCGTGCATCTGCCGACAGAAAAACGACACGTTCCGGCACGTCAGAGAACTTATTAGTGAGTTTATCTATTTTTACGATCATGAGCTCATCCAGATAAAGACAGGAGTGGCACCCCTTGATCTACGCCACTCCCGTCTAAAATTTCTTTCTCCCTACCTCTGGCCCCTTTTTTCTCCTGCCTGCACAATTTGGGGCGGTTCATTTATTCCTGTTTTCAAGCAATTTCAAGAGGAAGAATCGTCTGATTCCTCAGAATTTGCAGTCTTTTGGGGCTGCTTCCAAATCATCTTCACACTAAATTGAGCCTCTGTCCCTACTTCAGCAAAGCATAAAAGCCGGCCCTCCCCATTAACTTTGACGCCAAAATTCACTTCTGTCTCGTCAGGTGTCAGGATTTTGAGCTGATCAATAATATACTGTGCATTCTTGATCAAATTTTGAAGTTGCTCTGTTAAATCGTTTTTTCCCCCGCCATTTCCATTGCTGTTATTTACCCAGCCTCCGCTTCCTTCTTCTTTGACTTCAATTTTTGTCTCCACGCCATTCAGTGTCATAGATACTACTTTACTCATGATCACCGCTCCCATTTTTATTAATATTCTCTAACTGGTCCAGAATTGCTTGGACTGTAATGCCCAAAATCTTCTTTTTTTCCGTTCTGCAACTTTTCCACATCCCCACAAGCGTATCGGGTTTTTTTATAATCGGGGCACCACTGAAGCAATTTGCGTCTGCGGCATCAAACTCTGCTGTCGCGTTCATGTTAAAAAAGTTGTGGGCAATTTCCTCATAATCTTTGCAGTGGAACCAGCTCCCCATTGTCTGACTTGCCTCCGCAAAACTAAACGCATCCAAGGTATCATCCGGTCGAATCTGCCCACTGTCCGGCAAGTTTTTTTCCGAGAAAATCACCTGCGAAAACATAGCGTGAATATCATGAACACGATAAATAACCATGTCGTCTTTTGCTGATTGGTCAAAGGAAGCAGGAGTCATTAAATTTTTCGGATAGCATTTTACACCATGGTAGCACCTGTCCATCCCTAGACAGGCCGGAGTAATCTTGACATGCTCCAGTTCTTCCTGCGGCGCACAAAGCGTACTTGCACGGTCATTTTCCTGAAAGAACCAATGGCGGCAGGTGATAAAGTAGATGTCACCATGATACAGGAACAGAAACCCGATTACTTTCGGAATATTCTGATACCACAAATAACCTAAAGAATAGTCTATTCTTTGGCATCGCTTTGGTTGTTCCGGGAAAAGCTTTCGTATCTCTTTCTTCGCGTTCTCAGGGGTGATCCAATCCTCCAAATGCTTGATCATATCCCTCAAGCCCTGCCAACCTGAGCCTGACTCTCTCGGGAGCTGCTTGAAAAATTCCGATAAAAGATTAATTTTAGAGGAAAAACATAACCCCAGTTCCTTGCGAATGGATTCCGTACCGCCTAACAAATGCTTCAGACCTGTTACCACTAGGTTCCAGGCGACCTGTAAATGTTTATAGGCTACGATGGAGATTTCTGTATCGGGCAAATTATTTATGTGGTCTTCCAATACTTGCCACAGTTGCCGCTGCATTTCGACCTCGCACTTATTATTCTCTGCCAACTGGCAGCAGGCTTCTACAATGTAGCTGACCGTCTTCAATTTTGCACGGCCCTCGTCGTGGAGATTACATATTTCAGACAGGTTTCTCCCCAATACCGTGGTCAGGTTTCCTGTTACAATTGTGATTTCCAATGAATCCCGTTCATAACGGCGCCGTCCCAGCGCACCGGCGGCATGAGCCTGCTGCCAGTACGGTCCGGTTTCCAGCAACCGAATCAGCTGATTCTCACATTCTTTTTGGGATTCCCGGTATGGAGTTCCACCGTTTAATTTGTAGTAGAGAACTTCAAAGTCGCTTCTCAGAATAGGGTCCGTGTGGTGTCCCAATTTCTCTTCCATTTCGCTAAAATACTTGCCAATTTCGTCTTTTTCCCTGCAACTGTCCACCAGCGAAACAATGATATGATATTGAAGATGAAGCGCCTTCTCTTTATCCCCCGCAGGCTGTATCAGATCCTGAATCAGACATTCCGGAATTGCCCCCTGCCCCATGTAGCCAAAACAGTACGAAATTCTCCGTTTTACCCTGGGCACCGTACTTTTTATATACTCCTCTTCCAGATATTTGGTAATGCTTGCGTTTGGGTTTCTCCGGTTCAGCCTGGAGAGTGTCTCAAGCACAGAGGTATCGTAGGTGTATTTTGTCATCTCTTTACATGCCCATTTCACCAATTCAGTCGCGTCAGCCTCCACTCGATTTGTAAAGATCAACACATCAGCCAGGAGTTCCGCAGGTTCGTTATATTTGTTTCGAATTATGGGGGTATCTACTAATTCGGTCAACTGTTTGAACAGAAATTCCGGCTTTTTGTGCTTCGATACATACAGCTCGGCAAAGAAATTCAGGACCATCAGGTCATCGTTCATGAGGATTGTTTTAAGCTTTTCTTTCGCTTTGCCGGGCTTCATATCAGCCTGAAAGTAACTTTTTGCAATCAGGTAATGCTTGCATCCCTCAAAGCAGAAATCGTCTGAGCGCCGTCTGAACATGTCGGTATCTTGAAAGCATTCTAAAAATTGTCTGTCTTCATCCGGGCCTTGCGATATGATTCCCCTGGCCCTCTGCGTCAGCCAAGTTCTCAGATTATCTTCGGTAAATGCTTTACCCGGCGTGCTCTTACACGCCTCCTCGATTTGTCCGGCCAAAAACGCATCATAGATTTGGTTAATTGTGATTGGCTCCGGTCCCAGCTCAGAGTCGTTCTTCGTCACCCTGACATAAATCTCCATCCGCTCCGGCTTATTTAGGATTGCAGCTACCTCGCGGTATTTCTGAAGCATTTCCTGAGCGCTTTTATATCCATACAACAGAGGTAGTTCGCTTGAGAGATATACTGCCATCTGCTCTTCGGTCAACGGTTCCATACGGATATAGCAGCCTCGCCCCCACTTTTGGGGGCTGTATTGAGGCTGCTCGGTAAACACCGCTATTGGTTGGTATATCTGGTCTGACGGAATATACAACTGCTCAATCAGCTCCGGGTTCTCAGCACACGATTCCTCCTCAAAAAAGACCGCCAATTTGCCCATATTACCCAGCTTTTCAATCAGGGTTCTGGCGTCCCTTTTTTCCTGCGTCTCTGCCAGCTCCAATTGCCGGATCAAGCATTGGTATGCCAGATTAATCAGATCATATTCTGTGAGCCCCTGGGTCATATCTTTACGTACATATACAGGAAAGCGCAGCTCGACAGTTTCGTCTGCTACCTGTGTCCAGACAAGATGATGAATATTCTCATAACAGGCCTCAATCATTTTTTTGACAAAAAAACTGCGACCGTCACCTTTTTCCCCTTGAAAGACAAGGATGCTGGGAACCTCTCGCGGGGTTGTGCTCTGTTTGCACAGCACATCACGCAGATTCCTGTTCTGATACAGCTCGCCCAGAGGCTTGTCCAGATCCCCCTCCCGCATCCAAATTCTATTTTTTTTCTGTTTGAGATAGTTCTGGTATAAGAATTCCAGATATCTATGGAGAAGATCTGTAAGAGCGTCGCTTTTTTCTTTCTCTCCCCTTAAAAACACTATTACAACTCCTCTCAATGTAAATTTTTACCTGTTTATAAATGCTGCCGAGCTCGAATCGTGTTGCGGATGGTTCGCTTTGGCAACTCTTCTACGTTTTGGATTACATAGAAATCCCCTCCAAGGTTTCCCCACAGGAGATACTGCCCTTGGGTTTCCACCAGCCGGTAGGCCTCTTCCAGATCGGAACAGCGCTCAATGGTTCCATAGGGGAACAGTTGAGCCATATTCGCGGAAAACACAGGCACCAGATGACCGTGCGCATGGAGGACGCCGTTCATACTGGTACAAAAGCTGGCGCGACCGCGCTCAAAGTAGGCGTAGGGCACATCCACTGCACGGGCAAATAAGTTATGCAGAAATGCGGAAGCCTGCGCGGTGTCGCAGTCCGCGATGGAAGGCAGCCATTTTTTGCTGTAGAACAGATAGTGCCCGTCAACAATTGGGTCAATGTCCGTTACCACACTAAAATTCTCGTTTTCCACCAGCTGTGGCTCAAAGATGATTTTTGTCAGGAACGGATTAGGCTGCTGTGTCGTTGTCATTCAAATCTCCTCCAGTGGTATTTCATAGTAATTGTGGTGCAGGAAGTAGGGCATTACCGAGATTCCAAGCTCCCGCAGCATAATCGCGGGGTGCGACAGTATCCCAAATTCCACATAAATTGGGACGGACAATCTCTTTAAAAACGGTATGAACTGGAACAAGAGAAGTTCTTCCCCCCGACGCAGCTTTGGGCGAAATAGAATGCTCGATTTACCATCCCAGGAACTGCAATCGGCGACTGTTTCAATGACCTGGACCGGCCCGCCGTACCAGGTCTCCCAAAAAATGCGGCGAGTCCGCCTGCAGTTCAGGAAATAGTCACATGTTCTGTCGGATACAAAATGAAAGTTAAGAGGTAAATCTTTGGAGAACATTTCTCGCAGTCTGTACATGGTTGAGATTCGCGGAGTAAGCTCCGCCCGCATCTGCTCCAACGAGGTTGGAGGCAGTAGCGCGGTGCGTACCCCCTTTTCATCTTCATACCGAGCGTTTCGAGCCTCCTTGGCCAGCCAAAAACAGACCCGATCCCGCGTGAGCATCACCATGTCCGCTGCCAGAGAGGAACCACTCTCCCACATCCCCGGCACACACTCCAGAATTATCGCGTCTCGATCAATATAAAGCTCAAACGATTGGCGCACTGTTAAGCTGGAATATACAATAACGGACCAATCCGGTTGCTTTGAATGACATATATATTCAGCTGCGGCCTCTCCATCCGGAAGAAAAGCCCGGGGCAGTCCAATTTCTCCCTTTTTAGAGAATCGGACAGTGATAGGGGCGGGCAGTCCTTCCTCCAGTACTGCCTGAGCCACCTCTTTGGCGGAGGTTTCGCACGGGAAAAGGAGCGATTTACGCGGAAACAGTCCCTGCTCTTGGAAAAAATGCATAGCCTGATATTTAAACCCTTGACCGGCGTCACCTCTCAGTCCGGTAATTGTCTGCTCTTTCCAATCATCGTTTGATAGAAACAACTCGGGAGCAAAACGAATTTGGAAGATATATACCTTTCCCCCAGCGTATCCCCATTCCACTTCCAGTTCCCTGCCCGCCTTTTGACGCAATGAGGTCAATACCTGATACAACGCTTGAAAGACACCGTTGGAGTGCTCATGATTGATTGATACGTCACCGGCGATTTTACGCACATGGAGCCTGTCCCGGTCCATATAAAAGGAGTACGTGTTGCTAGAACCAATTCCTTTCACCAACTCGTGGTTGTTTCCTCGAGTCAGGGACGCCAGCATAACTTTCTCCTCTGCGTATCCGTCCACCGGGATTCGTGTTGCGGCCAACCCTGCATACTGGGGCTGCAGCTCCTCCTGAATCAGTACTGTGAAATACCGGAACTGGCGGCCCACTACATTCTCCCATGCGTAGTATATTACAGCGGGGTCTCTCTGGCTGTCAAAGCATCTGCGAATGGCCTGATACAACTGCGGCAGTGTAGCTACACCAGAAATACTGGAGAAGATTCCGGGAAAACGTGCGTTTTCACCGTCCTCCAAATCCACAGAACTGCGCACAATTACCCTGCAGTTCCCTTGCTCTTCCATAAGTTTTTGGTAGTATTGCTCAATTCGTACAGAAAAGCTTTTCAGCTGACTGTTGTATTCCGCGTTCAGATCAAAGGTAACGCAAAAGCCGGGCAGCACCGCGATTCCCCATTCTATAGCCTTGGACAGCGTATTCGCCTTGTTGCCAAAGCACGGCGATCCCTCTTTCCACAGTTCCTTCAATGTCCGAACTCCCGCAATCAAAATTATCACCTCCAGAGTATCAGTATGATATTTATGCTCCATTCTATCCTAAAAATGTCCAGATGTGGAGTACCAGAACCGGCAAAACTACCCAGACCTTCGCTTATCCTTGATGCATACTCTGCAGAATTACATATCCCGTTTCTATTTGAATTATTATATAATTTTACCACAGTTTTCCCCCTGATGTCTACAGTTATTTTACAATATAGCAAAAAGCATTTGTAGGAGTACAATACATGTTGGACAGTGAAGGAAGAAAAAAGTAGAAGGATGGGACCCAATCGGTTAAAGTTGAGTTGTCACACACCAACTAAGCCGAGAAGGGGCACATCCTTCATGATGTAAGAGTATAACACAGGACATGGCATACAGGCAATCCCTAATGAAGTATGCGGAGAAATACGGCGTAAGCCGAGCCAGACGGAAGTACAACAAGCGCCAGACGTTTTTCCAACGGTAAACGGGATATCCCCACCTTTTTTGAGAAAGCCGCCGCCGAGTTGGGCATAGCATAAACTGATCCGTCCTTACACGCCTAGACATAATGGCAAGGTAGAGCGTAACCACTTTACGTCCTCGTCAGGTCTCTGATCCAGCTGTCGGAGCGGATGCGCCGGACGCCAAAGGCGAATTTTACAATGTTCTCCAGGGTCATAGCCAGGTAGACCCAGAGGATGTCCAGCTTGAGGACAGACCCCAGGACAATGGCGGTGGGGATGGCGATGAACCACTGGGGGAAGGTGTCGATAATGGTGGCCATACGCACGTCGCCGCCGCCCCGGAGCACGCCGGTGATGGCCACGCTGTTGAAGTCCCGCAGGGGGCGGACCGCGGCCTGAACGGTCATCATCATGACGGCGATGGAGGCCGACCGGGCGGACATCTTGAACAGGGGGAAGACCCAGAGGGGGGCCATAAACTGGGCGAAGAGGAACAGGAGCAGGCCCACGCCCACCCCGCACATCAGGGACAGGGTGCACATGACGGCCCCCACCTCCCGGACCTGCTGGGGCCGGCCCGCGCCCACCTCCCGGCCAATAATGACCGAGGCGGTGGCCCCCAGGCCGAAGGAGACCACCATGCAGATCTTATCCACGTTGCCGGCCACGGTGTAGGCGGCCAGAATCTCGGTACTGCCCGCCATATGGCCCATGATGGTGGGGAAGACGGAGGCCCCCAGACCCCAGGTGGTCTCGTTAAACACCACCAGACTGCCGTGGCGCAGGAAGCGGCGGAACATATCCATGCCCGGCCGGAGGAGGAGATGGAGGTGGACCTGGAAGAAGTGGTTTTTCATCATGTGGACCACCACAATGACCACCTCCACAACGCGGGCGGTGAGGGTGGCCAGCGCCGCCCCCCGGACGCCCAGGGCGGGCGCGCCCAGGTTGCCGAAGATCAGCACCCAGTTGAGGAAGGTGTTCAGCGTCATGGAGACCGTCAGGATATACATGCCCAGCTGGGGCCGCTCCATGCTGCGGTAGGCGGCGACATACATCATGGTGAAGGCGCTGCACACATAGGATACCCCCGCGATGCCTCCGTATTGAGCGGCCAGCGCGATGACCTCCGGCTCGTTGCCGAAGAGGCTGAGGAACTGTATGGGCCAGACCACCAGGATGACCGCGAAGAGGGTGGACACCGACAGCACCACCCACAGCGCCACGCCCAGCACCCGGTTGATGGACTCCAGCTCCTGCCGGCCCCAGTACTGGCTGGCCAGGACGGAGGAGCCGCTCTGTACGCCGAAAATAAACAGTTGGACCACAAACAGGGGGATGTTCGCCAGGGTCACCGCCGCCATGGGGGCCTCGCCCAGCATGCCCACCATAAATGTGTCGGCCATGCCCAGGGCGCTAGTGATCAGGTTCTGCATGACGATGGGAGCGGCCAGTACCGCCACCTGCTTGTAAAAGCCCGGCTTTTGTCTCATGTACGCAAACACGGTAATACTCCTTTTCTCTAAAATGGGGCGCGCCCCGTAAATTCGCTCTACGAGAGGGAGGGGAACAGGCTGTCCCGGGCCGCTTTCAGCCCCTGAATCAGGGCGTCCGCGTCCTCCCGGGTGGTGTCGTAGGAGAAGCTGACCCGCAGCGCGCCGTCCAGCTGAGGCTTGGGCAGCTTGAGGGCGGCAAAGACGCGGCTGGGCTTCCCCTTGTGGCAGGCAGAGCCGGAGGAGACATAGACCCCCCGGTCGCTGAGGAAGCGGACCACCACCTCACCCTTGTAGCCGGGCAGGGAGATGGGCAGGATGTGGGGGGCCTCCCCCTGGACCAGCACCACCGCCTCCGGGACCTCCCGGGCCAGCGCCTCCACGGTATAGGCCTTCAACTGGGCCATATGGGCGGCGTCCTGGGAGAAGGAGGCGGCGCCCAGCCGGACGGCGGCGGAGAAAGCGGCCATCTGAGCGGTGGCCTCGGTGCCTGAGCGCAGTCCGCCCTCCTGCCCCCCGCCCCGGATGAGGGGGGGCAGCTTCAGGCCCTTTCGGATATACAGTCCGCCCACCCCCTTGGGGGCGTGGAGCTTGTGGCCGCTGACGGACAGCAGGTCCACCCCCAGCTCCTCGGGGGTGAAGGGCACCTTTAAAAAACCCTGGACCGCGTCGCAGTGGAGCAGGGCGGGACAGCCGGCCCGCTTGATGGCCTGAGCGGCCTCCTTCACAGGCAGGACGGTGCCCAGCTCGTTGTTCACCAGCATGATGGACACCAGGGCGGTGTCAGGCCGGAGAGCGGCGGCAATCTGTTCCGGGTCGATGGTCCCCTGGGGGCTGGGTTGGAGGAGGGTGACCTCATAGCCCTGGCGCTCCAGGGCCTTGACCGGCTCCAGAACGGCGGAGTGCTCAATGGCGGTGGTGACGATGTGCTTTCCCCGGCGGCGGTTGAACTCGGCCCCGGCGTAGATGGCCCAGTTGTCCCCCTCGGAGCCGCAGGAGGTGAAGAAAAATTCCTCCGGCTTACAGCCCAGGGCCCCGGCCAGATCGGCCCGCCAGCCCTTCACCGCCGCCGCCGCCTGAGCCCCCAGGGCATAGACGGAGGAGGGGTTGCCCCAGCCCTGGGTCATGGCCTCCAGCGCCGCCTGAGCGGCCTCGGGCCGCACCGGCGTGGTGGCGGCGTTGTCTAAGTAGTGAAGCAAGGCGTCTGCCTCCCCAAAATAAAGTCAGTACCGGCTATTCTAGTCTGTTCCATCTGGAAAGTCAATACCAGGGAAATCAACTTTGAGAAAACAAAACCGCATTTGTAGGGCGCGACGACCCGGCGCGCCGCTGATGGGCAGATTTTGCAAACGGCGCGCCGGGGTCGTCGCGCCCTACAGACGCAAAATTGATTCCCCTGAAGTCAATACCTTTTCCTCTTGCAAAAGGGCCCCGCTTTGTATATAATAGGAGGCAGAAACAGACAGCCGCTGAAAAGGAGTGAGCGCCGTGAGTTCCGCTTCCGGTATCTGCTATATTGTGGGGGCTATGTCCCTGACCCCAGACCTGCGCCCCTACCCCACCCAGGGGGACTACGTGATCGCCGCCGACCTGGGCTTCGACTCCCTGATGGCCTACGGCGTCAACCCCGATTTGGCGGTGGGGGACTTCGACTCCCTGGGCCACCGGCCCAACCACCCCAACGTGATTCAGCTTCCGGCGGAGAAGGACGACACCGACATGGTCTACGCCCTGCGCAAGGGTCTGGAGCTGGGCTACCGCCGGTTTGTCATGCTGGGCGGCGTCGGGGGGCGGCTGGAGCATACGCTGGGCAACCTACAGCTGCTGGACTGGCTGGCCCTTCACGGGGCGCAGGGCTTTCTGGCCGGGGAAAAGACGGTGGCCACCTGCATCCGGGACGGCCGGACCATCACCTTCCCACCCTCTATGTCGGGCTATCTGTCGGTGTTCTGCAACAGCGGCACGGCGGAGGGGGTCACCCTCAGCGGCCTGAAATATCCCCTGAACCGGTACGACCTCACCGGCGGCTTTCCCCTGGGGGTGAGCAACCAGTTCCTCGGGGAGGAGGCCCGGGTCTCGGCGGAAAAGGGCAGCCTGATCCTGGTCTGGAAGGACGGGGGCGACTTCTACGCCAAGCTCCCCAAGCTGTGGGCGGTGTGATAGGCTGACTTACCCCTTGCCTTTTTGGGTAACCTATGATATAGTTATCTGACCCTTTTAGGAGAGGAGGTGCCCGCCGTGGGCGAGGCTGTGAAAATCGTGGCTAAGAACAGCAAGGCCTATCACGATTATTTTATCGAGGAGAAGTATGAGACCGGCATTGAGCTGGCGGGCACGGAGGTCAAGTCCATCCGCCTGGGCAACGTGAACCTGAAGGATTCTTTCTGTCTGATTAAAGACGGGGAAATTTCCGTTCTGGGTATGCACATCAGCCCCTATGAGAAGGGCAACATCTTCAACAAGGACCCCCGCCGTCCCCGCCGGCTGCTGATGCACAAGCGGGAGATCATGCGGCTGTTTGGCCGCATCAAGCAGGACGGCTACTCCCTCATCCCCCTGTCGGTATATTTCAAGGGCCCCCGGGTCAAGCTGGAGATCGGCCTGGCCAAGGGCAAAAAACTCTATGACAAGCGGGAGTCCTCCGCCAAGCGGGACGCCAAGCGGGAGATGGACCGGGTGATGAAGACCCGAAACCGGTGACATGCCGGAGAGAAAGGACGGTAATACTATGGCTCAGAATCCAATCGTTACCATTGAAATGGAAAACGGCTCCATCATCAAGGCGGAGCTTTACCCCGAGGTGGCCCCCAACAGTGTAAATAATTTCATCTCCCTGATTCAGAAGGGTTTTTACGACGGCCTGATCTTCCACCGCTGCATTCCCGGCTTCATGATTCAGGGCGGCTGCCCCGACGGGACAGGTATGGGCGGTCCCGGTTATTCCATCAAGGGTGAGTTCTCCAAGAACGGTTTCCAGAACGACCTGATCCACGACCGGGGCGTGCTCTCCATGGCCCGGGCCAACAACCCCAACTCCGCCGGCAGTCAGTTCTTCATCATGGTGGATAAGGCTCCCCATCTGGACGGCTCCTACGCCGCCTTCGGCAAGGTCATTGAGGGGATGGAGATTGCCGACGCCATTGTCTCCGGCAAGACCGACTGGAACGACCGCCCCCGGGAGAAGCAGGTGATGAAGAAGGTCACCGTGGACACCTTCGGCGTGGAGTACCCTGAGCCTGAGAAGGCATAATTTCTTGTTTGACCTCGGCGAGTGACGCCGTTTCGGCGGCCTGTGGCCACCTCGACGGGGGCGTACCGGTTTCGACGGGGGCGGAGAAGCAGGAATAGCGAGCGGATGCGCCTAACATCCTAAAAATGGGCACTTATAAATTAAAGAACGATAACGATTACGTTCTCGCCGCTGCTTAAAGCGGCCGTCCTGCCCGGAAGGACCACGAGCCGGGTCTGGGCGTAGCCTTAGTGGTGCCCGTGTGTTCGGAAAGAGTTGACCGTTCCACGCATTATGACTCTACCAAGCTCAATAGTGTGACGACCCACGCTTGAGTAAGGGAATGTAAATGATCGTCTGCGCTCGGAGAGGTTCCTGTGGAAACGCTTTCGGACGGGGGTCCAACTCCCCCCGCCTCCACCAGAAAAAGAGGTCAAAAAAGATTTTTGGTGAAAAAACTGAGAGATTTCAAGACCTCAGAGGCCCTTGGATAGTGAAAATCCAAGGGCCTCAAAATTTAGATTTTTCCCCACCTCCTATTCACTCAGGCAGGACTTAAACCTGCGGCACAACAGTTTCAAATAGGGCGCTACGATTTTGAGCGCCTGTATTGAGCGTCGATCCGTCAGTTCTAAAGGAATTGACAGACCGGCGCTTTTTCTTTTTCCGGGAAAACACAATACTCCCAGCGCCTGTTTTCAAAACAGGCAAAATCAAAAAGGGCCCCAGACTTTTCAGCGCAAAAAGTTGCCATTATATTAGAAAGCAAGGAGGATCAAAATGAACGCAGAAGAAAAAAACAGATACTTCCAAGAACTAACCCTGAACCTCCAGCACGAGGGCTTTGCCGTAAAACCGGAAACGGAGGAGGGCCTCCTGCCAATAGAGCTGGACGGACAGCGTCTCTGCCTCGCGCTGGATACCGGCTCGGTGAGGTACTGGCGGGAGGATACGGCGGATGATCACAGGAGCGCCGCTCTGGACAAAGCAATCTCTATCACCAAAACCACTGCCGGGTACATGCGCCAGATGGAGACGGCGCCCCAGCTGACAGCCAGCGGCCTGACGGGAGACTACAGGCTGCTGGCGGATTTCAACGATGTGGTTCTGGCGGGCCACCCCACCAGGTACGGCGTCCAGTTTGCTACCTGGGAACGTGTGCGGGAGCGCACTGGCCTGAACGCGGGGAACTTCTACGGACCTCCCGGCGGTGTGGACAGTTACACCGCAGCCAAGCGCGACTTCGCTACCCGCTCCGGCCTCATCCCCCACGTTGTCCTTTTTACTCCCGAACAACTTACAGAAGTCTATCGCAGTATCCATGAAACATTGGAAAACTTCAGCATTACCAGTGAACGGCAGGAGCATCTGAGCTCTGCGGCGGAACAAATAGAGCGCACTATCCCTGATTTGGAGGATCGAGTTGACATTTCCTTGCAAAAAGAGGAAGAATTTTGTGACTCACTCGATCCTGAACAAAGCGGTTATACATTTTTTATAGAATAACAAGCCCACAGATGAACGATGGAAATACCCGGAATCCACCGTGGGACCAATCGAACGCAGCGTCCCGGATCTGGAGGCGCTGGCAGAGGCGTCCAACCAAAAAGAGTTGGAGTTTGCGGCTATAGAGCCCCCGTGAGAGGGCGGGATGCAGTTAAGTTAAAACCCAATATTTGTACCAGTTAAGGCCGTTTCCCTGAAAAAAGGGCAGCGCCTTTTTTCGTTTTGTCCTTTTTTCAGGGATTGGAAATACCAAAACAGGAGGACAGAAGAATATGGCACGATATTTCATGGGCGATACCCGCCTGGCGGGGTTGGAGCGGATGATGATGGACCCGTCCAGATCGCCATCTACCCGCACTGACACCCGGAAAAAGAGGCCCCAGAAGAAGCTGCCCTGCAACCGACCCGTCAAGCCGAGGCAGCGTGAGTGGGAGATGAAAGAGGGCTTTGAGGAGGGCGGCGTATGAGCTATGTGATCCAAGCGGTTCTGAGCAACCCCCGACGTCCGGAATGCGATCAGATCACGATCCCCTTCCCCATTCCCTTTGACCAGTACGATAAGACCATTGAGATGCTCCAGGCAATTGACCTGGGCTTTTCCGTGAATCGGGACTGCACTGTGGATGAAGTGAACAGCCGGTACAACGTGCTGAACACCCTGGTGGGTACATTGGTCAACATCGATCAGCTGGACTATCTGGCGAAACGGCTGGACGGCTTCTGCTCCGGCGAGGTCAGCCAGTTTGAGGCTATGGCCCACAAACTGGAGTTGTTTCATATCAAGGACCTGATCAACCTCACGTTCTGCTGCCAGCAGGCCACGGTCATCACCGACTTCTCTGACCTGGAGCAAATCGGGAAAAGCCATATCATGACGCTGAACGGCGGCGCAATGCCGATGGACCAATACCAGGCAGTGAATGGCAACGAAGCCGCTCTCCAGCTGATTGACGGCGGTGGAGGAGTCATCACTCCTTACGGTGTGGTCTACGACAACGGCATGAAACTGGAACCGGCCTACAACGGACATCAGTTCCCCTCATATCTATACGATCACAGCCTGCTGGTGTTGGAGATCACACCAAAACGGGGTCTTGTGGAGGGGAGCAATCCGGAATATCTGTACCTTCCCGCTTCGAAACACCAGATCGAGCGGACGCTGCTCCGTGTTGGCATCACTACACTGCATGATGCTGCGATACGCATCGACTGGGACGAGTTGCCGGAAATGGTTGTGTCAACGCCAATATGAAATTGTAAGAAAACGCCGAAGAAATTTTGTAGTTTTTCGGCGGGGGTGGGTAACAAAATCAGCAGCTGCCTTGCTCAAAAAGAGTGTTCACGATTTGCTGTTTCTGACGCATAAATTCTTTGCGTTCTTTCAGGCGGTAAGACTCACCCTTGATGTTGATAACGGTGCAGTGATGCAGTACACGATCCAGGATGGCGGAGGCGATGGTGACGTCGGCAAAGACCTCGTTCCACTGGGAGAAAGTCTTGTTGGAGGTAAAAACGGTAGACGTTTTTTCATACCGTCTGGCAATGAGCTGGAAAAAGAGATTTGCGCCCTGGATATCCATAGGGAGATAGCCGATTTCGTCAATGATGAGCATCCTGTACTTGGCCAGAACTTTGAGCTTGTCCGGCAGGCGGTTCTCAAAGTGGGCCTTTTTGAGCTGCTCAATAAGCTGGTGGCAGTTGATGTAGTAGGTGGAGAAACGGTGCTGTGCTGCCACCAGGCCCAGGGCGGAGGCCAAATGGGTCTTGCCCACGCCTGGCGGGCCGAGGAAAACCACATTCTCCCCGTTCTCCAGGAAGCGCATGGTGGCCAACTCATCGATTTGGCGTTTATCGATGGAGGGCTGGAAAGAGAAATCGAAGTCGTCCAGGGTCTTCTTAATGGGGAAGCCAGACATCTGGATCTGCTTCTCATAGGCCCGTTTCCGCTTGGATTTGGCTTCTTCTGAGAAAATGTGATCCAAAACCTCCACAATGTTGAGCTTGTCCGCCACCGCCCGTTCCAGGTAGTTGTCCAGAATCTCCAGGGTGTTTTTCATTTTAAGGGCTTCCAGGTTTTCCCTCAGCCTGTCCATAGTAAATTCAGTCATACAGCACCTCGTCATATCTGGATAAATCAGAGGGTTTCAAGGGGAAATCTATCACTTTGCCCTGTTCCAGCAGAATATTTTCTGCATCCATTGTCTGCTTCAACGTAAGCCTTCGGTAATGCTGAGGATTGACAACCATGTCCTTCCTTTGATACGATATTCGGTGCAGAGCGATCTGCTTGCCTTCATAGTAGGCCGCCAGCATACTGTCGAGGGCTACGACTGCCACATCTTTGCCGACATACTCCGCTGGCACGGAGTACTGATTGCCGGCGTAGGAGATGAGGCAGTCTTTTTGTACCCGCCTAAGGTTGATCTTGTCGATGATGTACTCTCTGGAGAGGGGACTCAACCCCTCCTTTTTCAGCCGCTCAAAAGGAACCTCGTTCGTGGTGGCATGAACTTTGCCATTGACCTTATTACACCAAGCCAAGGCTTGTCCATTCAAATCTGCCAGGCTGTTGTACTTGATCCCGACCATGAAGTTGTCCCGCACAAACTGCACCGTCCGCTCCACTTTTCCTTTCGTCTGGCCACGGTAGGGGCGGCACAGGATGGGCTTGAACCCGTAAAATCCCGCAAAGTCCTCAAACTGCCGGTTCAGAGTAGAGTCCTCCTGTTTCAGCAGCCGCTTAATGACCACCTGCTTCATGTTGTCGTACAGGATTTCCTCCGGGTACCCGCCAAAGTACCGGAATGCGTTCTGGTGACACCGAATCAGTGTGTTTGTGCTCATATCCGTTACAAATTCGATGTACCGCATCCGCGAGTACCCCAGTATCATGAGAAAACAGTACAGCTTCTTCCACTTCCCATCCTCGTACACCAGGTGATCCTCGAAGAATCCCCAGTCCATCTGCCCCTGCTTTCCCGGCATCGTCTCAAACCGCACTGTTGCTTTCTCATTCAAGTCCATCTTCCGGCTGCTCACATACGCCTTGACGATGCTGTAGCCTCCGTCGAATCCCATTTCCCGCAGCTTCTCCAGGATCCGCAGCGCCGAATACGGCGCTTCCTCCAGCCACTCGTCCACGATCTGCTTGTACGGATCCATCTTTGTTGGCTTCGGTTCGCTCAATGTGTACTCCGGCTTCTGCGGCGATTCCGCGTACCGCTTTGCCGTCCGCGGGTCCATGTGGTACTTCCGTCCCAGCTCCACATAGCTAAGTCCTTTCTGTCTGTCGCTTCGGATATCCATCCACTGTGCTCCTTTCATTTTCTGACTCCCTTTCCGGGCTCTTTTTCGCCCTATTGGGAGTCTATCTTTTTTTCGCCTCCTCCGCCACAAAACTACATTTTTTCCTCGGCGTTTTTTTACATTTTATCACTGGCGCTGACAGATAATGCTGGAGCTCCGCCTCCAGTGAGCAGTAGGCGGCCTCGGACCCCAGCATATCCCCGTCCTCGGTGGGGTAGGTGGTGGCCCCCACAGCTCCTGCGGCGGCGGTTTCCCTAGCGGCCTTTGCCCCCCTGCCTTGTATTTCTGTGCGATGCCGGAGACGGTGAACACGTCATTCTCCAGCCGCTGGCGGGCGGGGGCGAGGTTGATGACGGTGAACGTCAAAAGGAACATGGTATACTACTAACAAGTGGGGTGATTTATTATGCAAAAGGAGTAGCAAGCAAACGATATACGCCAGAGTTCAAGAAAAAGGTCATAGAAACTATGCTGCAGGAAAAATTAAGCTACAAAGAAACAGCCCATAGATTTGGGACAGATGATAAACGAATTGCGGTATGGGAGAGAACCTATCTGGAGGAAGGGGCGGAAGGCTTTGCGTTGTAGCGGGGAGGACGTAGGAGCGCCGGGCAGCCCCGGAAACTGCCAAAGGTAGTAGAAGAGGACTTATTAGCAGAGGTGCAGCGGTTGCGGGCGGAGAATGACTACCTAAAAAACTTGCAAAACGGGGTGGAACATGGGCACTAGCTGTCCCGGTTGGAGTTGATGTTATAGCTAATATAGACAATAACAAAATAACAATTTTAATACTGATTTGAATAAGGAAAAGTTACATAACAACCGGCTGTTGGGCATATAAACATATTTTTTAGGTAAAGGGCACAAAATTCTATCTAAAAGGGAAAAGGGTTATCTCTTCAGTTGAATCGTTGTGCATTATTTTGCTGGAAAGCGTATTGCATTTTTCATTGCTAGGTGGTAGAATACACTGGATAATAACAAAAGTGTAGTTTCGTTACAATTGGAGGATTGTTGGGATGGACAGGAAAAAGGATAAGGCTGCGGGGTTAATCTGCCGTTTATCGTTGTTCCTGATAATTGGCTATATTACCACAATTGTGCTGTTTTATTTTCTGGCCGGTGAGCAGCTTCATCTCCGCGACTCCCGGGGCAATTACCCTTTGCCCACGGCGGACAGCGGAACAGTGGAGCTGGTTTCCGGGAGCGTGGTGGAGCAGCGATTTGTGACTGAAATCCAGCGGCTGGAGCAGATTGATATCCAGTGGGGGACCTATTACCGGCCCAACGCCGGGACTGCCCTGGTGGAGCTGGTGGATTTGCGCTCCGGCGCGGTGCTGTTATCCCAGTACTATGACGCCGCCGGAATCCAGGAGGGCGGGCTGACCACGCTGACGGCGGAGGCGCCCCTTGAGGGGCTGTATCAGGCGCCGCTTCTCCTGCGGGTCACCGCCGACAGCCAGCCGGGCAGCGCTGTCTCGCCGCTGATGAACACCCAGGGTCAGGAGGAGGGCTGGGAGCTTAGCCTCAATGGAGCTCCAACACCCGGTATGCTCTGTTTCTCCCTGTCGGGCACCGACTACATATGGACTGGCCTGCACTATTGGCAATTTGCGGCCGCGGGGCTGATGTTGGTCCTGCTGTTCAGCTCCGCGGTCTGGCTGCGTGTTCGGAGCGGTAAGCGCAGTTATGTGGTCAACGCGGTGATCGCGGTTCAAAAATACCGCTTCCTCATCCGTCAGCTGGTGGCGCGGGACTTCAGGACGAAGTATAAGCGCTCTGTTCTGGGCATGTTCTGGAGTTTTTTGAACCCATTGCTCATGATGCTGGTACAGTATTTTGTGTTTTCAACCATTTTCAAAAGCGATGTGCCAAACTTTGCGGCCTATCTGATTATCGGCACCGTGATGTTCAACTTTTTTAGTGAGGCCTGCGGTATGGCGCTGGGCTCCATTGTGGGCAACGCCAGCTTGATCACCAAGGTCTATATGCCAAAATATATCTACCCGCTGACCCGGGTCATGTCCTCGGTGGTAAACCTGGTAATCTCGCTTATACCGCTGCTGATTGTATGCGTCATCACAGGGGTGGAGTTCCATAAATCCGCTGTGCTTGCGTTCTTTTTCCTGGTCTGCCTGACGGTTTTCAGCCTGGGGCTTGGGATGCTGCTGTCCGCCTCCATGGTGTTTTTTCGGGATACGCAGTTTTTGTGGGGTGTGCTCAGCATGATGTGGATGTACGCCACCCCCATTTTCTATCCGGAGACGATTCTGCCGGAAGAATTCAAGTTTGTTTTGCAGATCAACCCGCTTTACCATTTCTTGAAGAACACCCGGCTGTGTATTCTGAGCGGGATATCTCCGGAGCCGATGGTATATGTGCAGTGCCTGCTGATGGCGTTGGGAGCGCTGCTCATTGGCGCGCTGGTGTTCCGCAGGGCGCAGGACCGCTTTGTGCTGTATCTGTGAGGTGTCTATGAGCAAGACGATGATAGAGATTTCGGACGTGTCCATGCGCTTCCGAATGAACAGCGACAAAATCATGTCGCTGAAGGAATATGTGACCACCGCGCTGCGGGGAAAGCTGAATTATCAGGAATTCACGGCGCTGGATCATGTGTCGTTTGCGGTGAAGAAAGGGGAAACCCTGGGGCTGATTGGAAGAAATGGCGCGGGAAAGAGCACCATGCTGAAGGTAATCTCCGGGATTTTGAAGCCGACCGAGGGCAGCGTGGTATGCCGCGGAAACGTGGTGCCCATGCTGGAGCTGGGAAGCGGGTTTGACATGGACCTGACGGGAAGGGAAAACATCTTCCTGAATGGAGCCATTTTGGGCTACAGCGAGGAGTTCCTGAAGGCAAAATATAATGAGATTGTGGCGTTTTCCGAGCTGGGGCAGTTTATTGAGGTCCCCATCCGCAACTATTCCTCCGGGATGCTGGCCCGGCTGGCGTTTTCCATCGCCACAGTGGTCCAGCCGGAAATCCTGATTGTGGATGAGATTTTGTCCGTAGGCGACGCGCAGTTCCAGGAGAAGAGCAAAAAGCGGATGCTGGAGCTCATGGGTGGCGGTACCACAGTGCTGTTTGTGTCGCACAGCATTGAACAGATCCGGGAGATGTGCGGAAGAGTAGTATTTCTGGAAAAGGGCCAAGTCAAACTGATTGGGTGCGCAAAAGAGGTCTGTTCAGAATATGAGAACACCAACTGACAGGGGGACGATTTTATATGAAGGGGATTATCCTCGCGGGCGGCAGTGGGACGCGTCTGTACCCGCTGACTATGGTAACCAGCAAGCAGCTGCTTCCAGTGTATGATAAGCCTATGATTTATTATCCGTTGTCCACGTTGATGCTGGCAGGGATTCGGGAAATTCTGATCATTTCCACGCCCCAGGATATGCCCAACTTTAAACGTCTTCTGGGAGACGGGAGGCAGTTTGGTGTTCAGCTAAGCTACAAGGAGCAGCCCTCGCCGGATGGACTGGCTCAGGCATTTATCCTGGGAGAGGAGTTTATTGGAGGCGCCCGGTGCGCGATGATTCTGGGCGACAACATATTCTACGGAGCAGGACTGACAGCCCGCCTGCGGGAGGCGGCGGCGCAGGAGAGCGGTGCTACCATATTCGGGTATTATGTGGACGATCCTGAGCGATTTGGCGTAGTGGAGTTCAATGGGGCAGGTAAGGCAATCTCAATTGAAGAAAAACCGGTATCTCCAAAGTCCAACTATGCGGTGACAGGACTTTATTTTTATGATGAGAACGTGTGTGAACGGGCCAAGGTACTGAAGCCCTCGGCGCGCGGTGAATTAGAGATTACCGATCTGAACCGTATCTATCTGGAGGAGGGCTCTCTGAATGTTATCACCCTGGGGCGGGGCTATGCCTGGCTGGATACGGGGACGATGGACTCTTTGAATGAGGCGGCGGAGTTCGTACGGGTGGTAGAACAGCGGGAGGGGATCCAAATCTCCGCGCCGGAGGAGATTGCTTACCGGAACGGGTGGATTACAAAGCAGAGGCTGGAGGAGTCGGCGTCAGCCTATGGGAAATCCCCGTATGGCAGGCATTTGTACAATGTAGCTTGCGGGAAATACATATATTGAGGTGCGCCATGAAATTTACACAAACAGAGCTTCCAGGCGTTTATGTGGTTGAACCACAGGTGTTTGGCGATCATCGGGGCTTTTTCATGGAAAGCTGGTCCAAACGGGCCTTTGAAGAGGCGGGGCTGTTCTATGATTTTGTGCAGGATAACCACTCTTCCTCCACGGTGAAGGGGACGCTGCGCGGCATTCATTTTCAGCGGGGAGATAAAGCTCAGGCCAAGCTGGTGCGGTGTATAAAAGGATCAGTGCTGGACGTGGCGGTGGACCTGAGACCATCCAGCCCCACCTATAAGCGGTGGGTGGGAGTGGAGCTGTCGGGGGAGAACAAACAGCAGCTTTTGATCCCCCGGGGATTCGGGCATGGCTTTGTGACTCTGACGGACGATGTGGAGTTCTTGTACAAGGCGGACAATCCCTATGCGCCGGAGGCAGACGGAGGTATCCGGTGGGACGACCCGGATCTTGGGGTGGATTGGGGCGTTGAGGCTCCCATTTTGTCTGAGAAGGACAGTAGGTCTCCCTATTTGAAGGATGCCGTCACTGGCTTTGAGGAGTGGTGAGAATGAACATTTTAGTGACCGGCGGCGCCGGGTTTATCGGGAGTAATTTCATCTTTTATATGCGGAAGAAGCACCCGGAGTACCGTATCATCTGTCTGGACAAGCTGACCTATGCGGGGAATTTATCGACTTTGGCCTCGGTAATAGATGCTCCCAATTTTAAGTTCATCCGGGGGGATATTGCGGACAGGACGTTTGTTGATTCGCTTTTTGAGGAAGAGAAGCCGGATATCGTGGTGAATTTTGCTGCGGAGAGCCACGTAGACCGGTCAATTGAGAACCCTGGAGTATTTCTACAGACCAATGTGTTGGGTACGCAGGTATTGCTGGATGCGTGTCGGAAATGCGGGGTCCAGCGGTATCATCAGGTATCCACTGATGAGGTGTACGGTGATTTACCTCTGGATCAACCGGACCTCTTTTTTACGGAGCAGACGCCTCTGCACACCTCCAGTCCCTATTCGGCATCTAAAGCGGCCGCTGACCTGCTGTGCATCGCATATCAACGGACTTATAGCCTGCCTATTACCATCAGCCGGTGCTCCAATAATTATGGCCCGTATCAGTTCCCGGAGAAGCTGATCCCTTTGATGATTGCCAACGCCCTGGCAGATAAACCTTTACCGGTCTATGGCCAGGGGCTCAACGTGCGCGATTGGCTCTATGTGGAGGACCACTGCGCGGCCATTGACCTTATTCTGGAACAGGGAGAGGTGGGCCAGGTCTACAATATTGGCGGGCATAACGAGATGTGCAATATCGACATTGTGAAGCTGATCTGCAAAGCGCTGGACAAGCCGGAGAGCCTCATTACTTATGTCACGGACCGGAAGGGGCACGACATGCGCTACGCAATTGATCCCAGCTTTATCCATGAGAAATTAGGCTGGCTGCCTCAGACCCGGTTCGAGGACGGAATCCAGAGGACCATCCGCTGGTATCTGGACAATCGTTCATGGTGGGAGGAGATCATCAGCGAGGAATATCAGAGCTATTATGAGCGAATTTACGCAGGCCGATAGGCCGCTAATCTCCATCCTGATGGCGGTATATGAACCTCGGATGGATTGGCTGAGGGAGCAGCTGGAATCGCTGGAAGCACAGACCTATTCAAATCTGAGGCTGTATATCTGCGACGACTGCTCGCTTACGGTGCCTTTCACAGAGATTGAGCGGTGTGTGGAAGCGTGTATCCACAGCTTCCCGTGGACGATAACACGCAACGAGGAGAACCTTGGCTCCAACGGGACATTTCAGCGCCTCACGGAAGAGGCGGAAGGCGAGTATTTCGCCTACTGCGACCAGGACGATATCTGGCTGCCGGAAAAGTTGACGGTTTTGCGGGAAGAGATGGAGAGGAGCGGCGCTCTGCTGGTTTGCTCGGATATGTTCATCATTGACGGAAACGGGAAACAGGTGGCGGATAGCATCACGAAGGTCCGCCGCCGTCATGTGTTCCGTTCCGGGGTGGGGTTGGCCGAAGAGCTTCTAATCTCAAATTTTGTCACAGGGTGCACGATGCTGGTGCGTGCTGAGTCTGCTCGGAAGACCGTTCCGTTCTGCCCTTATATGGTCCATGACCACTATATTGCGCTGTGCTGCGCGGCGGCTGGCGAGATTCTTTCCCTTTCGCGGCCGCTGATTCGGTATCGAATACACGGCGGGAATCAGACGGGGCTAATGGCTGGGGTGAAGGATAAGGCCAGCTATGGAGAGATACGGATTGAAGCCCAGATAAAACGGTTTCAATGGTTGGGAAAATGTTTCCCATATCTGGAAAGTATAGAAGAAAAAATTTCCCGGAGGTTGGAGTGGTCGCTTGCCCGCCGGAGCAACTGGAAGGAGCGGCACAAGCGAGGAGTGGTATGGAAATACCGACGCTTTAGTCCATTAACGAGCATGTTTGAACTGGCGGCAGTTTATTTTCCTGAATGGATGTTTTTGTTTTTCATTGGACTGAAGAGAAAGAATTTTGTATAGGAGCATATCATGAAAATTTTAGTGACAGGTGTAGGCGGGCAGCTGGGGTATGATGTGTGCAAAGTGCTGGCGGATCGGGGGATTGAGCACCGCGGCGTGGACATCGTGGACTTCGACATCACTAATTCCTGGGCAACCCACGGCTATATTGCGGGCTACCGCCCAGACGCAGTTATTCACTGTTCAGCGTGGACCGCGGTGGACAGGGCCGAGGACGAGCCGGAGCAATGCCGGGCGGTAAATGTGGACGGTGCCCGAAACATTGCAGCAGCCTGTAAAGAAATTGGGGCAAAAATGCTGTACATCTCCACAGACTATGTGTTTCCGGGAATCGGGGAGCGGTTTTATGAACCGGAAGACCCCACGGGGCCGCTGGGCACCTATGGCCAGACCAAGCTGGGAGGTGAGCTGGCGGTGCAGGAGCTGTTGGACCGCTATTTTATCGTACGGATATCCTGGGTGTTTGGTCTGAATGGTAATAACTTTATTAAAACTATGCTGAAGCTTGCTGAGACCCGGGACGAGATCAATGTGGTCAACGACCAGATTGGCAGCCCCACTTATACAGCGGACCTGGCCCTATTGCTGTGCGACATGATTGTGACAGACAAGTATGGGGTGTACCACGCCACTAACGAAGGCGTTTGCGCATGGGCGGAGTTTGCCCAGGAGATTTTCCGCTTGGCAGGAAAAAACGTGAAGGTGAACCCTATTCTCACAAGTAAATATCCCACCCGAGCGGTTCGTCCGTTGAACTCCCGACTGAGCAAGGACAAGCTGGAACGGATGGGGTTCTCACGCCTACCCTTCTGGCAGGACGCTTTAGCGCGATATCTAAGGGAGATTGGCTTGGTAGGTCAATAGGATACAGAGGAAAAATGTGATAATGCGGAGGATACTATATGGAGAACAAATATGACCGCCTTTTGGATAAAGATCATTTCAACCCTGGCGGGTCCCATGAAAAAATAGTTGCGCTAATCAGACCGGGTAGCAAGGTTTTGGAGTGTGGTTGTGCGACAGGTTATATGACCCGCTATATGCGCGATGAACTGGGGTGTAATGTCTCCATCGTTGAGTATGACCATTCTGCATTCCAGATTGCCCGCCAGTATGCCGATGACGGTATCTGTGCCGATCTAATGGGTACTAAATGGCTGGAATATTATAAGGGAAAACAGTTTGATTACATTTTATTTGCCGATGTGCTGGAGCATTTATATGATCCTAAAACTGTGCTGCAAAAGGTGGCTGCTTTGCTTTGCGAAGACGGATATGTTTTGGCCTCTATTCCTAATGTTGCTCACGGTGATATTTTGATTAACTTGTGGGATGGAAGATGGAATTACACAGATGTAGGATTGTTGGATCAGACACATATCCGCTTTTTTGCGGGGAACAACTTAAAGGATTTTTGGGAAAAGACCGGCTTTAGTATGGTTCACTTGGATTATACCTTTATCGAGTTGGGCGCAACGGAGGCCAGCGATGTGCTGCCTGGTATGACGGCGGAGTTGATTGATGCGCTGGACAAACGGGGAGATAGCAGGATCTATCAATTTATTGTGGCTGCCCAGAGTAGCGAATATGTGCAGCGCAACCATATACCCTTTACATGTGTCAGTCTACCTGTCAATCAATGGCGGGCACAGCTTTTTTTGGAAAAAGACGGCGCTTTTTCTGCTGATGGCGCCATGGAGGCCCCCTACTTTCTGAATGACTTTAGCTACCGGTTCTACCTGGAGCGCCCCCAGACGGGCCATCTGCGTTTTGATCCTCTGGATAGACCATGTATCGTGTTTTCCGCTTGGGCGTTTTCCGACGCGGGAAAATTGACGATCTCGCCTATCAACGGACAACGAGTGGATTCGGTGGACATTTTTATGACAAATGACCCCCAGTATCAGATCGATACCGCCGGCAAGAGCGTTAGCTGGGTAGATATACGAGCGCGCATAATTCAAACTGCGCACTTAGGTTCCCTTCAGCCGGCAGTGGAGAGGCTGATCGGGCAGGTGCAGGAAACGCAAGCTCACCTTGAGCAAGCAACATCGGCGCTGGAGAATATAGTAGAAAAGAAGGCCCAAGCTGAGCAGGAAGCTGCCTATGCCAATGAGAGGTTGGCGCAAGCCGAGCAAGAAAGCGCATTGACAAGAGAGAGGATGGATCGGGCCGAAGAAGTGGTTGCTTTGACCAATCGACAGTTGGATCAAATGAAGAAAGAAATTGTTCTGGCAAACGAAAAATTAACTTGCGCCGAAGAGGAGGCTGTCTTGACCAACAGGCGGTTGGCTCAGGCAAAAGAGGAGATCGCCCTGGCAAACGAAAAGCTGGCTCAGGCTGAAGAAAGGTCCGCTTTGCTTCAGGAGGAGTTGAAGAAGAGTGAGTTTGAAAAGGCGAAGTGTCAGCAGACTCTGGCGGATCGGGAGCAGCTTCTGAACGGAATCGTCAATTCCTTCAGCTTTAAGATCACTCGCCCGCTCTACAACCTGAAGACCGCCATCTATTTCGCCATGGAAAAGACCGCCTTTTTGCGGCGGATCCGCAAGGCGATCTCTGTCCTGCGGCATCATGGTCTCTGCGAACTGGTTCGCCAATACAAGGAATATCGCTGTGGCAAAAAATTTTTGAAGACGACCACAAGAGAACGTGATGCCACACCACCAGCCATGTACGAAGGCGAATATCAGGCCAAGCGAACATTTGAAGGTTGCAGCACCGACGTGAAGGCCCTGGCATTCTATTTGCCGCAGTTCCATACATTCCCTGAAAATGACGCCTGGTGGGGCAAAGGTTTTACTGAGTGGACAAACGTGAAGAAGGGAATGCCCCGGTTCCAAGACCATTACCAGCCCCGGACTCCACACCAGGACATGGGCTATTACTGTCTGGAGGATATTAATGTCATGCGTCAGCAGGCCGAGTTGGCAAAGAGCCACGGCATTTACGGATTTTGCTTTTACTACTACTGGTTTTCTGGCAAAAGACTAATGGAAAAGCCGGTGGATATCCTGCTCAAGCACCCGGAGATCGATATCCCCTTCTGCCTTTGTTGGGCTAACGAGAACTGGACCCGGCGTTGGGACGGTCAGGAGCAGGATATACTGATCAAGCAGGAATACAGTGATCAGGATGATGAGACCTTTATCTCCGATTTGAAAAAATATCTGGATGATCCGCGGTATATTCGCGTCCACGGCAAACCGGTCATCGTGGTGTACAGCCCCTGCTTTATCCCTGATTGCCGCAAGAGCTTCCAGAAATGGCGGAAGGTAGCCAGAAAGATTGGCGTTGGAGAAATCGAAATTTGGATCTGCCTGACTTGGGGCAGAACCGCCGATTCCATGCAGATTGTCGACTGTGTTGATGCGGAGGTGGAGTTCCCGCCGCACAATTTGGGTGGAGAGTGGCTGGAGATCCCGAATGTACAGCGGGAGGGGAGCGATACCATCATATACGACTATACCCGAGCGGTGGACTATATCACCGATGTGTGGGAGCATACACCCTCATTATCCCTCCCTGTCCATTACGGCTGTATGCTGGCCTGGGATAACGCGGCTCGTCGTAAGGATGGCTGGCACGCATTTTACCACTTCTCACTGAAGAGCTTTTACCACTGGCTGTCCGAGGCTGTCCGCCAGGTTCGTACCCGACTGCCAGAGGAAGAACGTTTTATTTTTATCAACGCCTGGAATGAATGGGGCGAGGGCACTTATCTGGAGCCGGACCAAAGGTACGGCTACGCCAGCATTAACACAGCGGCCAAAGCTCTGTTTGACCTCCCCTTTGAGATGGACACCCATCTGGTGGACGAGACTTCCCCTGCCATAGAGAAGGACGCTTTTCAGCACGGCAGCAACGTGCCGCGGATTGCTGTTCAGGCTCACGTTTTCCATGTAGATCTTCTGACTTCTATGGTGGAACAGCTTAATTGTATTCCCTACTCATTTGACCTGTTTGTGACTACAGACACCACCAAGAAAAAATCTGCCATAGAGAAAATTTTAAGAGGTTCTTGCACCTGTCAAAAATTTGAGATCCAAGTCCTGCCCAACCAGGGGCGGGATATTGCTCCATTTATGGTGCAAATGGCATCTGAGATCGACCATTATAACTATATTGGGCACATACACACCAAGCGGACCGCCAACACAGACTACGGCGATAGCTGGCGGGAGTATCTGTTCCATAATCTGCTGGGCAGCCCCGAGTATGTAAAACGGCTCTTCTGCCAGTTTGAGAAGGATGAGAAGTTGGGGCTGATTATGCCTGAGCTGTATCCCCCCATCCGGGAGCAGGCCAAATGGACGGGAGAATATGCCGGGGTCCGAGCGCTGCTTGACCGAATCAACTTCCGGGGCACTCTCCCACAGGAAATGGTATTCCCTGCCGGGAGTATGTTCTGGGCACGGACCGATGCGGTGCGGCCGCTGTTTGAACTGAAGCTTCAGCAGACCGACTTCCCTGAAGAGTCGGGGCAGCGCTATGGTACGCTGGCTCACCATGTGGAGCGGGCCTGGGTATACGTGGCAGAAAAAGCCGGGTATGGATACTGCACTGTGCTCAATTGCTGCTCTGCTGTTGATGTACAAATGAATAGACCAGCAGACACATAGAAGGAGTTCAAGTGAATCAACTTGCACATAGAGTAACTGAGGAATAAGCAGAAAGGGCAAGAGGTGTGCTATGTTCGTAAGAAAAACGGAAGGGTACTGTCCGTGCTGTGGCCAACAGACGGAGTTTGTTTCGGAGAATTACTGGTTGAGAGATTATTACATATGCTCAAAATGCGGTTCAATACCGAGGCAACGTGCGTTGATGAAAGTTTTACGGGAATTATATCCAAATCTCAAAAAAGTCAGAATTCACGAAAGCTCACCGAGCAGAGAGATGGCGGCACAATTTAGAAGGGAAACCGATTTATACGCCTGCTCTTATTTCGTTGATGATTTACCATTAGGTGCAGATTTGGGAAATGGAGCAACCAATGAAAATTTAGAGCAGCTGACATTGCCGAACCACTCTGTTGATGTTTTCATAACACAGGATGTTTTGGAGCATGTATATAGTCCCCAAAATGCTTTTCGAGAAATCGAACGCGTATTGACCGCGGGGGGGGGTACATTTGTTCACGACACCAATACATTTGTTTACAAAGACACAGCCGCGCGGGTACTTTGACGGCAAAGAGTGGGTGAATATATTGCCTCCTATTTACCATGGTAATCCAATTAGCGAACAGGGTTCTCTGGTCACGTATGATTGGGGGGGCGATTTTGCAGATATTGTTGATCGAGCGACCTATCATTCTAAAACAGAAATAATACAGTTTCCTCAGACTGAAGAGAACTATAGGTGTGGACTGGAGGCAGATTATCTTCAAGTCATACTTTCTAGGAAATACTAGGCGGCGGCGTCAATAAATAAGGAACTAAATAGGAGTACGACGAGTTTGGACAGTAGCAGTACAAGAAGCGGTATTTTTAGCGTAGCGAGTAGCAATGCCGCGCCATTTTGTTGAGAAGCAAGAAAGAATTCTCAACAAGATGGCGGGGGTTGTTGAGATATTTGTCGCATTCCCGCAGATGCTTTCGAATTTTCTTTGCTGGAATGACCGGTGCAATGCCCTGTCAACAGCTTTTAGTATAATCGCATCTGTATCATAGCCTCGATCTTCCAAGAGATACTCTGCCTGAAGTCCCTTAATCAACTGTGCTGCAATTGTGCAATTCAAAGTCTGTGTCATCCACCAGGGCATCCAGAATCTTTTCCCCAATTCCCTTGTCACACCACCGGTAGAACCGGCGATGCACGTTCTTCCAATTTCTATACGCTTTCGGAAAGTCCAGCCAAGGGGCACCGGTGCGCAAAATCCAGAATACGCCATTGGTAAACTGCTGCGTATCACGGGCACTGTCCCCGCGTGTCCCTTTTCCGCTAATAGTATGTGGCCTGATTCTCTACCATGCCCTATCGCTGATATCATGTCTATGCTGTTCTCTTGCCGTATTTCATCCCTCACGCTTCTTTAGAGGCCCATTATATCATGTTTTACTGACGATACCTAAAACAGAAGACTTTCCAAAAGAGCCCATCGGAGTAGGCGGGACCCTTGCACACGCTGTCGAACGCCTTCCGGCTCTTGTGGCATTAGGAACAGTCTACCATAGCCGCTTTTTTACTGAATATCCTGAACGGGGCCGGTCATGGCTGAAGTGGCAGTTGGAGCAGTGCGAAATGGCATCTGGCAGCTGCCCTGCGCTAGTTCCTGCCCAAATCGGTCTGAAGGGAACGCTTAAGATTTTCTTTCATAAACATATTCCGATTCTGTTTCGAAACAGTCCGGAAATTCACTATGATCATCCGATTGGGGTTCGGGGAGCATTGGCCGTCTATTTGTCCAAATGGGTCCATCGGCTGCTTCAGGCATAGGAGAAGAAAGGGCGCCAAAAAACAACTTCCTGCCCCCGTGTTCCTCTAGCAGATACCGGAGATGCAGCAGTGTGGTGAAGTTTGGGACGCCCTGCTCAAAAAAGTTGATCCCCATGAATTTTCGCTATTCTTACGCAGCGCCTCTTATTACAACATTGATTTACCTTGAATAGAGGGGATTTTTCCTTAAAATGAGGAGCAGCTTTTACGGATAGATTCTGCGAGGAGGATATTGTAATGCGCAATAAACAGGAAGAAGAAAATATTTTTGGATGTAGACCAATTGCTGTTTTACTAGTACTGTTGCTTATAGGAGCTCTATTTGTATTCTGGAATTTTATTGGCATAGAAAAGACATTTGTGCTGACTGGCGATGCACAAATAGCGAATATACCAGAAATATTCAATCTTGCCCAAGCAATAAAAACAGATGGTATTCCTATGTGGTCGTTCAGCAAGGGATTGGGGCAACAAATTACAGTTGGAAATCCAGGCTGGCTTGGCGACATTTTTGCACTTCTACCCGCACTTTTAACAGGTGACTTGGCGATTTATCTTATGGGAATTGCTGCTGTTGCAAAGATTGTCTTAAGTGGCGTCTTCTTTTATAGCTTCCTGAAAGAATTAGGGGTTGCGCCAATAACTAGGGTACTCTTTTCATTCTTATATGCGTTTAACGGTCATATGATTTGCCGGGGGCTTTGGATGCATTATGCAACTGAAGTGGTATTTGTGGCACTCTGGCTGTGGTCATTAGAACGTTACTATCATGGGAAAAGATTGATGTTTCCGATTTCTGTTGCACTTTTACTCCTATCGCGTTCCGCTGCATATTTCTATATCTATTCTGGGCTTTCGTTTTTTTATCTGATGATCCGTGAATGGTTTCAGAATGGATTCCATATTAAGAATATAGTGAACAAAATTTTTCGTTTTGTCCCTTTTTATTTGCTGGGTGTAGGTCTGTCTGCAATCTTGCTTATTCCGGGAATATTTGCTCTTCTATTTAATTCAAATCGAATATCAAACCATAGCTTTTTGTTCGAAAATCCACTTGAAATTAACAACCTGCATGCACTTATAACAACATTTCTTAAGGCATTTTCCAATCCGATTTGGGGATATCACTGGACTGGAGGATCGGGTACAAATATTTTGGAGGATCCGGGTATATACTCAGGAATAATAACCGCATTCATTTTTCCTCAACTTTTCTTTTCTCGTTCAGAGCGAAAAACCGAAAAAAGAGCAATGATAGCAATGGTTACATTAGCCTTGTCCTATTATATATTCCCTTATATCCGTTACGTTTTTAATGCATTTTCAAGTGATGCATATAAAATATCTTCGTTCTGGACAATTATCTGTTTTATTTTAGCGTCTGTTTACATTTCCCATAGAATTGAGACAGGAAAGGAACCATTTCGAAAAGGTGTTTTTGCTGCGACGTGTGCGGTATATTTTTCAATATTTGCAATTGCTTTCTATTTTTATCACTCCAAATTAAACCTCCGCATTTTTGCAATAATGGTGCTATTTGTTGGCGCTTTTGCGGTCATAATACTTTCCAAGTTCAAAGTACCCACAAAAAGACTTTTTATCCTTTCACTATGCTTTTTTGAAGTGATATCCATTAGCCAAGAGCATTATTTAAAATTTCAAGATCCATTTCCGTATATACGCATTGAGGATACATATGCCCCAACACTTAAAGCCTTAAAAAGTGATACGTTTTACAGAATAAACACAGATTTGTCAACCAATTATATTAATGCCTCACAATATTATGGTTATTATAGTACGGAATCTTATACGTCTGTACAACCAAAGCGAACACTAAATTTCTATGAGTTGTTCGGTTTAAAGGTCAATATGCTCCAGATGTTTCCAAATTTCAAAATGCGCCATATGCTCAATGATTTATTAGGAGTACGCTATTATGTATGTGCACTTAATAGTACTCAGATTCCCAAAAGATATGATTACCTCTGTACTGCAAATGGCGTCGACATTTACGAAAACAGAGATGTTTTGGCGCTTGGTTTTTTGTTCGACAGTTATGTGTTAGAAGAAGAAATTGCACTGTTGACAAATGAGGAAAAGGATTTTGCCGCATTAAATAATGCTATTTTAAAGGAGCCCTTATCAGGTAATGTACAACTTATACATTCATTGCTGCCAGTTAAACAGCCAGAGAGTCAGATCCAGGTTCAGTTTTCCTCAGTTAGAGGTCTGGAAGCGGCTACAACAGATTTTCCCCAAACTTATACATATGTGAGCTTAGGCAACGACCCCAATATATGTTTAAATATCCCGGAAGAATCTGTATGCAACAGACTCCAAATAACAGCTACCATTGTCAGTGAAGTTGATACACTCGGAGAGATCTATTATGCCAACAAAGAAGAGGCTTTTAGCGAGAATAAAGTTGAACGCTTCGATTTAAAAGCAGGGACACATACGTACGTAATTGAATTCAGCGATACGCTCCCCATTAGACATATCAGATTTGATGTAGGCACATGTGAAGGCTATTTTGAAATCAGGGATTTTTCATTGTATGCCCTTCCAGAGTTCGACATCGAAGGCAGCGTTTATGAACGCAGAAGTCATGAAATGCAGGTTGAAAAATTCACATCCAATCATATTATTGGACGCGTCCAGGCAGAAAAGGACAGCATTTTATTTCTATCAATCCCCTATGATGATGGATGGACCATAAAAGTAAATGGGGAAGAGCGGCCGGCCTTAGTGGTAGACGCTATGTTTATGGGATGTGCCCTTGAACCGGGAGAGTATGAAATTGAGCTTCGCTACCGTACACCAGGGCTGCTGCCAGGAGCCATTATTTCAGGCAGTGCGCTTGTCATTCTTGCAGTTTTGGCATATAGGTTAAAGAGAAAGGAAAAGCAATTATGAGCCTCTTATCCATTGTTATACCGGTTTTTAATGAAGGAGAGTCAATACCTCTCCTATACAGTTCCTTGAAGGAAAGTATAGGAAAGGTACGTCAATCCGGCCAGATTTCCGGCCATGAAATCTGGTTTGTCAGTGATGGTTCTACAGATAACTCTGAAGAAGTAATCAAAAGTATTCTTCAAAAGGATGAAAAAGTCCATCTTATTGCATTTCGCAAAAATTTTGGAAAAGCTGCGGCATTACAGGCCGGGTTCCGGCATTGCAATGGAGATATTGTGATCACAATGGATGCAGATTTACAGGATGATCCGGCCGAGATTTCTCGCTTTATTCAAAAGCTGAACGAGGGCTATGACCTGGTTTCCGGGTGGAAGTATAACAGGCAGGATCCATTGGAAAAGCGGTTGCCCTCTAAACTGTTTAATCGTGTAACGTCTGGTCTATCCGGGATTTATCTTCATGATTTTAATTGCGGTTTTAAAGCCTACAGGAAAGAGGTCGTAAAGAGTATTGATATATATGGCGAGCTGCACCGCTACATTCCGGTTTTGGCATTTCGAAAAGGGTTTCGTATCGCTGAGATAACCGTTGAACATCATAAACGGGAGTTTGGGAAATCAAAATATGGACTTGAAAGATATTTACGCGGATTATTTGACTCCTTTTCCACCTCTTTTCTGTCGAAATTTTATGATCGTCCTATGTATTTCTTTGGACGTATTGGTTTTTTGCTATGTATGATAGGACTTCTGATTTGCGGATATTTGACGGTCCTCTGGATAATGGGGAATCAAATCGGTCAGAGGCCGTTGCTAATCTTAGGCGTGCTCTGCCTGATTTTGGGAATTCAATCTATCTCAACGGGCTTTATCGGCGATATGATAGTTGACGCGACCTATCGGAATCGATATGAAGAAAGTCATATCAAAGAAATTGTTTGAGTAAATGGGGGAAAAGTACCGTGGAGAAAAGCGGAAATCTCGAAAAATATGAATCAAAAAACCCGCTAAAGCAAAGGATGATACATAATTTTCAACAGACCTTGATCCAAGAACTGCGAGAGAATGTGCCAGGTCTAAAGCAGGGCGAGAAATTAACCCTTTGTGACGTTGGATGCGGCGAAGGAATCATCGACCGTACGCTTTTGAACACCTTTCCAACGCTTGACATTACGGGATTTGATTTAAGCGAAAGAGCCATCGCCTTTGCCAAAGAATTAAATCCTGAAGCGCAATACTATGTAAAAAATATTTTGGATGCTGATTCTACTGATAAATATGACGTTGTCCTTTGCACGGAGGTGCTGGAACATTTGCCGGACCCTGCAAGGGCAATAAACGTGTTAAAGCAAATGACAGCGCGAGTGTGTGTGATCACGGTGCCACATGAACCATTTTTTTGCTTGGGAAACCTATTGTCGTTAAAAAATGTAACCCGGCTCGGGAACCCAAAAGATCATATAAATCATTGGACATTTCGTAGTTTTAAGAAGGAAATGGAAAAAAATGGTCGGGGGGGGGGTAAGTTCTTTTATTCTTTTCCCTGGCAAGGATATTTCCTTTTTCAAGGCTAAAACAGGTGAAATGGAGACTATTATGTGTTAAAAAAAATTTTTTGTACAGAAAAAAGGAAAGAACTTATCCTATATATTGTGGTTGGCGCTGCGACTACAATAATTAATATTTGCTTATTTCAACTGCTTCAGCTATGGATAATAGAGTATCGCGTTAGTAATTTAATTGCAATTATTTTGACGAAAATTGTAGCGTATATTTTGAACAAAAGCTTTGTATTTCATAGCAAATGCGGTAGCTTTGCGGAGCTATGTCAGGAGTTTTTGCGTTTCTTTATGGCCAGAGGCGCAACAGGAGTTGTAGATTTTTTTGGCGTAATTTTTTTAGTGGAGGTCTGTCTTATTCCTGCAACCTATGCAAAATGTTTTATTTCACTGATTGTTATTATATTGAACTATGCCTTGAGCAAAATAGTTGTATTTAAACAAGGAGAGTCTATAGATGCAGAATAATTTGTCAGAAAATTTGTCTAAATGGGACGAAATATCTGCTTATTCACAGTGGATGTTCAGCTTATACGAACAATATATTGGGAAACGAGTCGTGGATATAGGCTGCGGAATTGGTACCATGACCGCATACTATATTGACGGAAGGGAGTTGGTTGTAGGGGTTGACATCTTCCAAAATCAGATCGACCTTCTGAACAAGCGTTTTCGGGAGAAGGGAAATTTTAAAGGAATTCTCCTGGATATTATGTCGGAGGATACGGAAGAGTTAAAAAAATACAAGTTTGACACGGTGGTTTGCATTAACACGTTAGAACATTTAGAAAATGATGAGTTGGCAATATTAAAAATGGGTGATGTAATTTCTGCGGGGGGGGGTACATTATTATATTAGTTCCTGCATTTTCAAAACTATATTGTCACCTGGATAAAAACGTGTCGCATTATCGAAGATATGACAGAGGCGCACTGAAAAGGCTTGCTGCTGCGTGCGGTTTAGAGGTTGTAGAAAATAAATATTTCAATCTCATGGGCATTATTCCTTATTACTTGAAGGGGCATTTTTCAAAGGATAAAGGTGGGAGCTTTTCGACTGATTTGACCAAATCAAATTCGCGTATCTATAATTTTGCAAGCAAGATTTTGTGCCCGATAGAGCGCCACTTTCCACCTCATTGGGGGCTTTCTGAGATTATCATACTAAAAAAATAGTCCAGTCAGCAGCGTTTTACAAAGGAGGACCATAGTTGAATATTGCAGTGATTGGTATTGGCTACGTGGGCCTTGCCAATGCGGTATTATTGGCACAGCATAACAATGTGACCGCAGCAGATTTGTCTGAGCAGCGGGTAGAGCTGGTCAATGCACGAATATCTCCCTTGAAAGATACAGAAATTCAAAAATATTTACAGACAAAGCAGCTGAACCTCAAAGCGACGCTGGATGCGGATAAGGCCTATCAGGACGCTGATTACATTCTTATCTCAACCCCCACTGATTATGACCCAGTGAAAAACTACTTTAATACCTCTACCGTAGAAGCGGTTATTCAGCGTGCGGCGGAAGTAAATCCAGCGGCAGTTATTGTTATACGCTCCACAGTGCCAGTGGGCTTTACACAGTCGGCGCGAGATAAGTATGCCTGCCGGAATCTGATTTTTGTTCCGGAGTTTTTGCGGGAGGGAAAGGCTTTATATGACGAGCTCCACCCCTCCAGAGTCGTCATAGGAGTGCCGAAAGGTGAGGCGCAGCTGACACAGAAGGCCATGGAATTTGCGCAGCTTTTAACAGAGGGCGCCATTAAAAAGGAAGTACCTGTTCTTTGCATCAATCCTGCCGAGGCGGAAGCGGTTAAGCTTTTTGCAAATTCATATCTGGCCCTGCGCATAGCCTTTTTTAACGAGCTGGATACCTATGCAGAAGTTCGCGGACTCAATACACGCCAGATTATCGAAGGCATTGGATATGATCCTCGGATTGGCTCGCATTATAACAATCCCTCCTTTGGCTACGGCGGTTATTGTTTGCCCAAAGATACCAAGCAACTCCGGGCGAACTTTGAGCAGGTACCCAACAACATTATTAAGGCGATTGTAGATGCAAACAAGACGCGTAAAGACTTTGTTGCAGAACGAGTATTGGAAAAGGCGGGCTATTACAGTGCAGATGGGCGCGGGCGAAATGGAATTCCCGGCAATCCCTGTGTTATTGGGGTCTACCGGCTTACCATGAAGGCGGGATCGGATAATTTCCGTCAATCCAGCATTCAAGGGGTCATGAAGCGGTTAAGGGCAAAGGGCGTTGAAGTAATTATCTATGAGCCGTCATTGACAGAAGGCACCTTTTTTGGCAGCCGGGTGATCAAGGATTGGGGTGAATTTGCAGCTGTAAGCGACGTTATTTTGGCAAATCGTTGCGACGATATTCTTTTACAGGTGAAAGAAAAAGTTTATACAAGAGACATCTATAAATGTGATTGACACAGACAGATAGTTAGAAACACCCCAATATCACATTCCACACAGATAGCCCCAGAGTCAGTTTTCTTTGGTGCGAGGTCTCCTGGAAGCTGACGCGGGTATAGAGCACCTTTGGGTTGTCGAGGAATTCAAAGGGGTAAAATCCCCGGAGTACATAAACTGCTCGCCCTTCCCGAGGAACCGGCGCAAACGGCTGAATACTGGATTGGGGCAAAGGGAATGTGCCTGGACAGCTGCAACGGTGAACACGTAGAGAGAGCGGATTCGATTGCGGTATAGGAGGACACCAGTCAAGTCGGGTTGGTGGGCTGGGCCTCTGATTCCAAAACCAGACAGCCGCTGGCGGTTCTCAGGCGCATTAGGTCCTGTTTAAAGATGGGCCATTGAAAGGAGGTGAAGTCAAATGGGTAAGGAATTGAGGGTTCGGACGGCGGCGGCCGCTCGCCCGAGCAGTATTTTTCCATACTGGGGCCGGACGGGAAAGGCCCGCGCGAGGGACCCCACATTGTGAGGGGTCCGTTAGCGGACACAGTGGTGTCCGAAAATCGTCCCATGAAAGGAGAAACAAGTAAATATGAAGAAAAAAATCTTAGCAAAACTGCTGGTTCTGTGCATGGTTGTCGGCATGGTCCCCACAATGGCGGTGGCTGCTACGGGAACTGCTGGCTCCATCACCGTGAACTCTGCAACCAACGGCAGTGTCTATGTGGTCAAGAGCGATTCCAGTCTTGTGAAGATTGACGGAACTTACAGCACAGACGGCGACACAACGATTCGGCTGGTGCCCGACAGCGGCTATGAGGTCGTCTGGGGTGACGAGACCAGCAAAACCGGTTCTTACTACACTTATACGGTAAACGATGACACCAATGTTGTCTATATTACCGAGAATGACACGACAATTTTGGGCGGTCAAGTGGCTACAGTCCACCCCGTATTCACCAAGACGAGCAGCAGCGGCGGCAGCAGCGGCGGGTCGTCCTCCAGCGCGGACAAGGTGACTGTGGGGGAGCCCGCGACCAGCGGCGGAACGACCACGGTAGAGGTGAAGGTGGAGACCAAGACCTCTGGAACAACCACCAGCGCGACCGTGTCCAGAAAGGACATGGACAAGGCGGTAGACAGTGCGGTGGAAGCCGCGGCTAAGGCCGGGACCACTCCTGCCATTGTGGTGAAGGTGGAGACCGGCGATAAGACCACCGCAGTGAAGGTTGACCTGCCCGCCAAGTCCCTGAAGACCCTGAGCGAGGCTGAGGGTGCGACGCTGAGCATCACCTCTGATGTTGCGGACGTGGTTCTGGACAGCGAGTCCACCGCCGCTCTGGCGGAGCAGGCCGCTGGCAGCACTGTCACTGTGTCCGTGAAGCCGGCGACCGGCCTGAACAACGCGCAGAAGGAAGCGGCGGAGGGCGCCACAGTGATCGACGTCTCTGTGACCAGCGGCGGCAAGCAGATCACCGACTTCGGCGGCGGCGTGCTGTCCATCTCCGTGAAGTACGCTCTGCCCGAGGGCGTGAGCTCCGGAGAGGTTCAGGTGTTCTACCTGACCGACGGCGGCGCGCTCGAGGCCCATGAGACCAGCTACAGCGGGGGCAAGGTGACCTTCACCACCACCCACCTGAGCAAGTATGTCATTGGTACGAAGTCCATGCTGGGCGTCAGCTTCGAGGACGTTCTCTTTGGCCAGTACTACTACGACGCGGTGGCGTGGGCGGCCAAGAACAAGATCACGGCCGGTATCACCGCGACCATGTTCGCGCCTGACAAGACCTGCACCCGTGCTGAGATCGTGAGCTTCCTGTGGCGTGCCGCCGGCTCTCCCGAGCCCAAGTCCGCCAGCAACCCCTTCACTGACGTGGACAGCGGAGCTTACTACTATAAGGCCGTGATGTGGGCGGTGGAGGAGGGCATCACTGCCGGTACCTCTGAGACCACCTTCTCCCCCGACAAGACCTGCACCCGCGCCGAGGCTATGGCGTTCCTGCACCGGTCTGAGGGCAGTCCCGCCGCTTCCGGCGTGGGCTCCTTCACCGACGTGCCCGCCGACGCCTATTACACCAACGCCGTGGCTTGGGCAGTGAAGTCCGAGATCACCGCCGGAACCTCTGAGACCACCTTCTCCCCCGACAAGACCTGCACCCGCGCGGAGATCGTGACCTTCCTGTACCGCGACATGGCGAAATAAGCGATTTTCCCTAGTAGAGGGACGGGGCTTGAAGCCCCGCCCTTCTCCGGGGCCTCCGCCGCTTGGAGGAGGCTCGGGAGAAGGGCGAAAAGACTGTAGAGGTGAGTGGATATGTCAGAAAAGAAGGGGCCAGCCCCGAAGAAGAACCAAATAAAAAGCCCGATCGCGGGGCCGGTCCTGCTATGCCAGGGGTTGTATTTCCTGGCCGTCTGCCTTACCTCTGCGACGACGGGAAAAATGGCGGGGATGGCGCTGTCTGTGCTGAGCCTGGCCCTGGTATTCCTGTTTTTCTCCCGGCTGCGGGACCGTATCGGCGTACCGCTGCTGCTGCTGGCGGCGGTGGTGCTGCTGGACGGCATATCGACGTTCTATGCGGTATCGGGGAAATTTGCCCTCTATGAATTTTTAAAGGTGCTGTCCGCGTTCTGCCTGACGCTGCTGCTTCTGGCGGCCGCGCCGGAGAGGGAGCCGTGGCGCTGGATCGCCTCTATTCTGGAGGGCTTTGCGGCGCTGGCCGGGGTGGTCAGCATTGATCTGCTGTCCACCCGGTGGCTGAGCGGGTCTGTACTGTGGGTGCTGGGCCAGTTTACGCCGGACTACGCCGCGCTGGATGGAGTGGAGGCCGGCGTGCGGATGACCTCGTTGTTTGTCAACCCCAATGTGTTCGCGGGAGTGGCGGGCCTGGGTGTGCTGCTGTCGCTGGGTCTGGCCCGGCCGTCCAGTACCGTGGGGGAGCGGCGGGTCCATCTTGTCTGCCTGTACGTCAACGCTCTGTCATTTTTGCTGGCCTTCAGCATGGGCGCCAGCGGAGCCATCGCGCTGGCGTTTTTGGTGTACTTAGCGCTGGAACAGCGTCAGAGCCACCGCGTGCGCCTGCTGGTGCTGATGGTGGAGACGCTGGTATTGACGGCCGTCTCCGCGGCGGCTGTATCTGTCACCTCGTTCCAGCGATGGGATGGCGTACAGCCTGTGCCGCTGCTGTGCACAGTCCTGGGGGCTGCGGCGCTGTGCGCGGTGGACGGAACCCTTGGGGGCCGGCTGGCGGCGCGGCTGGATGGCTCCGCCAAAGGTCCCATCCTTCTGACCGGCGGGCTGCTGGCGGCTCTGGCGGCTTTTGTTCTGTTGGCCTTCAACTGGACGGGTCCCGAGGCCCTGGACGCTGGCGGCGCGCTGCGCCGCGCGGCCTACCCGGAGCCCGGCGCGTACACGCTGGAGGTCCGGGGGGAGGGCGCTGTATTTGTCAATATTGAGAGCCAGAACCAACAGCAGACCATGATGCACACCAGCACTGTGCTCTATGACGGCCAGGCGGAGGGCGCGGCGTTTACCGTCCCGGACGGCAGCCTGGTGGTCTACTTCAATTTCAGCGCTCCGGACGGGGCGCGTTTAGAGACTGTGGCCTACTCAGGCCAGGCCGGTTCGGGTGAGGTGCCGCTGGGCTATAAGCTCCTGCCCGGATTTATGGCAAACCGGCTCCAGGGCCTGTTTGCCAACGAGAACGCCATCCAGCGGCTGGTATTTTTCTCGGACGGCATGAAGATCTTCCGCCGCAGTCCGGTGGTGGGCCTGGGCCTGGGGGCCTTTGAGAACGGCGTAAAGAGCGTGCAGTCCTTCTACTATGAGACAAAATACGCCCACAACCACTATATCCAGACGCTGGCGGAGACCGGCCTTGTGGGCCTGGCGCTGTTCCTGGCCCTTTTTGTGGGAAGCGCCGCCGCTGTCCTTCTGGAGCGCAGGCGGGGCCGGGAGGCCCACCCCCTGACGCCCGCGCTGGGCGCGTCGCTGGTGTTCATGGCCGCCCACGCCGCCACCGAGGTGGTGTTCTCCGCCTATGCCTATCTGCCCATCGCCTTCGGTGTGTTCGGGCTGATCTGCCTGTGCTGCGGCGGGTCTCTGGCTGGGGTACGGCTGACGCGGAAGCTGAAAACCGTCTCCCTGCTGGCTGTCTCCGCCCTGATCGGGGTCTACGCCGTGCTGCTGGGCTGCAATATGCGGGCGCAGAAGCTGGCGGCGGAGGGGAAGTCGCTCAATTCCCTGGCGGAGGCCGCCGCGCTGGACCGGTTCGAGTGGGCCGACTACGCGCTGTCCTACGTGGTCAGTGTGTCGGAGATGGAGAAGGGCGGGGGCAGCGAGCTGACCGGGGACATCCGGGCGCAGGCGGACGCCTTTGCCCTGCGTCTGTCCAGTCAGGACTCCAATACGATCCCCATCTACCTGGCGGAGTACTATTTCCAAAACGGCCGGACGGAGGACGGGCTGGCTATGGTGGAAAAGTACGTGGCCTATGTCTCCTCCGACCCGGAGGGCTGGCGTCAGGCGTTCGAGGTGCTGGAGCGGTATGAGGAGGACACGGATGTCTACCGGGCGGGCGTGCTCTGTGTGGCGGAGCTGCTGGAGCGGTGGAACCTGGAAAACATGGGTGAGATCGTGCTGGAAGAACAGGCTTACGAATTGATCGAGAGAATAAGGAATAATCGAGGATGATCAGAGAGAATCAAAAGCTGTTGAATACCCTTCATGTGCTCAGCGACGGGGCTATTTTGTTCCTGTCCTTTCCGGTTGCCTTCTGGATACGGTTTTCCGTCTTTCACGGTATTGTCACAGTGCCGCTGAGGGCGTACATCACGCTGGCGGCGGTCTATACCGGGGCGCAGCTGTTTACCTACGCCGCCTTCGGGCTGTATCAGAGCTTCCGGCGGAAGCGGCTGCGGTATGAGCTGCTGCGCCTGTGGGGGGCGAATACCCTGGATATGTCGGTGCTGCTGGGCCTGCTGTTCCTGAGCCACGAGGTGCACTACTCCCGGTGGGTATTGGCGATTATGTTCCTGCTCAGCAATGGAGGGCTGAGCGCGAAGCGGTATTTCCTCCGGAAGGTTTTGCAGAGATACCGGCAGGCGGGCTACAACCAGAAGCATGTGCTGCTGCTGGGCAGCGGCCGCGCGGCCGCGCGGTATCTGCGTGAGATCCGGGAGCACCGTGAGCTGGGCTATGTCCCGGTTGGCTTTATGGACGACGGCTGGAGAAGCGGGCTGGACGGCCTGGCCCGCCTGGGCGGCTACGGGGAGCTGGCGCAGGTGCTGGAGGCGCTGCGCCCGGACGAGGTGGTGGCGGCGATGGAGCCGCAGGACTTTCCCCAGACGCCGGAGATTATCGAGGCCTGTGAGGAGGCGGGTGTGCGGCTGTCTATTATCCCATTCTATGCCAACTACATGCCCTCCAACCCTCAGTTTGACGATTTAAACGGCATTCCCATGCTGAACATACGTCACATACCCCTGGATAACTGGGCCAACGCGTTCTGCAAGCGGACGATGGACCTGGTGGGCTCCGGTGTTCTGCTGGTCCTGGCCGCTCCGGTCATGCTGGCCTGCGCGGTGGGGGTGAAGCTGTCGTCGCCGGGGCCGGTGCTGTTCCGGCAGGAGCGGATTGGGAAGGAGAAGCGGCCGTTTTATATGTATAAGTTCCGCTCCATGCGGGTGAACGACCGGCAGGACACCGCGTGGAGCACGGACCGTGACGAGCGCAAGACCGCCTTTGGCGCGTTTATGCGCAAATGCTCCCTGGACGAGCTGCCCCAGCTGTGGAACGTTTTCAAGGGCGACATGAGCCTGGTGGGCCCCCGCCCGGAGATCCCCCACTATGTGGAGCAGTTCCGGAAGGAGGTTCCGCTGTACATGGTGAAGCACCAGGTGAGACCGGGGATCACCGGCTGGGCGCAGGTGAACGGACTGCGGGGGGACACCTCGATCCGTGAGCGCGTGGAGCTGGACGTGTACTACATCGAGCACTGGAGCCTGTGGTTTGACATCCATATCCTGCTGAGCACCGTATTCGGCGGGAAGTTTATCAACAGTGAGGACCTGGGCCGAGAGAAAGCGGGGCGGGGCGTTTGAGACGCAGGGTGCTTTTCACGGCCTCGACCTTTTCCCATATTAGGAATTTCCACCTGCCCTATCTGAATGCCTTCCGGGAGCTGGGCTGGGAGGTCCACGTGGCGTGCGGGGGAGTGGGGGAGCCGGTCCCATACGCGGACAGAACGGTGTCTCTGCCGCTTCAGAAGCGGATGTGGGCGCTGAGCAATTTCAAGGCTGCCCATACGCTGCGGGATATGATCCGGGCGGAGGGGTACAGCTTGATCAGCACGCACACCTCGCTGGCGGCGTTCTTCACCCGTCTGGCGGTGAAGGGGCTGGCCGGCCGGCCCCCGGTGGTGAACATGGTCCACGGCTATCTGTTTGATGAGCGGACTCCGGCGCTGAAGCGCGCCGTCCTGCTGATGGCCGAGCGGCTGACGGCGGTGGAGACGGACCTCCTGATGACGATGAACCGGTGGGACTGTGAGCTGGCGAAGCGATATTCTCTGGGCCGTGAAATTGTGGAGATCCCAGGCGTGGGAGTGGATTTTTCTCGACTGGACCGCGGCCGGGAGGAGGGCGGCGCGCTGCGAAAAGGGCTGGGCATCCCGGAGGACGCCGTTGTGCTGATCTACCCGGCGGAGTTTTCCAAGAGAAAGAGCCAGGCGGTCCTGATTCAGGCGATGGTCAAGCTGCCGGAGCGGACCGTGCTGGTTCTGCCCGGGGAGGGCGCTTTATGGGAGCGGTGCAGGGCGCTGGCGGACAGTCTTGGATTGAGAGACCGGCTAATATTCCCGGGATATGTCCGGGAGATGGCGCCGTGGTATGGGATGGCGGATATCGCTGTCTCCTCCAGCAGGAGTGAGGGCCTACCGTTCAATGTGATGGAGGCGATGTACTGCGGGCTGCCGGCAGCGGCCAGCGCGGTAAAGGGGCATGTGGACCTGATTTGCCACGGAGAGACAGGGTTGCTGTACCCTTATGGGGATGCGGAGGCCTGCGCCGCTGTAATTCAGCCGCTTATAGATGATGCGGGGTTACGGAACCGCCTGTCCGCCGCCGCGCCAAAGAATGTGGAGAATCGCGCCCTGAGCTATGTCCTTCCAAAGGTTATGGAGCTGTACCTGAGGGCCGCCGATTGGAAGCCCTCGATCCGTTAAAAGATAACGAAAGCCCTATAAAAACCGCATCATCAATCTTTCAGAGGCATATCCAGAACACCAGCGGCAAATTGCATTGCTGTACTATGAGCTGGAGTATCCCGCTTAGACACATGAGGCTGATACGATCAGTGCGATGGCCCTGGGACACAGAGGCGGAGGAGGAGGACAGCAGGTGCCACAAGAGAGCGAGGCCCTTTTGCGTGACCGTGCAGCTTCAAAAATCAAAATAAGCCAGGACAGGAGCCCCGGGGTGTCGGTCTCCTGCCCTGGCTGTTTATGTCCTTCTGATGGACAGCAGGCTTTTTGAATTCTGGTTTTCCAACCAGTTTCTGCCTCCTCTGGAACAAGGAACCGTGATTGTGATGGATAATGCTTTATTCCATTCCAAAGAGCGACTGCTTTTTGTTGCCCAAGACGCTGGGTGAAGATTTCTCTTTCTTCCACCCTCGCATCCACGGCCAGATGCATTTTGATATGGCTGGCGTCAATCATCAGCCATTCATAATCCGGTTTGTCAATCAGAATTTCCAGAAGCTTTTCCCAAACACCTTTTCTGCGCCAACGGATAAACCGCTGATGAACGCTGCCCCATTTCCCGTAATCGGGAGGTAAATCTCGCCAGGGTGCTCCAGTCCGCAATACCCAAAACACCGCATTGATAAAACGGCGGTTATCCTGAGCGATTCCTCCCCACTGACCGCAATGTCCAGGCAGATGGGGCTCCAGCAACGTCCACACTTTATCACTTATGTCATGTCTGCGATAGGATGCGTCTATTCCATCACAATCCCTTTCCCTTGTGTAGATGCTATCTAGGTTGGGGTTGACAATCTTCAGGAAAGTTGGGCTGGGGGCATATTGTGGACAATTTGAAAAATTTTGACTTTCCCTCTATGCAAACGGTAAAAATTATATTAAAATAGAGGGGAAGAAAAATGACAGGAGTGGTTCCAATGGAGCAGCCTAAGTATAAGCGAGTATTATTGAAGATCAGCGGCGAGGCCCTGGCGGGGGAAGCGTCCCGGGGCCTGGATTTCAACGTGATCGGCCAGGTGTGCGACGTGGTCAAGCGCTGTGTGGACATGGGGGTCCAGGTAGGCGTGGTGGTCGGCGGCGGCAACTTCTGGCGGGGCCTGAAGGACGGCGGCGACAAGATGGAGCGGGTCCGGGCCGACCACATGGGTATGCTGGCTACCAGCATCAACGCCTTGGCCGTGGCCGACGTGCTGGAGCAGAAGGGGGTGGAAGTCCGGGTTCAGACCGCCATCCGGATGCAGACCGTGGCCGAGCCCTACATCCGTTCCCGGGCCATCCGGCATCTGGAGAAGGGGCGGGTGGTCATCTTTGGGTGCGGCACTGGCAATCCCTTCTTCTCCACCGACACCGCCGCCGTGCTGAGAGCCGCCGAGATCGACGCGAATGTCATTCTGCTGGCTAAGAACATCGACGGCGTGTACTCCGCCGACCCCAAGAAGGACCCCAGCGCCAAAAAGTACAGAAAAATCAGCTATGACGAGGTGCTGGCCCAGCATCTGGCGGTGATGGACACCACGGCCACCTCGCTGTCCATGGACAACAAGATTCCTGTCCTGCTCTTTGCCCTGAAGGACCCGGAGAACATCTACCGGGCCGTGATGGGGGAGGAAGTGGGGACGATTGTAGAGTAACGTCCATGGGCTTCGGTGCGGATTTTGAAAGGAGTGAGACCGGCTGGACATGCAGGAAAACGCCAGGCTTATTTTGGGATTGCGCGCCAAGGGATGGACCGACACGGAGATCAACGATTTGGTATTGTGGATCGAGACCGGAAATGAAAAATATAATCCTGAAAAGGAAGTAACCTCACAAAAGAAAGGAAGTACCAATCATGAGTCCTGAGCTTACCAGTTATGAGGAGAGAATGTTGAAGACCATCGAGGTGGTCAAATCCAACTTTGCCGCCGTCCGGGCGGGACGGGCCAACGCCGGCGTGCTGGACCGGATCACCGTAGAGTACTACGGCGCTCCCACGCCATTAAATCAGGTAGCCAATATCGGCTCCCCCGACCCCCGGACTTTGACCATCCAACCCTATGACATGTCCTTGCTCAAGGCCATTGAGAAGGCCATTCAGACCTCCGATCTGGGCATTAACCCCCAGAATGACGGCCGGGTGATCCGCTTGTCCTTCCCCCAGCTCACCGAGGAGCGCCGTAAAGAGCTGACCAAGCAGGTGCGCAAGTACGGCGAGGAGGGCAAGGTGGCCCTGCGGAACATCCGCCGGGACGCGATGGACGACATCAAGAAGAAGACCAAAAAATCCGAGCTCACCGAGGATGACCAGAAGAAGCTGGAAAAGGAGCTTCAGGACGTGACGGACAAGCGGTGCAAGGACATCGACGATCTGACCGCCAAGAAGGAAAAGGAGCTTATGGCAGTGTAAGCTGGCCTGGGTATTGTGACCGAAAAGCTGGATAAATAAAAGGCAGGCCCCCTTTCTCAAGGGGGCCTTTGATTGAAAAGGAGCGACCGAGATGGCCCTCTTCTCGAAAAAAACAGAACCAGTCCGGACGGAGGTGGACCTCAGCCGTCTGCCCAGGCACATTGCCATTATCATGGACGGCAACGGACGGTGGGCGAAGAAGCGCGGCCTGCCCAGGACGGCGGGCCACGCCGCCGGGGCGGAGACTTTCCGCACCATCGCCACCTACTGCAAAAGCATCGGCCTGGACTATCTCACCGTCTACGCCTTCTCCTCGGAAAACTGGAAGCGACCGGAGGAAGAGGTGGGGGCCATCATGGGGCTTTTGAAAAAGTACCTGCTGGAGGCCATCGGCCAGATGGAGCGGGACAGGGTAAAAATGGAGTTTTTTGGCGACCTGTCCCCGCTGACCCCGGAGCTGCGGGAGCTGTGTGAGCGCACCCGGGAGATTTCCCGCCACTACGAGGGCTGTCAGGTGAACATCTGCCTCAACTACGGGGGCCGGGACGAGCTGGTCCGGGCGGCCAAGGCCTTTGCCCGGGACTGCGCCGACGGTAAGGCCGACCCCAACCACCTGAGCGCGGAGGAATTTGGGGGCTATCTGTACTCCAGAGGCGTCCCCGACCCCGACCTGGTCATCCGCACCAGCGGGGAGCTGCGTCTGTCCAACTTCCTGCTGTGGCAGGCGGCTTATTCGGAGTTTTATATCACCGATGTGCTGTGGCCCGACTTCTCCAAGGAGGAGCTGCACCGGGCTATCGCGTCCTATCAAAACCGGGACCGCCGGTTTGGAGGTGTGTGACTTGGTAACTCGCATCATTGTGGGGCTGGCCCTGGGACCGGCCTTTCTGGCGGCTCTGTTTTTCCTGCCTCCCGCCGCCATCGCGGTGATCGTGGCCGGTATCGCTGCGATGGCCTCCTTCGAGCTGCTGCGGGCCGCAAAGGTCGCCCACAACAACGGGATGTATATCTTTACCGCCCTGGCCGCCGCCGCTGTCCCCGTGGGGCACAGCCTGGGCTATGGCAGCTGGAGCGCCCGGGCGGTGGCGATTCTGCTGATGGCCGCGCTGTTTCTCCCGGCCCTGGGCCGGTACGGTACCAGCGGCGAAATTCGCTTCGAGCACATCATTGTGTGCCTCTTTGGCGGGGTGGGCATCCCCCTGTTTCTCTCCGCCCTGGTACAGCTCAAGCGGTTTGACAACGGACAGTTCCTGGTCCTGCTCCCGGTGGTGTGCGCCTTTACCACCGACATCGGGGCCTATTTCGCCGGCGTTTTCCTGGGAAAACACCGGGGGATTACCCAGGTCAGCCCGAATAAATCCCTGGAGGGCTACATCGGCGGCATTCTGTCCGGGTGCCTGTTCATGCTGGTCTACGGCCTGCTGGTGGAGTATTTGGGCGGTATCCCCGTCAAGCTGCCCGTCATGGCCCTCTACGGCCTGCTGGGCAGTTCGATTACCGAGATTGGCGACCTGTCCTTCTCCCTGATTAAGCGCCAGTGCGGCGTGAAAGACTACGGCACCCTGCTCCCCGGGCACGGCGGTATGCTGGACCGCTTCGATTCCACCACCTTTGCCGCCCCCATGCTCCTGCTGCTGGTGGAGATTTTGCCCGCGTTTTAGGACGCCAAGGCGGAAAGTACCTCTTGACGCAGGCCCAGTCCAAAGAGATAATAGACGTGGGCGTATCGGGCGATATACCAGTTGAGGGTTTCCTCAAAGGCTTCAAACTCCGCATACCCCAGCCGCGCTTGCAGCTTCGCGGCGGCGGCTTCATAGTTCTGCTCAGCCTCGCAAAATTCCGGGAGCTGATTGCAAAAGGCATAAACCTGCTCAGGAATGCAGGGATTGTCAAGAAATAGAGTTTTGAGAAGTTCATTCATGAAAGACCACTCCTGACATGTAATTTATAGTCATGTTCTATTATAGATGTAGTTTGGCGTCATGTCAAGGGCCTGGAGGTAAATATGGCAGATTTTTCTGAGCGGGTTCGGGAACTGCGGAAAGAACGAGGGCTGAAGCAGGCAGAAATGGCGGATATTTGTGGCGTCAAGGTGCGCAGTTACCAGCGTTATGAACACGGTGACGGCTATCCCGAAGTCCCCGGCCTGATTTTCCTGGCCGACTACTTCAACGTCAGCTTGGACTACCTGATGGGCCGGAAGGATGAGAGGGCGTAACCCCCGTCCCCGCCGCAGCGGCCCAGCCTCCTTTTGAAAGGAGGTGCCCCAGTTCGCAAACTGGGGCGGAGGATTGTATTTCGCCGCAGGCGAAATGTGCGAAGCAAACGAGGTTTTAGAGCCTCGTGTAGGGGCGGATATCATCCGCCCGTCAGGTTCAGGCGATGTCCGGCGGGCGGATGATATCCGCCCCTACAAGGGCGCACCCCCGCAGGACGTTGTAGGGCGGGACGACCCGGCCCGCCGTCCACGGAAAGCAGGGTGCCCTCGGGAGAACGGCGCGCCGAGGTCGTCGCGCCCTACACGAGTTTACTTCGTATGTTTCGCCTGCGGGCGGGACGGGGGTTTGGTAGGGCGGGACGACTCGGCCCGCCGTCCACGGAGAGCGAGTGCCCTCGGGAGAACGGCGCGCCGGGGTCGTCGCGCCCTACACGAGTGGGAGCCCCATTTCCTGCGGGAAATCCCCGGAAAGGAACAACATTATGAGCAAAAAGGTTACAGTTTTAGGGTCCACCGGCTCCATTGGGCGGCAGTCGCTGGAGGTGATCGCCGCCTGTGGTATGGAGGCGGTGGCGTTAGCGGCCAATTCCAGCGTCAAGCTGATGGAGGAGCAGGCCCGGCAGTTCAAGCCCTCCATTGCCGCCCTGGCGGACGAGAAGGCCGCCGCCGACCTGCGGGTGCGGCTGGCGGACACCAACGTCCATGTCCTCAGCGGGCTGGAGGGAGTGCTGGAGGCGGCGACCATCTCCAGCGCCGGCACGGCCATTGCCGCCCTGGTGGGCATGGCGGGCCTGCGTCCCACGCTGGCCTCCATCCGGGAGGGCAAGCGGGTCTGTCTGGCCAACAAGGAGACCCTGGTGTGCGCCGGACCCCTTGTGCTGGAGGAGGCCAAGGACTACGGAGCCAAAATTTACCCCGTGGACTCGGAACACTCCGCCCTCTTCCAGTGCCTGGAGGCCAACCAGGACAGGGGAGAGGTGAAGCGCCTCATTCTCACCTGCTCCGGCGGGCCCTTCTATGGGAAAAAGCGGGAGGAGCTGGCCGGTATAACGGTAGAGGACGCCCTGCGCCACCCCAACTGGTCCATGGGGGCCAAAATCACCGTGGACTCCGCCACCCTGATGAACAAAGGGCTGGAGGTCATCGAGGCCATGCACTTGTACAGGATGCCCGCAGAAAAAATTTCCGTTGTGGTCCATCGGGAGAGTATCATTCACTCCCTGGTGGAATACTGTGATAATGCCATGATCGCCCAGCTGGGGGCTCCGGATATGCGCCTGCCCATCCAGTACGCCCTGACCTACCCCAAGCGGGTGACAGGCCCGTCCACCCCCCTGGACCTGTGGAACTGCGGGCCCCTTACCTTCGGCGCCCCCGATTTGGAGGCCTTCCCCTGTCTGGCCCTGGCTCTGGAGGCCGCCAAAACCGGCGGTTCCGCCGGAGCCGTCCTCAACGGCGCCAACGAGGCGGCGGTGGGCCAGTTCCTGGCCGGGGAAATCGGCTTCTTGGAGATCCCCGCCAAGGTGGAGAAGGCCCTGGCCCAGATTAAGCCGGTGCAAAATCCCACCATGCAGGATATCCTGGACGCCGACAAGGCCGCGCGGGAGGCCGTGCTGTAGGGGCGCTCCCCAAAGCCTCCTTTTGAAAGGAGGTGCCCCAGTTCGCAAACTGGGGCGGAGGATTGCATTTTGCGAAGCAAAATATACGAAGTATACGAGGTTTGCACAAATCTTGTTTACTTCGTATGTTCGGCTTCGCCGAACGCAATCCTCAGTCAGCCTGCGGCTGACAGCTCCTTTCAAAAGGAGCCTTAGTTCCCCTGGAAACGTATTTTCTTTTGGAGGCACTCTATGCTCTACATCATCATTGCGATCCTGATTTTCGGTGTTCTGGTTGCCACCCACGAGCTGGGTCACTTCGCTTCGGCCAAGGCGCTGGGGGTGAAGGTGAACGAGTTCGCCGTGGGAATGGGGCCCGCCCTGCTCAAATGGGGGAGGGGGGAGACCCTGTACACCCTGCGGGCTCTGCCCGTCGGCGGCTTCTGCGCCATGGAGGGGGAGGACGACGACTCCTCCGACCCCCGGTCCTTCGGCCGGGCGGCGTGGTGGAGGAAGGTTATCATTCTCTGCGCCGGGGCCTTTATGAACTTCCTCACCGGCCTTATAATCATGGCGGTTCTGTATGCCCCGGCTCAGGGGTTCCTGGCGGAGACCTACGGCGGGCCGCTGGAGGGCTACGGTACGGAGGACTGCGGCCTGCTGGCGGGGGACCGGTTCGTTTCTGTTGACGGTCATCGCGTGTTGGTTTACGGCAACGCCCATTTCTACCTGAACCGGGCGGGGGAGACCATCGACTTTGTGGTGGAACGGGACGGCCAGCGGGTGGAGCTGAAGGATGTCCACCTGCCCTATCAGGAGCGCACGGATGAGGAGGGCCGTTTTACCCGCCTGCGGGGCCTGACGATGGCCAGCGTCTCCGAGCCCACCAGCTTTTGGGGCAAGCTGGGCTATGCCTGGAACACCTGCCTGGACTTCGTGCGGATGGTCTGGGTCAGCCTGGGCGACCTGCTCACCGGAGCGGTGGGCCTGCGGGACCTGTCCGGGCCGGTGGGTATCGTGAACATCATGGGGGAGGTGGGCAGTCACTCCCCCACCGTCTACGACGCGGTGTGGAACCTGGGCTATCTGGCGGCGCTGATTGCCGTCAACCTGGCGGTGATGAATCTGCTCCCCCTGCCCGCCCTGGACGGAGGCCGGGTGTTCTTCCTGGCGGTCAACGGGCTGGTTTACGGTATTTTCAGGAAAAAGGTAGACCCGAAATATGAAAACTATGTCCATCTGGCCGGTCTGGCGGCGCTGATGTGCCTGATGCTGGCCGTCACCTTCAGCGACGTAGGCAAGCTCTTTGGGAGGTAACCATGACAAAACAGATTAAAGTGGGCGGCGTCCTCATCGGCGGGGGCGCGCCCGTTACCATTCAATCCATGACCAATACCCCCACCCAGGATGTGGAGGCCACCCTGAAACAGATCAGGGAGCTGGCTGCCGCCGGGTGCGAGATTGTCCGGGTGGCCGTCCCCGATATGGAGGCCGCCCGGGCGGTGGGGAAAATCAAGGAGGGCAGCACCATCCCGGTGGTGGTGGACATCCATTTCGACTACAAGCTGGCCCTGGAGGCCATCGCCGCCGGGGCGGACAAGGTGCGCATCAACCCGGGCAACATCGGCGGGGAGGACCGGGTAAAGGCGGTGGCCCAGGCCTGCCGTTTACATAACATCCCCATCCGTATCGGCGTCAACGGCGGTTCTCTGGAGAAGGATATTTTGACCAAATACGGCAAGATCTGCCCCGAGGCTATGGTGGAGTCCGCCTTCGGACACATCCGCCTGCTGAACAAATTCGACTTTGATGACATCTGCGTCTCCCTCAAGTCCTCCAGCGTGCCTGTGACCATGCGGGCCTATCAGCTGATGAGGGAGCGGAGCGATTACCCCCTCCATATCGGCGTCACCGAGGCGGGCACCGTGCGGATGGGCACCCTCAAGTCCGCTGTGGGCATCGGCGGTCTGCTGGCGCTGGGAATCGGCGACACCATGCGGGTGTCTCTGTCCGCCAACCCGTTGGAGGAGGTCTACGCCGCCCGGGAAATCCTGAAAGCGGCGGGGGTGCGCCGGGAGGGCCCGGAGCTGGTCTCCTGTCCCACCTGCGGGCGGACGAAAATTGACCTCATTGCCCTGGCAAATCAGGTGGAGGAACGGCTCAAGACCGTGGACAAGCCTATCATCGTGGCCGTCATGGGCTGCGCCGTCAACGGCCCCGGAGAGGCTTCCGCCGCCGACTGCGGCATCGCCGGAGGCGTGGGTGAGGGCCTGCTGTTCCAAAAGGGGGAAATTATCAAAAAAGTCCCCCAGGACCGGCTGGTGGACGAGCTGTTCGCGTTGATCGAGACGCTGTAAGGGGGGAGGGCTATCCATGCTTGCATACGGCTATGAGTGGGACAGCGAGGGCCAGCTGCCCGAGACCCTGCGGGAGGTGAGCCTGGACTGCTCCCGGGAGGAGCTGGATCAGCTGATTGAATTTTTGCAGACCGTCCGGGAGGAGGCTGAGGGAGTCCAGCTGGACAGCCTGTCCCACTGGCACTTCCGGGACTGGAATCCTGCCTGGACCAAAAAGCACTCCGACTTTATCATTCTGCTGTCCGACCACCACACCTGGACAAAGGAGACTGACTGAATGTCCCAAAAGATACCATTTTTACAGATGTTTGCCGCCCTGCGCCAGTGGACCGAGCTGTCCGACGGAGTGGAGGGCTGGCTGATCGTGTCCGCCGCCATTGACAAGGCCAGCCGCAGCGCCAAGATCGCCGTGGAGGGGGCCGGCGGAGCGGGCCCCAACCTCATCGCTCAGGCGGAGGAGGCGGTCTGCCGAGCCTATGGCCTGAACAGCGTGAAGATTCAGGCGGAGGAACAAATTGTAACCCGTGAAGAGAAAAAAGTTGACATATCAATCCCGGAAGAGCCCAAGCCCTTGGAGGACAAGGGTTCTCGAGATGTAGACCGAGATAAAAATAAAGTTGACGATGCCTTTGCCCGCACGGAGGCTATCCGAAAGGCGGCGCTGAAAAGCGGCGCCCGCCCCGCCGCCCCCGCCAAGAAGGACAAAAAGCCTCAGGGTAAATCCATCTTCGGCAAGGCAATTTCCAAGGCTCCCACCCCCATCGGGGAGCTGGAGCTGGATATGGGCATGGTGGTGGTGGAGGGCGATGTTTTCGCCATCGACAACCGGGAGCTGAAAAAGCGGGGGGCCTGGGTGGTGGCCTTCGACATGACCGACTACACTGGCTCCATCCGGGTGAACAAATTCTTCCCCGGCGACGAGGGCAAGCCCCTGGTGGACGGCATCAAGAAGGGGATGCACATCAAGGTACAGGGCCGTCTCAACATGGACCGGTTTTACGGCGACATGGTGCTGGAGCCGGTGGCCGTGACGGCGGCGGAGAAGAGGATGAAGGAGGACACCGCGGAGGAGAAGCGGGTGGAGCTCCACCTCCACACCACCATGTCCTCCATGGACGCCCTCACCAGCGTGGGCCCCAAGCTGGGCCCGGACCGGAATGTGGTCAAGCGGGCGGAGGCCTGGGGCCACCCGGCCATCGCCATCACCGACCACGGAGTGGCCCAGTCCTTCCCAGACGCCTGGCACTCCGCCAAGAAGATCAAGCTTCTCTACGGCGTGGAGGCCTACTTTGTCAACGATGTGGACGACCGGGTTGCCATTCACGGGGAGACCGACGCCACTTTTGACAGCGAAATTGTCTGCTTCGACATCGAGACCACCGGCTTGAACCGGAAGCACGAGGTCATTATCGAGATTGGCGCGGTGGTGCTGAAAAACGGAGAGATCACCGACACCTTTAACACCTTTGTTTCTCCGGGCCGTATTCTGTCCCCGGAGATCATCCGTCTCACCGGTATTACAGATGAGATGCTGGTGGGGGCTCCCTCCCAGGAGGAGGCCATTCGCGCCTTTTTGGACTTCGCCGGGGACCGGCCCCTGGCCGCTCACAACGCCGACTTCGACATGGGCTTCATCGCCGCCGGTTGCCGGAGGTACGGGATTCCGTTCCAAAATCCCTCCATCGACAGCCTGATTCTGGCCCAGAACCTGCTCCCCGAGCTGGGTAAGTACAAGCTGGACATCGTGGCGGAGCACCTGCATCTGCCCGCCTTCAACCACCACCGGGCCAGCGACGACGCCGCCACGGTGGCCTATATGCTGCCCCACTTTTTCAAAAAGCTGGAGGCGGCTGGTTACCATAACCTGTCCGAAATCAACCCCTACATGACTACCCTCCGGGGGAAGGGGAAGGCCAAGCGACAGCCCAAGCACCTGATCGTGCTGGCCAAGAACCAGACTGGCCTGCGCAACCTCTATAAGCTGGTGTCCCTGGCCCATCTGGAGCACTTCAAGCGCTATCCCATCATGCCCAAGTCCCTCATCAACGAGAACCGGGAGGGGCTCATCATCGGCTCCGCCTGCGAGGCGGGGGAGCTGTTCCGGGCTCTCACCGACGGCAAGGACTGGGAGGAGCTGAAACGTATCGCCTCCTGGTACGACTACCTGGAGATTCAGCCCATCTGCAACAATATGTTCATGCTCCGCAAGGGGATGGTCCGGTCGGAGGAAGAGCTGCGGGACTTCAACCGGGACATCGTCCGCCTGGGGGAGGAGCTGGGCAAGCCGGTGTGCGCCACCGGCGACGTCCACTTCCTGGACCCGGAGGACGAAATTTACCGTCATATCCTCCTGGCTTCCAAGGGCTTTGAGGATGCCGACGAGGACCTGCCCATCTACTTCAAGACCACCGGCGAAATGTTGAAGGAATTTGCCTATCTGGGCAAGGAGAAGGCCCACGAGGTGGTGGTGAAAAACACCAACCTCATCGCCAGCTGGTGCGACCCCATTGAGCCCCTGCCCCAGGGCCTGTTCGCCCCCAAGCTGGAGGACTCCGACGGGGAGCTGAAACGGCTGGTGTGGGGCAAGGCCCACGAGCTCTACGGGGAGAACCCGCCCCAGATCGTGGTGGACCGCATCGAGGCCGAGTTGGGGGACATCATCCGGTGCAAGTACGACGTGATTTACATGTCCGCTCAGAAGCTGGTGCAGAACTCCCTGGAGCACGGCTATCTGGTGGGCTCCCGGGGGTCGGTGGGGTCGTCCCTGGTGGCTTTCATGTCGGGCATCACCGAGGTGAACTCCCTGCCCGCCCACTACCGCTGTCCCAACTGCAAGCACACCGACTTCGACTACGCCCAGGACCCGGAGCACCCCTACGGCTGCGGGGCGGACATGCCCGACGCGGTGTGCCCCGTCTGCGGGGCCAAGTACGTGAAGGACGGCTTCAACATCCCCTTTGAGACGTTCTTAGGCTTCGGCGGCGACAAGGTGCCCGACATCGACCTGAATTTTTCCGGGGAGTACCAGTCCAGCGCCCACAAATACACCTTCGAGCTCTTCGGTCAGACCCACGTCTTCCGGGCGGGGACCATCGGCACGGTGGCGGAGAAGACCGCCTTTGGCTATGTGAAGAAATACCTGGAGGAAAAGGGGAAGGTGGCCTCCAAGGCGGAGGAAAACCGGCTTGCCATCGGGTGTACCGGCGTGAAGCGCACCACCGGCCAGCACCCCGGCGGCATGGTGGTCATCCCCCAGGACAAGGAAATTTACGATTTCTGTCCTGTCCAGCACCCCGCCGACGACCCCAACAGCGACATTATCACCACCCACTTTGAATACCACTCCATGGAGTCCAACCTCCTGAAGCTGGACATGCTGGGCCACGATGATCCCACCATGATCCGCATGCTGGAGGACCTGACCGGGGTGAACGCCCGGGAGATACCCCTGGACGACCCGGACACCATGTCTCTGTTCTCCTCCTCCAAGGCCCTGGGCTATGAGAATGACAAGATTCTCGGTCCCACCGGGGGCACCGCTATCCCGGAGTTTGGCACCTCCTTCGTCCGGGGGATGCTGGAGGAGACCCAGCCCAACCAGTTTGATATCCTGGTGCGGCTGTCCGGCTTCTCCCACGGCACTGACGTGTGGCTGGGCAACGCCCGGGACCTGATTATCCAGCAGGGCATTCCCGTCGGTCAGGCCATCGGCTGCCGGGACGACATTATGCTGTTTCTTATCTCCAAGGGGATGAACCCCAAGCGGTCCTTCAAGATCATGGAGGCAGTCCGAAAGGGGAGAGGCCTGCCCGACGGGGCGGAGGACGAGATGAAGGCCGCCGGGGTGCCCGATTGGTACATCGGCTCCTGCAAGAAGATCGCCTATCTGTTCCCCAAGGCCCACGCTGTGGCCTATGTGATGATGGCCTTCCGCATCGCCTGGTTCAAGGTCCACCGCCCCCTGGCCTTCTACGCCGCCTACTTCTCCATCAGAGCGAAAGCCTTTGACGAGGCCTACATGTGCCGGGGGATGGACGTGTGCCAGCGGAAAATGCGGGAGATCGTGGCAAAAGACAAGGAGGCCACCGCCGTGGAGCAGGATATGCTCACCACCCTGGAGGTGTGCTATGAGTTCTATCTCCGGGGCTTCCAGTTCGACCGGATGGATGTCTACCAGTCGGAGGCCATCCGCTTCGCCGTGGACGAGGAGCGGGGGACCCTGCGGCCCCCCTTCGTGTCGGTGGCGGGGTTGGGGGAGACCGCTGCCATCTCCCTGGCGGAACAGCGGGTGGGACGGGAGTTTATCTCCATCGAGGAGGTCTCCGCCGCCTGCCCCAAGGTGTCCAAGACCCATATCCAGCTGTTGAAGGAGGCCGGCGCTTTCGGCGACCTGCCCGAGACCAGTCAGATGAATCTGTTTTCTATGCTTGGGTAAGGATTGACATTTCAGCGGCGGTAAATTTTAATGAAATTATCAAATGAAAGGAGGCCGACATTATGCCGGCCGAGAATGAAAGGAAAGATGTTCAAAAAGCTATGGCGTATGACCTTCTTCGGATTTTGAAGCGAGAGCCTAAAAAAGCATATTCCGCAGAGGAACTGGAAAAACTGATTGACGCTTATATTACTGGAGTACAGCAGTAAACAGAACGGACCCCCGGAGGCGGCACCCTCCGGGGGTCCTTTTGCGTGGCTGCCTTGGTTCTGGTCGAACCCTTGGCAACTGTGATTACACCACAGCTGTATCAGTATTTGCAAGAGCCAATTTAATATGACTTTGCCAGTACTCTGTGACAGGCTCTGCAAGGGTAATTGTGAAGAAGTGTATGAAAACGCGCGGGACAGAAATTTTATGAAATATTAAAAAAATATCCCTTGACTGCGGCAATATAAGTGAGTAAAGTAGATAGGTAAAACATGGTACTGATTTGGAGGTCGATTCCAATGGCTTATAACGGAAGGCGAATGGGGGCGGGGAGACGCTCCCGGCGCAGTGACGAGGCGGTGATGGCCCGGACTATGGGGCGGGTGCTGCTGTTCCCTGTGCTGTTGATCTACCTGGAGCTGGTCCTGCACATCCACATGAAGACGGCGCTGGTCTATTTTCCGGTCTACCTGGTGTTCAGCGTGGCGGCGGGGCTGTTTTTCGCCGCGCTGACCCTGCCCTGGACCCCGGTGGTCAACGGCGTGCTTGTCAGGGTGCTGGCAGTGGCGATCTCGCTGGTCTTCGTGGTGGAGATGGTCGCCAAGACCATTTTGCAGACCTATTACGGCCCCAGTTCGCTGGGCACTGCGGCCAACAACCGGCTCACCGACTACTACGATGTGATTGTCTCCGCTGTATTGCAAAAGCTTCCCATTATTCTGATTATGCTCCTGCCCGCCATTCTGGTGTGCGTCCTGGGTGGGGGGCTGATGGGCTTCGAGCGGTTCGACATCCGCTTCGCCGGCCTGATGCTGGGCGGCTGTGTGATCTTCCACGTCCTGGGCCTGGGAGTGACCCACCTGCCCTGGAAGGGGGACCTGACCCCGGCCGGGCTCTATAAGGTGGACACCAACATTGACGACCAGGTGGAGCAGCTGGGGCTTATGACCATGCTCCGGCTGGACATGAAGCACCAAATATTCCCGCCGAAGGCCGACATGGACGCCGATTTCGGTGATATCGCCATCCCGAACCCCGGCTCCTCCAGCACCGGTGGAGACCCGGCTGGCTCCCAGGTTGTGGACCCCGGCCCGGTGATCGACACCTCCCCCAACGTGATGGACGTTGACCTGGCCGCCCTGGCGGAGAACAGCTCCAACGATGATATCAAGTGGCTGGCCGAGTACTTCAACAGCGTCGCGCCCACCAGAAAGAACGAGTATACCGGTATGTTTGAGGGCTATAACGTAATCCAGCTGGTGCTGGAGGGCTTTTCCGGCTACGTCATCGACCCGGAGCTCACCCCGACCCTCTACAAGCTGACCCACGAGGGCTTTGTGTTCAACAATTACTACACCGCCCTCCACTTCACCAGTACCTCCAACGGCGAGTGCCAGACCCTGCTGGGCCTCTACCCCAAGAACGGCAGTCCCATCACCATGAAGCGCACCGGCGAGGTGACGTTCAAGGAGAACGGCCAGACTGTGGGCTTCAACGCCTACCTCACCCTGCCCCAGCAGCTGAAACGGGCGGGCTACAACGTGCTGGGCTACCACGCCAACAGCGATATGTATGGCCGCATGGCCTCTCACACCAACCTGGGCTATGACTGGCGTCAGTTCGGGGCCGGGTTCGAGGGCCTGGACGTGAGCGAAAGCGGCAAGCTCCTGTGGCCCCAGCTGGACACCGTGATGGTGGAGGCCAGCGTGAACGACTATATCAACAGCGATACCCCCTTCCACGTCTACTACCTGACCATCAGCGGCCACATGCCCTACTCCGACAACCGGGCGGTGGCCCCCTACCGGGAGGTGGTCCGGGCCCTGCCCTACAGCGAGACCACCCAGAACTATGTGGGCACCGCCATGGAGGTGGACCGGGCGCTGGCGCTGCTCCTGCAAAAGCTGGAGGAGGCGGGCAAGCTGGACAAGACCCTCATCGTCGCTACCGGCGACCACATCCCCTATTTTGACGTGTCCACCCTGGAGGAGCTGTCCGGCAAGAAGTTTGGCAGCTCCGAGGCCATGGAGCGCCTGGACGAGTCCAGCATCGACTTCGACGTGTACAAAAGCGCTCTGATCCTCTGGTCGGCCTCTATGACTGAGCTGGTGGTTGTGGATAAGCCCTGCTGTCAGGTGGATATCCTGCCCACCGTCTCCAATCTGCTGGGCCTGGAGTACGACTCCCGGATGCTGGCGGGAAGCGACATCCTGTCCGACAGCGAGGGGCTGGTGGTCTTTACCTCCACCTGCTGGATGAGCGACCGGGGCTTCTACAACCGCTTTACCCAGACCTTCACCCCCGCCGAAGGCGTCACCATGACGGCGGAGGAGCAGGAAAATTACGTCTCCGCCATGAAAAAGCTGGTGAACTATAAGCTGAAATCCACCCCGATGATTGTGGAGAACAACTTCTATCAGGCGGCGTTTGGAAGATAGGGTATTGCTTTTTCCTCCAAAGAGCGCTATAATAGAATGAATCTCAAATGGGCAGAATGAAACAAATCCGCCCAACCTGAAAGGAGCGTTTAATATGAGCTTTGATCCTTATGAGTTTGATCGCGGCTATGCCTCCAGTATGGGGGACACCCTGGGCCAGTACACCGCCAAGACCTTTTTGTGGATGGTGCTGGGGCTGCTGGTCACCTTTGGGGTAGCGGTGAGCGGATGGGTCACCGGGATCGCCGGTTATATCATCGTCATGTATCCCATAGTTCCTCTGGTGGTGCTGGTGGCCACGCTGGTGATCTCCTTCACTATGGTGCACCGGCTGGAGAAGATGGCGGTGGGTACAGCCATTGCCCTGTTCGTAGTTTTTTCCGCCCTGTTCGGCTTCACCATGTCCATCTACTTCTGGCGTTACAGCCTGGAGATTTTGGGCTTCAGCTTCCTGCTTACCGCCGTCTACTTCGGCGCCCTGGCCGCCTATGGCTATCTGACCAAGCGGGACCTGTCCGGAATCCGGCCCATTCTCTTTTCCGGTCTGATTTTCCTGATTATCTTCGGCGTGCTGTCCTTGTTTATCCCCGCTCTGGATATGTTCGACCGGGTGATCTGCCTCGTGGGCATCGCCGTTTTCCTGGGCTATACCGCCTATGACACGCAGAAGATTCGGGCCTTCTACAGCTACTACTCCGCCTCCCCCGAGATGCTGGCGAAGGCCTCCATCTTCTCCGCTCTCCAGCTGTATCTGGACTTTATTAACCTGTTCCTGTACCTCCTGCGCTTCCTGGGCAATAAGCGCAACTGATACAAAGAAGCGGCCGCTCCAAAATGGAACGGCCGCTTTTCGACAAACTGGAGCAAGAGCAGAGCCCATACATGACGAATTTAGACGTAAAACAGGACCGTCCGCAAAACACGGACGGTCCTGCTGCGTTAAATTGCCGGTGCACGGCGGGTGACGGTGAGGGAATAGCCATCCAGGATGGAGGATTCGGAGCCCTCGGCGGCAATGGCGTGTTCAATGGCGACCGTATCGCCTACGTTGAGGGTGACCACCTCCCGGTTCTGGGCGGCGGAGATGGAGTAGAAGATGGCCTCGCCCTCCAGGCGGATGAAGTAGTAGGAGCTGCCGTCCATGACGGCGGTCCTGATCTCGGCCACTCTGCCCTTGGCCTCGGTCTGGGGCAGCTCCTCGGTCTGGGTGAGGCCCTTTTCGGCCAGCATCTTGATATAGCTCTGCTCACAGGCGGAGACGGTGGTTCCCGTGGCAACGATCTGATACTGGGCCACGTTGACCATGGCGTAGGTCTTGACCAGGTTGGTGGCGTCCTTCAGGGGGATGAAGTAGGTGGGCTGACCGGCGATGTTCAGCAGCAGGGGGAAGGTGGCGGTATAGCCCAGGTCCTGGACCACGCCCTGGGCGGAGAGCTTGGCGGCCTCCTCGGTGGCGCCGGGGGCGGTGTAGAAGTGGGTCTCCTTGGTGCGCATATTGCACAGGAGGAAGCCCAGGTTGGACTGGTCGGCGTTGGCGGAGGTGACCCCGGTGTAGGCGTACACGTCGTCGTTCATGGCGATATAGTTGTAGCCGCTGGTGGTCTGGGTCACGTCCCGCTGGCCCAGGATGGAGTTGATGAAGCCATGGACCAGAGTGCCGTAGTAGTCATACTGCTGCATGATAAGGGCGGGGACGTAGAGGGTGTCCACCCAGTTGGGGACCTCCTCATAGTACTGGCTCTCGCCGGTCACGGCGTCCACCAGGACGGCCCCCTGGATATCCACGCCGCCGAAGAGGCCGATGCGCTTGACCACCCGGGGGGCGATCCAGAAGGGGTGGCCCTCCTCGTTGATCTCAAACTCCGGGGTGGAGAACATCATGGTGGGGTACTGGAACCGCAGGTGGCGCATAATATTCCGGTTCAGCGGCTCAGAGAAGGAGTATTTAATCCCCTCGTTCAGCCGGGTGACGGTGGCCTCCTGGGTGACCATGTCCACCACCACATAGGCGGGCAGGCCGCTGCCCCGGTTGGTGAACCACTTGATGAGGTCGGCGTAGGCGATGGGGGCCACCCGGACGGGCCGGCCCTGGTAGTTGATCTGGGTGGAGTCGTTGGAGTACTCAAACTGGCTGACCATGTCGCTCAAGGTGCCCATCTGCCGGTCACCCAGATAGTTGGCGGAGTCCTTGTCCAGGGTGGGGATCTCGTTGAAGGAGATCTGAGCCACGTCGGCAGCGAAGTCGCCGGTCTGAACGGTGAGCAGCTCCCGGTAGGCGGAGGCCCGGAAAATGGGCATGGAGATGATCTGCCCCACCACCGCCACCACGACGGTGGCCGCGAACAGAATCAGCACCGGCAGACAGCGCTTTTTCACAAACCGGAACCATTCCTTCATCTGGTCCTTGGGCGTGCGCACCACATTGTCCACCGGCTTCACCGACAGGGCGAAGACGCTGATGGTATACACAATGCACAGCAGGAGCAGGAAGCTGTAAAAATCGCCAGACTGGGGGTTGAGGGCGGGCAGGGACACGTAGAAGTAGACAAAGCCCACTACAGCTGTGACCAGAAGGCTGACCAGCAGGCTCCCCGCCCGGCCCATGGGCTTTCGCTGCTTTTTTTCTTTCAAAATAAAGTGCTCCTCTCTAATTGCAGGGGCAAATATAACCCGCCCGGCAAGGAAAACGCAAGGCGGGCGGCCAAAGGCCGCCCCTACGGTATTTACATTAGCATATACCCATTTGCGGGAAAAAGCATGAACAGAAGATTAAATTTTAAAGTTGATATTTTAGCGCGATTATGCTAAAATAATAGCGGGAGGTTGATATCATGAAAATGATACGTCCGGTGTCGGACCTGCGCAACAACTTTGCGGATATTTCAAAAACTGTGCATGAGACGGCGCAGCCTGTATTTCTGACAAAGAATGGGTACGGGGATATGGTTGTTTTGAGTATGGAGGCATTTGAGTCGCTGCAATTTGACAGCGAGGTGTATTTCAAGCTTCAGGCGGCGGAGCGAGAGGCAGAGTTTACCGATAAACGGTATTCCTCAAAAGAGGTCCTGAAAGGAATGCGGGAAGCCATCGGAGGGGGAGATGGTGTATAAGCTGGAATACCTGCCCTCAGCACGGCAGGATATGATCGGAATCGTACAGTATGTCAGCCGAGAGCTGGGCAATCCGGCGGCGGCAGAGGAACTGGCCTTGGAATTGATCCAGGCGGGGGACAGTATACCAAGGTTCCCCTACGCCAATCCCGCCTATATACCGATTCGGCCGTTACAGCATGAATACCGGAAGCTTCTGGTTCGGAATTACGTCATGTTTTATTGGGTGGATGAGGAGAAGCGTCTGGTCACAGTGGCGCGTGTGGTTTATGCACGGCGAAGCTTTGAGCGGATATTGGAATGACCTAAAAATGCTGTCGCTGACCAATCATAACATACAAAAGAGAATTTCACAACGGGCTCTTGCCAAACCGGGGAAGATTCACTATAATAAGGAAAACCTGTGTACTGGAGGAGAGAACATGGCTTTAGACATGAAATATTTTGAGGAGATGGAGTCCAAGATTCCCAAGGGCAGGGTGCGCACCCGGTTCGCGCCGTCGCCCACGGGGTATATGCATGTGGGCAATCTGCGCACGGCGCTGTACACCTGGCTGATTGCCCGCAACGCCGGGGGGACCTTCATCCTGCGCATTGAAGACACCGACCAGGGCCGTCTGGTGGAGGGCGCCACCGACGTGATCTACAAGACGCTGGCCGAGTGCAAGCTGGACCACGACGAGGGCCCCGATGTGGGCGGGCCGGTGGCCCCCTATATTCAGTCGGAGCGGCGGGACACCTATGGAAAGTACGCCCGCCTTCTGGTGGAGAAGGGCCACGCCTACTACTGCTTCTGCGAGAAGTCGGAGGACAGTGAGGAGGGCTTCGAGAAGGCGGAGGACCCCTGCCGGTCCCTGTCCCTGGCTGAGGCCCAGGCCCGGGTGGACGCCGGGGAGCCCTATGTGGTCCGGCAAAAAATCCCCCAGGAGGGGACCACCACCTTCCACGACGCCATTTTCGGCGATATCACCGTGGAGAATAAGACCCTGGACGACCAGGTCCTCCTCAAGCGGGACGGCCTGCCCACCTACAACTTCGCCAACGTCATCGACGACCACCTGATGGGCATCACCCACGTGGTCCGGGGCAGTGAGTACCTGTCCTCCGCCCCCAAGTATAACCTGCTGTATGAGGGCTTCGGCTGGGACATTCCCACTTACGTCCACTGCTCCCCCGTCATGCGGGACGCCCAAAATAAGATGTCCAAGCGCCACGGCGACCCCTCCTATGAGGACCTGAAGGACCAGGGCTTCCTCACCGACGCCATCCTCAACTATGTGGCCCTGCTGGGCTGGTCCCCCCGAGGGGACATCGCCGAGCAGGAGGTCTTCTCCCTGGATGATCTGGCGAAAGCCTTTGATCTGGCGGGCATGTCCAAATCCCCCGCCATCTTCGACATTGAGAAGCTGACCCACTTCAACGCCCTGTACCTGCGGTCAATGAGCCCGGAGGACTTTGCCCAGGCGGCGGAGCCCTATATCCGCCAAACGGTGAAGCGGGAGAGCCTGCCGGCGGCAGAGATTTCCGCCCTCCTCCAGGCCCGGTGCGAGCGGCTCACCGAAATTCCCGAGAAGGTAGCCTTCCTCGACACCCTGTCCGAGTACAGCGTGGACCTGTTCACCAACAAGAAGTCCAAAACCAACCCGGAGGTCTCCAAGGCTATGCTGGAGGCGGCAATCCCCATGCTGGAGGGGGTCGCCGATTGGACCCAGGACGCCATTCACGGCGGGCTGGTGGCCCTGGCGGAGAAGCTGGAGGTCAAGAACGCCACCCTCATGTGGCCGGTGCGCATCGCCGCCGCCGGACAGGCCGTCACCCCGGGCGGCGCGGTGGAAATCTGCCGCATCTTGGGGAAGGACGAGACCCTGCGCCGCCTCAGACTGGGACTGGACAAGCTGTCATGATAAAAGAGCCGCCTGAGGGCGGCTCTTTTCATATCTTTTGGTACAAATGCAGGTCAAATCCAATTTCACAGCGCAGGCGGTCCAGCGCCTCCAGCCGGGCGACCCCCTCCCTGGGCGTTTTCCAGGCGTAGGGCGTCATGTGGAACAGGGCCAAAATGTCGGCCCCGGCGTCCAGCGCGGCGGTATAACGGATTTCCCGGACCTCCCGCCAGACAAAGCCGGGATAGTCCTCCCGCTTCACCGGATTCTCATAGGGCTCCTTGTACAAAACCGCCTTCATCTGCCACAGGTGCCGGGGGGAGGGGACAGCGTAGCAGAACAGCCCGCCGGGGCGGAGGACCCGGGCGAACTCGTCGATAGCCAGGGGGGAGAAGATGTTCGTCAGCACATCGGCGCTGCCGCCGGCCAGAGGCAGACGGTAGACCGAGGCCACGGCGAACTCCCCCTCCGGGACCCGCTTCGCTGCCCGGCGCAGAGCGGCCTTGGACAGGTCCACCCCGGCGATTCTGGAGCGGGGCAGGGCTTGGGACAGTCCGGCGGTGTAATACCCCTCGCCGCACCCGCTGTCCAGAACGACGGGGGCGGGGAGAGAGGCCGCGTACTCCGTCACCGCCTGACACAGGGCCTCCCGCAGGGGCTGATAGTACCCCTTCTCCAAGAAGGCAGACCGGGCGGCTACCATGGCCTTGTCGTCCCCCGGGTCCTTGGAGTGCTTCTGATTGGCGGGGAGGAGATGGACGTAGCCGGCGGAGGCCCGGTCGAAGCTGTGGCCCGCCGGGCAGGACCAGCGATTTGCCTCCCGCTCCAGCGGGGACGCGCACAGGGGACAGCGAAACAGGCTTTTCAAAGCATCACCTCATTTTCTCCATCATATCCCGGAGGGAGAAAAAAGGCAAGGGAGTTTTGGAAAAAGGGGTCGAAATTTTGCTGGGGGTGTGTTATATTGTAGGAGTAAGACTGTCCGCCCAAAACATCGACAAAGAGGTGACCCTCCATGAATAAGACCCCCGAGGATGTCCGCGCCATTGTAGAGGAGCTGAAGGTGCTCTACCCGGACGGCATCTGCTCCTTGGACTATAAAAAGGATTATGAGCTGTTGTTTTCTGTCCGGCTGGCCGCCCAGTGTACCGACGAGCGGGTGAACAAGGTGACCCCGGCGCTGTATGCCCGGTTCCCCACCCTGGAGGCGCTGGCAAACGCCGAGATCTCCGAGGTGGAGGAGTACATCCACTCCACCGGCTTTTTCCGGGCCAAGGCCAAGGACATCGTTCTGGCCTCCCAGATGCTGATTAGGGATTATGGCGGAAGGGTCCCCGACACCATGGAGGACCTGCTCAAGCTCCCCGGCGTGGGCCGTAAGACGGCCAACCTGATTCTGGGGGATGTGTACCACACCCCCGGCGTGGTGGTGGCCGACACCCACTGCATCCGCATCACCGGCCTGCTGGGCCTCACCGACGGTACCAAGGACCCCGCCAAGGTGGAAAAGCAGCTGCGGGCCGTCCTGCCCCCGGAGGAGTCCAACGACTTCTGTCATCGCATGGTCCTCCACGGCCGGGCGGTGTGTATCGCCCGCCGGCCCCAGTGCGCGGGGTGTACCCTGCGGCCCTGGTGCGACCACTTCGCCAAAAACGGCGAGGCAGAATAATGGAATTGTAGGGCGCGACGACCCGGCGCGCCGCCGGCAGAAGAGCGGAGGTGTGCCGGCGTGCCGAGGTCGTCACGCCCTACACGTGGCCTTAAATTTATCGAAAAACAATAAAAATATATTGACAATCAGTTTTCCCTGTGCTAGGATGGAGCCAACCGAAGGGAGGCATTTCCATGGAAAGGACTGCTGTGCAAAGGCTGGCCCGAGTGCTTCGGGTCCTTGTTGTCATTACGTTTGTGTGCAATTTGATTGTGCTGTTTCTGGTTCCTGGTATGGCCGCGTTTTATGTCGGCGGAGGGGGTACCGGGCTGTTGGAAAACAACAGCGCGTTCCAGTTTATTCGGTTTTTTACCTTGATTTGGCATCCCGTCGTTTGGATGCTGGGGGCAACGGGGGAGGGACAGGTCTGGGTGGTGCTGAGCTTGTTTGTGCTGTTCTGCGGAGGCTGCACCGCTGTGATTCTTTGGCAGGCAAAAAAGGTACTGAACACAATTTTGAAAGGCGAGCCCTTTACCCTTGGCAATGCGGTCAATTTGAAACAGGCGGCGGTATGCTGTTTTCTCATTTCCGGGGCGGCGCTGGTCCGGCTGGTTTGGGGGTTTGCCTATTATCGGAGTATTGGCCCGCTGTTCACCTACAACGCCCTGTTTGTCCCTGTGTTCTTTATGGCCGGACTGCTGTGTATGGTCATGTCCGCCCTGTTCCGTCAGGCGGCGGAGCTGAAAGAGGACCAGGACCTGACTATTTAGGGGGGCGGCCAATGGCGATTATGGTAAACCTGGACGTGATGATGGCAAAGAGGAAGATGTCCCTGGGGGAGCTGGCGCGGAAGGTTGACATAACCATGGCGAACCTGTCTATTTTGAAGAACAACAAGGCCCGGGCGGTGCGGTTCTCCACCTTGGAGGCCATTTGCAAGGCCCTGGACTGCCAGCCGGGGGATATTTTGGAGTTTGTAGCGGACCGGGAGGAGAAGGAATGAAGCCGCTCTGGATTTTTCAGATTGGAAGGGGGATATGATGGAAGGATATTTGTTGGAAGCGCTGCCCGTGCTGATGGTTCTGGGTGTTTCCGTGCTGGCTGTAACGGGAGTGGGCTGTCTGATCTGGGGCAAAGGGCGGAGACGCCGGTATCTGGTCTGGACAGCGGCGGTGTTCCTGGGGACGGTGGGGCTGTATTTCAGCGGGCTCCTCCTGCTGAGGTGCTTCGGGCTGACGTGGCGCAACCTCCCCACGCTGGTTCTGTGGGGGGTGGCGCTGCTCAGCGGTTGGGCAGGGACCATCCTGATCCCGGTCTGCTTTTGGTCTGTGGAGATGCCGGAGCAGTCTGTTATTCTGGGGCGGGCGGCGAAGGCGGCAGTCGCTTTTTTCGCGGCGGTGGTTCTGTTTGTGACGCTGTGGCTTGGTCCGCTGGTCCTCGCCTTTGTCTATGGAAGTCCGGAGCGGGTGGTGGAGTACCAGGGCCAGACCCTGCTGGAGGAGAACGACGGCTTTTTGGACCTGCACTACAGCTATTACGCGTACCACGGCCCTCTGTTCCGGGGAGCGGAGCGAGTTTGGGACGGCCCCGCCCGCATAGATGGGGATATCAACTGAAAAAGACAGAAAGTTTTACCTCTCCCCCTCATATAGATAGGGGAGAGGTGATTTTTTATGGCGGGAAAGCCCCGGCGTTTGGGATTTTTGGAGCGGGCGGCGGAGGTGTTCGACCTCCCGGCGGACGCGGTGGCGGGGGTTCCCCGGCTGGAGCTGGTGGGGGACAGGGAGCTGCGGGTGGAGAATCACAAGGGCATCCTGGCCTATGGCCGGGAGGAAATTCACATCAGCGGAGGGGTATACATCATCAAGGTGGTGGGTCAGGAGCTGGAGCTGCGGGCTATGACGGGGCTGGAGCTGCTGATTACAGGGAAGGTTTTACAGATTTCGCTGGCGTGAGGGCTGAATAAGGCTCCCTCCCCGAGGGAGCCTTTTGCCTGCGGGGCGGGAGGCACAACGCAAAAAATGGAGGGGCAACCTATGCGGCGTTTGATGAATTATCTCCGGGGTATGGCTGTCGTCCGGTTGACCGGGCTGTTCCCCGAACGGCTGATTAACCTCTGCGCCCAGGAGGGAATCGAGTTCTGGGCCATGGAGTGGCTGGACGAGCACACCGTCCGCTTTACCACCCGGCGGTACACCCTGGGGCGGCTGGCGGAGCTGGCGGAGCGGGCGGGGTGTGAGGTGGAGCGGGAATCCAGCCGGGGTCTGCCCGACTTCCTGAGCCGGTTCCGTACCCGGTACGCCTTTCTGGCGGGGCTGGCCTTCGCCCTGTGCGCGGTGAGCGTGCTGTCCCGCTTTGTCCTCACTGTGGAGGTGACCGGTAATGAACGCGTCCCCACCGCCGTGATTTTGAGCCAGCTGCGTCAGCTTGGGGTGCGCCCCGGGGTGTACGGCCCGTCGCTGAACCGCAAGCAGCTGGCGCAGGACGCCCTGCTGGGGCTGGAGGACCTGTCCTGGATGGCAATCAATCTCCACGGGACCCGGGTGGAGGTGGTGGTCCGGGAGGCGGTGAAGCGGCCCGAGCGGCTGGACGAGTCGGGCTTCTTCCACATCGTGGCCCAGGCGGACGGTGTTGTGGTCCATATGGAGACGGAGCGGGGGGAGGCCGTGGTGCGGGAGGGGGACGTGGTGGCAAAGGGGGACGTGCTCATCTCCGGTACCGTGTCCATGGAGCCGCCCCAGTATACCGATATGCCCATTGTGGAGTATCAGACCCACGCCCGGGGACGGGTATGGGCCCGGTCCTGGCGGACCCTCACCGCTGCCATCCCGGTCCAGGCCGGGGTGAAGGAGTATACCGGGGAGGAAAAAAGCGTCTGGTCGGTAAATTTTTTTGGACATCGGGTGAAAATTTTTGGAAACACTAGCATTTCCTGGCCGCAGTATGATAAAATAACCTCAGTACGTCAGGCGGTCCTGCCCGGGGGGCGGGCGCTGCCCCTGTTCTGGAACCGGGAGACCTTTCGGGAGTACGCCCCCCGCTCCGTCGAGGTGGACCGGGACGCCGCCCGCCAGCTGCTGGAGGAGGAGCTGCGGAAGCGGCTGGACACCCTCATTGGCGAGGACGGCCAGGTGGAGCAGATCCAGTACTCCGCTCGGGTGACCGGGGGGAGGCTGGAGGTCACCCTCACCGCCCAGTGCCTGGAGGAAATCGGCGAGGAGATACCCGGGGAAGGAGCGGTTACACCGTAGGGACGCATCATGATACGTCCGCCTGCTGGAAATGAGTTGCAATAATGCGGACGCTTCGTGAAGCGTCCCTACGACTCGGCCCGCCGCTTTGAGAGAACGGCAAGAAAACGGCGCGCCGGGGTCGTCGCGCCCTACGCCTGCTGTAGGGACGCATCATGATGCGTCCGCCTGCCGGAAACGAGCTGCAATAATGCGGACGCTTCATGAAGCGTCCCTACAGAAGATTTGACCATACCAAGGAGAGATCAGTTATCCATGACAGAACAGACCATCAGTTTAGAGCGTCTGGAGGAGACCATCAATGTGTTCGGCTCCTTCGACGAAAATATCCGCATCATTGAGCATGAGCTGGGGATCACGGTGGTGAGCCGGGATTCCATGCTCAAGGTGGCGGGGGAGGACCCGGAGGGGGTCATGTACGCCGTCAAGGCCATTGAGAATCTGATGACCCTGGCCTCCAAGGGGGAGACCATCAACGAGCAGAACGTGCGCTACATTGTCCAGCTGGTGCGGGAGGGCAAGGAGGGACAGATCGTCCAGCTGGCGGGGGATGTGATCTGCGTCACCGCCAAGGGCAAGCCCATCAAGGCCAAGACCCTGGGGCAGAAGAAGTATGTCCAGGCCATCCGGGACAATGTGGTCACCGTAGGGGTGGGCCCCGCCGGCACGGGCAAGACCTATCTGGCCGTGGCCGCCGCCGTGGCCGCTTTCCGGGCCAAGGAGATCAACCGGATTATCCTCACCCGCCCGGCGGTGGAGGCGGGGGAGCGGCTGGGCTTCCTGCCCGGCGACCTCCAGTCCAAGGTGGACCCCTACCTGCGGCCCCTGTACGACGCCCTCTTCGAGATGCTGGGCCCGGAGACCTATCAGAAATACCTGGAGCGGGGCAATATCGAGGTGGCCCCCCTGGCCTATATGCGGGGCCGCACCTTGGACGACAGCTTTATCATCCTGGACGAGGCTCAGAATACCTCCCGGGAGCAGATGAAAATGTTCCTTACCCGCCTGGGCTTCGGCTCTAAGATCGTCATCACCGGCGATATCACCCAGATCGACCTGCCTGCGGACAAGGTGTCCGGCCTGCGGGAGGCCATGCGGGTGCTGAAGGGGGTAGAAGACATCGCCCTCCTCCGCTTGGGCGAGGCCGATGTGGTCCGCCACGCCCTGGTCCAGCGGATTATCAAGGCCTATGAGGTGGACGAGGAACGCAGGAGCAAGAAGAAATAACCCGGGTTATTGGACCCTTCGTAGGGCGGGACGACCCGGCCCGCCGTCCACGGAGATCGGATACCCTCGGGAGAACGGCGCGCCGGGGTCGTCGCGCCCTACGGTTCCCACAGACAGGCTGCCCCCAGCTGGAGCCCCATCCGGAGCCCGCTGTAGAAGGTCCAGAGGCCGTGGCCCCTGATCGGGTCGTCCTTCATCTCCTCGGGCCAGAAGCTGGGGTCCGGCCCTGTGACCATGCCGGCGTAGAGCAGTTTCACAATCATAGGGATTTCGTGTTCCATTATGAGTCCCTCCGAGATATAATATAAGCCACTAGTTGCCTATATTATAATATGCAAGTAATTGCTTGTTAAGAGGTATTTATATGATTTTCAACGAAAGATTGAAAATTCTCCGCGAGGAGAAGTGTTTGACCCAAGAGAGTACGGCCAGGGCCTTGGACATGCCTCTGAGAACGTACAATCGCCTGGAATCTGATGGCGCAAAAACGCATTATGATACTCTGCTGAAAATTGCGGATCTTTATGAAGTTTCCGTGGACTGGCTCATGGGCCGGACGGACAGGCGAGAGGTCAACCGCTGAGTGAATAACAGAAGGACCGCCGGAGCACTCCGGCGGTCCTTCTGGTTTATGACGCTTTTTTTGCCTCCTGCGCGGCGGGGAGGACGACGGTGATACGGGTGCCCACGTCGGGGCGGGAGACGATCTCGAACCAGCCGCCGTGGCGCTCCACAATCCACTTGGCGATGGACAGCCCCAGGCCCGTCCCGCCGGTTTTGCGGTCCCGGGACTGGTCGGTGCGGTAGAAGCGCTCGAAGATATGGGGGATGCCGTCGCTGGGGATGCCGATGCCCTCGTCCTGGACGGTGAGGCGGATATAGCTCCCGTCTCGGGTGACCCGGAGGTAGATGCGGCCCTCCGGGGGGCTGTATTTCAGGCTGTTGTCCATCAGGATGCGCAGCAGCTGCTTCATCAGCCCGGGGTCAGCGTATACGCTGACGGGGTCCTCCCCCCAGCGGGGGAGGAAGGTGCGCTCGGGGTGAATCATCTCCTCCTCCCGCAGTACCTCTCCGGCCAGGTCGGTGAGGTCCAGGGATTCCGGCTTCACCGGCTGGGAGTCGTTGTCCCCCCGGGCCAGGAACAGCAGCTGTTCCACCAGCCGCTCCATGGAGGCGGCCTCTCCCCGGATGGCGTCGATGGACTCCTGCAAGGCCTCCGGGTCGCTCTTGCCCCACCGGTCCAGGAGTGCGGCGTAGCCCTGAATGACGGCGATGGGGGTGCGCAGCTCGTGGCTGGCGTCGGAGACGAAGCGCATTTGCGCGCTGTAGGCCTGGTTCACCCGGTCCATCAGCTCGTTGATGGACTGGGCCAGGGAGCGCAGCTCCTTCTGGGTGGGGGGCAGGTCAATGCGGCTGTCCAGATGGGCGGCGTCGATCTTGTCCAGCTCGCCGGCCAGGCTCTCAATCTCCCGCTTGGACATGTGGGCCATGGAGTTGAGGCGGGAGGCGGTGGCGGCCAGGTCCTGAATGGGCCGGAGCACCTTCCGGATGGAGCGGTCGCTTCGGAACAGGTTGGTCAGCAGGGACAGCCCCTGGCAGATCAGAAGCACCACCCCCGCCCAGTACAGACCCCGGAAGATGCCGGACAGGTCCACCGTGATGGCGTAGGGCTGGCCGTCGTTGGCCAGCTCGACGGTGTAAAATTCGCTGAGGTCCCAGGAGCGGTACCCGCCCCGGGTCTCCTGGCGGTTGGGATCCAGCAGGAGAGCGCCGACTTTGGTATCTCCGCGGGGTTCCCGGTCCAGAGGGGTGATGGTGTAGTCGCTGGCCTCCATCCAGGAGAGGGCGTCCTCGGAGGGCACCCCCCGCTGGCTGACCAGAAGGGCTACATCGGCGCACCGGTTCTCCGCGTAGTAGACCAGCCCCAAAGCCGACAGCGTCAGCAGAAGCAGGTCCATTACCAGGAAAATGCCCAGCTGCCGGAGGAAAAAGCCAGAATTCAGCCGGAAGGCCAGGGAGGAGTCCCGGGCGGCGGCAATGGGGTCCTCCGGAGGCGGGGTCTGGAATTTATGGTGCTTTCGGGCCATAGCGGTCACCTCCTTCGGGTGTAGGGGCGGACAATGTCCGCCCGCTGTACGGAACTCTGTAGGGACGCATCATGATGCGTCCGCAATGCGATACGGTGCGGTTGCTGGAACGGGGCGGACGCTTCGTGAAGCGTCCCTACAGGGTTTTCATCCACTCCTGGACGGGCTTCAAGTTCTCATAGGCCACATAGCTGCCGCCGTGAATGAGGAAGTTCAGCTGCTGCTCCTCCTCGGGGGTGCGGCGGGAGCCCTTGCCTTGCAGGCCCTCCCGGATGGACTTGGTGGCCATGCCCACCATCCGGCGCTTGATCCAGCCCACCTTCTCCGGGGCCCAGCCGCCCTGGAGGTAGAACAGCGCCCCTCCGGCGGTGTAGTTGCTCTTGGCGAGCAGGTCCATGACCTGTTGGGACGCGGGGGACATACCCACCCCGCACACGCCCTTGACCTTGTATCTTTTCACAGCCTTGTCCAGCCCAGTGATGTGTCCGGCCATAAGGGGGCCCATGAAAAAGACGGGCTCCTCCAGCCCTGCCGGGGCCTCGTCCGCGCTGTAAGCCTTTAGCTTCTCCGCCTTGGCCAGCATTTCTGCGTACTGCCGGGTGAAGCCGGTGTTGGAATGGTAGATGATGACCATAGGTCCCTCTCCTTTAATCCTCTTTGATGACGTACCCCACGCCCCGGACGGTGTGGATGAGCTTCAAGCCGAAGGCGTCGTCCAGCTTGCTCCGCAGAAAGCGGATGTAGACGTCCACCGAGTTGGTCTCACCCACAAAGTCGAAGCCCCACACTGCGTCTAAAAGGGTCTCCCGGGTGAGCACCCGGCCTTTGTTCTCCAGTAGGCAGTGGAGCAGATCGAACTCCTTCTTGGTCAGCTCCACGCTCTGGCCCCGAACCAGGACCTGGTGCTTGTCCACATCCATGACCAGGGGTCCCGCCGCCAGGGGGACGTTCTGGGCGCTCTGGCCGTTTTTGTTCCGCAGAGCGGCCCGGATGCGGGCGAGGAGCTCCTCAATAGCAAAGGGCTTGGTGATGTAGTCGTCGGCCCCCGAGTCCAGACCGGCCACCTTGTCCACCACGCTGTCCCGGGCGGTCAGCATGATGACCGGGACCTGGCTCTCCCGCCGCAGGCGGCGCAGGACCTCCATCCCGGACAGCTGGGGCAGCATGATGTCCAGCAGAACCAGGTCGAACCCGCCGCCCAGGGCCAGGTCCAGCCCCCGGCGGCCGTCCAGCGCCTTTTCCACCTCATAGCCCTCATATTTCAGCTCCATCTCCACCATGCGGGCCAGCTTTTCCTCGTCCTCCACCAGAAGGATGCGTTCTGACATATCGGTTCACCTCATACGGTTCTGTGGGGCGGAGCATATCCGCCCTTACTTTTGGTCCTTCTCGTCGGAGTGCCAGTCGTGCTTCAGCTCCTCCATGACCTTGTGGCCCAGGTCGGCGGCGGTGTCGGCCACCGAGCCAATCATGCCGTTCAGGTCGTCCCGCTCCAGGTCGGGGCCGGAAAAGCGGTAGCGGAAGCCCAGGAAGAGCCCCAGAGCCAAAACGGGGATGGTCACCCAGGGGGCGCAGACCAGCAGGAGAAACAGAATCAGCACCGGCAGGGCGGTGATGGGCTGTTCCCGCCGCCAGATCTCCAGCTCGTTGTCCACCAGCCAGCGGCGCAGGGTGTGGAAGAACCGCCCCGCGCCCCGCCCCTTGGACTGGGGGTCCTTGGGGGTCTTTTGCTTTTTATGCTTCGCGGGCAGCTGGGCGGGCAGCGGCTCGGCGGCTGGGGGCGGCTGGGGGGTCTCACTCCGGGTGGAGTAGTAGGCCCCCTCGGTCCGGGGGATGGCCCCCTTCTCCTCCAGGTAGATCAGCGCGTCCAGCAGGTTGCCCCCGCTGTACTCCAGCGCCGCCTTGGCCTGGGCGTAGCTGACGTTGGCCTTCTCCTTCAGGCGCTCTACCATTTCCAATGTGATATCCATGTGCGCAGCTCCTTTCCGCTGACCGTGGTTATGTTACAGGGAGAGTGTATCACAGCCAAGTTGAAGGACCGTTTAGCTTTTATTAAGATTTCCTTAAAATTCGCCCGTCATGGGCGGATATAAAAATTTTAAATGGAACCCCGGGGAAATGTCAAGAGTAAAATTGCGGGGCGGGCGGCTGAATGCCGCCCGCCCTCGGGAGTAGTTGGTGATTCAGGAGAGAGCGGAGAAGTCAAAGCTGTCCGCGATAGCCTCCAGGCCGGCCCGGTCGATGGGGCCGTCGGAGAAGATTTCGTCCCCCTGGGTACCGTCCAGGACGTTGACAAAGAGGAAGCCCTCCTCCAGGTCGGCCCAGATGAAGCTCCGGCTGGGGCCCAGGGACAGCTTCACCGCCACCCCGCACCGGGTCTGATACTCCCAGTCCTGATAGTCCTCCAGGCTGCCTACGTTCAGGACCACCGTGTCCAGATAGCCCTTCCGGGCGTAGTGGAACTGATAGTCCACCAGGCCGTAGCCGTCCAGGGTCAGGTCGCCGTCAAAGGCACAGGTGCCGTCGTCATAGGCGTAGCCGTAGTAGCCCATGTTTCCCTCCGCCAGAAAGTCGGGACCAAACCGCTCCAGCCAGGCCTCCCGGCCGGGCACGTCCTCCATGGACTGATGGAGCTTCAGGCCGTATTTTTCCACGATCTCGTCAAACCGTTCCGCCATTACATCGTCGTAGACGGAGTACATACTGTACCGCCCGCCCTCGTCGTAGATGTCGTTGCTGAAACGGCGGTCAGCGGTATACTCCTGATAAAAATTTTCCCACTCCACACAGGCCTGGTTCTCCGGGGTGTTGGCGTAACCCTGGAGGGAGATCATGTCCACCACTCTGTCCTCATAGCTGATGTCGCCGGTGGAGCCGTCCACGTGGGGAACCTGGATGGCGGTCTTTTTCGGAAAAGCCAGGTCCCGCAGTCCGAAGACGTTGAAGGCCACGGCGGCGGCGGTCATGGCCGTCAGCAGGGCGGCGGAGGCGGCCAGGACGGCCAGAACTCGGGTGGGAGCGCGCTGTTTTTTCGTCATTTGAAAGTCCTCCAAATTGATCTGGACGGAGGTATGGACCTGGGAAAAGACCTCCCAGTAGAGCTCCTTATTCTTCATCGTTCCATACCTCCGTCAATTTTGTTTTCAGCTTCTGCCGGGCGCGGGACAGCCGGGTGGTCACAGCGGAGGGCTTGACCCGCAGCAGGGCGGCGATCTCGTTCACCGTCAGCTCCTCATAGTAGAACAGGTACAGCGCCGTCCGGTACCGCTCGGGCAGGGACATGACCTGCCGGTAGACCTCGCTTTGCTCCGGCGTCTGGAGCTCTACCGCCGCGGTGACAGCGTCCAGATCCTCGTGCCGCCGCAGCTGGGCCCAGCGCAGGCCGTTCTTGCACTGGTTGATGGTCACCCGGATGATCCAATAGCGGGCGTGGTTCTCGTTGGCGAAGGATTCCTCACGCTGAAACAGCTTCAGCATCACGTCCTGTACCGTGTCGTCCGCGTCATAGGGGCTGCCGTAGTAGTTCAGGGCGATGCGGTATACCGTGTCCTTATACCGCTCGGCCAGGGGGATAAACTCCGCTTGTGTCATGGTATGTCTCACGCTCTTTTCTGTTGGAAGGCCTTCACTAAAAATACACCTGGAGGAGCCGTTTTGTCACAGAGCGGAAAATTTTTTTGAAAAAGCACTTGACTTTTCTTTGTGCCTACACTGGAATTAGTCTGTGCCCACTAAGAAAAGAGGTGAACCGCTTGGGCATCCATAAAGGCACAAAGCTGACCGACAATCCCAAGGACTTCATGCTTCGCGTCAGGCTGGACAGGGAGACGCTGGAACAGCTGGACGAATGCTGCGAGGCGGAACAGCTCTCCAGGTCGGAGATAGTCCGAAAGGGGATCAAGGAGCAGCATGGCCGCATCAAAAAATAGAAACAACCCGCCCACTACCACATGCACGGATTGTTTCTGTACCCAATCACCCGAAGGTCTTGGTAAATCTGATTATGCCACACCTCCGGAGAAAAATCAAGGAGGAAGTTATGAGTTTGCAGGGTAATTGAACGAGAGAACAATGTACCATTGACGGACTCCAAAGGCTCCCTCTCTGAGGGAGCTGTCAGCCGCAGGCTGACTGAGGGAGTCCCCAAGGTCCCCGCAGACCTCCGGAGGACTCCCTCCGTCACGGCTGCGCCGTGCCACCTCCCTCGGAGAGGGAGGCTTTTGGGCCCCCGCCCCCTACGCCCGCGGGCGGCTGATAGCCGCCCCTACATGGAGCGTTAAATCAGCGCCCCGCCGGAAGGCGGGGCGCTGATTTAATCATTGGACAAAACGTCGTCCACAAGAAAACGAATCTGCGAACACTCCATATTCATCCTGTGGTACAGCTCCTCCTGTTCCGGGTCCTCGGTATTCCACTGGACATCACTGGCGTAATTCATGCTGTAGGTGCCTTTCTCCGTGGAGAACAAGTAGCGGCAGGGGACCGGCGAGATATCGTACAGCTCCTCCGGGGTCATGGGCCTGTCGTAGGACCGGTCCACATAGAACAGCGTCCCGCCCCAGTTCGGGTCCTTCTCCCGGATTGATTTAACATAGACCCAGGTGACGCCCCCGTCAACCTCCACGTCATACAGGCCCTTCCAGCTGTCGGGAAGGATCAGCGTCAGGCCGATGTCGGGCAGTTCGATGGTCTCCGCCGGGGCCTCCTGGCCGGAGGCCAGTGCTCCCGCGGTGAAGCTGACGGCCATCAACGCGGCTACCGCCGCCGCGGCCAGAAGGCGGCGCAACCCGCCCGTACCCCTTCGGCGGTACCTGGCTCCCTCGACCAGCTGGTCGTCAATGTTTCCAATACGGTCGGCAAATTGTCTCTCATTCATAGCTCAATTCCCTCGCTTTCTAAATAATCCCGCAGCTTTTGGCGGGTATGGTAGAGCATAGACTTCACCTTGCTCTGGGAAAAGCCGGTGCGGCGGCAGATGCTGCTGATGGAATCGAAATACCAGTAGCGGCGGATAAAGACCGTCCGCTTTGTCTCACCCAACGTCCAGAGAAAGCGGTCGATGGCCTCCTCCACCCGCCTGTTTTCCAGCTCGTCCTCCACACTTAGCTTCCCGGATACACAGTCCCCCAGCTCCTCCAGGGAGCAGACGGTCTCCCGGTTGCGCTGGGCGGCGGTGAGATAGTCAAAGCGTTTCAGCGCCAGGTTCCGGACGATTTTTCCAATAAAGGCGGAGAAGTGGTTGGGCCGCTGGGGCGGGATGGCGTTCCAAAGCCCCAGCCAGGTGTCGTTAACGCACTCCTCGCTGTCCTCCGGACTGGATAGGATGTTCTGGGCGATATACTGGCACAGCCGCCCGTACTTCGCCGAGGTTTCCCGGATCGCGTCCTCCGCCCGCTCCCAGTAGAGGTCAATGATCTGTTTGTCTTCCATTGCGCACCACCTTTTTTCAATTAAAAGCGCTTTCACTCTTATTGTACGGTTTTTGCCGGGAAGGTCGCAAAATTTCCGGAAGGGAATTTCGGTGGAGCGCTCACGTCCCGCGACAAACAAACGCCCCGCTGCTTTGCAGCAGCGGGGCGCGGGTTGTTGGGTGGATTAGCCCTCGTACATCTTCTGGAGCCGCAGCAGCTTCTCGTAGCGCTGCTTGGCGGTCTCCTCGTTGAGGGCGAAGAGCTCCTTGGCGCGGTCGGGGAAGGAGCGGGTGAGGGAGGAGTAGCGGGCCTCGTTGAGCAGGAACTCCTGATAGCCGCCGGCGGGGGCCTTGGAGTCCACGGTCAGCTTGGCGCCCTCGGCGGCGGGGTTGAACCGGAACAGGTTCCAGTAGCCGCACTCCACGGCCTTCTTCATCTCGACCTGGCAGTTCGCCATGCCGCCCTTGATGGAGTGCATCTCACAGGGGGCGTAGCCGATGATGAGGGAGGGGCCGTGATAGGCCTCGGCCTCGGCGATGGCCTTCAGGGTCTGGTTGGGGTTGGCGCCCATGGCGATCTGAGCCACATAGACATAGCCGTAGGTCATAGCGATCTCGGCCAGGGACTTCTTGGGCATCACCTTACCGGCGGCGGCGAACTGAGCCACCTGACCGATGTTGGAGGCCTTGGAGGCCTGACCGCCGGTGTTGGAGTACACCTCGGTGTCGAACACGAAGATGTTCACATCCTCGCCGGAGGCCAGCACGTGGTCCACGCCGCCGTAGCCGATGTCGTAGGCCCAGCCGTCGCCGCCGAAGATCCACACGGACTTCTTGGCAAGGTAGTCCTTCTCGGCCAGGATGGCCTTGGAGTCCTCGCAGCCGCCGGCCGCCCACTTCTCCAGCAGAGCGACCAGAGCCTTGGCGGCCTCGGCGTTGGCCTGACCGTCGTCCTTGGTCTCCAGATACTTGTCGATGATGGCCTTGTCCTCGCCCTCGGGCTGCATAGCCGCTACCTTGGCAATCAGGCGGTCGCGGATGGCCTTCTGGCCCAGATACATACCCAGGCCGTGCTCGGCGTTGTCCTCGAACAGGGAGTTGGCCCAGGCGGGACCCTTGCCATCAGGCGTGGTGGCGTAGGGGGAGGTGGCGGCGGGACCGCCCCAGATGGAGGAGCAGCCGGTGGCGTTGGAGATATACATCCGGTCGCCGAACAGCTGGGTGATGAGACGGGCGTAGGCGGTCTCGGCGCAGCCGGCGCAGGAGCCGGAGAACTCCAGAAGGGGCTTCTTGAACTGAGAGCCCTTGACGGACAGGTCGGCCATCTCCTCCTTGGCGGAGACGTTGGCGACCATATAGTTGAACACGTCCTGCTGAGCGGCCTCCTGCTCCTGGCCCACCATAGCCAGAGCGTCCACCGGGCAGGTCTTCACACACACGGAGCAGCCCATGCAGTCCAGGGGGCTGATGGCGATGGAGAACTTGTACTGGCCCTTGCCCTTGCCGGCCTTCACGTCCACGATCTTGGCGGCCTCGGGAGCCTTGGCGGCCTCGTCCTCAGTCAGCGCGAAGGGACGGATGGTGGCGTGGGGGCAGACATAGGAGCACTGGTTGCACTGAATGCACTTGGAGGAGTCCCAGGTGGGCACGGAGACGGCCACGCCCCGCTTCTCATAGGCGGCGGCGCCCAGCTCGAAGGTGCCGTCCACATAGGGCTCGAAGGCGGAGACGGGCAGGCTGTCGCCGTCCATGCGGTCCACAGGATCCAGGACGTTGTTCACCAGGTCCACCAGCTTGACGGGGCCGGTGTGCTTGTTCTCCTTGGGGGCATCGACCGCGTCCTTCCAGGAGGCGGGCACGTCGAACTTCTTGAAAGCGGTGGCGCCGGCGTCGATGGCCTTGTGGTTCATGTCCACAATGTCCTGGCCCTTCTTCAGGTAGGAGTGGGTGGCGGCGTCCTTCATATACTGGATGGCCTCGGCCTCGGGCATCACCTTGGCCAGGGCGAAGAAGGCGGACTGGAGGATGGTGTTGGTGCGCTTGCCCATGCCGATCTCCCGGGCCAGGTCGATGGCGTTGATGGTGTAGACCTGGATGTTGTTCTCGGCGATATACCGCTTGGCCACGGCGGGCATGTGCTTATCCAGCTCCTCAGCGGTCCACTGGCAGTTGATGAGGAAGGTGCCGCCGGGCTTCACGTCACGGACCATGGGGAAGCCCTTGACGATATAGGCGGGCACGTGGCAGGCCACGAAGTCGGCCTTGTTAATATAGTAGGGGGCGCGGATGGGCTGGTCGCCGAAGCGCAGATGGCTGACGGTCACGCCGCCGGTCTTCTTGGAGTCATACTGGAAATAAGCCTGCACATACTTGTCGGTGTGGTCGCCGATGATCTTGATGGAGTTCTTATTGGCGCCCACGGTGCCGTCGCCGCCCAGACCCCAGAACTTGACCTCGATGGTGCCCTCGGCGGCGGTGTTGGGGGCGGCCTTCTCTGTCAGGGAGGTGTTGGTCACGTCGTCTACGATGCCCATGGTGAAGTGGTTGGCGGGGGCGTCCTGAGCCAGGTTCTCATACACGGCAAAGACGCTGCGGGGCGGGGTGTCCTTGGAGCCCAGGCCGTAGCGGCCGCACACCACGGTCTTGTCGGTGATGCCGGCGCCAGCCAGAGCGGTGACAACGTCCATATACAGAGGATCGCCCAGCGCGCCGGGCTCCTTGGTCCGGTCCAGAACGGCGATCTTCTTGGCGGTGGCGGGGATGGCGGCAATCAGCTTGTCGGCCCGGAAGGGGCGGTACAGGCGGACCTTAATCAGGCCGACCTTCTCGCCGTGGGCGTTCATATAGTCGATGACCTCCTCGGCCACGTCGCAGATGGAGCCCATAGCGATGATGACCCGGTCGGCGTCGGGCGCGCCGTAGTAGTTGAACAGCTGATAGTTGGTGCCCAGCTTGGCGTTGATCTTGCCCATATACTCCTCGACGATCTCGGGCAGGGCGTCGTAGTACTTGTTGCAGGCCTCGCGGTGCTGGAAGAAGATGTCGCCGTTCTCATGGGAGCCCCGCATGGTGGGATGCTCGGGGTTCAGAGCACGGGCGCGGAAAGCCTTCACGGCGTCCATGTCCACCATCTCGCCCAGATCCTTGTAGTCCCAGATGGCGACCTTCTGGATCTCGTGGGAGGTGCGGAAGCCGTCGAAGAAGTTGATAAAGGGAACGCGGCCCTTGATAGCGGCCAGGTGGGCTACGGGAGCCAGGTCCATGACCTCCTGCACGTTGCCCTCGGCCAGCATGGCGAAGCCGGTCTGACGGCAGGCCATCACGTCGGAGTGGTCGCCGAAGATGTTCAGGGACTGAGCGGCTACGGTACGGGCGGAGACGTGGAATACGCCGGGCAGCAGCTCGCCGGCGATCTTGTACATGTTGGGGATCATCAGCAGCAGGCCCTGAGAGGCGGTGTAGGTGGTGGTCAGCGCGCCCGCGTTGAGAGAGCCGTGGACGGTGCCGGCGGCGCCAGCCTCAGACTGCATCTCGATGACCTTCACGGTGTCGCCAAAGATATTTTTCTGCCCCTGAGCGGCCCACTGGTCCACATAGTCGGCCATGGGGCTGGACGGCGTGATGGGGTAAATGCCGGCTACCTCAGTAAAGGCGTAGCTGACATACGCGGCGGCGTTGTTGCCGTCCATGGTTTTGAATTTTCTTGCCATAAGAAGTTCCCTACTTTCTTCCTAATTTTGCTGGGGTCCTCTGCCCTATTTTACAGGCCTGTCCCCATCTGACCAATCATGAAAACAGTTATAGTTTCCATAGCTGTATGGTTATATCGGGACAGGTCCGCGGCGGCCCCGGCAGACCGGGCGCGCCTTGGGTTTCCAAACACATGTAGTTTATCACTTTTTCTTTTGTTTGTAAACTTTTCAGCCGAAAAATTTTCCCCATCAAAGAAAGAAAATTACGCGCCCCTCTCTGCCTGGGGCAGAGGCGGAGGAGAGGGGTGAAAAACCGCCCCGCCGGCGCTTGGACCCGGTGGGGCGGTTTGTTGATGATAATTCCAGTAAGTAGGGGGATCAATATCCCAGGGCGGTGTTGGAGATGAGCGCGCCGAACTCCTCAACGTCCACAGGCAGCCAAACGCTCTTTTCCTTGCCATTGATGTCGGCCTTGACCAGTTCAAAGTTCACATCGAAGTCGGCGGTATTCTCGGTGGGGGTCAGGGCGGAGAGGCCTTCGGCCATCTTGTTGATGATGGTGCTGTACAGGGTGGCCTCATCGGCGGAAAGCAGGGTCTCGTCAGACATGATATCGGTCATGATCTGCTGGAGGATATTGTCCATGGCGCCGGACTCAAAGGTGTTAATGGTGCAGGTGACCACGGCGGTGCCCGCCTTCTCGTCGGACTCCTTCACCTTGGCGGTGAGGTTCACATCTTTGAACATGTTCATGAAAGCGTCCACAACGGCTCTGGCATCCTCAGTGCTGCCGCCGTCCATCTCAGCCACCAGCTGCTCAGCCAGCTCGTCATAGATGCTGTCCTCAAGGCCCATGTCCTTCCGGGCCGCGGCCTCGTCGGCGTAGCCAAACAGCTCTACGGCGGTGGAGGCGTCATTCTTCAAGATCATGTTAAACAGGGCTACCGCCACCTGATCGGGGGAAGCGATGTCCTCTTTACTTCCGCAGCTGGTCAGTGTCAGGGAGAACAGCATGAGCATTGCCAGCAGCAGCGCGGGGATTCTCTGGATTTTTTTCATTGAAGCCACTCCTTTTCAACATTCGGTCTCAGACCGTAAAGAACATTATACGAGGGGCGGATAGAAAAATCAACCATTAAATAAGAAATTTAGAGAATCTTAATATACCCGCCTATGTTGCATTTTTCCCAAAATACCGTTACAATGGAGCAAAGCGCAAATCCCCTTTGGAGGTGGAGAAAATGGTCCGTTCAATTCAATCCCTGGGGCTACACGGAGTGACCGGCTATCTGGTTTCCGCCGAGTGCGACCTGTCCGGCGGCCTGCCCGCCTTTACGGTGGTGGGCCTGCCTGACACCGCCGTCAGCGAGGCCCGGGAGCGGGTGCGCGCCGCCATCAAGAACTGCGGCTTCACCTTCCCGGTCAGCCGGATTACGGTCAACCTGGCCCCCGCCCATCTGAAAAAGGTGGGCACCCTCTATGATCTCCCGATGCTGGTGGGCATTCTGGCCGCCGGCAAGCAGCTGCGTCTGCCCAGGGAGAACTGCGCCTTCATCGGCGAGCTGTCCCTGTCCGGCCAGCTCCGGCCCTGCGCCGGGATGCTGTCCATGGCCCTGGCCGCCAAGCGGGAGGGAATCGAGGCTCTCTATGTCCCCGCTGAGAACGCTGCCGAGGCCACCTTGGCGGAGGGGCCGGTGGTCTATCCTGTCCGGGATGTCATTCAGCTGGAGCGCCACCTCACCGGTGAGGTGCCCATCGCCCCCGCCCAGCCCTGGAAGCCCGCCCCCGCCGCCTTTCAGTGCCCCGATATGGCCGAGGTCAAGGGCCAGGACCAGGTGAAGCGGGCCTTGGAGATCGCCGCCGCCGGGGGGCACAGCGTTCTGATGTCCGGCCCTCCGGGGACGGGCAAGTCCATGCTGGCCCGCCGCCTGCCTGGCATTCTGCCCGACATGACCCGCCAGGAGGCCCTGGAGTGTACCGAGGTCCACTCCATCATGGGCCAGACCAGCGCCAAACAGCCCCTCATCACCCTGAGGCCCTTCCGCTCCCCCCACCACACGGTGTCCTCCACCGGTATGGCCGGGGGCGGCTCCAACCCCCGGCCCGGAGAAATTTCCCTGGCCCACAACGGGGTCCTCTTTCTGGACGAGCTGCCCGAGTTCCCCAAGGAGGTGCTGGAGGTTCTCCGCCAGCCCCTGGAGGACGGGGAGGTCAACATCTCCCGGGCGGCGGGAAGCGTCACCTACCCCGCCCGGTTCATGCTGGTGTGCGCTATGAACCCCTGCAAATGCGGCTGGTACGGCCACCCCTCGGGGCGCTGCCGGTGTACCGAGGCGGAGGTGAAAAAATACCTCTCCCGGCTGTCCGGCCCTCTCCTGGACCGGCTGGACCTGTTTGTGGAGGTGGCCCCCCTGGAGTTCGACGAGCTGGCCCAGCGGGACCGGGCGGAGACCTCCGCCCAGGTGAAGGAGCGGGTGGATGCCGCCCGGGCCCTCCAGACCGCACGGCAGAAGGACACCGGCGCGGCTGGAAACGCCCAGCTCACCCGGGAGGGCCTGGACCGCTTCTGCGCCCTGGACGAGGCCTGTCAGCGGCTGATGAAGGGGGCCTTCGACCGCATGGGCCTCACCGCCCGGAGCTATGACCGCATCCTGCGGGTGGCCCGGACCATCGCCGATTTGGACGGCGGCGGTGACATCCAGCCCGCCCACCTGGCCGAGGCCCTGCAATACCGCCCGCCGGAGTATTTGAGGCGTTGACCGCTAAATCCCCTTCGCCGCCCGATAGCCCATGGCCTTGCCGAATAAATAGGTGTAACAGATTGCCCCACAGGTGTCCCGGTCCGCCACATCACACAGGGCGAGGATGTCATTCAGCCCGATTTGATAGCCCAGCTTTGCCTTTTCGTCCATATCTGTTTGTTCTACGTACCGTTTGATTTCTTTGATAATGGGTTCCATCAGAAAAACCTCCTTGATTTTCACCGGGAGGCATGGTATTATCAGATTTACCAGACCTCCGGGTGTGGTATCTATAGAGTGTTGGTATGCTTTGTCAGGGGTGCCAGCACTCTATTTTTCTTGCGCCAAAACCAGCTCTATGCCCTCCCGCACAACATCGGTTCTTGTCTTGCCATGCGCTTTGCAGAACTCCTGAAGTCTTTTGTCTGTTTCTGCATCAATTCGGGCCTTTACTTCAATCCCTTTTGGATTGTCTGACTTTGGACGTCCGGTTCGTGGACTCAATTTATCACCTACTTTCTGAGCCACACAATCATTGTAATTTATGTGGCTCAAAATGTCAAGCACTTTTCATAAAAAACCGCCCAAACGTGCGGCAGAATTTGACAAAGCACGACACGCGTGATAAAGTAAAAGCACCCATTAATTCGATGGGTGCAGATTGTGCGCTGTTACATAAAAGGCGGTTGGCCCACCGTTTGAACCCCTAGCAAATCCGAACAGGGGGAGGTGGTTGCTGATGGGAAACGATTTTCGGAAGGTTATCTTTCGTTTCGTGGTGTGCTTGAGCATTGTCATTGTGATTTTGCTCCTCACCGCCCCAAAAGCTTGTTAGCCGCCCGGATGGCCCCGAGCGGCTAACGTTTTGTTAGCTTAACAACTTGGGCCAACCGTCAGTAACAGCGCCCTCCTGCGTTTATTATACCAGACGGTCCCAGCTTTTGTCAAGATAAATGAGCAAAAAACCGGTTATCCCTTTCTCCACCGCTTCAAGGTTGGGAACCAGCCCCGCATCATCTTCTCCGCCTCCTCCTGGGAGCCAAAGGGGTGGCCGTTCTCCTCGTTGAATTTCAGGTTAAAGGCGATGATGTCGTCCATAGTGGCATCGGGAGCGGTAAAGGCCCCGTTTTGGTAGCAGTAGCGGCAGTAGTCCTCGCTGGGTGCGCCGCCGGACTCGGTGCCCTTGTCCTCGGGCTTGTCCAGGGGCATAGCGCAGCACTGACAAAACTTTCTCTCTTCCATTGGAAAAACCTCCTTATGTTGGACGGGGTCTGCCCCGTCTCTGGTATAAGGATACGCCCTATAATCTGACAGGGTGTGTCAGGTTTCATAGATGTCCAAGGATTTTTTCAGCTCCTCCGCCAAAATGTCCCGCCAGTAGGCGGGGGAGAGCACCTCCAGCTGACTGCCAAAGGACAGGAGGAAGGACAGCAGCCACTGGTCCTCGGGGAAGGTGCAGCGCACCAGCAGATGGCCGTCGGGCAGGGGAGTGACCTCCCTGGGGTGGAAGTAGTCCCGCACCCGCCAGGCGGCGGAGGGGGCGAAGCACAGCTGCAGGTCCGCCCCCCGGTAGTCCCCGGGGAGAGGGGCCTCCAGCTGCTCCGGGGGCGTCCGGGGAGGGCAGGCACCCGCTTCCAGGGACAGGTCCTCCATGCGGACCAGACGGAAGATGCGCCAATCCTGCCTGGTCCGGCAGAAGGCCGACAAATACCAACACCCGGCCTTGAATACCAGCCGGGCGGGCTCCACGACCCGGCGGCTCTGTTCTCCCGCCGAGCTGTAGTAGAGAAAGGACAGGGGCCGGCGCTCCAAAATGGACCGCTTCACCAGGGAAAAGCTTTCCCGTTCCGCCGCCCCGCTGCCCCAGTCGGAAAAATCCACCTCCAGCCAGTCCCCGCCGTCCCGGCGGAACAGGGCGGACAGCTGAGCCAGAGTGCTCCCCTCTTCAGCTCCGCCGGTGGCCAGAATGGCCTGGAGGGCGAACAAAATTTCGTCCTGCTGCTCCTGGGAGAGGAGGGCCCGGTCCAGCACGAACTGGTCCATCAGCCGGATGCCGCCTCCCTTGCCCTTCTGGGCGTAGACGGGGATGCCGGCGGCGGACAGCGCGTCGATGTCCCGGTAGATGGTCCGCTCCGACACCTCCAGCCGCTGGGCCAGCTCCCCGGCGGTAACGGCCCGCTTCTCCACTAAAAGGTAGAGGATTTCAAAGAGACGGCCGTTTTTCATCGGAAAAGTCTCCTTTTTTGAATGATTTCAAAATTTTTTCTGCTTACCTCTTGCATAACCTCTGGTTGATGTGTATAATGATAGTGTAGGAGTCGGTCGTTGCTGGTTATTCTCCGTTCTTGGAGATGTGGCGGCGTGTCGGCTCTTTTTATACTCTTTTGACTACTTTGATTATTTTCCCACTGCTGATAAAAATCACTTTATCAACAAACATGGTCTCTTTCATTTTATATACTTTCTCAATCTGTTCAGCTATGACCTCTTCTGTAAGCTGTGCCTGTGTTACATCAATAACGAAGCTTTTCGCCTGACGCCTCGCCTTTTTGATTCGGTTGAAAATAGTATTTTTCCCTGCCTCAGAACTTAGTGTTCTCAAATCGTAGGCTTCCCCGCGGAATAAATAGTCGGGCGTTGATACCCCCTCTGGGCTGTTGACCCTTGGAACCATAAAAATCTCTCCGCCGAGTTCTCGTTCCAGAAGCTCGGCGATTTCTTTTTCATGAGAGGAATAATTGAGAACGACATTATGACCATCGACGATGTAAGCGGCGCCATTGACCACATAGGCAAGCAGATCTTGAACGACATGGCTGTTCGGTGTGGCCGTGCTTAAATATTCTGCTGTCACATCGACCGATGTACCTCTGCCGCGAGCTTTTGGCGTTCTCGTAGGCGTTCCACTCACTTCAGATATCTCCCGTTCTTCATTTCACTTTGATCTGCCCCAGCACCTGGCCGATGGGTTGGTTGATAGCCAGGCTGGCCCGGTCGTCGTAGGGGGTGGGGCTCTTGTTGATGAGGACCAGCCGGTTTCCCCGGAAATAGTTGATGAGCCCGGCGGCGGGGTAGACCGCCAGGGAGGTGCCCCCGATGATGAGCAGGTCGGCCCCCCGAATGTCGGACACCGCCCCCTCGATGGTGGCGCTGTCCAGCCCCTCCTCGTAGAGGACCACGTCGGGCTTGACGGTCCCGCCGCAGGCGCACCTGGGTACGCCCTGTCCGCCCTTGATGTCCGCCACAGAGTAAGGCTTGCGGCACCTCATGCAGTAGTTGCGGTGGACCGACCCGTGGAGCTCCCAAACCCGCTGGGACCCAGCCTTCTGGTGGAGCCCATCGATATTTTGGGTGACCACGCTCTGCAGCCGGCCCGCCTTCTCCAGCTCGGCCAGCTTTTTGTGGGCGGCGTTGGGCTGGGCGTCCAGACAGAGCATCTTGTCCCGGTAGAAGCGGTAAAACTCCTCGGGCTGAGCGTCGAAAAAGGTTCGGCTCAAAATCTCCTCCGGAGGCCAGGCGTATTTCTGGTTGTACAGCCCGTCCACACTACGGAAGTCGGGAATACCGCTCTCGGTGCTCACGCCCGCCCCGCCGAAAAAGACGATTCTTTGGCTCTCGTCGATCCACTGTTGCAGAGTCCTCATTTTTTCATCCATGGATGCACCTCCTCACATCGTTCAGGCTCCCTCTCTGAGGGAGATTTTTTATAGTCTGGTCTCCATCGGGATGGACACGATATAGTCGCTGTTTCCGAGCTGACGGAGCAGGACGGGCAGGACCCGGGCGGCACTGCCGCCGCCCTCCAAGGTGAGGTAGACCGGGCCCTGAAGGTTTTTCAGCCGCCGGATGGTACTGGAGGCGAAGGAGCTGGGGCTGACGGTATCGCTGGGCTGGAGACGGGCGGTCTCAGTCCAGCATACCCAGCCGGCCTCCTCCAGGGCGGTCCGCTGTCCGGCGGGGACGCAGGCCAGGGTGGTCCGGGTATGGGCGGCCATCTCCAGGGCGGCGGTTCCCCGGGCCAGCAGCTCCTCGACCGGCTCCCCGCTGTCGGCCAGGATGCCAACGCTGTGCCCGGTGCCCAGAGCCCGGCGGACCAGGTCCCCCTCCTCCTCCAGAAGCTGGGGGGTGAGGAAGAACACGGCGCTTCGCCCGGCGGCGTCCAGGGCGTTCATAGCGGAGGCCAGCCCCTCGGCGCTCTCACAGCGGAGAGCCAGATAGGCCACTGTCTCGGTCTCGTCGGGCTCCTCTGGTGGGGCGGGCGGGGTGGTGGGGCTGGTTGTCCCTGGATTGGTCCCGGGGGTGGTTCCCGGATTGGTCCCGGTTCCTGTTCCAGGGGTGGTCCCGGGGGTAGTTCCGGGATTGGTCCCCGTCCCCGGATTGGTCCCAGGCTTGACGCTGGGGTTGGTGGTATCGGCGGGGCTGAGGCTCTGGGTGTAATCCCGCAGGCGGTTGTTGATGACGGTCTGGGCGGCGTCGATAAAGCTGGCGTCGTCGCTGACCGCATCGGCGCTCTTGATGCGCACCAGGTAGCCCTGGGAGATGTAGGGCAGCTGGTTATAGCTGTAGCTCAGCCCAAAGAAGGAGCTGACCATGTTCAGGGGCAGGAAAGCCGTTCCTCCCCGCATGACTGCCCGGGCGGAGTAGGTCGCCCCCGTCATTTCGTCCCAGCAGGTGCCCTTGCTCAGGTCAAAGACCAGCATCTGCCGCAGATTGAAAAGCGTGATGGTGTTGTTGCTGCGGTTATAGCTGGTGTAAAGTCCCAGACTGACGTTGATGCCGTTCAGGTTGGCGTCAAAGACGGAGTAGGGCACATAGATGGCTCCCCCCGACCAGAAGGGCATGGTGTTGGAGGACAGGGGGGCCACGCTGTTGTTGATGGCGGTGAAATACAGGTTGGCCGCCGAGGCGGGGATGGGCCAGGCCAGTCCCAAAAACAGGACGGCGGCGATTAAAAAGGATGAGATACGGTGCTTTTTCATGGTGACTCCCCCCCATTCTGTCTTGTTAAAATCGTACCCCGCCGGGGCGGGTGTTACACTTTGCCGATATCAGTCCGGAAATGCATGTCCTGGAAGGCGATGGGCTTGGCGGCGGCGTAGGCCCGCTCAATGGCCTCCTCCAGGGTGCCGCCCAGGGCAGTGACCCCCAGCACACGGCCTCCGGCGGTGAGAACCTGTTCGTTTTCCGCCTTGGTCCCGGCGTGGAAGACGGTGGCCCCAAGGGCTTCCGCCTCCGTCAGCCCGGCGATGGGATAGCCGCTCTTGTAGCTGACGGGATAGCCCCCCGAGGCCAGCACCAGACAGCAGGCCGCGCCGGACTTCCAACTGATGTCCACCTGATCCAGGGTGCCGTCCACGCAGGCCTGGAAAATGTCCATCAGGTCGGTGTCCAGCATGGACAGGATGGGCTGGGTCTCCGGGTCGCCGAAGCGGGCGTTGTACTCCACCACTCTGGGGCCATCCTTGGTTAACATAAGACCGAAGTAGATGACCCCTTTGAAGGGCCGGCCCTCCGCCTTCAGGGCGGCTACCGTGGGCTGGAAAATTTCCTTGATACACCGCTCCGCAATTTCCGGGGTGTACTTGGGGGAGGGGCAGAAGGCCCCCATGCCCCCGGTGTTGGGGCCCTGGTTGCCGTCGTAGGCCCGCTTGTGGTCCTGGCTGGACAGCATGGGGACCAGGTGCTCCCCGTCGCAGAAGGCCAGCACGGTCACCTCCGGGCCTACCATGCACTCCTCAATGACCACGGTGGAGCCGCTCTCGCCGAACTTCTTGTCCTCCATCATCTCCCGGACGGCCTGCTCGGCCTCCTCCACCGTGGAGGCGACGACCACGCCCTTGCCCAGGGCCAGACCGTCGGCCTTGACCACGATGGGTGCGCCCTGGTCCCGGATGTAGGCCAGGGCTTTGTTCAGGTCGGTGAAGGTCTCATATTTCGCGGTGGGGATGTGGTATTTTTTCATCAGCTCCTTGGAAAAGGCCTTGCTGGCCTCGATGATGGCGGCGTTGGCCCGGGGGCCGAAGGCGGGGATACCCGCCGCCTCCAGGGCGTCCACCATGCCCAGAGCCAGGGGGTCGTCGGGGGCCACCATGACGAAGTCCATGGCGTTCTCCTTGGCCCACTTTACCATGCCGTCCACGTCGGTGGCCTTGATGGGAACGCAGGTTGCCACCTGGGCGATGCCCCCGTTGCCCGGGGCGCAGTAGAGCTCCGTCACCTTGGGGCTCTGGGCCAGCTTCCAGCAGATGGCGTGCTCGCGGCCTCCGCCGCCTACTACTAAGACTTTCATAAGGGTCCTCCTTTTACATACGTTCCGCGGCGTCGATGCGGTGACCAATTTCAACGGCCAACCGCTGTAAATCGGCAAGCTGGGCGGTGGAAGTGGGGAAAAGGACATAGCTGTCGCTGTCAATGTCGATTGCGGCGACACAGACCCCTTCCCATTTTTCGGTCAGGACGCCGCACCAGGCGGAGATATCCTCGTCCTCGTCAAGCCAGTCCGGGTCCAGCTCCAGCCCCAGCTTCTGGAAGCCGTGGAGGTTCTGGAGAAAATAGGAAAAATCCTCCAGCTCGTCCTTCCAGTCCCGCTCGCAGACCCAGCCGTGTTCCTCCAGAATATCTACAAGGCCCAGCCACTGGACCAAATCTAGATCGCCGACGGAGTCAACGCCCCGCTCCTCATACCGGTTCTGATGTGCCGTAAACCAGCTGGCGGGGTTCTCCGTGCAAGCGGTGATATCGCGGAGAACCGCTTCGTCTCCGCTGGAAATGATCCGGGCGATCTCGGCCACAGTGGGCCCGATTGATTTTACACTGGGCTCCAGAGATTCCGGAGCCGCTTTATTTGTTTTAAAGTGATCAAAAAATCCCATGATAAACAGCCTTTCTATAACTCGCCCCAGTCAATGCAGCTGGGCGCGCCTTGAGTGTGGAAAAATTCCAGCGCACAGGCCATGGCATCGGCGGCTGGTATCACCTGCCAGGCGGCAATTTCATATTGGCCGTCACAAAACGTCAAAATGTCTTCCGCATCCTCGTCGCCGAAGGAGACCAGCATCTCACCGCCGTTCTCCTCCTCAAAATAGTTGACCACAGCTTGGTCACCTTTTACGAGGATGGACAGGCAGGGATACTTGTTTTCTTCTGTACGGGAGCACCAGATTTCATTTTCCGGCTGAAAGCAGGCCTCTAAAGCGGCCTTATATTCTTCAAGGGAATTGCATGAAAAAGAGCCGGTGTTGCTGCTGATGAACATGATTTTCCCTCCTTAGTGGTGGAACAGCCGCATTCCGGTAAAGGCCATGACCATGCCGTATTTGTCGGCGGTCTCGATGACCTGATCGTCCCGGATGGAGCCGCCGGGCTGGGCGATATACTGCACCCCCGACTGGTGGGCCCGTTCCACGTTGTCGCCGAAGGGGAAGAAGGCGTCGCTTCCCAGGGTGACGCCGGTGAGCTTGGAAAGCCACTCTGTTTTGAGGGAGGTGGTCAGCTCCTTGGGGCGGACCTTGAAGAGCCGCTTCCAGGCGTCTCCCTGGGTAAAGGCGGCGGAGTCCGCGATATACAGGTCGATGGCGTTGTCACGGTCGGGGCGGCGGACGCCGTCGGCAAACTGGAGCTCCAGCACCCAGGGGTGCTGACGCAGCCACCAGATATCCGCCTTGTTTCCCGCCAGCCGTGTGCAGTGAATGCGGCTCTGCTGGCCGGCCCCTACGCCGATGGTCATGCCGTCCTTGACGTAGCACACCGAATTGGACTGGGTGTATTTTAAGGTAATGAGAGCCAGGAGCATGTCGTTTTTGGCGTCATGAGGCAGGCGCTTGGCCTTTGTGACCACATTCTCCAGCATACTTTCGTCAATCGAGAGGTCGTTGTACCCCTGCTCGAAGGTGATGCCGAAGATGCTCCGCCGCTCGATGGGGGCGGGGGCGTAGCTGGGGTCGATCTTCACCACGTTGTAGCCGCCCTTGCGCTTCTCCCGCAGAATTTCCAGGGCCTCAGCGGTGTAGTCCGGGGCGATTACGCCGTCGGATACCTCTCCGGCCAAAAAGCGGGCGGTGTCGCCGTCGCAGGTGTCGGACAGCGCCGCCCAGTCCCCGAAGGAGCATAGCCGGTCAGCCCCCCGGGCCCGGATGTAGGCGCAGGCGATGGGGGAGAGGTCCCCCTCGGGGGCCAGGTACATCAGCCGCTCCGTGTCGTTCAGGGGCAGGCCCAGGGCCGCGCCGGCGGGGGAGACGTGCTTGAAGGAGGCGGCGGCGGGCAGGCCGGTGGCCTGCTTCAGCGCCTTCACCAGCTGCCAGGAGTTCAGCGCGTCCATGAAGTTGATGTACCCCGGCCGGCCGTTGAGCACCTCCAGGGGCAGCTCGCCGTCCTCCATATAGATGCGGGCAGGCTTCTGGTTGGGATTGCAGCCGTATTTCAGTTCCAGCTCAGTCATTGCTTGCACTCCTTTCGGTAAATGGGCGTAGGGGCGGCCTGTGGCCGCCCGGTTTGAATGCGGTATTGGGGTTGCGGGCGGCCACAGGCCGCCCCTACATGGGGAATACCGGGTTTTCGGGCGGATGATATCCGCCCGTACACGCCGTGCCGCCGGGGTAGGGTGCGACGACCCCGGCGCGCCGTTTCAAGGGGAAAGACGGTCGCGAGAAAACGGCGTGCCCGGTGGTCACGCCCTACAGATCATTCCTCCGATGGCGTATACTGCTCTGCATGAAACTTTCCGTCCGGTCCCCGCATATAGGCGGTGCCTACGGGGGCGGTCAGCAGGGGAAGAATGTCCGGGTCATAGTTGCAGATGGTATTCAGGTCGTAGACATCGGTATTTTGGGCGTCGTTGACGTAGTCCTCGCTCTCCTCACCGGAGAAGAACCGCCAGCCGCTGTCGGGACGGCCCTCAGTGGGCTGTTCCCGGTAGCACCAGCCCACCTTCTTGCCCAGAACGGTGATATGGTCGGTGGCGAAGCAGCCGCTGGGCCCCTCCCAGTCGGTAAGGTACAGCTTAAACTCCGGAGCCCACAGCTTGTACTCCTTCTTCCGGGGCGGGACATACCACAGGCCGCTGGCCCAGGCGGTGCCGTCGTTCAGGAGGATATGGGTCAGCTTGGACCACAGGTCCAGCCCCTTATTCAGCTCGGGCAGCTTGGAGCCGCCCCGGAAATCCCAGTACAGCCCGCCGCACACCAGGCTGATGGCGAAATCGGTCCAGTCCTCAAAAATCTGGGACTGGACGATCCAGTGCTCCGCCATCTCGTCAAATTCCTCCCGGGTGAGCAGGCCGCAGGCATAGCCCGTCCGCAGATGGCCCACGCACTCGCTGATGTCCCAGGCCAGATAGCCCTTGTGTCCCACGATGGGATAGAACTGGGCGGAGAAGTCACGGGCCACCTGGAAAAACTCCAGACCGCCGCCGTTGAACTGAGACAGGTCGAAGGGCGGACGGCCCTCCCAGAAGCCCTCGAAGTCCAGGTAGTTGCTGTGACAGCGCAGCTCCCGGTTGCAGAAGTCCACCATGGACTCTTTGTCCGTGATGCCGAAGATCTTCTCCAAATGGGCCTGGCACGCCATCTCTTCCACATGGGAGGCACACTTGGGAAGGGTGATGAAGTAGTTGGGGCCGGATTCGTTGGGGCCGGGAATGCCGGGGGTCTTCCGCAGGGCGGAGATTCCCGCCAGCAGGGCGATGAACTCGTCCCGGCCGCAGGGCCTGCGGCCGTTGGTGTTCAGCGTGCGGAAGTCCGCCTCCAGCGCCCGGACAGATTCAGCCAGCCCGGTGTCGTAGGGGTGGAAGTCGATGAGCTGAGGCGCGGCGGGAGCCTCCGGCTGAGGCTCAGAGGGCTTGTCCTGTTTCTTGAGGCGGTCAAAGAGTCCCATCGAGATTTCCTTCTTTCCTGAGATTTCGCCTTGTAGGGGCGGATATCATCCGCCCGTTCTGGAGGGCTGTGGAGATTGCGGGCGGATGATATCCGCCCCTACAGATTAGCTGTGCTTGTTGATGATGCAGATGTCTCGCTGACGGCTTTCCAGATCGAAAAGCTGGACATAGAGAGACACCTTGTTTTCCTCATTCAGGCTGGACCAGAGCTGCTCCGCCCAGGACCGGGCGTCTTTGGCATCGATGGCCACCCGGCGGGGCTCGCCTTCAAAGGAGGGCAGGGGATCCAGGTTCTCCTGGTAGGTGTGGATGAAATGGCCCGCCCCAGCGGAGGGGGCGTCGTACTCAAAGAAGTACCGGCAGCAACAGGAGGGGTCGCCGTCCAGGCTCTTGAGGATGGACAGGTTGTAGGTCCCGTCGGGTTTCATCACGCCGGAGATACGGGGGGTCCAATTGGGGCCGTCGGGCTCGAATTTACGGGTATTCAGGGCGTGGCGGTAACAGTGGCCCTGGGCGATGTGGTCAGCGATTGTGTCGGTCTGGTCGCCGTTGGTCACCACCAGCAGGCCGTTGGGCAGCAGCCGGACGGGGTGGTAGATGATGAGAGAGGGGTCGGTCATCTTGCTCTCGTCAAAGGCCTTTGTCCGGATGCCGTCCTCGGTGGCCTCAAAGACCCGGTTGCGGCTGTTCTCGCTGCGGCCCATGATGAAGTAGGCGACAGCCGCCTTTTTGTTGTCGGCGGTGCGGCCCAGGACGATGCCCCGGCCGGGGTAGGGGTGTTCGGAGAGGTATTTTGTCAGGTCAATCATGTGGTTACCTCCTGTAGGGGCGGCCTGTGGCCGCCCGTAAAATGAAACGCGGTAGAAAATGGCGGGCGGCCACAGGCCGCCCCTACGGCAGAATGCGGACAGTGCGACCCTCCACCCGGAGGCGGTCCTGACAGAACAGGCTGACGGCCTGGGGCAGGAGCTTCCACTCGCACTGCTCCATAATCCGGCGCTGGAGGGTCTCCGGGGTGTCCTCCGGGAGGACATCCACCGCCCGCTGGAGGATGATGGGGCCGGCGTCGCACTCCTCGGTGACGAAGTGGACGGTGGCTCCCGAGACCTTGACGCCATAGGCCAGGGCCTTCTCGTGGACGTGGAGGCCGTAGCACCCCGGGCCGCAGAAGGAGGGAATCAGGGAGGGGTGGACATTGATGACGGCATTTTCGTAAACATCAAAGAACTCATGGGTTACAATGGTCATAAAACCGGCCATGACCACCAGATCAATGGACAATTCCCGCAGCTTTGCTACCAGCGCCGCTGTCATAGCCTGGCTGGAGGGGTAATTTTTCCGGTCCAGCACACAGCTGGGGATGCCTGCTTTTTGGGCCCGCTCCAGAGCGTAAACCTCCGGAGCGGAGGAGATGACAACGGCGATCTCTCCGTTGACGATTTCCCCCCGGCCCTGAGCGTCAATGAGGGCTTGCAAATTGGTCCCGCCGCCGGACACTAACACAGCGATTTTTTTCATTCGATTGTACCTATATTAGCTCCGATTACTACGCCGTGGCGGCCCTTGCCCACCACGCCGATGGTATTGGCGTCCTCTCCGGCGGCGCGGAGGATGTCCAGTGCCTTTTGCTCCTGGCCCTCGGGGACGGCCAGCACCATGCCCAGGCCCATGTTGAAGGTGTTGTACATGTCCCGTTCGGGGATATCTCCCCGACTTTGGATCAACTCAAAGATGGGCAGATGGGGCAGTTTGTCCCCCATCAGGAAAGCGGACAGCCCTTCGGGCAGCATCCGGGGAATATTCTCATAGAAGCCGCCGCCGGTGATGTGGCTGGCGCCGTGGAGGTCCACCCCGCCCTCGATGAGGGCCAGGACGGGTTTCACATAGAGCTTGGTGGGGGCCAGCAGGGCCTCGCCCAGGGACTTGCCTTCCAGCTCGTCCATGGGGGTATTCAGGTCGGCGTGTTCGATGTCGAAGACCTTACGCACCAGAGAGAAGCCGTTGGAGTGGACCCCGGAGGAGGTCAGTCCGATCAGGACATCACCCTCACTGACCCTGGAGCCGTCAATAATTTTTTCCCGGTCCACCACGCCCACGGCGAAGCCGGCCAGGTCGTAGTCCTCGGGGGCCATCAGGCCAGGGTGCTCGGCGGTCTCGCCGCCGATGAGGGCGCAGCCGGACTGAACGCAACCCTCAGCCACGCCGGAGACGATCGCTGCCACCTTCTCCGGCTCGTTTTTGCCGATGGCGATGTAGTCCAGGAAGAACAGGGGCCGCGCGCCGCAGCAGATGATGTCGTTGACGCACATGGCGACGCAGTCGATGCCGATGGTGTCGTGCTTGTCCAGCAGCTGGGCCAGACGGATTTTGGTGCCCACGCCGTCGGTGCCCGAGACCAGAACGGGCTCCTTCATCCCGGACAGGTCGGGGGCGAACAGGCCGCCGAAGCCGCCGATGCCGCTGACCACGCCGGGGATCATGGTTCGGGCCACATGCTTTTTCATCAGCTGGACGCCCTTGTAGCCAGCCTCAATGTCCACGCCGGCGGCGGCGTAGGACGCGGAATGAGAATTTTCCATCATTGAGAAAACCTCCAATCGTTGTAAATATGTGTGTAGGGCGGGACGACCTCGGCCCGCCGTGGGTTAAGGATACGGCGCGCCGGGTCGTCGCGCCCTACAGAAAGAGGCCTATTCCTTTCCCGACCAGCAGTAGGTACACACCTTGTCCTTGTCGATGCCGATGGCCTCCAGGAGGCCGTCCAGGGACTGATAGCCCAGGGAGTCGAAGCCGAATTTTTCACAGATGGCCTTCAGCATGCACTGGCCCCGCTGGGTGGAGGCGTCGGCGTACTCGTCCACATGCTTCTGGCCCGCGGCCCCCTCCAGGTCCTGAATGGTGCGGCGGGCGAGGAGGTCCATGTCGGAGTTTCCCCGGGAAAAGTTCAGATATTTGCAGCTGTACATGATGGGGGGACAGGCGGAGCGCATATGGACTTCCTGAGCTCCCGACTCGTAGAGGAATTCCACCGTCTCCCGCAGCTGGGTGCCCCGGACGATGGAGTCGTCCACGAAGAGCAGCTTTTTGCCCTGAATGAGCTCGGGGACGGGAATCTGCTTCATCTTAGCCACCTGACTGCGGACGGCCTGATTGTCGGGCATGAAGGACCGGGGCCAGGTGGGGGTGTATTTCACAAAGGGGCGGGCGAAGTGGGCCTGGCTGGCGTTGGCGTAGCCGATGGCGTGGGGGATGCCCGAGTCGGGCACACCGGCCACGTAGTCCACATCGGGGAGGGAACCCCGCTTCTCCTCGTCCCGGGCCATGATGGCCCCGTTGCGGTAGCGCATGAGCTCCACGTTGATGCCCTCATAGTTGGAGTTGGGGTAGCCGTAATAGCTCCAGAGGAAGGCGCAGATTTTCATCTCCTGGCCCGGGGGTGAGATGGTCTCAAAGCCCTGGGCGGTGATGCGGACGATCTCCCGGGGCCCCAGCTCGTAGGCGTCCTCATAGCCCAGCTTGTGATAGGCGAAGGACTCGAAGGAGACGCAGTGTCCCTCCTCGCCCTTGCCGATGAGGACGGGCAGACGGCCCACCCTGTCCCGGGCGGCGACGATCTCCCCGTTGGCGGTGAGGATGAGCAGGGTAAGGGAGCCCTGAATAGCCTCCTGGGCGTGGAGGATGCCGTCAACCAGGTTGTCCTTCTGGTTGATGAGGGCGGCGGCCAGCTCGGTGGAGTTGACCTTGCCCGAGCTCATAGCCATAAACTGGTGGCCGTGGTCGGAGAAATATTGATCCACCAGCTCCTCGGCGTTGTTGATGATGCCCACAGTGGTAATGGCGTACAGCCCCAGGTGGGACCGCACCAGCAGGGGCTGGGGGTCGGTGTCGCTGATGCAGCCGATGCCGGAGCAGCCGTGGAATTTGGTCAGGTCCTTCTCGAACTTGGTCCGGAAGGGCGTGTTTTCGATGGAGTGAATCTGCCGCTGGAACCCGTCCTTGGCGTCATGGAGGATCATGCCGCCCCGCCGGGTGCCCAGATGGGAGTGGTAATCCACTCCGAAAAAGATATCAAGGGAGACATCCCGTGTGGAGACGGCGCCAAAAAAACCACCCATATTACGCCTCCCCTCAGCCCTTCAGCTCCGCCTGGAGCTTGGCCTCCTTGCCGGCGATCTGACGGGCCATCTTCTCCCGGGCCTCGTCCAGCTTGGTGGCTAGGGCGTCGTCAGAGACGGCCAGGATCTGAGCGGCCAGCACGGCGGCGTTTTTGGCTCCGTTGATGGCGACGGTAGCCACGGGGATGCCGCTGGGCATCTGGACGGTGGCCAGAAGGGCGTCCAGGCCGTCCACAGCGCCCCCCTTCATGGGGATGCCGATGACGGGCAGGGTGGAGTTTCCGGCGAAAGCCCCGGCCAGGTGGGCGGCCATACCGGCGGCGCAGATCAGCACGCCGAAGCCGTTGGCCCGGGCGTTTTTGGCGAACTCCGCGGCGGCGGCGGGGGTGCGGTGGGCGCTGAGAATGTGGGCCTCATAGGGGATGCCGAACTCGTCCAGCTGGGCGCAGGCCCCCTTGACCACTGGCCAGTCGCTGTCAGAACCCATGATAACGGCTACTTTTTTCATAAAAACACTCCTCTTTCTGTTAAAAACGCAGGCTATCTGCGGGTACAGATAGCCTGTAGGATATTATGGGGCGATTTTGAGCGGATTGGGGCCATAGGACAGCCGGGATCGGGAAAAGCGGAACATAATGGACCCTCCTCTCAATGTGTGCTTGAAGTACCATTTTATAGGAAAATGCTCGGTTTTGCAAGAGGAAGCGGCAAATTCGTAGATTTGTACAAGAAAACCGGGGGAGGGGGCAAAAAACTGGCGGAGGGGTCACAGCAGGCCGGCGGTGGTGAGGATGCGCTCCACCTCGCCGGCCCGGCGGGGCCAGGCGGCCTGGGCGGCCCGGTCCATCCGCCGCTGGGAGACGAAGCCGGGGGCCTCCTCCAGGGCGTGGGCGCAGAGGGTGACGAACTCCTCCGGGCCGCTGGCGTTGTATACCACGTCGGGGAAGCACTCCACCTGGCCGGGCCAGAGCATGGACACCACCGGCTTGCCCGTAGCCAGGTACTCATACAGCCTGGGGGACACCACATCGTCATAGGGCCGGTCCTCCCGGAGCAGGTCCAGCAGCACGTCGCAGCGGTAGAGCCAGTCGGACACCTCGGCGGCGGGCCGGGGCCCGGGGAGAAAGACGTTGGACAGCTGGTCCAGCGGCTGTAGGAAGGGGGTGCCCTCTTCAACAGGCCCCATCAGGAGAAAGCCCCAGTCGGGCCGGGCCTGGGCGGCGTAGAGGACGGGGGACAGATCCAGCTCCTGCCGGATGGTGCCGCTCCAGCCGAAGATGGGGGCGGTCACCCCGGGGAGGGGGTCTGGCCGACGGGTGTTGGGGTCGAAGAGGGGCAGGTTGATGCCGTTGGGCAGCAGGGCGATGTTGGCGCTGCACGGGGACAGCCGGTCGGCCAGCTGGGGGGAGGCGGCAAAGACCACGTCGGCGGCCTGGGCCAGACTGCCCTCCCAGTGGGGCGGGAGGCCCTCCCAGTTCTGGTCGCAGTCGTAGACCAGGGCGCTGTACTCCAGCTTGTCCAGCAGATGGACGTGGCGGGGGTGGGTGGTCCACAGCAGGGGCTCGGAGAAGCGCCGCCGGGAGGCGGCGGCCTGGATGAAGCGGATGATCTTATTCCAGGCCCGCTGGAACAGAAATTGATGCTGTTCCGAAATAGGGGCGCGGATGGGGGGCAGGGTATAGGCGATCACGTTGGGCCGTACCTGGGTCCCCCGCTTCAAAAAGGACCGGTCCTTGACCGACTGGGCGGGGGAAAAATATAAAACCTGGGCGTCCCGCAGACGGGAGATGAGCTGCTGCGTGCGGCTGGGCAGAACGGTGGACCAGGGCTCGTTTGCCAGACAGAGAATTTGCTTCAAGAAGGGAGACCTCCCTTATTGCTAGAATCAAGAAAATAGCGTTGACTTGCGCTGGGTTTTCCTCTATTATAAGCTTTGAACGGCGGTTCGTCAAGACGGCTGGTTGACATAAAATAAAGGAGGCGTGCCCGAAATGCTGGACACCTTGCTGCGGCTGGACGGGGAGCTGCTTCTGTCCATTCAATCCCTCCACCAGCCCTGGCTGGACCCTGTAGTCTCGCTGTATACCATGCTGGGGGACGCGGGGCTGATGTGGATTGCCCTGTCCCTGGCTATGCTGATGTGGAAGCCCACCAGAAGGGCGGGCGGGGCGGCCCTCCTGGCCCTGGTCCTGGGACTGCTGGTGACCAATATCACCATCAAGCCTCTGGTGGAGCGGGCCCGGCCCTGGCTGGTGCTGGAGCTCACCCCGCTGGTGACGGAGAACGACCCCAATTCCTTCCCGTCGGGCCACACCTGCGCGGCCTTTGCCGCTGGCTTGTCCTGGGCCCGGGCCCTGCCCTGGCGGCGGGGACGGATTGCCGCCGTAGTGCTGGCCGTCCTGATGGGCCTGTCCCGGCTGTATGTGGGGGTCCACTTTCCCACCGACGTGGCGGCGGGGGCCCTGATCGGCGCCCTGTGCGCCTGGGCGGCATGGAAGGTGTGCAAGGTTTATGAGGAGCGAAAAAACCGGGTCTACTGATTATGGTATCAAAAAATAAAGAGAGGAAGCGCGAATCATGTGGGAAAGTGTCGGCTATTATAACGGAGTGATGGGCCCCCTGGAGGAGATGCAGGTGCCAATGGGGGACCGGGCGCTCTACTTCGGAGACGGAATCTATGAGGCCACCTGTGTGGCGAACCGGATTCCCTTCGCCCTGGAGGAGCACCTGGACCGGATGTACAACAGCCTGCGGCTGCTGGAGATCCCCTTTAAGATGGAGCGGGAGCGGGTGCGGGCGGAGCTGCAAAGGGTGATCGACGCGGCGGCGGACAGCCCCATTCATTTCCTGTACTGGCAGGTCACCCGGGGCAACAGCCCCCGGAACCACGTCTTCCCCCAGGGTGTGGAGCCCTCCCTGATGATCTTTGTCAAGCCCCACACCATGAAATCCATGGACATCCCATACAAGCTGATCTCCCTGGAGGACCACCGCTTTAACCTGTGCAACATCAAGACGCTGAATCTGATTCCCAGCGTGCTTGCCAACCAGCGGGCGGCGGAGCGGGGCTGTGACGAGGCGGTGCTCCACCGGGGCAGCCGGGTGACCGAGTGCGCCCACAGCAACATCTCCATCTTGAAGGACGGCGTACTGCGCACCGCCCCTACCGATGAGCTGATTCTCCCCGGCATCACCCGCAAGCACCTGCTGGCTCTGGCCAAGGAGCACGGCATTCCCGTTCTGGAGGAGCCCTTCTCCATGGTGGAGCTGATGAACGCCGACGAGGTCATCGTCACCAGCTCCAGCGCCCTGTGCATGAAGGTGGAGTCCATCGACGGTATCCCCGTGGGCGGGAGGGACCCCCAGCGGCTGAAGCTGCTCCAGGACGCCTATCTGGCAAAGTTCCAGCGGGAGACGGCGAAATAATATGGAAAAGGGCCCCGGCTTCCGCCGGGGCCCTTCGCTGTGCCTGTGAATTAGTTCCAGAAATCGGTCTTTTCCCGCAGGCCGATGGAGGAGGCCTTGAAGGTGGGGTCCTTGCCCTGAGCGCGCTGGTCGGTGTAATCCTTCAGCGCCTTCATGGCGGTATTGCCCAGAATGACGATGACGGGCAGGTTGATGATCGCCATAAAGCCCATCAGTACGTCGGCGATGTCCCAAGCCAGACCGACCTTCAACAGAGCGCCCACAAACACCAGCAGGACAGCGGCAAGGTTGAAGATGGTCATTCCGGTCTTGCCTACCTTGTGGCCGGCAATGTAGTTCATACAGCCCTCGCAGTAATACAGGTTGCCCAGCAGGGTGGTGAAGGCGAAGAGCAGCAGGGCGAAGGTGATGAAAATTGGGCCGAAGCCGCCGAAGATGGTAGCCAGGGAGGCCTGCACCAGGGGAGCGCCCTCCAGGCCGCCTTTGATGTCAACGCCAGTGGACAGGGTCATCATGGCGGTGGCGGTACACACCAGAATGGTGTCGATGAACACGGACAGCATCTGCACCAGACCCTGCTTTACAGGGTGGGACACGTCGGCCGCGGCGGCGGCGTTGGGGGCGGAGCCGATACCGGCCTCGTTGGAGTACAGGCCGCGCTTGATGCCCTGCATCACGCAGGAGCCCATGAAGCCGCCGAAGATGGCCTGGAAGTCGAAGGCCTCGACAAAGATCTTAGCCAGCACGCCGGGGATAGCGGTGATGTTCATCACCATGACCAGAATAGCCATCAGGATGTAGATGACACCCATCACAGGGACCATCACGCCGGTGACCTTGACGATGCGCTTGCCGCCGCCGAAGATGCAAATGGCAACCAGTACCGCCAGAATCGCGCCGCCGATCAGGGATACCATGCTGATTTCCTTGCCGAACAGAACAACAGTACCCGCCGCCTCATAGAAGCTGTAGCTGGTGAAGCTGCTGATCAGGTTGAAGGAGGCCAGCATATTGAAGCCGCCGGCGTAGGTGGCGATGAGAATTACGGCGAAGATGACGCCCAGCGCGCGGCTGTGCAGGGCGGCCTCAATGTAGTAGGAGGGGCCGCCGTAGCTTCCGCCCTCGGGGTCCTTCTTCTTATAAATCTGAGCCAGGGTGCTCTCTACAAAGGCGGAGGCCCCGCCGATGATGGCGATGAGCCACATCCAGAACACCGCGCCGTAGCCGCCGGCGGCAATGGCGGTAGCCACGCCTACGATGTTGCCGGTGCCCACGCGGCTGGCGGTGGAGACCATCAGGGCCTGGAACGCGGAGACGGAGTTTTCTCCCTTGGGCTTCTCGGTGACGACGCGGATTGATTCGGGCAGCAGCCGCAGCTGGACCAGCTTGCCCCGGAAGGTGAAGTACAGACCTACAGCCAGCAGCATGATGATTAGGATGTAGCTGTACATCCAACCGCTGATGGTGCCAATCAGATTGGCAAACGCTTCTAACATAGATTTTCCCTCTCTCTACTTAAATTTGGCAGCTCAGCCCCGGTCTCACAAAACCGGGTCTGGGCGCCTCGTCGAGAGGTATTATAGCATAGACTTTTCAATTTGCATAGTATTTTATGCACGGAATTGAGGAAAATTAACTAAAATGACGGCAAAAAAGGAAAATGATTCCAATTTTAATGTCTCTGACACGCATTATCCTGTCCCGGAGGCGGTTCAATCCTCCGCCTGCCAGCCCTTGCACACGTCAATCCAGCCCAGGGAGCGGGAGTACTCCGCCAACTCGTCACAGGTCAGCTCAATGGCGGAATTCGCGCTTCCGGCGGCGGGGAAGACGGTGTCAAACCGCTGGAGGGACACATCCAGATAGGTGCGGACCCCATCCGGGTTGCCGAAGGGGCACACGCCGCCCACGGCGTGGCCGGTCATTTCCTGGGCCTGCTCCGGGGTGAGCGTCTTGGCCTTGGTGTGAAACATGGATTTATATTTGCTGTTGTCGATCTTGGCGTCCCCGGCGGTGACGATGAGGACACAGCCCTCCTCCACCAGGAAGGAAAGGGTCTTGGCGATGCGGGCGGGGATGACCCCCACCGCCTGAGCGGCCAGCTCCACCGTGGCGCTGGAGACGGGGAACTCCAGAATGTTCCCCTCCCGGCCCAGAGGGCGGAGGTAGTCCCGGACCTTTTCAATGGACATCCCTCAGCCCTCCAGCTTCTTTGCCGTCTTGGACAGGAAGCGCTCGTCGGTGACGATGAACCGCTCATGGGTCCCCTGGCCGATGGGGCCCCTCTCGTCAAAGGCGGCTACCTTGAGGACCAGCCGCTTGCCGTCCACCTGGGTGACCTCGCTCTCCGCCCAGACCTTCATCCCCACCGGGGTGGCGCTGTCGTGGGTGATGTCCAGCTTGGTCCCCACGGTGCTCTGACCGGGCTCCAGATGGGGGGCGATGGATTTCCAGGCCGCTTCCTCCATCAGGGCGCACATGAAGGGGGTGCCGAATACCGGCAGCGCCCCGGAACAGGCCGCCTGGGCGGTGTTGCTGTCGCTGACTACCGTCTCGGCACGGCCCTTTAAACCGACTGTAACAGACATGAAAATGTCCTCCTTTATCTTTGGTTGCCATATTATAGCACAGAGAAAGGAAGAAAGCCAGCAGGGGCATTGCTTTTTTTGATATGCTGAATTCCTGGTTGAAAATGGTTTAACTATCTAGTAAAATGAGTTCATCGGCTTGGAACAGGAGGGCATACCATGGAGACGGGAACCTATCAGACAGCCTGCGGGGTGATTCGCTACTGGGTGGGCAGGAAGTCAGATCATCCCAATGCGTCGTTGGTTTTTTTGCCGGGATTGACCGTTGATCACCGCCTATTTGAGAAACAAATTGAATTCTTTGAGAAAGATTACGATGTTTTCGTGTGGGATGCCCCAGGGCACGGAGCTTCCTGGCCCTTCGCGCTGACCTTTACGCTCATGGACAAAGCAAGATGGCTTGACGAGATCCTTACAAAGGAAAAGCTGACCGCTCCAATTGTGATTGGGCAGTCAATGGGAGGGTACGTCGGGCAGGTTTATGCCCAGATGTATCCGGAAAAGCTGAGGGGATTTGTGTCCATTGATTCCGCGCCTCTGCAAAGAAAATATGTGACCCGGGCTGAGCTGTGGCTGTTGAAAAGGATGGAGCCGGTATACCGGCACTATCCCTGGAAGGCGCTTTTATGGTCCGGGACGAACGGAGTGGCGGTGTCCCCCTACGGCAGGGGACTGATGCGGGATATGATGATGGTCTACGACGGCGATCAGGAGAGATACGCCAGACTGTCCGGACATGGCTTCCGTATGCTGGCCGGTGCGATGGAGGCGGACCTCCCCTATGAAATACCCTGTCCCGCGCTGCTGATCTGCGGAGAGAAGGACCGCGCGGGTTCGTGTGTCAGATACAACAGGGTGTGGAATAAAAACACCGGGATCAGGCTGGAGTGGATCAAGGGAGCCGGGCACAACTCAAACACGGACAGGCCCGAGCTGGTTAACGCCTTGATTGAGGAGTTCGTGATAAGGAATATAATTTAAAGGCCAGCGAGCGTACATTGTGCGCCCGCTGGTAGTTTTCCCTACATCTCGCTCCGAATCTCCGCCATAGCGTTGACCACCGCCCAGCCCTGGGGGAAGGGGCGGTCCAGATTCCACACGCCAATGCCGTACAGGCCGTAATCCAGGGCCAGCCGGACCTTGGCCTGGATGGAGCGGGCGTCCTCAAACCAGACCTCGTGTTCGCCGCCCTGGCCGTCCACGTAGCGGAACCAGGGGGCCTGGGCCTGTTCGTCGTATCGGATGGCGGTGCGGCGGCCCCAGGCCAGGCGGACGGCCTCCACATTGTTCAGCGACCTGGTCCTGCCCCCCTGGCGGTAAGGCAGGGACCAGTCATAGCCGTAGTTGGGGACGCCCAGGAAAAGCTGGCTGGGGGTGAACTCGGTGAGGGCGTACTCCACCACCCGGCGGACCTCGGGCAGGGGGGCCACCGCCATGGGCGGGCCGCTGAGGTTGCCCCAGTCGTAGGTCATGAGAAGGGCGTAGTCCACCGACTGGGCGATCAGGTGGTAGTCGATGCCCTCATAGAGCCGCCCCGGCTGGTCGGCGGAGGTTTTGGGGGCCAGAGCGGCCATAAGGGGCCGTCCCCCGGGGGCCAAAGCCCGGCGCAGACGGGCCAGGAACCGGGCGTAGGGGCGGGCGTCCTCCGCCCGGAGGTATTCAAAGTCCACGTCCACCCACTGATAGCCCCGCCGCTCCGCCGTGCGGACGATCTCCTCAATCAGCTCCTTCTGGTCGTCCTCGTCCTCCAGCAGCTCGTGGGCCAGCTCGCCGGAAAAGCGCTCGTTCTCGTCCAGGTTGGACAGGTGGAGGACGGGGGCCACCCGGCTCTGGAGGGCGGCGTTCACCAGGGCCTCGTCCCGGAGGGGGATGAGCTCCTCCTCGTCAAACCGGTAGGTGAAGGGGGTGAGGAGGGACAGATAGGGCAGGGTGGCCCGGAGCAGGTTTCGATCAATGGTGGGGTAGGCGTAGGAGTTGACGGTGAGGGTCCCCAGGGGCCGGGAGGCGTATTTGACCACAATGGTCTGTCCGGGGTAGAGCAGGTCCCGGCCCTGGAGGGCGGGGTTGTTCCGCAGAAGCTGGGCCACGGTGGTATTGTGCGTCTGGGCGATGGAGTACAGCGAATCCCCCGCCCGGACGGTGTGGGTCAGCTCGGGGTACTGGACCACGATGGTCTGCCCCACCACCAGCCGGGAGGGGTCGGGGAGCTGATTGTCCTGAATCAGCCTCTCCATGGGGACGCCGTATTGCTGGGCCAGCTGATACATACTGTCCCCCGGCTGAACGACATGGATATCCATAACATTGCCTCCTTTCAGACCACCGTCACATACTGGCCGCTGGCGTATCCGATGACGCCGTTGTAGTTGACCAGGTGCCAGCCGTTGTCGGTGTTGATGATGGTGAGGGGAGCGCCGTCAGGGGCCTGGGCGACAATAGGCGCGGAGGTGCTGGGCCGGGAGCGGATGTTCAGATTGCCCCACTCCACGTCCACCACCCCCTGGCGGCGGTGCTCCGACTCAAAAAAGGGGATGTTGAAGTATTCCGTCAGGGCCAGGACGATCACCCGGGCGGCGCTGTCCAGGTTGTTCTTGATCCAGGCGGCGTCCTCCGGGTTGTCGTGGAAGGCCAGCTCGATGAGGACGGAGGGGGCCCGGACCCGGGCCACCTCCCCCAGGGTGGTGGTGGCCTCGGTGCGCACCTTGTTGGGGTCTGGGTAGATGGTTTTCAATCCGTCGGCGATGAGCTCCGCCGCCCGCTTGCCGTCGGCGCTGCCGGGGTAGTAGAAGACGATGGACCCCCGGGCCTTGCCCGCCTGGGCCCCGGCGGCGGCGTTGGAGTGGAGGGCCAGATGGAAATCGTAGTTCCCCGCGTTGGAGGCGGCGATGGAGGAGGCGGCCGTCATGTCCGGGGTGTTCCGGGTGTACCGGATGCCGGAGGCGTCCAGATAGGGGACCATCTTGTCGGCCAGAAGATTCATCCATTCCTCCTCTGTTCCGCCGTTGACGTATTGATTCCACTCCTGTGTGCTGGGGGATAAGTATATGATGGGCATAGCAATGCACCTCCCGAATTTTACCCATCCTATGAACGGACGGCGGCGGGGGTTCCCGGATTTACAGAATAATCGAGGTAAAACGCCCCGCGTTTTGTCGAAAATATCTAATTGCAATTCGACGGAAGTCGTGCTATAGTCAGAATAAGTCCAGCGGCGGAACGGGCCGCGGGGCGGGATAATTGAATACCGGCAAGTGAAGTTCCTGGAAAAATGACGAAAGTCTGCCGAAGGAGTAAAACTCTCAGGCGCTTGTCAGCAAGCGAGGACCGGGAATGGATGTGGCTCTGGAGAAGCCCGGAAACGGGTACCGAAGGTGCAAGGCGGCGCGGAGACGCGCGGCTGAATCTCTCAGGTAAAAGGACGGAGTGGAACGTGCGGACCGTGTGTCCGCCATTTTCGCGTTCTCTTTTTCGGAGCGGCCGGTGGGCCGTTCCTTTTATTTTTTCTGAGGAGGAATTATCATGCAGCAAGTCATGCAGCAAGTACAGGACACCCTTCTGCCCAGGGTGCAGACCGTCAACGCCTATCTCTCGGACTACATCCTGGTGGGCCTGCTCATCGCGGTGGGCCTCTGGTTCTCCATCAAGACCCGCTTTGTTCAGATCCGCTGCTTCGGCGAGGGTATGCGCCGGGTCTTTGGCAGCGTCTCCCTGTTCGGCGGGAAGCAGCAGAGCGGAATGAGCTCCTTCCAGGCCCTGGCTACCGCCATTGCCGCCCAGGTGGGCACCGGCAACATCGTGGGCGCCTCGGGAGCTATCCTGACCGGCGGCCCGGGGGCCATCTTCTGGATGTGGATCATAGCCTTTTTCGGCATGGCTACCATCTACTCCGAAGCTGTGCTGGCCCAGGAGACCCGGGTGAAGGACAAGGACGGCAACATCCAGGGCGGTCCCGTCTACTACATCACCACCGCATTCCAGGGCTCCTTCGGCAAATTCCTGGCGGGATTTTTCTCCGTAGCCATTATCCTGGCCCTGGGCTTCTTCGGCTGTATGGTGCAGTCCAACTCCATCAGCTCCACCTTTGAGACCGCCTTCCACGTCCCCGGCTGGATGGTCGGCGTGGCGCTGGTCCTCATCTGCGGCGCGATCTTTCTGGGGGGCGTCCAGCGTCTGGCCGCCGTCACCGAGAAGGTGGTCCCCGTGATGGCCGTGCTCTTTGTGCTGGGGGGCTGCGTGGTGCTGGTGATGCGCGCCCAGTATATCCCCGCCACCTTTGGCATGATCTTCCAATACGCCTTCCAGCCCCAGGCCATTCTGGGCGGCGGCTTCGGCGCGGCGCTGAAAATCGCCCTGAGCCAGGGAGCCAAGCGGGGACTGTTCTCCAATGAGGCGGGCATGGGCTCCACCCCCCACGCCCACGCCCTGGCCAACGTGGCCCAGCCCCACGATCAGGGCGTGGTGGCGATGGTGGGCGTGTTTATCGACACCTTTATCGTCCTCACCCTCAACGCCCTGGTGATTATCTCCACCCTCTACGCCGGCGGTGGCCCCCTGGCCGGGGGCTATACAGGCCCGATCACCGAGACCATCGGCAAGGCCAACCTGGCTCAGACCGCCTTCGGCTCCGTCTGGGGGGAGGAGCTGGGAGCTATGTTTGTGGCCGTCTGCCTGTTCTTCTTCGCCTTCTCCACCATCCTGGGGTGGAACCTCTTCGGGAAGATCAACGTGGCCTACCTCTTCGGGAAGAGGGCCACCGTGGTGTACACGGTGATTGCCCTGGCCTTCATCTTCCTGGGCACCCTGGCCTCCAACGACCTGGTCTGGGAGCTGTCCGATATGTTCAACAACCTGATGGTCATTCCCAACGCCATCGGCCTCTTCGCCCTGACGGGCCTTGTGGTAAAGGCGCTGAAGCAGGCGAAACGGAGCTGACGGGTAAAATTGGCCGGCCTCCCATCGTCTGGACAACAAGGAGCTGGTGTTATTTCATTTGTTAAGAAAAAGTGTGCAGACCCTATGCAACCAGCATACTTGCAATGGCTGGGAGAGTATGATATCATAATTCCAGAAGGGTACCCTTCTTAGCTTCGGCATTGCCGAAGCTAAGAAGGGTACCCTTCTTAGCTTCGGCATTGCCGAAGCTAAAGGGGGCTCAAAACGAGAAACGGAGGAATGATAGCATGAAGAAAATCCTTTCGGCGGCGCTGGCGTTGGCAATGACGCTGTCGCTACTGCCCGCAGCCTTTGCGGTGGAGGGGACGGCCTACGCCTCTACCCAGGCGGTGGAGGTAGACGGCAAAAAGGTGGAGTTCCAGATGTACGCCCTGAAGGACGCAAACGGCAACCCCACCAACTATGTGAAGCTGCGGGATGTGGCTCACGTCCTCAACGGCACCAAGGCCCAGTTCTCTGTGGGCTATGACGGAGCCATCAGCGTCACCACCGGGACCGCTTACACAGACGCGGGCGGCGAGATGACCACCCCCTACTCCGGCGACCGGGCTTACCGCACCGGCTCCGGGGCGGTGAAGGTGAACGGTCAGGAGGCGGACCTGGAGTCCATCATTCTCACCGACGACGCCGGCGGGGACTACACCTACTTCAAGCTCCGTGACCTGGGTGCCGCCCTGGGCTTCCAGGTGGACTGGTCCGCTGAGCGGGGCGTGTTCCTGAACACCGGAAGCGCTCCGGCGGAGGACGGAAAGATTACCCTGGCAGATCTGCAAGGGGTATGGACCGCAACAATGGCTCCATATGACTGGAAGTTGAGCCCCCGAGAGTTTATTATTTCCGGCGACCAATATACGTGGGCAGTTATACAAGGGACCAACAATCAAATAATAAATGGAACCATTACAGAATTCGATAATGATTTTCAGGGCGACATTGAGGGCGTCAACTATGTGCTATACTTTGATGGCATGAGATATGTGCTGGAAAATGATGGATCAATCCAAAGTTCTGGAGATTCACAATACTATTCTGGCGGATCCAAGCTCCAAATCAGAACCATCAATCTGGCGGAAAATTATATTCAAGATACAACAGGATACCGCTATGAGAGGAGGGCGTCCTCTTCTGTATGCGATCAGGTGCAGGTGCAGTTAAACGCGGCTTTGGATTGGCTGGCGGAGCGGGACCCCATTAATGACTTCCTGGTCAAGTACGTGACAACCAACGGCAAGATGACGACCTACGGCGATTTCAAAGGGCAGTACGCCTGCTATCTGGACATCTTAGGGTCACTTGGCACCAATAAGGATTGGACATATCAAATCTATGCCGACCCGGACACCGGGCTGGTGACCCTGAGGGCCAGCATTTATTCCGGTGGGACAGGGGCATATGCGATATCCGGCGCGACCTCCTACACACTGGAGCTGTCCCCTGACGGAGGGCCCTATCGGGGCTCATTCAGCGACACGGTCAGTACCAGCAGCAGCATCATGGGCAGCTGGAGCTATAGTGGCACATTCCAGATTGACCCGGCGAGCTTCACCGATTGGACAGAGGCTCTGACCTTCGACAGCTATGACGGCTCCGATCAGTCTTTCGATGCGAAAAACGGCGCGGTGAATGTGCAGATCATGCTGAAGGCTTTGAGGAATGAGATACTAAAGCCCAACGGCTACAAACTGAGCGACCTGGGCTTTACCCACTTCTAAGCGCAAGGGAGCGCCCCCGCAAGTGCTTCCGGCTTGTCGGACGGGTGCCCCGCCGTCTTGACAAGACGGGAGTATGTGGTATAATAATAACAGAAGGGATACCGTGACAAGCGGTTAGTCCCAGAATATGGTCAAAGGAATGACCGCGCCGGGGCTAAGGGGCGGTCATTTCCTTTTGAAGATCTGATAGCACAGACCTACAACGCCAAGAATCACAAGAGAGTAAGCGAAAAGCTCCTCGTATGTAACCATAGCGGTCCCCCCTTTCCGGGGGACAAGGCCCCCAAGGATGGGGGACTAACCACCTGCCGTTTGTAACGATATACCCTTCCGGCTTTACCCATAAGGGCTCAGCACGTCCATTATACCGCGAGACAGGACATTTTGTCAAATTATGCCGTTTGCCCCCGTCCATCGGACGGGGGCCTTGCTGTCTTGACAAAATGGTAGTGTGTGGTATAATAATAACAGAAGGGATACCGTGACAAGCGGTTAGTCCCGAATGATTTAGCTAAGGAATAGCCGCTTCATTTGGACGTGAGGGCGGCTATTTCCTTTTGAAGATCTGATAACACAGACCTACAACGCCAAGAATCACAAGAGAGTAAGCGAAAAGCTCCTCGTATGTAACCATAGCGGTCCCCCCTTTCCGGGGGACAAGGCCCCCAAGGATGGGGGACTAACCACCTGCCGTTTGTAACGATATACCCTTCCGGCTTTACCCATAGGGGCTCAGCACATCCATTATACTGCGAGACAGGACATTTTGTCAAATTATGCCGTTTGCCCCCGTCCGATGGACGGGGGCTTTGCCGTCTTGTTTTTTCCAGAAAATTGAGCTATAATATACCCATGAGAAAACGCCAAAGGAGCGACCCAACATGGTACAGGAAACAAAGCGGTTTTTGTCCTACATCTGCCCCCGTTGCATGCAGTCGGTGATTGTGGAGCGGGACCTGTTTTCCCTGGCGGCGGCCCCGGCCCATATCAAGTGCCCATGCGGCAAGTCGGAGATGGGGGTGGAGTTCCTGCCCGACCGGGTGAAGCTGACGGTGCCCTGCCTGTTCTGCGGCCGGGAGCACTCCGTCTCCTGCTCCTCCCGGGCGTTTATCCGGGAGAAGGCCCTGGCTTTTTCCTGCGCCGCCTCCGGGCTGGACTGCTGTTATGTGGGGGAGGAGGGCCCGGTCTACGCCGCCACCGCCCGGCTGGAGCAGGCGGTGGATAAGCTGGGGGAGGACGCGGCCTCCAACGGGGCCTTTCTGGACGAGATCGTCATGGAGGAAATCCTCTCAGAGCTGAAGGACATCGCCGCCCGGGGGGGCGTCTCCTGCTCCTGCGGCAGTAAAAGCTGGGGGTTTAACGTGAATTTCAGCTCGGTGGACCTGATCTGCCAGGAGTGCGGCGGCAAGTACCGCGTTCCCGCCGCCACCGCTGACGACATCGACGATCTGTGCTGTAAAACTTCAATTTTGATTCGAGGCAAGGAAAAATGAGTGTATTTTTTGAGCATGAAATTCGGCTGAACGGCCTGGACGTGGACGGGCGGGACCAGTGCAAGGCCTCCGCCATGCTGAACCACCTGCAAAACGCCGCCACCTTGGCGGCGGAGGACGGGGGCTTCTCCCGGGAGGTGCTGGTGGAGCGGTACGGGGCCTTCTGGATGCTGGCCCGGTCCTGGTACCGGCTGTCCCGGCCCCTGAGGTATGAGGATAAGCTGACCATCCGCACCTGGCACCGGGGAGGCCGGGGGGCCATCATGTACCGGGACTACGACATCCTGGCTAACGGCCAGCCGGTGGGGGAGGCGGTGTCCGGCTGGGTGCTGGCCAGCGTGGACAGCCACAAGCTGGTGCGGCTGAGCGCCATCCCGGAGCTGGAGGGCACCGGCGGCGGGCCGCTGTGCAAGACTATGACCCTGGCCAAGCTCCGCCAGCCGGGGGACCTGCGGGAGGCGGAGCGACGCCCCATGCGGTACAGCGACTCCGACCTCAACGGCCACGTCAACAACACCCGGTACGCCGACTTCGCCTGCGATGCCGTGGGGATGGAGGCCCTGCCCCAGGATCGCTACCTGGCCGAGCTGCGCATCGGCTACCTGGCCGAGTGCCGCCCCGGCGAGGTGCTGTCCATCCAGACCAGCGGCCTGGGAGACAGCCGGTTTGTCCGGGGCATCGACGAGCAGGGCAAGCCCCGGTTTGAAGCGGCGCTGTTTTTTGGAGAGACGCTGGGTTAAGGGGAGGCGTTCAGCTGCAAAACGGAATCCCCCAGTCACCGCCTGCGGCGGCGCCAGCCCCCTTTGGCAAGGGGGCCTTTGGAGAATGAATAAGCTTTCAGCCATATAAGCCCCCCTTGCTAAAGGGGGGAGGGCCGCGAAGCGGCGGGGGGATTCTTCTTACGCAAACTCCCGTCTTGACAAGGCCAAACGCACGGGTTACAATAGATAAAATATCGAAAAGGAGACGTGGAATTATGGTGAATCAAGACGCCGCCCAGAAGTTTGTAAAGCAGGGTCTTACCTTCGACGACGTACTGCTCATTCCCGCGGCCAGCGACGTGCTGCCCGCCGACATCGACCTGAAAACCAGGCTGACCAAAAAGATCACGCTGAACATCCCTCTCATGAGCGCGGCGATGGATACGGTCACCGAGTACCGCATGGCCATCGCCATCGCCCGGGAGGGCGGCATCGGCATCATTCATAAGAATATGTCCATCAGCCAGCAGGCCGAGCAGGTGGATATGGTGAAGCGGTCGGAGAACGGCGTCATCACCAACCCCTTCTGGCTGGCTCCCGGCCACACCCTGGCCGAGGCCGACGAGCTGATGGCAAAGTTCCGCATCTCCGGCGTACCCATCTGCGACAATGGCAAGCTGATCGGCATCATCACCAACCGGGATATGAAGTTTGAGACGGACATGACCGTTCTCATTGACCACGTGATGACCAAGGACAACCTGGTCACCGCCCCCGAGGGCACCACCCTGGCCCAGGCCAGGGAGATTCTCCGCCAGCACAAGATCGAGAAGCTGCCCATCGTGGACGAGGAGTTCCGGCTCAAGGGTCTCATTACCATCAAGGACATCGAGAAGGCGGAGGTCTATCCCAACTCCGCCCGTGACGAGAAGGGCCGTCTGCTGGTAGGTGCGGCCATCGGGGCCACCTCCGACGTGCTGGACCGGGTGGCCGCCCTCACCGAGGCGGGGGCCGACGTGCTGGCTCTGGACTCCGCCCACGGCCACACCCAGAACGTGCTGGAGACCGTCAAGCGGGTGAAGGCCCTGTACCCGGACGTGCAGCTCATCGCCGGCAATGTAGCCACCGCCGACGGCTGCCGCGCCCTCATCGAGGCGGGAGCGGACTGCGTCAAAATCGGTATCGGCCCCGGCTCCATCTGCACCACCCGCGTGGTGGCCGGCATCGGCGTGCCCCAGATCACCGCCATCTACGACGCCGCCCAGGTGGCCGCCGAGTACGACATCCCCATCATCGCCGACGGCGGCGTGAAGTTCTCCGGCGACATCGCCAAGGCCATCGCCGCCGGGGGCGACGTGGTCATGCTGGGCTCCCTGCTGGCCGGGTGCGAGGAGTCCCCCGGCGAGACGGAAATTTTCCAGGGCCGTCAGTTCAAGGTCTACCGGGGTATGGGCTCCCTAGCCGCAATGAACAAGGGCTCCAAGGACCGGTATTTCCAGGAGTCCAACAAAAAGCTGGTCCCCGAGGGCGTGGAGGGCCGGGTCCCCTACAAGGGAGCGGTGGGCGAGACCATCTATCAGCTCATGGGCGGCCTGCGGGCCGGTATGGGCTACACCGGCTGTCACACCGTCCCCGAGCTCCAGTCCAAGGCCCAGTTCATGCAGATCACTGCCGCCGGACTGAAGGAGTCCCACCCCCACGACATCTATATCACCAAGGAGGCCCCCAACTACACCATCAGCCCCAACTGATGGCCCTCGGGGCGTGAATCGAAGCATGAAATGGCAAAGAAAGGTGGATCATTGTGTCACTCTCATTTGATTTGAAAATACTTGAACTCCAGGGCGCCGGAGGAACGGCGCCCCGGAGGACTGCCGGTTCCTCCGGGGATATGAGCTTTGCTCAGGTGCTGGCCGGGGTCAGCCAATCCGGCGGCGGAAACGATTTTGAGACATATTTTCAGGCGGCGTCGGAGGCGTACGGCGTGCCGGTGAACCTGCTGAAGGCGGTGGCGAAGGCGGAGTCCGCCTTTGACCCCACCGCAGTGTCCCACTGCGGCGCGCAGGGCGTGATGCAGCTGATGCCCGCCACCGCCCGGGCCATGGGGGTGACCGACGCCTTTGACCCGGCCCAGAACATCATGGGCGGGGCGAAGTATCTCAGCCAGATGCTGGACACCTTCGACGGCGACGTGTCCCTGGCGGTAGCGGCCTACAACGCCGGCCCCGGCGCGGTGAAGAAGCACGGAGGCATCCCCTATGAGAGCACACGGAATTATGTCAACAAGGTGCTGGATTACGCCGGAGGCGAAATTTCCATCGATCGGACGGCGGGCAGCAGCGCCTTGCCCAGCCTGAACGGCGCTCTGAGCCAGGAGGACGTAGCCGGCCTGCTCCTCCAGATCAACCAGACCGGCGGAGTTACCTCCTCCGGCAACCCGGAATATGTGCGGATGCTGCTCCACCAGATGTTCCTGGACGGCGCGAGGGACTATGAGGAGGATCAGGGTCTGGGCGTATAAGACCCCTCCTTTTGGGAAACAATGCGCTTGCGTAACGCGAGAGAACGACTGAAATGAGGGCGACTGGAGAGCAGCCGCCCTCAAACCTTCTGTCGAGATCAAAAGAAGGATGGAGCGGGCTATGAGAGAGGATTTAAAGCTCCGGCTGGAGCGGTTCAAGGGACAGTTTCCGGTGGATGCCTCGGTGGAAGACCGGGTGGCGAGGCCGCCGGTGGAGTTCATCGGGGAGGAAATTCTGGAGCTGGCGGTGTCTGCCCTGCTCCAGGGGGAAAATATCCTGCTGTGCGGCGGAAAGGCCACAGGGAAGAATATCCTGGCTGACAACCTGGCCTGGCTGTTCGGCAGGCCGGTCTATAACGTCTCCTTCCATGTGAACACGGACAGCAGCACCCTCATCGGTACGGACACCTTTTCCGGCGGCGAGGTGCGCCTGCGCCGGGGGCCGGTCGCCCAGGCGGCGCGGTACGGCGGCTTCTGCGTCCTGGACGAGATCAATATGGCAAAAAACGACGCCGTGGCCGTGATGCACTCGGTGCTGGATTACCGCCGTCTCATCGACGTGCCGGGGTACGAGTGCATCCCCCTGCACCCGGCGGCCCGGTTTATTGCCACCATGAACTATGGCTACGCCGGGACCCGGGAGCTGAATGAGGCCCTGGTCTCCCGGTTTGCCGTAATCCGGATGCCGACGCTGGCGGCGGACCAGCTGCGCCAACTGCTAAAGTTCGTTGTTCCCAATGGGGCGGAGGAGCGGATAGAGGGCTGTGTGGGGCTGTTTCTCGACCTGAATGAGAAGGCGGTCAACGGGGAAATTTCCACCCATCCGGTGGACCTGCGGGGCATGATCTCCGCCCTCCGGCTGATGACCGACGGAATGCGGCCCAAGGACGCCATCGCCGTCAGCGTCACCAACAAGTGCTTTGACGAGTATGAGTATCAGCTGGTCCAGGACGTGGTTATGACAAGGTTCGCTTGACAGGAGCGGGAAAATGGATAGAGTGGAAAGTCTGTTTCTGACGGTCTCCGAAAACCACCGGAAGAGAGCTTATCCGGAGTATATTCAAGCCATGAGCGCGCCCTATCAGAGGGCCGGGGGCATGATCGCGGCCTATGAGGGGGTCATTTTAGGCGGCGGGGACAAGCTGTTCGGGTTGGAGGCGCTGAACCTGCGCCTCCGGCGGCACCGGTACGCCGCCTATGACATGGGTGCTCTGCTGCCCATCACCCACCTGTGCCTGGAGTACGCCGTGCGCCGGAGGCTGACCGCCCAGCGGCCAGGGGCGCCGGCTATGGCGGAGCTGGCCGCCCGGGAGCTGCTGGAGGCCGACCCCCTGCGCTTCCGCCACGCCTCCCGGAGCTGGCTGTATATCTACTGGCTCACCCTCCAGTTCCCCCGGACGGCCAACCCGGAGAGCCGGGAGATTTTGAAGCACTTCGCCGGCTTCGAGGACATGCTGGAGCTCTTTACCCGGCTGACGGAGGGGAGCGCCGGGTGTACCGACGCCAAGGCTCTGGTGGAGCAGGCGGTGCGCCTGTATAAGAAGATTTTCACCCGGTATTTCGCTCCCGACCACAGTCAGGACATCCTCCCCACAGCAGAGCTGGCGGAGGATGGGGAGGAGGAGCCGGAGGACTGGGAGCTCCAGGAGACCGACGAGCCGGAGCTGGACTGCCAGCGGGCGGAGCTGTCTGAGGAGAGCATCGTCCTGTCGGAGGAGGCGCTGGCGGCGGTCCCGGAGTATCTGGCCAAAAATTTCGGCCCCAGCTTCCAGACGGAGCAAGAGGCCCAGGCGCTGGAGCGGGCGGTGTGTACCGGCATCCATGAAAACCGCCGCCTGCTGCTGACCGACGGCCTGCCCCCCTCCGCCTACGAGGACGGCTCCCCCCGGGCGGCGGCGCTGAGCGCCAGCCGGGAGAGGAATCTGCAAATGCTGGCGGAAAACGAGGCCTCGGCCCGCCAGGGCATCCGGAGCATCGAGCAGGCCTTCCGCAACGCGCTGATTCTGCGGGACCAGCCGGACGTGTATCAGTCGGACTGCGGCGTGCTGGTGAACAGCGCCCTGTGGAAGGTGGGCCGCTGTGAGGAGCCGAAGCTGTTCCAAAAGATTGTCCGTCAGGATCAGTCTACGGTGGTTGTAGAGCTGCTGATTGACGCCAGCGGGTCCCAGGCGGTACGGCAGCCCATGGTGGCCCTGCAAAGCTACCTGTTCAGCGCCGCCCTGAGCCGGATTAAAATCCCCCACCGGGTCATGAGCTACTGTACCTATGGAGACCATACGGTGCTGTGCCGGTTCCGGGACTACGACAGTCCGGCCCCGGCGGACCGGAGGATTTTGGAGTACCGGGCCACCTCCAACAACCGGGACGGGCTGGCCCTGGCCGCCGCCGGGGCGGACCTGCTGAGGCGGCGGGAGGAGCACAAGATTCTTATCGTGTTCAGCGACGGCCTGCCCAACGACATGGTGAGCGGCCGGGCGAGGGAGGGCGTTCCCGACAAATATATCGGGGGCGCGGCCATACAGGACACCTGTCTCCAGGTGAGAACGCTGCGCCGGGCGGGGGTCCATGTGATCGGTATTTTCCTGGGCGGCGACGGCGAGCTGGAAAACGAGCGGATGATCTACGGCTCCTCCTTCCTGCGCATCCGCCGGGCGGAGGACTTTGGAGGCTCCGCCGGAAAGCGGCTCAGCGAGACGCTGCTCCTGCTGAGCTAGCGCGCGAAATTGAAACGAAGGGAGTTTTTACCATTCTGACCATTCGAACAGAACGAACAGAGGACCGGGGCCTTGTGGAGAACATGACCCGCCGGGCCTTTTACAACCTCTATATCCCCGGCTGTGTGGAGCACTATCTGGTTCATGTCATGCGGGACCACGAGGACTTCATTCCCGAGCTGGACCTGGTGGCCGAGCTGGACGGCCGGGTGGTGGGGAATATTATGTATACCAAGGCGAAGCTGACCGACGAGCGGGGGAGTGTGAAAGAAATCCTCACCTTCGGCCCCCTGTGCGTCGCCCCGGAGCACCAGCGGAAGGGAATCGGAAAGCGGCTGATGGAACACTCCTTCCAGAAAGCGGCGGAGCTGGGCTATGACGCGGTGGTCATCTTTGGCAGTCCGGCCAACTATGTGAGCAGCGGGTTCCAGAGCTGTAAACGGTTCAACATCTCGGTGGAGGGCGGAAAATTTCCCTCGGCTATGATGGTGCGGGAGCTGCGCCCGGGGGCCCTGGACGGCAGGCGGTGGGTCTATCAGGACAGCCCCGTCATGGCCATCGACGAGGCGGAGGCCCGGCGGTATGACGACGGCCTGGAGCCGATGGAGAAGAAGCACCTGCCCAGTCAGGACGAATTTTATATCATGAGCCACTCCTTTGTGGAGGACGAGGAAGGGTAACGCCCGTAAAAGAAAGGAAGGAAATTATGAACACACTCAAACGAATTTCCGCCCTCGCGCTGACAGCGTCTATGGCGCTGTCTATGCTCACCCCGGCGTGGGCGGCGGAAAAGACAACTGCGGCGACAGGAGAGCTCCAGGCTGCTGTGCGGATTGACTACAGTCAGACGCTGGCCGAGCTGAAGGAGAGAGCGATAAAAGCGGAGCTTTTCCAGGGCGGGAAGCCCTTAGGCTCCGCCTTCTTGACGGAGCCGGGAGAGGCCGAGATGCCTGGCTATACAGCCCAGGTGTCCCTCCGGGACCGGCAGGGCGGCGAGCACAACGGCACCGCCGCCCCCGGCGCGCTGGACCTGACTGTTTCCGGACTGCCCCAGGGGAACTATATCCTCAGGCTGACCGGCGAGGGCTACGCCCAGCGCGATGTCCCCTTCAACATCGATAAGTATAGCAAGTACATCGAGGTGGGTACCGGCGACGGCACCTTCGCCCTGGGCGATTTCGACAAAAACGGCCGGGTGGACGCCAAGGACCGGGAGGCCCTGGCGAATGCGCTGGGCAGTACTGCGGATAAAGACCTGTATACATACGACCTGAACGGCGATAGGGAGATCGACATTGTGGACCTGGCTTATGTCAACCGCGGCGTCAACGTTTCGACCGCGGTGCCCACGGTCTTGGACACCGCGTGTATTACCGCTCAGGTGAACCTGACAAAGACTCAGGAGGACCTGACGCAGGCTGGTACAACGGTCGACGGAAATCTGGCAAAACTGCTGGAAGAGGAGGAGACCGTCAACTTTAAGCGTACCTCCGGGACGGGGGACATTGTCATTCCTGTCCAGCTGACAGGCGAAGTGGAGGCGGAGAACCTCCAGATCACCACGCCGGATGGAGTGGCGGGCACGATTCAGGAGGGCAGGGTAACGGTTGAGACAGAGAGCGGAGAAACGATCACCCGGTCCTTCTCCGTCAACACCGCCAGATACGCCAACGTCCACGCCATTACTCCCGACCCGGGGCACAGCGTTATTACCATCCCCCTGGGCAAGCGGGTGGCGGTGAAGAAGATCACCATTACCGTCACCAAAACGGCGGATGGGAACTACGCCACTGTGGAGTCCATCCGCTTCTTGAAGGACATCGCCCCCGAGGGGCTGACTGAGCCCAACAGCGTGGTGAAAAACCTGTCCGCCATCCCCGGGGACGGTCAGGTGACGCTGCGGTGGAACGAGCTGCCCAACGTGTCCGGCTATCGGGTGGACTATTGGGAGAAGGACAAGGATACCGGCCGCCGCCAGCTCAATGTGGATACGGCCTCCGCCCAGGTGACGGGGCTGGATAACCTGAAGACCTACTGCTTCACCGTCACCCCCACCGACGGCAGCTGGGAGGGGACGGCCTGCGCCCCCGTGGAGGAAACGCCTCAGCCCGCCAAGGCTCCCGACCCCCCGGATATGGTGAGCGTCGCACCTCTGGACGGCCAGCTGGCGGTGTCCTGGAAGAAGGGGTCCAGCGCCCTGTGGTATGAGGTGTATTACACCACCCAGGCCAACGCCCCCAGCTCCGCCTACAAGCAGGCCGGCGGGCGGGTCACCGACCCCAAGCTGACCATGACCGGTCTGACCAATGGGACCACCTATTATCTCTACGTTGTGGCGGGCAACGACGCGGGCCGCAGCGGCCCGTCCAAGATCGCCGAGGGCACCCCCAAGGCCACCGACTACAGCCGTCCGGCGGGCATCCCCGAAGAGGGCATCCTGGAGGCTGGGGATATTGAACGGGTGTGGCTGGCCGACAACGGCAACGTGTCCCCCAACTCCTACTCCTCCGACCAGCCCTTCCGGACCGAGTACATGAATGACGGCGACCTCCGGACCCACTGGACCTCCCAGGGCTGGGATGACGGCAACTGGGCCAGGAGCAAGCAGGTATTCGCCTCCTTCAAGAATCCGGTGGACCTGAGCAGCGTCATCTGGGTGCCCCGGCTGGATGGAAGCTATTCCAGCAACCTGCGGCTGTATACCGTCACCGTCTGGCGGAGCGGGGACAACCTGGAGGGACCGGGTACCCTGGTGTCTCCCAACCCCCTCCAGGGGGGCAGCGGCTCCGACCACAACACCTGGCTGCCTGTGGGGAACGACCCCGCCAGGACCAGATTTGCCGTCCTGCCCTTCCAGCCTGTCACCGATGTGGTGAAGGTGGCAATTACCATCGAGCCGGTGGGCTATTCGGCCATCAGCCTTTCGGAGCTGATGTTTATGGAGTATGACCCGGCCCACAGCTTGCCCGACAACATCGCCGGCCTCTTCGCCGGCGAGCTGCGCACCCAGCTGAAAGCCGGTGTGAAGCAGACGGACATTGACGCCCTTGAGGCCCGCCTGAACAGCGACGAGATCAAGTACTATCTGAACCCCCAGACGCTGGCTGACGAGCTGGCCCTGGCTCAGGAGCTGCTGAGCGGCCAGTCCACCAGCGGCGTGGTGCTGGACGGCGTCCAGTCCCGGAGCAGCGCCGCCGACGGCACCAAGTACAGCCAGGGGGGCAGCGACCTCCAGCCCCTGGGCGTGGCCGCCAAGGCGGGGGAGGAGATCACCATTTATGCCACCGGCATCCCGGAGGGAGAGTCGGTGAACGTCCGGGCCACCCAGTTCCACGCCGAGGCCTCCACCTGGCAGGCTTCGATCGGCTCCCTCTCCAACGGCAGAAACGTCCTCACCGTGCCCAAGATCGGCAGTCAGGCCACCGAGCGGGGCGGCAGCCTATACCTGACCTACAGCGGCTCCAAGCCTGAAAGCATCAAGCTCCACATCCGCCGGGCGGTGGATATCCCGGTGCTGGAGCTGTCCGACTGGTACAAGCTGGACGAGAACACCCGCAAAGCCCGCATCGGGGCCTATGTGGACGAGCTCACCGCCTACGTGGCGGCGCAGAACCTGACCGGCAGCGGTCTTGAGAACAAGTGCCTCAACGTGACCGAGATCTCCACCCCCACCGTACTGCTCTCCCTCCCCGCCGCCGCGGTGCTGGGGGCCAACAGCGCGGACCGGAGCGGAAAAATCGAGAATCTTTACCAGGACGTGCGGGCCTGGGAGGACATCATGCACATCTGCAAGACCACCCAGGGCATCAACAACACCTATGAAAAGAACGACATGACCTCCCGCCAGAACATCCGGTGTATGCAGATGTTCGCCGGAGCTTTCATGTACGCGGCGGGCAGTCACATCGGCATCGGCTACGGCTCCTGCGTCGGAATGGTCAGCGGCCTGCCCATCGACAAGCTGCCCGAGGGGGACACCGCCAACAGCCTGTTCGGCTGGGGCATCGCCCACGAGATTGGCCACAACATGGACAAGCTGGGCCGGGCGGAGATCACCAACAATATCTACTCCATCATGGTCCAGACCTTCGACGGGGCGGACAACACCCTCGCCTCCCGCCTGGAGAAAAGCGGCAAGTACCCCGCTATCTTCACCAAGACCGCCCAGAGCCAGCCCGGCGCGTCCAACGACGTCTTTGTCCAGCTGGGCATGTACTGGCAGCTCCACCTGGCCTACGATGGGGCGAAGGACGAAGAGCACGGCCCCATGTGGTTCTATAACCAGTTCTTCCAGGACTGGAAGAAGGGCACCTACACCGCCGGAGCCCAGTCCTACGACGACAAGGTGGCCCTTACCGCCTCCGGGGTGGTCCAGAAGAACCTGACCGAGTTCTTCGAGCGTTGGGGCATGTCCCTCAGCGCCGAAACCAAGAATAAGCTGAAAACTTACGAGAAAGAGGACCGCGCCCTCTGGTATCTCAGCGACCAGAGCCGCCGGGAGCGTCTGGCGGGGACCGCCGCCGCCACGGGCACCCTCGCCGCCCAGGCCAAGCTGGAGGGGGACAATAAAATTATCGTCACCGTTACCCCCACCATCACCGGCAAGGTCCAGGGCTACGAGATCATCCGAAACGACAAGTCCATCGCCTTTGTGATCCCCGGCGCGGACGGCGCTGTCCGCTATGAGGACGTAATTGGCTCGGGCAACCACCGGACCTACAGCTACCAGGTCGCCGCTTACGACATCTTGGGCAACAAGATCGGTTCCGCCGACGCCGGCGAGGTCCGGGTGGCCTATGACAAGACGGTGGACCCCGCCGCCTACACCATGACCCGGAATGGGGACACCGTCACCTTCCAGTTCAAGGAGCCCACCTCCATCTCCGGACTGAAAATCACCGGGGCCAACCGGCCCACCAGCGGGAGCTACACCGTCACCGTGGAGGCCAGCTTCACCGATGAGGACAAGAAGCCGGTGAACAAGCCGGTCCCCGCCCGGGCGGGGGACTTCAACACCGGAAATCAGGCGGCGGACGGCAGCTATCTCACCTACTTCCAGAAGCCGGGAGCCGCTGGATCTGACGACACCCGTATCTGGACCTATGACGCCAAAACCGTCACCGTGGCCGGTATTCCGACGGATGTAGCCGATAAAGATATTCACCTGGTCAGCTACGCCGGAGACGACGTGGCCTTCTGGGAGAACGGGGCGGCGGGCCGCCTCAGCGCCGACTACCGCTACGGAGACGAGGCGGACGACGTTATCCCCAAGGGCACCCTGGTCATTGTGGGCACCTATCGGGGCGACCCCAGGTTCAACACCGTCAAGGTGAAGGGCTTGTTCACCAAGACCACCGACGAGGGGGTCGAGCTGAACTCCGAGGAGCGGTATCTGGACGGCTACGCCCTCATGTTTGCCGAGATTCCGGCTGATAAGCAGGTGAGCGACATCAGCGACGGCCTGTTCCTCTTCGTCCCCAACGTGCAGAAGGAGGCGGAGCTCCAGGAGATCAGCCACTGTGACGGCGTCAACCTCCTGCCCAGCCAGATGAAAGCGGTGCTCTCCCGCACCGACCTGCCCGACTCCACCGAGTCTCAGCGGGTGACGGCGGAGACCCTGTGGACTTTGGCCCCCGGCGGGGAGGACCTGCCTGTGATCGTGTTGGAGGGTGGAAACGGATGAAAAAATATCTTGCGATTCTTTTGATTCTGACCATGGCCCTGATGTGCCCCACAGCCTCGGCGGCAAACGGTGTCGTTCTGGAAATTCGCAGGGGGAGCGGGGACAGCGCCCATCTCACCCTGGGAAATTTGGGGAACAAGGAGGTCAACAGCGTACAGCTGGAGCTGACCTTCGGAGAGAGCTACCCCAACGCCTCCTTCGCCGACGAGGGCGGCGAGGGGCGGTACAGCCGCTGTAAGGTGGGCACATCGGGCAGTCAGACAGTCATTACCATCTACATCGACGGGGCAACGTCGATGAACCGGGGGGGCTCGGCCCCCCTGGGTACCCTGACGCTGGGCGGCGGCTATACCGCCCCCAGCTCCGTCCGGCTGACTACCCTCGGCCATAATCTGGGCGAAGGCGGCGGAGCGGCGCTGGAGAGCATTCCTGTGGAGAACGTCTCCAGCGGCTCCTCCGGCGGTTCCTCCAGCTATGCCGTCCGGGTGACCGGCGCGGAGCACGGCTCTATTACCGTCAAGCCGGCCCGGGCGGAGTGGGGAGATACGGTGACCATCACGGTCCAGCCTGATACCGGCTTCCGCCTGGACCAGCTGACTGCCACTGCAAGCGGACGCCAGCTGGAGCTGAAGGACAAGGGGAACGGAACCTATACCTTTACCATGCCTGGCTCGTCGGTGGAGGTGCGGGGGACCTTTACGGCCTCGGACCCGGCGGACCTGCCCTTTACCGACGTGGCGGAGGGCATTTGGTACGAGAACGCGGTGCGGTATGTCTATGAGAACAAGCTGATGGCCGGCACCGGCAGCGACACCTTCGGCCCCGACCTGGCTACCAGCCGGGGCATGATCGTCACCATCCTCTACCGTATGGCCGGTTCCCCCGCCGTGGGGGCCTGCGGCTTCACCGACGTGGCCGCCGGTCAGTACTACACCGACGCCATCGCCTGGGCGGCTGAAAAGGGCGTGGTCAGCGGCTACGGCGGCGGCCTCTTCGGTCCCGACGACCCCATCACCAGAGAACAGATGACCCTGATCCTCCAGGGCTATGCCCGTCTGTCGGGCAAGGACGTGAGCGCCCGGGCGGACCTGTCCGCCTACACGGACGCGGGGGAGATCAGCGGCTACGCTCAGGAGTCCATGAGCTGGGCCCGCGCCGTGGGCCTGGTCAACGGCACCAGCGAGACCACCCTGAGCCCCTCGGGTACCGCCACCCGCGCCCAGGCGGCGGTCCTCTTCCAGGGCTTCTGCGAAAATGTGATGGCAGGAACATAAATCAAAAACCGCCCCTTGACGCGCGTTGTCCGCGTCGGGGGGCGGTACTATTTTATTATAGCGGGTATAAATGCGGCGAAAAAGCCTTTTGACCAGATTGCGCTGTTCGTACATATACTTCCAGGGATTTTTGCGATTACTATCAAGCTCCTCCCAAGTCTGCTCCGTTTTTAAATTTTTCTTTACAGTGGGGTGGGTTTATGTTACAATGTGAAGGATAATTTGAACAAGTAACGGTTGCGGCGACGTATCTTTTTCGATGCCACAGCTTGGCTGTGGGGATGGATGAGATGGAAGAAACACCGTATGAAAATGCGGTGTTTCTTGTTTTTTATCGTGCGGAGGACCGTCCAAGAAAGGAAGAGGCGATATGCGGATCATCTCCGGTCTGGCCCGGGGCCGAAAGCTGAAGGAGCCCCAGGGACTGGATACCCGGCCCACCACCGACAAGGTGAAGGAATCGCTGTTCAATATCATTCAGTTTGAGCTGGAGGGCCGGCGGGTGCTGGACCTCTTTGCCGGTACCGGCCAGCTGGGGCTGGAGGCCCTGTCCCGGGGGGCGGAGCACTGCACCTTTGTGGACCAGCGGCGGGAGGCCGCCGCCCTGGTGCGGGAAAACATCGCCCTGTGCCGCTTTGAGAGCCAAAGCCGGGTGGCCCAGGAGGAGGCGCTGTCTTTCCTGTCCTGCTGCCGGGAGCGGTTCGACGTGGTGTTCCTGGACCCGCCCTATCAGAGCGGTTTGTTGGAAAAAACCCTGGACCAGCTGACACGGTTTGACATTTTGCGGGAACATGGTATAATAGTATGTGAGAGCGGGGCCGAGTGGACCCTGCCCCCTGTGCCGTCCCCCTATGAGGCGGGGCGGGAGTACCGGTACGGACAGATCAAGCTGACGGTCTGCCGCCGGTCCGGGAGCGTGAAAGGATGAGCGTGGCCATCTATCCGGGCAGCTTCGACCCGGTGACGTTGGGACACCTGAACATCATCAAGCGGGCGGCCGCCTGCTTTGACCGCTTGATTGTCTGTGTAATGGTAAACTCCAAAAAGATGGGGATGTTTACCCCGGAGGAGCGGGTGGAGCTTCTGCGCAGGTCCACCGCCCGGTTCCCCAACGTGGAGGTGGACTTCTCCGACGAGCTGCTGGCGGCCTATGCCAAGCGCCGCCGGGCCCGCGTGGTGGTCAAGGGCCTGCGGGCGGTGTCCGACTTTGAGCAGGAGGTCCAGATGGCGGTCATCAACCGCCACCTGAATCCCAGACTGGAGACCATGTTCCTGGCCTCCAGCGAAAAATATACCTATCTCAGTTCCACCATTGTCAAGGAGATGGCCCGCTATGGTGCCAACCTGGGGGACTTCGTCCCTCGGGAGATTGTAGATGATGTGAACCGGCGCATGAGGGAAATGGAAAGAAAGGAAGATTGACCTATGGCAAGCGGTGTGGAAGAACTTTTGGATATGCTGTTTGAGATGATCGACGAGGCGAAGAACGCCCCCCTGTCCAGCGATAAGTGCATCGTTGAGCGGGACCGGGCTCTGGACCTGATCGACGACATCAGGAGCCAGTTCCCCATGGAGCTGACCGAGGCCCGGAAAATGATGGCCCGCCGGGCGGAGATGGAGGCGGAGGCCAAGCGGAAGGCGGATTCCATCGTCCGGGCGGCGGACGAGCGGGCCAAGCAGATGCTGGCCGCCGACACCATCGCCCTCCAGGCCCGCCAGCGGGCCAACGACATGATGCGTCAGGCGGAGGAGCGCAGCCGGGAGCTGAAGCGCTCCGCCAACGAGTACTGCGAGGACGCCCTTCGCCGGACCGAGGAGGCTGTATCCGAGGCCTATAACGAGATCAAGCAGTCACGGTCCCGGTTCCGCGCCGCCGCTGCGGCCACCGCCGGGGGAGCCCCCGCCGGAAGAGGGGCCGCCCCTCAGCCGGGAGCCTCCGGCGGAAGCCCCCGTTCCGTGTACGACGCGGACAGAGATTAACAAATTACCGGCCTGTCGCGGGAGAAGCGTGCCCGCGGCAGGCCGGTTTATATTTTTTCAAGGAAATGAAAAATTTGCCCCCTCTGTTCCGTGTTAAGGGTGAAGGGAGTTGAGGAGCATGGTCCCGACCGGTACCGAAGAGACCGTATGCCGCCTTGTGCGGGAGTACAGCGATATGCTGCTGCGTCTGGCCTGTACCCGCCTGTCCTCCGTCAGCGACGCGGAGGACGCGGTGCAGGAGGTGTTTCTGCGGCTGCTGACCGCTCCCGTCTCATTCCGGGACGCCGGACATGAGAAAGCGTGGCTGATCCGAACCACCCTTCATCGCGCCAGTGATATCCGCCGCCAGGCGGAAAAGCGGAATCTCCCTCTGGAGGAGGCGGCCCAGACAGCCGCCCCTGAGCCGGGGACGGACCTGCTTCAGGCGGTACAGGCCTTGCCGGAGAAGTACGGCGCCGTGATCCATCTGCATTACTACGAGGGGTATTCCATCCGGGAGATTGGAACCCTGCTGGGTTTGCCCGCCGCCACGGTGGGCACCAGACTGGCCCGGGGCCGGGAACGGCTGCGGGAGCTGCTGAAGGAGGAGATCAAATGAACTGGAACGACTACCGAAAGGCTGTGGACGCCCTTCCCCTTTCCGCCGATTTCCAGGAGCGGACGGAGGAGCTGGTGCGCCGAACTGCCCAAATTGCCGAACTTGAAAAGGAGTGTATTTCTGTGAAAAAGAAAGGTTTTGTCAAAGTTATTTCCATCGCCGCGGCGGTAGCCCTGTTAACTATTTCCGCCTATGCCGCGTCCTATTTGCTCAGTCCGGCCCAGGTGGCGGACATACATGGAGACACCGCGCTGGCCCAGGCCTTCGAGAGCGAGGATGCGGTCAAGCTCAACCAGTCGGTGCGGACGGAAAAGCTCTGCGTCACCCTGGCGGGGCTGGTCTCAGGGGAGAACCTGTCCGAGTGGACCGACCAGGCCGACCAGTCCCGCACCTATGCGGTGATGATTTTGGAGAGCCTGGACGGCACGCCGCTGGATATAGATGACTTCTCGGTTACCGAGTATATCTTCACACCTCTGGTGGCCGGGTTTACCCCCTGGTCGGTGAACAACTGGACCCTGGACGCCGGCGTCTACCTGATGGAGCAGGACGGTGTGATCTATTATCTGCTGGACACGCAGAATATCGAGATGTTCGCGGACCACACGGTGTATATGGCCTTCTACCAGGGGAGAACGCCCGACCAGGAGATTTTCACTATGGCTGAGGACGGGACCATCTCTTTCGCGGAAAGCTTTGAGGGCCCCCAGGCCCTGTTCACCCTGCCCTTGGACGAGAGCAAGGCCGACCCCGCCGCCGTGGAGAAATTCATGGATGACAGCGGCTTTGACCGGGAGTGGTTTACCTCCTGATCGCGGGAGTGACAAGCGAAACGCCTCAGTATGTAAGAAGCCGCCCAGCCGGGCGGCTTCTTCTGCGCTTATTTGATGAGCTTTAGCCTGAAATCATGCTCCAATACCTTGTCCTCCAAGGCATCGACCTTCCGCTCCAGCCTGTCAAGCCTTTCGAGGATAATGCCCTGATTTTCCGCCAGCAGATCAAATTTTGGTCCAAATTCAGCGTCCATTATAATGAAGGTATCTTTCTTGATACGCGCTTCGGACTCCTGAATTTCTGTCTTGGCAGACGCCATAACACGCTTTTCAGACGCTTGAATTTCCTCTCTGGCAGCTGCCATAACGCGCTTTTCAGACGCTTGGATTTCCTCTCTGGCAGACGCCATAACGCGCTTTTCAGACGCCTGGATTTCCTCTCTGGCAGAGACCATAACGCGCTTTTCAGACGCCTGGATTTCCTCTCTGGCAGAGGCCATAACGCGCTTTTCAGACGCCTGGATTTCCTCTCTGGCAGAGGCCATAACGCGCTTTTCAGATGCCTGGATTTCCTCTCTGGCAGACGCCATAACGCGCTTTTCAGACGCCTGGATTTCCTCTCTGGCAGAGGCCATAACGCGCTTTTCAGACGCCTGGATTTCCTCTCTGGTAACGGCCATAACACGCTTTTCGGATGTCTGAATTTCTTCTCTGGTGATTTCCCTGATTGCCTGAAGCAATTCTTGGTCTGTCATATGATTGCCCCTCCGTTCCTCTTTTACTTCAGTATAACACATTTTTCCCATTTTGCAAGGCACACTTTCCCAACCTCCGCATAGGATGAAACAGCCGTGAACGGCAAATTTACAGGGAGGGGAGGCGTGTTCATGGGTATCGTGGTGGTACGTTCCCCCCGGTGCCTGCGGGGGCTGCTGCGCAGGATTTTTAAGGTGAAATAGGGCATACATCAAAGCTCCCGGACATATAGTGTCAACAAAGTGATGAGTCCTTGAAGGAGGCCTGTATTCCTGTCTTTTGGGGGAATAGAGGGCCGCGTGAGGGGACGCGGGCTGATACTATGACAAGGGAGAGGACACAATGGAATTTGAACGTGATACGATGGTGGGTTACGAGACGGTGGCGGAGGTGTCGCTGTGCCAGGAGGAGACGCTGGAGAGCATCGTGCCCGACGCCTGCCCGGACATTCTGCGGATCGTGGATGTCTGCGGGCAGGCGACCCTCAGCGGCAAGCAGGCCAGGGAGGGGGCGGCTCAGGTCAGCGGGGTGGTCCGGGCGGTGATCCTCTACCAGCCCGAGGGGGGCGGCGGACTGCGGCGGATGGAGGCCAGCCTGCCCTTCACCTGTCAGGCGGAGGCCCCCGGCCTCACCGAGCGGGGCACTGTGCTGGCCTGTCCCCGGCTCCGGGGGGCAGAGGCCAGGGCGCTGAACCCCCGGAAGGTGCTGCTGCGGGTGGACCTGGTGGTGGACGTGATCGCCTGCCAGCCGGTGGAGCGGCCGGTATGCAGCGGGGTGACAGCCCCGGAGGAGAACGGAGTCTGTCAGAAGCAGCACCGGGGGGAGCACTATCTGCTGTGCGCTGTACAGGAGAAGCCCTTTACGTTCTCCGACCAGATCAGGCTGCCCACCGGCTCCGGGGAGGCCCCTATGCTGCTGGCCGCCCGGGTCCAGCCGGAGTGTACCGAGAGCAAGCTGATCGGCTCCAAGCTGATTTTCAAGGGGATGGCGGAGATATCCCTGCTCCTCCAGGAAGCGGAGGGGGGGCTGACCTCCTGCTGTGAGTCCATGCCCTTCTCCCAGGTCATTGAGACGGCGGGTGCCGGTGAGGAGGGGGACTGCCAGGTGACGGTAGAGGTGGCCTCCTTCCGGTGCGAGCAGACCCCGGGGGATGGCCGGGAGGTCAGCGTGGACCTGGAGCTGCTGGCTCAGGCCCAGGTGAGGGGACTGCGGCCGGTGACCCTGCTGCAGGACCTGTACAGCACCAGCCACCTGATGGAGGTGGAGCGGGAGAACCAGCCCCTGTGCCGGCTGAGCGAGCAGTCGGTGCGGCCCCAGGCCGTCCGGGAGCTGCTGGAGACGGGGGAGCTGGTCCGCTCGGTGGTGGACGCCAGGCTGGCCCTGGGCCAGGTGCGCCAGAGCCGGGAGGGCAAGGAACTGGTATTGACGGTGGACGCCTGGCTCACGGTGCTGTATCTGGATGAAAATGAGCTGGTCCAGTGTGTCCGCCGGTCCATCCCGGTGTCCTGCCGCCTGGACTGCGCGGAGAGCGTCCGGTGCTCCTGCTTCTGCGGCTGTCCCGGGGAGGTCTTTGCGGCCCCCGCCGTGGGCGGGGTGGAGGTCCGCTTTACTGTGGAGTTCCACTGCCTAACCACCGAGACCACCGCCGTGCCTGCCGTTACCTCCGCCCGAATGGGGGAGGCCCGGAGCGCGGGGGAGGGGGTCAGGCCCTCTGTGGTACTGCGGATGCCGTCGCCGGGGGAGGAGCTGTGGGACATCGCCAAGGCCCACGGCACCACCATGGAGCAAATTCTCCAGGCCAACGAGCTGGAGGAGGAGGCCCTGCCCGCAGGGCGGATGCTCCTGATCCCCAGCGCGAGATGACAAAGCAAGAGACGGGCCCTGTTCAGGTCCGTCTCTTTTCGCGTTTATTTCAGCCGGAAGGTGCTGACCAGCTCCTTCAACAGGATGGCCTGATTGGACAGCTCGCGGCTGGCGGCGGCGCACTCCTCGCTGGCGGAGGAGTTGCTCTGCACCACGGCGGAAATCTGGTCGATGCCCTCGGTGATCTGGGAGATGGCGGTGGTCTGATTCTCCACCGCGTCCACCACGGCGGACATCCGTTCCGTCACGCCGGCGGCGCTCTGGCTGGTGCGCTCCAGGGACTGGGTGACCAGGGCGACCACGTCGCTGCCCTCGTTGACCGAGGTGAGGGAACCCTCGATCAGCTCCTTGGTGGCCTTGGCGGCCTCGTCAGACTTGTTGGCCAGATTGCGGACCTCATCGGCCACCACGGCGAAGCCCTTTCCGGCGGAGCCCGCCCGGGCGGCCTCCACGGCGGCGTTCAGGGCCAGGATGTTGGTCTGGAAGGCGATGTTCTCAATGGTGGCGATGATTTTGCGAATCTCCTCGGAGGAATTGGAAATTTTCCCCATAGCGGTGTTCAGCTGCTGGACATAGCCCACGCTGACGCTCAGGTGTCCGCCGGCCTCGTCTACGAACTGGCCGGCCTCCTTGGTGCCGTCGGCGGTGCGCTGGGCGTTGCCGGAGATTTCGCTGGTGGTGGCCGCCAGCTCTTCCACAGAGCTGGCCTGCTCTGTGGTGCCCTGGGCCAGGGACTGAGCGCTGTTGGACACATGGGTGGAGCCCAGAGCCACCTGCTCGGCGCTCTCCCGGATATGCTTCACCGTGTCGTTGAGGTGGTCGCCGATGGTGTCCATGGACTGGCGGATGGAGGCGAAATCCCCCACGTAGCTCTGCTGGGCGCTGTGGGTCAGGTCGCCGTCGGCGATGGAGCTCAGCACGGTGGAGATTTCCCCGATATAGGACCGCAGGCGCTGGATGGTGTCCTTGAAGATAAAGGCCAGCTCCCCGATCTCGTCCTGGGAGCGGACGTTGATATTGACCTCCTCGCCGGTGCTCAGGCCCAGATTGCCCGCCACCAGCCGTCTGGCCACCTGGGAAATCTCCGCCAGGGGGGAGGAGACGGTCTTTTTCAGATAGGCGGCCATAATCAGGCTGCACACAATGATGATGCCCAGGCTCACCACAGAGGAGGCGACGATGGTATTAAAGGTCTGCCTGTTGGCCTCCGCCACGGAGATACCGGCAAAGAGCAGACCATTGATTGTTCCGCTTTCATCCCTGATGGGGACATAGGAGGCTAAGTATTTTTCATCCAGAATGGTGGCCTCGCCCACAAAGGACTGGCCCTGCTGGAGTACGAGCTTGGACAGCTCGGGGGACAGCTTGGTCCCCACGGCCCGCTGGCCGTTCTGGACCACGGTGCTGTAGGCGCGGGTGTCGCCCTCGAAGATGGTAAATTCACAGCCCATGCGGTCCTTCAGCTGGTCTAAAAGGGAGTCCATTTCCACCCCGCCTCTCGACTGACTGAGGAGATAGGACAGCATGTCGGTACCGCTGACGCAGCGCTCTTCCAGGATTCCTGTGGTCAGGGAGCGGAACATGGTCACGCACATGGCCACCGCGAAGAATACCGATACCATCTGCATGAGGATGACCACAAGGCCGACTTTCCGTCCGATTCCCCGGCGCCGCTGGTGCTGGGGCTGCTGAATTTCTTTCATACTCATTCACTCCGTTTATTAAATTTTGTGAGTGGGCAGAAAACCCGACTGCACCTAGTATAGTATGGAGTTCAGCCTTTTGCAAGGCCTTTTTTGCTTTTGTGCAGGTTCGGAAAATTTCCGATTTTATGAATAAAAAAATGAAAATTTATGTAGAAAAAACCAACTGGCAAAGGCGCGAAAAAATGCCGGTCCTGAGACCGGCAGGGGGCAGTTCAGATGATGGCGAGTCCGATGGACCGCTCCCCGGTCGCCCATTCACCGAGAGAATTTGCGGTTTTTTCGGTAAAAAATGAAAAATAGGATATTCCGCCCCTCCATTTCCGCTGGCAGAGGGGGAGGCTGGCCCACAGGGCGGAGGGCAGGCCGGCCAGCGGGAGATACAGCGGCCCCAAGAGGAGGGACTGGACGGTGTGCCCGTACTCATGGACCAGCAGGCGGCTGGAAATTTCTCCGTCGGGGACCAGTCCGCTTCGGTCTCGGGGCGGGTGGTCGGAGAGAAAGACAAACAGCCCCAGGGACAGGCTGGAGGAGCGGGGGTACACCGTGACCACCGCGCCATGGAAGCGGAAGCGGGGGCAGCGCCGATACCGCAGAAGGACCGCCGCCCCCAGTGCCGTCTGAATCAGGCCCCAGCTGCACTGGACCAGAAGGTAGAGCGGCGTTCTCAGGCCTGTCATTCTTTAATTGGAGATCCCGGAGGCCTCTTTGGCCTGCCGGACCAGCGTATTGATTTTATCATCGGCGGCCTGCCTGGCAATTTTGGTGGTCTCCTCCACGGTGGGGATATGGATATCCTTTAAAGCATAGGGGTCGTTGAGCCGCAGACCGGAGCCGGTGAGCATGGCCCGCACCTGGGTGTAGGTCCACTGCCGCTCTCCCGCCGGCATGCTGGCGTCAAAGTAGTCGGACCAGGAGCACTGATATTTGCCGGCGATAAAATTCAGCTGACTGGGCAGGTCCCGCCCCAGCGGACTGTTCAGCGCCTCCTGATAGGGGTCGGCGTAGTAGTCTTTGATGGCGCGCTTGGCGGCGGCGCGAAACTCCGTGACTTGGGAGGCGTAGGAGTCGAAATAGCTCTTGCACCAGATTTGCCCGTCCGGGTCCACCGCGGCGTTCCAGTTGATTTCCAGCGTCTGTTCGCCCAGCTGCTCCCGGACCATGGACATCAATTCGTCTTTGGTCATATTGACCCAGCCGTGGTCAAGGCCAGGCGCTTCCGCGGCGGCCTGCCGGCCCTCTGGGGAGAGTTCCAGTTTGTCCTGGGATTGCTCCGCAGACTGGTCCCCTTTTTCCTCCGGGACGGCAAACCGGGCCGTCCGCATGGGAGAAATTTGTCTGGCTCCGGGGTGAAACAAAATTTCCATATGCGGCTCACTCCTTTGTGATGGCTGATACCATATATATCGGCAAAAAATTGGGAAAATTAAGCGGCTGTCCCGGTTCAGGGGACAGCCGTCTGCCGCTGTTATTTTACCCGCAGCCGCTTGGCCAGCTCCCCGTCAGGGGTGACCTGGGCGGTCTCATAGGTAGTGTAGATCACCATTCCGGGCCTGGCCCCGCCGGGCTTTTTCACATAGCGGACAGGGGTGTAGTCCACCGGCACCTTGCTGCTCTCCCGGGCCTGGGAGAACCAGGCGGCCAGGATCGCGGCCTCGTTGAGGCTCTGGAGGTCGGGGGCCTCCCCGCCGGTCCAGAGAATGACGTGGGAGCCGTGAATCTTCTGGGTGTGGAACCAGATGTCCCCCTTGCCCGCCAGCTTGCAGGTGAGCAGGTCGTTTTGACTGTTGTTCTTGCCCACCGAGATGCGGAGGCCGGCGGTTGACATAAATTCCATGGGCTTCGACACGACCCGCCTGCCCCGGTCCTTGGCCTTGCCGGGGCGGCGGAGGTAGCCGGTGTCGGCCAGCTCCTGACGAATCTCCGCCAGGTCCCGCTCCCCCTCGGCCAGGGAGATGTTCTCCAGCACGCTGTTGAGATAGTCCAGCTCCTTCCGGCCCTTTTCCAGCTGGATGGTGAGCATTTCCTCCGCCTTTTTGGCCCGGTTGTAGTCCTTATAATACTTGGCGGCGTTTTGCTGGGGGGTGAGGAGGGGGTCCAGCTTGATGTCGATCTCCTTGCCCTCAGGGTCGTAGAAGTCCACAGCCCGCAGGCGGGCCATGCCCTTCTCCATCTGGTAAAAATTGCTGGTGAGGATGTCCCCCAGCTGGCGCAGGCGGTCCCGGTTCTTGGTAGCGGCCAGCTCCTTTTCCTGATTGGCCAGCTTCCGGGCGGTGCGGTCCCGGGCGTTGGTGACGGATTTGATTAAATCCTGGCCCCGCTGCTTGATCCGGTCCTGACGCTCCCGCTGCTCAAAGAAGGCGTCCAGCAGGGAGGAGAAGGCGGGCCAGTCCTCTACCTGAGCGGCCCCCTCGTACTGTCCCACGGGGAGGAAGGTGAAGTCCTTGGGACGGCCCTCCATCAGCACCATTGTAGGAGTAAAACGGTTTTCCTTTACAGTGAATTGCAGTTTCTCCATACCGTCCAACAGCCGCGCCCGTCCTTGGGGGCCCAGGGTGTGGAGCCGTGCGTCAGTGGCTCCGGCAGCTTGGTGGACCAGCTCCCGGCAGATCAGGGGGGACAGCCCGCCGAAGGTGTCCAGCAGCCATTTATCCACCTGGGACTCCTCCGGGGCGGCGGACAGGAGAGACTCCAATCTCTCCCGGTCGGCTGTCAGGGGATTTTCCTTGTCAACCCCTGGGGGGAGCCGGTAGAACATCCCCGGCTGGAGGAGGCGCTGGGCGGCGGACAGGTCAGCGCCCACATGCCGAACGCAGTCCAGAATGCGGCCGTCGCCGTCCAGCAGGATCAGGTTGGTCTTGTGGCTGATGGCCTCCAGCACCAGCCTGCGCTCCACCCGGTCGCCCAGCTCGTTCAGCGCCTCGAACCGCAGGACAGCGGCCCGCTCCAGAGGGGGCTGGACGAGCTCCAGCAGTCGGGCCCCCGACAGGTGCTTGCGCAGAAGCATACAGAACATGGGGGGCTTCTCCGGGTTTTCCAGGGGCAGGGTGGTCAGATGGAGCCGGGGGTGGGCCGGGTTGGCCGACAGCAGAAGCCGCACGTTGCCCACGCTCTGGGTCCGCAGAGCCAGTACCACCTCGTCCCGCCCGGGCTGATAAATTTTGTCCACCCGGGACCCGGCCAGGCTTGTATTCAGCTCATAGATCACGCCCGACAGGCATAACGCGTCTAACGGCATGGCTTATTCCTCCATCATGATGGTAAATAGTTCGTTCAGCCGCTCCGTCCGCCCTTGGAGATACAGCCAGCCAAACAGGGCCTCCAGGCCGGTGGCGGTCTGATACTGGGCCCGGCTGGCCGCTTTGGGGATGGAATGGGGGGCGGTGTTCCGGCCCCGGCGGAAGACATCGGCCTCCTCCTCGGCCAGGAGGGGCTGAATTTTTTCAAACCGCTCCGCCTGGGCGGGGGCGGCCACGTATTTCACCGTGGCCCGGTGGAGGTCCTTGGCCTTGGCCTTGCCGTGGAGCACCAGCCAGGAACGGACCATCACCTCATACACCCCGTCCCCCAGGTGAGCCAACCCTAAAGTGGACAGGGACAGGAGGGCGTCACGGTCGATATTCAGATGAAAGTAGTCAGTCATAGCGGACGCTCCTTTGGGAAATTGGCATGATTTTACCACAGTTTGACCAAAATGGCAAGCGAAATACAGTTTAAGGCGGGGGAGTGCTTTCGCAAGGTCAATACTCCTTTTATTATCTGCAAGTTCTATGCGCTGCCGGCCCGGTGTGCCTGTATAGGCGCAGAAGCGTCAGCTTATCTGCGGGATCACGGCGGTAAAGGTGATAACTCCGTTCACGTAGTGGTTCGTGATGCGGCCTTTGTGCCGGGTAACGATAGCCCTCGCAGTGGAAAGCCCGATTCCGTACCCCCCGGTGGAGCGGGCGCGGGAGGAATCCGCCCGATAGAAACGGTCGAAGTATCTGGGAAGCTGAGCCGCGTTTACTCCGGCGCAGGGGTTGGAGACGGCGATATAGATATTTCTTCCCCGCTGGGATACCGAGAGCCGGATCACGCCCTCCGGGTCGCAGTACTTCACCGCGTTATCCAGCAGAATCGAGAACAGGCGAAAGAAATTGTCCTGAACGCCTTTTAGGATAATCCCGTCCGCGATCTCCGCTGTCAGTGATTTTCCATCCGCTTCGGCCAGCGGACGAAAGGCGTCCACGCTGGCCTGGGCGACCTCGCTGATGGAAAAGCAGACCACAGCGTCCTCCTTGACGGTTTCCTCGGTGCGAGCCAGTTCAACCAGGTTTTTGATGAGCTTGTCCAGGCGGGTGATCTGTGAACGTGCGCTCTCCAGCCATTTATCCCTTCCATAGGTATCCTCCAGCAGTCCTATATCTGCCGACAAAATAGCCAGGGGCGTTTTTAACTCGTGGGACGCGTCGGTAATGAACTGCCGCTGCCGTTCCAGATTGTCGGCAAAGGGCCGGATCGCCCGTTTCGACAAAAAGAGCAGCAAAACAAAAACAATCAGGACGCAGATCAAAAACATGATAACCGTAATGCGCAGCATATTATTTGCCGATTGGAGCTGAAGAAAGCAGTCCAGAACGATGATGGTACTCCCGCCGTTTTTATCCGGGAACATACCGAAGCGGTAATGGTCAACATATCCCCGCGCCGCCTTGGTATCTATAATCCTCTGGATGGTATCCACCACCGCGCGGCGGTCCAGAGCGGCAATATGGTCCATACTGACCGATTTGATTTCCTTTTCCGCAGTAAGCTTGACCATAAAATATCGTGTTTCAAAGGGGGTCTCCGGCGTGATCTGAAAATCGAACGCTGAAGGGTCAAAGCGGGCGCCGGGCGGGTGGAAGGCTCCGCCATTCTGGCGCAGGAGGGCAATGGCGTGATCGAGCCGGTTGGTGGTGATATAGTGATTGCCGATCCCGATGGCCGTGCATAGAATCACCATCGTTCCCACCAGGGACGCCATAGCGATCAGGATAAATTTCCGGCGCAGTGATCGTATCATATGGACTCCTCCAGCAGATACCCCTGGCCCCGGCGGGCGACAATGCGGACATTGGCCCCCACCGCCTCCAGCTTCCGGCGCAGATAGGAGATATAGGCCCAAACCACGTTGATTTCCGCCTCGCTGTCATAGCCCCAGATATGCTCCATGAACTGCTCTGTGGAGATCAGCCGTCCCTCCTGCCGCATGAGCAGCTCCAGCATCTGAAATTCCCGGTTGCCCAGCCGGACGCGGGAGCCGCCGCATTTCAGCTCAAAGGCGGCGCAGTCCAGGGTGACGTTCCCGGCGGTAAGGGCAGTAGGCGTGTACTCGCCGCCCCTGCGGGTCAGGGCCCGTACCCTGGCAATAAATTCCCGGTTGTCAAAGGGCTTGGGCAGATAGTCGTCCGCCCCGCTGTTCAGACCGGCCACCCGGTCCTCCACCTGACTTTTTGCTGTCAGCAGCAGTACCGGCGTGGCGACCTTTTTGGCCCGCAGAGCCTGTAAGGTTTGGATACCGTCCAGCTTCGGCATCATAATGTCCAGAACAATGCAGTCATAATTTGTCGAAAGGCCAAAGTCCAGCGCGTCCTGTCCATTGCAGACCACGTCTACAGAGTAATGCTCCCGATTGAGCAGGGCCTCCAGTACCATGGTCATTTCCGGTTCGTCATCCGCAACTAAAATACGCACAATTTATCCCTCCCTGCCCTTTACTGTACAGATATGCGCCGCAAAAAGCAAGAGCAAAATCATGAACAATGCCTGCCGCCTAAAAAAAGAGAGCCTGGCAGGTATTTTTTTAACTTGGTTTTAAGTTCGTCCTTTATAATAGCCCCATTCTACCAGGAAGGAGGAAACAAGCGGTATGGATTTTCGACATGAGTGGAAGCATGAGATCTCATATCTGGATCTGCTGACGCTCCGCCAGCGCCTGCGGGCCGTGGCCCAGGCCGACCCCCATGCGGTAGACGGGAAATATTTGATCCGCAGTCTGTATTTTGATACTCCCTCAGACAGGGCGCTGCGGGAAAAGCTGGACGGCGTCAGCCGCCGGGAAAAATTCCGCATCCGATACTATAATGGGGACACCTCGGTCATTCACCTGGAAAAAAAGAGCAAGCTGGGGGGACTGGGGAACAAGCAGAGCGCCCCGCTCTCCGTTCCGGAGACATCCGCGCTCCTGCAAGGCGGACTGTCGTGGATGACGGACAGCGGAAGGCCCCTGGTGCGGGAGCTCTACAGCAAAATAAGGACACAGCAGCTCCGCCCGCGAACCATTGTGGAGTACACCCGCGAGCCCTATGTCTGTCCGGCGGGCAATGTTCGGGTCACGCTGGATTACGACATTCGAATTGGCCTGAGCTGCGAGGACTTTTTGAACCCCGGGATTACAATCCCTGCGGGAGACGCGCCTATCATTCTGGAGGTCAAATGGGATTCCTTTCTCCCGTCGGTCATTCATGACGCGATTCAGCTGGAGGGGCGGCACACCTCGTCCTTCTCCAAATACGCCCAATGCCGCGTCTATGGCTGAATCAAAAACAAAAGGAGCGATTTCTATGACATTTAATGACATTTTTAAATCCAGCTTTCTGGAAAACATCACTAGTGTCAGCGTGTTCGACATGATGCTGGCCCTTGCGCTGGCCTTTGGCATTGGCCTGTTTATTTTTCTAGTCTACAAAAAGACCTATCAGGGCGTCATGTACTCCTCCAGCTTCGGGGTCACGCTGATCGCCCTGACCATGATTACCACGGTCGTCATTCTGGCGGTGACCAGCAATGTGGTGCTGTCTCTAGGTATGGTGGGCGCGCTGTCGATCGTCCGCTTCCGCACCGCCATCAAGGAGCCGCTGGACATCGCCTTTTTGTTCTGGGCCATTGCCGAGGGCATTGTGCTGGCGGCGGGAATGATTCCGCTGGCTGTGCTCGGCGGGGTTGCGATTGGTTTGATTTTGCTGTTCTTCGTCAACAAAAAGAGCAGCTATAACCCCTACATCGTCGTCCTTCAATGCGACGGCCATGAGTCGGAGCAGAGGGCGAGGCAGTACCTTGAGACCCAGACCCGGCGCTGTGTTGTAAAAAGCAAGTCGGCGCGGCGCGGGGCTGTGGAATTGAATCTTGAGATCCGGCTCAAGGATGACAATACGGACTTTATCAACGCGCTCTCCGAGACGGAGGGGGTTCAAAGCGCAGTCCTGGTGAGCTACAACGGCGATTACATGGGGTAGGGGGGAGGCGCTATGTCAACGCACAAATATATGGACCGCGTCTGCGCCGCCGCTATGGCCCTCTCTCTGATTGCCGCACTGCTCTTTATGAACGGCGAGGCCATTGGCCTCCAGCCGGCGGGCAAGGCCGTTGGGTATGAAAGCCGGCTGTTTGATACCTCCCGCGTGCATACGGTTGAAATCGTCATGGAGGATTGGGACGGCTTTATTGAAACCTGTCAAAGCGAGGAATACAGCTCCTGTAATGTGGTTATTGACGGCGAAAGCTATAAAAATGTGGGAATTCGAGGGAAGGGCAACACATCCCTCAGCTCGGTTGCCGCTATGGGAAGCAGCCGCTACAGTTTTAAAATCGAGTTTGACAAGTATGACAGCACCAAGAGCTATCACGGGCTGGATAAGATCAGCCTGAACAATCTGATTCAGGACAACACCATGATGAAGGACTATTTGACCTATCAGATGATGAACGCCTTTGGCGTGCCCAGTTCTCTGAGCAGCTTTGTGTACATTACGGTGAACGGTGAGGACTGGGGGCTGTATCTGGCAGTGGAGGGGGTTGAGGAGGCCTTTTTGCAACGGAACTACGGCAGTGATTACGGCGAGCTCTATAAACCGGACAGCATGAGCTTCGGCGGCGGCCGGGGCGGCGGCAAGGATTTTGACCCGTCCGATATGCCTGAAGGCGGCGGAGGTTTTCGTTCTGGAGGCGCCGCCGATGTGAAGCTGCAATACATTGACGACGACCCGGACAGCTACCCCAACATCTTCGACAACGCAAAGACCAGCGGTTCCGACGGAGATCAGGCGCGGCTGATCGACTCCCTGAAATCCCTCTCCAGCTATGAAAATTTGGAGGAGGTCCTGGACATCGAGCCGGTGCTCCGTTATTTTGTCGTTCATAACTTCGTCGTCAACGGCGACAGCTACACCGGCAGTATGATCCATAACTACTATCTGTATGAGGAGGATGGCCGGCTCTCCATGATCCCCTGGGACTACAACCTGGCTTTCGGGACGTTCCAGGCGGGCTCGACGGATTCGGCTGTCAACGACCCCATTGACGAAGTGCTCTCCGACCGCCCCATGCAGGCGTGGATATTCTCCGACGAAGCCTATACACAGCGGTATCACGAGCTGTACGCGGAATTTTTGAGCACGGTAGACGCGGCTCAGATCATAAATGAAGCCTATGCGCTGATTGCGGACTATGCGGAGAAGGACCCCACCAAGTTCTGCACCTATGAGGAATTTGAGACCGGAGTACAAGCGTTGCATGCCTTCTGCGCTCTGCGGAAGGAGAGCGTCCAGGGACAGCTGGCAGGCACGATACCATCCACCAGCGAACAGCAGAATGTACAGGGGGATGCTCTGGTCAGCGCGGACGGCCTGAATCTGTCCGACATGGGGACGATGGACAACGGCGGTATGGGCGGCACCGGCGGGTTTGGCGGCGGAGGCAGACAGGGCCCTCCGTCCGTCCAGGATGAATTTGGCGAAATTCCTGACGGAATGGGCCGCAGTCCGTGGGAGGCGGGCACGCAGGGAGCGGAAGAAATCCTGCCTGATAGAGGCCAGCCTGGGACCTTTACGCCTCCCGGCGATGGCTTTGCTCCTTCCAGTGAGCAGGCGGCTTCAACGGCCCAGCAGTCCGCGGTCATATTACTCGTCGCGTCTGTGGCCGCATTGCTCATTGGGCTTTTGATCGCTGTTAAATATAAAAGATGAATATGCCGCTAAATGGAGCCATAATTAAACGGAGCGGGACAGCTCGGCTGTTCCGCTCCGTTTATCCCTTACGGTTCCTCCGAAAGAACCCTTTTTTCTCCTTGTAATGCCTCTTGATGGGAACTCCGGATTCATCCGACAGAAAGACGTTTGCGCGGCCCTGTTCATCCAAAAACGGTTCCTCGTTCAATTCATCATCAGGCCTCCATCTGCCATACTCTGAAAATTGATCTCCCATAACCATTGTAGTTTCGGGGGTTGAATCTGCAATGGTATCCATTGTCTGGTCCAATTCAACGAAAGCGGCGAACAAAATCAGCAAATCTGTTCGACTGTATATTTCTTCCGAACATCTGACAAGGTAACTTCCAAGTCCAAACCGCTTGTAGACCGCAACCTGCGTATCATTTTTCAATAATGAATGGACTCCATGTGAGTGAAGTATGACACGGTATATCTGCTGCTCAAAGTAAAAATCAAATAACGCATGTAATTTTCTTTTCATTCTTGGACGCTTAGAATAACCGCAACGGATTCCGTCTTTGTAAAATATGAATGGCCTATCTACAAAGAATAATACTATAGGGATTACCCAACAAAGAATGCCCATTAAAAGTATACGTTCTTCTACTGCGATTTTGAATAGTGTGAGAAACAAAATACAGGCTATCCAAAAAGCACACCACAAAAAAATACCTTGTTCCATAGAGTACTGAAGCTTTCCTTGCTTGTAAAGCTCATACTTTCCACGTCCGCCTCTAAGCGTCCTTACTCCTACAAGTTCCCAGTCTGGATTATTCTCAATTTGAAATACACATTTTTTTAAATCTTTTTTTACCAGCCTGATAATTTGCTTCATGCCTCATCACCTAATTTGATTTTTCCAGTAAATTATGCTATAATGTAGACTAGAAGGAAGTCATAAACCGGGATGTTTCCACAAGGAGGGAGCTTATGAAATTCTTATTCAAAAGCGCGGACGAATATCTGCGGCAGAGTGATTGGCGGGACCTTGCGCTCATTAAGATCTGCCTGTTCGCCATCGGTGTGATGGCAGGAATCGCTCTGCCTTCCAAGGCAAAGAAGCCGGCGGTCATCGCGGCGGCGTCAGTGTTTACTGCCACATACATCCCCCTGATGACCAAGTACATCAAAATCGCGGCGGGGATGCTCCAATATGCCGGGGAAACGAAGCTCGAGGATTAAAGAGCACTCAATTTGCAGGGGCGAATATCATCCGTCCGCAACAGGCTTTCTGCATGCCATTATACCACAAGGAATCTGAGTTGAATAGGGAAGCAAAATAAAAACTGGGGCACGGGTAAATTACCTGTGCCCCAGTCAGCTGAACCTGCAAATGTAGGAAATGCAGGCAAGCGGCCGGGAGATGCCTCACCCGGCCGCTTTATTTTGTCATGGGCCGGCGGCAGATTGGCACTGGAGACAAGCCATCCCATCTTTTCCGAGAATTTTTTGCTGAACGAACTAAGTCGTGTAAAATGGAAGCAAATAAGTTGGGGAGGCATTTTTATGAAGAAGCAAATAGGCGCAAAGCAAATCGAAACGTTTGCAAACCATCTGCGTCTGGAGGAACGGAGCCCGGGAACCATCGAAAAATACCTGCGGGACATCCGCGCCTTCGCCATATGGCTGGGTGAGCGTCGGTTGGATAAAGCAATCGTTATGGCCTGGAAGGAGCACCTTCGGACAGAGCGTTATGCGGCTTCTACCATCAATTCTATGCTGATCGCGGTGAATCAGTTTTTCCGTTTCCAGCATTGGGATGAGCTGCGGGTGAAAACTGTGCGTGTACAGCGCCAGATATTCCGCCGCCGGGAGAAAGAGCTGACAAAGGATGAGTATGTCCGCCTGCTGGAGACAGCCCGCGGCTCAGGCAGGGAGCGGCTGGCCCTTTTGATGGAGACCATCTGCGCCACCGGCATACGGGTGTCGGAGGTACGGTATATCACAGCGGAGTCGGTGAAGGCGGAGAGGGCAGAGATCAGCCTGAAGGGCAAAATACGAACGATTTTAATTCCCGGAAAACTGTGCCGGAAGCTGCAAAAGTATGCCAAAAAACAAAAAATCGCCTCCGGTGAGATATTCCTCACCAGAAACGGAAAGGGGCTTTCACGCAGGCAGATCTGGGCCGAGATGAAATTCATTTGCGGAAAAGCGGGAGTGGCCGCGTCAAAGGTGTTCCCCCACAACCTGCGCCACCTGTTTGCCAGAACGTTCTACAAAGCCTGCCGGGATGTGGTGCAGCTGGCGGATGTGCTGGGGCACTCCAGTGTGGAGACCACTCGAATTTACCTCATTTCCACAGGAGATGAGTATGTCCGGCGTATGGATAGGCTGGACCTTGTTTTTGACGAAAGCAGTCACAAAATAAAAATTTTGTGACTTGGGTTGCGAAAAAAATTTTCCTTACCCCCAAAATTCATCTCATTCTACTACATAAGCTCCCGGATTGCAACCCCTTTTTTTCAAAAAGTCATGTTAAGCCAGCCGGTCCCCTGAGACCAGCTTGTTTCGTCGCGCCTGCTTGTAATGTTCGGAACTATATTTATTATTTTTCAGGCTATGAAAATTGTGCCTTATATCTTTTTTGAGGCTAAATTTTTATTTTATGATTAGTCGGCGATACGGGAAGGTGTGAGGGATGTCAAAGGTGAACGCAAAAGCAGGCGTTGCAGTGCTGGCGCAGGAAGAAAAAGAAATACCGCTGACGCAGGACAGCATCGACGATTATTTGGAGTATCTGCGGTCAATCGGGCGCGTTCAGGGCACCCTTGACAGCTACCGTAGAAAGATTAAGCGGCTTTACCAGGCGCTGCCGGAAAACAGGAAAATGATTCGGCGGGATACCTTACCGCAATGGCGGGAGAAGCTGGCGGAGGATGGATATCCTGCAGCGGCTATCAATCAATGCATAATTGCCGCCAACGGCTATCTGGAATATATGGGCGCCCGGGAGTTTCAGGTCGTTGATAAGCTGAACTCCGAGCCGGCGCCTCAGCCGGAGCTGACGCGGAGTGAATATCTGCGGCTGCTGTCAGCGGCCCGGCTGTTGGGGCGGGAACAGGCCTATCTTCTGGTAAAGGTGTTTGGCAACTCCAACCTCCCCGTTCAGGACCTGAGCCGCCTGACTGTGGAGGCGGCCCGCGCGGGGATGCTGAGCGTAGGCCGCGGCGACCGCAAAAGCTCGAAGGAAATCATACGCTTCCCAAGCCGCGTCTGCCAGGAGCTGCTGGATTACGCACAGCGCTGCGGGGTTCTATCCGGTCCGATTTTCCGCACAAGAACCGGGAAGCTTCTGGACCGCACCAATGTAACCGTCTCTATCCGGCGTTTGTGCGGCGCGGCACAGGTGCCGGAGGAAAAGGGAAGCCCCCGCTGTCTGCGCAAGATGTATCAATCCACCTACAAAGACATTGAGCGCAACATCGCCCTGCTGACGGAGCAGGCCATGGAGCGGATGTTGGAGGAGGAGCAGCTGACGGTCGGGTGGGATAAGCGGCTTCATTAAATTTTAAGCAAAATAGAAGTGATGTATTGGATGAAAAAGAGAATCAAGAACCAGGACAAAGAGAATCATATCGCTTTGCTCCGCCGCCTGACGCTGAGTCTGGTCATTGGATACATTGCGGCGGTAATTCTCTTCTATTTTCTGGCCGGTGAGCAGCTTCACCTCCGCGACTCCCGGGGCAATTACCCTTTGTCCACGGCGGACAGCGGAACGGTGGAGCTGGTTTCCGGGAGCGTGGTGGAGCAGCGATTTGTGACTGAAATCCAGCGGCTGGAGCAGATTGATATCCAGTGGGGGACCTATTACCGGCCCAACACCGGGACTGCCCTGGTGGAGCTGGTGGATTTGCGCTCCGGCGCGGTGCTGTTATCCCAGTACTATGACGCCGCCGGAATCCAGGAGGGCGGGCTGACCACGCTGACGGCGGAGGCGCCCCTTGAGGGGCTGTATCAGGCGCCTCTTCTTCTGCGGGTCACCGCCGACAGCCAGCCGGGCAGCGCTGTCTCGCCGCTGATGAACACCCAGGGTCAGGAGGAGGGCTGGGAGCTTAGCCTCAATGGAGCGCCAACACCTGGTATGCTCTGTTTCTCCCTGTCGGGCACCGACTACATATGGACTGGCCTGCACTATTGGCAATTTGCGGCCGCGGGGCTGATGTTGGTCCTGCTGTTCAGCTCCGCGGTCTGGCTGCGTGTTCGGAGCGGTAAGCGCAGTTATGTGGTCAACGCGGTGATCGCGGTTCAAAAATACCGCTTCCTCATCCGTCAGCTGGTGGCGCGGGACTTCAGGACGAAGTATAAGCGCTCTGTTCTGGGCATGTTCTGGAGTTTTTTGAACCCATTGCTCATGATGCTGGTACAGTATTTTGTGTTTTCAACCATTTTCAAAAGCGATGTGCCAAACTTTGCGGCCTATCTGATTATCGGCACCGTGATGTTCAACTTTTTTAGTGAGGCCTGCGGTATGGCGCTGGGCTCCATTGTGGGCAACGCCAGCTTGATCACCAAGGTCTATATGCCAAAATATATCTACCCGCTGACCCGGGTCATGTCCTCGGTGGTAAACCTGGTAATCTCGCTTATACCGCTGCTGATTGTATGCGTCATCACAGGGGTGGAGTTCCATAAATCCGCTGTGCTTGCGTTCTTTTTCCTGGTCTGCCTGACGGTTTTCAGCCTGGGGCTTGGGATGCTGCTGTCCGCCTCCATGGTGTTTTTTCGGGATACGCAGTTTTTGTGGGGTGTGCTCAGCATGATGTGGATGTACGCCACCCCCATTTTCTATCCGGAGACGATTCTGCCGGAAGAATTCAAGTTTGTTTTGCAGATCAACCCGCTTTACCATTTCTTGAAGAACACCCGGCTGTGTATTCTGAGCGGGATATCTCCGGAGCCGATGGTATATGTGCAGTGCCTGCTGATGGCGTTGGGAGCGCTGCTCATTGGCGCGCTGGTGTTCCGCAGGGCGCAGGACCGCTTTGTGCTGTATCTGTGAGGTGTCTATGAGCAAAACGATGATAGAGATTTCGGACGTGTCCATGCGCTTCCGAATGAACAGCGACAAAATCATGTCGCTGAAGGAATATGTGACCACCGCGCTGCGGGGAAAGCTGAATTATCAGGAATTCACGGCGCTGGATCATGTGTCGTTTGCGGTGAAGAAAGGGGAAACCCTGGGGCTGATTGGAAGAAATGGCGCGGGAAAGAGCACCATGCTGAAGGTGATTTCCGGCATTTTGAAGCCGACCGAGGGCAGCGTGGTGTGCCGCGGAAACGTGGTGCCCATGCTGGAGCTGGGAAGCGGGTTTGACATGGACCTGACGGGAAGGGAAAACATCTTCCTGAATGGAGCCATTTTGGGCTACAGCGAGGGGTTCCTGAAGGCAAAATATAATGAGATTGTGGCGTTTTCCGAGCTGGGGCAGTTTATTGAGGTCCCCATCCGCAACTATTCCTCCGGGATGCTGGCCCGGCTGGCGTTTTCCATCGCCACAGTGGTCCAGCCGGAAATCCTGATTGTGGATGAGATTTTGTCCGTAGGCGACGCGCAGTTCCAGGAGAAGAGCAAAAAGCGGATGCTGGAGCTCATGGGTGGCGGTACCACAGTGCTGTTCGTATCACACAGTATTGAACAGATCCGGGAGATGTGTAAACGGGTGGTTTGGCTGGAAAAGGGGACGGTCAAAAAGGTGGGGAACGCCAGCGAGGTGTGTGATGCCTATGCCGTGTAACCGCTACAATATTAAAATCTTTGTATCCCGCCGAATTGATGTCAACAGCGTGGCGGTGGATAATCCGCTCTATATTCCTGCACGTTGCGGGGCTTTTTTCGGCGGAGACACAGCGGTGCAGGGCGATGATGCAGGGGACAACATTTCACAAAAACGGAACAGTTTTTGTGAGTTTACTGTTCAATATTGGGCATGGAAAAATGTAGCGGCGGATTATTACGGTTTGTGCCACTACCGGCGCTATCTGTCTTTTTCGGAACGAAAGTACCGCAGGGATGACCATGGACTGGTTCCTTGCGCGGCGTTGACTCCTTCCGCTATGAGGCGGTTCGGATTGCTGGACGCAGAGACGATGGCGGCGAAAATCGTTCCATATGATCTGGTTGTTCCGCAGCCTGCCCCGATAGAAAAGATGCCGTTGCCGCAAGGGAGAGCTAAAACAGTCCGCCAACTGTGGGAAGCACACGACGGAATTTTTTTTGAAAAGGAGGTTATTGACCGAACCCTTTTGCTTATTGATGAACTGGCGCCGGAGTACAGTTCCTCCGCAAGAGAGTACTTTGCCAGCGGTTTTCATCGGGGATATAACTGCTATGTGATGCGGCGGGAACTTTTTGACAGGCTGTGCCGGCTCCAATTTCCGATTATGGAAACAATAGAACGGGAGTTAGACACCACAGGATACACGGATGAAATGCGTCGTACTCCTGCTTATGTAGGCGAAATGCTGTTTGGTGTTTTTCTGCACCATGTCATAAACCATGAGTTTTGGCGCGTCAGTCAGCGGCAGTTGGTTTTGTTTGAGGAGACCAGAAAAATAAATCGACTGACTCTTGCGCGCCGGTACATCAGCTTCGGTTTGGAGCGGATGATAAAAATTGCGGCCAAACCGTTTTTCCCTTTGGGTTCAAAGAGGCGGGAGGCCTGCAAGGCTGTATATTACCGGCTGACCAAGGCCAGAAGAAAATAGAGAGAGGGTTTTTAAGATGGAGAAACAGTTCAAGCCTGTGCCCGACGTGGAATGCCTGAAATACCACGGGACGCAGGACAGGCCTGATATCAAGATTTTCGTGTCACACCGTATCGATTTGGACAGCGAGACCATTGACAATCCGCTGTACATCCCGGTACGGTGCGGCGCTGTGTTTGACGAGCGCGAGGGCGTTACCATGCTGGGGGACGATACAGGGGATAATATTTCGGAGAAGCGAATGATATTCAACGAATTTACCGTTATATACTGGGCTTGGAAAAACATAGAGGCTGATTACTATGGGCTTTGTCATTATCGACGGTACCTCTCTTTTTTTAATCAGGATTTGCCCTTTTATCCACTCAGGCAAGGAATGGCAGACAGTATGTCATCCGCAACGCTGAAATACTATGGATTCCTTGATGCGGAAAAGATTGAAAGCGAAATTGTACAGCATGATATGCATGTTCCCTACCAATACAGTATAGAGGATTCTAGCATATGCGATCATGCCTGCAAAAGCATCAAGGAACAATGGGAAAAGCATTGTTCTTCATATCTCAAGCCAGAACACTTCGACATAATGCTGGAATTGATAAAAAAGCGCTCTCCTGCATATTACAAATCCGCATTAACATTTATCAATGGAAAAATGTTTAGAGGATTTAATTGCTTTATTTTTAAGAAGGAACTCTTCCATAAAATGTGTGAGTTCATTTTTCCGATTCTCTTTGAATTCAGCACCATGATCGATTGCAGCAATTTCAGCATCACTCAAAATCGTGCTCCGGCGTATCTTGGAGAGTGGTTGTTCAGCATTTTTATCTATCATCATCAGCTAAATAGTAGACTTTTGATAAAAGAGCGTCAGCTTATCTGCTTTCTTAACACTGGAAAACGCCTGCCACAGCTGAATCCCCAATTCGCCGATAGGAATGTCGCCATTGCTGTCCCACTCAATGATGGAAACCGTTCCTTAGTTGGAGTTACGCTACAATCTCTTTTAGAAAACACAAACCAGGCTCGAAATTACGACATTATTCTGTTAGAGCAAAGTATGGATGAGAATGAGCAGAGTAGTTGGTTGAAAAGGCAACACAATATTGCTCTTCAAAAGTTAACTGATAGTTTTTCCAATGTTTCAATCCGGTTTTACGATCCGAAGGATGAACTATGCGAGTTGGATATTCGGAAGAGCGGAAGTTTATCTGGCGAAGAACAGTATTACATACATCTTGCTCCATGGATTTTTGAAAAATATTCAAAAATAGTGTGGCTTCAGGACGGCATTCTTCTGAACTGCGATATTGCGGAACTGTATGATAAGGATATTAGTGAAAGCTATGCTGCTGCGGTCAAAAACCCAATTTTTGATGCAATGATAAATGGTTATATTCCAAATGCGAATGAGAAATTTTCCTCCGTTTTACAGATGGACAATTTGTTTAACTATGTGTCCATTGAATTAACTCTAATGAACTTGGAATTGATACGCAGGAACTTTAAGAAAAAGGATGTGGTGCAGTATTTGATGAAACAAAAATGTGAATGCCCTCCACCTGATTGTTTTAATCACCTTTTTGGATCAAAAATTAGTTTTTTACACCAAGAGTGGAACAGGATAGAATGCTGTTCCCTTGAATACTTCAAAATCAAAGAGTTTTTTCCTGCTGAAGTTCAGACGGAGTTGTCACAAGCAACAAATCCTAAAGCTATCAATTTACGAGGCATGGTAGGTGGCTGGGTTCCACAGCAATCGCAAAGCGCAAAGCTGTTCTGGAGTTATGCTCGCAATACTTCGTTTTACGAGGAACTTATTTTTGCTACTGTAATTCCACCAGCAATTCCTTTTTTTCCTGCGCAGCCCTATCGTTCCCGAGCGAGGAGGTTGGCAGACAAATTTATTCCAGTAGGCACCCGCCGCCGTGAGTTGGCCAAGTGCATTTTGCCAAAGGGAAGTATGCGCTGGAAATTCTGCAAAAAAATATATTATTTTATTTTTAGGGGGTAATTATGAAAGTCATTTTGCTTGCCGGCGGATTCGGCACACGGATATCAGAGGAGAGCCAGTTTAAACCAAAGCCCATGGTAGAGCTGGGCGGCATACCAATTTTGCTTCACATCATGAAGTTGTACAGCAGCTATGGGTACAACGAATTCATCATATGTGCGGGCTATAAGCAGCACGTGATCAAGGAATATTTCGCGGATTATTTTCTGCACACCTCAGATATTACATACGACTTCACTCGCGGAAAAAATGAGATGACTGTACATCGTAATACCTCCGAGCCATGGAAAGTAACAGTGGTAGATACCGGCCTAAACACGATGACCGGCGGCCGGGTGAAGCGGGTGAAGGAGTATATTGGGGACGAGCCCTTCATGCTTACCTATGGCGATGGCGTCTCCGACCTGAATATCGGTGAACTGGTGAAGTTCCACAGAACTCACGGGAAGCTGGTGACTATGTCGGCGTATAATGCAGGGCAGCGTTTCGGTGTGCTGGATATAGACAGCGGCGGACAGATTCGTGAATTCCGTGAAAAGACTCGGGGAGACGGCAGTTTGATCAACATCGGCTTTATGGTTTGCCAGCCTGAGTTTATCGATTATATTGAGGGCGATGCCACTGTGTTAGAGAAGGAGCCTCTTCAGACTGTTGCTGAACAGGGCCAGCTGATGGCATATAAGCACGGCGGATTTTGGGGCTGTATGGATACGGTTCGGGAAAAGGAAAATCTGGAGGCAATGTGGGCAAACGGAAAAGCTCCGTGGAAAGTTTGGTAAGAGGTGTATATTATGAAAAAAATTATGCGGAAGGATCTTCAGCGGATCTATGATGGTCTGACTCCTCAGGAGAAGGACAATTTCCAAGACAGTACAGTGCTCTTTACGGGCGGGGCAGGATTCCTTGGATTTTATTTCATTCAGTTTCTGACCCATTATAAAGAAGAGCTGAGGATAAAAAAGGTAATCTGCTTAGACAACTTTCAGGTGGGCTATCCAGCTTGGCTAAAAGAACTATCTGAAAAAGGCCAAGTGGAATTGCGCAAGTTCAACGTGATTACAGACGATATTTCCTCTGTTCCCGGGGCGGAGCAGGCAGATTACATCTATCATATGGCATCTATTGCCTCTCCTGTTTTCTATCGCAAGTATCCCATCGAGACCTTGGACGCCAACATCTGGGGGCTGCGCCGTCTGCTGGACTTTTACTGTGAAAAGCCTATCAAAGGTTTGACTTTCTACTCCTCCAGCGAAATATACGGCGATCCTACCCCGGAGTATATCCCAACTCCGGAGACTTACCGGGGCAACGTGGATTGCCAGGGGCCTCGTGCCTGCTATGATGAGGCTAAGCGGTTTGGGGAGACCATGTGCTACCTGTTTCATCAGAAGTATGGTATGCCCATCTCCATTATCCGGCCGTTCAACAACTACGGCCCTGGTATGCGGCTGAACGACGCCCGGGTGCCTGCCGATTTCGCCAACGCAGTACGGCAGGGCCGTGATATCAAGATGTTCTCAGATGGTTCTCCTACCCGTACCTTCTGCTATATCAGCGATGCAATCACAGGCTATTTGAAGGTACTACTGTATGCGGGGCGAAACTTTGAGGCCTTTAATATCGGGATGGACAAGCCGGAGATTTCCATCCGCCAGTTGGCTGAGATATATGCACAAGCTGGCAGAGAAATATTCGGTTACACAGGACAGGTGCGATTCGCAGTGTCTGAGGATAAGGCATACTTGGAAAATAATCCAAATCGACGTTGCCCGGTGATTGATAAAGCCAGAAGGCTGTTAGGCTATAACCCGGAAGTGGACGTAGAGCAGGGAGTACGGTATTTTCTGGAATACGTAAAAGAGAGCAGCGAGGAGGAACTGATATGGTAACGGTAGTAGGGTTGGGCTTTGTGGGGCTGACTACAGCTCTGGGTTTTGCTGAGTATGGACATAAGGTGTACGGCATTGAAGTGAATGATGAGCGGATGGCCGCGATTCGGGCTGGTAAACTTCCCTTTTGGGAACCAGGGTTGGACGAGGCGCTGGAGCGGCATTTGGGTCAAAATTTTCTCCCCACCACGGATTGGGAGACAGCTGTTGCGGACAGCGAGTGCGTGTATTATTGCGTAGGTACTCCCTACGGCGAGGGTGGGCAGGCGGACCTTACATACCTCTATGGTGCGTTGGAGCAGACGATAGACGCCATTCATGATGATAAGTTTCGTGTCCTAGTGACCAAATCCACCATTCCGCCCTCTACCACAGAGAAACGGATTATTCCTTTCCTAGAGGAGCACGGGGTAAAGATACCAGAGCAACTGGGGGTAGCCAACAATCCGGAATTCTTGCGGGAGGGCCACTGCTGGGAGGATTTCACCCACGCCGACCGTATTGTACTGGGGGTGACCGATGGGCGCTCCGAGGCGATATTGCGGAATCTCTATGCCAAGGAAAAAGCGCCGGTATTTAGCGTATCCCTGAACACGGGGGAGTTTATCAAGTACTTGTCCAATACCAGTTTGGCTTGCCTGATAAGCTATGCAAATGAGATGAGCATCGCGGCGGATGCTATCGGCGGAATTGACGTGGCTAATGCATTTCGCATTCTTCACATGGACAAGCGGTGGCAGACGGGGAGCATTCGGACTTATTTCTATCCTGGCTGCGGTTATGGAGGGTACTGTCTGCCTAAGGATACCAATGCGTTCTATGCAGTAGTAAAAGACAGCGGCTTTGACGGTCAGATATTGAAGCATGTAATTCATCTCAATGATGAGATGCCGGAGGTTACAGCACGACGGATCACCCAAACCGTTGGAGAAAACAAGAGATGCTGCATCGGTATTCTGGGCCTGTCCTTCAATCCTGGAAGCGATGATGTACGGGATACTCCCAGCGCAAAGATCATTCGTACACTGAACAAGGCAGGGTATCGGAATATCGTGGTGTATGACCCAGTGGCAATGGATGAGTTCCAAAAGTATTATAAGCTTGACTACAATTGTGCAGACAGCTATGAGCAGTTGCTGGAGCAGGCTGAAACGGTGGCAATTACCACAGCATGGCCACAGTTTGGAGATGTAAAAACTAAGACTAATTCGCCGGTGGTAGACTGCCGGTATATGTTATGAGGAAGCTATGAAGAAAGTTGTAATTACCGGGGCCGGCGGTTTTATTGGAAGAAACCTGACAAGGCGGCTGCTTGAGGAAAATATTCAGGTATATGCGATTGATGTAGAAGCTGCACAGAAGAACATTTTAACGCAGGATGGAGTTATACCGCTGTATGTAGATATCAGAGAAAAACAGCAGTTGACTGCAATCCTTAAAGTGGCGCAGCCGGATGTGTTTTATCACCTTGCCTGGGCAGGTGTGAGCACAGATGTCAAGAACGAGATCGAGATGCAAATATCCAATATTCCGTTGGCCATATCGGTACTGGAAGCCTGTGCTGAAGCTGGCTGTGAACATATAATTATTCCTGGCTCTGCTTCGGAATATGCCTACTGTGGACAGACAATTGACGGCGGGAATATCCCGGCGCCGGGTGACGCTTACGCTGCATCGAAGGCTGCGGCACAGGTGCTGTGCCAGTGGTATGCCCGTGAACGCAGACTGAATCTCAACTGGCTCCTCATCGGAAGCATCTACGGCCCCGGCCGCAATGACAGCAACATATTGACTTATACGATCAAGGCATTGCTGCATGGGGAAGAGACCAAATATTCAAAACTTGAGCAGATGTGGGATTACATCTATATCGACGACTTGGCTGAGGCATTATATCTTCTGGGGCTGTACGGAAAGCCGGACGGGGTATATCCGCTGGGTTCCGGTCGGGCTAAGCCTTTGGCGGAATATATTCGGAAGATTCAGGCGGAAATAGCGCCTGATGCGTTCCTTGGAATTGGCTCGCTTCCGTATAAGTGTGGAAGCAAACCGGATAATTCGGTACTGGACATACGCCGTTTGCGGGAAGATACCGGTTTTGTACCGCAGATCACTTTTGAAGAAGGGATCAGTCGGACCATCCGTTATTTCAGAGAAATGGAGCAAGCAAAATGAGGTATTTGGTTATTGGCTGTGGGTTAACCGGTGCTGTAGTTGCGCGGGAGTTGGCAGAACGTGGTTCAAGGGTGGAAATTTGGGAACGTCGGGAACATATAGGCGGAAATATGTACGATTACATAGATGAACACGGCTTTCTGGTACAAAAATATGGGCCTCATACATTCCACACAAAAAGGAAAGAGCTCTATGAATATATGTGCCGCTTTGAGCAGTGGAAAGACTATAAGCTGACTTGTGGAGCGGTATGGGATGAAAAATATACCCCGACTCCTTTTAATTTTACGACAATTGACACCTTTTATCCGCCGGAACAGGCGGCTTCCCTGCGAAAAAAACTCCGGGATTCATTTGCGGGGCGGGAATTTGCTACAGTGGTGGAGGTCCTAAAGCACCCGGATCCGGACATCCGGGGCTATGCAGAATACTTGTTTAAAAAAGATTATGCACCATATACCGCGAAACAATGGGGTGTTTCTCCGGCGGAGATCGACCCAAGTGTGTTGAAGCGAGTGCCGCTTCGCTTTTCTTATGACGAGGGATATTTTGATGATCCCTATCAAGTCATGCCGGCTCATTCGTTCACCAGATTTTTTGAGAACCTGCTGAATCATCCCAACATCACTGTTAAACTGGGCGTTGAGGCGCTAGAGCGGCTGAATGTGCAAGATAGTGTTTTGCAGTTAGATGGGAGAGAGACGTCTTTTCCTGTAGTGTATACCGGGGCGTTGGATGAACTGTTTGGCGGTATCTTTGGACGTTTGCCCTATCGCTCCCTGCGCTTTGAATGGAAGCACACAAGCCTCGACAGTGTTCAGGATGCCCCTATAGTGGCTTATCCTCAAGAAAAAGGCTATACAAGGGTCACAGAGTATAAGAAGCTTCCAGTACAGAATATGCCTGGTTCCAGTTATGCGGTGGAGTATCCATTGCCATATCAGGAGGGAGCGTATATGGAGCCCTATTATCCGGTGCTGACAGACGCAAGCCAGAAACAGTATGCTCAGTACCGTGAGCTGGCGGACAAAATCCCTAACCTGATCCCTTGCGGACGCTTAGCGGATTTTAAATACTATAATATGGATCAGGCGTTAGAGTCCGCATTGAGGATATGCAGGGTGGTATAAGAGAAAAGACATCTGTATTGGTGGGCCATTGAAAGGAGGTGAAGTCAAATGGGTAAGGAATTGAGGGTTCGGACGGCGGCGGCCGCTCGCCCGAGCAGTATTTTTCCATACTGGGGCCGGACGGGAAAGGCCCGCGCGAGGGACCCCACATTGTGAGGGGTCCGTTAGCGGACACAGTGGTGTCCGAAAATCGTCCCATGAAAGGAGAAACAAGTAAATATGAAGAAAAAAATCTTAGCAAAACTGCTGGTTCTGTGCATGGTTGTCGGCATGGTCCCCACAATGGCGGTGGCTGCTACGGGAACTGCTGGCTCCATCACCGTGAACTCTGCAACCAACGGCAGTGTCTATGTGGTCAAGAGCGATTCCAGTCTTGTGAAGATTGACGGAACTTACAGCACAGACGGCGACACAACGATTCGGCTGGTGCCCGACAGCGGCTATGAGGTCGTCTGGGGTGACGAGACCAGCAAAACCGGTTCTTACTACACTTATACGGTAAACGATGACACCAATGTTGTCTATATTACCGAGAATGACACGACAATTTTGGGCGGTCAAGTGGCTACAGTCCACCCCGTATTCACCAAGACGAGCAGCAGCGGCGGCAGCAGCGGCGGGTCGTCCTCCAGCGCGGACAAGGTGACTGTGGGGGAGCCCGCGACCAGCGGCGGAACGACCACGGTAGAGGTGAAGGTGGAGACCAAGACCTCTGGAACAACCACCAGCGCGACCGTGTCCAGAAAGGACATGGACAAGGCGGTAGACAGTGCGGTGGAAGCCGCGGCTAAGGCCGGGACCACTCCTGCCATTGTGGTGAAGGTGGAGACCGGCGATAAGACCACCGCAGTGAAGGTTGACCTGCCCGCCAAGTCCCTGAAGACCCTGAGCGAGGCTGAGGGTGCGACGCTGAGCATCACCTCTGATGTTGCGGACGTGGTTCTGGACAGCGAGTCCACCGCCGCTCTGGCGGAGCAGGCCGCTGGCAGCACTGTCACTGTGTCCGTGAAGCCGGCGACCGGCCTGAACAACGCGCAGAAGGAAGCGGCGGAGGGCGCCACAGTGATCGACGTCTCTGTGACCAGCGGCGGCAAGCAGATCACCGACTTCGGCGGCGGCGTGCTGTCCATCTCCGTGAAGTACGCTCTGCCCGAGGGCGTGAGCTCCGGAGAGGTTCAGGTGTTCTACCTGACCGACGGCGGCGCGCTCGAGGCCCATGAGACCAGCTACAGCGGGGGCAAGGTGACCTTCACCACCACCCACCTGAGCAAGTATGTCATTGGTACGAAGTCCATGCTGGGCGTCAGCTTCGAGGACGTTCTCTTTGGCCAGTACTACTACGACGCGGTGGCGTGGGCGGCCAAGAACAAGATCACGGCCGGTATCACCGCGACCATGTTCGCGCCTGACAAGACCTGCACCCGTGCTGAGATCGTGAGCTTCCTGTGGCGTGCCGCCGGCTCTCCCGAGCCCAAGTCCGCCAGCAACCCCTTCACTGACGTGGACAGCGGAGCTTACTACTATAAGGCCGTGATGTGGGCGGTGGAGGAGGGCATCACTGCCGGTACCTCTGAGACCACCTTCTCCCCCGACAAGACCTGCACCCGCGCCGAGGCTATGGCGTTCCTGCACCGGTCTGAGGGCAGTCCCGCCGCTTCCGGCGTGGGCTCCTTCACCGACGTGCCCGCCGACGCCTATTACACCAACGCCGTGGCTTGGGCAGTGAAGTCCGAGATCACCGCCGGAACCTCTGAGACCACCTTCTCCCCCGACAAGACCTGCACCCGCGCGGAGATCGTGACCTTCCTGTACCGCGACATGGCGAAATAAGCGATTTTCCCTAGTAGAGGGACGGGGCTTGAAGCCCCGCCCTTCTCCGGGGCCTCCGCCGCTTGGAGGAGGCTCGGGAGAAGGGCGAAAAGACTGTAGAGGTGAGTGGATATGTCAGAAAAGAAGGGGCCAGCCCCGAAGAAGAACCAAATAAAAAGCCCGATCGCGGGGCCGGTCCTGCTATGCCAGGGGTTGTATTTCCTGGCCGTCTGCCTTACCTCTGCGACGACGGGAAAAATGGCGGGGATGGCGCTGTCTGTGCTGAGCCTGGCCCTGGTATTCCTGTTTTTCTCCCGGCTGCGGGACCGTATCGGCGTACCGCTGCTGCTGCTGGCGGCGGTGGTGCTGCTGGACGGCATATCGACGTTCTATGCGGTATCGGGGAAATTTGCCCTCTATGAATTTTTAAAGGTGCTGTCCGCGTTCTGCCTGACGCTGCTGCTTCTGGCGGCCGCGCCGGAGAGGGAGCCGTGGCGCTGGATCGCCTCTATTCTGGAGGGCTTTGCGGCGCTGGCCGGGGTGGTCAGCATTGATCTGCTGTCCACCCGGTGGCTGAGCGGGTCTGTACTGTGGGTGCTGGGCCAGTTTACGCCGGACTACGCCGCGCTGGATGGAGTGGAGGCCGGCGTGCGGATGACCTCGTTGTTTGTCAACCCCAATGTGTTCGCGGGAGTGGCGGGCCTGGGTGTGCTGCTGTCGCTGGGTCTGGCCCGGCCGTCCAGTACCGTGGGGGAGCGGCGGGTCCATCTTGTCTGCCTGTACGTCAACGCTCTGTCATTTTTGCTGGCCTTCAGCATGGGCGCCAGCGGAGCCATCGCGCTGGCGTTTTTGGTGTACTTAGCGCTGGAACAGCGTCAGAGCCACCGCGTGCGCCTGCTGGTGCTGATGGTGGAGACGCTGGTATTGACGGCCGTCTCCGCGGCGGCTGTATCTGTCACCTCGTTCCAGCGATGGGATGGCGTACAGCCTGTGCCGCTGCTGTGCACAGTCCTGGGGGCTGCGGCGCTGTGCGCGGTGGACGGAACCCTTGGGGGCCGGCTGGCGGCGCGGCTGGATGGCTCCGCCAAAGGTCCCATCCTTCTGACCGGCGGGCTGCTGGCGGCTCTGGCGGCTTTTGTTCTGTTGGCCTTCAACTGGACGGGTCCCGAGGCCCTGGACGCTGGCGGCGCGCTGCGCCGCGCGGCCTACCCGGAGCCCGGCGCGTACACGCTGGAGGTCCGGGGGGAGGGCGCTGTATTTGTCAATATTGAGAGCCAGAACCAACAGCAGACCATGATGCACACCAGCACTGTGCTCTATGACGGCCAGGCGGAGGGCGCGGCGTTTACCGTCCCGGACGGCAGCCTGGTGGTCTACTTCAATTTCAGCGCTCCGGACGGGGCGCGTTTAGAGACTGTGGCCTACTCAGGCCAGGCCGGTTCGGGTGAGGTGCCGCTGGGCTATAAGCTCCTGCCCGGATTTATGGCAAACCGGCTCCAGGGCCTGTTTGCCAACGAGAACGCCATCCAGCGGCTGGTATTTTTCTCGGACGGCATGAAGATCTTCCGCCGCAGTCCGGTGGTGGGCCTGGGCCTGGGGGCCTTTGAGAACGGCGTAAAGAGCGTGCAGTCCTTCTACTATGAGACAAAATACGCCCACAACCACTATATCCAGACGCTGGCGGAGACCGGCCTTGTGGGCCTGGCGCTGTTCCTGGCCCTTTTTGTGGGAAGCGCCGCCGCTGTCCTTCTGGAGCGCAGGCGGGGCCGGGAGGCCCACCCCCTGACGCCCGCGCTGGGCGCGTCGCTGGTGTTCATGGCCGCCCACGCCGCCACCGAGGTGGTGTTCTCCGCCTATGCCTATCTGCCCATCGCCTTCGGTGTGTTCGGGCTGATCTGCCTGTGCTGCGGCGGGTCTCTGGCTGGGGTACGGCTGACGCGGAAGCTGAAAACCGTCTCCCTGCTGGCTGTCTCCGCCCTGATCGGGGTCTACGCCGTGCTGCTGGGCTGCAATATGCGGGCGCAGAAGCTGGCGGCGGAGGGGAAGTCGCTCAATTCCCTGGCGGAGGCCGCCGCGCTGGACCGGTTCGAGTGGGCCGACTACGCGCTGTCCTACGTGGTCAGTGTGTCGGAGATGGAGAAGGGCGGGGGCAGCGAGCTGACCGGGGACATCCGGGCGCAGGCGGACGCCTTTGCCCTGCGTCTGTCCAGTCAGGACTCCAATACGATCCCCATCTACCTGGCGGAGTACTATTTCCAAAACGGCCGGACGGAGGACGGGCTGGCTATGGTGGAAAAGTACGTGGCCTATGTCTCCTCCGACCCGGAGGGCTGGCGTCAGGCGTTCGAGGTGCTGGAGCGGTATGAGGAGGACACGGATGTCTACCGGGCGGGCGTGCTCTGTGTGGCGGAGCTGCTGGAGCGGTGGAACCTGGAAAACATGGGTGAGATCGTGCTGGAAGAACAGGCTTACGAATTGATCGAGAGAATAAGGAATAATCGAGGATGATCAGAGAGAATCAAAAGCTGTTGAATACCCTTCATGTGCTCAGCGACGGGGCTATTTTGTTCCTGTCCTTTCCGGTTGCCTTCTGGATACGGTTTTCCGTCTTTCACGGTATTGTCACAGTGCCGCTGAGGGCGTACATCACGCTGGCGGCGGTCTATACCGGGGCGCAGCTGTTTACCTACGCCGCCTTCGGGCTGTATCAGAGCTTCCGGCGGAAGCGGCTGCGGTATGAGCTGCTGCGCCTGTGGGGGGCGAATACCCTGGATATGTCGGTGCTGCTGGGCCTGCTGTTCCTGAGCCACGAGGTGCACTACTCCCGGTGGGTATTGGCGATTATGTTCCTGCTCAGCAATGGAGGGCTGAGCGCGAAGCGGTATTTCCTCCGGAAGGTTTTGCAGAGATACCGGCAGGCGGGCTACAACCAGAAGCATGTGCTGCTGCTGGGCAGCGGCCGCGCGGCCGCGCGGTATCTGCGTGAGATCCGGGAGCACCGTGAGCTGGGCTATGTCCCGGTTGGCTTTATGGACGACGGCTGGAGAAGCGGGCTGGACGGCCTGGCCCGCCTGGGCGGCTACGGGGAGCTGGCGCAGGTGCTGGAGGCGCTGCGCCCGGACGAGGTGGTGGCGGCGATGGAGCCGCAGGACTTTCCCCAGACGCCGGAGATTATCGAGGCCTGTGAGGAGGCGGGTGTGCGGCTGTCTATTATCCCATTCTATGCCAACTACATGCCCTCCAACCCTCAGTTTGACGATTTAAACGGCATTCCCATGCTGAACATACGTCACATACCCCTGGATAACTGGGCCAACGCGTTCTGCAAGCGGACGATGGACCTGGTGGGCTCCGGTGTTCTGCTGGTCCTGGCCGCTCCGGTCATGCTGGCCTGCGCGGTGGGGGTGAAGCTGTCGTCGCCGGGGCCGGTGCTGTTCCGGCAGGAGCGGATTGGGAAGGAGAAGCGGCCGTTTTATATGTATAAGTTCCGCTCCATGCGGGTGAACGACCGGCAGGACACCGCGTGGAGCACGGACCGTGACGAGCGCAAGACCGCCTTTGGCGCGTTTATGCGCAAATGCTCCCTGGACGAGCTGCCCCAGCTGTGGAACGTTTTCAAGGGCGACATGAGCCTGGTGGGCCCCCGCCCGGAGATCCCCCACTATGTGGAGCAGTTCCGGAAGGAGGTTCCGCTGTACATGGTGAAGCACCAGGTGAGACCGGGGATCACCGGCTGGGCGCAGGTGAACGGACTGCGGGGGGACACCTCGATCCGTGAGCGCGTGGAGCTGGACGTGTACTACATCGAGCACTGGAGCCTGTGGTTTGACATCCATATCCTGCTGAGCACCGTATTCGGCGGGAAGTTTATCAACAGTGAGGACCTGGGCCGAGAGAAAGCGGGGCGGGGCGTTTGAGACGCAGGGTGCTTTTCACGGCCTCGACCTTTTCCCATATTAGGAATTTCCACCTGCCCTATCTGAATGCCTTCCGGGAGCTGGGCTGGGAGGTCCACGTGGCGTGCGGGGGAGTGGGGGAGCCGGTCCCATACGCGGACAGAACGGTGTCTCTGCCGCTTCAGAAGCGGATGTGGGCGCTGAGCAATTTCAAGGCTGCCCATACGCTGCGGGATATGATCCGGGCGGAGGGGTACAGCTTGATCAGCACGCACACCTCGCTGGCGGCGTTCTTCACCCGGCTGGCAGTGAAGGGGATGGACAACCGGCCCCCGGTGGTGAACATGGTCCACGGCTACCTGTTTGATGAGCGGACTCCGGCGCTGAAGCGCGCCGTCCTGCTGATGGCCGAGCGGCTGACGGCGGTGGAGACGGACCTCCTGATGACGATGAACCGGTGGGACTGTGAGCTGGCGAAGCGATATTCTCTGGGTCGTGAAATTGTGGAGATCCCAGGCGTGGGAGTGGATTTTTCTCGACTGGACCGCGGCCGGGAGAAGGGCGGCGCGCTGCGAAAAGGGCTGGGCATCCCGGAGGACGCCGTTGTGCTGATCTACCCGGCGGAGTTTTCCGAGAGAAAGAGCCAGGCGGTCCTGATTCAGGCGATGGTCAAGCTGCCGGAGCAGACCGTGCTGGTTCTGCCCGGGGAGGGCGCTTTATGGGAGCGGTGCAGGGCGCTGGCAGACCGTCTTGGATTGAGAGACCGGGTCATATTTCCAGGGCATGTCCATGAGATGGCGCCGTGGTATGGGATGGCGGATATCGCTGTCTCATCCAGCAGAAGTGAGGGATTGCCGTTCAATGTGATGGAGGCGATGTACTGCGGGCTGCCGGCAGCGGCCAGCGCGGTAAAGGGGCATGTGGACCTGATCCGGCACGGAGAGACAGGCTTGCTGTACCCTTATGGGGATGCGGAGACCTGCGCCGCTGTAATTCAGCCGCTTATAGATGATGCGGGGTTACGGAACCGCCTGTCCGCCGCCGCGCGAAAGAATGTGGAGAATCGCGCCCTGAGCCATGTCCTTCCAAAGGTTATGGAGCTGTACCTGAGGGCTGCGGTGCTATAATTGATAGAGGTCGCTATTTATGCAGAGAGCCCCAATGCACAGGATGAACAGGCCCTGGGATTTGGAAAACTATGGGGTGTTCTTGTAGACGTGAGGGCCGTTTGCGCATAGGCTATCGGAACTGCGAAAAGTCCGCCGGGAGGCGGGCTTTTTCATTGAGTTTCCGGCGGGTTGTGGTGTAATATAACGGTAAAAGGGCTGCTTTTGGAGCTGGAGAAGGTGTTCCAGTGATCCGGTTTTACGCCGGCCGGGACAGCGGCCAGAAGCCCAGGGCCAGCAGGGCGCAGGACAGCCAGATGGCGGGCAGGTCCAGTAGCTCCACGGCCAGACTGCCCATCTCGGCCCCCAGGGCGAACAGGAGAATTATGAAAAAATACAGCCGGGCCTTTTTGCGCTCCTGACGGTCTCCAGTCCGCAGGAAGGCGGACAGAGCCTCCATGCCGCCCCGCAGGTTGCCGATGCACATGGTGCTGGCAAAGACGAAGCCCTCCATTTTGCGGAAGGACTGCACCTGCATGGCGCAGGAGAAGGAGACCAGAGCGTTAGCCAGGTGGTCCAGGGAGTGGGGGATGAAGCCCACCAGGAACAGCAGGAGGATCTCCCAGATCAGCACCCGCCGCTGCCAGTGGAGGCGGGAGGGGCGCAGCCGCAGGAACTCCGCCGCCGCCACTCCCAAGGCGAAGGCCAGCACCGGGAGAAGGTACCGGGCGGCGCGGCTCCAGTCCCCGTCAAACAGGCTCTGGCCCAGAAGGACAATGTTGCCCGTCTGGGCGTTGGCGAAGACCTGCCCCCGGCGGAGGTAGGTGTAGGCGTCCTGGAGCCCGCCGGACAGGGTGAGCAGGGCCACGGAGAACAGCCGCTCGGCGGCGGGATGGGGTTGCTGGTCCATAATATCAGATCCTTATTTTAAAGTGCTTCGATTATAACGCTGGTTTTCCCAAAAGAAAAGAAAAAATTCATTGCAAAAAACCTGTCGATAGGGTATACTATCTCCATCCCAAAGAAAGATGGAGGAATCAACTATGACCATTACCAAAGACACCGTAATCGGCGATATCCTGAAAATCGCCCCCCAGGCCGCGCCCCTCTTCATGGGCATCGGAATGCACTGCCTGGGCTGTCCCGCCTCTCAGGGCGAGACCGTGGAGGAGGCCTGCATGGTCCACGGCGTGGATGTCAACGAGCTGCTGTCCAAGGTCAACGCGCTGATCGGCAAATAAGACCGCAACCGCCCTCCCAGCTGGGGGCGGTTATTTTTGTCTTTACAGCGGCGGGCTTTTGTGTTAAAATAAGCACGAATGTTCGATGAACGAGGTGACAGCCATGAAATTCTGCGTCTGTACAGGCAGTCCCAGGGCAGAGGGCAACACCGCCGCCCTGCTGGCCCCCTTCCTGGAGGAGTGCCGGACGCTGGGGGTGGAGACTCAGGTGATCTCCCTGCATGACCGGGCGGTAAAGCCCTGCCTGGGGTGTATGACCTGCCAGGACTGTCTGGAGGGCCCGGGCTGTGTCCAGGACGACGGCTTTGGGGAGGTCTTCCAGGCTATGGCGGACAGCGACGTGATCGTGCTGGCCACCCCCATCTACGCCTTTTTCTGCACCGCCCCCATGAAGGCCCTCCTGGACCGGGCGATCTATGCCGGAACGAAGAACTACGGACGGGCGAAGGGCCCTCGGCTGCTGGAGGGGAAGCGGCTGGCCGCCGTTGTCACCTGCGGGTACCCCCCGGAGCGGGGGGCCGACCTGTGGGAGGAGGGGCTGAAACGCTTCTGCCGCCACGGGGGGCTGGAGTATATGGGTATCCTCTGCCGTCAGGACCGGGGCGGGGCGGAGCCCTTCATGAATGAGGACAGGGCTCAGGCCGCCCGTGACTTTGCCCAGGCGCTGGTCCTGGCGGTGCGGGCCGACCGGATGGCCGGACTGGAATAGGAGGGACCTGTGAGGACGATACATTTAACGCCCCGGCTCCAAATGACGGCGGACCTGGCGCCGGAGGGGGCCCGGCTGGCCGACGTGGGCACCGACCACGCCTACCTCCCGGCGGCGCTGATTTTGGAGGGGAAAATTCCCTGGGCCATTGCCGCCGACCTGCGCCAGGGTCCCCTGGACCGGGCCCGGGCCACTGTGCGGGAGTGCGGCCTCACCGGGAGGGTGGCTTTCCGCCTGTGCGACGGCCTGACAGGCATTCAGCCCGGCGAGGTGGACGCGGTGGTCATCGCGGGCATGGGCGGGGAGACCATCGCCGCCATTCTGTCCGCCGCTCCCTGGGTCCGGACGGGGGATGTGCCCCTGATTTTACAGCCCATGTCCTCCTTCCCCGATTTGCGGGGCTGGCTCCAGGGGAACGGCTTCGCCATTCAGGAGGAGCGATTAGCCCGGGAAGGAGAAATGCTTTACACCGCTCTGCTGGTCCGGGCGGGGGAGATGGAGCCCCTGTCCCCGGCGGAGCTGTGGGCGGGCAAAAATGTCAACACCCCCCTGCGGGGGGCATGGCTGGACCGGTGGCTGGCTCGGACCCGCCGGGCGCTGGACGGAATGGCCCAGGGACAGAACGTCTCCCGCCGCCGCCAGGAGCTGGAGGAGGTCTGCCAGGGCCTCACGGAGATGAAAAAGGAGTGGGAACAGTGGCAGCAGTAGAGGATATTTTCCAATTTATGGACCAAATCGCCCCCTTTGAGACGCAGGAGGACTTCGACAACGCCGGCTTCCTGGTGGGCAGGGGAGACCGGGCGGTCCAGAAGATTCTGGTGGCTCTGGACATCACCGGGGAGGTGGCGGCGGAGGCCGTCCGGTTGGGGGCGGAGCTGATCGTGGCCCACCATCCAGTGATCTTCAACCCAGTAAAGTCGGTCACCGACGGGACCCTCACCGGCGGCATCCTGCTGGAGCTCATCGAGCATAAGGTGGCCGCCATCTGCGCCCACACCAACCTGGACGCCGCCCACGGCGGGGTCAACGGCTGTCTGGCCCGGGCGCTGGAGCTGTCGGAAATTGGACAGCTGTGCCAGGCGGGGGAGGACAGCCAGGGCCGGCCCTACGGCATTGGCCGGACGGGGACGGTCCACCGCCCCGGCCTGACGGCGGGGGAGTACGCCGCCTTTGTGAAGGAACGGCTGGGGTCTGCCTGCGTCCGCTTTGTGGACGGCGGGAGGCCCGTCCAGCGGGTGGCGGTGGGGGGCGGCGCGTGCGGCTCCATGATAGAGGATGCCGTTGCCCGGGGCTGTGACACCTTCGTCACCGCCGACCTGAAATACAACCAGTTCCTGGACGCCAAGGCCCTGGGCCTCAACCTGCTGGACGCCGGCCACTTCCCCACGGAAAATGTGGTGTGCGCCCCCCTGGCCGGCCGTCTGGCCAAGGCCTTCCCGGAGACGGAGGTCCTCCTGTCGGAGGTCCACAGAGAAGTTTACAAATCGGTGTAAAAAACACTTGCAATCTGGAAGTTCTTGTGATACACTATCTTGGTCTGAATAACGGGCGGTCCTCTGCGGCGCCCCTGGAGAGGGGAAAGCAGCCGGAACGAACGCCTATACAACAGGAGGAAAACAATCATGGATCTGATGAAAGCATTTACCGAGAAGTACACAAAGGCTGAGCCCCCCAAGATGAACATCGGCGACACCGTCCGCGTTCACCTGCGGGTAAAAGAGGGCAGCCGTGAGCGTATCCAGGTGTTCGAGGGCACCGTCATCGCCAAGAAGCACGGCGGCATTGAGGAGAGCTTCACCGTCCGCCGCATCTCTTACGGCATCGGCGTGGAGAAGGTGTTCCCCCTGCACGCTCCTTCCGTGGAGAAGGTGGAGGTCGTCCGCCGGGGCAAGGTGCGCCGCGCCAAGCTGTACTATCTGCGTGACCGCGTGGGCAAGGCCGCTAAGGTCAAGGAACTGCTGTAATCAAAAAAGGAGCGGCTTTGCCGCTCCTTTTTCTTAAATTATACCTCCTTGTCTGTCAAGGAATATTGCAGTATCTGTCATTAATTATAACGTATTTTTTCTGAATCGGCAAGAAAATAATAGCAGCAGAAATGAGATTTACGATAGGAGCAAGAGAAATGGATTCCAATAAGTGGGAAGAATTGGAGAGAAATTGCCCAGTAAAGGATGGAGTATGGGACAAAGAGCTTCTATATGAATATTTGGTATGGAGCTGCTACCGAGATGTGGAAGAGCGGCTGCACAGCTTTTTTGCAAAATATCAGGATGACGAGAGACTGGCCGAGCTGCTGTTCGAGTTCTTGCTTGATGACTACTATGACGGCTCAGAGAGCCAAATAGGGGCGTCATATTACATCGCGAGGCTGGACAGGGATTTGCTGAGGGAGAAAAAGGAGCTGTTGCTGATGGCACAGCAGAATGAGGTGTTCTGGAAGCGCCCCTTTCAGGACGACAGCTATTTGGAATGGCTGTAGCTTCAAACTAAGCTTGCAGCCCAGCGCTGACCAGTCCCAGCACCAGCAGATGGGCCGGGTAGAAGAGGTACCACAGGTACTTGTCCCCAGGGAAAGAGCGCCCCTTTTTCCCGTTGTAGAAAAAGGTGAACGCCACCCCCAGCAGAGGGCCCACAGCGTTGATGCACAGCATATGAAACCAGCGATAGTCAAACAACTGTTCCGAGAAGAACATCCGGATTAGCCCATACCGGGATAGGGGCATGAGAAACAGCCACAGCAGTGCCTTTTTCCGGACAGTCCAGTGCTCGGTGAGATAAAAGACCAGGATGAACAGGATATATCTCCCTTTACCCTCGGCGAGGGCGAAATGCTCGGCGGCAATCACCACTCCGGCGGCCAGGGCGTATCCCAGCCCCGCCCGCTTCCCATTGCCCCAGTCCATGAGCCGCAGGGTGAGCAGGCCCAGCAGCAGGGTGAACATGATGTTCCCGTGGAAGCCGAACAGGAGGTAGTAGGGCCACTCCGCCAGACAGGCGAAGGTCAGAAGCCGCAGGGCATATTTTTTGAAATTCCGGGTGTGCCGGTAGCCGTTGGCGATGGAGAACAGAAAGATGGGAGCGGCGACGCGGCCGATGTAGTCGGTGGCCCGCTGGAGGGCCAGAAGGGCCGGGGCGGTTTCTACAGCGTCGGGGAAGAACAGGACCTCCACGGTCAGCGCCAGGGGCCAGACGTGGGTAAGGTGGTCCCACAGCATAGACAGAAGGGCAATGGTTTTCAGCGCGAAAAAGCTCATGGTAATTCATATCCTTTCCTGTAACGAGTACGGGAAGGATACCAGATATTTCTTACAAAAAAGAGGAAAAATCTCTTACAAATCTCTGAAATTTTGGGAGGTCTCCTATGAACATCCAATGGTACCCCGGCCACATGACCAAAACCCGGCGGCAGATTGAGGCGGATCTGAAGCTGGTGGACATTGTGGTGGAGATTATCGATGCCCGCATTCCGGCGTCCAGCCGCAACCCGGATATTGACGCCATCTGCGCGGGAAAGCCCCGGCTGATTGTCCTAAACCGTGCTGACCAGGCCGACCCCGCCCAGAACAAGACCTGGGGAGCCCACTTCCGCAGTCAGGGGCACTCCGTTCTGGAGACCGACGCCCGGTCGGGCCGGGGGATCAACCAGTTTTCGGCGGTGGTCCAGGGGGTGCTCAAGGACCAGATCGCCCGGTGGAAGGAGAAGGGCCAGATCGGCCGTCCCGTCCGGGCCATGGTTGTGGGGGTGCCCAATGTGGGAAAGTCCACCTTTATCAATAAGGTAGCCAAGAAAAAATCCGCCAAGGCCAGCGACCGGCCCGGCGTCACCCGGGGGAAGCAGTGGGTCCACGTGGACCAGGGCCTGGACCTGCTGGATACCCCCGGCATCCTCTGGCCCAAGTTTGAGGACGAGGTTACCGGGATGCACCTGGCCTTTACCGGGGCGGTGAAGGACGAGATCATGGACGTGGAGACCCTGGGCTGTCACTTCATGACCCTGCTGGGGGAGCGCTACCCCCAGGCGCTGATGGACGGCTACAAGCTGGCCGAGGTCCCCGCCCGGGAGGAGGGAGAAAATGACGTGGCCTGGGGCTACCGGCTCCTCCAGGCCTGCGCCGCCAAACGGGGGATGCGTATCTCCGGCGGAGAGCTGGACACGGAACGCATGGCCCGGGTCCTCCTGGATGAGTACCGGGGGAGCAGGCTGGGACGGTTTACTTTGGAGGTACCGTAGGGGCGCAAAAAGCCTCCTTTTCCCCGCAAGGGGGACGCGATATCCGTAAGCGGCAGAGCCGCTAACGGATATCCAGTGAAAGGAGGTGCCCCAGTTCGCAAACTGGGGCGGAGGATTGCATTTTGGCGAAGCCAAAATATGCGAAGCAAACGAGGTCTTAGAGCCTCATGTAGGGGCGGATAATATCCGCCCCTACAACGCACCCCTGAAGAACGGCACGCCGAGGTCGTCGCGCCCTACACTCGTTTACTTCGTATGTTCGCTTCGCGAACGCAATCCTCAGTCAGCCTTCGGCTGACAGCCCCTTTCACTGCGCAGCCGTTGGCGGCTTTGCCGCCTTACGGATGCGGCGTCCCCCCTGCGGGGAAAAGGGGCCTTGGCCCTGCGGGGGACGAAAGGAGCGATTACGATGGATTTCTGGCAGTATGAAAAGGAGGCGCTGTTTGAGGGCCATGCCGCCGTCTGCGGCTGTGACGAGGCGGGGGCGGGGCCCCTGGCGGGGCCGGTGTACGCGGCGGCGGTGATTCTGCCGCTGGGGGTCGACCTGCCCGGTCTGGACGACTCCAAGAAGCTGACCGAAAAACGCCGTGAAGTACTTTTCCCTGTCATCCAGGACCAGGCCCTGGCCTGGTCGGTGGCCTTTGTGGACGCGGCGGAGATCGACGAGACCGACATCCTCAGCGCCCGGATGAAGGCGATGCAGCTGGCAATCGACGGGCTGGCGCATACCCCCGACTTCGCCCTCATCGACGGGAACCGGGACAAGGGCCGGTCCGCGGCCATTGTGACGCCCCACCGATGCCTTGTAAAGGGAGATAGCCTGTCAGCCTCTATCGCGGCGGCGTCCATTTTAGCCAAGGTGAGCCGGGACCGCTTTATGGTGGAGATGGCGGAGCAATATCCGGAGTACCGCTTTGACAAGCACAAGGGATACGGCACCAAGCTCCACTACGAGCTGCTGGCCCGGTACGGCCCCAGTCCCATTCATCGCAGGACGTTCCTGAAAAAGGAGCGGAAGCTGTGAGCGGGCAGGAGAGCCGCCTGCTGGGCCAGTGGGGGGAGGAACGGGCGGCGGAGTGTCTGCGGAAAAAGGGCTTTCAAGTCACGGGGGCCAACTGGAAATGCCGCTTCGGGGAGATCGACCTGATCGCCGAGGACGGCGTCTACCTGTGCTTTGTGGAGGTCAAGCTGCGCAAGAGCGCCGCCTACGGCACGGCGGCCGCCTTTGTGGACCGGCGCAAGCAGGCGAAGCTGCGGGCCTCCGCCGAGCTCTACCTCGTCCGCCACCCCACGGAACTCCAGCCCCGGTTCGACGTGATCGAGATTTACGCCCCCCAGGGGACGGCCACAAAAGCCCCGGAGATTTTCCATCTGGAAAACGCCTTTTGATTATAAAATCCCTTGACCTCACAGGGGAAAGCTGGCATAATAGGAGCCGTCATTAAAATGATAAGGAAGGATCGACATGCGGTATATCAGCACACGGGACAACACCATCCAGTATTCCGCCGCCCAGGCCATCTCCCAGGGACTGGCGAAGGACGGCGGACTGCTGACGCCATGCTACATCCCCAAGCTGCCGGGCAAGGCGCTGGAGGATATGCTGGGCATGGCCTATCAGCAGCGAGCGGTGTATATTATGAAGATGTTCCTGGAGGAATTCACCGTCAAGGAGCTCACCGACTTTGCCGGGGCCGCCTACGGACCGGACAAGTTTGATACCCCGGCGGTGGCCCCCGTCCGTGCGGTGGACGGGAATACCCACTGCCTGGAGCTGTGGCACGGGCCCACCTGCGCCTTTAAGGACATGGCCCTCCAGATGCTGCCCCATCTGCTCACCGCCTCCCTGTCGAAGACGGAGGAGGATAAGACGGTGTGCATCCTGGTGGCTACCTCGGGAGACACGGGAAAGGGGGCTCTGGAGGGCTTCAAAAACGTGCCCCGGACCAAAATTCTGGTCTTCTACCCCAAGGACGGGGTGTCGGAGGTCCAGCAGCTCCAGATGGTCACCCAGGAGGGGGACAACGTGGGAGTGGCCGCCGTGGTGGGCAACTTCGACGACGCCCAGACCGGCGTGAAGCGGCTGTTCTCTGACGGGGCGGTCCGGCAGGAGCTGGCGGATCAGGGATATTTCTTCTCCTCCGCCAACTCCATCAACTGGGGCCGGGTACTGCCTCAGCTGGTTTATTATATTTCCGCCTACTGCGACCTGCTCCGGGACGGGAAGCTGGCCCCGGGCCAGAGCGTGAATATCTGCGTCCCCACCGGCAACTTCGGCAACATCCTGGCGGCCTACTACGCCCGGGAGATGGGCCTGCCCATCGGCCAGCTCATCTGCGCCTCCAACAGCAACAACGTCCTCACCGACTTCATCCGGGAGGGGGTTTACGACCGGAACCGGCAGTTCTACACCACCATGTCCCCCTCTATGGACATCCTCATCTCCTCCAACCTGGAGCGGCTGCTCTTTGCCCTCACCGGCGACACGGCGGAGGTCAGGGGCTATATGGAACAGCTGGCGGAGACGGGCCGGTATCAGGTGAGCGGCCGGGTGAAGGACAAGCTGCAAAAGTGCTTCAAGGGCTATTTCTGCGACGACAGGGAGACGCAGCGGGTGATCCGCTCCATGTATGACAAGCACGGCTATTTGATCGACACCCACACCGCCGTGGCCTTCTCCGCCCTGGAGCAGTACCGCCAGGAGACGGGGGACGACACCCCCGCCGTCGTGGCCTCCACCGCCAGCCCCTTCAAGTTCTGCGCCAGCGTGCTGGAGGCCCTGGGGGAGACCGCTCCCGCCCACGGCCTGGACGCGCTGGACCAGCTGTCCGCCAAGACCGGACTGCCCGCCCCCGCCCCCCTGGCCGGACTGCGGGACAAGCAGGTCCGCTTCACCCAGGTGGTGGAGAAGGACCACATGCTGGACGCGGTGCGGTCCCTTCTGGGGTGAGCCATGGCCCTGTACGCCATCGGAGACACCCATCTGTCCCTGGGCGGAAGCAAGCCTATGGACGTGTTCGGAGGCAGGTGGACCGGCTATGTGGACAAGCTGAGGGAGGGATTTTCCGCCGTGGGCCCGGAGGACACCGTGGTGGTGTGCGGCGACGTGTCCTGGGGCATGAGCCTGGAGGAGGCCGCCCCCGACTTCGCCTTTCTGGATGCCCTGCCCGGGGGGCGGAAGCTCCTCCTCAAGGGCAACCACGACTATTGGTGGACCACCGCCTCCAAGATGAAGGCCTTTTTTCAGGAGAAGGGCTTCGCCACCCTGGAGATTTTACACAACAACTGCCACCTCTACGGGGACACCGCCCTGTGCGGCACCCGGGGCTGGTTCTATGAGGAGGACCGGGGGGAGCACTCCGCCAAGATCTTCAACCGGGAGCTGATCCGGCTGGAGGCCTCTTTGAAGGCGGCGGGGGAGAGGGAGAAGCTGTGCTTTCTCCACTATCCGCCCCTGTACCAGGGCTACCGCTGTCAGGAGATCATTGACCTGATGGAGCGCTACGGGGTGAGCCTGTGCTGTTACGGCCACCTCCACGGCGGCAGCCACCGCCTGGCCGTCACCGGACGGCAGGGGAATGTGGAATACCGCCTGATCGCGGCGGACTATCTGGCCTTTTCCCCCGTCAAATTGCTGGATTAGGGCGTGTCCTACCGGTTAAATAGGAAAAAAACAGGGAAATTTCAAAAAAAGACTATTCAAATCGCTGGATATCTGATAGAATATCGTGGCGAAAGTAAAATGGCCCCGCGGGCGGTCCGTCAGGCGGGGCTCATAGGAGGAAATTGAACAAATGAAGGTCACCAGTGTTGAGACGAAAGAGAAGAGCACCGTAGAGCTCACCATCCAGGTGGAGGCCGACGCCTTTGAGGCCGCCATCCAGAAGGTCTATTTGAAGACCCGGGGCCGCATGAACGTCCCCGGCTTCCGCAAGGGCAAGGCCCCCCGGAAGATCATCGAGGGCATGTACGGCCCCAGCGTCTTCTATGAGGACGCCATCAACGAGCTCTATCCCGCCGCCTATGAAGAGGCCGTGAAGGAGCAGGGCCTGGACGATGTTGGCTACCCCAAGATGGAGATCGTGGAGGTGGGCAAGGAGGGCTTCACCTTCAAGGCGCTGGTCTCCGTCCGCCCCGAGGCCAAGCTGGGCGAGTATAAGGGCCTCACCGCCCCCAAGGAGGACCCCAAGGTCACCGACGAGGACATTGACCAGGAGCTCAAGCCCTACGTGGACCGGGCTACCCGTCTGGTCAGCGTGGACCGGGAGGCCAGGGAAGGCGATACCGCCGTCATCGACTTCGAGGGCTTTGACAACGGCACCCCCTTCGAGGGCGGCAAGGGCGAGAACCACGACCTGAAGCTGGGCGCGGGTACCTTCGTCCCCGGCTTTGAGGAGCAGGTGGTCGGCATGAAGGCCGGCGACGAGCGGGATATCGACATCACCTTCCCCGAGGAGTATCACCCCGACTTGGCCGGCAAGGCCGTGGTCTTCCATGTGAAGTGCAACGAGGTCAAGGAGTCCCAGGTCCCCGAGGTGGACGACGAGTTTGCCAAGGACGTGTCTGAGTTCGAGACCCTGGCCGACTTCCGCAAGGACCTGGGCGAGAAGCTGCTGGAGCGGAAGAAGGGTCAGGCCCAGGCCGAGTTCGAGAACGCCATTATGGAGCAGCTGGTGGAGGGGATGGAGTGCGAGATCCCCGACGGCATGGTGGAGGTCCAGGTGGACCGCATTATGGACGACTACGCCATGCGTATCCAGAACCAGGGCATGCGGGTGGACGACTACATGTCCATGATGGGCATGACCCCCGAGATGATGCGTACCTCCGCCCGTCCCGCCGCTTTGAAGCAGGTGCAGATGGAGCTGGCCCTCACCGCCGTGGCCAAGGCCGAGGGTCTGGAGGTCTCCGACGAGGAGTATGAGGCCGAGATCACCAAGCTGTCCGAGCAGTACAATATGCCGGTGGAGCAGGTGAAGGCCGTTGTGGCTCAGGAGGCCCTGAAGCAGGACCTGGTGCTGCGCAAGGCCAGCCGTGTGGTTCTGGACAGCGCCAAGGCGGGCAAGGCCAAGAAGACCGCCGCCAAGAAGACCGCCAAAAAGGCGGAGGAGGGCGAGGCCAAGCCCAAGCGCACCCGGGCCAAGAAGACCGAGGAGCCCAAGACCGAGGAGTAACATATGTCCCGGGACGGCCGAAAGCCGTCCCGGGCGTGCCGCTGTCTTGAGGAATGAATTTCCTGCGGGACGGGTATAATTTCGTATCCTGCCAGAAAAAAGGAGTATCGTTATGAGTTTAGTCCCTTATGTAGTGGAGCAGACCAACCGGGGCGAGCGGTCCTATGATATTTTCTCCCGTCTGCTCAACGACCGTATCATCATGCTGTCCGAGGAGGTCAACGACACCACCGCCTCCCTGATCGTGGCCCAGCTGCTGTATCTGGAGGCCCAGGATCCGGACAAGGACATTCAGTTTTATATCAACAGCCCCGGCGGCTCTGTCACCGCCGGTATGGCGATTTACGACACGATGCAGTATATCAAGTGCGACGTGTCCACCATCTGCATCGGTATGGCCGCCTCTATGGGGGCCTTCCTGCTGTCCTCTGGGGCCAAGGGCAAGCGCCTGGCCCTGCCCAACGCTGAGATTATGATTCACCAGCCCTCCGCCGGGACCAAGGGCCAGATCACCGATATGGCCATCCACTTGAAGCGGCTGGAGATCATCAAAAAGCGGATGAACCAGATCCTGTCTGAAAACACCGGCAAGCCCATCGAGGTGGTCACCGCCGACTGCGAGCGGGACAACTTCATGACCGCCCAGGAGGCCCTGGAGTACGGTCTGGTGGACAAGGTGCTGGATAAACGGTGAGGACCCGGTCCCGTAAACGAGGTGTATCCATGATAAAGAATGACGAAAAAAAAATCCGCTGTTCCTTCTGCGGCAAGCACCAGGATCAGGTCAAGCGGATGATCGCCGGGCCCGGCGTCTATATCTGTGACGAGTGCGTGGGCCTGTGTATGGCGGCGATGGGGGAGGACGGTCTGTTCCTGGAGGACGAGATCGCCTACACCGGGGAAATCCCCGACGTAATCCCCACCCCCAAGGAGATTCACGCCGTTCTGGACCAGTATATCATCGGCCAGGAGAAGGCCAAGGTGGCCCTGTCCGTGGCGGTGTATAACCACTATAAGCGCATCTACTTCGGCGGGGCGGAGGACGTGGAGCTGCAAAAGAGCAACATCCTCCTCATCGGCCCCACCGGCTGCGGCAAGACCCTCTTCGCTCAGACCCTGGCCCGGGTGCTGAAGGTCCCCTTCGCCATCGCCGACGCCACCACCCTCACCGAGGCCGGCTATGTGGGCGACGACGTGGAAAATATCCTCCTGCGCCTGGTCCAGGCCGCCGACTACGACGTGGAGCTGGCCGAGCGGGGCATCATCTATATTGACGAGATGGACAAAATCGCCCGGAAGAGCGAGAACACCTCCATCACCCGGGATGTGTCCGGCGAGGGCGTACAGCAGGCGCTGCTGAAAATCCTGGAGGGCACCGTGGCCAACGTCCCCCCCCAGGGCGGGCGGAAGCACCCCCACCAGGAATTTATCCAGATCGACACCCACAACATCCTCTTCATTTGCGGCGGGGCCTTCGATGGCATCGACAAGATCATCGAGCACCGTCTGGACAAGCGGTCTCTGGGCTTTGGGGCCGAGATCAGGAGCAAGAAGGAGCGGAACGTGGGCGAGCTGATGGCGGAGATCCAGCCCCAGGATTTGCTCAAATACGGTATCATCCCCGAGCTGGTGGGCCGTATGCCGGTGGTGACCACCCTGGAGTCCCTGAACCGGGAGCACATGGTCCGCATCCTCACCGAGCCCAAGAACGCCCTGGTGAAGCAGTACCAGGTCCTGCTGGACTGTGACCAGGTGGAGCTGGAGTTCACCTCTGAGGCTCTGGAGGCGGTGGCCGACCGGGCGGTGGAGCGGGAGATCGGCGCCCGCGGCCTGCGGGCCATCCTGGAGGAGGTCATGAATCAGATCATGTACGACATCCCCTCCGACCCCACAATTGTCAAGGTGTCCATCACCGAGGGCTGTGTCAAGGACAAGGAGCCCCCGGAGCTGACCCGGGACCCGGAGCGCACCCAGCGCCCCAAGCTGGGCAAAGCCACCCTCCAGGTGGAGCGGTCCAGCCGCCGGGACCACGGACGGGCAGGTTAAAATGTTCAGACGCCCCGCGGTACCCCCAGGCGGGGGCGCGGGGCGTTTGGTCTACCCCCTACCTCCCTCAGAGAGAGGGAGCCAATTTCTCTGAGAGGAAGTGACTTGCTATGAGTAAGGAATATGACATCCTCCATACCAGCACCATGCCCGTCATCGCCCTGCGGGGGCTGACGGTGTTTCCCAATGTGCTGATTCATTTTGAGGTGGCCCGGGAGGCCTCTGTCCGGGCGCTGGAGGCGGCTATGACCGCCGGGAGCCCCATTTTCTTGGTGGGTCAGAAGGATATCGCGGTGGAGGAGCCGGAGCTGAACGACCTGTATCAGGTGGGCACCATCTCCAACATCCGCCAGATTCTCCGGATGCCCGGGGACAACGTCCGGGTGATGGTGGAGGGCCAGGGGCGGGGCCGCCTGCTCCAGCTTCTGCGCGCCCAGCCCTATCTGGAGGCGGAGGTGCGGGAGATTCAAGCCGTCGAGTCCCGGGGGAGCGCCAAGACGGAGGCGCTGGTCCGGGCGGCCTATGAGCTGTTTCAGGACTACGCCGAGCTGTCCCCCAAGCTGTCCCCGGACCTGATGGTCCATGTGCTTGCCAGCGAGGACCCGGGCCATATCGCCGACTATATCGCCCAAAATATCCCCATGCGCAACAGCGACAAGCAGTCCATCCTGGAGGAGCTGCGGCCTGTCAAGCGGCTGGAGAAGCTCTACCGCCTGCTGGAACGGGAGGTGGAGATTCTCTCCCTGGACCAGGAGATTCAGGAGCGGGCCCGGGAGCAGATGAACGACCACCAGCGGGACTACTACCTCCGGGAGCAGATGAAGGCTATCCAGTCCGAGCTGGGGGAGGAGGCCGACGAGATTGAGGAGTTCCGGGAAAAGATCGCCCGGGCCGCCCTGCCCGACGAGGTCCGGGAGAAGCTGAACAAGGAGCTGAGCCGTCTGGCTAAGCAGTCCTACAGCTCCTCGGAGAGCACCGTCCTGCGCGGCTATCTGGACACCTGCCTGGAGCTGCCCTGGGGCAAGCGGACCAAGGAGAAAATCAGCGTCCCCGCCGTTCAGAAGGCGCTGGACCAGGACCACTTCGGCCTGGACAAGGTGAAGCGGCGCATTTTGGAGTTCGTGGCCGTCAAGCAGCTGGCCCCGGAGCTGAAGGGACAGATTATCTGCCTGGTGGGCCCTCCGGGGGTGGGCAAGACCTCCATCGCCATGTCCATGGCCCGGGCGATGAACCGGAAGCTGGCCCGTATCTCCCTGGGCGGCGTCAGCGACGAGGCGGAAATCAGAGGCCACCGAAAGACCTATGTGGGGGCTATGCCCGGCCGGATTATCAGCGCCGTCAATCAGGCCAAGAGCTGCAACCCCCTCATCCTACTGGATGAGATCGACAAGCTGGGCCGCGACCACCGGGGAGACCCGGCCTCGGCCCTGCTGGAGGTGCTGGACGGGGAGCAGAACGCCACCTTCCGGGACAACTTTTTGGAAATTCCCTTCGATTTGTCCGACGTGCTGTTTGTCACCACCGCCAACGCCACCGACACCATCCCCCGGCCCCTGCTGGACCGGATGGAGGTGATCGAGCTGTCCAGCTACACCGACGAGGAGAAGGTGCAGATCGCCAAAAGGCACCTCCTGCCCAAGGAGCTGAAGCGCCACGGCCTGACCAAAAAGCAGCTCAAGGTGTCCGACGGAGCCCTGCGGGAGATCATTGCCGCCTATACCCGGGAGTCGGGGGTCCGTGTGCTGGAGCGCCGTCTGGCCGCCCTCTGCCGCAAGGCGGCGATGAAGGTGGTTACAGAGGATGTAAAGCTTATCCGCATTACAGATAGGGACCTGGAGGAATACCTGGGCGTGCCCCGCTATCACCCCGAGCGTCAGGCGCTGGAGGAGCGGGTGGGGGTCGTCAACGGCCTGGCCTGGACCTCCGTGGGGGGCGAGCTGCTGGAGGTGGAGGTCAACGTAGTCCCCGGCTCCGGCAAGGTGGAGCTTACCGGCAACCTGGGGGATGTGATGAAGGAGTCGGCCCACGCCGCCCTCAGCTTCATCCGCAGTCAGACTGACCGGCTGAACATCTCCGCCGATTTCTATAAGGAGAAGGATATCCACGTCCACTTCCCCGAGGGCGCGGTCCCCAAGGACGGCCCCTCCGCCGGAATCGCTATCACCACTGCTATGGTCTCCGCCCTCACCGGGACCCCGGTGCGCCGGGGGCTGGCGATGACCGGTGAGGTCACCCTCCGGGGCCGGGTCCTGCCCATTGGCGGGCTGAAGGAGAAAACCATGGCCGCGTTCAGAAATGGCATCAAAACGGTGATCATTCCCGCTGAAAACGCCAAGGATCTGGAGGAAATCGACCAGACGGTCCGCAAGGCACTCCAGTTCATTCTGGTGGAGCGGGCCGACCAGGTGCTGGCCCACGCCCTGAGCGCTCCCCTGGAGACACCCGCTCCCCGCCGCCGGGGCCGCCCCAAGAAGTCAGAGCCGTTGCCCGACCTGCCCCCCAGCCCCCAGGGGGAGGGCAGCTCTCGTGTGAGCCAGTAGGGCGGGACGACCCGGCCCGCCGCTCCAAATGAGCGAATGCCTTGTAGGCACGGCGCGCCGGGTCGTCGCGCCCTACAAGGATATCACGCGCAAAAGGAGGCGCCATTATGCCTGTCAACCTTCAAAAAGCGGAGTTCGTCCTCTCCGCCGTCTCCCCGAAGAACTTTATCCAGGATGGCCGGCCGCAGGTGGCCTTCGCCGGGCGGTCCAACGTGGGCAAGTCGTCGGTGATTAACCGGCTGCTCAACCGGAAGAATTTCGCCCGGGTAGGGGCAGCGCCGGGGAAGACCGTCCATGTGAACTACTTCAACATTGACGGGGCCTTCTACCTGGTGGACCTGCCCGGCTATGGCTACGCCAAGGTGTCCAAGGCGGAACGGGACCGGTGGGGCCGGCTGATGGAGGACTACTTCGCCCGACCCGACCTGCTCACCCTGGGGGTGATGATTGTGGACTCCCGCCACAAGCCCACCGCCGACGACTGCACCATGTTCCAGTGGTTCAAGGAAACCGGATGTCCCCTGATTATTGTGGCCAACAAGCTGGATAAGCTGAAAAAAAGCGAGGTCGAACCCAACCTACAGCTCATCCGGGACACCCTGGAACTGGGAGAGGCGGACCGCCTCATCCCCTTCTCCGCCGAGAAGGGCACCGGTCGGGAGGAGCTGCTGTCGGCGATTTTTGCCGGGATAGAAAAATGACCGCCTCGCCCTTGACAGGGAGGCGGCGGAATGGTAAAATAAACGCATAAAAGGGTGCCACAGTATAAGCGGTCAGCCCTTTAGGTAAGCGGTAGTTTTATTGAACAACCGTCACCGTGCAGGGTGGCGGTTGTCCCTTTTTACCTTGATGGTAATGGTAAAACCATGCCAATGCCAGGTAATAGTAAGGGGCATATACACACCCCCTTTCGGATGGTGTGGCTGACCGCCATGAAGACGAAACAAATACTGTGACACCCGGCCCTTTTCAGGGCTAGTTTTATTTTATCAGAGGAACGAAGCTATGTCAATCGGTCGGGGAACATTTGTTTCTATTTGGTTAAGAGTTTCGGTGCAGCTTTGTTGGGCTCATCCGGGACACCCTGGAGCTGGGGGAAGCAGACCGCCTTATCCCCTTCTCCGCCGAGAAGGGTACCGGGCGGGAGGAGCTGCTGTCGGCGATTTTCGCCGGGATAGAAAAATGACCGCCTCGCCCTTGACAGGGAGGCGGCGGAATGGTAAAATAAACGCATAAAAGGGTGCCACAGTATAAGCGGTCAGCCCTTTATGGATGGGGTTATTTCAAAGTAACAACCGTCACCATGCAGGGTGGCGGTTGTCCCTTTTTACCTTGATGGTAATGGTAAAACCATGCCAATGCCAGGTAATGGTAAGGGGTATATACACACCCCCTTTCGGATGGTGTGGCTGACCGCCATGAAGACGAAACAAATACTGTGACACCCGGCCCTTTTCAGGGCCATTTTTATTTTACCAGAGGAACGAAGCTATGTCAATCGGTCGGGGAACATTTGTTTCTATTTTATTGCCCTGTCAAAACTTATCAGAAATCTGCTTGTCTTTTCCGGGATAAACTGGTATAATAATAGGAAAGATGATCCTAAAATGGGGAGGTGGGCCTTTGGAGGCACCCATTTACCACCTGGAAGGGGTGGTGAAGGCAAAAGAGGAGGACATGGAGGACTTTGTAGGCCCGCTGGACCTGATCCTCCATCTGCTGAGCAAGAACAAGCTGGAGATCAAGGACATTCAGATCTCCCTGATCCTGGACCAATATATGGACTGGATGAACCAGCGCCGGGAGTTGGACCTGGAGGTAGCCAGCGACTTTGTCACCATGGCCTCCCACCTGGTCTATATCAAGACCCGGATGCTGCTGTCCATCCACGACGAGGAGGCCATGAGCGAGATGGAACAGCTCATTGCCTCCCTGGAGGCCCACCAGCGCAGTGAGGACTATTTAAAAGTCAAGGCGGTGGTCCCCGCGCTGGACGGCCGCTATCAGATTGGCCGGGACTACCTGACCAAGGTGCCCGAGGCGGTCCAGCCGGACAGGGTGTACCGCTATGTCCACGACAAGGGGGACCTGCTGAAGGCGATGAACGCCGTGCTGGGCCGGCTGGACAACAAGCTGCCCCCGCCGGTGTCCGCCTTTCAGGGCATCGTGGGCCGGGAGCCCTACCCCGTGGCCGACAAGGCGGGAGAGATCATCAAGCGGCTGGTCACCTTTGGCGTCACCCGGTTCCGGGCCCTGTTCCAGGGCAGCCGCAGCCGGTCGGAGGTGGTGGCTACCTTCCTGGCTGTGCTGGAGCTGTGCAAAAATCGCCGCCTGCTCCTGGCCGGGACTGAGACCGACTGCACCGTCACCAGCACCCAGGAGGAGGGGGCGGTGGAGTTTACAGCGGAGAATTATTGAATCCCCCAGTCAGCGGCTTGCGCGCTGCCAGCCCCCTTTAGCAAGGGGGCCATTAGGAGCGGGAAGGACACAGATTGCGTAAAAAGTCTCCATTGCCAAAGGGGGGAGGGCCGCCGGGCGAAGCCCGGTGGCGGGGGGATTCAGAGAAGGGAGGTACCCAGATGGAGGTCAAAGAACTGGAATCCGCCCTGGAGGGGGTGCTGTTCGCCGCCGGGGAGCCGGTGCCGGTGGAGCGGCTCTGTCTGGGGCTGGAGGTGGACAGGCCCACCCTGGACGCGGTGGCTCAGCGGCTGATGGACCGGTACAGCTATGACCGCCGGGGCATCCGGCTGGTGCGGCTGGACACCAGCTATCAGCTGTGCTCCGCGCCGGAATTTGCCCCCTACGTCCGCAAGACGCTGGAGAGCCGCAAGCCCGCCCGGCTGTCTCAGCCGGCGCTGGAGGTGCTGGCTATCATCGCCTACTACCAGCCGGTCACCCGGGCCTATGTGGACCAGGTCCGGGGGGTGGACAGCTCCTACACCATGGGTCTGCTGCTGGAGCGGGAGCTGATCGAGGAGGCGGGCCGTCTGGCTGTGCCGGGTCGGCCTATGCAGTTTAAGACCAGCAAGAATTTCCTGCGCTCCTTTGGCCTGTCCAGCCTGGACGAGCTGCCTGAGCTGCCCAGCCAGACCCAGGAGGGAAGTCAGATTGCCCTGGAACTGGAGGCCAGCCTGGCAAAGCTTCGGGGAGCGGAGAACGGCGAGGAGCCGGAAGAGCCGGAGCCTCCGGCGGAGGGGACATGAGGGCGCTTCAGGTCCTGGCCGTCATCGCCCTGGGCCTGTTCCTCATCGGACAGGTCCGGGTGGGAGGCCGGGCGGAGTTTAACGCCCAGGGATTTTTCCTGTGGATTCGTCTGGGGCGGTTTCATATCAAGATTCTCCCCATGAAGCCGAGGGCGGAAAAGCCCCCCAAGGAGCCGAAAAAACCGAAAAAGCCCAAGAAGCCACAGAAGCCCAAAAAGGAGCGGGAGCCCGTCCCCCTTCCGGAGAGAATCGGCGGGGCACTGGAGTACGCTCAGGCCCTGTTACCCGTGGGGCTGGAGGCCGCCGGAGGGATGCTGCGGGGCCTGCGGATGGACACCCTGGAGCTGGAGCTCACCGCCGGCTCCCCCGACCCGGCGGACGCGGCCATGCTCTACGGCGAGGCCAACGCCGCCTTGGGGGCGCTGTGGTTCCCGCTGACCAAGGCTTTCAAGGTGAAGGACGGAAGGGCCCGGGTGAAGCTGGATTTCGACGCCCCGGGGATTACGGTGTACGGCGTCGCGGCCCTGTCCATCAAGATCGGGACCGTGGTGTGGATTGGCCTGCGGGCGGGCTTTAAGGCCCTGTTTGGAGCACTTGCCGTAAGAAAACGGCTGAAACTAAAACGGAGAAAGGCGGCATGACCTATGGAACAGAAGAACTCCCTCGGTGAGCTGATGAAGATTACCATGGAGCATATCAAGACGATGGCGGACGCCAACACCATCATCGGCACCCCCATCCACGCGGAGGGGGTCACCCTCATCCCCGTGTCCCGGATGTCCTTCGGCATGGGGGGCGGCGGCACCGAGCTTTCCACCAAGGCCGGTTCGTCCAAGGAGGGCTTCGGCGGCGGCTCCGCCGCCAGCGCCAAGCTGGAGCCGGTGGCCTTTCTGGTGGTCCGGGAGGACGGCAGTGTGAAGCTGCTCCCCGTGGCCCCGCCTCCCGCCACCACCGTGGACCGGGTCATTGAGACGGTGCCCGAGGTGGTGGACAAGGTGACCGGGTTCATCGAGAAGCAGCAGGAGAAAAAGGCCCAAAAGGCCGCCGAGGCAGATTTCGCGGAATAAAAAATTTCCTGGAAACAATGGAGAAAAGCCGCTCCATACTAGTACCATCGACTGAAAAGAAGGTGGCAGCATGAAGCGACTTTTTTCCATTGTGCTGGCCGGGGCGCTGATCGCGCCGTCTCTGCCCGCCGTGAGGGCGGAGGAGGGGCCTCAGATTTCCGCCGCCAGCGCCGTTTTGATGGACGGGGACAGCGGGCGGGTGCTCTATGAGAAGGACGGCCGCACCCGGCGGCTCATTGCCAGCACCACAAAGCTGATGACCGCCCTAGTGGCCCTGGAGTCGGGCCGAGACCTGGACGAGGTGGTCACCGCCCTGCCGGAGTGGACGGGGGCGGAGGGCTCCTCTATCTACCTGCGCCCGGGGGAGGAGATCACCCTGGAGGCGCTGCTGTACGGTCTGCTCCTCCGCTCGGGCAACGACGCCGCCCTGGCGGTGGCCGGGTTCTGCGGGGGGACGGTGGAGGACTTTGTGGCCCGGATGAACGAGAAGGCGGAGGACCTGGGTATGGCGGACAGCCACTTTGCCAACCCCAACGGCCTGGACGCCGAGGGGCACTACTCCACCGCCTACGACATGGCCCTTCTGGCCCGGGCCTGCCTGGAAAACGAGACCCTGTCCCAAATCGTCTCCACCAGGTCCATCACTCTGGGGACCAGGAGCTTTACCAACCACAACAAGCTGCTGTGGCGGTATGAGGGCTGTGTGGGCATGAAGACGGGCTACACCGAGCGGGCGGGGCGCACCCTGGTGTCCGCCGCCCAGCGAGACGGCATGACGATGATCTGCGTCACCCTGGACGCCCCCAGCGACTGGGCAGACCACACCGCACTCCTGGACTGGGGCTTTTCCGGCCGTCAGGCCCGGACACTGGTCCAGGCGGGGGAGCGGGTGGGACAGCTGCCCGTCTCCGGCGGGCTGATTCCTCTTTGCTCCGTCGCGGCGGGGGAGAGCCTTATTGCCGCCCTTACCCCGGAGGAGCAGGTGGATACGGCCTGCGAGCTGACCGCTTCCGCCCTGAAAGCGCCCGTGGCGGCGGGTACTCCGGTGGGGGAGATTATATATTATGTAAACTCGAAAGAGCTGGCGCGGACGCCGCTTGTGGCAGGGACGGATATCCCTGACGCCGCCGCGCCAGAGAGAGGGGGCTGGCCGTGGAAGAACGGATTCAAAAGCTGATTTCCGCCTGCGGGCTGGCCTCCCGGCGGGCGGCGGAGGGGTGGATTGCCGCCGGGCGGGTGACCGTCAACGGGGAGAAGGCCCGCCTGGGGGACCGGGCGGACCTGGACCGGGACACCGTTCTCATCGACGGAAGGCCCCTGAGAGCCGGAGGAGGGCGGACCTATCTGATGCTGAATAAGCCCCGGGGGTATGTGACCACCCTCTCCGACGAGAAGGGGAGAAGGACGGTGGCCGACCTGGTGGAGGGGTGCGGGGCCCGAGTCTGGCCGGTGGGCCGGCTGGATATGGACTCCGAGGGCCTGCTCCTCCTCACCGACGACGGAGCCCTCACCCAGCAGCTGCTCCATCCCAGCCACGAGGTGGAAAAGGAGTACCTGGTCTGGGTGACGGGAAGCGTCGCCAAGGCTCTGCCTATCCTGTCCGCCCCCATGACGCTGGACGGGGAGGAGCTGGCCCCCGCCCAGGTGCGGCGGGGGAGGGACAGCGGCGGGGTCCGGCAGCTGTCCATCACCATCCACCAGGGGAAAAACCGGCAGGTGCGCCGGATGTGCGCCCAGGCCGGTCTGGAGGTACTGCGGCTCAAGCGGGTCCGGGAGGGGGACCTGTTTCTGGACCGCAGTTTGAAGCCGGGGCAGTGGCGGAGCCTCACCGAGGAGGAACTGCTCCTTCTGACCGGGCCCCTCAGCGGGTAGAGATTCTTGCAGGAAAATTGTTGTTTTCTTGCAGGAATCTCTTGCATTTTCAGGGGAAATCGAGTATGATATAGGGCAATAAGCTGATTGAGGGGGTGAGGACCGTGAGTCGGGACATTCTGACTGTCATTCAGGACAGTATGCACACCTTTTCCAAGGGGCAGAAAAAAATCGCCGGATTCATTTTGGACTCCTACGACAAAGCCGCCTTTATGACGGCCAGCCGCCTGGGCAAGAAGGTGGGCGTCAGCGAGTCCACGGTGGTCCGGTTTGCCTCGGAGCTGGGCTATGACGGCTACCCGGATATGCAACGGTGCCTCCAGAAGATGATCCGCAACCGGCTGACCACCGTCCAGCGCATCGAGGTGACCAAGGACCGGCTGGGGGACCAGGACCTGCTGTCCATGGTGCTCCAGTCGGACATCGACAAGATCCGCCAGACCCTGGAGGAACTGGACCGGGAGAGCTTCAACCGGGCGGTGGACGCCATTGTCTCGGCAAACAAAATCTATATCATCGGCGTACGCTCCTCCGCCTCGGTGGCCGGGTTTTTGCACTTCTATTTCAACCTGATTTTTGACAATGTGAGCCTGGTCTCCGCCAACACGGCCAGCGAGATTTTTGAGAGTTTGCTCCGGGTGCGGGAGGGGGACGTGGTGATCGGCGTCAGCTTTCCCCGGTACTCCAGCCGCACCGTCCGGGCCATGAGCTTCGCCCGGGACCGGGGGGCCGCCACCATCGCCATTACCGACAGCGAGGCCTCGCCCCTGACCCCCATCTCCACCTACAGCCTGATGGCCCGCAGCGATATGGCCTCCTTTGTGGACTCCCTGGTGGCCCCGCTGTCCTTGGTCAACGCCCTGCTGGTGGCGGTGAGCCAGCGGAAGAATGACGAGCTGGCCCGGACCTTCCAGAATCTGGAGGATATCTGGGACGAGTACGGCGTCTATGAGAAGGTACCCGAATGAGCGGGGCCGGTATTGTTGTGGCGGGGGGCGGCGCCGCCGGTATGATGGCCGCCATTTGCGCCGTCCGAATGGGGGCCTCCGTGACGCTGATCGAGCGCAATCAGAAGGTGGGCCGCAAGCTGTATATCACAGGGAAGGGCCGGTGCAACGTGACCAACCACTGTTCCCCGGAGGAGGTCCGGGCGGCGGTTCCCCGTAATGGGAAATTCCTTTACAGTACTTTGGAGCACACTCCGCCAGCCTGGGTGGAGGAATTCTTCCGAAATTTGGGCGTAGAATTAAAGGTGGAGCGGGGGAACCGGGTGTTCCCACAGTCCGACCGGGCGGCGGACATCATCGACGCCCTTTTCGGCGAGCTGAGACGCCTGCGGATACCCATTGTCCACGACCGGCTCACCCAGGTCCTTCTGGAGGAGGGGACGGTGTCCAGCGTCAGGCTGGAGTCTGGTGGGGAGATTGCCTGTAAAGCGATTATCCTTGCCACCGGCGGACTGTCCTATCCCGCTACCGGCTCCACCGGAGACGGCCACCGGCTGGCTGCGGCGCTGGGCCACACCGTGGTAGATGTCAAGCCGTCGCTGGTGCCTCTGGAATCCCCTGACCCCTTCTACGGTCAAATGCAGGGACTGGCGCTGAAAAATGTGGCGCTGACGGTAAAAAACCAGAAAAAAAAGACGGTCTTTCAGGAGCAGGGGGAGCTTCTTTTCACCCACTTCGGCCTGTCTGGACCGCTGGTTTTGTCCGCCAGCGCCCACATGCGGGACTTTGAAAAGGACCGGTACATCTGCGCCATCGACCTCAAGCCCGCCCTGGACGAGGCCACGTTGGACGCCCGTCTGGTCCGGGAGCTGACCGCTGGGGCCAACCGGGACATGGACAACATCCTGGGCACGCTGGCCCCGCGGCTGCTGATTCCGGTACTGCTGAACCGGGCGGATATTTTGGGCAATAAAAAGGCCCACGACCTGACAAAGCAGGAGCGCCGCCGGCTGCTGGAGCTGTTCAAGTGCTTCACCGTGTCCATCTCCGGCCCCCGGCCCATTGAGGACGCCATTGTTACCTCGGGAGGGGTAAAGGTGTCCGAGGTGGACCCGAAGTCAATGGGGTCAAAGCGTGTAAAGGGATTATACTTTGCGGGGGAACTGCTGGATGTGGACGCCTACACCGGAGGGTTCAACCTCCAGATCGCCTGGGCCACCGGTCGGGCGGCAGGGGAGAGCGCGGCGGCGTTTACAGGTCCTCTTTGAGCGCCAGCCCGGTGCGTATCCCTAACCGGAAGCCCTGCGCCGCATAAAATGCCAGCACAGCCTGGAGGCTTTCTTTTTCTTGTGGGTAAAGCTCGTTGTCCAAACGGTCAAACCACATAGCTTCCGTGGCATCTTTGGGTTGGCTTTCGATTTGAGGTTTGATATAATGGTCGTACAGCCAGGTCATTAGGTCGGTCATGTGTATCCCTCCAAAACACGAAGAATTTATTAGTATTATACACGAAGTAATTATTAGTGTCAAGAGGCTCGGGTGAAATTGTGGATAAAGATTTGCTGGTAAATTTCGGAAAACGATTGAAGGCCCTGCGGCGGGAAAAAGGTCTGAAACAGACTGAAATGGCTGAGATTATGGAGATTACGAACCGCCAATATCAGAGCTATGAGTATGGGACAGTAAATGTCCCAGCCACAACGTTGAACTTTTTTGCCGATTTCTTCGGCGTGACTACCGATTATCTCCTGGGCCGAGGAGAGTAAAGCCTACGTCCCCCGCAGGGAAAAGCCCCCCTTGCTAAAGGGGGGAGGGCCGCCGGGCGAAGCCTGATGGCGGGGGGATTCTACCGGGAATCCAATACGAAAAACGGAATCCCTCCACCACCGCCTGCGGCGGCGGTCCCCCTCCCTTTGGCAAGGGAGGCTTGGGGAGAGTTGTTGAAAGGAATTTTATGGATAAAAATATTCTGGTAGATTTTGGCAAGCGATTAAAGGCTCTTCGAGAGGAAAAAGGGTTGAAGCAGCGGGAAATGGCTGAAATCATGGGGATTACAGACCGTCAATATCAGCGCTATGAATATGGGATGATAAATGTCCCGGCTACAACGTTGAACTTTTTTGCCGATTTTTTCGGTGTGACTACCGATTATCTCCTGGGGCGAGGAGAGTAAAGCCTGCGTCCCCTCGCAGGGAAAAGCCCCCCTTTAGCAAGGGGGGAGGGCCACCGGGCGAAGCCTGGTGGCGGGGGGATTCTACCGGGAATCCAATACGAAAAATGGAATCCCTCCACCACCGCCTGCGGCGGCGGTCCCCCTCCCTTTGGCAAGGGAGGCTTGGGGGGAGCGGAAACGGAGCGTTGAGCATGAGTTTTAGAAGCGTCGCCATTGACGGTCCCGCCGGGGCGGGGAAGAGTACGCTGGCCCGGAGGCTGGCGGGGGAGCTGGGGTTTTTGTATGTGGACACCGGGGCGATCTACCGCACGGTGGCCCTGGCGGTCCTGCGAGCGGGGGAGGACCCGTCCAGAGAGGACCGGGTGGTCCCGCTTCTGGATGGGCTGGATATCCGAATGGGCTACGGCTCAGACGGTGTACAGCGGATGTACCTGTCAGGTGAGGACGTGAGCGCCGCCATCCGGGAGCATCCAATTTCCGGCGCGGCCTCCCAGATCTCCGCCATTCCGGCGGTGCGGGACTTCCTCCTGGACTTTCAGCGGAAGCAGGCCCGGGAGCACGACGTGGTGATGGACGGCCGGGACATCGGCACGGTGGTGCTGCCCGGCGCCGACGTGAAAATTTTCCTCACCGCCGCCCCGGAGGCCCGGGCGAAGCGCCGCCTGCTGGAGCTGGAGCAGCGGGGACAGGAGGCGGACTTTGACCGCGTCCTTCAGGACATCAAAGAGCGGGACTGGAAGGACGAGCACCGGGACATCGCCCCACTGAAACAGGCGGAGGACGCCGCCCTGCTGGACACCACCGGCTTGAATCTGGAGCAGAGCTGTGACCGGCTGCTGTCCCTGGTAAAGGAGAAGATTGCCCCGTGAGCGAAGAGATTGCGATCAAAGCGGAAAAGAGCGCGAAGGAAACGCCGGAGCGGCGCAAGAGACGGATGGACTGGTTTTATCACCTGCTTTATCTCATTATCTGGCCCTATTTCCGGCTGATTCACCCCGTCCGGGCGGTGGGCCGGGAGAACATCCCAGAGGGACCGGCGGTCATCTGCCCCAACCACACCACCGCCGGCGACCCCTTTTATGTGGTCTTCGCCTTTGGCTACAGGCGGCCTATGCGGGCGATGGCCAAGATAGAGATCATGCGGATTCCCTTTATTGGCTGGATTCTGGGCAAGGCCGGGGTGTTCGGGGTGGACCGGGATACCACTGACGTGAAGGCGGTGCGCACCGCCATGAAGTTCCTCAAGGAGGGCGACAAACTGCTGATGTTCCCCGAGGGCACCCGGGTCCGCGGCGGGGAGGACGTTCAGGCCAAGGTGGGAGCCGCCCTCTTCGCCACCCGCACAGGGGTCCCCCTGGTCCCGGTGTACATACAGCGCAGAAAGCGGCGTTTCCGGCGTAATACTGTGGTGATCGGGAAACCCTATACTCCGGAGTATGAGGGCCGTAAGCCCACCGCCGAGGAGCTCCAGGTCATGGCCCAGGACCTGATGGACCGGGTCCAGGCCCTGGGGGAGGGGATCGAATGAAAATTGTGCTGGCCCAGTCCGCCGGCTTCTGCTACGGCGTCCGCCGGGCGGTGGAGCTGGCTGAGGAGAAGGCGGCTCAGGGCGTCCCCTGCGTCATGCTGGGCCCCCTCATCCACAACAAGGACGTGACCGGACGGCTGGCCGCTCAGGGGCTCCGGGTGGTGAACAGACCGGAGGAGGTGCCCGAGGGCTTCGGCGTAATCATCCGCTCCCACGGGGAGAGCCGGGCGGTCCACCAGGGCTTCGCCCGCCGGGGGACGGAGGTCTTTGACGCCACCTGCCCCAACGTCACCCGCATCCACCAGATCGTGGCGGAGGCGGAAAAACGGGGCCGGAGGCCGGTGATCGTGGGCACGCCGGACCATCCCGAGGTGCTGGCCATCGCCGGATGGTGTGAGGATTCTGTGATACTTTCCGGGGCGGAAAACCTTGAAAAATGGTTGAAAGAGGACGAAAATCGCACGAATTTCCCGCTGACCTTTGTTTCCCAAACGACCTCGACGAAGAAAATTTGGGAAGATTGCGTGAAAAAAGCAAAAAAACTATGTACAAACGCAGAATTTTTTGATACAATATGTGGAGCGACGTCCAAACGCCAGGAGGAGGCCCGCCAGCTTGCCGCCCAATGTGGCCTGATGGTGGTGGTGGGCGACAGAAACAGCTCCAATACCAGACGGCTGGGAGAAATCTGTCAGGAGCACTGTCCCGACGTCCGGCTCATCGAGCGGGGAGAGGAGCTGGACCTGAGCCAACTGCCTCAAGTGGATATGGTCGGCATCACGGCGGGCGCGTCCACGCCCGCGTGGATAATAAAGGAGGTCATTGACAAAATGAGTGAAGAAATTTTAGAAATGGACAAGTCTTTCCAGGAGATGCTGGAGGAATCGTTCAAAATTTTGAATAATGGAGATAAGGTTACCGGCACCGTTGTGGCCATTACCCCCACCGAGGTCCAGGTGGAGCTGGGCGTCAAGTACCCCGGCTACATCGCCCTCACCGAGCTGAGCGACGACCCCACCGTCAAGGTGGAGGACATTGTCAAGGTGGGCGACAAGATCGAGTCCATCGTCATGCAGGTCAGCGACCGGGACTGCCTGGTCAAGCTGTCCAAGCGCCGCCTGGACATCAACAAGGGCTGGGAGGAGATTGAGGCCGCCCGGGAGAACGAGTCCGTGGTGGAGGGCTTCGTCACCGAGGACAACAAGGGCGGCGTGGTCGTCTCCGTCAAGGGCGTGCGGGTGTTCGTCCCCGCCTCCCAGACCGGCCTGCCCCGTGAGACTCCCATGAGCGAGCTCCTGAAGCAGAAGGTCCGCCTGGTCATCACCGAGGTCAACCGGGCCCGCCGCCGCGTGGTCGGCTCCATCAGCAAGGTCACCCGCGCCGAGCGTGCCGCCGCCGCCGAGAAGGTCTGGGCCGAGATCGAGGACGGCAAGCGCTACACCGGCACCGTGAAGTCCCTGACCTCTTACGGCGCGTTCGTGGACATCGGCGGCGTGGACGGCATGGTCCACATCTCCGAGCTGTCCTGGAGCCGCATCAAGCACCCCTCCGAGGTAGTCAAGGTGGGCGACACCGTCGAGGTGTATGTCATCTCCGCCGACAAGGAGAAGAAGAAGATTTCTCTGGGCATGAAGGACCACAGCCAGGACCCCTGGACTGTGTTCACCACCACCTATCAGGTGGGCGACACCGCCAACGTGCGCGTCGTCAAGCTGATGACCTTCGGCGCGTTCGCCGAGGTGGTCCCCGGCGTGGACGGCCTGATCCACATCTCCCAGCTGGCCGACCATCGGGTGGAGAAGCCCGGCGATGTGGTGTCCGAGGGCGACAAGGTGGACGTGAAGATCACCGACGTGGACATGGAGAACAAGAAGATTTCCCTGTCTATCCGCGCTCTGCTGGATGAGCCCGTCGAGGAGGACGCTCCCGCCGAGGAGGAGCAGTAAAACAAACAGAACGGCCGCCCAATCGGGCGGCCGTTTTGACTGCCTGCTTTGTGAGTTTGTGGTTGCAATTTTTGAAGGACCATTGTATAATAACCCCGGAAGTGTGCCTCTGACCTTTTGTGTGTAAAAGGCCAAGGCATTCTTAACAATGAAGGGAGGAAGAACACTATGAAGAAAAAGACCCTAGCGTTTATCCTGACCCTGTGCATGACCGTGACCGGCGTGATTTGCTTCGCCGCAGGGGCTGCGGCGGCCGGCGGGCTCCAGGAGATCAAAGCCTTTCTCAACGCTGACATCACCCTCAAGCTGGACGGCGAGGCCCAGGTCCTGAAGGACGCCAACGGCGTTCGCACCTACCCCATCACCTATAACGACACCACCTATCTGCCTGTTCGCTCCATCGCCGGCCTGCTTGGCGTGGACGTGGGCTGGGATCAGGCCACTCAGTCTGTCCTGCTGGGCAAGCAGCCCAGCGGCATCGACCTGATTGACACCTACAAGGCCTATTATTTTAGCAGAGATGTTGGGCAGATCCAGTCTGTTGAAAAGAAAACCGAGGATATTTCAGGCGTTTCCTACGACCATTGGATCTGGGTTTACTTCAATGGGCCTACTGACCGTTCGGTTTCGTTCAACATACAGGGCAAGCATGATACGCTGACATTCAGCTATTACGCTGACTGCGATACCACTCTGACGGTCCTGGGGGACAACGACACCGTTTTGGGTGAGTTCTCCATTACCGGCGCCAAGGTTGCCCAAACCGTCACGATCCCCCTGTTCAAAACCAACGAACTGAAGTTCCATATGGTGCGCACCGGCAACGGCAATAACCTCAGAATCTTCGATGCCTACCTGGACGCGGAGCAATAATCAGACCGCGCGGAGGAGCAGATACAACAGAAGGAGGCCCGGCCGCTATGCGGCCGGGCCCTTTAGCGTGTATGCGAAGTGTCCTTTATAAGCTTGTGGTTGCAATCTTTGGAAGGCTATTGTATAATGGCGGCAGAAGAGCACTCTTCTGATTTTTACATTGTAAACAATCAAGGTGCTCAAAAAGGAAAAGAGAGGTGGAGAAGATGAAAAAAGTAAAAGCGGAAAAAATTACAATGAAAAAGAAGACCCTGGCTCTCATTCTGACCCTGTGTATGGCTGTGACCGCTGTAGTCAGTGTCACCGTTGCGGGTGCGGCTGGCGGGCTCCAGGAGATTAAAGCCTTTCTTAACGCTGACATCACCCTCAAGCTGGACGGCGAGGCCCAGGTCCTGAAGGACGCCAACGGCGTTCGCACCTACCCCATCACCTATAACGACACCACCTATCTGCCTGTTCGCTCCATCGCCGGTCTGCTGGGCGTGGACGTGGGCTGGGATCAGGCCACTCAGTCCGTCCTGCTGGGAGACCCCGAGGGGGGCGTGGATCTGCTGGACACCTATAAGGCTTACACCATCAAGGGCCAGAGCAGTAAGCAGGTTCAGAGCCCTGAAGGCAAGACAGAGAACATTGGTGGAGTAGATGTCAGCCATTGGCTCTATCTGGGCTTCTACGGGAGCAATAAGGAGGCCCACTTCAATTTGGGCGGAAAATACACTTCGCTCACGTTCCAGGTCTATGCCGCGCATGACGTGACCCTGACCGTCTATGGAGATAACCAGTCTGTACTGGCTGAGATTCCGGTCACCGGGGCCGCAGTGCCGAAGACCATTACCGTCCCACTGTTCAATACCACAGAACTGTTTTTCTACTACCCCGCAGAGAAAAACACCGACCTCTACATTTTCGACGCGAAGCTGTCCTGAATCTGAAAGCCGCGCGGAGGAGCAGATTCAGCAAAATGGGCCTGGCCGGAGAACGGTCGGGCTCTTTTTTTGCTTTTCCGGGAAGAAAACTTGGGAAAATTAGGATAATAATTTTCTGAAAGACCGATTTTCCCTTGCAAAAATAGGATAAAGTTGTTATACTAGAACCAGATAGGGGAAAAGAGAAAAGGAAAACCCAAGTTTGGATGACAGAAAGTGAGGTTTCAGGTGTACCAGATCGGGGATAAGGTAGTCCACCCCATGTATGGGGGAGGCGTGGTGGACAGTATCGTCCAGAAGACGGTGGACGGCGTGGTTCGGGATTATTATATCCTGAAGCTGCCCAACCGATCAATGGTCGTGATGGTCCCCACGGACAACTGTGAGGAGATCGGCGTCCGCCGGGTGGTGGACCAGACACAGGCGGACCAGGTGATGGCCGCCATCCCCGACATCCAAGTGGAGATGACGGCCAACTGGAATCACCGTTACCGGGAGAACATGGAGCGGATGAAGAGCGGCGACCTGCTGGAGGTGGCCCGGGTCATCAAGGGACTGACCATCCGGGACCAGAAACGGGGCCTTTCCACCGGAGAGCGGAAGATGCTTCACTCCGCAAGACAGATCCTGATCTCCGAGATCGTGCTGGCTAAAAGCTCCAGCTATGAATCGGTGGAGAAGGAGCTGGACACCGCACTGGCATAGACTGTCTTTTGGAAATCAGGGCGGCTTTTTTGTTCCCGACCGGAATGAAAAGGCCGCCCTATTGATAAGCTGGTAAGCAAGAGGAAGGAGCGAGAACTGTGGCGGGACTGTTGTCTCTGTTTCAGAAAAAGCGGGAGGAGCCCCAATGCTCGGCGGTGATCGTGGCCGCCGGGTCCGCCCGGCGGATGGAGGGCATCGACAAGGCGCTGGCCCCACTGGGGGAGCTGCCCGTGCTGGTCCACACCCTCTACGCTTTTCAGGACTGCCCAGCCATCGGCGAGATCATTGTGGTGGCCCGGGAGGACCTGCTGGTGGAGGTGGGCCGGCTGTGCCGGGAATTTAACCTGGACAAGGTGAGAAAGGTGATTGTGGGCGGGGCGGAGCGCATCCACTCGGTCCAGGCCGGCCTGAAGGAGGTCGACCCCGAGATGAGCCTCATCGCCATCCATGACGGGGCCCGTCCCCTGGTGTCCCAGGAGATCATTCGGGATACGGTGGCCCGGGCCGCGCTGACCGGGGCGGCGGCTCCGGCGGTCCCGCTGACCGACACCGTCAAGCGGGCGTCTGAGGGGCGGACGGAGGAGACGGTGGACCGGTCCGCCCTGTGGGCGGTGCAGACCCCCCAGGTCTTCGAGGCCGGACTGATTAAGGGGGCTGTCCAGAAGGCGCTGGACGACGGCGAGCTGCTCACCGACGACTGCGGCGCGGTGGAGCGGATGGGTATGCCGGTGACTTTGACCGCTGGGAGCCCGGAAAATCTAAAGATCACCACTCCTTTAGACTTGATTCTGGGGGAGGCCATCCTACAGGCGAGAGGGGAGGGGGTGCTGTGAGGATTGGACACGGCTATGATGTTCACCGCCTGACGGAGGGGCGGAGGCTGATCCTGGGCGGGGTGGACATCCCCTGGAAGAAGGGGCTGCTGGGCCACTCCGACGCCGATGTCCTCACCCACGCGGTGATGGACGCCCTCCTGGGCGCGGCGGGACTGGGGGACATCGGGAGGCACTTCCCGGACACCGACCCCGCCTACACCGGAGCGGACAGCCTCAAGCTGTTGGAGCATGTGGTAAAGCTGCTGGGGGAGCGGGGCTTCTCTGTGGGCAATGTGGACGCCACCGTCCTGGCCCAGCGGCCTAAGCTGGCCCCCCATATTCCCCAAATGAGGGATAACCTGGCCCGGACCATGGATGTGGACCCCATCCGGGTCAACATAAAAGCCACCACCGAGGAGGGCTTGGGCTTCACCGGCTCCGGCGAGGGCATGGCCGCCCATGCGGTGGCGCTGATTGAGGGAATGTAGAGGACAGCCCGGTGTTTTGCCGCAGGGAAATCAATTTTGAGAAAATAAAGTCGCATTTGTAGGGTGCGACGACCCGGCGCACCGCTAACGAGAAGATTTTGCAAACGGCGCGCCGGGGTCGTCGCGCCCTACAGACGCAAAATTGATTTCCCTGTGTTTTACCGGGCTGTCCCTTGCGTAAATCGTAAAATTATGCTATCATCAACAGGAAGGCACCGCATAACACAGGCGGTCAGGACTCTCCGGACTGGGAGGGTGCTTCCAAGCCTCTCCCATGGGAGAGGAGGTGATTTGATGCCTACTTACTCAGACCTGTTTCAGTTTTGTCTGGTGATTCTCGGCATCATTAGTCTGGTTATCCAGATCATCAATAAAAGGAAGTAACCACCCCAGGCCCCAAACCACGGGTGGTTACTTCATTTAGCAAGTAACCGGATAGCCCGCCGTCTGCGGCGGTGCCTTCCTTGTTTTTATTATATCAGTTTTCGCCGTCCTGTCAAGGGCGGTTTTTGTATGAATAAGTACTGTGTCACCCCGCCGGGGAACAGCATAGACTGGTTACGAGAGGGGAGCAGGAGTTCCCCTCCCGGCTATTTCTGCGGGGCGGAGGAGTTCCGTCCCGGGAGAGGAACCATGCCATGCTCTATTATTTGATCGTGTGCCGTTCGCTGACCTACGCCCAACGCACCGCTGCGGCGCTGGAACGGGCGGGCATTACCGCCCGGGTGATCCGCTCGCCCAAGAGTATATCCGGCGAGGGGTGCAGTCATTCGGTAAAAATATCCCAGCGCAATCTGCCCGACGCCCTGCGGGTGCTCCAACGGGTGGGTCTGACCCCTAAACGGGTCTATATTACTGCCGGGGACGGAAGTTATCAGGAGGTGGCCCTGTGATTTATTTAGACAGCGCGGCCACTACCCTGCAAAAGCCGGAGGCGGTGTCAGCCGCCACAGCCTGGGCGGTCAGCCATCTGGCCAGCCCGGGGAGAGGGGGACACTGGCCCGCCATGGCGGCGGCGGAGAAGGTCTTCGCCTGCCGGGAGGCGGCGGCCCGGCTGTTCCATGTGGACGGCCCGGAGAAGGTGGTCTTCACCTTCAACGCCACCCACGGCCTGAACATCGCCATTAAAACCCTGGCCCGGCCAGGCAGCCGGGTGGTCATCTCCGGCTATGAACACAACGCCGTCACCCGCCCGCTCCACGCCTTGGGGGTGGACCTGCGGGTGGCCCGGGGACGGCTCTTCGACCGGGAGGCCGTTCTGGAGGACTTCCGGCGGGAGCTGGACCGGGGGGCTGACCTGGCGGTCTGTACCCATGTGTCCAATGTCTTTGGCTTTATCCTGCCTGTGGCCGAGATCGCCGCCCTGTGCCGGACCCGGAGGGTGCCCCTGATTATTGACGCCTCCCAGTCCGCCGGCTGTCTGCCCCTGAACTTTGAGGGGCTGGGGGCGGCCTTTGTGGCGATGCCGGGGCATAAGGGGCTGTACGGCCCTCAGGGCACTGGACTGCTGCTGTGCGGCCGGGACCCGGCCACCCTGATGGAGGGGGGGACGGGCAGCGAATCCATGCGCCAGACGATGCCCGACTTCCTCCCGGACCGCCTGGAGGCGGGGACCCACAATGTGGCCGGCATTGCCGGACTGCTGGAGGGCCTGCGCTTTGTCGAGCACCAGGGGGTGGAGCACATCGGAGCCCAGGAATCCCAGCTGATCCGCTATATTGGAGAGGGCCTGCGGAGCCTGCCGGGGGTGGAGGTATTTCTGTCCCCGGGGACCCAGGCCGGAGTACTCTCCTTCCGGGTGAAGGACCGGGACTGCGAGGAGATCGGGGAGGCTCTGGGAAGCAAGGACGTGGCCCTGCGGGCGGGGCTCCACTGCGCGCCCCTGGCCCACGAGAGCGGGGGCACGCTGAGCACCGGCACCCTGCGGGCCAGCGTCTCCGCCTTCAGCACCCGGCGGGAGGCGGATCAGTTCCTTCGTATCATGAAAAATGTGATTGGTTCAGGCTGACGGCGGACAAACCCCGGAGGCGGCGGCGCGGGCCGTCCCTTCCGGGGCTTCCTTTCGACAAAAAAATTCATAAAAATTTTATTTTGGAATTTGCCTTTACGGTTGCCAAGCGGTGGGAAATATCGTATAATACCATGATGAAGTGCTTTGCCGCTGGGAGGTGGAAGGAATATGGGAGCTGTGACAGAACTGTTCTCCGGCATCCAGATGTTTTTACAGTCTAATTTTCCCCTGCTCCAGATTCAGCTGACCGACATTTTAGACATCGCCATTTTGTCCCTGGTCATCTACAAGCTGCTGTGGATGCTGCGCAAGACCAACTCCGGGCGGGTCATGTGGGGCCTGCTGATTCTGGCGGCGGCCATGGCCCTGTCCTACTATTTGCAGCTCACCGCCACCAGCTTCCTGCTGGACGGGGTAATCCAGTGGGGTATCGTGGTGATGGTGGTCCTGTTCCAGCCGGAGATCCGCCGGTTCCTGGAGCGAATGGGCAGCGGGAGTCTGAAGCTGGTCTTTGCCTCCAACAAAGAGGCGGGTCAGGACATGGAGACCGCCATCACCCAGACCACCGAGGCCTACGCCGACCTGTCCCGGGACAAGGTGGGGGCGCTGATGGTCTTTGAGCGGCAGAACCTGCTGGACGATGTCATCAAGACGGGCACCGCCCTGGACTGCGCCGTGTCCAGCGAGCTTTTGAAAAATATCTTTTGGAACAAGGCCCCCCTTCATGACGGCGCGGTCATCCTCCGGGACGGCCGGATTGTGGGCGCGGGCTGTATGCTCCCTCTGTCGGGCAACGTGAACCTGAGCAGGGACCTGGGGATGCGTCACCGGGCGGGCATCGGTATGAGCGAGCACTCCGACGCGGTGGTTGCCATTGTCTCCGAGGAGACGGGCTCCATCTCGGTGGCCGTGGGCGGGATGCTCAAGCGGCACCTGGCTCCGGAGACACTGGAGCGGCTGCTGCGCAACGAGCTGCTCAACGACAAAGAGGAGAAAAATAGTCAGATCCCCCTGCTTGGTCTGCTGCTGGGCGGAGGCCGGAAGGAGGAGGACCAGCTGTAATGGGACGTCTTTTAGAGAAGAAATGGGTCTGTGTCCTGCTGTCCATCGTGCTGGCCATTGCCTTTTGGGTGTATGTCCGGGCCTCGGTGGACCCCACGGGCACCACGTCTATTCACAGTGTCCGGGTGGAGACCACGGGCACCAACGTGCTGGCCAGCCAGGGCCTGACCATCGCGGACATCTCCCCCCAGACGGTGGAGCTCCGGGTGGAGGGGCCCGCCAGCGTCCGCAGCGACCTGCTGCGCTATCGGAACAACCTCTATGTGCAGGTGGATGTCTCCCGCTGTGTGGAGGGGGAGAACACTGTGAAGTGCCGGCCGGTTCTGCCGGAGAACGTGAATACCGAAAAGGTCTATACCACTCAGGAGCCCTCTACCATCACCGTGCTGGTGGAGAAGCTGTACAGCCAGAGCTTCAACGTGGAGTTTCAGCTGGACGGCCGGGTGGCCAAGGGCTATCAGATGGGCACCCCCGCCATTGAGCCGGCCCAGGTGGTAATCAACGGCCCGGTGGAGCAGGTCAACCAGGTGGCCAAGGTGGCCGCCATTTTGAAGGACTCCGAATTGGACGAGCGGTTTGCCGGTGAATTGCCTCTTACCCTTCTGGACAGCGAGGGCAAGCCCCTCACGGACCTGGAGGTTACCCTCAGCGCCGAGAAGGCCTATGTGGTGGTGCCGGTGGTGGTGACCAAGGAGGTGCCGCTGACCGTCAACATCCTGCCCGGCGGAGGGGCCACCGTGGACGACGCCGAGGTGGACATCAAGCCCTCGAGCATCACCGTCTCGGGCAGTCAGGCTGACCTAGATGCCCTGACTGAAATTTCCCTGGGCGGGGTGGAGCTGTCCAAGGTGCTGGAGCGCAAGGTCATTCAGCTGCCCATCAACCTGGACCCCAGCCTGAACAACGAGAGCGGCAACGCCACCGCCGAGGTCACCATAACGGTGGAGGGCCTGAGCACCAGGACCTTCTCCGTGGAGAACATCACCACCACCGAGCCTCAGGAGGGCTATACCGCCCAGGTGGTCACCCAGAGCCTACAGGTGACCGTCCGGGGCAGGGAGGAGGACCTGGAAACCATCGACGCCAGTCAGCTCCGGGTGGTGGCCGACCTGTCCCAGGCGACTACCCTGGGCGGAAGCCGGGTCCCCGCGCGGGTCTATCTGGACAGCTCCAGCAAGGTGGGCGTCATCGGAGAGTACACCGTGGCGGTGGATATCAGCAGATAAGTGAGGATCATCATGGTTCAAAACGCGATTGTAAAGAAAATCGTCCGGGAGGGTGTGGCCGAGGTGTCCCTCCTCCGGCAGATGGAGTGCGGCCTGCACTGCGACGGCGCCTGCGCCGGCTGTACGGCCAAGCCCCCCCAGGAGATACTGGCCCTGGCCTCCAACGGCATCGGGGCCCGGCCCGGGGACTTTGTGGAGGTGGAGCCCTCCGCCGGGCACAATATCAGTACCTCGGTGGTGGTGTTCCTCCTGCCCTGTGTGGGGCTGGGACTGGGCTACGCCTTTGGAATGAGCCTGCTCCACCTGGGCGAGCTGGCCTCTCTGGTGACAGCGGCCCTGGGTCTGGCGGCGGGCTTTGTCCCCGCCGCCCTGATGAACCGGTCTATCACCCGGAGCCAGGAGCCGGAGTTCGCTATCTTGAAGCAGCTGCGCTGAGGACGGCCCGATGTTCGGCTATGTGCGCCCCCTCCGGCCAGAATTAAAGTGTAAAGACTATGACCTTTACAGGGCTACCTACTGCGGCCTGTGCCGCTGTATGCGGCGGCGGTACGGGCTGATCGCCCCGCTGCTGCTCAACTACGATTTTACCTTCCTGGCCCTGCTGCTGTGGGAGCCGGAGGAGGAGTTTGTCCCCTGCCGGGGCCGGTGCCACGGCAATCCCCTGCGGAGGGCGCCCATGTGTCCCGACAGCCCCGCCTTAGAGGCGGCGGCGGACGAGAGCGTGGTGCTGGCCTGGTGGAAGTTGCGGGACTCGGTCCGGGACGACGGGCTCTGGGGCGGACTGCCCGCCCGGGCCGCGTCCTGGGTACTGAGGCCGGCCTACGAGAAGGCGGCCCGCCGCCGCCCCGGCTTCGACCGGACGGTGCGGGACTGCCTGGAGGAGCTGGCCGCGCTGGAGAAGGAGGGCTGTCCCTCCCTGGACCGGACGGCGGACACCTTCGCCCGGCTGCTCCAGTCCGCCGCGCCGGCGGAGGGGGAGCGGGGCAGAGTGCTGTCACAGCTGCTCTACCACCTGGGGCGGTGGATTTATCTGGCGGACGCCCGGGACGATTTGGAGGAGGACAAGCTGGCCGGGCGCTATAACCCGGTGTCCGCCCGGTATGGTCCGGCTGGGGACGACGAGGCCCTGCGGCTGACCATGGACCAGTCCCTGGAGCTGATGGGCGCGGCCCTCCAGCTGGGGCAGTTCGGCTGCCGGAAGCCCCTTGTGGAAAATATCATCTATCTCGGCCTGCCCCTGGTGCAGAGGGCCGTTTTTGATGGAAGCTGGAACAATATAAAAAAACAAAAGATTTGGAGAAACGAGAGATGAGAGACCCGTACAGCGTTCTGGGTGTGAGCCAGAGCGCCAGCGACGACGAGGTTAAGAAGGCCTATCGGGAGCTGGCCCGGAAGTATCACCCGGACAACTATCAGAATAACCCATTGGCCGACCTGGCTGAGGAGAAGATGAAGGAGATCAACGAGGCCTACGACACCATCACCAAGCAGCGGTCGGGGGCCTCCTCCGGGGGCTATGGCGGCTACCAGCAGAGCTATCAACAGGGTTATCAGCAGAGGACCTCCAACCCCGCCTACGCTCAGGTGCGCAGCCTCATCAACGCCGGCGACCTGGCTCAGGCGGAGCAGCTGCTCTACGGGGTGGTCCAGAGGGACGGGGAGTGGTACTTCCTGTCGGGCAGCATCGCCTACCGCAAGGGCTGGCTGGACGAGGCCATGCAGAACTACACCAGGGCCGTGCAGATGGAGCCCAACAACATGGAGTTCCGCCAAGCGCTGGCCCTGATCCAGCGGGGCCCTATGGGCGGCTACCGCCCGGCGGGCTACGGCACCGCCGCCACCTGCGACCCCTGCACGACTTACCTCTGCTGCAGCCTGTGTACCCCCTGGGGCGGTCCCTGCTGCTGAATTCACATAACACATAAGGAGAGTGACCAAAGTTGGTCAAGAGTATGACAGGCTACGGCCGCGCGGAGGAGACCGTCAACGGCTGTACCATCACCGTGGAGCTGCGCTCCGTGAACAACCGCTACCTCGACTGCAACGTCCGTATCCCCCGGCTGTATCTCTTCTCTGAGGAGGCCATCAAATCCCGGGTGCAGAGCACCATTTCACGGGGAAAGGTAGATGTATTTGTTACCCTGGACAGCGCAGGCGCTGAAAAGGTTCAGGTGTCGGTGAACAGGCCGGTGGCCGACGGCTACTATCACGCTTTGAAGCAGCTGGCGGAGGACTATGGGCTGTCCAGCGATATTTCCGTCTCTCTGCTGTCCCGGTTCCCGGAGGTCCTGCTGGCTGAGAAGGCGGAGGAGGACGTGGAGCAGATGGCAAAGGATATCTGCTCCGTTCTGTCCCGGGCCCTGGACGACTTCGACCAGATGCGTACCCGGGAGGGGGAGCGGTTGAAGGAGGACATCCTGTCCCGGGCCGCCGCCATTGAGGACAAGGTGTCCCTGGTGGAGAAGCGCTCCCCCCAGACGGTGGCGGAGTACCGGGCCAAGCTGGAGGCCCGGATGAACGAGGTGCTGTCCAACACTCAGCTGGACCCCGCCCGTATCCTCACCGAGGCGGCCATCTTCGCCGACAAGGTGGCGGTGGATGAGGAGACCGTCCGCCTGCGCAGTCACATCAGCCAGCTCCGGGAGATGCTGTCCAAGGGAGGGGCCACAGGCCGGAAGCTGGACTTCCTCATTCAGGAGTTCAACCGGGAGGCCAACACCATCGGCTCCAAGTGCAGTGACATCGAAATAGCGGGCCATGTGGTGGACATCAAGGCCGAGATCGAGAAGATCCGGGAGCAGGTCCAGAATATCGAATAGGGGGGACCCGTTTGAAGCTTGTCAACATCGGTTTTGGAAGTCTGGTGTCGGCGGGGCGGCTGGTGGCGGTGGTCAGCCCCGAGTCCGCCCCCATCAAGCGCATGACCCAGGAGGCCAGAGAGCGGGGCGTCCTTATTGACGCCACCTATGGCCGGCGCACCCAGGCGGTGCTGATTATGGACAACGACCATGTGGTGCTGTCCGCCCTGACGCCGGAGGTCATTGCCGGCCGTTTGGAGGGCGGGGAGCGGCCCGGAGCGGAGGAGGAGCTATGAAAAAAGACAGAGGTCAGCTGATCGTGTTGTCCGGACCGTCGGGCGTGGGCAAGAGCACGGTGATCGCCGAGCTGCTCAGCCAGCGGGACAACATCTATTTCTCCGTGTCCTACACCACCCGTCAGCCCCGGGTGGGGGAGCAGGACGGGGTGAACTATAACTTTGTGGGCCGGGCGGAGTTTGAGCGGATGATTGCCGCCAATGAGCTGCTGGAGTATGCCGAGTATGTGGAAAACTACTACGGCACCTCTCTGAAGGCCATTGAGGACCGGCTGGACCAGGGCATTGACGTGCTCCTGGATATCGAGGTTCAGGGGGCGGCCAAGGTCCGGGCGCGGTGCCCGGGGGCTCTGTTCATCTTCATCATCCCCCCCTCCTTCGAGGAGCTGTCCCGCCGCCTCCACCGCCGGAATACCGACAGCGAGGACGTGATCGCCGGGCGGCTGGAGAAGGCGAAGGTGGAATTTCGGGAAATTCCCAACTATGACTATCTGGTCATCAACGACAAGGTGTCCGGCGCTGTGGCTGAGATCGAGGCCATCCTCACCGCCGCTGAGTGCCGGGTGGAGAACCGGAGGTCTATTCTGACCCAGTTTGCGTAAAAATTCCCTGTAGGGGCGGATTCCGGTGCGCCGGGCCGCCGCGCCCTGCAATCATGCTATGAGAGAAGGAGTCTTTAACTATGATGCTGTATCCTGCGATGAAGGATTTATTGGAAAAGGTGCCCAGCCGGTATGAGCTGGTGAATGTGGTGGCCTGCAAGGCCCGGCGGATTGCCCGGGAGGCCGAGATGGCCGGAGAGCCGCTGGACGCCAAGCCGGTGAGCATCGCCATCCAGGCGGTGGCAAACGGCGAGCTGGACACCAAGGCTGAAGAGCCGGAGCAGACAGAAGCGTAAGGGGGCTCCGCCCCCTTTTTTTACGGAGGAGAGCCAGTGAGCCGGAAAATTGCGAAGGTGGCTGTTGCCAGGGCGGTTTACGCCATCGACAAGCCCTATGACTACCTGATCCCCCGGGAGCTGGAGGACCGCCTGCGGCCCGGTATGCGGGTGCTGGTCCCCTTCGCCGCCGGGAACCGGGGGTCGGACGGGCTGGTGCTGTCGGTCCGGGAGGCTCCTTCCGCCGGAGAGCCGCTGAAATCCATTTTGTCGGCCCTGGACGAGTCGCCGGTGCTGGACGGCCATGCCATTCAGCTGGCCCTCTGGATGCGGGAGCGGTACTTCTGTACGGTGTACGACTGCGTCAAGGCGATGCTGCCCGCCGGACTGTATTTCTCCCTGCGGGACTGCCTGTCCATCCGCCAGGGAGTGGACCGGGAGCGGGCCTATGAGACCGCCGGAGGCTCCGCCGCCGCCGTCCAGCTGCTGGACCTGCTGTGGAGCTGGGGCGGCAGGGGGATATGGAGCAGATTCGTCTGGCCTTCGGGGCCAAGGACCCCAACCCTGCCATCCGGAGGCTCATCGACGGCGGGGCGGCGGAGCTGGAGAGCGGCGCGCAGCGGGCGGTGTCCGACAAGACGGAGAAGCTGGCGGTGCTGGCCGTTCCGGCGGAAGACGCTATGGCAATGGTGGCCCCCCGGCGGAGGTCCGCCCCCCTGCGGTACGCGGTGACCGAGCTGCTGTGCGCCCTGGGCGCCGCCTCCGCCAAGGAGCTGTGCTACTTCACCGGGGCATCCATGCCCACCCTCAAGTCGCTGGAGAAGAGCGGCATCCTCACACTGGAACGGCAGGAGGTGCTCCGCCGGACCCCGCTGGAGGATATCCCTCCGGCTCCGCCCCCGGAGCTCAACGGGGAGCAGCGGGCGGCTCTGGAGGGGCTGGATGCCCTGGCCCGGTCAGGCAAGCCCGCCGCCGCCCTGCTCTACGGCGTGACGGGCAGCGGCAAGACCCAGGTCTACATCCGCCTGATTCAGGAGGTCCTCGCCCGGGGCCGGACGGCCCTGGTGCTGGTGCCGGAGATTGTGCTCACGCCCCAGCTGCTGCGGATTTTCGCCGCCCATTTCGGCAAACAGGTGGCCGTCCTCCACAGCTCCCTCCGGGCGGGGGAGCGGTATGACGAGTGGAAGCGGGCCCGCCGGGGGGAGGCGCAGGTGGTCATCGGCACCCGGTCGGCGGTCTTTGCCCCCCTGGACAATCTGGGCCTCATCATTCTGGACGAGGAACAGGAGACCAGCTATAAGTCGGAGAATGTCCCCCGGTACCACGCCCGGGAGGTGGCAAAATACCGCTGTGTCCAGAATAGCGCCCTGCTGGTGCTGGGGTCGGCCACCCCGTCGGTGGAGGCCATGTATCAGGCTCAGGAGGGGCAGATTGGATTTTTTACCCTGAAAAACCGCTACAACCAGAAGGCTCTGCCCCAGGTGCTCATCGCCGATTTGAAGGAGGAGCTGCGCCAGGGCAACGCCTCCTCCATCAGCTCCGTCCTGAGAAGGGAGCTGGAGGAGAATTTTAAGCGGGAGGAGCAGGCCATCCTGTTTCTGAACCGCCGGGGGGCCAGCCGGATGGTGTCCTGCGGGGAGTGCGGCCAGGTACCCGAGTGCCCCCGGTGCTCCGTCAAGCTGACCTATCACTCGGCCAACAACCGGCTCATGTGCCACCAGTGCGGCCACTCCCAGCCCCTGCCCCCGGCGTGCCCCTCCTGCGGGGGCCTGCTCAACTTTGTGGGCACCGGCACCCAGCGGGTCCAGGAGGAGCTCCAGGACCTGTTCCCCTGGGCGGAGGTGCTGCGGATGGACACCGATACCATTTCCGCCGCCCACCCCCACGAGGAGCTGCTGGAGCGGTTCCGGAAGGAGCGGGTCCCCGTCCTGGTGGGCACCCAGATGGTGGCCAAGGGGCTGGACTTTGAAAACGTCACCCTGGTGGGGGTCATCGCCCCCGACCTGTCCCTCTATGTGGACGACCTCCGGGCGGGGGAGCGGACCTTTTCCCTCCTCACCCAGGTGGTGGGCCGGGCGGGCCGGGGAGACAAGCTGGGCCGGGCGGTGATTCAGACCTTCACCCCGGACAATGATGTGATCCGCTGCGCCGCCCGTCAGGACTACGATGGCTTCTACGCCCAGGAAATTGAGCTGCGCTGCCTGCGGAATGACCCGCCCTTTGCCCAGCGGGTGGTGGTCACCGCCTCCGGACTGGAGGAGGGGGCCGTCCTGCGGTGCTGTACCCGCCTGCGCCGCGCCCTGGAACGGGACCTGCCCAAGGTCCCCGGGCCCTGGCAGCTGCTGGGTCCCGCTCCCGCCGCGGTGGCTAAGGTGAACAACCGCTACCGCTACCGCCTCACCCTCACGGGCCAGCCGGACCGGGCGTTTCGGGCTATGCTGGCCTACCTGATCAAGGCGGCACAAAAGGACAAGGAAAATAAAGGCGTCTCCGTCTATGCCGACGTGGACCCCTATCACAGCTAGTAAGGAGTAAAAGGAGTTAGAGGGATATGTCGATTCGTACGATTTTGACCCAGGGAGACCCGGCGCTGAGCAAGCGGTGCCATCCGGTGACCAAATTTGACGGCAAGCTGGCCGATCTGCTGGACGACCTGCGGGAGACGCTGGCCGAGGCCGGCGGCGTGGGCCTGGCGGCCCCCCAGGTGGGCATCATCCGCCGGGCGGTCATCGTGGTGCCCGACCCGGATACCGACGAGATGGTGGAGCTGGTCAACCCGGAGATCGTGGCCCAGGAGGGGGAGGAGGACGGCCTGGAGGGCTGTCTGTCCATCCCCGGCATGTGGGGCTATGTGAAGCGGCCCACCTGGGTCAAGGTTCGGGCCCAGGACCGGGAGGGCAGCTGGTTTGAGACCGAGGGCTCCGGCCTTGCCGCCCGCTGCTTCTGCCACGAGCTGGAGCACCTGGAGGGCCATATGTACGACGAGCACGTGGACCGGCTCTACACCTCGGAGGAGATGGACGCCATCCTCTCCGAGGAGGAGAACCAGGGGAGAAGAAGGAGGCGTCGGAGAAGATGAGAATCGTCTTCATGGGCACCCCCGAATTTGCCGTCCCCTCCCTGGAGGGACTGGCGGAGGCGGGGCATCAGGTGGCGGGCGTGTTCAGCCAGCCGGACAGGCCGGTGGGCCGGCACCACAATAAGCTCCAGCCCACTCCGGTGAAGGCCCGCGCCCTGGCCCGCGGTATCCCCGTCTATCAGCCGGAGACCCTGCGGGATGGGACCGCTCTGGCTGTTTTGCGGGAGCTGGAGCCGGAGCTGATCGTGGTGGCGGCCTATGGCCGCTTCCTCCCCGACGATATTCTTGCCCTGCCCCCCGAGGGGTGCGTCAATGTCCATTCCTCCCTCCTGCCCAAGTACCGGGGCTCCGCGCCCATCAACTGGGCCATCCTCAATGGGGAGCGGGTGACCGGCGTCACCATTCAGCGCATGGTCCGGGATATGGACGCAGGGGACATCATCCTCCAGCGGGCGGTCAAAATCGGGAAGACGGAGGACGCCGCCGCCCTCTATGACCGTCTGGCCCAGCTGGGAGGGGAGCTGGCGGTGGAGGCCGCGGCCCAAATTCAGGCCGGGACAGCCGCCTATACCCCTCAGGACCACGCCCAGGCCACCCAGGCCCCCATGCTCTCCAAGGCGATGTCGCCAGTGGACTGGAACAGGAGCGCCCAGGAGATTTTTAACCAGATCCGGGGCCTGTACCCCTGGCCGGGGGCCTCTACCACAGCAATCACCGGCGAGCCCATCAAGCTGTGGGTGGCCCAGGTGGTGGAACAGCATACCGCCGCCCTCCCCGGCACTGTGATTGCCGCCGACTGGGGGGGAATCGACGTGGCCTGCGGTGACGGCCAGGTTCTGCGCATCCTGGAGCTCCAGGCGCCAGGCAAGAAGAGAATGACCGCCGCCGCCTATTTGGCGGGGAATCCGATTCAGGTGTGTTGAGAAAAAACGAAGTTTTTTCCAAAGTTTTCTTTTGCTTCTTTTCTTTTTCAAAAGAAAAGAAGCAGAAAGGCCGGTGAGAAGTATGGACGCCCGTGAGGTATCGCTGCTGGCGCTGAACGACTGTCAGCGGCAGGGGGGATGGTCGGACGCTATTTTGAAAAAGCGGCTGGCCTCCGCCGGCCTGGACAGCCGGGACGGGGCGTTAGCCACCCAGCTGTGTTTCGGCGTGCTGCAAAACCGGATGCTGCTGGACTTCTACCTGTCCCACTTCTCCAATCTGCCCCTGAAGCGGATGGAGGGCCGGGTGGTGGAGGCCCTGCGGCTGGGGGCCTATCAGATGCTGTTTTTGGACAGAATCCCCCACAGCGCGGCGGTGAACGCCTCCGTTGAGCTGACCCGGAAGCACTGCAAAAACCCCCGGGCGGCGGGGATGGTCAACGGCATCCTTCGGAACCTGGAGCGGAATCTGGAAAGCCTGCCCACCATTCCCCAGACCGACCCGGTGAGCTATCTGTCCACCGTGTACTCCCACCCGGAGTGGCTGGTGAGGGAGCTGCTCACCGCTCTGGGCAGTGAGGAGACGGCAAAGCTGCTCGCCGCCAACAATGGACGGGCCCCCATGACGGCCATGGTGAACCGGACCCGGACGACAGTCCAGGACCTGCTCCAGTCGCTGGAGGGGGAGGGGGTCCAGGCGCGGCCCCACCCCTGGCTGGCGGACTGCCTGATTTTGGAGAAAACAGGCAATCTGGAGCGGCTGACCGCCTTTCAGGAGGGGCTGTTTTACATTCAGGACCCGGCCAGCCGGTTGGCCGTGGAGGCGCTGTCCGCCGGGCCGGGGATGCGGGTGCTGGACTGCTGCGCCGCCCCCGGCGGCAAGAGCTTCGCCGCCGCTATTTGTATGGAGGGCAGGGGAGAAGTGGTCTCCTGCGACCTCCATCCCCACAAGAAAAAGCTGATTCAGGCCGGGGCCGACCGCCTGGGCCTGAGCAATATCACACCCATGACCGCCGACGGGAAAGTGTTTCGCCCAGAGTGGGAAAACGCCTTCGACCGGGTGCTGGTGGACGCCCCCTGCTCCGGTCTGGGGGTCATTCGGAAGAAGCCGGATATCCGATATAAGGACCGGTCGCCGCTGCTGGACCTGCCCAAGGTCCAGCGGGAGATTTTGGCAACAGCCGCAAGGTATGTAAAGCCAAACAGCTTGCTGGTCTATTCCACCTGTACCCTCCTGCGCCGGGAGAATGAAGGGGTAGTTGAGGATTTTCTAAGATGCCATCCTGAGTACAAGGCGGAGGCCTTTACACTCCCTGAGCCGGTTGGATTTGTGGGGGACGGGAGGGTAACCCTCTGGCCCCACCGGCAGGGGACGGACGGATTTTTCATCAGCAGATTCCGCAGGGAGGGGTGAGTCCCTTGGTTGACATAAAATCTATGACCCTGGAGGAGCTGACCGCCTGGCTCAAGGACCAGGGGGAGCCCGCCTTTCGGGCCAAGCAGGTGTTTAAGTGGCTGTATCGGGGGGTGACCTCCTTCGAGGAGATGACCGACCTGTCCAAGGCCCTGCGGCAGAGGCTGGCGGAGACCGCCCTCCTCACGCCGCCCCAGGTGGCCCGGAAGCAGGTATCCCGGGAGGACGGGACCATTAAATACTTGTGGCGGCTGTCCGACGGAAACTGCGTGGAGTCGGTGCTGATGCGCTATCAACACGGCAATACGGTGTGCATCTCCTGTCAGGTGGGGTGCCGTATGGGCTGTGCCTTCTGCGCCTCCACCATCGCCGGGAAGGTCCGGGACCTGACCCCGGCGGAGATGGCGGATCAGGTGCTCTTCACTCAGCTGGACAGCGGGGCTCCCATATCCAACATCGTTTTAATGGGAATCGGGGAGCCCTTGGACAATTTTGACACGGTTTTGCGCTTCCTGACCCTGGTGAACCACCCCGACGGGCTGAATATCGGGATGCGGCACATCTCGCTGTCCACCTGCGGTTTAACGCGGAAAATTGACAAACTGGCCCAACATGGGTTACAATTAACATTATCGGTTTCGCTCCACGCCCCCGATGACGAGACTCGGTCCCGGATTATGCCGGTGAATCAGGGCGTCGGCGTGGAGCGGCTGATGGAGACCTGCCGCCGGTATTTTGAGACCACCGGCCGGCGTATCTCCTATGAGTACGCGATGATCGATGGGGTGAACGATGCCGACTGGCAGGCGGACCTGCTTGCCAAGCGGTTGAAGGGCGCTCCGGCCCACGTGAATCTTATCCCCCTCAACGAGGTGGAGGAGAGCCCCCTGAAGCCCAGCCGCCGGGTGGCGGCCTTCCAGAAGCGCCTGGAGGGGCATGGGGTGACGGTCACCGTCCGGCGGAGGCTGGGCGGCGACATCGACGCCTCCTGCGGCCAGCTGCGCCGCAAGGCGATGAAGCAGGGCTCCGAGTAGGGGCGAGCCCCGCGTACGGGCGGCCACGGGCCGTCTACATAGAAATTTGAATGCAACAAAGCCGGAGGTCCGGCAAGAATCGAGGTTGAACGCTATGCAGGTATGGGGAGTCACCGACCGAGGCGCGGTGCGGCAGCAGAATCAGGACGCCTACGCCGCGAGAGTATTGGAGGACGACAGGGTGCTTGCCCTGGTCTGCGACGGCATGGGCGGCGCCCGGGCGGGCAACGTCGCCAGCACGATGGCGGTGGAGCTGTTCATGGAGCACTTTGATAAGGGAGACCCGGACAGCCCGGAGGAGGAACGGATGGGACACGCGGCCTCCGTGGCTAACCAGGCCGTTTTCCGCCGCTCGGTGGAGGACCAGGACTGCGCCGGGATGGGCACCACCATGGTGGCCGTCCTGGCGGGGCCGTCGGAGGCGGTGATCCTCAACGAGGGGGACAGCCGGGCCTATCACATCAACAGTGAGGGGATCGTGCTGGTCACCCGGGATCACTCCCTGGTGGAGGACCTGGTGGAACGGGGGGAGCTGACTCGGGAGCAGGCCCGGACCCACCCCCATAAGAACCTGATTACCCGGGCCCTGGGGGCGGAGCCTATCCTGATGGCCGACTGCTTCCGTCAGCCCCTGAACGAGGGGGACTATCTGCTTCTGTGCAGCGACGGGCTGAGCAACGTGGTCAACGAGCAGGAGATGCTCTACGAGGTGATCCACGGCGGCAGAGACGCGCATTGCTGCCAGCGGCTGCTGGACATCGCCCTGAGCCGGGGCGCGCCGGACAACGTGACGGTCGTGCTGGTGAAACGCTAAGAATAGGAGGATATTTACCATGGATCAGTACATCGGTAAATTACTCGATAACCGATATGAGATACTGGAGTTGGTTGGCACCGGCGGGATGGCCAAGGTGTACAAGGCCCGCTGTCACCGGCTCAACCGGCTGGTCGCCATCAAGATCCTGCGGGAGGACCTGTCTCAGGACGCCGAGTTCCGCCGCCGCTTCCACGACGAGTCTCAGGCCGTCGCCATGCTGTCCCACCCCAACATTGTGGCGGTGTATGACGTGAGCCGCTCCTCCGAGCTGGAGTATATCGTCATGGAGCTCATCGACGGCATCACCTTGAAGCAGTATATGCAGAAGAAGGGCAACAAGCTGAACTGGCGGGAGGCCCTCCACTTCATTACCCAAATCACCAAGGCCCTGGGCCACGCCCACAGCCGGGGGATTATCCACCGGGACATTAAGCCCCATAACGTCATGGTCCTCCGGGACGGCAGCGTGAAGGTGGCCGACTTCGGCATCGCCCGGGTGGCCTCCGGGGGACACAGCACCCTGACCCAGGAGGCCCTGGGCTCGGTCCACTATATCTCACCGGAGCAGGCCAGGGGGAGCCACATCGACAACCGCTCCGACCTGTACTCCGCCGGCGTGGTGCTCTATGAGATGCTCACCGGCCGCCTGCCCTTCGAGGGGGACACCCCTGTGTCGGTGGCGATTCAGCACATCAACTCCATCCCCCTGTCGCCCCGGGAGCTGGAGCCCTCCATCCCCGAGGCCCTGGAGGCCATCACCATGAAGGCTATGGCCCACAATCCCGACGACCGCTATCTGTCCGCCGACGACATGCTGGCCGACCTGGAGGAATTTCGGAAAAACCCCAACATCAACTTCAACTTTACCCCGGAGCCCGTCCATGAGGACGACGGCCTGGACGAGGACCGCACCCACATCCGCCCCATCCCCACTGGGGGCGGGGGATACCCCCCTTACCCCTCCGGCGAGCGGAGGAGGCCGGAGGAGTACAGCCAGGGGGGCGGGCGCTCCTATGACTACGATGATGAGCCCTCCTATCAGCGCCGCAGGGGCGGCCGCCGCTACGAGGACGAGTACGCCCCCCGCCGGGACGACCGGTACTATGAGGACGAGGACGACTATCCCCCCCGCCGGGGGCCTGTCTGGCCGGTGATGCTGGCGGCGGTGGCGGTACTGCTCTTTGTGGGACTGATGGGCGTGTTCCTGTGGAACACCATTTTCGCCAAAATGCTGGCCCCGGCGGAGACCTACCCCGTCCCCAACCTGGTGGGCCGGATCTATGACGAGATCAAGGACGACGCGGACCTTCTGGGCCGCTTCAATGTGGTGGTGGAGGAGACGGTCACCAACGAGGCCGACCCCGGCACCATCATCAAGCAGGACCCGGAGGGGGAGAAGGAGGTCACCGAGGCGGTGACTGAGATCAAGGTCACCGTCAGCGGCGGGCTGGAGACTGTGATTATGCCCGACATCAGCGACATGACCTATCAGGAGGCCAACCGCTATCTGCGGGATCATGGGCTGAAGCCCGTCGCCCCGCCGGAATATGCCAACCACGACACCATTGAGGAGGGCAAGATCATCTCCTACACCCCCCATAAGGACATTGAGGTGCCCAAAAACACCGAGGTCCAGATGGTGGTCAGCCTGGGGCCCAAGTCGGAGCCCGTCACCATGCCGGAGCTGGTGAACATGACTGAGTCTTTGGCTCTGAGCACCATTGATATGTATAAGCTGAAGCAGGGGCAGATTAGACAGGAGCACGACGATACGGTAGAGGCGGGCAAGGTGGTCAGCCAGTACCCCCTGGCCAACACCGAGGTGACCGAGGGGACCGAGGTCAACCTGATTATCAGTCTGGGACCCGACCCCAGTACGCAGGTCGTTCCTCCGCCCTCCACCACAGAGCCCGGCGGACCCACCAACGTGCCCAACCCCGACCCGCCTCCGGCACCGACCGTCACGAAAACCGTGCGGATCGACCTGAGCAAGTATGATAAGATCGTTAACGTGCGGGTCCTGATGGACGGCTCCCAGGTCTTCGGCAACGACGTGGATGCAACCATGCAGGACGCCGTCGAGTTCCCCGTCACCGGATCGGGGGAGAAGGAGCTGGCTATCTATATCGACGGCATTGCCAGCGGCACCAAGACAGTGAACTTCGACGAAGCGGTGGGATGATGGGAGAAGGGATCATCCGAAAAGCCCTCAGCGGTTTCTACTATGTGGACAACGGCCAGTCCGTCACCACCTGCCGGGCCCGGGGAAAGCACCGCCACGCGAAAATTATCCCCCTGGTGGGGGACCGGGTCCGGTTTACCTTGCTGGAGGACGGCTCCGGAGCACTCGACGAGATACTGCCCCGGAAAAATGAGTTCTACCGCCCCGCGGTGGCTAACATTGACCTGCTGGTGGTGGTAGCCTCCCAGGCGGCGCCGGTGACCGACCCCTTCCTCATCGACCGGGTGGCCGCCATCGCCGCCGCCCGGGGCTGTGACACGCTGGTGTGCGTCAACAAGTGCGACCTGGAGCCGGGGGAGGACCTGGCCGGCATTTACGAGCGGGCCGGGTTTCAGACCCTCCGGGTGAGCGCCCAGACAGGGGAGGGGATTGAGGCCCTCCGCCAGGCGATTGCTGGAAAGGTATGCGCCTTTACAGGTAACTCCGGCGTAGGGAAGTCCAGCCTGCTCAACGCCCTGGAGGCCGACTTCAACCTGGCTACTGGCGAGGTCAGCGATAAGCTGGGCCGGGGCCGGCACACCACCCGCCATGTGGAGCTCTTCCGCCTGTCCCGAGGGACGCTGGCGGCGGATACCCCCGGCTTTTCCTCCTTCGACGTGGACAAGCTGGAGCTGGCCCGAAAGGAGGAGCTGCAATACGCCTTCCGGGAATTTGCCCCCTGCCTGGGCAAATGCCAGTTTCAGGATTGCGCCCATGTGAAGGAGAAGGGCTGTGCCGTCCTGGCGGCGGTACGGTCCGGGGGGATTCCCGCCACCCGCCACCAGAGCTATGTCCGCCTGTACGAGCAGGCCAAGGCGATTCCGGACTGGCAGAGAAAGGATATGTAGGGGCGGCCTGTGGCCGCCCGCCATATCTGTACGGGTTGAACGGGCGGCCACAGGCCGCCCCTACAGATTTTGAACAAGGTGATTGCAATGAACGAAATGATTCTCCTCAAGCTGGGGGAAATGGTCCTCAAGGGCCTGAACCGCCGCAGCTTCGAGGACAAGCTGCAAGCTAACATCTACCGCCGCCTGAACAATCTGGGCCAGTTTCGGGTGTACACCCGCCAGTCCACCACCTATGTGGAGCCCATGAACGACGACTGCGACATGGACGGGGCCTGGGAGGCCCTGACAAAGGTGTTTGGCGTGGTGGGACTGTCCCGAGCCCGGGCCTGCGAGAAGGACAAGGACGCCATTCTGTCCGCCGCTCAGGAGTATCTGGGGGACCGGCTGTCCGCCGCCCGCACCTTCAAGGTGGAGACCAAGCGGGCGGACAAGACCTTCCCCATGACCTCCATCCAGCTCAGCCAGTACGTGGGCGGCGAGCTGGACGAGCTGTACCCCAATTTGAAGGTGGACGTTCACCACCCGGAGCTCACCGTCCATGTGGAGATTCGGGACTACGCCGCCTTCGTCCACGCCGACCCGGAGCCGGGGGCGGGAGGACTGCCGGTGGGAATTAACGGTCGGGCGGTGTCCCTGCTGTCCGGGGGCATCGACTCCCCGGTGGCCTCCTGGATGATCGCCAAGCGGGGCGTGGCCCTGGAGATGGTCCACTTTTTCTCTTACCCTTACACCTCCAACGAGGCCAAGGAGAAGGTTATCGACTTGGCCCGGCTGCTGGCCCCCTGGTGCGGGCGGCTCACCGTCCATGTGGTGCCCTTCACCGCCATTCAGGAGGAGCTGCGCCGGTCGGTCCCCCAGGAGCTGTTCACTCTGGTCATGCGCCGGTTTATGATGCGTATTTCTCAGCGGGTCGCCCAGCGGTGCGGGGCTAAGGCCCTGGTCACCGGCGAATGTCTGGGCCAGGTGGCCAGCCAGACTATGGAGGCTATGACCGTCACCGGCGCGGTGGTGGATCTGCCCGTCCTGCGCCCAGTGGTGGGGATGGACAAGGAGGACATCGTAAAAATTTCCCGGAAGATTGGCACCTATGACACCTCCATCTTACCCTATGAGGACTGCTGTACCGTGTTTACCCCCCGCCACCCCCGCCTGCGCCCTACTCTGGAGGAGCTGGAGGCGGCGGAGCAGGGGCTGGACATCGAGGCGATGGTCCAGGCCGCCGTGGACGGCATCGAGCGGATTCAAATTTAAACGAACAGCGGCGGACCGATGAAAGCATCGAGCCGCCGCTGTTGTACTGCTTGGAAAACATCCCCATGCAAATTTCTGTATATCCTGCCAGCTCCTGCGGATACTATCCACTGTCAAAGCAAAAAACCGCAGGAGGCATGAGATAGATGAAAGCAACTGGTATCGTGCGCCGCATCGATGATCTTGGTCGGGTAGTTATTCCAAAGGAGATCCGCCGGACCATGCGTATCCGTGAGGGCGATCCTTTGGAGATATACACGGATAAGGATGGCGGCGTTATTTTTAAAAAGTATTCCCTGATGGGCGGGCTGGTGGACTTCGCAGGGCAGCTGTGTGAGACGCTGAACCGTACCACCGGACAGGTGACGGTCATCACTGACCGGGACAGCTGCATTGCGGTGGCGGGCGTCCCCCGGCGGGAGCTGGCGGACAAAAGCGTTTCGCCCCAAATGGAGCGGCTGATGGAAGGGCGGCAGGTCTATCAGTACAAGCCGGGGGAGGAGACCATCCCCCTGTGCGCCGACAGCGACAAGTACGCCCTGTCCACTGCCGCGCCGATCCTTTCCGAAGGTGACGTGCTGGGCTGTGTGCTCTTCGCAGGTACCGCCGAAAAGCTGACCGGTGGAGAGGTGGAGTACAAGCTGGCCCAATCTATCGCCGGTTTTCTGGGCCGGCATATGGAAAGCTGAATAACCGGCGGGCCCCTGGGGCCCTTGAGGTGAACTGCACCCCATTTGTTGCAAGTATACCATACTTGTCTGACAAATGGGGTGCAGTTCACTTTGCCGTTGGATTTTTATTCATACCTCCAAATACCGTGGTTGTACGCGGATGGGCAACAATTTGTCAAGGACGCCCGGGGTTGAGGGCGGGTAATCAATATTTCACGGGGCCCTTTGAATGAACCAAAAGATTTTAGGAGGAAGAAACTATGTACAACGAAGAGAAATTGACAAAACTGAGAGCTCTGAAGCAGCTTGCGGAGCGGATTGATCGGGATTTCGCGGACAAGGCCTCTGTGGCGGCGCTGGCCGGGCGGGTGGACAGCGCGGCAGCGGTGAGCAGCAGCATTGAGCGGGCGATGTATCAGGCTCCCGCCCCCGCCCGGTTCTGGGTGGAGCTGGCCGGCGGTCTGGAGCAGACCGTGGGCGCTCTGCTGGGCGAGGAGGGGCTGGCCGGGCTGACCCCCTTGAGCTCCGACAGCGAGGGGAACAGCCTCTACAACTTCGTGGTCAATGACGTGACGGTGGGCAGCTACATCAGCGAGACTACGCTGTCCCAGATTGCGGCGGACATCAGCGCCAGCCAGGCCGGTGTGGAGGCGGTCTGGGACCAGGAGACCGGAAGAGTTTTGTTCTCCGCCAAGGTGTTCGGCCCTAGCGGCCGGATTGAGATGGGCGAGGGCCTGGCACGGGCAATGTTTGACCCGGACTGGTCCGAGGAGCAGGGCGGCGGGTCTGCCAGCTCCTTCACCCCCGGTCAGGCCGGCGTATTCACCGCCATCAAGGTCAACGGCAAGATGCAGGAGGCCATCGGCCAGGCGGTGGACATCCGGGTGCCCGTCAAGGTTTCTGACCTGACCAACGACCAGAAGTTCCAGACCGAGGCGGAGGTCGCCGCCGCCGTGGCCGCCGCCGACCACCTCCAGCGGAAGAAGGTGGCCTCTCTGGAAGAGATCGACCCCGCCGCCCCCGGGGCGGATCAGTTCATCTACATGGTGCCCAAGGCCAGCAGCAAGAACGGGGACAAGTACGACGAGTACATGGTCCTGGACGGCGCGGTGGAGCTTGTGGGCGACTGGAAGGTGGACCTGAGCGGCTACGTGGTTCAGGAGGAGGGCAAGGGCCTGAGCTCCAACGACTACACCGACGAGGAGAAGGCCAAGCTGGCCGGGCTGGAGATTGCCTCCGACGATGAGGTGGTTGAGATGCTCAGCGAGGTGTTTGGGTAAGTGCCCTGCGGCAGTCCCCGCCTTCCGGCGGGGACTGCCCCCTCTCTGAGGGAGCCATATTTGTGAGGTGATATAATGAATGAAAAATTGACCAGTTTGGAACAGCTGCGGATGACAGCGGAGCGGTCCAAGGCGCTGTCTGCCCAAGTGGCCGCGGCGGCGGCGGACGCCATTGAGGAAGCCTCGATTCCCGCCGGCGTCGTTGTCATGTGGTCTGGAGCGCAGAGCAATATCCCCGCCGGCTGGGCGCTGTGCGACGGTATGAACGGGACCCCCGACCTGCGGGACCGGTTCGTGCTGGGGGCCGGGGGCAGGTACAGTGTGGGGGCAAGGGGTGGCGCGGATAAGGTCGCGCTCAGCAGCAATGAACTGCCCGCACATACTCACGGCTATACTCCGTCGAAGCTGATTTGGTCTCCCAGTACAACATATGGGGAATACGAGCTGTCTATCCGTTACGCCAACGGTGAGGAATATGGAAACGCGTTTTATAACAGCAGCTATAGATCCGATACTGAACCGGCGGGGGCTGGTTCAGCACACGAAAATATGCCGCCCTATTACGCCCTGTGCTACATCATGAAGCTGTAAAGGAGGGATACCATGAGCGACTGCGATAACTGCCCGATGCTCCCCCGTGTAGAGGCGCTGGAGGAGGCCAACAAAAACCACGGCAGGACCCACGAGGGGATGTATGACCGCATCCGGGCGCTGGAGACCGAGAACGCCGTCCAGAACGCCCACTGGGAGAATGTGGACAGCAAGCTGGACGATCTGACCGCCATGGTCCGGGACCTGACCGGCAAGGCAGGGAAGCGGTGGGATAAGGCAATGGAGACCGTTCTGGTGGCCGTGATCACCGGCGCGGTGTGCTTTTTGCTGGGGAGGCTGGGGCTATGAATTTGGTTGTGACCCTGGCGGCGGGCGTCGGCATTGGCTTTGCCCTCAACTGGGCGGCGGTCTGGTATCTGCTCCGGCGGGTGCGGGCGCTGCGGGCCGCCGCCAAGGGGACCGCCAGACCGGAGACTATGAAGCGCTTCGTCTGGGCCTGCGTGGCCAACGGCTTCGCCTGGGTGTGGTTCAGCTACATCCTCGCCTACCTGGACAAGCCCCAGATCGCCGAGGAGCTGTCCAAGGTGGCGCTGGTGGAGATCATCGTCCCGGTGGCTGTCTATGCCCTGAAATCTGGCGTAGAAAATTTGAGCAAGAACAACCGCTGGCCGGACAGAGCGGGCGGGGAGGTTCCCTCGGAGGGGGAGCCGGAAGATAGGAAGGAGGAAAACTATGACTGCTGACAAGATTTTGGAGATCGCCCGGGGGGAACTCGGGGTGAAGGAATACCCGGCCAACTCCAACCGGGTGAAGTACATCGACGACTACGGGATCAGCCCCAACCCGTGGTGCTGTGTGTTCGTGTGGTGGGTGTTCTGGAAGGCCGGGGCCTTGGCGCTGTTTTACGGCGGGAAGAAAACGGCTTACTGCCCCACGCTGAAAAATTATCACAAGGGACAGGCTGTCAAGGGGGATTACAGGCCCGGGGATGTGGTTTTTTTCAACTTTAATGGTGGGAGCAACGCCGCCCATGTGGGTATCTGTGAGAGCTGGGACGGGGCGTACATCACCACCATCGACGGCAACACCGCCCCCAACAACGAGGCCAACGGCGGGGCCGTCATGCGGCGGAGACGGGCCAGAAAGTACATTGTTGGGGCCTACCGGCCCGACTATCAGGGGCAGATCAAGCCGGATGTGCCGGCCTCTGGTGTGACGGAGGAGAAGAAAGCCGCCGGTGTCGCCAAGGCGCTGGACAAGAGCCTGGCCGGGACCTACGTGGTGACGGCGGGAAGCGGGCTCCACATCCGCAGCGGAGCTGGGGCGGGGAAGGCCAGCATGGCCGTCCTGCCCAAGGGGACCAGGGTGCGGAACTATGGCTACTACACCGAGGTGAGCGGTGTGGCGTGGCTGTACGTTCAGGTCACCCATCGGGGCGTCCGGTACACCGGGTTCTGCTCCGGGCAGTATTTGAGCAAGGTTTAAGGAGGAAAAACGATGGAAAGCATGGTTCCCAGTATCCACGCCGCTATGGCCATGGTTTTGCCCGCGGTGCTGGCCCTCATGGTGGTGACGAACATCATCGTGGAGGTGCTGAAAAAGCTGACCTGGGAGAGGCTGCCCACCAACATCCTGGTGTTCGTGGTGGCGATGGCCGTCACGCTGACGGCTTTCCTCGCGGCGTGCCAGATCATGGGCGTCCGCATCCTCTGGTACATGGTGGCCGGGGCTGTGATTCTGGGCGTGTTCGTGGCTTATGCGGCTATGTTTGGGTTTGATAAGCTGAGACAGACCATGGAGCAGATGGACCAGATTAGGAAGAAGTAAGTATGCCGCCTTGTGGGATTGACCGCAAGGCGGCTCTTTTTGTGAATATGAAAACCACGGGCTATGCCCGTGGTCAGCCTGTCGAAAAAGTCTGCCTTTTGGTAGACTTTTTCATGTAAAGATGATAAAATAGGGAGTAAGGGGTGAGGGAAATGTTGGAGCGAGGGAAAAATGAGCGAGGGGTCATAGAAATGGTGGACACAGAAAGCCTGGTGCCGCCCGAACATCTATTGCGGCAGGTGGATGCAGCGGTAGATTTCGAGAAATTGTACAAAATCGTGGAGGCGTCGTACAGCAAAGAAGAGGGCCGGCGGAGCATCGACCCAGTGGTGCTGTTCAAAATCGTATTGCTGCAGCATTTGGATGGGAATACCTCTTTGCGGGGAACGCTGCGCAGAGCGCAGACAGATGTAGCATACCGGTGGTTTCTGCGATACACGCTGAGTGAGGAGCTGCCCCATTTTTCCACGGTGAGCTACAACTTCCGGCACCGGTACACTCCGGAAACGATAGAGTTGGTGTTTCAGTGGATATTGGAGGAGGCGGGCAGTGCGGGAGCACTGACCCCGGCGGCGGTATTTATAGATGGGACACACATCAAAGCCAGCGCAAATCTGAAGAAGAAAATGAAGCAGGAAGTACCGGCAGCAGCAAAACGATATCAGGAAGAACTGCTGGCGGAAGTAAACGCGGACCGGGAGGCTCATGGAAAAAAGCCACTGGATGATGAAGAAGAACCACCCAAAGCTGGAGGGAAGAAACAGGACAACACCTCAAAAAAGAAGCAGGCCCGGAGGAAGAAAGCGGCGAAAAAGCAGAAAACAGTAACGGTATCCACCACAGACCCGGAGAGTGGAATGTTCCAAAAAGGGGAGCACGAGCGGTGCTTCGCTTATGAGGCCCATACCGCCTGTGACAAGAGCGGTTACGTATTGGAAACAGTGGTCACCCCCGGAAATGTCCATGACAGCGTGGCGTTTGACGATGTTTACGACAAATTGATTCAATCGTTTCCAGAGGTGGAAACAGTGGTGGCAGACGCTGCCTACAAGACCCCGCATATCTGCAAAAAGGTATTTCGAGATGGCCGGGTATTGTCTACAGCCTACAAGCGGCCCATGACGATGAAGGGTGGACATCCCTGGTGGTCTTACGTCTATGATGAATATTATGACTGCGTGATCTGCCCAGAATACCACATCCTGTCCTACCGCACCACCAACCGGGATGGATACCGTGAATACCGCAGCGATCCGAAAATTTGTGCCCAGTGCCCCACCCGGCATTTATGTACAAAATCCAAAAGCTTCGTAAAAACTGTCCTGCGGCACATCTGGAAGGGCTATGAGGAACTGGCCGATGATGCCAGATACACTCCGACGTGCACCCGTAGTGTCATACGGGATGTACGAAGCTCGGTAAAGAGCGGAGGCAATATCTGAGACGGTATTGCGCCGCAGGAGGCTATAAATCGGTCATGTCCAGTATGTGTTGTTGCAACCGACAAATGTCCTGAGAGTACGGCTCGTAAAAGAAAGACTAACTATTAAAAGTCAAGTCCTAAACTGAAGGAGAACGAAGGTATGTGGAACCACAAGACGGAAAAAGAGCGCAAAGAAGCAAACGTCCGTGAGGACGCCAAAGTGAGAAGACCCAGGGTGGACTACGTGGCTGTTACCGGCCGGTAAGGAAGTCTGGATTTCTCCATTGCGTAGATGAGCCGTACCAGTTTCTTGGCGGCATGGGACAAGGCCACATTGTAATGCTTGCCTTCAGCCCGCTTCTTGGCAAGGTAGGCGGCAAAGGTGGGGTCCCAAATGCAGACGTACTTGGCAGCGTTGTAAATGGCAAAGCGCAGATATCTGGAGCCCCGCTTCTCCATATGGGCATAGCCGTTGTTGAGCTGCCCGGACTGGTAGATGGAGGGAGACAGGCCGGCGTAAGCCAGGACTTTGTCGGGAGAATCAAAACGGGAGAAGTCTCCCACCTCGGCCAGGATCATGGCTCCCATTCGCAGCCCCATACCGGGGATGGTAGTAATGGGAGAGCGCAGTTCCTCCATGACGGACCGGATAGAAGATTCAATGTCTGCAATTTCAGCATCCAGTTCTCGGATGAGACGGATGGTGTGCCGGAGTTCCAGGGACTTGGCGGGCATGATGGAGCCAATGGAAGCTCTGGCTGCGTCCCGGATGGCCACCGCGACATCCCGCCCGTATCTGCCCTTGGAGGCGCCAGCCAAAAGGAATTTGAGCCGAGTGAGATTGGATTCTGCAATCTGTTTGGCTCCAGGGAACTCCTCCAAGAGAGCATAGACGGAGCTCATGTGGAGAGAAGGCACCAGGTTTTCCAGTTCGGGGAACAGAATACAGACCAGACGGGAGACTGACTGCTTGAGCTTGGCCCGCTCCCGGACTTTATCAAATCTGTATCTTGTGAGTGATTTTAGCTCTTCGTTGTGGTATGCTGTATCCGTGTACCTCTTTATTACCAGTAGTCAATGTGACATCGCCATTCACAAGCGGTATGGGTGCATTGGCACTGTCAAACGCCCCTTGCAGCTCGTAGACGCGGGACAGGTCGATTTGCTCCTGTTCATCCTCGGTCAGTTCCGAAAAGAGTGCGAGGATTTCGTCAAGCTGCGCCCGCACTTCGTCCGCGTTGTCCTCCGTCACCGTATCGGGCAGGGCGGCGATCAAGTCCTCAATGGGGCAGATACGGCACTCATAAGTACACGGACTTCCTTCACTGTCCTCCGATTCCGGCTGGTAGCCGCAGGCATCGTCATGTTCCTGATGATGCTTGCAGATGCCGGTATCTTCCGGCTGTTTTGTATCTTCTTTTTCAGCTTTCCCTTTGCAGTCCGACAGGCCGGCATCCTCTGCGCCGCAGACCGGGCAGTCAGGATTGATTTGACCCTCTGTACAGAGGGTCAAACAAGAGCAATGCTCTTGTTTGATGATTCCTGTTTCCGGTTCCTCGTCGGCTTCGCCGCTGTCCTGCGGATTGCAGATTTCACACACATAGGTGCATGGTGTTCCCGGCGTACTTTCGGTGTAGCCGCACTCGCTGTCATGCTCATGCCGGCAGTCTAATTTTTCCGTAATACAGCCGCTTTCCCCATCGCAGATATGGGGGCAGTTTTCCGGCTCCCGTTCCTCTGCATTTGCCGGGGTAGCCTCGTTGTCCGATACGCTGTCCTCTGTTTCCTCTGGGTAACATTCCGGCGTATGCTCGTGGACGCACTCGGTCACTTCGGTGTAGCAGTCCTCTGTGTGTTCGTGGCCGCATGGCGTTCCCGGCGTTTCTTCCGTATAGCCGCAATCGTCCGTATGCGCGGCGTGGTGTTCGCACAGCCCGGTTTCCGGCTGTCCTCTGTCTGCCACCGCATGAACCGGAGTTCCTGACATGGTGACAATCATCACCGCAGACAGCAGGAACGCCAACGGCCTCCTTAACTTGTTTCTCATAAAATGCCCTCCTGATATTTTGAAAAATGTATGGTTCACAATTCCCTGTGCCTGGATGAACCCCGCGCCCTGGGCAGGCGCTTTTGGGTTTTGGGACGGGCGGCTCACAAAGCGTTTGTGTTTTGTGTCATAAGCTGCCCTCTGCGGCGCAGAAGCTGCCCAAAGGCTTTCTGCAAGGCGGGCAGGGCAACCGGCTTTCGCCCAAACCAGTCCGCGTTGTAGCGGTAGGCGCGCAGGGCGAAGTCCAGGTCAGAAAACCAGAAAATCCGCGCCTTTGGCCGTTCCTCCCGCAGCAGTTCCACCACCTCCAGGCTGAACGTGCCATCCTGCGCCACCACAAACAGGTCAAAATCCGGCCCGTCCCGCACCATGCCGCAAAAATCCTCCTGTCTGGCATAGGGGACGATTTCCGCAAAATGCAGGTATTCCCTGGCGCACCGGTCAAGCTGCCCTGCCAGTGCTTTCAGTTCTCCGGGGTTTTCATTATAAAGTGCGATCCTCAATCCGGCTCCTCCTTTCCGCAATGGGGCAGATGTTCGTCCCCGTCTATACTTCTCTATTGCACATCATACAAAAAATTGGATTCGGATAACAAGGGGGCTTTCCTACTTTGCAATTTTTTTACCTACTTTGCAGTTTTCCGTTCTTGACACTGGCCGCTTAACCCTTTACGCTAATAGCAGAGAATTTGCAGGAGGTAGGAAATATGCTGCTTTGGAAAAGGAAAAGGGCAATTCCCCGATGGCTGGCAGGGGCGGTATTTCTAATCTGTGCGCTGGCAATGACAGGGCTTTTGGCGTCAGAGGTTACTCCACGCCGGGAACAGCTCATGCTGGAAGCAAGCGTCAATGGCGGCGAGATGACGCTGGAGGCAGGCTATGAATATGGCGGCGCGCTGACGCTGGCGGTGACGCTTCCCGAATGGGAGAGCCAGTAGCGTCCGATGCTGGAAGTCAGGCACACGGGTGAAGCGGAAGTGTTTTTAGACGGGGAGATGTTAGGCCGTATGGAGGCATGGGACGGGAAAACGCTGGGCAATGCCGTCTTTATGCTGCCGAAAGACTGTGCGGGAAAAACGGTGACATTGGAAACAGCAAAGGAAGCAGAGGAGCCGCTCCCGCTTTTGTTCCTTACGGACAGCGGCGTAACGAGAGAAACTGAGCGGGCTTATACGGCGAAAAGCACACTCCCGGCAGCCGTTTTTGCCGTGGTGTCGCTGCTTGTCCTTGGGCTGTTTTTCTTTGGGATGACAGAGGGACACTGTGACTGGCCGGTTCTGCTGCTTGGTTTTGCGGCGCTGACCCAGGCATTTTATTTCCATGCACAAAGCCGGGGCGGGTATATCCTTCCCCCGGAAATTTATGGGCTGTGGCTTTGCCTGTCCAGGGCGGCGCTGTTCGCCCTCCCGCCGCTCTTTCTGCTGCTGCATATGAAAAAATGGCGGAAGCTGTTCCTGCCTTTTGCCATTCTGCCGGGGCTGGCTTATTTTGTAGTCGCGGGGTTTCAGACGGTGGTTCCTGCGTTCTCCATGGTCGGCTCCCGGATGGGGGAAGTGTTTTATCTGACTGTGGCGGCGCTTGTGGTGTGCGCCGTACTGGAATACCGGGATGAAAACCAGGTATTCCGCCTGTTCCTGCCGGGGCTTTTGTTATCCGCCGCCGGAATCGGTGCGGCGAGCCTGCTGTCGGGGCTGTGCGGCGGCGGGCTGCTGCCCTATATGCAGTGGCTCGTTTCAGAAATCACCTGGCATCAGCCAGACCTCCCGCTGTACTGGTGGAGCGCCTTTCTGTTATTGCTTTGTTTTCTGGTGAACGTACTGTCCCAGCTTCGCTTTCTGGCGGCGCGGGAAACACAGATGCAGGTGCTGGCCGCGCGGGAAAGCATGGCCCAGGAACAGCTTGCGGTGGTTCAGGAGAGCGATGAATCACTCCGCAGGATGCGGCATGAAACTGTAAATCATTACACCGTCATGCAGAAACTGTCCCAGGCTGGGGCATGGGACAGGCTGGAAACATATCTGGACGGCCTGCTGTCAGATGTGGAGGCGGTTCCTGCTATGGTATACGTTGCACATCCGGCCATCAACGCAGTCCTGACCACGATCCTGGCCCGCGCACAGAAGCAGGGGATTAAAGTGGAGCATGAGGTGAGCGCGCCGGAAACGCTGCCGTTTCCAGATACAGAGCTTTTCTTTCCTTCCAACAATGTTGCGTACTCGGCCTGCAAGCTCTTGACGGTGGGCAGCTTCTTGATACCCAAATCGTCAAATGCCTGCTTTGCCGCCTTGTGGAGCAGAATATCCGCTTCATGTTCCGCTAAAAATTTCTTGGAATATCCCGCCTTGCGGTAGGCCGCATAGACCTCGCGGGTTTTCACATAATTGATGATGTGGGTCCGCAGTACGGCTATCTCTGCCATGCGGGTTTCCGCCGCCTTGATCTGTGCCGACAGCTCATTGTGGCGGGTGGTAGCAGCAGCCGCTTTTTCTTCCAAGACTGCGTATTCCAGCAGGCCATGCTCGGTGAGATAGTTCATTGTCTGCGCCATCTGTTTCAGATTGAATACCTTTGCCCAGCGCGCGTAGCCAGCGCCTTTTCCGGCCTGCAATTTTGCCTGAATATCCACCAGAAGATTGACCTTGGGCGGCTCTGATTGAACAGCCGCTTTCTTCCTTGGGGTATGCTCTTTTTTCCCAGCCAGTACCGCCTGTATTTCATCTTCACTGTATCCTTTTCCCAGCTTTCCATCCATGCGGGCAACATTCTTCCAGCCGGGGGCTTTGAGCCGGATTGCCTGTCCCCGGCGCGACACTTCACAGCCCATTTCCGCAAGCAGCTTTAACAGGCCGTCAAAGTCTGCCGGTTTCTGTTCCAATGCCTGGTCAATCATCATACGGAGCTGCTCCCGGTGGGAGGGCTTTGCCCGGTCCCCCAGCCACTTGTTATAGCTTTTTCCATGCGGTTTTGGGTTCTCTACAATGGAATAGCCGTTCTCAACACAGATGGTATCATTCAGCCGCCGGACCGCGCGGGTGCTGCCCCAAAAGTTTCGGAATTTCCGGTCACAGTTCACATTGACCGCGTTCCAGATGATGTGATTATGGATATGGGATTTGTCGATATGGGTGCAGACCACAAAGGCGTGGTTGCCCTTGGTGAACCGTTTGGCAAACTCCACGCCCAGCCGGTTGGCTTCTTCCGGTGTGATCTCGCCGGGGACAAAGGACTGCCGGACATGGTAGGCAAGTACATCGTCCGCACCGCGTACCCGTCCAGTGGTGGAAATGTACTCCCGTTTTGACAGCAGAAACTCGGCGTCGGCTACCCGGCTGTCACACGCAAAGCCAGTGACGAGCCTGCCGTTATCTGTCTTTTGCGGGTTAGATACATAGTCGATAATGTCACTGACCGCTTGGCTTTCGGTGCGGCCCTTGCCGATGTGCAGCGGCATGATGCGTGTGGTTGCCATGATAGAATCCTCCCTTCATAACAAAACGGCCTGCATACGCAGACCGCTTGTTTCTTTTTATTCACCATTTTTATATCGAATTACCGGAATTTGTTTGACCTTTTTTCCAATGGTCCGGCGTTCTAACGCAAAAATCATATCGCTGGTGCGCTCAAAAAATCCGATGTCCTTTTTCCAGCTTATCCCGCATTTACAATGCTGCAAACCGATAAACTGCTGTTTCATTTTTCTGCCGCAGCCGGGGCAGACTTTATTACTGGTTCCCATCTGATTCTTCCAGCTTATAAAAGCTGTCCAGGTTCAGCTCCCGTTTCAATTCTTCTTCTGATGGCAAATAAGTAAAATACTTAGACGCAAATATTTGATGATTATCTTCCGGCAGCGTGTATTTTACAATGGAATCTCCTTTGTCCGCACAAAGAACAATACCAATCGGCTGTGAATCCCCCTCATTCATCATTTCACGGGTATAATAATTCACATACATTTGCATTTGTCCTAAATCCTGATGGGTCAGCTTGCCCATTTTCAAATCTATGAGGACAAAGCATTTCAGAATATAGTTATAAAAAATCAGGTCGATGAAAAAGTCCTGTCCATCCAGTGTAAACCGCTTTTGGCGCGCCACAAATGAAAAACCGCGTCCAAGCTCTAAAAGAAAGTGCTGAAGGTGGTCGATCAGGGCTTGCTCCAATTCGCCCTCATACACATGGGTGTCCGGCTGAATCTGCAAAAACTCCATCACATAGGGGTCCTTGATAATTTTTTCATATTCCGGTTTTGGCTCGGTAGACTGGATTTCTTTTGCTACAAGTGATTTATCCTGACTCGCTAAAATGCGTTGGTAGTACATGGTGTTGATCTGCCGTTCCAGTTGCCGGACACTCCACGCAGATTTTACACATTCTTCCGCATAGAAAGTCCTTGCCTGCTCGTCTGGCACACGCATCAAAAGCCGGTAGTGGGACCAGCTCAATTCGCTCCACAGTGTGGAGCGAATTGGAAAGGTGCAGTAAAATTGCCGCATATTGCGTAATCCCTGAACACTAAAACCCTTTCCAAATTCAGCAGTCAGCTGTTCAGACAAATATTGCAGCAGCTTCTTTCCATACTCGGCCCGGTCATTTTCCCCACACGCTTTATAAATTTGTTCGCCTATTTCCCAATAGGTGATTACCATAGTGGAATTTACCGCCGCGCTTAAACGGTGCTGCGCGGAAACAATCGAATTGCGGATAGAATGATAGGTCTGTGCCGCATTTTGGTTAATCTGCAAATCGTGATTCAATTTTGCTCCCTCCTTGCCTATGGACGATTATACCACGAAACCACCAAAAAACAAATGCCCCAAATATCTTGCTGTCTTTTTCATAAAAGCTGCGCTTGTTCTCATTGGAGATCGTCAAAAGCCCGCAGTAATGGGACTATGACAATTTAACAGACGGTGTCTGGCATTTTCATAAACCGGATAGAACGCCCTCATAACTGATGGGGAACATCCCCCATTAACTTACCTCATTATTGTTTCAGATATTTTACCCGAAAACTTTTCATTTGATTTACACTCGCCGCAGATTTTACAGTAATGCCCGCGCTTTTTCATTCCGCCTCACCGTCCTCTGTCAGAGCATACAAACGGTGGACCGCACCCATAACGGTGTTCCATTCCAGATCAGCCGCATAGGAAAATTTCCTGCGATAAGCGGACCAAAGCGCCTGCATCGCATGGCTGTTTTCTACTTCGGAAAACACTTCCTTCGCCTCTTTCAAATGCCCCTCCGTCCCACGCTTGCGGGCAGTAGCAAGGAGCGCGTGGCGGAGAATATCGGAATCCAGCGTTTTTCTGTGAAGCTGTTCCAAAATGTAGAGGTCATAAAAATCCCTCATGCGGGTGTTTGTTATGGTCCGGGCAATCATTGTTTCCAGCTTTTCCGCAAGTACGGTTTCCAGATTGTACGCCCAAATATCAATGGAGCGTTCCTCCAGCATAAGCCGGAAGCTGTACCGGACTGCCCTTGGCGTAATCACATCCCCGGTAGAAATATCAATTTTCAGCGGCGTCACCACTCCGTCAAAAACAGTGGCCATGCTGACCCGAATCCCCGGATACTCGGCCTCGTCCATGATTTCCGAAATGCTTTTCACCTGGAACTCCACTCCGTCCTCAATGGGGACTGCTATGATGGAGGACATCAGATTTTCAATGTCCTCCACATTCACGCTGGCTCCTCTGACGGTTGCGTCTAAATCCATTGTAGACCGGGCATCCAACCCTACCATTGCGGCAACCAGCATCCCGCCTTTCAAAATAAAGTTATCCCGATATTCAGAAAGGGAAATACGTTCCAGGAAACGCTCCATCATATAGTTCCGCATCAAAATCTGTGCGTCCGCCGATTTCTCCTTTGCGAGATTGCGGATCAAATCTTTCAGCTGCCTTGCTGTCTTTATCATAATAGCACCTCCAAATACTGCCGCAAAATTTTTTCAACCCGGAACAGCCCTGCATACTGCATCAGCCTCCGCAGGTTTTTCTCTTTCCTGCGGGCGTACATTTTGAGCGCCCCTTGAAATGTCTGCATCTCAATGCTGCTCCGGCAGCGAAGCAGGTCGCAGATGGTCCGCTCCATATCATAAGCCGGAACCGTATGCCCGAAAGGGGTTCGAGCCGTACTCTTTCCGACGTCATGCAGCTCCGGTTTTATGGTGTAGACCAAAATCCCGTCCGCTTTCAATCTGGTCGTGCTGTATCCCCGTCTGACGGTAATGGAATAGGGGGAAGGCTCCCGGTCGGTCAGATCATGGAAAAACAGCGCCGTTTCATGAGAAAAAATCCCCTGGCTGCATCGTAAATGGAGCAGGTACATCCCATCGACCCAGGCATCCGGCGATACATAAACCCCATGTGCCGCCTGTTCCAATTCTTTTTCCTTCACATAGTTGTAAAAAACGGATTTTGGAATCCCCCGTTTCACCGCCTCCGACGTTTGGAGCATACCGCGCTGTCCCTCTAAAATCGTGTCCAGCTGTTCAAACTGTGTCATGCTCTCACTTCCTTTCGTGCTACCATTATACACGATTGTAGCACGAAAGTAAATAGCGTCAAAAAGGAAAAAACGGAGGAAGGCGCGGCGAAGAACGCCGTTCCTCCCTCCGCAGATGGGGCAGATTGTCCGGTCAGGAGAGTTTGGAAAGCTGGGCCAGTATCTTCTGCACACCGTCCCAAAGCTGTTCTTGCCGCTGGGATATATCCTCCAGGTCAGCGTCATAAACCCGCCCTGTTTCATGCACTTTACGGGTGTCAGCGCCAGTGATAAAATGTAAAAAAACGCCGAGGAAAAAATGTAGTTTTGTGGCGGAGGAGGCGAAAAAAAGATAGACTCCCAATAGGGCGAAAAAGAGCCCGGAAAGGGAGTCAGAAAATGAAAGGAGCACAGTGGATGGATATCCGAAGCGACAGACAGAAAGGACTTAGCTATGTGGAGCTGGGACGGAAGTACCACATGGACCCGCGGACGGCAAAGCGGTACGCGGAATCGCCGCAGAAGCCGGAGTACACATTGAGCGAACCGAAGCCAACAAAGATGGATCCGTACAAGCAGATCGTGGACGAGTGGCTGGAGGAAGCGCCGTATTCGGCGCTGCGGATCCTGGAGAAGCTGCGGGAAATGGGATTCGACGGAGGCTACAGCATCGTCAAGGCGTATGTGAGCAGCCGGAAGATGGACTTGAATGAGAAAGCAACAGTGCGGTTTGAGACGATGCCGGGAAAGCAGGGGCAGATGGACTGGGGATTCTTCGAGGATCACCTGGTGTACGAGGATGGGAAGTGGAAGAAGCTGTACTGTTTTCTCATGATACTGGGGTACTCGCGGATGCGGTACATCGAATTTGTAACGGATATGAGCACAAACACACTGATTCGGTGTCACCAGAACGCATTCCGGTACTTTGGCGGGTACCCGGAGGAAATCCTGTACGACAACATGAAGCAGGTGGTCATTAAGCGGCTGCTGAAACAGGAGGACTCTACTCTGAACCGGCAGTTTGAGGACTTTGCGGGATTTTACGGGTTCAAGCCCATCCTGTGCCGCCCCTACCGTGGCCAGACGAAAGGAAAAGTGGAGCGGACGGTGCAGTTTGTGCGGGACAACTTCATGGTCGGGATCAAGTACAACAGCCTGGCAGATTTGAATGGACAAGCCTTGGCTTGGTGTAATAAGGTCAATGGCAAAGTTCATGCCACCACGAACGAGGTTCCTTTTGAGCGGCTGAAAAAGGAGGGGTTGAGTCCCCTCTCCAGAGAGTACATCATCGACAAGATCAACCTTAGGCGGGTACAAAAAGACTGCCTCATCTCCTACGCCGGCAATCAGTACTCCGTGCCAGCGGAGTATGTCGGCAAAGATGTGGCAGTCGTAGCCCTCGACAGTATGCTGGCGGCCTACTATGAAGGCAAGCAGATCGCTCTGCACCGAATATCGTATCAAAGGAAGGACATGGTTGTCAATCCTCAGCATTACCGAAGGCTTACGTTGAAGCAGACAATGGATGCAGAAAATATTCTGCTGGAACAGGGCAAAGTGATAGATTTCCCCTTGAAACCCTCTGATTTATCCAGATATGACGAGGTGCTGTATGACTGAATTTACTATGGACAGGCTGAGGGAAAACCTGGAAGCCCTTAAAATGAAAAACACCCTGGAGATTCTGGACAACTACCTGGAACGGGCGGTGGCGGACAAGCTCAACATTGTGGAGGTTTTGGATCACATTTTCTCAGAAGAAGCCAAATCCAAGCGGAAACGGGCCTATGAGAAGCAGATCCAGATGTCTGGCTTCCCCATTAAGAAGACCCTGGACGACTTCGATTTCTCTTTCCAGCCCTCCATCGATAAACGCCAAATCGATGAGTTGGCCACCATGCGCTTCCTGGAGAACGGGGAGAATGTGGTTTTCCTCGGCCCGCCAGGCGTGGGCAAGACCCATTTGGCCTCCGCCCTGGGCCTGGTGGCAGCACAGCACCGTTTCTCCACCTACTACATCAACTGCCACCAGCTTATTGAGCAGCTCAAAAAGGCCCACTTTGAGAACCGCCTGCCGGACAAGCTCAAAGTTCTGGCCAAGTACAGGATGCTCATCATTGACGAAATCGGCTATCTCCCTATGGATATCCAGGGCGCAAATCTCTTTTTCCAGCTCATTGCCAGACGGTATGAAAAAACGTCTACCGTTTTTACCTCCAACAAGACTTTCTCCCAGTGGAACGAGGTCTTTGCCGACGTCACCATCGCCTCCGCCATCCTGGATCGTGTACTGCATCACTGCACCGTTATCAACATCAAGGGTGAGTCTTACCGCCTGAAAGAACGCAAAGAATTTATGCGTCAGAAACAGCAAATCGTGAACACTCTTTTTGAGCAAGGCAGCTGCTGATTTTGTTACCCACCCCCGCCGAAAAACTACAAAATTTCTTCGGCGTTTTCTTACAATTTCATATTGGCGTTGACACTGGACTTGCACCAGCGGCGGCTATACCGTCGGCCTTGCGGGTTTACTCGATTACTTCAAAGCACTTCCAGCCATGCCAGGTGTGCTCCGGGTCCATTTCAGCCCACCGCTGCTCGTTGTAGCAGAAGGCATAGTTCATGATGCCCTCATGCCCAGGCCGATCTGGGAACCGGGCACGGAACTTGCGCTCGGCCTCCTCCCTGGAGGTGGCCCTGACCTCCACCCAGCCGTTCTGATAGGGAAAGCCGGGGTCGGAGCCGAAGGTGTAAAAGTAGCGGTTCAGCACATCCTCGTCCCAATATACTGTCCAAGAAGGGCGGTCTTCGGGGATGACATACGACCATTCCCCATTGAGCATCATTCCATGTCCCTTGCGGGCGATGATATCAGCGCCTGTGTGCTGTGCCTGACAAGCAAGGGCCTCCTCCTCGGAGTAAAAAGTTTCATGTCTCTCGGCCATGTCGGTAATCCTTTCTGCCCTCGTGACCTCCGGGGCGGGCCTCGTATCAATCGTAGAAGGGGCGGAGCTGGCCGTTCCAGCACTCCCACCAGTTGCGCCCGACGTTGAACCGGATGTAGTGGTAGTCCGTGGCGCAGTAGACTGGGCGGCGGTCGATTTTCTTCCCGGTCCGGCGGAGCTGGTGGTGCCGGTTGACCTCGTACCCGTCAATCTCATACAGGATCGTGACCTTGCTGCGGTCAAAGCCGAACTCGCCGCAAACCCAATCCAGGGCCTCGGCATCGGTCATGTAACGCGCTGCGCCGCCGGGGACGCTCTCGGCCAGGTCAGCGTAATCCGCCTGGGCGATGTTGTGGGTGTCCTCGTAGGGCTTCCACTCCTGCTCCCGCTCCAGTTCCTTCTTCAGGCGCTCGATTTCGACGTCGCGGCGGGTGAGCTCGGCGGCCTGGGCATTCTGCGCTTTGAAGGTGGCCATGTTGACCTCGCGCTGGATGCGCTCGGCCATCCCGTCGGCGTTCTTCTTGTAAGCCTTGCAGAAGGCGTCCTTGTCGCCGTCGAAGTCCATGTAGGCCCGCTCAATGGCCTCGTACTGTACCTGCGTGGGGTAGAAGCCGGTGCGCTTCTCAAATTCCTCGATCATCATAATCGATTGCCTCCTTGATTTTTCTGCCTTACTCTGTTATCATGGAGGCGGGCCGGGGTAAGGCTCCCGGCACCGCCCATTTGGGTTTGGGTAGCGGTTCTCTTGGTAGGGGGCCCGCTACCCTTTTTACTTGTTGGCTGTCATTGCTTCGAGCTTTTTAATCAGCTCATCCAGGTCCTTGCAGCTTCGGGCCAGTTCGAGCAGCTGGAGCCTTTCGGCTTCCCGTGCCAGCTTTTCAATGACCTCGGCGGCGTTTGCCATCTCGTCCATGTCCTCCCTCCTTTCGTAAGGGGCTGGCCGCCCCTGCCTTACAATCCCTATATTACACTAATTCGTGTCGTTTGTCAATACCTGTTTTACATTTTTTCGTGGATTTTGAAAAAAACTTTTGACAAACGAAATAGAATAGTGTACAGTAGCAATAGGAGGTGACGCCATGGACATTACGGTGGCCGAAAAGATACGGCTGATTATGAAGCGTCAGAACAAAACGATGGGGGATATCGCTGAAGCCTCCGGGCAGACTCGGCAGAACCTATCCAACAAAATGACGCGGGGGAACTTCACCGAGAAGGATATTCTGGCGCTGGCGGGAGCTTTGGGCTGCCAGGTTGAGATCCGATTTACACTTCCAGACGGAACTGAGATTTGAAGGAGGGAAGCTCATTGGAAAACGAGACGAAAGTCTGTGGGATGTGCAATAACGCATTTGCAGACCCAGAGCTGAACAGTGACAATGACCTATCCTACTTTGGTATTGGAGAATGCGAAAAGGGGTTCAGGATGCTCCTCCGTTCGGGAGATGGAAGGCAGACCACAATACTGGTAGAGAAGTGGTTTGATGGAACCGGGTGGATGACAATCGGCTATTACCAACCCAAATATTGCCCGAATTGTGGGCGGGAACTGAGGGAGAATGCTTCTCGCAAAAAAGAAAGCCCGGACGCCAAGTGAGCGTCCGGGAGTGGAGAGCAGGGGCATATTCCATTTTAAGCAGGGAGGCCGTGCCGGGCCTCTCTGCTCTTTTCTGTCCATGTACAGCCCCCGCGCCCATCCAGGCCCGCCAAGCCCGATGGACATGAAATCCTAATCAAGCCGCTCTCCTTATGGCAGGAGTATAGCACGGGTGGCCTGATGATTCTGCTGGAAAAAGAGGGCTGCGCTTAACCTCATTTTTAACCTCAAAATACGGGTTTAACCTCGATTTAACCCCAACTTTTCTTGTTCTGCTTGCTCTCGTTTTGTCATACTTCGCTAGACAGAAAAACCCCGAAGCCCTTGCGGCTTCGGGGTTTCGCAATAAAATCAGCGCTTGGAGAACTGGGGGGCGCGGCGGGCAGCCTTGAGGCCGTACTTCTTGCGCTCCTTCATACGAGGGTCGCGGGTCAGGAAACCGGCGGCCTTGAGGGCGGGACGGTTCTCCTCGCTGGCCAGCAGCAGGGCGCGGGCGATGCCGTGGCGGATGGCACCGGCCTGGCCGGTGACGCCGCCGCCGGTGACGGTAGCCACGATGTCAACCTTGCCCACCTGGTTGGTGGTGACCAGGGGCTGACGGACGATCAGCTTCAGGGTCTCCAGGCCGAAATAGTCGTCAATGTCACGGCCGTTGATGGTGATAGCGCCGGTGCCGTTCTCAAACAGATGGACGCGGGCCACGGAGGACTTCCGCCGGCCAGTGCCATAAAAATAGGGCTTTTTGCTCTTATACATGTTCAAAATCCTCCTTACTCAGCGTCCCAAAGCTCGGGCTTCTGGGCGGCGTGGTTGTGCTCGCCGGCGCGGTAGATGTGCAGACGGGTCAGGGACTCCCGGGAAAGGGTGTTCTTGGGCATCATGCCCTTGACGGCCAGCTGCATCGCCAGCTCGGGCTTGGTCTGCATCAGGGTGCGGTACTTGGTCTCCTTCAGGCCGCCCACCCAGCCGGAGTGGGTGCGGTAGTACTTCTGGTCCAGCTTCTTGCCGGTGAGCACCGCCTTCTCGGCGTTGATGATGATGACAAAGTCGCCGCAGTCGGCGTTGGGAGTGAACTCGGGCTTGCGCTTGCCCCGCAGCAGATCGGCGGCGATGACAGCGGTCTTGCCCATGGGCTTGCCGGCGGCGTCGATGACGTACCACTTGCGCTCGATGCTGCCCTTTTTGGCCATGAACGTGGACATAGGTAAAACCTCCAATTTCCTTTACATTTATCTGAAAAATGCTCTGTTACAAACATTTTGCCCCAAGTGACGTACAAGCGGAGCGTGTTGTATTATAGTACGGGGGCGGCGGGGTGTCAACGGGTTTTGGAATAAATTTTTATAAAATCTTTTATATCTCGAAAATTCTCTTGATATCTCTTGTTTTCTTTCGATATCTCGCGTCGGATTTTTAATTTTAACTTGCGGAGGCGCGGATATTTATGGTAAAATAGGCCTGCTGCGTAAGGAGGATGTCCCATGAACAAGATTCTCTCCCTCACACGCCGGTGTGTGGAGGACTACAATATGATAAGCCCCGGCGACCGGGTGGCGGTGGGGGTATCGGGAGGGAAGGACTCTCTGATGCTGCTGATGGCCCTGGCCAAGCTGCGGGAGTTTTACCCCATTCCCTTTACGGTGGAGGCCTTTACCCTGGACATGGGCCACGCAGACGGCATTGAGCCGCTGGACTTTTCCCCCATTGAGGGCTTGTGCCGGGAGCTGGAGGTGCCCTATACCATTTTGACCAGCGAGATTCAGCACATCATCTTTGACCTGCGGAAGGAGAAAAATCCCTGCTCCATGTGCGCCAAGATGCGCCGGGGGGCGCTGCACGCCGCTCTAGGGGAGCGGGGCATCTCGAAAATTGCTTTGGGCCACCACTACGACGACGCGGTGGAGACCTTTTTTATGTCCCTGATCTTCGAGGGCCGGCTGTCCTGTTTTCAGCCGGTCACCTGGCTGGACCGGACGGGCATCACCCAGATTCGCCCCCTGCTGTACTGCGGGGAGAGCCTGATTCGGAATACCGCCCGGCGGCTGGAACTGCCTGTGGTGGAAAACCGCTGTCCCGCCGACGGGAACACCAAGCGGCAGGAGATCAAGGAGCTTGTCTATGAGCTCCAGGGCCGGTATCCGGGGCTTAAAGCCCGGGCCTTTGGAGCGATGCAGCGGCTGCCCCTGCCTGAGTGGGGGCCGGTGGAGCACCGCCGCCGTCCGCTGCCGGAGGAACTGGAGGAGTGAGCTAACGTGAGTGGAAAGAGACAACAAAAGCGGCAGAAATCCAGCTGGGCGCTGACCTTCCTGTTTATCATGCTGTTCCTGGCCACGGCCTATGTGCTGTACAGCAGGCTGGAGCAGGCCGGGCCGCTGCCGGAGGGTGAGGGCCTGGAGGTCCACTTTATCGACGTGGGTCAGGCGGACGCCGCCCTGGTGATCTGCGACGGGCACTATATGCTCATTGACGGCGGCAACGCCGAGGACTCCGACCTGGTGTACGCCTACCTGGAGCGGCATGGGGCCAAGCGCCTGGACTACATGGTGGTCAGCCACGCCCATGAGGACCACATCGGCGGGCTGTCCGGCGCGCTGAACTACGCCGCGGTGGATGTGGCGCTGTGTCCGGTGACCGAGTACAGCTCCAAGGTATTTTGGGATATGGTGCGGTATCTGGGTGAACAGGGAAAGACCTTGACAGTCCCTGAGCCGGGCGACAAATTCACTCTGGGGAGCGCCCAGGTGGAGATTTTGGGGCCGGTGCGGGAATATGATGAGACCAACGACACCTCTATCGTTCTGCGGATCGACTACGGCAGGACCTCTTTCCTCTTTACCGGCGACATGGAGACCGGGCCGGAGCGGGACCTGATTGAGGCGGGGGCCAATTTGAAGGCCACCGTCCTGAAGGCGGGCCACCACGGCAGCGATACCTCCAGCAGCTATCAGTTCCTCCGGGAGGTCATGCCCCAGGATGTGGTGATCCCGGTGGGGGAGGGGAACAGCTACGGCCACCCCTCCGACGAGGTGCTCAGCCGCTACCGGGACCTGGGGGCGGAGGTCTACCGCACCGATATGCAGGGCCATGTGATCGCCCGCAGCGACGGGAATACGGTCACCTTCACCACGGAGAAGGAGGCGGACACCGCCACCAACCCGACAGGCAATCCCACTTTACAGATCTACATAGGCAACAGCGGGACCAAAAAGTTCCACCTGCCCGACTGCGCCTCGGCCAAGAACATCCAGGCGGGGAAGCGGGTAGAGTTTTACGCCCGCCTCCAGGCGGTGCTGGAGGGCTATGAGCCCTGCGGGCGGTGCAAGCCCTGACCGGGGCAGAAAAAATTTCATGTCCGGGTTGAGTATCAGCGGGAGATGTGTTAGAATACTTTATTACTGACAAAATAGCCATAAAGGGGAGCCATCGTATGAGAATTTTAGTGTTGGCGGGCGGATTGAGCCCGGAACGGAACGTGTCCCTGTCCTCCGGCGCCATGGTGTGCGAGGCGCTGCGGAAGCGGGGGCACCAGGTCGCGCTGATGGATTTGTTTTTCGGACTGGACGGGGCCGCCTCCGGAAGGGCGCTGTACGCCGCCCCTGTGCCCGACTCCTTCAAGCGGGTGGCCCGGGAGGCCCCCAACCTGGAGGAGGTCAAAGCCCGGCGGGGCGGGGACGGCAAGTCCGCCATCGGGCCCGGCGTGTTCGAGACCTGCGCCGAGGCCGACGTGGTCTATCTGGCCCTCCACGGCGCATGCGGCGAGGACGGCCGCATCCAGGCCGCTCTGGACCTGCTGGGGGTGCCCTACACCGGCTCGGGCTGTCTGGGCTCGGCCCTGGCTATGGATAAGGACCTGACTAAGCAGCTGGTGGCCGGGAAGGTGAAGACCCCCCAGTGGGAGACGGTCGCCGTCACCGAGGACAGCATTGAGGAGCTGATGGGCCGTATCAAGCCGCCTGTGGTGGTGAAGCCCATTTCCAGCGGCTCCTCCATCGGGGTGTACATCGCCAAAAACAAGGCGGAACTGAAACAGGCCCTGGAGGAGAGCGCCAAGCTGGGGGGGCGGACCGTCATCGAGCAGTACATCCAGGGCCGGGAGATTCAGGTGGCGGTGCTGGACGGCAAGGCTCTGCCCTCCATTGAGATCATCCCCAAGAGCGGATTTTATGATTATGCCAACAAATACCAGCCCGGCGCGGCCAGCGAGGTCTGTCCCGCCCGCATCCCGGCGGAGTGGGAGAAGGCGGTGGGCCGCGCCGCGCTGACGGTCTTCCAGACGCTGGGCCTGTCGGTCTACGCAAGGGCGGACTTCATCGTCACCAGCGACGGCACGCCCTACTTCCTGGAGATCAACACACTGCCCGGCATGACCCCCACCAGCCTGGTGCCCCAGGAGGCGGCGGCGGCGGGGATCGACTATGGAAACCTGTGCGACACCATTATCCAAAAATCCCTGGAGGCCCGCAAGGAGGGACTGTAAATGGAAAGCATCACACTGGCTCAGCTTCTGGAGGCGGTGGGGGGAAGGCTGTTGGGGGACTTTGACGACCTGTCCGCGCCCATCCTCCGGGTGGACACCGACAGCCGGTCCATCCACCCCGGCTCCCTGTTCATCCCCCTCACCGGAGCGCGGTTCGACGGACACGCCTATATTGACTCCGCCCTGGAGGGCGGGGCCGCAGGCTGTCTTACCGCCCGGGAGCGGGAGGGGTTTTTACCGGATAAATTTTATGTCAAGGTAGCCGACACCCAGCGGGCCCTCCGGGACCTGGCCTCGTGGTACCGGGGCCGGTTTGACATCCCCTTCGTGGGGGTGACGGGCAGTGTAGGCAAGACCACCGCCAAGGATATGCTGGCGGCGGTTTTGGGTATGAAGTATAAGGTGCTCAAAACCGAGGGCAACCGCAACAACACCATCGGCCTGCCCCTGACCCTGCTGGAGCTGACCCGGGAGCACGAGATCGCCGTGCTGGAGATGGGGATGGACCGGCCGGGGGAGATTGACTATCTGGCCAGCGCAGTCCGGCCCGACGTGGGGGTTATCACCAACATCGGCGACGCCCATATTGAGCGCCTGGGCAGCCGGGAGAACATTCTAAAGGCCAAGTGCGAGATGCTGCCCCACATCCAGCCCGGCGGCGCGGTGGTCCTCAACGGGGACGACGCCCTGCTCAGCACCCTCCGGGGGAACACGCCCGTCCCGGCCATCTTCTGCGGCCAGGGGGAGGGGTGCGGCTGCCGGGCCCAGGTCACCGGCGGCGACGGCGTCAGCCACATCCACTGCCGCCTCATCACCCCGGGCATGGACCGGGAGGTCAAGGTCCCCGCTCTGGGGGAGCACATGATCTATCCCGCCCTGATCGCCGCCGCGGTGGGGGAGCGGTTCGGCCTCACCCCCGACCAGATCGAAAAGGGCATCGGCCAGTTTGTGCCCACCCGGATGCGGATGAACATCCTCCATCGCGGGGAGGGCATCACCATTCTGGACGACACCTATAACGCCAATCCCCAGTCCATGCGGGCGGCGGTGAGCGTGCTGGCCGACAGTCAGGGCAGCCGCAAGGTGGCGATTCTGGGCGACATGCTGGAACTGGGGCCCTTCGCGCCCGCCCTCCACACCGGCGTAGGGGAGTACCTGGGCGAGGTCCGGGTGGACTGCCTGGTGGCCGTGGGCCAGCTGGCGGAGCACATCGCCCAGGGCGCCCGGGACGCCGGCGTTCCCCAAGTGATTCAATGTCAGGACCGGGAGGAGGCCAAAGCCGCTCTGCCCCAGGTCCTTTGCCCTGACTGTACCATCCTGGTCAAGGCCTCCCGGGGCATGAAGCTGGAGGAGCTCACCGCCCAGCTGCTGGAGCTGACGGCGGAGGGGTAGACCTCAAGCCTCTGCCTGACCTTCGGCCAGGTCGAAGGGCGGGCGGAGGACGCCCCGCTCGGTGATGACGGCGGTGAGCAGGCCGTGGGGGGTCACGTCAAAGGCGGGATTCCAGGTCTGTACGCCGAGAGGTCCGGTCTGGACCCCGGCGAAGCAGGCCACCTCCTGGCCGTCCCGCTGTTCCACCGGGATGTGGGAGCCGTCGGGGATGCTCAGGTCGATGGTGGAGGAGGGCAGGGCGGTGTAGAAGGGGATGCCGTGGTGTTTGGCCAGGACGGCCAGGGAGTAGGTGCCGATTTTGTTGGCAAAATCCCCGTTGGCGGCCATTCGGTCACAGCCCACCACCACCAGGTCCACCTTGCCTTGGGACATGAGATAGCCGGCCATATCGTCGCAGATCAGGGTGACGGGGATCTGGTCCTTATCCAGCTCGCAGGCGGTGAGCCGGGCGCCCTGGAGCAGGGGGCGGGTCTCGTCGGCGTAGACCATGGACACCTTCCCCTGGGCGTGGGCTGCGCGGATGACCCCCAGGGCCGTCCCGTAGCCCCCGGTAGCCAGGGCTCCGGCGTTGCAGTGGGTGAGGATGCGGGCCCCCTCCGGGACCAGCTCCGCCCCCGCCTTGCCCATGGCCTCGTTCATCTGGATGTCCTCCCGGTGGATGGTCCGGGCCTCCTCCTCCAGGCGGGGCAGGTCGGGGCCGGCGGTCTGCCAGCACCGCTCCATACGGTCTAGGGTCCAGAACAGGTTCACCGCCGTGGGACGGCTGGCGGCAAGGACCGCCTTGGCCTGAGACATAGCGGCAGGGAAATCTCCTTTACAGGCATTCTCCTGAGCGGCTAGCACCATGGCATAGGCCGCCGTGATCCCGATGGCGGGCGCGCCCCGGACCACCATGCTTCGGATGGCCCGGGCGACGGCCCGGTACTCGGTGTACCGCAGCCAGCGTTCCTCAGCGGGCAGACGGGTCTGGTCCAGGAGATAGAGGGCGCTGTTTTCCCAGCGGATGGCTTCCATAAAAAGACCTCATTTCTGATGTGAGATGAGGAAATTGTACCATAGAATAAGATGAAAAACAAGCGAGGACCCAAACCATGATTGATATATCAGTATCCGGCCTTGTGAAGGAGTTCGAGGTCGGCAAAAAAATATTGGACGGGCTCACCTTTCAGGTGGACGCTGGGGAGCGGGTCGGTCTGCTGGGCCCCAACGGCTGCGGCAAGACCACCTTTCTGCGTATCCTGACAGGGGAGGTCCACCCCGACGAGGGGGACATTGTAGTGGCCCCCAACAAGCGGATGGGGCTGATCTCCCAGATTCCCGTCTATCCGGCGGGCTACACCGTGGAGGACGTGCTGGACACCGCCTTCGCGCCCCTCCGGCAGATGGAGGAGGAGATGGGAGCCCTGTCTCAGCGGATGGCCGAGGGGGAAAGCGATCCCGCTTTACTGTCCAGATACGACAAGCTGTCCGCCGCTTTCCAGGCCGGGGGCGGCTATGAGACTGACACCAATAAAAATAAGGTGTGCAACGGCCTGTCCATTCCCCAGGAAATGCGGGAGCGGCCCTTCGACAAGCTGTCCGGCGGGGAGAAGACCCGGGTCAATCTGGCCCGGCTCATCCTGGAGGACACCGACATCCTCCTTCTGGACGAGCCCACCAACCACCTGGACCTGCGGGCCACCGAGTGGCTGGAGGAATATTTGGAAAAATTCAAGGGCACCGTCCTGGCCGTCTCCCACGACCGCTACTTTCTGGACAAGGTGGTCCGGCGGGTGGTGGAGATTCAGGAGGGGAAAGCGGAGTTTTACTCCGGAAATTACAGCTTTTATGCCGTGGAAAAGGAGCGGCGGTACGAGGAGAAGCTGCGTCAGTATGAGAAGGAGCAGGCCAAGATTCAACAGCTGGAGCAGGCGGCGGAGCAGCTGCGTATCTGGGCCTACTCGGGCAACGACAAAATTTTCAAGCGGGCCCAGTCCATGGAGAAGCGCATTGAGCGCATCCGTCAGACGGACAAGCCCAGGAAGGACCGGAAGATGGCGGTCCGCTTCGGGGAGCGGGAGTTCCGGGGGGACGAGGTGCTGTCCATCAAGAGTCTGGAAAAGGCCTTCGGGGAGCGGAAGCTGTTCGCGGACGTGAATCTGGAGGTGGAGGGGGGCGAGCGCATCGCCCTGCTGGGGGACAACGGAACCGGCAAATCCACCCTCATCAAGATCATCATGGGCGAGGAGGAGCCGGACGGCGGGAAGCTTAGACGGGGGCCCACTGTAAAGGTGGGATACCTGCCGCAGATTATCCACTTCGACCACCCGGAGCGCACCCTGGTGGACACCATGCTCTACGACCTGGACTGCACCGCTCAGACCGCCCGGAACCGGCTGGCCTCCTTCAAATTCCGGGGGGAGGACGTGTTCAAGCCGGTGTCCGCCCTGTCCGGCGGGGAGCAGTCCCGGCTGAGGCTGTGTATGCTCATGGACAGCAAGATCAACCTGCTCATCCTGGACGAGCCCACCAACCACCTGGACATCCAGAGCCGGGAGTGGATTGAGGAGGCGGTGGAGGAGTACGAGGGCAACCTGCTCTTCGTCTCCCACGACCGGTACTTCATCGACCGCTTCGCCACCCGCATCTGGATGCTGGAGGAGGGCAAAATCACCGATTTCAAGGGTACCTATCAGGAATATCTGTCCGCCAAGGAGCGGGGAAAGCTGGCCGACCCCGGCGCGCCGACGGTGAAAGACGCGCCCCCGGAGAAAAAGGAAAAGCCCAAGCGCCCAGGCGGCACCAAAAACCTGGAAAAAGAGGTCAACGCCGCCGAGCGGGCGGTGGCCTCCGCTGAGGAGAAAATGTATGATTTGGAGCTTGCCATTCAGGAGGCCGCGGCGGACTATTTGAAGCTCCAGGAGCTCTACCAGCAGCGGGAGGCCTTGGAAGACGAGCTGGCCCACCTCTATGCGAAGTGGGAAAAACTGGCGGCTGATTTGGAGGAGGCGCGGGGATGAGCGATGGAAGGTCTAAGATCGAGCTGGCAAGCTACAAGGGAAAACGGCTGAACCCCGCTGTGAAGGTGCTCCTGGCTCTGGTCCTTCTGGGGGCGCTGGTGTTCGGGGGACTGCTCGGCCTGGTGCTGAGCGGCTCCCACGACGCGGTCCAGGGGGACCCCCAGGTTATGGTGGTGCTGGGCTGTCAGGTGAAGCCCTGGGGGCCGTCGGTTCTGCTCCAGGACCGGCTGGATAAGGCGCTGGAATATCTGGAGGACCACCCGGGCATGACTGTGGTAGTGTCCGGCGGCCAGGGTCCGGAGGAGCCCACCAGCGAGGCCGAGGCTATGGCCGCTTACCTGGTCCAGAAGGGCGTCGCCCCGGAGCAAATCATTCAGGAGAGCCTGTCCCACAACACCTTTCAGAACATGACCTACAGTGCCAAGCATTTGAAGGAGGCGGGGGTGAACCTTGGGGACGGCGTGCTCATTGTGTCCAACGGCTTCCACCTTACACGGGCCAGAATGCTGGCCGGACGGGCGGGGTTTGAAAATATCTCTACCTTGGCCGCGCCCTCCAGCCACGTGCCCTCGCGCCTGAAAATGTACATCCGGGAGCCTCTGGCCTTGGCAAAATCCTTCGTATTTGACCGGTAATCACAGGCGGCTCAGCTCCAGGCCAATGGACAGCCCCGCCCGGAAAAACCGGCGCTGGCTCAGCCAGGACAGGGAGGTCAGGCTGTCCTCCATCTGCCGGGCTAAATCCTCGCATCCCTTGTCTGTCAGTTCCTCCACGGCGCGGCGCACCTTGTTTTCCTGCCTGAACTGTTCGGCGCGGTCTTCCGGCAGAAAAGAGCCGCACCGCTTTTCTGCGGCGTAGATGTAGAGAGCTTCAAATAAAGGTTCCATAGGTAGCACCTCCCAAAATGATGGCTTGCGTCGAATCTGACGCATCTATATAATACACGTCAGATCTGACGATGTCAAGAGGGTGTAAGAAAAATGTCTGTTTTTTCTGAGCGGTTGATCAAGGTCCGCAAGGGCATGGGAATGTCTCAAGCTGCTTTTGCGAAAGAGATTGGTGTATCTTCCCGAACTTATCAAGATTATGAGTACGGCAAACGGGAGCCACAGGTGACGATTTTTGCACGTATTGCCGATTTTGGCGGCGTAAGTTTGGATTATCTTGCCGGTCGAACGGATACGCCTTAGAGGGCACCAAAAGCCCCCCTTGCCAAAGGGGGGAGGGCCACGAAGTGGCGGGGGGATTCCACCGGGGACTTCGTTCGAACGGAATCCCCCAGTCACCGCCTGACGGCGGTGCCAGCCCCCTTTAGCAAGGGGGCCTTGGCCCGCTGCGGCGGGGACGAGAGAGCGAGCGAGGAGGGCTGTCCATGCTGGACAAGCTGAACGCCATTGAGGCGAAATATTCACAGATCGAGGCCCGGCTGGGGGCGTCGGAGACGTATAACGACCCGGAGCTGGTGGCCAAGCTGAACAAGGAGCAGTCGGAGCTCCAGCCGCTGGTGGAGGTCTTTCGGACCTACCGGCGGACGCTGGACGCCAAGGCTCAGGCGGAGGAGATGATGTCCGACCCGGAGCTGAAGGAGCTGGCCCAGGAGGAGCTCCACGCGGCGCTGGAGGAGCTGCCCCGGCTGGAGCGGGAGCTGCAAATTCTTCTGCTGCCCCGGGACCCCAACGACGGCAAAAACGTCATCGTGGAGATCCGGGCCGGCGTGGGCGGGGAGGAGGCGGCGCTGTTCGCCCACTCCCTGTTCCGAATGTACTCCATGTACGCCGAGTCCAGGGGCTGGCGGGCGGAGGTGGACTCCTCCAGCGAAACGGAGCTGGGCGGAGTAAAGGAAATCGTCTTTACAGTGGAGGGGGACGGGGCCTGGTCCCGGTTCAAGTTCGAGAGCGGCGTCCACCGGGTCCAGCGGGTGCCGGAGACCGAGTCCGGCGGGCGGGTCCACACCTCCACGGTGACGGTGGCCGTCCTGCCCGAGATGGAGACGGCGGATGTCCGGCTCGACCCGGCGGACATCGAGATGCAGGTGTTCCGCTCCTCCGGGGCGGGGGGACAGCACGTCAACAAGACCTCCTCCGCCGTGCGGCTTATCCACAAGCCCACCGGCACGGTGGTGGAGTGCCAGCAGGAGCGCAGTCAGTTCCAGAACCGGGACAAGGCCATGCGGCTCCTGGCCTCCCGGCTGTATGAGGAGGAGCAGGAGAAAATTTTGGGCGAATATACCGCCCAGCGGCGCAGTCAGGTGGGCTCCGGTATGCGCAACGAGCGCATCCGAACCTACAACTTCCCCCAGGGACGGGTCACTGATCACCGTATCGGCCTGACGCTGTATAAAATAGATCAGGTGATGGACGGCGCCCTGGACGAGATCATTGACGCCCTGGCCGCCGACCATCAGGCGGAGCTGTTGAAAGAGCAGGGGTAAACTGACGTGCGCGGGTTCCGTTTTGTAGGGCAAGGGCTCTGCCCTTGCCTCACCCAAAGGCAAATTGGTTTAGGCAAGGGCAGAGCCCTTGCCCTACATGACGGAGCATTTTAATATATTTAGGAAAGGAAGCATATCAACATGGAAATGTATATTCACTATCATGCCCTCCCCGAGGGCAAGACCCTGAACGACGTGGTGGGGGAGCTGAACGAGGTGCTGGAGGATTTGGGCTCCGTCTGCGGCGGCGAGGCCGGGCGGATCGACCTGGACCTGGAGGACGAGCGAGCCAACCCCAAGCACGCCCAGGTGGCGGTGAAGGCCTACCTCCAGCGGGCGGAATTTCCCCGGGACACCACCGTGGAGATCGGCTGTATGGAGATCGGGGTGTATGAATAATTCTCATGGGGCGCGGCGGCCTCGGCGCACCGCCGTATTCCGGTGATTTCCGGGGAACGGCGTGCCCAGTGGTCACGCCCTACAAAGGGAGCTTGATATATGTATAAAAATGTCATTTTCGACCTGGACGGCACCCTCCTGAACACGCTGGAGGACCTGGCCGCCGCCGTTAACTGGGTGTGCGCCCAACACGGCTGGCCCGCCCACAGGGTGGAGGAGTACAAATATTTTGTAGGCAACGGCGCGCCCAAGCTGTTGGAGCGGGTGGTCCCGCCGGAGGTGGAGATCACCGAGGAGCTGCGGCGGGTGACGCTGGAGGAATTTACAGAGCGGTACAACGCCCACAAGGAGGACAAGACGACGGCCTATCCCGGGATGCCCAAGGCGGTCCGTCAGCTGCGGGAGGCGGGGCTGACCCTGGCTGTCCTGTCCAACAAGCCCCACGACGCGGCCTTCCCGGTGGTGGAGCGGTACTACCCCGGGGTGTTCCACGCCGTTCAGGGGGCGCTGCCCGGCGTGCCCGTCAAGCCCGACCCCACCCTGCTGCACCGGCTGATGGGGGAGCTGGGGGCGGCGGCGGATGACACCCTCTTCGTGGGGGACAGCAGTGTGGATATCCGCACCGCGAAAAATGGGGGCCTCACCAGCTGCGGCGTGCTGTGGGGCTTCCGGACCCGGCGGGAGCTGGAAGAGGAGGGGGCGGACTTCATCGCGGAGACCGCCCGGGAACTGGTGGAGTTGATACTGGCATGAACACGCAGCTTCTCGGACCAAACGAAATTGAAAAAGCGGCTGTCATTCTCCGGTCGGGCGGCCTGGTGGGCATCCCCACCGAGACGGTGTACGGCCTGGGGGCCAACGGGCTGAATCCGCTGGCGGTTCAGAACATCTTCCAGGCCAAGGGAAGGCCCCAGGACAACCCGCTAATTCTGCACATCCCGGACGCTTCCTGGCTGGAGGACTACTGCCAGGAGATCCCCCCGTCGGCCTGGCGGCTGGCGGAGCGGTTCTGGCCCGGACCGCTGACTATGATCCTGCGGCGGAAGCCGGTGGTGCCCGACGCGGTGACCGCCGGGCTGGACACGGTGGGGATGCGGTGCCCCGCCCACGCCATGTGCCGGGCCATCATCCGGACGGCGGGGACCCCCGTCGCCGCGCCCTCGGGGAATACCTCGGGAAAGCCCAGCCCCACCACCGCACAGCACATGCTGGACGACATGGAGGGGAAAATCGACGCCATTCTGGACGGCGGCAGCTGTCAGGTGGGGGTGGAGTCCACCATTGTGGACCTGACCTGCCAGCCGCCCCGGCTCCTGCGCCCCGGCGGCGTCCCCCTGGAGGAGCTGCGGGATGTGCTGGGGGAGATCGAGCTGGACCCGGCCGTCACCCGCCCCATGAAGGAGGGGGAGACCCCCCGGGCCCCCGGCATGAAATACCGCCACTACGCCCCCAAAGCGCCGGTCACCGTGGTCAAGGGGGAACCGGCCCGCAGTGCGCAGTATATCCTGGACCACATCTCCGACAGCTACTGGGAGGGTGTGATCTGCTTCAACGAGTTTGCCCACTGGTTTGAAAATCATCCGGTGGAGGCCCTGGGGGGGACGCTGGACAGCTTTGAGCACGCCCGCCGCCTCTTCCGCGCCCTGCGGGCTATGGACGGCAGCGGAGTGAAGCACATTTGGGCCCAGTGCCCCGGCACCGGCGGCATGGGCCTGGCCGTGGTCAACCGCCTGAGCAAGGCGGCTGGCTTCCATATTATTGAAGCGTAATGATTGAAATTTTAGGAGGAAACAATGAAATTTGAACAAAAAGGGGAGGCAGCCCTGGTGCGCGCCGAGGAGGTCCTGATCCGGGACGGCTCCTCCGCCGTGGAGCTGCTGGCCTCCGTACGATATGAGACGGGCTGTTCCGCCGTGATTTTGCGCAAGGAGCAGCTGGACGAGTCCTTTTTCCGCCTGTCCTCCGGGCTGGCGGGGGAGGTCTTGCAGAAATTTACCAACTATCAGATGCGGCTGGCCATTGTGGGGGACTTTTCCCACTACACCAGCGAGCCCCTGAAGGACTTCATCTATGAGAGCAACAAGGGGAGTCAGACGGGCTTCTGGGCCACCGAGGAAGAGGCCCTGGCGTGGCTGAGCAAATGACCGTCCTGGGCATCACCGGCCCCACCGGAGCGGGGAAGACCACCCTGCTCCGGGAGGTGGAAAACCTGGGGGGCGGAGTCATCGACTGCGACGAGGTGTACCATCAGCTGCTGGAAGGTGATTCCGCCTTACAGGAGGCTCTGGAGAAGGAGTTTGGGCCCCTTCGAGAGGGGACGGGCCCCATCGACCGGAAGCGTCTGGGGGCCATCGTCTTTGGGGACGCCGGGAAGCTGGAGGCCCTCAACGCCATCGCCTGGAGGGCGGTGGTGGAGCGCACCCAGGAGCTGCTCCAGGCCCACCGGGCCCAGGGGAAGGTCCTGGCGGCGGTGGACGCCATCGCCTTGCTGGAGTGCCCGCTGAGAGAGTTATGTCAACTGACGGTGGCCGTCCTGGCCCCGCCAGAGGTGCGGGTGAAGCGCATCATGGCCCGGGAGGGCATTTCTCAGGACTACGCTTGGGCTCGGGTCAGGGCGCAAAAGCCGGATGAGTATTTTTCCCAAAATTGTGACTATACTTTAGTAAATGACTGCTCCACACCGGAGGAATTTTCCCAAAAGGTGCGGAAATTTTTAAAGGAGGCTTTATCGTGAGCGACGAATTGAAGGAACAGAGCAGGGGAGAGCAGCTGCGCAAAGCGCTGCTCTATGAGAAGAAGAACGGCTATGACCGGCTGGTCTCCGGCGAGCTGGAGGCTATGGAGGCCTACTGCACCGGCTACAAGCAGTTCCTGGACGCAGGCAAGACCGAGCGGGAGTGTGTGGACCGGACCATTGCCCTGGCGGAGAACGCCGGGTTCCGGCCCTACGTCCGGGGGACCGCCCTGAAAGCCGGGGACAAGGTGTACCGGGTCAACCGGGGTAAAGCGATTACACTTGCCGTCATTGGCCGGAAGCCCCTGTCTGAGGGGGCCAACATCGGCGCGGCCCACATCGACTCCCCCCGGCTGGATTTGAAGCAGAACCCCCTCTATGAGGCGGAGGAGCTGGCCTTCTTGAAGACCCACTACTACGGCGGTCTGCGGAAGTATCAGTGGGTGACCATCCCCCTGGAGCTCCACGGCGTTGTGGCCCTCAAGAGCGGCCAGACCATCCGGGTGTCCATCGGGAACGGGGAGGGCGACCCCCTGTTCACCATTGACGACCTGCTGCCCCATCTGGGGGTGGAGCAGTCCAAAAAGCCGCTGGGGGAGGCCATCCCGGCTGAGAGCCTGAACATCCTGGTGGGCAGCCGCCCCCTGGCGGACGACGAGGGCAAGGACCGGGTGAAGCTGACCGCTCTGGAGCTGCTGAATCGGAAGTACGGCATTATTGAGGAGGACTTTATCTCCGCCGAGCTGTCCGCCGTCCCCGCGTTCAACGCCAGCGACATCGGCTTTGACCGCTCCCTCATCGGGGCCTACGGCCACGACGACCGGGTGTGCGCCTACGCCTGTCTGGCCGCTATCCTCCAGCTGTCCGCCCCCGAGTACACCGCCGTGTGTATGCTGGCCGACAAGGAGGAGATCGGCTCCGAGGGGGTCACCGGCATGAAGTCCGCCGCCTTCGACACCTTTATGACCGACCTGTGCGAGGCTCAGAGCGTCCCCCTGCGGGCCTGCTATGAGAAGTCCTTCTGCCTGTCCGCCGACGTGACCGCCGCCTACGACCCCAACTTTGCCGACGTGTATGAGAAGCGCAACAGCGCCTTTGTCAACTACGGCATGGGCCTGTGTAAGTACACCGGAGCCCGGGGCAAGTCGGGGGCCTCCGACGCCTCCGCCGAGGTGGTGGCCCGGGTGCGCCGGGTGCTGGACAGTGCCAACGTGGTCTGGCAGATGGCCGAGCTGGGCAAGGTGGACGCCGGAGGCGGCGGCACCGTGGCCGCCTATATGGCCGAGCGGGACATCGACACCCTGGACGCCGGCGTTCCCGTCCTGTCCATGCACGCCCCCTTCGAGACGGTGGGCAAGCTGGACTGCTATATGACCTTTAAAGGTATGAAGGCGGTATTTGAAGCGCTGTAAAGGGAAAGGGCCTGCCATTTGGCAGGCCCTTTTTATGTACGAAAAGTAGAGCGGCTAAAATCCGCTGTTCTGCACATCCTAATGCCAAACTGTAGGGGCGGATATCATCCGCCCGCGGGATTGCGGCTGCGTGTCGATAGAACGGGCGGGTAATACCCGCCCCTACACAAAAGGAGGCGCTGTCTTATGGACGAGGAACAGGAGCAAATTTCCGAAAATTCAATTGAGGACCTGGGGTCGTCGCTAATCCGCACGGACCGGGGGACGGTCTATGTGCTGACCATTGTGGGGCAGATCGAGGGGCACCAGCTGCTGCCGCCCACCAGCAAGAGCACCAAATATGAGCATGTCCTGCCCCTTCTGGCTACCATCGAGGGGAGCAGAGAGGTAGACGGTCTGCTGATTCTGCTGAACAACGGCGGGGGAGACGTGGAGGCCGGGCTGGCAATTTCGGAGGTAATCGCCTCCATGTCCAAGCCCACCGTATCCCTGGTGCTGGGGGGGAGCCACTCTATCGGCGTGCCCCTGGCGGTGTCGGCGCAGAGGTCCTTTATCGCCCCGTCGGCAGCTATGACCATTCACCCGGTCCGGCTCAACGGCCTGGTCATCGGCGTGCCCCAGACCTTCTACTACTTCGAGCGTATTCAGGAGCGCATTTTGCAGTTCGTCACCGCCAACAGCCGTGTGAAGCGGGAAGCCTTTACAAAGCTGATGCTCCAAACGGGTGAGCTGGCCGCTGACGTGGGCAGCGTCATCTACGGCGAGGAGGCGGTGGAGCTGGGCCTCATCGACCAGATCGGCGGTCTGTCCGACGCCCTGGAGTGCCTGTATGGGATGATCGAGGAGAAAAAACGCTGAAAAGGCGGGGGAAACCCCGTCTTTTTACTTGACACAACGCCAGAATAAAAACACTGGAATTTTCCTCCGGTCTGTGTTAATATAATATTTACTGATTTTATGGGCTTTTTGCCCCTTTGGGAGGTACATCATCTTGTCCTACTTCATGTCCGCCGTCCTGGGCTTTGTTCAGGGCGTGGCCGAATTTCTGCCCATCTCCAGCTCAGGCCACCTGACTCTGTTTCAGCACTTTTTCGGGATGCCCGAGCCCGACCAGCTGTTTAACGTCCTGCTCCACTTCGCCACCCTGCTGGCGGTGTGCGTGGTCTACTGGCAGGACATCTGGGAGATGATTTTGGAGTTTTTCAGCTTCTTCATCGACCTGTTCTCCCGCAGGACCTACCGGGGCAACCCGCCGGAGGCCCGGCGGATGGTGCTGCTGATCATTGTGGGCACCCTGCCCCTGTTTCTGGTACTGCCCATTCAGGACAAGGTGGAGGCCCTGGGGAGCAACCCCGTTTTCGTCGCCTGCGCCCTGCTGGTGACGGGCTGCATCCTGTTTCTCTCCGACCAGATGGCCAAGGGGCATAAGACGGTGCGCAGCGCCACCCTTCTGGACGTGCTTCTGGTGGGCGTCGCACAGGGTGTTGCCACAGTGCCAGGGCTGTCCCGCTCCGGCTGTACCATTTCCGCCGGGATGGTCCGGGGCTTTGACCGAAAATTTGCCGTGCGGTACTCCTTCCTCATGTCCCTGCCCGCCGTGCTGGGGGCCACCCTGCTGAAGGTGCTGGACGTGATGGAGCTGGAGGGGGGGATTCCCCAGGAAAACCTGCCCAAATATCTGCTTGGCATGGTCATCGCCGCGGTGGTGGGCTATTTCTCCATCCAGCTGGTGAAGCTGCTGGCCGACAAGGGCCGCTTCGGGGCCTTCGCCTTCTACTGCTGGGGGGCGGGCGCGCTGGCGCTGCTGCTGATCTTTATGGACTGGACCTTTGTCCCGGCGGTATAGCTTTGTCTGCAACTGAAAGGAAGTTTACATAATGGCGACACAGAAGAAAACAGGGGGGAGCCGGGCCGCATCCAGCGGGGGGCGCTCCTCCAACAGCGGGGGACGGCGGACCGCGCCCTCCTCCAAGGGGAAGAGCTCCTCGAAAGGGCGGCAGGCCCCGCCGCCCAGACAGCCCTACCGCCGGGAGATCGGGGCGGTAGTCTGCCTGCTGCTGGCTATCTTTTCCAGCTTTGGCTACTTCAATATGGAGGCCATCTTCATCGACCTGTTCTGCGGCCTGATCAAGGGCCTGCTGGGCTATGGGTTCTGGCTGATGCCCCCCGCTCTGCTGCTGAGCAGCTATATCCTCATGTTCCACCGGGGACGGCCGGTGCGGCTGCGGGTGGTCTGCGCCCTGCTGCTGCCCCTGGTCTTTTCCTGCTTCTTCCACGCCCTGCTGGCCCAGCCTCTGGAGTGGAACAGTCAGCTGTGGGGCCTGCTGGTGGAGAGCGGAAAGCTGACCCAGTCCGGCGGCGGGCTGGGCGGCGTTCTGGCCCAGGGGATGATCTCCCTGTTCACCAAGTTCGGCGCGGCCATTGTGGCCCTGCTGGCCGGACTGCTGATGGGGCTGACCGCTTTCAACCGCACTCTCCGGGACGTGGCCGACTGGATTTTCAGCCGCCCCCGGTATGAGTACGAGCCGGAGCCCGAGCCCGCCCCCCGCCGGGAGCGGGAGAGCGCCCGGAAGCCCGAGCGGAAGCGGGAGCCCCGGTATGAGGAGCGCCCCGCGCCCCTTCCGGCCCCAGCGGGCCGAAACGCCTCCCGTTCTTCCATCGACATCCCCGTGGACGACGGCCCCCTGGCCGGCCGGGAGCCTCCGGCGGCGGAGCGGAAAAAGAAGGGCTTTTTCAACCGTCAGTCCCGGGTTCCCTCCCCCGACCAGCTTCTGCGGCCCCAGGAGACGCCGGTACAGGAGGCCGCGCCTCCCGCGCCCCAGCCCGCAGTGGAGCAGGGCACGCGGCACGACCCGGATTTCCCCGCCATCTCCAAGCCGGAGCCCATCTCCCACCCTGGGAGTCTCCCCGCAGTGACGGAGACCGTCCCCGAGGAGCGGGAGGAGGCATTCACTGTCCAGGCCGTGGAGACGGCGCCGGAGGAACGGATGGACCATCCCCGTCCTTACACAGCGCCGCCGGAGGCCCCGCTGCCTCCTCTGCCGCCGACCCCGCCTGTGGTGCGGATGCCCTCCACGCCGTCTCCGGCTCCGGCGGCTCCCGCGCCGGCGATGGAGAAGGTGACCGCCAAGGAGGCGGCCAGCGAGGCCGCTCAGCTGGAGCAGGAGATTCAGCAGACCATGAGCCAGGAGACGCCGCCCTATCAGTACCCGCCCCTGTCCCTCCTGCGGGAAAATGGGGGAGAGATCGGAGGGGAGGCCCTGGGCGAGCTGAACGCCAACCGCCAGCGGCTGGGGGACACCATCCACTCCTTCGGCATCGACGCCAACATCATCAACGTGGTCCGGGGGCCGTCGGTCACCCGGTATGAGCTGGCCCTGGAGCAGGGGGTCAAGCTGAACAAGCTGACCAACCTGGCCGACGACATCGCCCTGGCCCTGGGGGCCACCGGTGTGCGCATCGCTCCCATTCCGGACAAAATCTCCGTGGTGGGCATCGAGGTGCCCAACAAGGTGGTCTCCCCGGTGAGCATCCACGAGGTTATCGGCTCCACCAGCTTTACAGGCAGCAAGTCCAAGACCTCCTTCGCCGTGGGCAAGGACATCAGCGGACAGGCCATCATTGGCGACATCGGCAAGCTGCCCCACCTGCTCATTGCCGGTACCACCGGCTCGGGCAAGTCGGTGTGTACCAACACCATCATCACCTCTCTGCTCTACAAGGCCACCCCGGAGGAGGTCCGCCTCATCATGGTGGACCCCAAAATGGTGGAGCTGGGCATTTACAACGGCATTCCCCATCTGCTCATCCCCGTGGTCACCGACCCCAAGAAGGCGGCGGGAGCCCTCCAGTGGGCGGTCACCGAGATGATGAAGCGCTACCGCACCTTCTCCGAGGTGGGGGTGCGCAAGCTGGAGGAGTACAACGCCTACGCCGCCCGCACCGAGGGCGTGGACAAGATGCCCGCCATCGTGGTCCTCATCGACGAGCTGGCCGACCTGATGCTGGTAGCCGCCAAGGAGGTGGAGGAGTCCATCTGCCGGGTGGCCCAGATGGGCCGCGCCGCCGGAATGCACCTGGTGATCGCCACTCAGCGGCCCTCCGCCGACGTGATCACCGGCCTGATGAAAGCAAATATTCCGTCCAGAATCGCCTTCGCCGTGGCCTCCGCCATGGAGTCCCGGATTATTCTGGACACCCAGGGTGCGGAGAAGCTGGTGGGCAGAGGAGATATGCTCTTCGCCCCTCTGGGCTCCGGCAAGCCCACCCGTGTTCAGGGCTGCTTCATCTCCGACCCGGAAGTGGCCGCTGTGGTGAATTTTGTCAAGCAGAACAGCGGCGCGGCTCAGTACGACAACGCTGTCATGGAGGAGATCGAGCACAACGCCGCCGAGAAGGACAAGGGCTCCAAGGGTGTGGGCGGCTCCGCTCCCGAGGACGTGGACAGCGAGTTTGACGAGCTCATCGACGCCGCCGCCGAGGTGGTGGTGGAGACGGGACAGGCCTCGGTGTCCATGCTCCAGCGGCGGCTGAAGCTGGGCTATGCCCGTGCCGCCCGGCTGGTGGACCAGCTGGAGGAGAAGGGCATCGTGGGCCCCTTCGAGGGCTCCAAGCCCCGGCAGCTGCTGGTCACCAAGGAGCAGTGGCAGGAGATGAAGTACCGCCAGGGCATTACCACCCCCGGCGACCCGCCCGCAGCTCCTCCCGCTCCGGCTTCCGCAGCCATGGAGGACACTCCCCCCTTCGACGTGGAGGAGGCTCTGGACCGGGCGGAGGAGGATACGCTGTAGGGACGCATCATGATGCGTCCGTATCCACAGGGCAGTACAAGACAGGCGGGGCGGACGCTTCGTGAAGCGTCCCTACGAAGGCGACAGGCCGCCGAGGTCGTCGGCCCCTACAAATAAACCATCGGGAGAGAAAAAACATATTATGACCCAACAAAAACGCCAACAGGCGGTCCGCCTTTTTGCGGCGGTGCTGGCCCTCACCGCTCTGGCCAACGGGCTGGGGAGCAACATTTTTTCCAACTACTTCAACGAGGTCTTTCACATCGATTCTGTCCAGCGGGGGTTCATCGAGATTCCCCGGGAGAGTCCCGGCATCCTGTGCATGGTGCTGGTGGCGGCGCTGGGCTTTATGGGCAACCTGTGGATGTCGGTGGTGGCTCAGGCCCTAGTACTGGTGGGGCTGATCGTCATGGGCTGGATGTCCCCCGGCTACGGGACCATGCTGGTCTTCCTGTTCATCCACTCGCTGGGTATGCACCTGTTCATGCCCCTCAACGACGCCATCTCCATGGACCTGGCCGAGAAGGGGAAGGTGGGGGAGACCCTGGGAAAGTTCAAGGGGGTCAACACCCTGTTCTCCATGGTGGCGGCGGTGCTGGTCTTCCTCGGCTTCCGGACGGGCCTGTTCAGCTTTGAAGCTGGGACCATCCTGCCCTTCGCCCTGGGCGCGGTGACGACGGCGGCGGCCATCGTACTGCTGGTCATGATGGTCCGCTCTATGCCCCGGGGGGAGGGGGTTAAAAACCACAAGCTCCTCTTCCGCAAGCGGTACATGCCCTACTACATGGTCACCCTGGCCAATGGCTGTCAGAAGCGGATTAAGATCGTCTTTGCCCCCTGGGTCATCATCAACCTGCTGGGGCAGGGGGCGGACACCGTGGCCCTGCTCACCATCGTGGTCCACCTGGCGGGGACCTGGCTGGCCCCTGTCATCGGCAGGATGCTGGACAGGCTGGGTGTGAAGAAGATGCTGCTGCTGGAGGCGCTGTACATCGCCGTCAGCTTCTCGGTGATGGGCTGGCTGGCCGGGATGCTGGCAGGGGGGACCTTCGGCCTGAGAGACCCGCTGACCTGGCTGGTCTACGGGGCCTATGTGCTCTGCGTTCTCTTTGAGCAGTTCAACATGGTCCACTCCTACATGATGCGCTCCATCGCCCTGGACCCCAGCGAGGTCACCCGGACCCTGTCGGTGGGACTGAGCGTGGACCATGTGATGGCTATTATCGCCTCCCCCGTCATGGGTATGATCTGGAAGGCCTGGGGGGTGCAGTATGTCTTTGCGGCGGCTATGCTGTCGGCCCTGCTCCAGGTGGCGGCGGCGGCCATGACGGAGAAATAAATTATTTCATTTCTATTAAATTTCCCGAAAGGTCTTTACATCCCCGGAGTTTTGGAGTAGACTAGTCACAGATATATAATTTGGGAGGTGTGAATATGGGAGATATGGACTACACCAGAAAGTTCAGTCTGGGTGACCAGCGGGACATGGAGATCAAGGCCATCCTGACCACGGTGTATCAGGCCCTGCAGGAGAAAGGCTATAACCCCATCAATCAGATCGTGGGCTATATCCTGTCCGAGGACCCCACCTATATCACCAACCACAACAACGCCCGTGCCCTCATCCGCAAGGCGGACCGGGACGAGCTGCTCCAGACCCTGGTCAGATACTACCTGACCCACTGAACAGACCAAGGACGGCCCGCCCACCGGCGGGCCGCTTTTCGTAGGAGGGACATACATGAACATCTTAGTCAGCCACTGCTTTTTGGGGGAGCCCTGCCGGTACGACGGGCAGAGCCGCCTGGACCGTCAGATCATCGAACTGCACCGGGCGGGGCACAACCTGATTCCCGTCTGTCCCGAGGTGCTGGGGGGACTGGATGTCCCCCGGAGCCCTGCGGAGCTCCAGCCCGACGGCCGGGTGGTCACCGAGGACGGCCAGGATGTCACCGCTGCCTACCGGGCCGGGGCGGAGCGGGCGGTGGAGATCGCCAGGGAGAACGGCTGTACCGTGGCAATTTTGAAGGCACGGTCCCCCTCCTGCGGCTGCGGGGAGGTCTACGACGGTACCTTTACCCACACCCTCACCCCCGGTTGGGGAGTCGCCGCCAGGCTGCTGGACGAGGCGGGGCTGGAGGTCATGGACGAGGAACATTTGCAGGCCTGGCTGTATCAGAGCTGAACGAGGTGCTATTCCGGCTAACCGCCGCATAATTTGGGGCATGGAGGTGTCGTCCATGCCCCTTTCTTTTGCGTCTTTTCTGGGCCAGATGGTCCAAAATCCCGCCCTTCTCTCCACCGTTCTGCTGATTTTGGCCGTCCTGCTGGTCAACGGCTGGACGGACGCCCCCAACGCCATTGCCGGGGTGGTGGTGACGGGGGCCCTCCCGTTCCGGACCGCCGTGGTGATGGCGGCGGTGTGCAACTTTTTGGGTGTGCTGTGCGTCACGTCGGTGAACGCCTCGGTGGCGGAGACGGTGTACTCCATCGCCTCCTTCGGTGGGGGGACAGGGGAGGCCCTCACCGCCCTGTGCGCCGCCATGACGGCAATCGTCCTGTGGGCGGGGCTGGCCTGGCTCTTCGGCATCCCCACCAGCGAGAGCCACGCCCTGGTGGCCGGCATCTCCGGGGCGGCGGTGGCCCTGGAGGGCTCCTTCTCCTGCATCCGCTGGGACTGCTGGGCCAAGGTGCTGCTGGGGCTGGTTCTGTCCGCCGCCGCCGGGTTTGGGGCGGGACGGTGGGCTCTGAGGCGGCTGAAAGCTGTAAAGCTGTCTGACCGTACACTCCATGGGGCGCAGCTCCCCGGGGCGGCGGTGACCGCCTTTCTCCACGGAGCCCAGGACGGGCAGAAGTTTTTGGGCGTGTTCCTCTTGGGCAGCGCCCTGGCCCAGGGCAGGGAGGACGAGGGGACCTTCCTCATTCCCGTTTGGCTGATGGCTCTGTGCGCCCTCTTCATGGCCCTGGGCACCCTGATGGGCGGGCGCAGGATCATCGACACGGTGGGCCGAGAGATGGTCTCCCTGGGCCCCCAGGAGGGTCTTGCCGCCGACCTGGGGAACATCGCCTGCCTCCTGGGCGCCACCCTGCTGGGCCTGCCCGTCTCCACCACCCACACCCGCACCTGCGCCCTGCTGGGGGCGGGGAGCGCCGGGAGGTCCCGACCCGACCGGGCGGTGGCCGGAAGAATCGCCCTGGCCTGGGTCCTCACCTTCCCCGGCTGTATGGCTATCGGGTACTGGATGGCAAAATGGTTCCTCCGCGCATAGCCTAGTCTGGAAGCAACCGTACAGGTGCGCACCTGCGAGTGTTCCAGAAAGGATTCATACATCGTGTTACAGGCACTTCTTTGGGCCGCTGGGGGCACGGGCTTCACCGCCCTGATGACCGCCTCCGGGGCCGCTGTAGTCTTTTTGTTCCGCAAGAAAAACTCCAAAACCCTCCACCGGGTCATGCTGGGCTTTGCCGCCGGGGTGATGATCGCGGCTAGCATGTGGTCGCTGCTCATCCCGGCCATCGAGAAGGCGGAGGAGCTGGGGCAGGCGGGCTGGCTCCCCGCCGCCGGAGGCTCCGTCCTGGGCATCGGCTTTCTGCTGCTGATGGACCAGATTCTGCCCCATTTTGGGCCGGAGTCCTTCCACCGGGGGGGCGGGCCCAGCCGGACTGCCCTGCTGGTGCTGGCCGTCACCCTCCACAACATCCCGGAGGGAATGGCGGTGGGGGTGTCCTTCGCCCTGGCCGCCCAGAACAGGGACACGGCCCTCCTCACCGCGTCCACCGCCCTGGCTATCGGGATTGGCATCCAGAACTTCCCCGAGGGAGCGGCCATCTCCCTGCCTCTGTACCAGGAGGGGATGGGGAAGGGGAAGGCCTTCCTCATCGGGGCCGCATCCGGGCTGGTGGAGCCTGTGTTCGCCCTGCTCACCGTGCTGGTGGCCGGGACGGTCCAGCTGGTTCTGCCCTGGCTGTTGTCCTTCGCCGCCGGGGCCATGCTCTATGTGGTGGTGGAGGAGCTTATCCCCGAGGCCAACCTGTCCCAGGGAGGCCACTCAGGCACCCTGGGGGTTATGGCCGGGTTTCTCGTTATGATGATCCTGGACGTGGCTCTTGGTTGACATAAGACCGCCCTTTTTGGGGCGGTCTTTTCATACCACTATTGTCATTGCGCCGCCGGGTGGGCGGTGGAGGGAGAGAGAAAGCCGCCTTGGAGGCTTTCCAGGGCGGCTTACTTCGCAGTTTTCAGTTTTGTAGGGGCGGATATCATCCGCCCGTCCCATGCGGCCCCGCAGACCGCATGTGTAGGGCGCGACGACCCCGGCGCGCCGTCCTCCGGGGTTGCGCCGTATTCCAGAGTTGCGTCCTCAAGAATTGCGCCATCCTCCGGAGAACGGCGGGCCGGGTCGTCCCGCCCTACGAGGCCCCCCTTGCTAAAGGGGGCTGGCACGGCGAAGCCGTGACTGGGGGATTCCGTAAATGCAGCATCCGGCGTGGCATCGTCCAAGTGCGGGGGTCCTACGGTATTCGCGGGCGGATAATATCCGCCCCTACGAGGGAGAGCCTGACAGGCTGTACCGCTTTACATCTCCTTGCGTATCTGGCGCAGGGCGTTTTTCTCCAGCCGGGAGACCTGGGCCTGGGAGATGCCGATCTCGGCGGACACCTCCATCTGGGTCTTGCCCTGAAAGAAGCGCATGGAGAGGATTTTCCGCTCCCGGTCGGTGAGGTGGCCCACCGCCTCCTTGAGGGCGATGCGCTCCACCCACATCTCGTCGTTGTTCTTGTTGTCCTTCACCTGGTCCATGACGCACACCGTGTCCCCGCTGTCGGAGTACACCGGCTCATAGAGGGACACCGGCTCCAGGATGGCGTCCAGGGCAAAGACCACGTCCTCCCGCTTGATGCCCAAAATTTTGGCGATCTCGTCCACGCTGGGCTCCTTCTGGTGCTGAGCCATGTAGGCCTCCTTGGCCTGGAGGACCTTGTAAGCCGTGTCCCGCATGGCCCGGGACACCCGCATGGTGCTGTTGTCCCGGAGATAGCGGCGGATCTCGCCTACGATCATGGGGACTCCGTAGGTGGAAAACTTCACGTCCAGGTCGGTGTTGAAGTTGTCGATGGCCTTGATGAGACCGATACAACCCACCTGAAACAGGTCGTCGGCGTTCTCGCCCCGGTTGGAGAACCGCTGAATCACCGACAGCACCAGCCGCAGATTCCCGGCGATCAGCTCCTCCCGGGCCTGAGCGTCCCCCGCCTTGGCCCGAAGCAGGAGAGCCTGGGTCTCGCTGCTTTTCAGCACCTTCAGCTTGGACGTGTTAACCCCGCATATCTCTACTTTGTGCTGCATACCTGAAACCTCCCGCCCGGCGTACTGTTTCCAGTATCTCCTGGGGGAGGCCTTTCATACGGGACAGGCCAGGGCTAAATTTTTTATCGTCAGACCGTTTTCGATGGATTTTTGCGGCGGTATTTGGCCTCGATGGCGTCCAGCTTGTCCTCCAGCCGCTCCAGGCGCTGGCGCTTTAGCTCCCGTTCGGGGAAGAAGAGGTCCATCTGCGCCCCCACCTCGCTGGCGGGGACCAGGTAGATGGCCGTCACCGTGATGGCCCGCACCGGGCTGGACATATTCCAAAAGCTGTCAGCCAAGTCCATAGCTGCCCGGGTCACCTCCCGGGTCAGACTGGTGGGGGTATCCAGCCGGGTCTGACGGCTGATGTTCTGGAAATTGGGGTCCCGTATGGCAAGGGAAACACCTTGACACTTCATGCCGCACTTGCGCAGGCGGGCGGCGACCTGACTGGAGAGCTGGACGATCCCCTCCCGTATCTCCTCCCGGCCCTGGAGGTCCTGGGGGAAGGTGTACCCGTTGCCCACCGACTTGGGCGGGGCCCGCCAGCCAGCGGGGGAGACGGGGGTCCGGTCCTGTCCGTTGGCGTAGTCGTGGAGCTGGACGCCATTTTTTCCCAGGAGGGAAAACAGCTGCTCCCGGTCAAACGCGGCCAGGTCGCCGATGGTCCGGACGCCGAACTGCTGAAAGGTCCGGGACGCCGCCCGGCCCACGTAGAGCAGATCGGTGACGGGCAGAGGCCAGACCAGCTTCTGAAAATTTTCCCGGGTGATGACGGTGGTGGCGTCCGGCTTTTTGTAGTCGCTGCCCAGCTTGGCGAACACCTTATTGAAGGACACCCCCACCGAGATGGTCAGTCCAAAGCGGCCGCGCACCTCCTCCCGGAGCCGGTCGGCCACCTTGACGGGGTCGCCGCCAAAGAGATGGAGGGTGCCGGTGAGGTCCAGCCAGCTCTCGTCAATGCCGAAGGGCTCGACCAGGTCGGTGTAGTCCTGGTAAAGTAGATTCACTTTATGGGAAAACTGCTGATACAGCCCGTGGTGGGCGGGGAGGAGGACCAGGTCGGGGCACTTTTTCTTGGCCTGCCAGATGGTCTCCGCTGTCTTGACCTGGAAGGCCTTGGCGGGCTCGTTTTTGGCAAGAATGATCCCGTGGCGGCTGTTGGGGTCGCCGCACACCGCCACCGGACGGTGCCGCAGCTCCGGGTGGGACAGCAGTTCCACCGAGGCGTAAAAGCTGTTCAAATCGCAGTGAAAAATCACCCGGTCCATGGCCGCACCTCCCTTTGCGGTCATTATACATCAGCGCGGGGGAAAAGTCAAACTCATGTTCTAATTTTTCTTGACAAATTTTACTGGAGCTGGTACACTATAAAAAATAGTAGAATAATCTGCTCACCACACCGCAAAAAATGAATACCAGAAACGCCGCAAAGCCGCATAAACACTATGTTTCTGCGGCTTTGCCCGTTCCTGTGGCAGCGGTAAAAAAATCTGTTTTGCCGCCCATTTGCCGCCCTAACTCGACGGGCAGATATAAGCCGCCATAAAAAGCAGTAAAGAGATACGCCCGTCAAAGCTCTAAATCAGTGCTTTTTTTCTTCGCCTTGCCCTTTGCTTTTTTCGGCTCGGCTTCCTTTGCTTTCGGCGGGTCTGCTTTCCCTACTGCGTCATGGTATGCGTGTCGTCGCCCGCAAGCCGCTACACTTGCTTTCCGGCGCGGTGTTGGTCGCTCAGCTGTCCGGGTGGGGATAACCTCACCCGGATAGCGTCATGGCGCACCCGCCGTATGGCTCGGCGCAAAAGGAACGTATCCGATTTGCCCTATGCTGCGCCGCCGTTATCTTGCGCCGTTTTCTTTGTCAAGGTACTAAAAATTGAGAATTACGGGCAGCGGAAAGGGGGACGCTGCCCGTATATCCTCTTAGACTCTAAATTGCAGAACAGCCCGCATAAGATGTGAACGCAAGCGGTCGCGTATGTCCTCGTCTATGCCATAATAGGTATTGCCGCGCTCGTCGTAGAATTTCCGCATAGACAGATACGATATGTAGCTTTCATAATGCTGCACGACAATCTTCATGGCTTCCGGGTCACCCTTTGTTGCGGCTACAATTACCGGGTAAGGCAGTAAGCCGCGTTCATCTTGTTCGGTGTTACCAGTTGGTTTCGTCATAGGCTCGCTCCTCCAAATAGCGTTTTAACAGTTCAAAAGAGCTTGTCCTCCTGTACTGTACGGTACTTCTCGGAATGTTGTGGAGCTTTGCAATTTCCACATCACTCATATCAAAGAAGTAGTACAGTAGGACGGCTTCGCGCTTTTCGTCCGGCAGGGAGTGCAGGGCTTCGGCAAGCAGCTTTGCAGTAATTTCCTTTCCCGCCACAACAAAAGATTTTTCAGCTTCGACATTTACAAAATACTGGTCGTAAGTACAAAGCTGCTGTTCCTCCTGTGGTGTCAAGTCAGAGAAAGTGACTTCACGCCGCTGCCGACGCTTTATGTCCCTATTGGCTACAAGCATTTCATTTTGTAAAGCTCGCTTGCAGTAACCGTTAAAAGCACAACGGGTTTGCCACTGGGTACGAATAGGCTCATTCATGGTTTCACCTCCTTTCGCAACCGCGAAAGCGGGTGATGACTTCCCCTTTCGTAACCCTCTGTTCCACTCGGCGAAACTATGCCAAATGGTTTGAAGATTTTTTGAAAAAACTTTTGAGGAAAAGAAAATGCGCCCGTCTGCAAAATGCAGACAGACACACAAGAAATAACAACGGTATGTAGATGATTAGTGAGTTCATCTATATAGCCGGAATACCCCGTTGTTTGGCATAGGCTTTTTTTAATGAACAGAAATTATTAGGTGGGGAGTGGTACACAAAAAAGAACATGGCGATACCTCCTTGATACCGCCATATCCTCGAAAAAGTGTAACTTTAACACACCCTCCATATTCTCATTTTTGAAAAAGAAAACAGCGGCTTTGATTGTTATTTCAAAACCGCCGTTAGGTCGCTTATATTCTGTTAGGCGCATAAAACTTTGCCGCCAAACAACGGTTTTTTTTATTACCGTTGTGAAGGCTGCATAAAGGACAATTATAATAAAAATAAACTTATGGGGATAGCAATAATGTCTACCAATGTGTGTACTACAATAGACGGCAAAATACTACCCTTTGATTTTTTGTGCATGATATATCCAAATGTCCATCCCATAACACCAGCATTTATTACGCCAACAATTACTTCAAATGTTGGTGTTATCCCAAATGTAGTAAAGTGAGGAAAGACAAAGATAATTGCTTGAATTAGGTTTCCCCACTTAAATCCAAGAGTTTGAATTAACCTTTTTCCAATAAACCCTCGAAAGAGAATTTCTTCACAAACACCTGCATTTAATCCGAACAGTAAAGAAGTAAAAGCAAAGGTAATAGGAGAACTGATTTCGTATGTTTGCTGTAATGGACTTATTACCATTCCACCATTAAATTTTAGAACAATAAAATAGCAGATTGTAAAAAGATAAGCAATTCCAGTAATTCCAAGAGCTGAACTATATGATTTCTCCGATGCTTTAGTTAGTCCAATATACTTTAGAAATCCTCCATGGTTTTTCTTTTTTGTTAAAAGATAACATATAAACGGGATAGCTAAAAATACAAATAGCTGCATAACAAAATGTATTACCTTTTGAACAAGATATTGTGTTCCTACATTTAAACCTATGAACATTTTTTCCCTTTCTAACGGAAAAAACTTCTTAAAAAGCGTATTGATAAATAAAGCAAATAGCCAATCAATACAAAGAACGCAATAGTAAATATAGCCATAGCAAAATGAAGTGTTTTTGTAATTATGGTAACAACTACCACTGCAATAAATACTGCAAACATTAACATGATAGCTATTGTGTGCCGTTTCTTCAATTTGCGACTTGTTTCTTGAACAATAGGAATGTCCGTTTCGCGTTCAACCTTATCATTGAGAAGATAGTCCGTTGATACATTTAAAATTTTTCCAAGTTGCATAATATTTTCGGTATCAGGTTTTGATACATCTAATTCCCATCTTGATATCGCCTGTCTTGATACTCCAATTTTTTCTGCCAACTGCTCCTGTGACATACTATTTGATTTACGAAGTTTTTGTATTTTTTCTCCTGTAGTCATTTGACATCCTCCATGTGTTTATTATGTATTTTTCTGCGATTGCATTCTATCAAATTGATATGGCAATTCCGCAATTTCCGCTTGCTATGGGGTATAAACTCATCTTTTTTCCAATTTTACTTGTTATTTTCTTTAAGTCGTCTATCATTCGGTTTTTTTGCGTCTTTGGGTATTAACCATATATAACTGAATTTGGCAACTCCCGGTATGCGACTATCTTCACATAGCTTTTGTACTCGTCTTTCTGAAATGCCCCACTTTTTTGCTGCTTCAGAAACAGAAATATACTCTAACATTTTTTCACATCCTTTCTCATAATATATTATATACGGACTTACGAATAATATCAATAAACAGACTGTGAATTTATGCTCTATTTCTGTCAATAATATGCTATGTGTAATCATATCTCGAAAGGAAAATGAACAGTAAAATGTAGATGGGTGAAATGATTATGAAGCAAAGCAAAGAAAAATTTGATTTTAAAGCTTTCGGACAAGCCATTAAAGCAGCAAGAAAGGCAAAGGGAATATCGCGCAACCAGTTAGCGGACACGCTGAACATTGCGCCCCGGTATATCGCGTCCATTGAGAACAGCGGGCAGCACCCAAGTTTACAGATTTTGTATGAGCTTGTCACGCTGCTTGACGTATCAGTAGACCAGTTCTTTTTCCCGGAACGGGAGCAGAAGAAGTCTACGCGCCGCCGACAGCTTGACACCATGCTTGACGACATGAGCGAAAAGGATTTGAAAATCCTGTCTGCCACCGCCAAAGGAATAGAGGAAGCCAACAACGAAGCGGGGGAATAGCTTTCCCTCGTTTCTGCGTACATAGGATTTTATGAAACGTCGTAGATTGCGGCGTTTTTCTTTTGCCCTAAGTTGGCAAAAAAGCGTTTTGCGGAATAGTAGGAAGTGAGGAAAAACATTCGTAGCAAGCATATGCTTAACTCTTATTAGGAACACGAAAACGCAAGATTTTTGACGGAAATACAAGAAAACAGATTGAAACTATCACATTACGCAGAAAGTCGTCCTTGAAAATAGGACGGCTTTTTTGCACGATATGGCCGGGGCCTGCTGGGGGCCGCCCTTTTGGGGTTATCAAGGCGGCCCCCAGCAGACCCCGGCCATTCCACCCGCAAAGTCTAAATTATCGCGTAGTGACTTTGAGACAAAATGTCCCAAAGCTATCGTTGTCCCCGCGCATTTTTGCATAGGGGCTCTGGTGGTATATCCCCCGTCGCCGCCTACTATTGAGCACATCCGGGAGTGGGCAGTCAAGGGTGCGTAGCACCGCCGCTTGCGGCGGCTTGCCCTTGACGGCCCGCCCCGGCTGTGCACCTTTCCCGGCGCGGCGGGGGATATATCCTCCAGAGCCGCCCCCTTTCCCATAATTGGGAAAGGGCAGGGGGATAGGGTTGAACGCGCTGTAAAACCGCTTTTTTCCACGGCTGGACTGTTAGCATTTAGGCATTTGAAACCCACTTGTATCAAGGGGTTCCGGGCGCGTTCAGCAGGGGGGTGGTATGTTTATATGTCCTGCGCTCTATTTGTTCCATAAAAGCTAACAGACGAATAAGGAACCAGCGCGATAGCGGCGGTGACGCAGCCAACCTCTTTGGGACATTTTGTCCCAAAGAGCCGGGTTTGGGGAGGCTCCCCAACAAGCATTTTTGCGGGCCCCCGGCCCAGCAAAAATTTCGGAGTGTGGCCACACCCGAATTGCTTGCCGTTTGTGCACACTTAGTTCATTTGGTGGAATGATAGAAAGGCAGATTGACATACAGACTGTTTGTATGCTATAATGTACCTACTTATTCAAAAGGAGTAAATGAATATGAAACATAAAGACCATTATAATGATGATTATATTTTTAGTCTTTCCCAAAAGATACTTTTCGTGATGCCTGATTTTAACGAAAACGCTTTCTGCCATTCTCTAATTGGCAGGTTGGACGACAAAGAGTTGTTTGCAAGGTTTGACTGTATTGTGGATGCTATGCAAACAAGTATGGGAGGCGATTATTCAAAGAATATCCAAGCATTCTTCAATATGCTGGGGCCTGAATTAGAACAATCTGAAGGAATGTTCAATTTTGGATGGTGGCTATGGCCTATTGGCAGATATGTTGAACGATACGGAAATGAAAATTGGATTTTATCACTTGCTTTTTTGAAAGAATTGACAAAAAGATTTACCGGAGAGTATGCTATCCGCCCATTGTTACAAGAGCACCCCAAAGAGGTAATGGACGAGTTAATAGAATGGACAACTGACAAAAATGTGCATGTTAGGCGGCTTGCAAGCGAAGGAGTCAGAATACGGCTGCCATGGTCGCAAAAACTATTTGTTGCATTAGATGAATTTGAAAGATATACAACCATTCTTACAAGGTTAAAAGATGACCAGGAAAAATTCATTCAAAAAAGTGTGGGCAACAATTTAAACGATTTATATAAATATGCTCCTGAGAAAGCTGATTTTATTATTTCAGAATGGGAGAAAACAGGAAGAAGCAAAGCGCAGGATTGGATTATTAAACACGGGAGAAGAAATCAAAAATAAGTCAGAGAGGAGTTGTCAATTCCGAATGCAGCTATCATTCGGAATTGATAACAGAACAATCTAAAATGAAAAATGTAGAGGCTACCTATAAAACTACTACTTCTATCTTAAAAATTGCCAGAAAATACTTTGCAGAATATGGCTATTATGATGTTCCTTTAGAAAAAATAGCAGAGGAAGCCAATGTAACACGAGGGGCAATATATCATCACTTCAAAAATAAGCAAGGACTATTTATAGCTGTATTAGATAGTGTACAAAAAGATATTGCCGCTCAAATTGAAAAAGCAGCATTAAAAAGTGATGATCCATGGCAACAGCTTATCCTTGGATGTGTCGGCTTTGTAAATAGTGCTAATGCAAAAGAAAACAGGCGTATATTGTTAGTAGACGCTCCCTCTGCACTCGGTTGGGATACTTGGAGAAAAATCGATCAAAAAAATTCAATGCGCACCTTACAAAGTCACATTAACAACTTAAAAGCATTGGGGTATCTCTGCGACGACGTTGATACAAGGCTGATGACTTGTTCTGTTTCTGGCGCATTAAATGAGTTGGCTTTAAATTGTTCACAGGATAATACGGCGATGTCAGAAAGGAAGGTTTTCGATACTATATCACAATTAGTTGGTGGCTTTAGGAGAAAGAAATGTTGAGAAAAAGTGAATGGGTCTATTGTCCTATTTGCGGCAGTAAAACTCGTGACAGAATAAGAGCGGATACTATCTTAAAAAACTATCCTCTTTATTGCCCAAAGTGCAAAAAAGAAACCTTAATTGATGTAAAAGATTTACAAACGACTGTTATCAAAGAGCCAGACGCATAGACGCAGGGCCGATAATACGCAGACTAAAAACGCGGTTATCGGCTCTTTCTATTTGAAGGATACGGCAACCATTTAGGAGGTAACGCCGTGTCTTTCTATATTGTCCGTCCCCCTGACCTGTCAAAAAAAGCCCGGGCCCCGGACAAGGCTTTTCCGCTGCGCTCTGCGAAAATTGTTGCAAATTAGATAATTACCTCAGTTTATGCGCTTGCGTGGTATTTTGCCGCGCAAGCGTTTTTTGTTTGCCCCGCTTTGGGACAAACAGTCCCAAGGTGCGGAGCAGCTCCCCGAGATGCCGCTCCCCTCCGCCCTCCATATCGTTTCCCGGCAACTTAACAACAAAAAACGATATGGAGGTACATACAATGACTATCATCAACCTGCGCGACTTTTACTACTGGTACACCCAGGACGAATATATGGAAGTTTCTGACGATGTGGCTGAGACGCTCCGGGCCAGCGTCCGCTATGAGGCGGCCTATACCGAGCGGGTCCGCTACAACAAGGCGTACTATTCCTTGGATGCGGATGACGGCATCGAGTATTCCGCCTGCCTGCACGAACTCACCCCGGACGAGGTTCTGGAGCTCAAGGAGCGGTTTATCCGTCTGTGGAACGCGCTGAACAGCCTGCCGGAGATCCAGGGCCGCCGGGTAGATGCTCACTTTATTTTGGGCAGAACCTACCGGGAGATTGCCCGGGCCGAGGGCGTGGATAAGAGCGCGGTGCGGGGCTCCGTTCTCAGCGGCATCGAAAGGATGAAAAAATATTTGCAAAAAAATTCTTGATTGACCCTCCATTTGCTCCGCTTTTCTGGTGGTGTATGAGAGTCAAGAGATGCTGACCGCCTTTCTTATTCGGTAGAAGAGCGGGCTGTAACTGCTGTTGCGGCCCGTTCCCACTTCGAGACAAAATGTCCCAAAGCTGGGGCGGCACTTTTTATAGTGCCGCCCCCTTTTCATGTCCAGCGGCATCCTTGTTGATACCCCGGAATAGAGGTATAATATAAGTGTAATGTGATAGGGAAGGAGGAACAATGGCACGAACAAAAAGCAGAGGGTATCAGCAGACTTTGCCCCCTGCCTATACGGCCCGGCTCTGGAAAATGGGCGGCTACATCCGGCTTTCCCGCGAGGATTTACAGAAAATCAACCGGGGGCTTGATGACAGCAACAGCGTGAAAAACCAGCGCGACATACTCAACGATTTTCACTTCAACCATGCGGAAGAATTTGAAAGCTACACCGAGTATGTGGATGACGGCCACACGGGAACCGATACGGAACGCGAAAGTTTCCAGCGGCTTTTAGGGGATGTGATGAGCGGGAAAATCAACTGCGTTGTGGTGAAAGACCTTTCCCGTTTCGCCCGGAATTATAGCGATGCTGGCAGTCTGATTGACAACCTTTTTGTGCAGATGGGCGTCCGATTTATCAGTTTGGCCGAGGGCGTGGACAGCTACCTGAACCCGGACAGCGTGAACAGCATCATCGTTCCGATAACAAACGTGATGAATGACCAGTATTGTTATCAGACCTCAAAGAAAATCCGGCAGGTTTTCGATTATAAACGGCGCAACGGCCAGTACATAGGCTCTTTTGCTCCCTACGGCTACATAAAAGACCCCAAGGACAAACACCAGCTAATCGTTGACCCGGAGGCCGCTGAAATCGTCAAGAAGATTTACGATCTGTGCCTGCAAGGTATGGCCAAACTTCAAATCGTGATGTATCTGAACGACCACGGCATACCCAGCCCCACGGCATACCGAAAGCTAAAGGGCCTGCCCTACTCCCCGGCTATATCGGACGCTCCCATGTGGGGGAACAAGATTATAACGGATATTCTCAGAAATCCTATTTACACCGGGGATTTAGTACAAGGCCGCCGCCGGGTGAAAAGCTACAAGGTACACCAGATTGAGGCTGTGCCGGAGGAGGAATGGGTGCGCGTCCCCGATACCCACGAGGCCATCATTACCCACGAAACCTTTGACCGGGTACAGGGACTTTTGAAACGTGACACCCGGACGGCCCCTAAAAAGCGGGAGCTCCATTTGTTCAGCGGTTTTCTGAGGTGCGCTGACTGCGGCAAGGCCGTGACCCGGAGCCAGAGCGGGAAGAATGTTTATTATTCCTGCTCCACTTACAAGAAACGCTCCCGTACAGCCTGCACCATGCACTCTATCAAACATAATCGTCTGGAGGCCGCCGTTCTGTTTGCCATCCAGTATCAAGTAAGCACCGCCGTTTCCTACTCGGAAATAGTAACCCGTATCAATGCGGCCCCGCTGAAAAAAAGTCAATCCCACCGCCTTAACGACCAGATAGCCGTAAAGGAAAAGGAATTGACGAAAATCACCCGCTACAAGCAGTCACTGTATCAAGACTGGAAAGACGGGGAAATCTCCCAGCAGGAATACCGGGAAATGAAAGCCGATTATGAACGGCAGGCCGCCGGGCTCTCGGATTTGCTGGCCCGGCTGACGGCTGAACGGAAACAGCTTTCAAACGGCGTTGACCAGCAGCATCCCGCGCTGGTAGCCTTTGCGAAATATCAGAACATCGAAAAGCTGACCCGTGAAATCCTGATTGAGCTGGTAGACCATATCAAGGTTTACGAAAACGGCAATATCAGCGTTCATTTCAAGTTTGCGGACGAGTTCCGCCGGATTGCCGAGTACATTGAAATCAACACCACTGACACCGCCGAGGCGGGCTGACCCCCGCCAAAGCATAAAATCCCTTTGGCAGTGTGTTTTCCTAATAAAACGCAATCTTAGGAAGCGGGTACCCACTTCCGTATTTTCCCCCTCCCGCGTTGCGGCGCGTCGGCTGAAAATTGCTTGTTGGGAAGTGTCCCAAACCCTCGGAACGGAAAGGAAAGGAGCGAAGCAATGGACGGACGCAAAAGGACGGTGCAAATCAAATTCAGAGTGACGGAAGCGGAACGGGATTTAATACTGGAAAAAATGAAGCTCGTACCCACCCGGAACATGGCGGCATATCTGCGGAAGATTGCCATTGACGGGTATATCATTCAGATAGACCATAGCGACATTAAGGCAATGACCGCAGAGATACAGAAAATCGGTGTCAACGTCAACCAGATAGCACGCCGCGTAAACGCGACGGGAAACGCATACCAAGAGGATATAGAGGAAATAAAGGGGGTGCTTGCGGAGATATGGCGGTTACAAAGATTAAGCCTATTAAAAGCACTCTAAGCAAAGCCCTTGACTATATCGAAAACCCGGACAAGACGGACGGAAAAATGCTTGTGTCCTCTTTCGGCTGCTCCTATGAAACAGCAGATATTGAGTTTGAATATACATTGTCCCAAGCACTCCAAAAGGGGAACAATTTAGCCTTTCATCTGATACAGTCCTTTGAGCCGGGGGAAGTCGATTATCAGAAAGCCCATGAAATCGGAAAGCAGCTTGCCGACGCGGTAACAAAGGGGCAGCATGAATATGTACTCACGACGCACATTGACAAAGGACACGTCCACAATCACATTATTTTCTGCGCCGTAAATTTCGTAGACCACCACAAATACAATTCCAACAAAAGGAGCTATTACGGCATACGGAACATGAGCGACAAGCTGTGCCGGGAGAATGGCTTGTCCGTCGTCGTTCCCGGCAAGGGCAGCAAGGGAAAGAGCTATGCGGAATATCAAGCAGAAAAGACGGGTACAAGTTGGAAAGGCAAGCTGAAAACCAACCTTGACGCGCTTATCCCCCAAGTTTCCAGTTTTGAGGAATTGCTAACGCGGTTACAGGCGGCGGGCTATGAGATAAAGCCGGGGAAATATGTGTCATGCCGCGCCCCCGGACAGGAACGCTTCACCCGCCTTAAAACCCTCGGCGCAGACTATACAGAGGAAGCCATAAGGGAACGGATAGCGGGCAGACGGACAAAAGCGGCGAAAGCCCCCAGAGAACAGCGCGGCGTGTCGCTGCTTATCGACATTGAGAACAGTATCAAGGCGGCGCAGAGTAAGGGCTATGAACAGTGGGCGAAAATCCATAATCTGAAACAGGCAGCTAAAACAATGAATTTCTTGACGGAACATAAGATTGAGCAGTACGCGGATTTAGTCAGCCGGACCCTGGAAATGGCAGCGGAAAGCGGACAGGCGGCAGACGCATTGAAGAACGCCGAAAAGCGGCTTGCGGAAATGGCGGTGCTTATCAAGAATGTTTCCACCTACCAAAAGACAAAGCCCGTCTATGACGCATACCGCAAGGCAAGGAACAGGGAGAAATACCGCGCCGGACAGGAACAGGCGATTATCCTACATGAAGCCGCCGCAAGGTCGCTGAAAGCGGCGGGCATTGCAAAGCTCCCGAACCTCGCCGCGCTGCAATCGGAGTATGAAGCCCTCCAAGCGCAGAAAGAAGCCCTTTACGCCGACTATGGGAAGCTGAAAAAGAAAGTCCGGGAATACGATATTATCAAGCAGAACATTGACAGCATTTTACAGGCAGACAGGCAGCCGGAACGGGAAAAGGGAACAGAGCGCGGATAAGGGCAAAAAAAGAACAGGGCGCGGAAAGCCAGTATATGACTTCCGCGCCCTGTCTTTTTTGGGTGCTGTTTTCGTGAATGTTACGCAGTAGAACGCCATTTTCGGGGGTAAAGGTATAAAGTATCGGCTATCCGATTTTCACGCCCGGAAAGCCCTGTAAATCAAGGGATTTTCCGCACCTACTGCGTAACAGGGGCGCGTCTTTTCCTCATGCGCTCGGCGGCTTGTCTGCGGGTGATACGCTTCCGGCAGACGGGGCAGTATTTGACACTGTTAGAGGTTGACGCAAAGAACGCGCCGCACTCGGTACATTTCTTCTTATCCCCTGTCTGGTAAAGCTCCGCATAGAGCAGCCTGTCGGCGGGAAGCACCGCAACCCGGAACCACTTGCAGAGAAGCGAATAGGAAATGAGCTGCGGACATACGCACTCGTCCCCGTCGTCCAGTAAGATACAGTTGCCTTTAAGGAAAGCTCCTTGTTGCGTAGGTGGTGGTTGCTCATTACGGTGTAGCCCTTGTTTCGTTCCACCCGGAAAACTGCCATAGTAAATCACTCCTTTTGCTGTGGATTTGTTACGCAGTGGAAGCGCGGTTTCGGGGGATAAGGTATAAATCCCTTGCCGCGCTGGATATGCGCCCGCAAAATCGCTTGTAGCAAGGCTTTTTCTGCCCCTACTGCGTAACAAGGGCATGAAAAAAGCGGCGTTCCTGTTCTCCCATATAGAGAGTAAGAAACGCCGCTTGTGCGGGTCGTTATTCTTTTTCGTCTGCGATTATGTCCTGTATGACTTCCCCAAAGTCTGCCGTAAAGGAAAAAATGAAGTATTCCAAAACGGCGGGGTCTGCGTCCATAGGCTCGGCTTCCCTGGAATAGGGCAAGCCCATAAGCCCGTAAAGCATTTTGATGATTTTGAACAGCTTCCCCCGGTCGGCGGGGGTGTTCATGGTAACAAGAATGTCCGTCAAGCGGTTTATGGTTTCCATGTCGCCGCCTGTCGTTACCCATACCATTTCTGCGAATGGCTGCGTGATTGCCCCGGCTACAAGGTTTATCTTATCCTTGCCGATTTCGCCGGACGGGAGTATAATACCCTTATCTAAAAGCTCGTTTTTCATGTCGTCCTCCTGTCCATGCGCCTAAAATTTTGACGCTATTTTGCCGCCCTTGCTCCAAAAGCGGGCTTGTAAAGAGATACGGCGTGGTATAAGCAGAAACGGCAAAAGCCTTGAAAATCAAGGGTTTCTGCCGCTTTCTATAAAGGCTTGTGAGAAGTTATAAGACGATTTCCGTCTATAAAATCAATAAAAAAGGTAGTTTGTAAACGAATGATTTAACTCAAAAACAACTGGAGATTGGGTGCTGTATATGTTTGGATTTTTTAAGAAAAAGAAAGAGGAGGCCCCTGCGGTCCAACTGGTTCGGGAGGAACCGAAGGAGAATATCTCTCTGGAAAAGCGTGTCCTGCGCCATGTGGCGGAGCTGATACCGAAAACGGTGCTGGAGGGGGAGAAGCTTCAATTCCCCGACTGCGGCGGGCTGACCATGCGGGTGGAGTTTCCCGACCTGGACGGCCCACAGTTCCGTATGGAGGCCATCCTGGAGCACCCGGACTTTTTCGGGCCTCTGGTGGAGTCCACTGCCGGCGTCAAGGAGGGCGATGAGGAGAAGGCCCGCTTTGCCGCACGTCAGATCGTGGATTCGGTGCTGGACGCGCTGCTTCCCGCCCTGCGGGGGGAGGGGGAGGCGGCCGCTCCGGTGGAGCTCTGGGGGCGGACCCACCGCTTCAAGGCCAGCGTGTCCGGCGTCCTGCTGATCAACGCCCAGGAGCCTCCGGAACGGCGGGACCTGTGGAGCCGGATGGAACAGGCGGTGCTGGACTGCCTGGGCACTCAGAAGGTCTACTGGGTGAAGCTCTATATGGCCCATATCAACGGAGGCGACACCTCCTGCGAGGTGCGGATCAACGGCTGGGTGGTCCCGGAGCTCACCGAGACCCTGGTTCAGATTGCCAAGGAGTGGCCTCTGGAAGGGATGCCGGTGCGGTCCGCAAAGCAGTACATCGTCCTGGTCCAGGACGGAGATACCTGTCCCGCCTGCCCCTACACCTGGGAGCAGGTCAAGGGTCTGACCCGGCAGGCCATCCGTCTGTTTGAAGGTGGGGCGAAATATGACCAGATTCCGAAGGAACTGGAAAAATCCTCCCCGGACCTCTCCCTGGCGGAGGATGTGTTCGGCTTCCTGCCTGAGCTGATGGCTCAGGTCATCTGGTCTCAGGTGAAGGTGACCAGTCAGTTCAGCGTCAGCCGGCATGGGGCGGGGCAGACGTCGGTCTGGTTTACTCAGTGCCGGGCGTGGGCCCCGGTCTACAGCGCCATTATGGACCATCTCCATGAGGATCAACCCGATAAGGACCAGCTCCTGTCCATCGCGGGTGCCAGCGCTATGTGTCACGCCCTGAGCAACGCTGTCAACAACGGGAGTAAGCTGGAGGACCTGATGATGTCCCAGGCATTCATGGTCTCGAAGGACTACCAGCTGTGGTGATGGAATACATCCCAGCCAAGCACCTGCTTCACCGGAGCAAATCGACAGAGTGGTTCGGCACCGACCACACCATGAACCTCTACCGGGGCTGCTGCCACGGCTGTCTCTACTGCGACAGCCGCAGTTCCTGTTACCAAAATCCGGACTTTGACCGGGTGAAGGCCAAGGCGGACGCCCTGCGCCTGCTCCGGGACGACCTGGTCCGGAAGGTGCGCCCTGCCTTTATCACCATGGGCTCCATGAGCGACCCCTACAACCCCTTTGAGAGGGAGCTCCAGCTCACCCGTCATGCCCTGGAGCTGATTGATGCCTACCAGTGCGGGGTGGCTGTGGCTACCAAGAGCGACTTGATTACCCGGGACATCGACCTGTACCGGCTGATTCAGGACCACTCTCCGGTGATCTGCAAGCTGACCGTCACCACCGCCGACGATGCCCTGGCGTCGAAAATCGAGCCCCACGCGCCCCCGCCCAGCCGCCGTCTCAGGGCCCTGGAGGAGCTGTCCAAGGCGGGGATTTTCTCCGGGGTGCTCCTCATGCCCGTACTGCCCTACGTGGAGGATTCGGCGGAAAATGTACTGTCCGTGGTGGACAGCGCCGCCCGGGCGGGGGCAAAATTCGTCTACGCCGCCTTCGGCGTCACCATGCGGGACGGCCAGCGGGAATTTTTTCTCAACGGCCTGGACCGGGCATTTCCCGATGATGGGGTAGGGGAGAGGTACCACAAGCAGTACGGCTCCCGCTACTACTGCTCCAGCCCCAGGGCCAAGGAGCTGTGGGAGCTGTTTTCCAGCCGGTGCAGGGAGCTGGGCCTGCTGTATGAGATGAAACACATCATCTCCGCCGCCACCCGGAGCTATGAGGACCGGCAGCTGAGCTTTTTTGACTGAGGCTTTCGGAGAGCGCAAAAAAGCCTCCTTTTGAAAGGAGGTGCCCCAGTGCGCACACTGGGGCGGAGGATTGCATTTTGCGAAGCAAAATATACGAAGTATACGTGGTTTCTGCAAATTTGGTTTACTTCGTATGTTTCGCCTACGGCGAAACGCAATCCTCAGTCAGCTTCGCTGACAGCTCCTTTCAAAAGGAGCCAGGCCGCCTGCGGGCGGAGCGGGGACCCTGTAGGGCGGGACGACTCGGCCCGCCGCCCCACGGAGGATGACGCAATCCTTGAGGACGCAACCCCGGAGGACGGTGCAATCCTGGAGGATGGCGCGCCGGGGTCGCCGCGCCCTACTATCTTTCGGAGACATATTACTACGTCTTGCCTTTGGTGTCATAATGGCATTAAAAGGAGGTTTCCTCTCTTTCCAAGGAATAAAATAAGCCCGCCTTGTACTGGGCTTTTTTAACGAATGATTGGGATACAAAACTCGCATAAATGTTCCGCAATTTTTGGGGAAGAATAACGTTCAATGATCGGTTTTGTATTGTCTATGGACAAGGTGAGATTCCCAATATTTTGCCAAAAGGATGATACGCCCTGCTGTGTATGCTGAACTTCAAAGACAGCGTATGTTCCGTCGTCGATGCTGCGGGTGGGCAGGGGAATGGCCGCGTGCGCGGGAACGATCAGGCCGACATCATATCTTAATTGTTCTGCCGGTGTGATAGCCGGGTCATCCAGCGGAATACCTAATATGGTGCTTTTCTCGTGAAATAGGCCGTGCTGAGATAAAAAGGCCTTCAAATTCTCCATTAGCTGACGATTTTCGGACCCGTATGCCCCAATGCGGCGCATATAAGCTATGGTAACGCCCTGAAATATCTCGATTTTCAAAATGAATTGCCTCCAAATTATATTTAGTTTTCTGGCCAGATAAACGGATCATACAGGCAATTAAAATGAATTTCAAGCATTTTTTTAAATAATACAGGCCCGCCCCAGTGGGGCGGGCCTTTGCTGATTACTTAGCCAGTACCTTCTTCAGGCGGGCGAAGCGGGGGAGGGAGTTCTCGGTGGGAGCCTTGGCGTCGCCCTGAATGAGGGGCAGGGCGTAGTCGATGAAGGCCTGGGTGACGCCGTTGTGCTCGGCGTTGATCCACTCCAGGGGGACCTTCTTCTCGAAGTTAGCCACCTCGGACAGGTTGAACAGCTTGGTCTGGCACTTGTAGCCGCCCTCGCGGGAGCACTCGAAGCCCACCATCTTGTCGGTCTCGCCGGCCACAGCGGCCTCCACGGCAGTCTTGCCGGCCAGGAAGGACTCGTCAATGTCGGTGCGGGAGGCCACGTGAGCGCCGCAGCGCTGGAGCAGGCTGAGCTCAATGCCGCGAACCTTGGCCCCGGTCTTTTCCTTGCAGACCTGGGCCAGCAGAGCGGCCAGGCCGCCCAGCTGAGCGTGGCCGAAGCCGTCGGTGGCGGAGGTCTTGGCCTCGGAGACGAAGGAGCCGTCGGCGTAGTGGATGCCCTCGGAGACGGCGGCGATGCAGTTGCCCTTCTCCTTATAGATGCGGTCCACGTCGGCCAGGAACTTGTCCATGTCGAAATCCACCTCGGGGAGGTAGACCAGATCGGGGGCGCAGCCCACCACACCGGCCAGGGCGGCGGCGCCGGCCAGCCAGCCGGCGTGACGGCCCATAATCTCGATGATGGTCACCATGCCGGTGTCATACACCCGGGCGTCCTTGTACACCTCGGCGCAGGAGGTGGCGATATACTTGGCGGCGGAGGCGAAGCCGGGGCAGTGGTCGGTGCCGAACAGGTCGTTGTCGATGGTCTTGGGCACACCCATGATGCGGCACTCATAGCCCACCTTCTGCATATACTTGGAGATTTTGTTGCAGGTGTCCATGGAGTCGTTGCCGCCGTTGTAGAAGAAGTAGCGCACGTCGTACTTTTTAAAGATCTCCAGGATGCGCTTGTAGTCGGTGTCGTCGGCGTCGGGGTCGGCGATCTTGTAGCGGCAGGAGCCCAGCTCGGAGGAGGGGGTGTTGAGCAGCAGCTCCAGCTCCTTGGCGTCCTCCTGGCCCATGTCGTACAGCTTGTCGTTGAGCACGCCCTTGATGCCGTGGGCCGCGCCGTAGACGGCGGTGATGTCTGGACAGTCCAGAGCGGTGCGGATGACGCCGTAGGCGCTGGCGTTGATGACGGAAGTGGGGCCGCCGGACTGACCGATAATCAGGGCGCCCTTTAATGTGTTGCTCATGTTAATTACCTCCAAATTCAAAATATCCTCTGTGGGATGGTGATAACCGAAACAGGAATATTATAACAAAGATTCCCGCTGTTGTAAACGGGAAGAATAGCCGACCTTGTCTTGCATTTTAGCGCTGATAATGGTAAAATCAGAGTAGAAACAGGCGCTGTTTGAAGGGATAGTTCGAAAGGATAAATAATATGAAGAAAAAATATATTATCCTCATTATTTTGGTCTTCGCTGTAACTGCGGGAATCACGGGTGTCTATTGGCTGGCCCGGCCCACCGTATTGGGTAATATGAGCAGCAGGTATTCCGAGCAGGTCACAACAGCTTCCGACATCTCCTTCACGGGAGAAGCGGGCAGCAGGATTAAATTTGTTTTCAAATCGGATGTTTTGAGCGGAAATTTGGATGTGACGCTGTACGATGCTGCTGGCAAAGCCGTATATACCTTGGATAACGCGAAAGAGCTGGCGGCCTATTTTACGCTGGAACGTTCTGGGACATATACGCTGGCCGCCAGTTGTGATAATTTTGTCGGAACGTATAAAGTTATTGTGTATTTAGACAAAATAAACACATCGACAGCTTCCAGCTAACGGAGGGGACTTCATACTTTTTTGACGAAACCTCCGTTGACCGCTGTTCAAAAATCCTACAAAACCAGAGCCTACAGAGTTTACATTTACCGTCTGATCTGCTATAATACATTTAGCAGTTCAAATGGATCGAGTGGGCTGAAAGGAGCGTGCTATTATGTCGGATAAAGAATTGATGGGCGTCATGATCGACCAGTATGGTATGTTACAGCGCATTAAAAAGGCAAATGGGGACCAAGTAAACAGTGAGCTTGACTATGAGTTAAAGTTAATTGTCGCCAAGCTGTCATCGTGGGGCGTGAATGTTGAGGATATTACACTGGACTGAAATGGGTTCCCGAGACAAATCTCACAAAACTCCCACCGGACAGGCGAGAGTTTTTTTCCGCTGGGCTGTTGCAGTCTGGGGAAAATGTGGTAAAAATTAAGGGTTAGGAGGGGGGAGGATATATGGAAAAAAGTAATAGAAAGAGAATTACCAGGATTTTAACTATATCACTGTTGCTGTGTTTGTTTGTGGGCATATCTGTGTATAAAGTTTGGATACAGGATAATGGCATGAGTGTAGAAGTGAATGATAAGAAAATAGAACCACATAATTATGTTTTAGCAGGCCAATCCGGAGGAAGTTATTGGGACAGCTCAGTGCTGTCGCTCCCCTGTGTAGCAGCAAAATCGGAAGAAAGTGTGAATTTAATATATCAAAATGACTTTCCAGTAAAGATTACAGTAATAAAATATGATGTTTTGGATGAGAATTCTGCGTTAGGGGCAAATGAATCGAGAGGCGAGCCTGAGAATCTTGTGTTAGAACGCCATGAGGATGGAATGTCGTTTACTGTACCGGAATTTAATACTGATTACCAGCTTGTCAGATGTTGCTGCAAGTGGAAATTTTTATTTTTTGAAAAGGACGTTGAATATATCTTTTCATTAAAAAATGAATGAACTGTCTATTGACACAACATACAAAACTCCTGCCTGTCCGGTGGGAGTTTTTTTCCGCTTGCCTGTTGCAATCTGGGGAAAATGTGGTAAAATATAAAGGACTTAATTATAAGGAGGTTATTCCCATGCCCCTTGTTACTTCTACTGAAATGTTCAAGAAAGCCTATAACGGCGGTTACGCCATCGGCGCCTTCAATGTCAACAACATGGAGATCGTCCAGGGCATCACCGAGGCCTGCCGCGAGGAGAAGGCCCCTGTGATTCTCCAGGTCTCCAAGGGCGCCCGGGCCTACGCCAACCACACCTACCTGGTGAAGCTGGTGGAATCCGCCGTCATCGAGTGCCCCGAAATCCCCATTGTGCTCCATCTGGACCACGGCGACAGCTTCGAGACCTGCAAGTCCTGCATCGACGGCGGCTTCACCTCCGTCATGATCGACGCCTCCTCCAAGCCCTTCGCCGAGAACATCGAAATCACCAAGAAGGTCGTCGAGTACGCCCACGACCACGGCGTGGTGGTCGAGGCCGAGCTGGGCGCTCTGGCCGGCGTGGAGGACGAGGTCAACGTCTCCGCCGAGGAGTCCCACTACACCCGCCCCGAGGAGGTGGAGGAGTTCGTCGCCAAGACCGGCTGCGACTCTCTGGCCATCGCCATCGGCACCAGCCACGGCGCTTACAAGTTCACCGCCGCCCAGTGCACCCGCAACGAGAAGGGCGAGCTGGTCCCGCCCCCCCTGCGCTTCGACATCCTGGAGGAGGTCGTCAAGCGTCTGCCCGGCTTCCCCATCGTGCTCCACGGCTCCTCCAGCGTGCCCCAGGAGTATGTGAAGATGGTCAACGCCAACGGCGGCAAGATGCCCGACGCTGTGGGCATCCCCGAGGAGCAGCTGCGCAAGGCCGCTGAGAGCGCCGTGTGCAAGATTAACATCGACTCCGACCTGCGCCTGGCTATGACCGGCACCATCCGTCAGTTCTACAACGAGCACCCCGACAAGTTCGACCCCCGCGAGTATCTGAAACCCGCCCGGGCCAACATCAAGGAGCTGGTCCGCCACAAGCTGGTGAACGTTCTGGGTTGCAACGGCAAGGCCTAAAATCCGTTTTCAAAAGGGAGCGCTTCGGCGCTCCTTTTTTATGCACCGAAAAAGAGAGGACAGGGCGGGGGAGAGGGGTTATACTTTTAAATAAGGAGTTGAGATTGATGGATTGGCTGGAAAACTGGAACAAGGCATTGGACGAGCTGGAGCGAAGCCTGGACGGGGAAATCAGGCTGGAGGAGCTGGGGCGGCTGGCCGGCTGTTCGCCCTATCACTTTCAGCGGATGTTTTCCTACCTGGCGGGGGTGCCCTTGAAGGAGTATGTCCGCCGGCGGCGCATGACCCGGGCGGCGGCGGACCTGCGGGCAGGGGAGAAGGTGCTGGAGGTTGCCCTGCGCTACGGCTACGACTCGCCCACGGCGTTCAACCGCGCCTTTCAGGGGATTCACGGTGTAGCCCCGTCCCTTGCAAAGCAAGATGGGGTAAAGCTAAAAGCCTTTCCACGTATCCGCTTCAAATTTGTCCTCAAAGGAGATGTGGAAATGGAATATCAGATCGTGCGAAAGGAAGCCTTCCGTATTGTAGGGTTCCGTACGCCCCTGACCATGGACGTGGAGGAGAGCTTTCAGGCGGTGCCCAGATTTTGGGGAGAGGTCGGGCCGAGAATCGGGGAGCTGATCCCCCTGATGAGCCCTGAAATGCCCGGAGTGTTAGGTGTAAGTACTTGTCATCATGAGGCGGAAAACAGCTACTATATCGCGGTGGCCTCTGATGCTCCAGCCCCGGAGGGGCTGTACGAGTGGACCGTCCCGGCCGCCACCTGGGCGGTATTTACCGGACAGGGACAGGCGCCCATGGCCATCCAGGAGCTGCAAAAGCGGATTGTCTCCGAGTGGCTACCTGATTCAGGCTACGAGTGGGCTCAGGCCCCAGACGTGGAGGTCTATCTGAATGGCCCCGACGCGGCGGAGGCTCAATTCCAGGTCTGGCTGCCAGTTCAGCGGTCGAAAATCCAATAGCGGCGGCAGAGCCGGAGAACATCTGATGTTCTCCGGTTTTTCCACTTGCCCAGCAAAGAAAAAAGTGATAGGATATGGAAAGACGATTCAGAGAGGAGGGAAGCTGGAGGGTCAAAAAGACGTACGGCATCAGGTCAACAAAATAAAAATTTTGTTGACCTGAGTGGAGGCTAAAGCCCCCAAAACCGGGTCATCTGACCTCCGGTACCCATATGGACTACCGCACCGAAGCGCCGCCGGTCCTGCGGGATTTCCTGGTCTATCACGAGACCATTCAAGGACATTCCCGCCGTACAGTGGATGAATACTACTTAGACCTGCGGAATTTTTTCCGCTTTCTCAAGCAGAGCAAGCGCCTGGTCTCGCCGGACGTACCCATGGACAACATCTCCATCGACGATGCGGACCTGGCGCTGGTCCGGGACGTGACGCTGACGGACATCTACGCTTATATGAACTACCTGTCCCGGGACCGCGGCCTGAACAACACCTCCCGGGCCCGCAAGGTTGCCACCATTCGGTCCTTTTATAAGTACCTGACCAACAAAGCCAAGCTGCTGGAGACCAACCCGGTCCAGGACCTGGATTCGCCCCGTTTAAAGAAATCCCTGCCAAAATACCTGAATTTAGAGGAAAGTATGGACCTTTTGGACAGTGTGGACGGGAAAAACGCGGTCCGGGACTACTGTATCCTCACGCTGTTCCTCAACTGCGGCCTGCGTATTTCCGAGCTGGTGGGCCTGAACAAGACAGATGTTCGAGGCGATCAGCTCCGGGTGCTGGGCAAGGGCAACAAGGAGCGGATGCTGTTCCTCAACGACGCCTGCCAGCGGGCGCTGGACGACTGGCTCGCCCAGCGGGACGTGATCGCCCCGGCGGATCAGAACGCCCTGTTCGTCACCCTCCAGAACCGCCGGCGCATCTCCACAGCGGCGGTCCACAAGCTGGTGAAGAAGCATCTGTCTGCCGCCGGACTGGACAGTACGCAGTACTCCTCCCACAAGCTGCGCCACACCGCCGCTACCCTGATGCTGCAAAACGGCGTGGATGTGCGCACCCTCCAGGAGGTGCTGGGCCACGATCACCTGAACACCACCCAGATCTACACCCACGTGGACAACGAGGACCTGCGCACCGCCGCCAGAGCCAACCCGCTGGGGCGTGTCAAACAGCGAAAAAAGCCTAAAAATGAGGAAAATACGGACAATGAAAGCTGAAATATTAAATTTTAAATGTGTCGGACTAAGCGACGGCGGCAAATTCCCCATCGAATACACAGGGCGCGGACAGGATACTTCTCCCGAATTTATCCTGGAGAATCTGTCCCCGGAGGCCAAAACACTGGCTGTTATATTGGAGGATTTGTCCCACCCCATCAAAGACTTTACCCATTGGGTGATCTGGAATATCCCCGCAGCCGATCGAATTGGACCAGCTATCCCGGCGGGCAGGACGGTCCCCTCTCTGGGGGGCGAGAAGCAGGGAATCGGCTATGGACTTCATCGGTATGCAGGCCCCAAGCCGCCCAAGGGAAAAACGCATGTATATCGTTTTACGCTCTATAGCCTTTCCCAAAGACTTGATTTGAGCAGTTATGCTGGCAAAAGGACTTTTTTGCGCAAGGCGGACCGGCTGATTCTACAGGCGGGAAGCATCACTGGAGCGTTTGAATGACCTGAATCAAGATGAAAGAGGTGTCAACATGTACATATTTTATTTTGCCCTTGTGATGCTGGCCCCGGCGGCCATGGTGATCGTGGGGCTGATGTGGAAAATCTCCCCTCCCCCCTACCAGGCCAAGGGCCTGGCCTACAGCACGGAGCTGACCCGGAAGAACCCGGAGGCCTGGACCGCCGCTCACCGCCACTGCGCCAGGCTGTGGACCCGCACCGGGCTCGTCAGCGGCGCGGCCAGCGCTTTTCTGATGGTCCTCTTTAAAGAAAGCTATTCCGCCTTCTGGATGTGGCTCATCGCGGGCCAGATGGCGCTGTTCTGCGTGTCGGTGTTTATGATCGACCTGTTGCTGAAAAATACGTTTTCTGACGAAAATAACGAAAAAAGAAGTGACTAAATTGAAAATAACCATAATACACGGGCAGAGCCATCAGGGCTCCACCTGTAATGTCGCAAGGCTGCTGGCAGAAAAATTGAACGGTGAAGTGGAGGAATTCTTTTTACCGAGGGATTTTGGCGCGTTTTGTACTGGCTGCAACACTTGTTTTAAGCAGTCAGAGTTGAACTGTCCTCATTATGAAAGGCTGGCTCCTATCACACGGTCGATGGATGACGCCGATTTAATCATTTTAGCCAGCCCGGTCTATGTCTACCATGTGACCGGCGCGATGAAGACCTTCCTGGACCACTACGGATGGCGCTGGATGGTACACCGTCCGGAAGAAAGAATGTTCAAAAAGCAGGCGGTCTGTATCTCCACCGCCGCCGGAGCCGGTATGAGAAGTACCAATCGGGATATGGCGCACAGCACCTTCTTTTGGGGTGTCGCCAGAACATACCGCTTTGGCGTTGCGGTGATGGAAACCTCATGGAAGAGAGTCAGTGCGACGAAGAAGGCGGCGATTAACAAAAGGCTTGCGCGGCTGGTTCAGAAAATAGTGAAAAATCAGGGATATGTCAAGCCGTCCTTTCAAACAAAGGCATTCTTTGCGTTGATGCGTCAATTCAACAAACACGGCTGGAATAAGGCGGATATGACCTACTGGAAGGAAAAGGGCTGGACAGAGACAAAACGCCCGTGGATATCATAAAACGGACACCGCAGGTAAAAATCCTTGCGGCGTCCGTTAATTTCTGCTGATATTTCTTGACAGGTATTTTTCCTTTACATCTTGACCAGCTCATACGCCCGGGTACCCAGGCCGATCTTCTCTGCGTGGGCCAGGCAGCTGCGCCACTCAGACTCCGGGGTGGAGTTGGTGAAGTGGTCGTGGTGGTCGTGGAACTCCGGGTCGGCCAGGTGGCGGGCCAGCTGACTGCCGGGCATGGGCTCGGCGGCGAGGCAGGCGTCCACACAGGCCTGGTCCAGAGCCAGGGGGTCGGTGGAGGCGAACATGCCCAAGTTGGGCAGGATGGGCACGTCGTTCTCCCCGTGGCAGTCGCAGTTGGGGGACACATCCACGATCAGGGAGATATGGAACTGGGGCCGTCCGGAGACCACCGCCTTGGTGTACTCCGCCATGCGGCAGTTGAGAGCCGCCTGGGCATTGTCGTTGGTGAAGTAGATGGCGTCGAAGTTGCAGGCCCCCAGGCAACGGCCGCAACCCACGCAGTGGGCCTCGTCCACCCGCATTTTCCGGGTCTGCTGGTCAAAGACCAGGCCGCTGTTGGCGCACTCCTTCTGGCAGCGCATACATCCCCGGCAGGCCTCGGCGTTGATCTTGGGCTTGCCGCTGGCGTGCTGCTCCTTCTTCCCCGCCCGAGAACCGCAGCCCATGCCGATGTTCTTGATGGCCCCGCCGAAGCCGGTCATCTCGTGGCCCTTGAAGTGGGTCAGGCTGATGAACACGTCGGCGTCCATGACGGCCCGGCCAATCTTGGCCTTGTCCACATACTCGCCGCCCTCCACCGGGACCTCCACGTCGTCGGTGCCCTTCAGGCCGTCGCCGATGAGGATGGGACAGCCCACCGTAAGGGGTGTAAAGCCGTTTTCCCATGCGCATTCCAGGTGCTCCAGGGCGTTCTTCCGGCTTCCGGGATACATGGTGTTGCAGTCGGTCAGGAAGGGCTTGCCCCCCAGCTCCTTGACTACGTCCACCACCGCCCGGGCGTAGTTGGGCCGCAGATAGCTGATGTTGCCCAGCTCGCCGAAGTGCATCTTGATGGCTACGAATTTACCGTCCAGCTCCAGGTCCTGGATGCCCGCTTTCCTGATGAGCTTTTTCAGCTTGGTGGGCAGGCTGTCGCCGAAGGCCTCGGTGTGGAAATCGGTAAAGTAAACCTTTGCTTTTTCCATTGGTCCGTCTCCTTTTCAGTTAATTGAGTCAACTATAACACATGAAGTACACTTTAAGTCAAGAGGAATTTATGTTTTTTTGCTCTCGATGATCCCCGGGATGATGGCGCAGAGCGACCCGGTGACGATGAGCGCGATGCCCGCCAGCATATTGCCGGAGAGGCTCTCCCCGTGGACCGCCCAGCCCAGGATGGGCGACAGGGCGGGCTTGAAGAAGTAGACCAGGGACACCACGCTGGCCGGCTGATGCTCCATAGCCAGGAAGTAGGCGAAGAATCCGATGCCCGCCACGCCCACCGATACAAAGAGCACATAGGGCAGGTTTTGCAGGGTGTACCCCGCAAAAACGGGGATGTTGGCGAAGCTGTCCAGCCCTGCCCCCTGGAAAGCCTGGGCCACCGCCGGGATGTGGGAGAGGAGAATGAAGGCCAGCACGATCAGGCTCCCGAAGAGAAAGCTGAAGCAGGTGACCACCGCCCCGCCGAACTGGGCCACCTTTTTCTTGCCCATCACACCGTACATGGAGAACAGCAGGGTGGACAGCAGCGCCAGCGCCGCACCCGTCAGATTCACCTGGGTGTTCCAGGGGCTGATGATGATCACCGTGCCGGCGACCTCCAGGGCCAGGGCGGCAATATGCCGGGGCTTTATGGGCTCCTTTAGGAGGAAAAAGGCCAAAAACGCCACAAATACTGGGTTGCAGCTGAACATCAGCGCGGAGACCGAGGAGCCGGTATAGCTCACCGCCATCTGGAGGATGGGCATACACAGGGCGATGCCGATGAGGCCCAGCAGGGCGAAGTAGGCCACGCTCCCCCGGTCCAGCCGCTGGCCCCGCTTTTTCAGACCGCGCAGGGCCACCGGAAGGAGGAACACAAAGCCGATGGAGAACCGGCACAGGGTCAGCTGGATGGGGTTGATCTGCCCGGCGATGAATTTCAGCACCACCTCGAAGGAAGTGAACATGACCACCGTCACGGCGATATAGAGATAGCCCTTTTTCATTGGGAGCCTCCCCTCTTCTCTCTTATTTCAAAAGCTCCAGAAATTCGTCCTCGGTGAGAACAGGAATCCCCAGCTCCTGGGCCTTGCGCAGCTTAGAGCCCGCCGCCTCTCCGGCCACCACATAGGTGGTCTTTTTGGACACGGAGCCGGACGCCTTGCCTCCCCGGGCCTCGATCATCTCGCTGGCCTCGTCCCTGGTGAATTTCTCCAGCGCCCCGGTGAGGACAAAGGTCATGCCGGCAAACCGCTGGTCGCTCCCCTGCTCCGCCGCCGTCATGTTGACGCCGGCCTCCCTCAGCCGGTCGATCAGGTGCCGGCTCTGGGGGCTTGCCATCCAGTCCAGAACGCTCTGGGCGGTGATCTCCCCGATGTCGTCCACGGCGGTGAGCTCCTCCAGGGTGGCGTTTTGCAGATTTTCCAGCGTCTGGAAGCGAGCGGCCAGGACCTTGCCCGCCTTCTGCCCCACCTGACGGATACCGAAAGCGTAGATCAGCCGGGACAGGTCCTGCTCCTTGGACTTCTCCAGAGCGGCCAACAGCTTGTGGGCGGAGCGCTTGCCCATCCGGTCCAGCTTGGCAACGTCCTCCTCCTTTAAAAAGTACAAATCTCCCGGCGTTTTCACCAGTTCAGCCCCAACCAGATTCTCTACCACGGCGATGCCCAGACCCTCGATGTCCATGGCGTCCCGGCTGGCGAAGTGGGCCAGATTGCGCAGCAGCTGAGCGGGGCACTCCGCCCCGGTGCAGCGGGTGTGGGCCCCGTCCTCGTCCCGTTCCACCGGGGCCCCGCAGACTGGGCAGGCCTTGGGAAGGAGGTAGGGCTCCGTCCCCTCGGGCCGCTTCTCCCCTACCACCGACAGCACCTCGGGGATGATCTCCCCCGCCTTGCGCACCAGGACGGTGTCCCCAATGCGGATGTCCTTCTCGGTGATAAAGTCCTGGTTGTGGAGGGTGGCGTTGGTGACGGTGGTGCCCGCCAGCTGGACGGGGGTAAGCGACGCCTTAGGGGTGAGCACCCCAGTCCGCCCCACCTGGACCACAATGTCCAGCACCTGGGCGGGCTTGACCTCCGGAGGGTACTTATAGGCGGCGGCCCACCGGGGAAATTTGGCGGTAGACCCTAGAATCTCACGATCTGACAAGCTGTTTAGCTTTATAACTGCGCCGTCAATATCAAAGGGGAAAGCCTCCCGCCCGTCCCCGATCTCGCCGATTCGCCCGGTGACCTGGGAGACCTGAGAACAGCTGTAATGCGGAATTACTTTAAAGCCCTTTTCCCCCAAATAATTCAGCGTCTCCAGGTGGGTGGAGAAGGTCTCTCCCTCCGCCCATTGGATGTTGAACACCGCGATGTCCAGCCTGCGGGAGGCGGCTACCTTGGGGTCCAGCTGCCGCAGGGAGCCGGCGGCGGCGTTCCGGGGGTTGGCGAAGAGGGCCTCTCCCCTGCGCTCGCGCTCCTCGTTCAGGGCGTGGAACACCTTTTTGGGCATATACACCTCTCCCCGGACGATGAGCCGGGGCGGCGCGTTGGGAATTTTCAGAGGGATGGACCGGACGGTGCGCAGGTTCTCGGTAACGTCCTCCCCCACCTGGCCGTCCCCACGGGTGGCGCCCCGGACAAAGAGGCCGTCCTCGTACTCCAGCGCCACCGACAGCCCGTCCACTTTGGGCTCCACCACATACTCCGGGTTGGGGACCGCCCCCCGCACCCGCTGGTCGAAGGCCTCCAGCTCGGCGAAGTCGAACACATCCTGGAGGGACTCCAGTGGGACCTGGTGCCGGACCTGGGTGAAAGCCTCCAGGGCCTGTCCCCCCACCCGTTGGGTGGGCGAGTCGGGGGTGACCGTCTCCGGGTGGGCCGCCTCCAGCTCCTCCAGGCGGCGAAGCTTGTGGTCGTAGTCGTAGTCGGACATGGTGGGGTTGTCCAGCACATAATATTCATAGCCCGCCCGGGTCAGCTCCCGGCGCAGGGCCTCAATTTCCGCAAAATCATCCATGATAATACCCTCCTCTGGGCGTACATTGGAACTTTTCAGTGAATTTAGGGAATACCGCCCGCAGCAGACAGAAGACCCAGAAGCCGGCCAGCGCCCCGGCGGTGTTCAGAATCAGGTCGTCAATGTCGGTGCTGCGGCCGATGAAAAATTGGATCAATTCGATGGTAAACGAGGCGCAGAAGCCCGCCAGCAGGGACCTCCACCACCGGGGCCTTCTCCAAAGCAGGGCGGTAAAAAAGCCCACTGGGGAAAATATCCCGACGTTGGCCACCACGAGGAACATGACCCAGGGCCCCCGAACGGCCCGAAAAATCTCCTGAAAGGGCTCCAGCTGGATGGTCTGGAGCTGAACCTGGAGGTCCACGGGCTGGAACAGGGGCTGTGTCCCATCCAGTACGCCGCGCCAGTGCCCCGCCGTCCAGAAATAGGCCGGAAACAGGGTCAGGGCGGCCAGCCCCGCGGCGAACATGACGAACAGGAGCAGCGCCCCCTCCCGGGCCGGTCCGCTGGACAGACCCAGCCGGGCCAGCCGCCTGTGCCGACAGGGCCGAAGCAGGAGAAATATCAACAGGGCGATGCCCATACAGGGCAGCATTTGGAAAAAGTACTCCAAAATATTTTCCAAATACCACCAAAACGTCTCTGTCAGGCTCATTGGTGCATTCCTCTTTTACGATTTGACCCCGTCCAGCTGCAAATAGGTGTCCGGCACCCGGCCTACGATCACCGTCTCGGCCACGCACAGCTGGGTGTGGAGGCTCGTCTCCACCTCCCCGCCGGGGAGCAGCAGGGTAATGGGTGCCTCTACCTCCATCCAGATGCGGTGGAGGGTCTGGTTGACCCCGGCGGAGGTGAGCTGGCTTTCAAACTCCGCCCGGACCGTCCCCACGGTGATGGCCCGGGTCTTGAGGGCGGGGCCCTTGGCCCACAGGGGCTCCAGGTCGAAGAGGCTCCCCAGGGGGACCTGGATGGCGGACACGTCCGCCTCCTCCAGCGCCTCCAGAATGGCGGCGGTGAGCTCCGACCGGAGCAGATTCATTTTTGCCATATCGGTGGTCAGGGCGGTGATGGCCCCGCTCTCGTCCCGCTGGATGGTGACGAAATCGGCATAGCTCACCTCCCGGGCGGCCAGCCCGGCGGTGATGGCGTGCTCGACCACTGCCGTCATGGTGTTCTGCGCCCGGGCGGCGGCGATCTCCGCCACCACAGGGCGCAGACGGTTCTCCAGCAGGGCGATGATCGACCCGGCCACCACCAGAGCCACCGCTAAGGTAACGAGGGCTGGAGGGATTTTCAGCTCAGGGCCGGGGCCCGCCCACACCGGCCGCCTCCGCTTCGCCGGACGCCGCACATACCGCACCAGCTCCCGCCGCCATGGACGCATTACCCTCACCCCCTATGGGTCAGGATATTCCAGAGTGGGCTTGGCCTATACAGGTTTAATTAAATGGTGCTCAAAAAAGGTTTCAAAAGTATTCGCAGCGCCGCCATGCTCAACGATTCTTCCATCTATCACTTTGTCAATATCTACTCCTGTAACCTCCAAAACTTGATTCGTAGGTGTTATTCCAGCAAAATTCCCTTTGTGTGTTCCCCTCATGACAAATTCTGAAATAACATAATCATCTACTGTATATTGACGAATAATTTTCATGGTGTAGTCGGGATAAGTTTCTCTCAATGCCAAAAGATGTCGTTTCATTCCGTCTATCCCCATAAAAATTTCTTTTTCCCCGGTTCTCAGCACACAATCCTCCGAAACGTATTTGAAAAGTTCATCAAGCATATTTTGGGAAACGACAACTTCATAGAAATATTTTATGATATCTTTACGATTCATTCTGACCTCCTCCGAGGAACTTAAGAGCTGCCGCCCAGCAGCTCCTGCACCGCCAGCAGGACGCCCAACTTGCCGGATTCGTAGGTCAGCCCGCCTTGCAGATAGACGGTATAGGGCTCCCGCATGGGGGCGTCGGCGGACAGCTCGATGGACGCACCCTGGATGAAGGCCCCGGCGGCCATGATGACCTGACAGTCGTAGCCGGGCATATCCCAGGGCTCCGGGGTGACATAGGAGTCCACCGGCGCGCCGAACTGGATGCCCTTGCAGAACTTTTTCAGGGCCTCCGGCTCCCGCATGTGGATCATCTGAATGATGTCGTGCCGGACCGCCGAGGAGTGGGGCTGAGTCTCATAGCCAAGCAGCTCCATGACCTTGGCGGCAAACACGGCGGTTTTCACCGCCTGGGCCACCGTGTGGGGAGCCAGGAACAGACCCTGATAGAGCAGGCGGTTCTGGCCCAGGGTGCACCCGCACTCCCCTCCGATGCCGGGGACGGTGAGCCGCATAGCGGCCCCCTCCACCAGGTCTCGCCGCCCGGCGATGTAACCACCGGTGGGGGCCAGCCCGCCGCCGGGGTTTTTGATGAGGGAACCCACCACCAGGTCCGCCCCCACGTGGGTGGGCTCCATGGTCTCCACAAACTCGCCGTAGCAGTTGTCCACCAGGATGGCGGCACGGGGGTTGGCCTCCTTGATGATGCGGCACATCTCCCCGATCTCCGCCACCGACAGGGAGTCCCGGGTGGAGTAGCCCTTGGAGCGCTGAATGAGCACGGCTTTTACCCGAGGGTCTGCGGCGGCTTTTTTGATTCCCTCCAGGTCGGGCTTGTTGTCAAGGAGTTCCACTTGCCGGTACTCCACCCCGTAGTCCTTCAGGGAGCCGGGGCCCTTGTCCACCGCCCCCACGACGCCTAAAAGGGTGTCGTAGGGCGCGCCCACGGCGGAGAGCAGTACATCACCGCTTTTCAGCGCCCCAAACAGGGCGCAGGCAATGGCGTGGGTGCCGTTGACGAACTGAATGCGCACCAGCGCGGCCTCAGTGCCGAAGAGGCTGGCGTAAATTTCGTCCAATTTATCCCGGCCCAGGTCGTCGTAGCCATAGCCGGTGGTGCCGGCGAAATAGCCGTCCGCCACCCGGTGCTCCTGAAAGGCGGACAGCACCCGGGCGGTATTCTCCTGGGCGATGGCGTCGATACGGGCAAATTCCTCGGTCAGCTGGCCCTGAGCCTGAGCGCCCAGGGCCTTGACATGGTCGTTTGTCTGCATATTTATTCGATCCTATCCACTTTGTTCGATTGGCGTCCGCAGGTTCGGATGATTCCCGCCCCCGCGAACAGATTATAGGGCGTTCACCAGCCGTTTAAACACCTTACCCCGCTCCATAAAGTTCTTGAATTGGTCGAAGGCGGCGCAGGCCGGGGAGAGCACCACCACGTCCCCCTCCCGGGCGGTGTCCCGGGCGGCGGTCACGGCGGAGGCCAGGTCCGCCGTCTCCAGAACGCGCAGGCCGCTCTCGGCGAAGCCCTCCGCCTCCTCCACCGCCCGCTTGATGGCGGGGGCGGTGTCGCCGGTGAGAATGAGGACCTTGACCTTCTCCACCATAGCCATGCCCAGCTGGGTGAAGGGTACTCCCTTGTCGTAGCCTCCGGCGATAATGATGAGCTTCTGATCGAAGGAATCCAGGCAGGCCATAGTCCGGGTGGGGCTGGTGCCGATGGAGTCGTTGTAGTACTTCACCCCGTCCAGCTCCCGCACCAGCTCAATGCGGTGCTCTACCCCGGTGAACCGCTGGGCCACCGCCCGGACACACTTGTCCGGGACGATGCCGTCCACCGCCGCGATGGCGGCCATATAGTTTTCAATGTTGTGGACGCCGGGGATTTGGATGCTGTCCAGAGGCAGAACCTCCCGGCTCCCCATGGGATTGGTCAGCCAGATGGCGTTGTCCCGGAGGTATACCCCCTCCTCCAGCCGCTGCTTGCGGCTGAACAGCATGGCCTGCCCCACCGCCGCCTTGGCCAGGGAGCGGGTGATGTCGTTGTCATAGTTGAACACTACCCGGTCCTTGGGGCTCTGGTGGCAGAAGATGTTCAGCTTGGCGGAGGTATACTCCTCCATCGTGTGGTGGTAGTCCAGGTGGTTGGGGGACAGATTGGTGAACACCGCCACATGGGGACTGCGGTCCATGCTCATGAGCTGGAAGGAGGACAGCTCCACCACGGCTACGTCCTCGGGGACCATGCCGTCCACGTCGGGCAGGAGGGGCTTTCCGATGTTGCCGCCCAGGTAGACGTTCAGCCCCGCCTCCTTTAAAAACTCGCTGATGAGGGTGGTGGTGGTGGTCTTTCCGTCGCTGCCGGTGACGCCGATGATCCGGCAGGGGCACAGCCGGAAGAACAGCTCCATCTCAGAGGTGAGGATGCTCCCCCGCTCCACCGCCTGCTTCAGCTCCGGCGTGTTGGGGCTGAGGCCGGGGGTGCGAAAGATCAGGTCGAACTTGTGGATTTTTTCCAAATAGTCCGGGCCCAGCTTCAGCCTGGCCCCCAGGCTCTCCAGCTCAGAGGCCTGCTCCTCCACCCGCTCCCGGGGGGACTTGTCGCAGACGGTGACCTTCAATTCAGCCCTCAGGAGCATACGGATCAGCGGGGTGTTGCTCACACCCATGCCGACGACAGCGATGGACCGGCCCCGCAGGGTCTCAAAATATTCCGATGTGGTGGACATAGAACGTCCTCCTTCCATTATTTTTCCAATAAATCATATTACCATATTTCCCCGGATAATTCAACAAAAACCCGGCCCTTGGAGTGCTCCACCGGCCGGGTTTTTTCAGGCCCTGGGGTGGGCCTTTTTATAGACATCCTTAATTTTCTGGTTGATGAGCCGGGAGTAGATCTGGGTGGAGGAGATATCCGCGTGACCCAGCATCTCCTGGATGGACCGCAGGTCGGCCCCATTCTCCAGCAGATGGGCGGCGAAGGAGTGGCGCAGGGTGTGGGGGGTGATGTCCTTCTGAATGCCCGCCTTCTCCTGATAGAATTTAATCAGCTTCCAGAAGCCCTGGCGGCTCATGCGCTCCCCGTTCATGTTGACGAAGAGGGCGGTCTCGTCCACCACGTCCACCAGCTGGGGCCGGACATCGGTTATGTACTCGCTCAGGGCGCGGATGGCCGCCGGGTACAGGGGGATGACCCGCTCCTTGCCCTTGCTGAAGCACCGCAGGACCCCGCCGGGGAGGTTCAGATCGTCCACATCCAGCTCGATGAGCTCGCTGACCCGGATGCCGGTGGCGTACAGCAGCTCCAGCATGGCACGGTCCCGGTAGCCCTTCAGGTCGGTGCACTCGGGCTGCTCCAGAAGCAGCTCCACCTCTTTTCCGGTGAGCACCTGGGGCAGCTTCCGCTCCACCTTGGCCGGGGACACCCCTTTGGCCGGGTTCTGGTCCACATAGCCCTTGCTGATCAGGCAGGTGTAGAGGGACTTGATGGAGGCCACCGAGCGGGTGACGGTGGCGGGGGACTTACCCCGCTTGACCAGGGAGTTGGCATAGTCCTCCACGTCGCTGGTCACCACCTGGGCCAGCTCGATCCCCCGGCCCTCCATCACCTCGGCGAACTGGTGGACATCCCGCAGATAGGAGCTGACCGTGTTGGACGAGGCCCGTTTTTCAATTTTCAGAAAATCCTCATAGACCGTCAGCAATTCAGACACTTCCAAAACTCCTAAATTTTCCTTACAGCACGACGCGGGACGCCGCCCGCAGCAGCACCGGGACCACCCAGTATTCCAGCAGTCCCGCGGACAGGCCCAGCCCTAGGCTCCCTCCGGCCCGGACCCACAGGGACCTGTCCAGCAGAAGCGGGCCTCCCCGCTCCTCCCCCAGCGACCGGCGCAGCAGCTTCTGGGCGGTGAGCAGGCCGGGCGTTCCCGTCAGGAACAGCGCCGGGGCCCACAGCAGGGCGGGCAGTCCAAACAGGGCGAAGGCGGGAAGCAGTCCCCTGGCCCCGAAGATTCGGACGAAGCAGGCGGCGGAGAAGGAGAACAAAAAGCCCCGTACCCCGAAGAGTACCGGCAGACCCACCGTCCCCAGCGCTGTCAGGCCCAGCACCACGGCGGCCAGCTGGTACTTCAACTGGCCCCAGAGGGACGCCCACAGGTCATGGGGCGCTCCGGCGCCTCCGGCCAGCTCCAGGTAGCCGGACAGATATCCGCTCAGCTCCTCGGCCCCCTCCCCGTCCGACAGAGCGGCGAAGAGACAGCCCGCTCCGCCGCCCAACAGGAAGATGGTCCCCAGGACGGCCAGCGCCGCCCGCTGCTCCGACGGCAAGTCCCATTTTTTTCGCAGCCTCACTCCCACAAAACCTCACCTCGCTATCAGCTTATGAGGCGGGAGGGAGAAATAGACGCGGCCCTCGGGCCCGCGTTCAGGGTAACTCTACTATAGCTCGAACCGGCATTTTTCGCAAGGGGTTTTTCCGATTTTCTCCGTTTTTGCCAATTCTCATTATTTTTTATGTAAACAGTATTATGTAAACCCATAAACTATAACAATACCGGAGCTTCGGCGGAGGCTCCGGTATCGCTAGATATTGTAGTGACTGTTTAAAAATAGGCTAGATATTGATGGAGAGGGGTGCAGCTTAATGATTACAAAGATTACAATTCGTATTATTACATTCTGTATTCCCTTGCCCGCCTATACCGGCGGCGATAGAATTGAGGGCGATGGCGCACTCCAGACGCTTGCGTTCCATGGCGCAGGCCACCTCATTCGCACATGTTATGTCTCCATTGGCAAGCAAATTGGAGGCGGAGCACCCCCCGCTGCAATAAAATCTGGCCCAGCACTCCCGGCAGGCGGGACGGGTGTAGACATTCTGTTGGGCAAATTGACCAGAGATCTCCATATTGAAGCCGCCGTCGTGGACATTGCCCATGCGGAACTCCTCTTTCCCCACAAACTGGTGGCAGGGGTAGATGTCCCCGTCTGGGGTGATGGCCACGTACTCGCACCCGGCCCCACAGCCCCGCAGCCGCTTGATGACGCAGGGGCCCTGAGACAGGTCCACATTGAAGTGGAAGAAGTTGATGTCCTTCCGATCCTTCAGCAGACCGGCCAGCTTTTCATACTCCTCCTCTACCCTGCCCAGGTCCTCCGCGCGGATGGCGTAGGGGTCCTGGGGAGGGCCGCTGCACGGCTCCACCGACACATGGCGGAAGCCCAGGTCGCCCATGTGGAGGATGTCCTGAGCAAAATCCAGGCTGTCCCGGGTGAAGGTGCCCCGGACGTAGTAGTCCTTGGTCCCCCGCTGGGCCACCAGCTTCTGGAACCTGGGAACGATCACGTCATAGCTGCCCTTGCCGTTGACGGTGGGCCGCATCCTGTCGTTGACCTCCCGGCGGCCGTCCAGGGAGAGGACCACGTTGGACATCTCCCGGTTGACGTAGTCGATGGTCTCGTCGTCCAGCAGGACGCCGTTGGTGGTGATGGTGAACCGGAACACCTTGTCGTGCTTTTTCTCCAGGGAGCGGGCGTACTCCACCGTCCCCTTCACCACGTCCATGGCCATCAGCGGCTCGCCGCCGAAGAAGTCCACCTCGATATTCCGGCGGCTCCCCGACTTCTCCACCACCCAGTCGATGGCCTTTTTCGCGGTGTCCAGGTCCATGGTCATCCGGTGGCCGGTGCCGAAGTCGCCGGTGGAGGCGAAGCAGTATTTGCACCGCAGATTGCAGTCGTGGGACACATGGAGGCACAGCGCCTTTACCACCGCCGCCTTGGGCAGGGCCATAGCCGCCTCCGGGTCGATGTACTCGTCGGTGGTGAAGAGCAGTCCGGCCTCCTGGAGCTCTCTCAGCTCCTGCCAGCCCTCCTCCAGGTCGGCCCGGCCGTATTGAGACAGCTTGTCCGCCAGATCAGAGGGCAGCGCCTCCCCCAAAGGCCCCTCCCCTGCCCCGCTGAGCAGGTCGTAGGTCAGCTTGTCCAGCACGTGGACCGCGCCGCTGTTCACATCCGCCGCCAGGTACTGCCCCAGGGCGGTAAAGGTATGTACAGTTGTCATGTTACATCTCCTCTTGTATAGATAGTAAAAGAGCAGGCGCGGCGCGCCTGCCCTCTTCGCGACTTGAGCTTACTTGTTCTCGCACTTCTGGTTGGCGACGGTGCAGGAAGTCTTGCAGGCGGACTGGCAAGAGGTCTGGCACTCGCCGCAGCCGCCGTGGGCGGCGCTCTGCTTCAGGGTGGCCCCGTTCAAGGTCTGAATGTGTTTCATTGGTATCTCCTCCTGTTTGGTTGCTTACAGCAGATTCTGCCATAGTGACAGTCATTATAACATAGGCTCCGAGAGATTTCAATCATCTTCTGCGTTTTTTCTTGGGTTTTCTCGCCAGCAGTCCGGGGATGGCCCCGCCGCACAGGCAGGCGCACAGGATACCCGCCCCTCCGTTGGCAATGGAGGCTCCGTCGAAGGCGATGAACCCCGCCGTCAGCAGCAGGAGGAACAGCACCGCCCCTACGCCCAGACCAACCGGCAGCGAGTGCCGTCCCACCCGGCGGACGGCGAAGCAGCCGCCCGTCAGGGCGCCCAGCACGCAGGACGCCAGCACCGCGCCGTACATCGCCCCCACCGGCATCACGCCGGCGGAGACCAGCGCCGCCCAGGCCAGCAGGGCCAGAATGGCCGTCACTCCGGCCAGCGCGCCGCCGATCAGGATATCACACATGGCGTTGAGCCATTGACTGCCCAGCTCCTCCGGCCGCCGCTCTTTTTTCTTCATAAAAATACCCTCCCCCACGGTTTGGTAAAACCTATGCGGGGAGGGCAAAAGACATGCCTGTTAGTTTTAAGCGTTGGGCTGAGTGGGGGCCACGTTCTTGCTGGAAACAGCCCACTTGGTGAACTCAACGCGCACCCGGTCGGCGCTGGTCTCGATCACGATGGTGCTCTCGTCCACCTTGCAGATGGTGCCCACAATACCGCCGATTGTGGTGATAACATCCCCCACCTTCAGGGAGTCCCGCAGGTTCTGGGCCTCCTTCTTCCGCTTGTTCTCCGGGCGGATCATGAAGAAGTACAGCATGACGAACATGAGTACCATCATGAGGATAAAGCCATAATCCATAAAATCTTCCTCCAACGTTTCAAAATCACTCGGTCAACAGAATCTCTATTTGACACAGTGAAAAGTATTATAGCGGATATTTGTCCGGTTGACAAGCCCTTTTGTCAAATTTTCACTGAGATTGATTTTGTAGGGCGGGACGACTCGGCCCGCCGCCCTGAAAATCTGCGGCCCTGACGCGCTCTACGGGGCTGGCCTGTCCAACATACCGGAGTACCGGGCCCTGAAATCCTCAAAGGTCCCGCTGTCCAGGCTCTCACGGATTCGGGCCATCAGCTCGTTGTAGAAGTGCAGATTGTGGAGCACCGCCAGCCGCATGGCCAGCATCTCCCCCGCCGTCACCAGGTGGCGCAGATAGGCCCGGGAGAAAGACCGGCAGGCGGGACAGTCACAGCTCGGGTCGATGGGCCGCCCGTCCAGCTTATACTTTTCATTTTTGATGTTGATGGTCCCATTCCAGGTGTACAGCTTGCCGTGGCGGGCGTTCCGGGCGGGCATGACGCAGTCGAAGAAGTCCACCCCTCGAGCCACCCCCTCGATGATGTTGGAGGGCGTCCCCACCCCCATGAGGTACCGGGGTTTTTCCCGTGGCATGTGGGGCTCCACCGCGTCGATGATGTCGTACATCACCTGAGTGGGCTCCCCCACCGCCAGACCGCCGATGGCGTAGCCGTCGCAGTTCAGCTTGGCGATCTCCTCCATGTGCCACACACGCAGATCGGCGTAGGTCCCCCCCTGGTTGATGCCGAAGAGCTGCTGCTGAGGGGTGACCGTCTCTGGCAAGGTATTCAGCCTGTCATGCTCTGCCACACAGCGCTCCAGCCACCGGGCGGTCCGCTCGCAAGAGGCCTTTACATACTCATAGGGGGACGGGTTCTCCACGCACTCGTCAAAGGCCATAGCGATGTCGCTGCCCAGGTTGGACTGAATCCGCATGGACTCCTCCGGGCCCATAAAGATACGCCGGCCGTCGATGTGGGAGGCGAAGGTGACCCCCTCCTCGGTGATCTTCCTCAGGCCGGACAGGGAAAAGACCTGAAAGCCCCCGCTGTCGGTGAGCATGGGGCCGTCCCAGTCCATAAATTTGTGGAGCCCGCCCATCTGACGGACAATCCCGTCCCCGGGGCGCAGATGGAGGTGGTAGGTGTTGGACAACTCCACCTGACAGCCGATCTCCTTCAGGTCGTGGGCGGACAGCGCCCCTTTGATGGCCCCCTGGGTGCCCACGTTCATAAACACCGGGGTCTGGACCACCCCGTGGGCGCAGGTGAACACCCCCCGCCGGGCTCTTCCCTCTTGTTTTAAAATCTCAAACACGCAAAAACTCCTTTTACTTGCTATCTTTATCTTTTAAAGCTGAAACACAAAAAATTACACCGCCAACAACCGCGATTAAACTGACACCAAACAAGAGGTTGAAACCGGAGTGACTTGAAGTCCAGCTATTCGCGACAAAAATTGTATCTACAATTCGCTGAGTTGACATTCCGATGGTTCCTGAAATCATCATTCCAATTCCAATAATTGCTTTTTTCACGGCTATTCCTCCTAATTTTATAACCTTCTTTGCAAATAAACCATATCAGTGAGCAAAACTCCGCCCTCGTAAATCGGGTGGTCGTAGTTCTCTGTGAAAAAGTTCTCAACCCTGTGGGAACGGACGAAGCCGCAGGCCTCGTAAAATGGAACAGTCAAAGGGCTGTCGCCGGTGCCGACCTGCAAAATATTGTACTGTCCCCGAAATCGTTCCGCGAGATAGCGGATCAGAGCTTTTCCATACCCTTTTCGCTGACAATCGGGCGAGACCGCCAGGTTTTTGATCTCCAGAATCCCGTCTCCCTCGTCGGTGACCACGCACTCTCCCACGACCGTTCCGTCAATCAGGACGAACATGGTCCCCCGGTCCAGGTAGCGGTCAATCATGCTCTCCTGCTCGTCCGCCAGAAGGAGCAGGGGCAGATACCGCTTTTTATCTGTCGCAACCTCTCTAATCTCCACAAAATACCTCAAAAATCGGCGATCATCATGGCGTCTCCGAAGGAAAAGAACCGGTAGCGCTCCCGTACCGCCGTCTCGTAGGCGGACAGGACGTGCTCCCGCCCCGCCAAGGCGGACACCAGCATGATAAGGGTGGACTGGGGCAGGTGGAAATTGGTAATGAGGGCGTCCAGCACCTTGAAGCGGTAGCCCGGGTAGATGAAAATATTCGTCCACCCGGAGCGCTCCGACATGGTCCCGTCCTCCGCCGCGAAGCTCTCAATGGTGCGGCAGGAGGTGGTGCCCACGCAGATGACCCGTCCCCCGTTCACCTTGGTCTGGTTGATGATACCGACGGTCTCCTGACTGATCTGACAGAACTCGGAGTGCATCTCGTGGTCGGTAATCTCCTCCGCCTTCACAGGCCGGAAGGTGCCCAGTCCCACATGGAGTGTAACGTAGCAGACCTTTACACCGATCTCCTGCACCCGCTCCAGCAGCTCCGGGGTAAAGTGGAGCCCGGCGGTGGGGGCGGCGGCGGAGCCCACCACCTTGGAGTAGACGGTCTGATACCGCTCCTGGTCCTCCAGCTCCGCCTTGATATAGGGCGGCAGGGGCATTTTGCCCAGCTGCTCCAGGACCTCCAGGAAAATGCCCTGGTAGTGGAACCGGACCGCCCGCTTGCCGTCCTTCAGCTCGGCCTCCACGGTGGCGGTGAGCTGTCCATCCCCAAAGACCACCTGCGCCCCCGGCTTCAGCTTCCGTCCGGGGCGGACCAGGCACTCCCACAGGTTGTCTCCCCTGTCGACAAGGAGAAGCACTTCACAGGCTCCGCCGGTGGGGCGGCGGCCGATGAGCCGGGCGGGCAGCACCCGGGAGTCGTTGAGCACCAGGCAGTCCCCCGGCCGGAGAAATTGGGGCAGGTCATAGAACCGGTGATGCCCCACCGCCCCGGTGCGTTTGTCCAGGGTGAGCAGCCGGGAGGCGTCCCGCCGTTCCAGAGGCGTCTGAGCGATCAGCTCCTCCGGGAGCTGGAAATCAAAATCAGAGGTTTTCAAAAAACGATCATCCTTTTCAATATTGCTGGACCTGGACGCCGGGGAGGTAGAATTTTACAATCTCCTCGTATGTAAAGCCCCGGTTTGCCATAGCGTAAGCGCCGAACTGGCTCATGCCAAGCTGATGTCCCCAGCCGCCGCCGGTGAAGGTGTAGCTGCTGCCCGACACGGTGACCGTCCCGTTTCCGGGCTGGGGGGCGGTGCTTCCGCCCTGATTCCCGCCGCCGGTGGAGGGGGGCAGCTGGGAGACGGAGCCGCCGCCGGTGATGACATAGGGGTCTCCGTCAATGGGGCTCACCGTGCCTGAGCCGGAGATCACATACATCCCGTCTGTACTGCCGGGGACCTCCGCGCCGTTGACATACAGTCCCCCGCCGCCGCTGGGGGGCGTGACGGGGCCGGCAGTCCCGCTGTTGCCCATCCCGTTGACGGTAAAGCGGATGGAATCCACGCCGAAGCGGCTGCGGATGTCGCTGGCCTTGATGGTATTGCTCTGGCCGTTGGCCCAGTGGACCACCACCTGAATGACGTTGCCCTTGTCGGAGTAGGTCAGCACCAGGTAGTCCACGGAGGTGCCCGTGCCCAGGCCGTAGCCCTGGAGCTTCTGGGTCAGCTGGGCGGCGGTATAGCGCACCGTCCAGGAGGAGTGGGAGTTGATGCTGTTGGTGTCGGCCTCGTAGGGGTCCACCACCCCCCGGAGATAGGGGTGCTCGGTGGAGGTGTTGGTCCCCCAGACATTGTTGGCGTCCTCGCTGGCCCCGCCGAAGCTGGAGGAGTAGACGGTCTCGGCCAGCTTGCCGTTATAGCGGATGACCCTGCCGGCGGTCTCGCTCACCGCCCGCATGCTGACCTCGCTGGGACCGTTGTCGGCCCCGCTGCCCATGCCGTGGTAGGCCTGACAGGAGGCGGTGCCGCAGATGTCGAAGCCGTGGCTGTCATGCTTGCCCAGGTTTTTCAGCACATAGGTCCGGGCAAAGACCGCCTGGGTTTTCAGCGCCTCCAGGGGCCAGTTCCGGCCCATCTCAAAGCAGACCACGCCGTTGACATAGTCCTCCAGAGGCAGGACGTTGACAACGGAGAGGTTTCCGCCGCTGCGCCGGTGGTACTGGAAGCCCCCCCGGTACTTATAATTCTGGAACCAGGTGCGGGTCTCCCCTACCCCGGTGACATCGGGCTGAATGGCCAGCCTGCCCGACTCGCCGCAGTCGTACTGAAACAGAATCTGACTGGTGCCCGTCTTTACCACGCTCATGCCGTAGGAGCTTGTCCACACCACGCTTCCGCCGGAGATGTTTTTCAGCGCCGCCGACGCCGCCTCCGCTGAGGCGTAGGAGCCCGCCCGGACCTGATAGGCCCCGTCGATCCAGGCCACGAAGCCGCCGCTGTACCGGGCTGCCTCCGCCGACGCCTGGGCGAAGCTGTCAAACGTCCCCGGTACCCGGATGTGGTAGCTGCCCACCAGGGTACCGCTGGTGATGGAGGAGGAATAGGTCTTCTTCCCGTTCACCGTGCCGTAGTAGAGGTTCTGGGTCTTGAGCACCGACACCTGAATGGTTTTGTCATCCGTGCGGGCCAGCTCCACGAAGTTCAGTCCGCTGTCGTAATAGCCGAAGCGGTAGCCGAAGCCGTATCCGGCGCTGTTGTTGTTCTCCAGATGGGCGGCCTCCAGCTCTCCGGTGGGGACGTGCTTGTTGGCAGAGGCCAGCCCCACCCGAATCATAATCTGCCCGTTCTGGTTGGTAGTGGCCGCCCTGGCGGGCGGCAGGACCAGACAAAAGGCCAGAAGAACAGCAGCGAGCTGTGTCAATCTTTTTCCCATAACGTTCTCCATTTCTTTTCTTAATTCTCTTGACAATACGTCGGGAAGCATGGTAGGATAAACTCCAATGCGGAGGGCTGCGGCTTTGCGAAATACTCTCCCCGACATTATAGTACAAAATCAGCCGCTTGAAAAGCCGCTGATTTATTTTTTTCAATTCCAACTTTTTCGGGGGAAAATTCATCAATATTTGTGCCGGGACATAGAATGCTCTGGACTGACTTGGAGGTTATGAAAATGGAAAAATATAAGGTAGGCATCATCGGCGCCACCGGTATGGTGGGTCAGCGCTTCGTCACGCTCATGGAGAACCACCCCTGGTTCCAGCTCACCGCCCTGGCGGCCAGCACCCGTTCCGCCGGGAAGCCCTATGAGCAGGCCGTCTCCGGCCGCTGGGCCATGAAGTCCCCCATCCCCGAGGAGGCCAAGTCCCTGGTGGTCATGGACGCCCAGGCCGATGTGGACAAGATCGCCGGCATGGTAGACTTCGTCTTCTGCGCCGTGGATATGAAAAAGGAAGAAATCAAGGCGCTGGAGGAGCGGTACGCCAAGGCCGAGTGCCCGGTGGTGTCCAACAACTCCGCCAACCGCTGGACCGAGGACGTGCCCATGGTGGTGCCCGAGCTCAACGCCGGTCACATCCAGATCATCGACGCCCAGCGCCAGCGCCTGGGCACCAAGCGGGGTTTTATCGCCGTCAAGTCCAACTGCTCCATCCAGAGCTACACCCCCCTCCTCACCCCCCTGATGCAGGCGGGCTATGAGATCGACAGCGTGCTGGCCTGTACCTATCAGGCCATCTCCGGCGCGGGTAAAACCTTTGAGCGCTGGCCCGAGATGGTGGATAACCTCATCCCCTATATCGGCGGCGAGGAGGAGAAGAGCGAGCAAGAGCCTTTGAAGGTGTGGGGCCATATCGAGGGCGGAAAGATCGTCAAGGCCGCCGGCCCCGCCATCACCACCCAGTGCCTGCGGGTCCCCGTCTCCGACGGCCACACCGCCGCCGTGTTCGTCCGCTTCAAGGAGGGCAAGAAGCCCACCGAGGAGCAGATCAAGGAGATCTGGAAGAGCTTCAAGGGCCGGGCCCAGGAGCTGGACCTCCCCTCCGCCCCCAAGCAGTTCATCCACTACTTTGAGGAGCCCGACCATCCCCAGGCCAAGCTGGACCGTGAGCTGGAGGGCGGCATGGCCATCTCCGCCGGACGCCTCCGCCCCGACAGCCAGTACGACTATAAATTTGTGGGCCTGTCCCACAACACCCTCCGTGGCGCCGCCGGCGGCGGGGTCCTGCTGGCCGAACTGCTGTGCGCCGAGGGGTATATCGACCACAGATAATGCGGATTCAATATACCAAGTGGCAGACACAGCGCAGAAGTCTGCCGGACAAAATATTTCTGTCAACTGGAATCCTGGTAAAGGCCTGCTCCAGGCTAAATTTAACCTGGCAGATTCGTAATCTAGCGGAGGCGGCGGAGCGGGGCGAGTTTTATTTTCAGTTGAACGTCCCCAAAGGGTGCAGGTTCAGTCCAGAGTTGCGGCAGTTCCTAAAAGAACACAAAAATACAAAGGTGAAAAGAGTGGATCGGTAAATGGGGCTGTATCTGTGCATATTTGATGAAGCCGGAGATGATATCTGCGGTGTAGAGGTTGGGCTTTATCAATATTTTGGAGATTTCAGGGCCACAGTGGATCAATATACCAATAAAGGTTTGATTTCTCTGTTTGTGAAACCCGGCAGAAAGATATTTTCATCCCCAATGTCCACTTTATTGAACCATTCTGACTGTGACGGCAGTTGGAGTGTCCAGGACTGCAAGCTTCTTAAAACAGAATTGGAAGAAATTAAGCAAGTTTTTTTGGAAGAACCTCCCTCAGCTAAAATAATTGCTTCCAAGCAAGACATTTTTCGGCTTTTTGGAATAACGCCCAAAAATTTGTTTGAGTGTTTTGTGGATTCAGACTGCGAATTTTTAATTGACAGATTGATTGAGTTGTGCGATTTAGCCATGGAAAAAAACAGACCAATCATGTTTCAATAATCTTGAGCTCACCAGAAAGACTAACTATTAAAAGTCAAGTCCTAAACTGAAGGAGAACGAAGGTATGTGGAACCACAAGACGGAAAAAGAGCGCAAAGAAGCAAACGTCCGTGAGGACGCCAAAGTGAGAAGACCCAGGGTGGACTACGTGGCTGTTACCGGCCGGTAAGGAAGTCTGGATTTCTCCATTGCGTAGATGAGCCGTACCAGTTTCTTGGCGGCATGGGACAAGGCCACATTGTAATGCTTGCCTTCAGCCCGCTTCTTGGCAAGGTAGGCGGCAAAGGTGGGGTCCCAAATGCAGACGTACTTGGCAGCGTTGTAAATGGCAAAGCGCAGATATCTGGAGCCCCGCTTCTCCATATGGGCATAGCCGTTGTTGAGCTGCCCGGACTGGTAGATGGAGGGAGACAGGCCGGCGTAAGCCAGGACTTTGTCGGGAGAATCAAAACGGGAGAAGTCTCCCACCTCGGCCAGGATCATGGCTCCCATTCGCAGCCCCATACCGGGGATGGTAGTAATGGGAGAGCGCAGTTCCTCCATGACGGACCGGATAGAAGATTCAATGTCTGCAATTTCAGCATCCAGTTCTCGGATGAGACGGATGGTGTGCCGGAGTTCCAGGGACTTGGCGGGCATGATGGAGCCAATGGAAGCTCTGGCTGCGTCCCGGATGGCCACCGCGACATCCCGCCCGTATCTGCCCTTGGAGGCGCCAGCCAAAAGGAATTTGAGCCGAGTGAGATTGGATTCTGCAATCTGTTTGGCTCCAGGGAACTCCTCCAAGAGAGCATAGACGGAGCTCATGTGGAGAGAAGGCACCAGGTTTTCCAGTTCGGGGAACAGAATACAGACCAGACGGGAGACTGACTACTTGAGCTTGGCCCGCTCCCGGACTTTATCAAATCTGTATCTTGTGAGTGATTTTAGCTCTTCGTTGTGGTATGCTGTATCTGTGTAGGGCTTGAGGCCCAAATCGGACAAGAGCATAGCCGCAATGGTACGCGCGTCAACTTTATCGGTCTTGGTCTTCCGCAAGGAGAGACTTTTTCGGTAGAGATTGGTGTGCAGGGGATTCAAGACATAGGTTGGCAGGCCGCTGTCAAGAAGGAACCCCAGAAGGTTATAGCTGTAATGCCCGGTCGCCTCAAGTCCTACTTTTATGCTGTCTTGAGGTAAAGTGCAGCAGTAAATCTTCTCCAGAAGGAGTTGAAAGCCCTCCATGCTGTTGGCAATAGTAAACACCTCCGCCAACACTTTCCCCTCTGAGGACAGGATGAAGCAGTCATGCTTGTCCTTTGCAACGTCGATACCGACACAAACCATGAACAGAACCTCCAGATGTAAAACTTGATGCTGTATCCACAGAACACCTTGCCTTGTAACCTTGTTCTACATCAACCGTCTGGCGGTATCTAACTGATTAACATAACTGCAAGGGGCTGTGGTTGGAGCCTTTCTTGAACCATCTTGTGGTAGGATGAATACACCAATCCACAGCATCCCTTTCAGTGTAGCACATGACCTTGGAGAGGGTCACTAAAAACTACTACTCTATAATACAAGGATGTATTTTTATGAGAACTCCCGTATTCACCGGCTCCTGCCCTGCCCTGGTGACCCCCTTTGACGACCACGGCACCATCAACTACGAGGCCTTCGGCAAGCTCATCGACGCCCAGATTGAGGGGGGCGTGGACGCTGTCTGCGTCTGCGGCACCACCGGCGAGTCGGCCACCATGTCCATCCGGGAGCACATCGCCGCCGTGGAGTTCTGCGTCAAGCGGGTGGACCACCGGGTGAAGGTCATCGCCGGAGCGGGGTCCAACGACACCTCCGCCGCCGTCTACCTGTCCCAGCACGCCCAGGACTCCGGCGCCGACGCCCTGCTCCACGTTACCCCCTACTACAACAAGGCCAGCCAGACCGGCCTCATCAAGCACTATGAGTACATCGCCGACCGCACCGAGCTGCCCATCATCCTCTACAACGTGCCCGGCCGCACCGGGGTGTCCTTCACCGCCGACACCTATAAGATTTTGTCCGAAAACCCCAAAATCAACGGCGTGAAGGAGGCCAGCGGCAACTTCTCCCTCCTGGCCCACACCCGCTACCTCTGCCCCGACGACTTCTATATCTGGTCGGGCAACGACGACCAGGTGGTGCCCATGATGGCCCTGGGGGCCAAGGGCGTTATCTCGGTGGCCTCCAACATCATCCCGGAGATCATGGTGAAAATGAGCCACCTGTGTCTGGAGAATGACTTCGCCGCCGCCTCTCAGCTCCAGATCAAGTACATGGACCTGCTGGACGCCCTGTTCTGCGAGGTCAACCCCATTCCCATCAAGGCGGCTATGAACCTGATGGGCATGGAGGCCGGTCCCCTGCGCCTGCCCCTGTGCGACATTTCCGACAAGAATCTAGCTGTCCTCCGCGCCTCCATGGAGCGGATGGGTCTGCTGTAAATTTATCATACGGTGCGCCGGGGTCGCCGCACCCTACGGAAGGAACAAAAATTATGCTGAAGATAATCATTTCCGGCTGTAACGGCCATATGGGCCGGGTGGTGGAGGCCCTGTGCGCCAACGACCCCGCTGTGGAGGTGTGCGCCGGCTTCGACGTGCTGGGCACCTCCGACCGGGAGTTTCCCGTCTGCACCTCCCCCGCCCAGTTTGCCGGTGAGGCCGACGCGGTCATCGACTTCTCCTCCCCCGCCGCCCTGGACGGCCTGCTGGAGTTCGCCAAAGCCCGAAAAATCCCCCTGGTACTGGCCACCACCGGCTACTCTCCGGAGCAGGTGGCCCAGGTAGGAGCCGCCGCCTGTGAAGTGCCCATCTTCCGCTCCGCCAACATGTCCCTGGGCATCAATGTGCTGTTGGAGTTGGTGAAGAAGGCCGCTTCTGTTCTGGGGGACAGCTACGACATTGAAATCGTGGAGCGCCACCACCGCCGGAAGGTGGACGCCCCCTCCGGCACCGCCCTGATGATTGCCGACGCGGCGGCTCAGTCCTGCGGCCACGAGACGGAGTACGTCTATGAGCGCCACTCCTCCCGCCAGCCCCGGGAAAAGAAGGAGATCGGCATCTCCGCCGTTCGGGGCGGCACCATCGTGGGCGAGCACGAGATCATCTTCGCGGGCCACGACGAGATCATGGAAATCAAGCACACCGCCCTCTCCCGGGAGATTTTCGCCCAGGGGGCGGTGGAGGCCGCCAAGTTTATCGCCGGAGTGGAAAAACCGGGACTGTATGACATGAGCTATCTGGTTAAATGATAAAATAGGCCGTCCGGCGGACGGCCTGTTTTTCAACTCTACGGAGCGTCGATTGCTTTTTCCTCAAAGACCTGTTACCCTGTTTCAGGAGGTGGGACACATGGACCAGACCAAAACCGGCGGGCTTATCCGGGCCCTGCGTACCCAAAAGGGACTGACCCAGAAGGAACTGGCCGAGGCCATCGGCGTGGGCGACAAGGCGGTTAGTAAGTGGGAGCGGGGCCTGGGGTGCCCGGACGTGTCCCTCCTCCCGGAATTATCAAGGGTTTTGGGCGTCGGGCTGGAGGCACTGCTCTCCGGCCAGATAGACGCCAACGACCAGGAAAGAGGAAATATGAAGAAATTGAATTTTTACGTCTGCCCCGACTGCGGCAACCTCATCACCGCCGCCGCCGAGGCGGGCGTGTCCTGCTGCGGCAGGACGCTGCTCCCGCTGGAGCCCCAAAAACCGGAGGAGCCGCTGTCCGTGGAGAAAATCGACGACAGCTGGTTCATTTCCTCCCCCCACCCCATGACCAAGGAGCATTACGTCTCCTTCGCGGCCCTGCTCACTGGAGACACCCTGTTCCTCCGCCGCCTCTACCCCGAGTGGGACCTGCAAACTCGCATCCCCGCCTTCGGCCACGGGATTCTGCTGTGGTACTGTACCAAACACGGGCTGTTCCGGCAAATCATTTAAGGAGCGACGCACCATGTCCGACCAACTGATCCGCACCCGTCTGCTCATTGGGGACGAGCCGCTGGAGCGGTTGAAAAATGCTAAAATTGCCGTCTTCGGTGTGGGCGGCGTAGGGGGCTACGCCGTCGAGACGCTGGCACGGTCAGGCGTAGGCACTTTACACCTCTATGACGACGACACCGTGTCTGAAAGCAACCTGAACCGTCAGCTCGCCGCCCTCCACTCCACCCTGGGCCAGCCCAAGGCGGAGGTGATGGCCCGGCGAGTGCGGGATATCAATCCGAACTGTCAAGTGGAGGCATTTCGGATGTTTTACCTCCCCCAGAATGCGGATCAGGTGGACCTGTCCCAGTACGACTACGTGGTGGACTGCATCGATACCGTAACCGCCAAGCTGGAGTTGGTGACAAGGTGTACCGCCTTACAGGTAAAAATCATCTCCGCTATGGGTACGGGGAACAAGTTTGACCCCTCCGCCTTTGTCGTCACCGACATCTCCAAGACCCAGGGCTGTCCTCTGGCCCGGACCATGCGCAAGGAGCTGCGCAAGCGGGGCGTCCACCATCTCAAGGTGGTCTACTCCACCGAGCTGCCCACCTCTCCCCTGCGCCCCGCGGATTTCGAGCCGCCGGAGACCTCCGACACCCGCCCCGGCTCCACCGCCCGCCGGGACACCCCAGGGTCTATGCCCTTTGTCCCCGCCGCCGCCGGACTTCTGCTGGCCTCAGCGGTGGTCCGGGAGCTGGGTGGATTTTAGAAGAAAAGAGTGCTAGTCCCTGTGACCGGCACTCTTTTTGCATGGTTTCCCCTGTTTTCGGAGATACTACCCCCGTTTTGAAGAGGAGGAATATTATGAGCCTCATTGCCTGCACCGACCCCTGCGTGTATCAGAAGGACGGCTGCTGCTCCCTGTCCCGGGCGGCCTCCAGCGGGGAACCGGGACGGTCCAAATGCGTCAATTTCGTGCCCATCCAGCCCTCAGAGCAGAGCGGCCATCGCCTCCCGGATGTTGGAAACCTGGATGAGCTCTAACCCGGCGGGGGCGGTGAGCTTCCCCTGGGTGCGCTTTGGAATCATACACTTTGTAAAGCCTAATCGCTTTACCTCTGAGAGCCGCTGTCCCAGGGCGCTGGCCGCCCGGAGCTCCCCGGTGAGGCCCACCTCTCCAATGGCCGCCAGGTCGTAGGGCAGCGGCTTGTCCCGGAAGCTGGAGACCAGGGCCAGAATAGCGGCCAGGTCGGCGGCGGGCTCCTCCAGATACAGCCCGCCGATGACGTTGAGATAGGCGTCACAGCCGCCCACCATCAGACCGCCCCGCTTCTCCAACACCGCCAGCAGCAGCATGGAGCGGCTGTAGTCAATGCCGTTGCTCACCCGACGGGGATTTCCCAGGCTGGAGGGAACAACCAGGGCCTGAATTTCCGCCAGCACCGGACGGGCTCCCTCCATCACGCAGGTGACGCAGGTGCCGGGAGCGTTGGCGGGCCGTCCGGCCAGCATGGCCTCCGAGGGATTGGGCACCTCCGCCAGCCCCCCCTCCTCCATCTCAAAGACGCCGATCTCGTTGGTGGCTCCGAAACGGTTTTTCGCCGCGCGGAGGATGCGGTAGGCCATGTGCCGCTCCCCCTCGAAGTAGAGGACGCAGTCCACCATGTGCTCCAGCACCTTGGGCCCGGCGATGGAGCCCTCCTTATTCACGTGGCCGATGACAAAAACGGTGATACTCTCCCCCTTGGCCAGCTGCATCAGTGTCAAGGTACATTCCTTTACCTGGCTTACACTTCCTGGAGCGGAGGTCACGTCCCCGTGGTACAGGGTCTGAATGGAGTCCACAATGAGCACATCGGGCTGGAGCTGGTGGACGGCGTCCACCAGGTTCTCCAGATTGGTCTCCGCCAGCAGGTAGAGCTCCTCCCCCCTCACCTTCAGCCGTTCCGCCCGCAGCTTGATCTGCCGCTCGGACTCCTCGCCGGATACATACAGCACCTTGGCGAAGCGGCACAGGTTATCGCAGATTTGCAGCATCAGGGTGGATTTTCCGATGCCCGGCGCGCCGCCCACCAGCACCAGAGAGCCCTTCACCGCACCGCCTCCCAGCACCCGGTCCAGCTCTCCCATCCCGGTGGCAAAGCGCAGCCCGTCGGTGGTCTCGATCTCCTTCATGGGGCGGGGACGGTTTACGGCCACCCCCGTCACGGAGCCGCCCTTCACCGGCGCAGACCGCTTGGCAGGCTTCTCCGCCGGCTGCTCCACAATGGTGTTCCACGCCCTGCACGCCGGACACTGCCCCGCCCACTTGGGCAGCTCGTTGCCGCAGTCGGTGCAGTAAAATAGGGTCTTTGCTTTCATGCCCTGTTCTCCTTTGTTCAATGGAATTTGCTAAGCTCTTTTTCTCCATGCTTTATCGCATAAAAAGATATAATACTAAACAAAAATGTCTGTATCAGAATTTCTATCAACCCGCCAAACACTACTTTTGCCGCTCCCGAAACAGGTTCACAATATATAAAATATTCAATCGAACAAGGAGCTGTCGCCGGGGTATTGAATACTCCCAGAATCAGAATAATGATCCATATCATTAACCATCCATTTTTCTTTGATATGAAGACATCTCGTATCATCCACAAGACTATACCAAACAAAAACCCTCTGAAAATTTGGAATAATGGAGCCAAACCGACAATTAAGCTATTCGTGTCCCTCATTCCTATTTGTTCAACTGATGATTGATAGTCAAACAACGTCATTGACAACATACCACATACAATATACGTAACTACATGAATCAGTGTCACTTTCAAAATGAAGTTTTTCTTTTTCATCTAAGCCCTCTCCATAAATTCCGATTTATGGTTCTGATTTTATCACAGAACCATCCCGGATTCAAGGGGCAGTCATCCAGGCGGCGGCGATGACGGCGGACAGCTTGCGCTGGTAGTCCTCATCCCGGAGGAGGGCCTCTTCCCCTGGGTTTGTGAGGAAACCGCACTCAATGAGGATGGCGGGACAGGTGACGTGGTTCATGATATAGACTGTATCGGGAATTTGCTTTATAGCCCGCTCGTTGTCCGGCTGGAGGGCGGTTTTGATGCTGTTTTGAAAATGCTCCGCCAGCTTCTGAGAGCCCTCCGTGGGGGCGTAAAACACATGGGTCCCGTGGTAGCGGCTGCCGGGGTAGGTGTTCTGGTGGATGCTGAGGAGGGTACCGCCCTCCACCTCCTCCACCAGGGCCACCCGGTTTTTCAGGTCGGACCGCTTCTTCTCCCGCAGGGTACCGGCCTCGTTGTCGTGGAGAGAAATGTCCTCCTCCCGCAGGACAACGGGGTCCACACCGTACAGCCCCAGCACATCCCGCAGCTTGAGCACGATAGCCAGGTTGATCTGGCTCTCGGGGACGCCGGTGATGGACACCGCGCCGCCGTCCTCTCCCCCGTGGCCCGCGTCCAGGATCAGCGCGCGGCACCGTCCCAGCGCCACCGGCTCCATAGCCGGCTGCATCAGCTCGTTCAGCTGGGCCAGTGTAGCCGCCATCATCATTAAAATCAGTGCTGTAAGGCCAACTAAAATCAGCCCCTTCTTCATTCTGACCACCTCCCCCCTATCCTATGGATACAGCCGGTCCCGTATGCGTGACCCGCCGCCGGAGCGGCGCATAGAATGGTCTAAGGGGAACCTGCGATCCCCTGCCATTGAATGAAGGAGGGAATTTCCCTTGTTGATCGAAAATAATGCCGCCCGGGCCACGGCCCAGACCGGCTGTCCAGATAGCAGCGGCACCCTGCCGTCCTGCGCAGGGCTGGCCGTGCCCTATGTACCCTTTCAGCAGAATAATCCGCAAAAGTACTCCCAGTCCGAGGCGCTGAGCAACGGCACACTCTTCCCCGGCCTGAATCTGCCCTTCCGCCTGGCGGTGGAGGGCTCCACCCTGCCCAACACCCCCTTGGCCGAGCTCCAGGCTTTGGAGTTTGTGGTGCTGGAGCTGGGCATCTATTTGGATACCCACAAGGACGACGCCGAGGCCTTTAAGCTGTTTCAGCAGTTCTCCGCCATGGAGAAGGCGGCTAAGGCGGCCTATGAGTCGAAATACGGCCCCATTACCAAGGAGACCGCCGCCACCTGCGGCAGTTACCGGTGGCTGTCCGACCCCTGGCCCTGGAATTATGCGCAGAATGAGGTGAAATAAGATGTTCCACTATGAAAAAAAGCTGCAATTCCCAGTAAAAATCGCCACACCAAACCCCAAGCTGGCTTCTTTTATTATCAGTCAGTACGGTGGTCCGGACGGCGAATTAGGCGCCTCCATGCGCTACCTATCCCAGCGCTACTCCATGCCCTACCCGGAGGCCAAAGGGCTGCTCACCGATATCGGGACTGAGGAGCTGGGCCACATGGAAATGGTGGCGGCTGTTGTCCACCAGCTGACCCGAAACCTCACTGACGAGGAGGTTCAGGCCAACCCCGCCTTCGCCCCCTACTTCGTGGACCACACCACCGGCGTCTATCCCACCGCCGCTTCCGGCTTCCCCTGGAGCGCCGGCTCGATCCAGTCCACCGGCGACCCCATCGCCGACCTGACAGAGGACTTGGCAGCGGATGGGGCAACCATACAAGAACAACGTGGCCGGAAACCGTTGAAACCACTGAATCGTTGGTGGGACAAGCCTTTTCCGGCGGCGATGGTGTAAGGACAACCTGTTAAAATTTTCGATGGGACAAGCTGTTTCCAACCCCTCCCCCTCTGATTTTGCCGCTTGTATTCTCGCTTGGACAGAATTATAATGCTTTATGGGAAAGAGGTGATTTTTGTGGCAAATATTCTGATTGTCGAAGATGAAAAAGCCATGCAGGACATTATTGTGGACTATATGCGAAAGGGCGGACATACCTGCTTTACTGCCGACGATGGTATAGATGCCCTTGTCACGCTGAAAAATCATCCTATGGATTTGATGATCTTGGATGTGATGATGCCCCATTTGGACGGTTTTTCTGTCTGCAAGATGGCGCGGGAAATGAGCGATATGCCCATTATCATGTTGACCGCTAAGAGTGCGGAGGACGATAAACTGAAAGGCTATGACTATGGTGCGGACGACTATATGACAAAGCCATTCAGCCCCAAGCTGCTACTGGCAAAGGTGAACGCACTCCTGCGCCGTTCCTCCCCCGCTTCTGTCGGAGCGATCACCGCCGGGAAAATCATGCTCCACTCCAACGCGCACAAGGTCTATCTTGACGGGCAGGAGATCACCTTGACCCATAAGGAGTATGAGTTACTCGCCTTTCTGATGGCAAACCCTGGGCAGATATTCAATCGGGAGCAGCTTCTAAACCGTGTTTGGGGTTATGACTTTGAAGGGACGACCCGAACCGTGGACACCCACATCAAGACCCTGCGGCAAAAGCTGGGGGACGAGGGGCGGCATATTGTCACGCTGATCCGCTCCGGCTATAAATTCGAGGTAGTGGTATGAAAGAGCTGTTTTCCCTCCATACTGTTCGGAAAAAGATCTTGATGCTCTCTAAGCTGGCGGGGGTTGCGCTGATTTTTTCCTACGTCCTCTCTACCGGCCTGCCGGTCAGCGAAGATACTTCTTTTCTAATCTGGCTGGGGTTTGTTTTTCTGCTGATTATTGGGATTGACCTTTTTATGGGCCGCTTTATCACGAAACCGATTGACAAACTGAACGCCTCCGCAAAGCGTATGGCGGGGCTGGACTTTTCCACCCCCTGCAATCTCGTTTCAACCGATGAATTTGGAGAACTGTCTGCCAGCCTGAACACAATGGCTGAAAATCTGCAACAGGCCCTTGCCCGGTTGGAGGGCGCAAACACGCAGCTTGAAAAGGACGTGGAAAAGGAGCGGCTTCTCCTGTTTGAGCGCAAAGAGCTGGTGGACAGCCTATCCCATGAGATGAAAACCCCGCTGGGTATCATCCGGGCCTACGCCGAGGGCTTGCAGGACGAAGCGGACGAGGCCAAAAAGCAGAAATACGCCCAAGTCATTGTTTCCGAAGTAGAGCGCATGAACGATCTGATCGTGACTTTGTTGGATCTGTCAGCATTAGAGAGCGGGGCCGCAGACTTGGATGTCACCCGCTTTGACTTTGTGGAGCTGGTGGAAACAGTAGCCGGACGGCTTCTGATCGATGCCCCGGACACCGACTTTGAGCTGCAATATGAGCTGCCGGAGCAAAAGGTTTTTGTGGAAACTGACCGGCGGCGCATGGAGCAGGTCTTGGGCAACCTGATCGTCAACGCCAAGAAAAATGTGTATCCTGGCGGCGCTCTGCGGCTGGAACTGACAGTGGATGATGGTGTGTTGCATTTCTCCATCTTCAATCAGGGCCGACCCATTCCGGAAAGTGATCTGTCCAAAATATGGACAAAATTCTACCGGGACAGCGGCGCAGAGTACAGCGGCTCCGGGCTGGGGCTGTCCATTGTGGCACAAATCCTATCCATGCAAAATTTACCCTACGGTGCAGAAAACCAAGCGGGTGGGGTGCGGTTCTATTTCTCCATCCCTGTCAAAGAATAATTTCACACGGATTTCACAGCGGCATCACACCAATTTCACACCGCAACCCTAAACTCTCCTTATCACAAATAAGGAGGGTTTTTTATGTTCTTAGGTTTAGCGTGGTACTGGTGGCTGGTGATCGCTGCGGCGCTGATTATCTCTATCCCGTTCAAGGTCAAGTTTATGAAGTGGTGGAGCAAGCGCCAGCAGGAGAGAAATAAGCGTGGGAAATGGGGTGACGACGAATGATTGAGGTCAAGAACCTGACATTCTCCTACAGCAAAGACAAGCAGGCCCTCCACGGTCTGGACTTCACCGTGGAGGACGGGGAAATCTTCGGCTTCCTGGGGCCAAATGGCTCCGGGAAGTCCACAACGCAAAAGATACTCACCGGGATATTAAAAGGTCACGGTGGAAAAGTCTCCCTGTTCGGGCAGGATATTTCCGCCGCCCACGGCCAGGAATTTTTTCAGAAAATCGGCGTCCTGTTTGAGTTTCCCTACCTGTACGCCAATTTGAGTGCCGTGGACAATCTGAACTACTTTGCCTCGTTCTATCCCAGGGAGCAACGGCGGGATGTGGGGGAACTGCTGGATGCGCTGGAATTTAAGCCGGACTTTCTGAAAAAGCCGGTGTCCTCCTACTCCAAGGGGATGCGCCAGCGGGTAAGCATGGCGCGTGCGCTGGTGAGCAATCCCCGGCTGCTGTTCCTGGACGAACCCACCAGCGGCCTTGACCCCTCCGGAGCGGTACTGTTCCGAAAGATCATTGAGCAGGAGCGCAAAAAGGGAACGACGGTTTTTGTCACCACCCATAACATGGTGGACGCCGATTTACTGTGTGACCGGGTGGCCTTTATCTCCAATGGAAATTTGGTAGCCCTGGATACGCCTAAGCGTCTGAAAGAGAAAAACAGTAATCACCGGGTCGTGATCGACTATCTGTATCAGGGACAGCGGGAAGCGAAAACCATAGAGGCCCCGGAGCTGGAAGCGGGCATCCCCTTTGCCCACGACGAAATCATCAGCATCCACTCCCAGGAGCCGACCTTGGAGGATATGTTCATCCAGTACACGGGGAGGGGGCTGTCCTGATGGGAAAAGGCTTTTGCGCCCTGTTCAAAAAAGACTGCCGGATGCTGGTATCGGGGAAATTTTTCTTGATGGCAATAGGGTTTCTTGTCCTTTATACAGCCTATGTGAACTTGGGCTATATCCGCTTCATGCAGATGCCGCCCTATAATGTGTATCTGTACGACCCCACCGGGACACAGACGGAAAAATCGCCCCTGGTACAGATTGTTTCCTCTATGGAGGAAATGGACACCGCCTTGCTCTCCGATGCCAACGGCGTGGGGCTGGATGCCAGCGCCGGGGAGGTGCGGGTGGTACTCTACAAAGGAGCGGAACACGTTGACCGCCACCGGGCGGACTACGCCCTGTCCCTGCTGTGGCCCTCGGCCAGCCCTGCCCCGGAGGTACTTGGCGCAAATACGCCGGAACAAAAGGCAAGGAAAGAGATCACCTGCGAGCTGCTGTTTTTTGAGCTGGCCGCTGTGGGATTTTTGGGCATCGCCGCCGTACTGTTCAAGGAAAAGGGCATGGGGGTCATTCGTGTCCACGCCATTCTCCCAGCGCGAAAAGACTTGTTCCTCCTGTCCAAGCTGGCGGTGTTCCTGCTCTCTGATCTGGCCTTTGCGGTGCTGCTTACCCTGCTGAACGTAGGGCTTGCCGACGGGGCGGCGGTACTGCCCGCTATCCTGCTCCAGACAGCCATCCTGTCGCTGATGATGGCCTTGGTGGGGCTGCTTTGCGCCCTGCTGCTGAAAGATTTTCGGCAATTTACGCTGGCCTATCTGGTGATTGCCATTTTTGCCGCGACCCCCGTATTTTTATCCGCCAATACATCAATCAAATTTGACTGGATTGGTTATCATCCGTTCTATCACGTCTATATGGGCCTGAAAAACGCCTATTTCAGAATGTCTGTTTCGCCTGTTTACTACATCGGTGCCGTGTGTGCGATTATGCTGCTGTTCCTGGTGGTGCGGCTTGCATTTCACCGGGAGATTGGAAAGGAGGGGTGATGCGTGAAGGGATTAAAATATCAGCTGAAAAGTGTTTTGCGGGATAAATTCTGCTTGATGACGTTCCTGCTGCCCATCCTGGTGGCTGTGGCATTGAATTTTATGGGTTCCATTGATCTGTCCACCTTGGGGGAACTGCACTTCGGCGTACTGGAAAACGACCTCTCCCCGCAGACAGTCACATGGTTGGAGCGGTACGGCCCGGTGATGGCCTACCAAACGCCGGAAGAACTGACCGCCGCCATCAAAGAACCGTCTACCAATGTCATTGGCGTGAACGCAAACGGGGACAGCATCAAAACTTCAATCAGCGGGGACGAGCTGGACATTTTTCAGCAGGCGGCGGCTACACTCCCGGCTCTCTATGAACAGCGGGGAGAAGCGGAGCTGGTGAAAGTTTTGACGATGGAACGCCCTGACATTCTGGAAAGTTTTCAAGACATTTTCATCCCCGCCGTGCTGATCGTGGCTATGTTTATGGGCTGTACGTTCAATGCCATGAACATCATTTCCGAAAAAGAGGACGGCGTAGCTTTCATCAACGAAATCCTTCCTATGACACCCAGCCAGTACATTTTTCAGAAAGTCGTAGTGGGCTTTCTCTTTGGCAGTCTGTCCTCTATTGTAACGGCGTGTATCTGTTTCCGATTGTCTTGGCAAAATTTCGGGCTGCTGCTGGCGCTGATTGTGCTGTCGTCCTTTGTGGCTGCACTGATTGGCCTGTTTATCGGTAAGCTCTCCGAGGGTCTGATGATCGGCGTGGTCTATATCAAGATCGTCATGCTGCTGTTCCTGGCAGTACCCATTTTATGCGGTCTGATTGGGGCGAGCGGGCCGTTGGCGGTCATCTGCAATATCGTTCCATCCCATCCTGCCTTTGACGGCATTATGGCCCTGTCTGCTGGGAACATGGGAACGGCGGTAAAGGACGTTGGTATTTTGGCTGTCCACTGTATTGTGTGGTTTGCACTCTATGTTTTGATTTCCGCCAATCATAAAAGGCAAGTAACTCTATAATCAGAAAAACATCTGCCCAGCGGCAGAAAAGAAAAAAACCGCTGCTGGGCAGATCAATTTTCTGTGTCCAAAAACTATTTCTGTCGGCGGTTTTGACTATTCAAAGCCGTCGATTTTCTATGCTCAGTTGGCGGCAACAGGAGGTCGCCGCCATGCGATTACAGGTAGATAGGCACTTGTCAAAAAAAGCCTGACATCCACAGCGGCATCCCCTACCCAAGTATGCGAAAATAGTCGTTTTCTGACGGCTCATAATACTATGTCCCGCGCCCGAATGGTCTTGCACCATGCGGGTGCTTTTCTGTTTTTGGGCCAGCGATGCCTGCTTCGCTGCCGATCCCCGCCCCCTCCGTTCAGACCCCAAAAATCTCAACGGAGGAAAGGACGATGAAAATTACCATCAACTACTATGGGCAGGCCGTGTCCGTTTCGGTGGAGGTCTACGAATATCTCACCCAGGCCGACCACAAGGCGGAGAACCTTGCCCATGAACAACGGCGGCATTGGGACGGGCGAGAGTTTGACGAGTACATAATCAACACCGAGGGCCGCTTGCCCTATTGCGCGACCCCGGAGGAATTGGTCTGCCAGCAGGAAACACTGGATGAAATTCTGGCGGTGTTGGCCCTCTGCACTCCCACCCAGCGGGAGCGGTTCTTGCTCTATGCCCTGCATGATTTCAGCTATGCGGAGATTGCCAAGATGTGCGGTTGCTCCAAGAGCGCAGTTGAAAAGTCTGTCAGCGGTGTCAAAAATATTTTCAAGAAATTTTGGAAATAGGGTGTACGATAGACCCCCTAAGTGGCTACCAGGTGAGGGGCATTTGCTCCATTACCGGGAGGGACAAGCAGTTTCGGCTGCTTGTCCCTCCTGTCATTTAGGAGGTCAAAATGAAAATCATCAACCTACGGCTCCACTACCCCCACTGTCAGCAGGACAAGCTGGTGGAGGTCAGCGAGGAAGTCTTTGACGTGCTGTGCCAGTCCGTCAGGGAAATGCGGAACTATGAGCGCCGCAAGCGGTATCATCGAGCGTTCTACTCGCTGGACGCTTTCGACTGGACGGAGAACTATGCCTTGGAACACAGCCCGTCCCCGGAGCAGCTTGTCATGCTGGCGGAGGAACAGGCCGAGCGTGACCGGCTGGCCGCTGCCTTGCGGGAGGCCCTGGCCTACGCCACCCCCACCCAGGCCCGCCGTGTCTGTGCCTACTATCTGGGCGGGCTGACCCAGCAGCAGATCGCAGACCGTGAGCGCGTCCACAACAGCAACGTGTGTCTGTCCATCCGCCGTGGCCTGTGCAATCTCCGCCGCTATTACGCAGACCACCCCCAGGGGAAGTGAGGGCGGCATGGCAATCATCAATTTGCGAAAGCACTATTACCCGCTCTACACAAAGGACACGTTCATTGAAGTGCCGGACGAGGTTGCCGCCGCCATGGAGGAATGTCGGCTCTACGAGAACCGGCAGGAGGGCCGGAAAAGTTACTATCATGTTTACTCCATGGATTGCAGCCCCGGCATTGAGAACCATGCCATGTTCCTGGTACAGTCCCCGGAGGATTTGATTATTCGAGAGATTGACGAGGCCGCTGAAGAATTGCTGTTGGAGCATTTGGCGGAGGCCATCTCCCAGCTATCCCCCACCCAGGCGAGGCGGCTCCATGCCCGGTTTTCCTTGGAGAAAAAGTTTCGAGAGATTGCGGCGGATGAGGGCATCAGCGGGAGCTGTGCCTGTGACAGCGTGACCGGCGCACTCAAAAAATTACAGAAGATTTTTGCCAAAAATGGCTGGCTGGAAAAGGAGGATTGATAGCCGTGGACAAGCCCCAGGAGGTTGAGAAGAAAATCGGCCAGTTGCAGAACCGCCAGAAGATTTTGCTGAACAAAAAGCGCAGCGAAGAACGCAGGGCCAGGACGCACCGGCTGATTGGCCGTGGGGCCATTTTAGAGGGCATTTTCCCCGCCGTTGTCAACATGGAGGGCGAGGAAGTCAAGGCGTTTTTGATTGCCCTCTCACGCCTGCCAGGAGCACAGAAGTTGGCGGAAAAAGCGTCCAAAAACGAGGTTGCGGAGTAATCCTTAGTCCGAATGGCGCACTTATACACCGTGGCCGGTGTCGTGCGCCCTGCCGGGGGCTGTTGCGTCCTACGGACGCGATGGGGGTTGACACCCCCAAACCCCCGCACCCCCGCCGGAAAGTGACACCCGCTTCGCGTCTGTCACTTTCCGGCGGGGCCAATATCCGTTGCCGGTAGGAGGTGCGTTTTTACGGCAATTTTCCATTGTCCCATCCAAATTATCCAGCGGAGCCAGGGCAAGTCCGCTGTGGCCGCTGCCGCCTATCGGAGCGGCGAAAAGCTGGTAAACGAGTGGGACGGCATGACCCACGACTACACCCGCAAGGGCGGTGTTGTCCATACAGAAATCATGCTGCCCGCCCACGCCCCGCCAGCGTTCGCAGACCGCTCCACCCTCTGGAACAGTGTGGAGGAAATCGAAAAATCCAGCACCGCCCAGCTTGCCAGGGAAATTGAAGTGGCCTTGCCGGTTGAGTTGTCCAGGGCGGAGCAGCTTGCCCTTGTCCGAGCGTTCGTCAAGGAAAATTTTGTGGATGCTGGAATGTGCGCCGACTTTGCCATCCACGATAAAGGAACCGGCAACCCTCACGCCCATATCATGCTCACCATCCGCCCCATTCGAGAGGACGGCAAGTGGGGAGCAAAATGCCGCAAGGTGTACGATTTGAACGGCCAGGGCCAGCGCATCCCGGATGGCAAAGGCGGCTGGAAGAACCATCGGGAGGACACCACCGACTGGAACCGGCGAGAGAACGCCGAGAAATGGCGGGCGCTATGGGCCACTTACACCAACAGGGCATTAGAGGCCGCAGGCAGGCCGGAGCGCATCGACCACCGCAGCTATAAGCGCCAGGGCGTTGACATTATTCCCAGCGTCCACATGGGGCCTGCCGCCTGCCAAATGGAGCGGCGCGGCATCGCCACAGTGAAAGGCAACATCAACCGGGAAATCGCCGCCGACAACAAGTTGCTGAAAGAAATCAAAGCCCGCATTACTCGACTTTACAACTGGAGCAAGGAGCAATCTGCCCAGCCCCAGGGCCGGGAGAGCATCATGGATTTTCTTTTCCAGGCGAGGCAGGGCACCGCCCCAACTTCCCAATATGCCAAGGTCAAGTCGCTCAAAGCGGACGCAAAACTTTTCAATTTTCTGATGGAGAACGGCATCAAATCCATGCCGGAATTATTTGACAAGGTTGCCGCCATGAACAGCGATTATTACGACTTACGCAGCAAAATCGTGAGTAAGGAGCGGCGCATTTCCGCTCTGACTGAACGGCTGGAAATGTGGGCGCAGTACCAGAAATACAAGCCTGCCCGCCAAAAGCTGGACAAGGTTGTCCCGGCCAAGCGGGAGCAATTTAAGCAGCGGCACAGCGCCGACCTTGCCCTGTTCGATGCCGCCGTCCGCTATTTGGACACGCTGAAAGCATCCGGCGAGGCCATCACCCCCAAGGCGTGGAGGGGAGAGGCCCAAAAACTGACCGCCGAGAAGGAGGCCGATTATCTGAAAATGCGGGCCATGCGTGAGGACATCAAAGCGGTGGAAACCTTGAAAAAGACCGCCGAGCGTCTTGCCAGGGAGAGCCAGACCCAGCACTGGGAGGAACAGGAGCGATGACCTATCAGCAATATCGTGCCGTCCGGCGGCTGGTACATAGCTGTTGCAACTACCAGGACGGCAACTGCCTCCTACTGGACGATGGGGAGGAATGTGTCTGCCCGCAGGCTATTTCCTATTCGCTGATCTGCCGATGGTTCCGGGCCACTGTGCTGCCGCAGGATGAAAGTCTGTGTGCCGCTCTGCTCCATCGGGAGGACATGAAGAAATGCGTCCTGTGCGGCGGCTGGTACATCCCCAAGTCGAACCGAGCCAAATACTGCCCTGATTGTGCCGAACAGGAGCGGCGGAGAAAGACCCGTGAGCGAGTGCGCCGACATAGGGCTGGTATGTAACGCTTTAGGCCCCAAAAAGCCTTGATATTACGGGACTTTCTGGGCGTGGTCGATAGGGGGGCTGTATGTTATCATTCCGAGGCCCTAAAACGGCCCTCTAAGCCGTTACAAACGGGAGGTGAACACGATTGCCGATTACATGACCGCCGACACCAAATTACCGCCTTACCTGCCCTATCCCCGCTTTCTGATGGAGGCGGATTTGACGCAGTTTGCCAAGCTGCTGTACGCCGTCCTGCTGGACAGGGCTAACCTCTCCCTTGCCAATGGCTGGCAGGACGATGAGGGGCAAATCTATATCGTCTTTCCCGTCTGCAAAATCGCTAATGCGGTTGACCGCAGCCCCATGACTGTGAAGAACGCATTGACTGAACTGGAAACGGTTGGGCTGATTGAGCGCAGGAGGCAAGGATTTTCCCAGCCCAATCGCATTTATGTGAAGATACCAGATGGACGAGATATTGTCCTACTGACGGACAAAAAATTGTCCCATAGAGGGAAAGAAACTTGTCCCACTGATGGACAAAAAGTTGTCCCTATGACGGACAGAAAACTGTCCCCTAATAACATGAGTAATAATAACTTGAGAATTAGTAACTTGAGTGGAGTGAGTGAGCGCCCGCCAGCGCGGGGCCGTTATGAGAATGTCTTTCTGACGGAGGCCGAGGTTGCCGAACTGCAAGCCGACTTCCCCGCCGTCTGGCAGGAGTACATCGAGCGTTTGTCTGAATATATGGCCTCCACCGGAAAGAACTACAAGAGCCACGCCGCCACCATTCGCCGCTGGGCCAAAGCGGACAGGCGCAAGGGCGGCATATCTGACTATTCGTGCAAGGAGAGCGAGAGCCTATGAACGATTTTGACAGCATCATCAAGCGTATCACCGTGACCCGGCTGGAACCGGGGGACTATACCGGCGAGGACGGGCTTTTGTACTGTGGCAAGTGCCGCACTCCGAAGCAATTCCGCATGGAGGCCCCGCCGATGGAGGGCCGCTTGCTCCCCCATCCCTGCCGCTGTGAGCAGGAGCGCCTTGACCGGGAGGCGGCGGAGCAGGAGGCCCGCCGTCACCGTCAGACCGTGGCCGACTTGAAACGCCGGGGCTTTACCGACCCGGCTATGCGGGAGTGGACGTTTGCCAACGACAACGGCAAATGCCCGCAGATGAAACATGCCCGCTTTTACGTTGAGAACTGGCCGGCCATGCAGGAGGAAAACATCGGCTATCTGCTCTGGGGAGGTGTGGGAACTGGCAAGAGCTATTTCGCCGGTTGCATCGCCAACGCTCTGATGGAACAGGAGGTGGCCGTCCGCATGACAAACTTTGCCCTGATACTGAACGACCTGACCGCCAGCTTCGAGGGCCGGAACGAGTACATAACCCACCTCTGCCGCGCCCCTCTGCTGATACTGACGATTTTGGAATGGAGCGTGGGACGGAGTACGGTTTGGAACAGGTCTACAACGTGGTTGACAGCCGTTACCGCAGCCGCAGGCCGCTGATCGTCACCACCAACCTGTCCCTGCAAGATTTACAGCACCCCCAGGACACCGCTCACGCCCGCATCTATGACCGCTTACTGGAAATGTGCGCCCCTATCCGTTTTTCCGGCGAGAATTTTCGTAAAGCCACAGCGCAGGACAAGCTGGCACGTCTGAAAAATCTGATGGAACCGCCCACCCACTCCCCTGCCGCAGATGACTAATGGACAAACAATTTCGCATAGTCTGTTGTGAAAGGCTGGGTGATGTATTTGCAGACACAGGAGCTATGCAAAAGCATTTTCAAAGACGGGACCACAGAAACCACCCGTGAAAATTTCACGCACAAGCTGACCGAGCTAATCAATCAGCTTGAAAAGGGAAAACAGGCCATCGAGCAAAAATAATGTGACAAGCTGTTTCCTCTGTGCTATACTGTAAGCAGGAAACAGCTTGTCCTATCTCTGAGGAGATATGACTATGAAAGCAGCGATCTACTGCCGTTTATCCGAGGAAGATAGAAACAAGCAATTTGAAACCGATGACAGCAACAGCATCCAGAACCAAAAGGCCATGCTGCTGCAATATGCGATGGAACAGGGGTGGGAAGTTTATAACCTTTACAGTGATGATGATTACACAGGTTCAGACCGCAGACGGCCCGAATTTAACCGCTTGCTGGAGGATGCCAAGGCTCACCGCTTTGACATCGTTCTCTGCAAGACACAATCCCGCTTTACCCGTGAGTTGGAGCTGGTAGAAAAGTACATCCACGGCCTCTTCCCTATTTGGGGCATCCGCTTTGTCAGCATCGTGGACAACGCCGACACCGCCAACAAGGGCAATAAGAAGTCCCGGCAGATCAATGGGCTGGTGAACGAGTGGTATCTGGAGGATATGTCGGAGAACATCCGCAGCGTTCTCACCAACCGGCGGCAGAATGGTTTTCATATTGGGGCCTTTGCCCTCTATGGCTACAAGAAGGACCCCGACCAAAAAGGCCATCTGCTTATTGACGAGGAAGCCGCTGCCGTTGTCCGGGAGGTGTTCACCCTCTTTTCCCAAGGCTATGGTAAAACGGCCATCGCCCGGATGCTCAACGACCGTGGCATCCCCAACCCCACCGAGTACAAGCGTCTCCACGGCCTGCGCTACCAGCAGCCCAAGCGGAAAAACAGCACTCTCTGGAAGTATTTTGCTATCTCTGATATGCTCACCAACGAGATTTATATTGGTAACATGGTACAAGGCAAATATGGCAGCGTGTCCTACAAGACCAAGCAAAACAAGCCCCGCCCCCAAAGTGAGTGGTATCGTGTAGAGGGAACCCATGAGGCCATCATCGACCGCCCCCTCTGGAACCGGGTTCAGTCCATGGTTGCGGAACGGGCCAAGCCTTTTGATTGCGGTACTGTGGGGCTATTCGCCCGGAAAGCCCGGTGCGCCAACTGTGGCTACACCATGCGTTCTTCTAAAAATCATGGGCGGCACTATCTCCAATGCTCTAACCGCCATGTGGCAAAGGACGCCTGCATCGGCTCCTTCATTTCGGTGGAAAAGCTGGAGCGGATGGTCATTGACGAGCTGAACCGGCTGGCGGCGGCATATCTGGACAAGGACGAGCTGGAGCGGAACATTGAGTTTTGCGAAAATCTGCAAGGGCAGAAAAAGCAGCTTCTGGACACCCACGCCGCCTATGAGAAACGAATCGCCGAGTACGCCAAGGGTCTGCGGGATTTATACATGGATAAGGTCAAGGGCCTGCTCAACGACAGCGACTTCTCCGCCCTTTCTAAAGAGTTTTCCTCCGAGAAATCCCGGCTGGAGCGCGTCCTGCTGGACGGACAACGGCAGCTTGCGGAACTGGAGGACAGAATTGCCGTTGGAGACAACCGAAAGTCTTTGGTGGAGCGGTATGTAAACCTGGAACACTTAACACGAGAAATCGTGGAAATTCTCATTGACCACATCACTGTTGGAAAACGCATCCCTGGAACAAAGGACGTTCCCATAGAAATCCACTGGAACTTTTAAGGAGCATAGACCCATGCCACCCAAAGAAGAATTTGAAAAGTCTGTCCAATCCATCGACCAAGCCCTGGACGAGATTGAGCGCACTCTGGAGCAAATGCTGACCTTGGCCCGCCTGTCCGCCAGCGATTTGAACGCAGACCGGGCCGCGCTGCAAAAGACGCTGGAACGCCTTCAACACAAAATCGACCGCATTGCGGACACCATTTGACTTGATTTTTCGCCATTTTCGGCCATAAAGTTGTACTTTTGAGATTGCACCAGAGCAAAAGGCCCGCCTCACCTATGACAATATCCTGCGCTTGTCCGACGACCCGGATGTGAACAATGTGATCCGCTTCCTGCGGGAGCGGGAAATTGTCCATTTCCAGCGGTTCGGTGAATGCCTGCGCCTGTGCAAGGATCGTATGGACGCCAGAAACGTCTATCTCACCAATCCAGCATTCGACAAGGTCCAGCCCAGAAACTGAGGCAAGGGGGCGGGGATCGGACTGCAATGTTCGATCCCCGCCCCGATACATTTCACATATTCCCTTCTCCCTCGGAAGCGGTTATGGATAGTACACAGAGATGGCTGATGCTTGTCAATTTGAAAAGCAGGAAAATTACGGCTGGTCACGCTGGGTCAAAATGCCCCAGAAGGTGGCCACACCGATCCAGCCCAGGCCGGTTGCCAGAGCCACGGCGGGCAGTCCCATCCCGGGGGCCAGCAGGAAGGACAACACCGCCCGCAGGGAGATATGCCCCGTGGCGCCAATCACCGGGATGTTGACCCGGCCCCGGCCCCGAAAATACCCCGCCTGTCCGCTGCCCAGGAAATTGAACAGGTAGAAGCAGGCCACCAGCCTCAGATAGCCCACAGCCGGTCCCAGCGCTGCCGCATCCCCGGCGGGCAGGACCAGCCGCAGACAGGGCTCCGCCCCCGCGAGCATCACCAGGGACATGAACAGGCCAAGGCCCTCCAGCAGTCTCTGTCCGGTGCGGAAGCCCTCCTTCACCCGGGCGTTCTCCCCCGCGCCGGTGTTTTGCGCCACAAAGACGGCCACCGCCGCCGAGCCGCTGTCTCCAAAGGAATTGGCGAAGCCCTCCACCCTGGTGGCCGCGGTAAAGGCGTTGATGGCATCCTCCCCCAGGGTGTTTACCGTCCCCTGAACCAGCAGCTTCCCGATGTACAGACTGCACATATGCAGCGCGGATACGAAGCTGAAATGGGCGGTCTGCCGGAGCAGAGGCCGGTCCAGCACCATGTCCGCCCGGTGGAACATCAACTGGGGAAACCGGTCACGCAGGAAGCCCGCACACAGCACAGCGGCCAGGGCCTGAGCCAGGGTGGTGGCCAAAGCCACCCCCGCCACGCCCATGGACAGGCCGGCCACAAAGACCAGGTCCAGAATGAGGTTTACGCCCATGGACAGGGACAGGAAAAAGAGCGCGGCCCTGGTATTTCCCACCGCCCGGAGTACGCCGGACACCAGATGGTACGCAAAGGCGGCGGGAAAGCCCAGAAAAATAATTTTTAGATATTCGGCGGCGTAGACGGCCACGCTGTCCGGGGTCCGAAGGAGGACAAGCAGAGGCTCCAAAACCAGCAGCCCCAGGAGGGTCAGCGCCGCCGATGCCCCCGCGCCGAACAGGCCGGACAGGTAAAATTCCCGGCGAAACCGGGGGCCGTCGTCCCCTCCGTAAAACTGGGCCAGCAGAGTCCCCACCCCGTCGCAGCCGCCGCTTATTAGGAACAGAAACAGGTTCATGACCGACCCGGCCACCCCTACCGCGCCGAAGGCCCTCTCCCCCACATACCGGCCCACAATGACGGCGTCCACTGTGTTATACAGCTGTTGCAGGATATTTCCCACCAGAAGCGGCGTGGACAGAGCGATCAACTGGCGGCTGATTTTGCCTCGGGTAAGCTGTGTTTGACTCATGGAGCGCTCCCCCTTATCTGTGTTCCGCCCCAGTATAGCAGTCCGCACTTACCTTGTAAAATGCTGATTTCTCTGATATAATATAACTTATATATTATATTTGAGGGGAGAGAAGCCATGACACAGCAGAGCATTGAGGTATTTCTGGCAGTAGCGCGGCTGGAGAGCGTCTCGGCGGCGGCGCGTGCGCTGTACATCACCCAGCCGGCGGTGAGCCGGCATCTGCGGGCCCTGGAGGAGGATCTGGGCTGTGCCCTGGTAGTCCGGGGGCGGGGCCAGCGGCGGACGGAGCTCACCAGCCAGGGCCGGGACTTCGTTCAGGTGGCGGAGAAGTGGCTCCTTCTGTGGCAGGAGGCCCGGGAGGTGTCCGGGCGGGACAGAACGCAGACCCTCCGGGCGGCCTCGGTGGGCAGTCTGGCCTCCTACCTCCTGCCCCCGGTGTTCCGCGCCTTCCTGGAGGAGGCACCGGGCCGGACCTTCACCTTTCACAATTATCACTCCCGGGAGGCCTATGACTATGTGGCCCAGGGGCTGGCGGACATCGCCCTCATTTCCGACCATATGTATCACACCCAGGTGGAGACTATCCCCGCCTTCCGCTCCCGCATGGTTCTGCTCACCGGGCCTGGGCTGGATTGGGCGGAGACGGTCCACCCTTCCGCCCTGGACCCCTCCCGGGAGCTGCGCCTGCCCTGGAATCCGGAGTATGATCTGTGGCACTCCTTCTGGTTCAGCTCCTCCGCCGCCCCCCGGGCGGTACTGGACCAGATGTCCCTGCTGGAGGAGTTTTTTTCCTGGCAGGACAGCTGGTGGGACAGCTGGGCTGTCGCTCCGGCGGTGGTGGCCGTCCCTCTGGCAAAAAAGCTGGGACTTACCATCCGAACGCTGGAGAGCGGCCCCACCGATGAGATCATCTATTACCTCCAGGGCCCCCGGCGAAAGGAGGCGCTTGTCCGGGATTTCCTCGCCTGTCTGAACCGGGAGTTGGCGCGGAGGCCGGAAGTCCACTCACTGCTTGAACTGTAAAGCAAAACATCTTCCCGGTGTTGGGAAGGTGTTTTTATCGGGAAAACCGCCTCGCGAAGCCGCACCGGCGGCACAGCTCCTCTGCGGCCCGGCCCTGGGAAAAGCCGTCGTAGATCGCTCGGGCCCGGGGACTGTTCAGGATGTGGTCCAGCTCTTGCGTATACAGGTTCCCCAGGGGGACGTCCCCCTCGTGGTCCAGACAGCAGGGCACCACCGTCCCGTCCCACAGGACCCCGATCTGGTCCCGCAGGCCGTGGCAGAAGCTGGGGGGCGCGCCGTCGGAGGCGGACAGGTCGGGCCAGTCAAACCGCTCCCCCCACTCCAAAAATACGTTGGGGGCCAGAGTGGTCCCCTGCCAGCCCTCCCGCCAGGGCTTGGGGAAGGTCCGTTCCAGCTGGGCCAGAATAGCGCTGTTGAGGGCGTTGGCCCCTCGGGTGTCCGCCCCGTCCAAGTTCCAAAGGCGCAGGGCACACCGCTTCCCGGCGGAGGCGGCGGCCTGGGCAAAGGCGGCGCAGGAGGCGGCATAGGCCTCCGGCCTCTCGCCCCCGCTGCCCTCGAAGGACTGGAGGGAGACGCTTACCCGTTCCACCGCCGGGCTGTCCAGCAGCAGGCCGCCCCGTTCCTCCAGCAGGGTCCCGTTGGTGGTGACCATCACCCGGAAGCCCAGGGCCTCCGCTCGAGCCAGGATCTCCCCGAGCTGAGGGTGCAGCAGAGGCTCCCCCATCAGGTGGAGGTAGAGGTATTCCGTGTGGGGCCGCAACTTCCCGGCCAGGAGGCTGAAGCCCTCCTGGGTCAGAAATCCCTTCTCCCGCCGGGTACCAGGGCAGAAGGCGCAGGACAGATTGCACACGTTGGTAATCTCCAGATACGCCTTTTTCAGCACAGCCTCGCCCCCTTTCTCTCTATCTTACCACAGTCCGACGGCGGCGGTCAACTGTACACCCCCAGGATATGGAGAAACCGGACCGCCCGGGCGGGGTAACTGCTCAGCGGGCGGCAGTCGGCGTCCTGCGTGTGAGCGGCCACCAGGATGTTGTCCAGGCAGGGCGGACCGCCCACCGCCACGATCACCGGGTTGTGGCTGAACACCCCCTCGGCAAAGCTGAGCTGGGCGAAGTCCCCGGGCTGGACCTGGTCCGCCGGCACCTCCTTCCCGACGGGACCGGGGCTCTCCTTACTCCGGGTGAGGAAGTCGTAAAAAAAACGCACTCCCGTCCAGGCCGGGGCTCGGTTGTTCACGTTTACGTAGTACCAGCCAAAGGTGGGGGTGAAATTCATCACCCCCGCCCCGGCATAAAGACACTGGGAGGCGAAGTTGGTGCAGTCGCCCCCCAGCTCATCGAAGTTATAGTAGTTTGGGTTTCGAAAATAGGCCCAGCGGTGGGCGTACTCCACCGCCGCCTGCCTGTCATAGGGCCGCAGCGTCATAGGGAAAACCTCCTTTCCCCTATGCTATGCGGGCTGACAAGCTATTGTGCCTGTCACTTTACCACCATCCACAGGATCACGTTTTTGACCCAGTCCCACATGTGGGGGAACTCCCTCTTAATGAGGGGCCAGAGCTCCGCTCCGCTCACGGTTCCGCCCAGCTCCCGGACAAAGGTGTAGGTCCCCAACGCCGACTCCCGTGCCACCGCGATATGCCCCTGGGCGGAGCCGCCGATTGCCAGCCCTTTCGAAATGGCTCCCCCGCCGATGGCTAAGTAGTTGGAGCAGGCCCCGCCGCCAATGGCAAGCCACTGTCCCACGGCGCCCCCGCCTACGGCGAAGCCGCCCACAGCCAGTCCGCCCAGCGCGGCCAGTCCAAAGCTGACCCCGCCCAGGGCCAGAAGCAGACCCAGACAGACGCCGCCCAGAGAGATCACCCCCAGGGCACAGCCCCCAATGGCTACCACACCTACAGCGCAGTTTCCGATGGCGATAATGCCCTTCGCCAGCTTGGGGCCGAAGCCAAACCGGATGTGAACCAGCGGCAGGCTAAATACCTTTACAGGGCTGATGTACTCATAGAAAACGCCGCAGTTCCGTCCGCTTGGCATCCTCTCATGGACGCTCTGAAACGGGGGCGTGTCCTCCCCTTCCTCCAGTCCTACCAGCCGGTCGATGGACAGACCGAAGAGCCGGGACAGCTCAATCAGCTTCTCCAGCTCCGGGGTGCTCTGCCCCATCTCCCACTTGGACACCGTCTGACGGGTCACGCCGATCTGATTGCCCAGCTCCTCCTGTGACCAGCCCCGCTGCTTACGCAGGGCCATCAAATTTTCCGCGAAGCTCATAAAGAAAACCTCCTTTTCTGCCCTCAACATAGCAGACGTACCCCTGCGCAGTCAACCAAAAAGCCCTGGAAATCTGTCAACCAAAGTTAACATGGGCCCAAACCGACGCTTTCCGGGAGGGTGCGGTCAACAAAAGTTTTGTTTTCTTGACCTAAATTCCTCAAATACCTCCCTGCCCCTGGATATCCAATCACAATTATTTTTTCATACTCCCGCCATTTGTGCGTAAAAACAGACAAACGGAGATGGAGTTTCCCCATCTCCGTTTACGTGCAGCTTTACATATGGGCTTTGTGATACACCTTTTTGCCCTTCTTCACCATCAGGCCGTCGTTGGACAGGTCACCGGCGGTATAGCTCACGGTGGCGGAGACCACCTTCTCGCCGTTGACCTCCACCCCGCCCTGTTCCACCAGGCGGCGGGCCTCCTTCTTGGAGGGAGCCAGCTTGCACTTGACCATCAGGTCCAGCACGCCGATGGCCCCATCGGTGAGGTCGGCCTCGGTGAGCTGGGTGGCGGGCACGTTGGACATATCGCCGCCCCCCACGAACAGAGCCTTGGCGGCCTCCTGAGCCTTGACGGCCTCCTCCTCCCCGTGGACCAGCTTGGTCAGCTCAAAGGCCAGGACCTCTTTGGCGGTGTTCAGCTGACTGCCCTCCCACTTGTCCATCTCGTCGATCTGCTCCAGAGGCAGGAAGGTGAGCATCCGCAGGCACTTGAGCACATCGCCGTCGCCCACATTGCGCCAGTACTGGTAGAACTCGTAGGGGGAGGTCTTGTTGGGGTCCAGCCACACCGCGCCCTTGGCGGTCTTGCCCATCTTCTTGCCCTCGGAGTTGAGCAGCAGGGTGATGGTCATGGCGTGGGCGTCCTTGCCCAGCTTCCGGCGGATGAGCTCGGTGCCCCCCAGCATGTTGGACCACTGGTCGTCGCCGCCGAACTGCATGTTGCAGCCGTAATTCTGGAACAGGTAGTAGAAGTCGTAGGACTGCATAATCATATAGTTGAACTCCAGGAAGGACAGTCCCTTCTCCATCCGCTGCTTGTAGCACTCGGCCCGGAGCATGTTGTTCACCGAGAAGCAGGCGCCCACCTCCCGCAGCAGCTCCACGTAGTTCAGCTTGAGCAGCCAGTCGGCGTTGTTAATCATCCTGGCCTTGCCCTCGCCGAACTCAATGAACCGCTCCATCTGCTTCTTGAAGCAGTCGCAGTTGTGCTGGATGGTCTCGGTGGTCATCATGGAGCGCATGTCGGTGCGGCCGGAGGGGTCGCCGATCATGCCGGTGCCCCCGCCGATGAGGGCGATGGGCCGGTTGCCGGCCATTTGCAGGCGCTTCATCAGGCACAGGGCCATGAAGTGGCCCACATGGAGGGAGTCGGCGGTGGGGTCGAAGCCGATGTAAAACACCGCCTTCCCCTCGTTCACCATTTTGGAAATTTCCTCTTCGTTGGTCACCTGGGCGATGAGGCCCCGGGCCTTCAATTCTTCATAACAGGTCATAGCTTTCTCTCCTTTTTATTGACAGTCCGCCACAGGCTGGCGGGCCAAGATCACATTATAGATGACGACGCTGACCACGACAATGGCCGCGCCGGTCAGGGCCATCAGGCTGACCCGCTCGCCGTAGAAGAGGGCCACCAGGATAGGGCTGAGCACCGGCTCAATGCCGGAAACCAGGCTGGCCGTGACGGGCGGGGTGGTTTTCAGGCCCTCGGTCATCAGGATGTAGGCAATCGCCACCTGAAACACGCCTAAAATTACCAGGCTGAACACCGCGGTCTGGGTAAATTCCGTCTCCAGGAACAGGAAGGGCAGGCCCACCGCCGCGCTGAGGACATCCCCCCAGAACACGGAGGAGATGGCGTCGCTGTTGGGCATCTCCCGCAGGAGAAACACCCCGGCGTAAGCCACCCCGGAGGCCAGCGCAAGGGCGTTGCCCATCATCGCCCCCGGGGATATCTTGTCCACAAAGAAGAACAGGATACCCCCCATCACCGCCGCGCAGGCGGTCAGGTCCAGACGGCTGGGCCGTTTGTGAAAACAGAGGATGGAGAACAGGATCACAAACACCGGCGCGGTGAACTGGAGCACAATCGCGTTGGTGGCGGTGGTCATCTTGTTGGCGATGGCGAAGAGGGTGTGGGCGAAGAAGACGCACAGCGCCCCTAGAAATATCCAGCGGTTCAGCCGGGGCCGGTGGCGGGTGACGACGAGATACAGCCCCACCACCACCGCCGCGATGGCGGTTCGTCCACCGTTGATGGCCAGTCCGCTCCAGGGGATAAATTTGATGCACAGTCCCCCGATGCTGTACAGGACAGCGGCAATGAAGACGAAAAGCGTCCCCCTCCTGCGCGCTGACATAACAATCACTTCCTTGCAAAAAGCCCTCTGTCCGAAGCTCGGACAGAGGGCGTCATAACGCGGTACCACCTCTGGTTCGTCCGTCCCTCGCGGAACGGACCTCGTGGAGCGTGAAGCTCCGGCGCGGTAACGGGCGCGGCCCGGCCTGTCCCCTACTGCGCTCACGCGGTTCAGGCGGCTGCTCCAAGGGGTATTCACAGGGCGCTCCCCTCCCCTGTTCCACCAAATCAGGGGCTCTCTGTGCGGGAAATCGCCGCGCTACTTGTCCTTTTCGTCGCAGTGGTCACACTCTACCACAGATTTTACCTGTTGTCAACCAGAAATTCACAGGGACTTGCCCCATTTTTGCTGTAAATCAGCTCCGCAAACTGCCCGTATTGCTTGACCTCGTCCAGGCGGAACCGCATCTTTCCCTCCTTCTGGGTGAACAACGGAATGCCCTCCCCCAGCAGAACAGGGGCAACCTGGACAATCAGGTGGTCCACCATGTCCCGCTCCAGGAGCGGGGCCAGGATGGTATTCCCGCCGATGATCCAGATATTTTTGTCCGGCCCCAGCCCCGCCACAAACTCCGCCGGGTCTCCGCTCACCGGGGTAAATCCCTTCTGAGGCAGGCTTTCGGCGTGGGTAAACACATAGTTCTCCGTGGTGGGGTAAAAACTGGCGGCGTCCTCCAGCCGGGCGATCTCGTCGAAGGTCTGCCGGCCCATCACGGTGATGTCCATCGCCGCGTAGAAGTTGTCGCAGTCCGTCTCCTCTGGACTGCCCGTCTCATGGAGCCAGGTCAGCCCGTGATTTTTGTCGGCCAGATAGCCGTCCAGGGTGATACAGCCATAGAAAAATACGCTCATGTCCTCTCCTTCCCTGTGTGCCGTACGACATCCTCGCCCAATATGATTTTGGGCATCGTGGTCAGACAGCGGTTCCATCTCTTATAGAATCGCTCCAATCCCAGCTTTGAAACACGGGCGTGGGTCTCCTCGTCCTCCAGCGTCCAGTGCAGCACATATGTGACCTTACCCACCCATTTTGTCAATCGAATGGGCGGCTTTCCCTCCTTGACGGCGTTAAAGTCCTCCTGCCGGTGCGTACGCTTGATATACCTAACGTCAACAACGCCAGGCTGGGCGCGGTAGAACCCGGCGACCTCCTCCATCAGCGCCTCGATCTCATCCTGCTTATCAATTTTCGCCTCATAAATACAAATTTCGTGAAACACACCAACGCCCCCTTGCTCCATAGCTTGCCTATAGCTTCCATTGAACCTATTATACTAAACTCTGGAAAAAGCGCAATAGGCGGCCTTGATTTTTTGCCTGTTTCTCGGCTTTTTCCTCACATATTACGGCTTTTCCCCTCCGATTTTATCAGTTTCACCGTTGACTGACACAGCTGTTTCTGGTAAAATGACGTTTAACTGACATTTCAGTGTGAATAAATTGTAAACAGGAGGAACATTATGGAACAACATCACAGAGGAGAATGGGGCAGCAACTTCGGATTCCTGATGGCCGCCGTGGGCTCCGCCGTGGGCCTGGGCAACATCTGGGGCTTTCCCTATAAGATGGGTGACAACGGAGGCTTCGCCTTCCTGATTGTCTATCTGATTCTGGCCGCCACCGTGGGCTTCAGTATAATGCTGTGCGAGCTGGCGATCGGCCGGCGGGCGGGCCGGAGCGTACTGGTGAGCTATCAGCAGCTGGGCGGCAAAATGGGCACCTTCCTGGGCTTCCTGGCGATGCTCTCCCCCTTCCTGATTCTGAGCTTCTACACCGTGCTGGGCGCTTACTGCGTGGAGTACATGTCTCTGAATCTGGCCGACCTGGCCTTCAGCGTGTCTGCTCTGGCGGGCCTGTCCGGCGGCGACTCCTTCGAGGCGGTGCGGGTCAACCAGTTCGGTGCGGTGGCCTTCACCTTTATTTTCATCTTCATCTGCTTCCTTATCATCCGGGGCGGCATCAAGGACGGTATCGAGAAGTTCAACAAAATCGGTATGCCCGCCCTGTTCATTATGCTGCTGGTGGTCATTATCCGGGCCGTCACCCTGCCCGGGGCCGGCGAGGGTCTGGCGTTCATGTTCACCCCTAACTTTGCCCCCTTTAAAGAGAATTTCCTCAAAGTGCTCTCCGCCGCGGGCGGACAGATGTTCTTCTCCCTCTCTCTGGCTATGGGCATCACCGTCACCTACGGCTCCTACCTGAGCAAGAAGGAGAGTTTGGTAAAGAACTCCCTGATTATCATCGTCTCTGACACCATCGTGGCCATTCTGGCCGGTATGGCCGTCCTGCCCGCCGCCTTCGCCCTGGGCGGAGAGGGTGCCGGAAAGCAGGGGCCCGCCCTGCTGTTCATCACCCTTCAGGACGTGTTCAACGCTATGGGTACCGCCGGCCCCCTGTTCGGCGTGATCTTCTACCTGCTGGTCATTCTGGCCGCTATCACCTCCTCGATCGCTCTGCTGGAGGTGCTGGTCACCTTCCTGTCCGACCGCATCGCCCTCAAGGGTAAGATTCCCAACCGGGCAAAGCTGGTCACCATCGTCTGTGTCGTGATCTTTATCGAGGCCGCCCTGGTGGCCGCCGACGGCCTGGGCAAAAACGGCCTGTGGATTCCCTTCCAGGAGACCGGCCTGCCCTTCTCCAGCACCTGGCTGGACTTCATGGACTCCGTCTCCGAGGGCATCGCTATGCCTCTGGGCGCCCTGCTCATGTCCATCTGGCTGGGCTGGTTCGTGGGCCCCAAGGTGATTCGGGACGAGGTAAATATGGAGGGCCACAAAATGAACGGCAGTCTGTACACCTTCTTCAATGTCTGCATCAAGTTCATTGCCCCGCTGGGTATGGCGTTCATCCTCTATGGGCAGATTGTCCAGTTCTTTACAGTCAGTCAGTAAGCTGTCCACAATACAGCGGGCGTGCGGCAACTAAGCCGCACGCCCCGTTTTTTACTGTTTATGATAGGCGTCCGCCTGCTCCAGGAGCTCCGAGGCGCTCTGACGCAGAACGTCGGTGACGGTAGCCCCGCCGATGAGGCGGGCCAGCTCGTCCACCCTGCCCTGCCGGTCCAGACGCTCCACGTTGGTGAAGGTGCGGCCCTTCTTCTCCCCCTTCTCTACTGAGAAGTGGGTGTCCGCCATAGCGGCGATCTGGGGCAGATGGGTGACGCACAGCACCTGCTTGCGCCGGGCCACGTCGGCCATCTTCTCCGCCACCTTCTGGGCCGCACGGCCGGACACGCCGGTGTCCACCTCGTCAAAGACCAGACTGCCGATGCCGTCGTCCTCGGCCAGCACATTTTTCAGGGCCAGCATAATCCGGGCCAGCTCGCCGCCGGAGGCCACCTTTTGAATGGGCTTGAGGGCCTCCCCTAGGTTGGCGGACATGAGGAACTGCACCTGATCCATCCCCGTGTCGTCCATGCCGTCCTGGCCGGGGCTGGGGGCGAAGTCGGTGACGAACTGCACCTTGGGCATATCCAGCTGGCGCAGCTCCTCCTGTACCCGCTTCTGGAGGCTCACCGCCGCCTTTTTCCGGGCCTTGGTCAGGGCCTCGCCCCGCTTGACCGCTTCCGTTTTCGCCTTCTCCAGCTCCTTCTCCAGCCGCTGGATGGTGTCGTCGGCGTCCTGAATCTGCTCCAGCTCCCCTTTGCACCGCTCCAGGTAGTCCAGCATATCGGCCACGGTGGGGCCATATTTCTTTTTCAGCCGGTAAATCACGTCCAATCGGCTCTCCAGCTGGTCCAGCTCGTCGGGAGAGAAATCGAACTCGTCGGCAAAGTCCCGCAGGACCTCCGCCGCGTCGTCGGCGGCACAGCGCAGACTGGTCAGCTTCTCCCCCAGCTCCTCCAGCTGAGGCCCCAGCCGGGTGACGGAGCGGACAGCCCCCTCCGCCTCGCTGATTAAATCGCAGGCCCCCCGGCTGTCCTCCCCGCCGGACAGGGCAAACTGGGCCTCCTGGAGGGCCTCCATCAGCTTGCCGGAGCTGCGCAGAAGGGTCTTTCGGGCGTCCAGCTCCTCATCCTCCCCGGGGCGCAGCTCGGCCCGCTCCAGCTCCTTGATCTGGTACTCCAGGGTGTCCACCCGGCGGGAGCGCTCCGCCTCGTCCATCTCCAGGGCGGCGATCCGCTTGCGCAGGTCGGACAGTGAGCGGTGGGCGGACTGATAGTTCTCCAGAAGAGGGACCGTCTTGCCGAAGCTGTCCAGATAGCCCAGGTGGCAGTCCGGGTCCAGAAGCTGCTGTCCGTCGTGCTGGCCGTGGATGTTGAGGAGCTGACGCCCCAGCTCCCGGAGCTGAGCCACTGTCAGAGGCCGGCCATTGACCCGGCAGGCGTTGCGCCCGTCCCCCTGAATCTCCCGCTGGAGCATCAGCTCCTCCCCGTCCTGGGAAAAGCCGTTGTCCTCCAGCCACTTCAAGGGCAGAGAGCCGGTGAACACCGCGTTGACCAGCGCCGATTTGGCCCCGGTGCGGATCAGCTCCCGGCTGGTCCGCTCCCCCAGGACGGCGCTGATGGCATCGATGACGATGGATTTACCCGCCCCCGTCTCGCCGGTCAGGACGTTAAAGCCCCGGTCAAAGCTGATGTCCGCCGACTCGATAATGGCGATGTTTTCGATGTGAAGCAATGAGAGCATAGCCGTATCCTCCTCCCGTCAACGCAGGAGCTTGTGTACCTCGCCGTTGAACTGCTGGGCGGAGGCGCTGTCCCGCATAATCAAAATGCCGGTGTCATCCCCGGCCAGCGTGCCCACCACGCCGTCGATCTCCATGTTGTCCAGGGCGGAGCAGGCGGCGGAGGCCAGTCCAGGCATGGTGCGGACCACTACGATGTTTTGGGCCACGTCCACCGAGACCACTCCCTCCTTGAAGATGTTCCGCAGGCGGGTGTCCGAGGCGGCGGAGGACTTCCGGTCGGACAGGGCGTAGCGGTAGCTGCCCGTGCCGGTGAGCTCCTTCACCAGGCGCAGGTCCTTGATGTCCCGGGAAATGGTGGCCTGAGTGGTGGTGAAGCCCTGAGCCCGCAGCTCCTCCAGAAGCTGCTCCTGAGTGTCGATATCCCTGGATTGTATGATGTCTAAAATTGCTCTCTGTCGTACACTCTTCATTGTGTCAGCCCTCCCAATTTCTGGTTAATCACCTGATAAAAACTGCGGTCAGCCAGCCGGACCAGCCGGGTAGGCCGGTCACTGCGGCGGATCTCCACCCGGTCCCCTCCGGTCAGCCGAACGGCCTTTCCCCCGTCAATTGACAAGTATAAATACTTGCGGTTCCCTCTGGGGAGCTGGACTGTGACGATACGCTCCGGAGCCAGCACCATGGCCCGGGCCGTCAGCTGATGGGCGCAGACCGGGGTGACCAGGATACAGCTGGAGGTGGGCTCCACAATGGGCCCTCCCGCCGACATGGAGTATGCGGTGGAACCGGTGGGGGTGGCTACAATGACGCCATCTCCTATAATGGTAGTTACCTTTACACGGTCTGCCAGCACCTCCATCTCCGCCACCCGGGCCATAGAACCCTTGGAGATCACGGCGTCGTTCAGGGCGGAGTCCTCATGGATCACCTTGTTTCCCCGGAGCACCTGGATATCCAGCATCATCCGGTCCTCCACGGTGTACATCCCCTGGGCCAGCGGGGCCAGCAGAGGCAGCTCACCCCGCTCCAGCTCGGCCATAAAGCCCACACTGCCCATGTTCACCCCCAGGATGGGCACTCCGCAGCGGGTGGCGTCCCGGGCGGCGTGGAGGATGGTGCCGTCCCCTCCAAAGCAGACCAGCAGGTCCGCCCCAGGCAGCTCCTCCTCCATGGTGGACAGCGTGACGTGCCGGGGCAGGTCCAGCCGGTCCCCCTTCTTGGGCTGGAAGGGCAGGCACAGAGCGGTCTGGGCCCCGGCGTGCTCCAGAATGCGTCTGGCCTCCAGAGCCGCCCGCATCCCTTTGTCCCGGTAGGGGTTGGCGCTGAGCACGATCTTCATGGCTGTTCCTCCTTCCAGGCGCTGTGGGACTGCTCCACCAGAGCGCTCAGGTCTCCCCCGTAGGCGGGGCCCTCCCCCGCCTGGAGACAGCCCAGATATTCGATGTTCCCCTCCGGGCCCTTGATGGGAGAAAATGTAAGGTCCCGCACTGTGTAACCGGCCCGGGGGGCGTATTCCAGAAAGCGCTCCAGCACCTCCAGATGGACCGCCGGGTCCCGGACGACCCCCTTTTTGCCCACCTTATCCTTCCCGGCCTCAAACTGGGGCTTAATGAGACAGACCGCTTGGCCGTTCTCCCTCATCAGCGGCCGCAGGGCGGGCAGAATCAGGCTGAGGGAGATGAAGGACACGTCCATGGAAAAGAAATCCAGAGGCTCGGGGATGTGCTCCCGGGTCAGATACCGGGCGTTGGTCCGCTCCATGCACACCACCTGCGGGTGGGTGCGCAGCCGCCAGTCCAGCTGGTTGTAGCCCACGTCCACCGCGTACACCAGCTTCGCCCCGTTTTGAAGCATACAGTCGGTGAAGCCGCCGGTGGAGGCGCCGATGTCAGCGCAGGTCTTTCCGTCCAGGTGGATGGGCCACAGCCGCATGGCCTTCTCCAGCTTCAAGCCGCCCCGGCTCACATAGCGCAGGGGTTTCTTTTCCCGGACCTCAATGGCGTCGTCCTCCGCCACCGCCGCCCCGGCTTTCAGCTGCTTCTGCCCGTTGACATAGACCTCTCCGGCCATAATCAGGGCCTGGGCCTTTTGCCGGCTCTCCACCAGGCCCAGCCCGACCAGGGCAACATCAAGGCGCTGTTTCGCCACGTCCCAACACCTCCAGCGCTTTTTTAAAAATTCCTTCCCCGTCCAGGGACAGGTCACGTTTCAGCAAATTGGCGGCTCCGTGGGGCACAAAGCCCGTCCCGCAGTTGAGCAGGACCGTTTTGGCCGGAAGCCCGGCCTGCTCCAGCCGGGAGGCCAGCCGCTGGCCGACACAACCCCGGGCAGACTGCTCCTCCGCCATCAGCAGGACCCCCGTCTTGCGTACGGACAGCTCAACCAATTCTGGCGCAAGTGGTGTAAGCTGATTCAGCTTTACAACCTCCGCCTGGACGCCCCGGCCCTCCAGGAGCTGGGCGGCCTCCAGCACGTCGTTGATGGACATGCCGTAGCTCACCAGTGTGATGTCGCTCCCCCACCGCAGGATCTCCGCCGGTCCGTCGCCGCCGGTGCCCAGGTATTTGCCCTCGCCCCCCCTGGGGTATCGGACGGCCACCGGGCCCTGGATTTGAAAGAGGGCCCGCTCCAGCATGACCTCCAGCTCGGCAAAGCTGGAGGGAGCCAGCACCGTCATGTTGGGGACGGTGTCCAGAAAAGCGGCGTCAAACAGGCCGTGGTGGGTCTCGCCGTCGTCCCCTACCAGCCCGGCCCGGTCCACCCCCAGCACAACGTGGAGATTGTCAATGGCCGCGTCGTGAAGGAGCATGTCGTAGGCCCGCTGGAGGAAGGTGGAGTACACCGCGAAGACAGGAATCGCCCGCTGTTTTGCCATCCCCGCAGCCATAGCGGCGGCACAGCCCTCCGCGATTCCCACGTCGAAAAAGCGGTCGGGGAAAGTCTGGGCGAAGCGCTCCAGCCCCGTCCCCCCCGTCATAGCGGCGGTGATGGCGCACACCCGTCTGTCCTTCTTGGCCAGCCGGGTCAGTGTCCGGCCAAAAACGGCGGAGAAGTTGTCCGACGGCTCCTTTTTGGGCTTTCCCGTCAGGGGATCAAAGGGAGAAACTCCGTGAAAGGCGTCTGGATTTTCCTCCGCAGGAAGAAAGCCCTTTCCCTTTACAGTCTTGACGTGGAGCAGGACCGGCTCGTCCATGTCCTTGGCGTACTGCAAAATTTTGGTCAGCATGGGCAGGTCGTGGCCGTTCACCGGCCCCAGGTAGCGAAAGCCCATGTTCTCAAACATACTGCACGGAAGCAGAGACTGCTTCAAGGCCTGCTTGATCCGGTGGGTCACCCCATAGACCGCCCGGCCGGGCCTGGTTTTGTTCATAATCCGGCGGTAGTGCTTTTTAAACGTGAGGTATTGGGGCTTGAGGCGCTGTTTGGCCAGGTGGTCAGCCACCCCGCCTACATTGGGGGTGATGGACATGCCGTTGTCGTTGAGAATCACCAGAATCTGCTGGCCGCACTTCCCCGCGTTGGACAGCCCCTCATAGGCCAGTCCGCCGGTGAGAGCGCCGTCGCCGATGAGGGCGATTACCTTGTAATCCTCCTCCAGCATTGTCCTGGCCCGGGCCATCCCCAGGGCCACCGCCACCGAGTTGGAGGCGTGCCCGGCGATAAAGGCGTCGTGGACGCTCTCGTTGGGCTTGGGGAAGCCGGCGATGCCGCCGTACTGCCGCAGGGTGGACATGGCCTCCCGCCGCCCGGTGAGCATCTTGTGGGGGTAGCACTGGTGACCCACGTCAAAAACCAGCCGGTCCACCGAGGTGTCGAAGACCCGGTGTAGGGCCACCGTCAGCTCCACTGCCCCCAGATTGGAGCCCAGATGCCCGCCGGTTTTGGACACATCCTCCACCAGCTCCCGACGCAGCTGGGCGCACAGGACCTCCCCCTCCTGATCGGTCAGGCGGGCGAGGACGGGCTCATATTGTTTGGGTGTGGTCAAGGTAATTCCCCCATCCCGGTCATTTGTCCCGGCGGGCCAGCTGGTTGGCCAGCCAGATATGGAAATCGGGCTCCTGGAAGGACTCCAGCGCCTCGACCCCCTGCTGGGTGAGCCGGTCCACCAGCTTGGCGCAGCCGTCCAGCCCCAGAGCGGTGACGAAGGTGCTCTTCTCGTTGATCTGGTCGGAGCCCACCGGTTTGCCCAAGGCGGCTTCCGAACTGGTGACATCCAGCATATCGTCCCGGACCTGGAAGGCCCGGCCCAGAGCCTGGGCATAGATGCGGACCTGCTTGCGCTGCTCCCCGCTGCCTCCGGCGGCGATACAGCCCAGCTCGGCGGCGGCGCAGATCAGCGCCCCCGTCTTCAAGCTCTGGAGCAGCTCCAGCTCCTCCCGGTCCAGCGCGCGGCCCTCCCCGGCCATATCCAGGGCCTGTCCGCCCACCATTCCGGCGGAGCCGGCGGCCTGGGCCAAGCAGGCCACCGCCGCCGCTACCTGTCCGGCGGTGAGCTGGGCCCGGGTCAGGTGGCAGAAGGCGGCGGTGAGCAGGGCGTCCCCCGCCAGAATGGCGGTGGCCTCCCCGTAGACCACGTGGTTCGTGGGCCGGCCCCGGCGCAGCTCGTCGTCGTCCATAGCGGGCAGGTCGTCGTGGATCAGGGAATAGGTGTGAACCATCTCCACGGCGCAGGCGAAGGGCAGGGCCGTCATCGGGTCCCCGCCGCACAGACGGCAGGTCTCCAGCGCGAGCACCGGCCTGACCCGCTTGCCTCCGGCCAGCAGGGAGTACTCCATCGCCTCCTGCAGGTCGGCGTACCGGGGCTCCGATGCGAAGGCCTTGGACAGATAATCCTCAATCAGGGCCCGGTCCTGTTCCATTCTCTCTGTAAAGTCTTTTTCCATGTCAGCCACTGCCCGCGAAGGGCTCCTCCACAATTTCTCCGTCTTTTCCTGCGGTCAGCAGGGTGACCCTCTGCTCCGCCTCGTCCAGCTGCCTGGTACACTCCCGCAGCAGCTTGGCCCCCTCCTCAAAGAGGGCCATTGCCTGGTCCAGGGGGGCGTCTCCCCGCTCCAGCAGGGACACGATCTCCTCCAGCCGGGCCATGGAGCCCTCAAAATTCAGCTTCTTTTTCGCGGCCATCGTCAATCTCCTTTATCCAGCACCTGGCAATCAATATTGCCGTCTGACAGTGTAAGCTTCAGTGTGTCCCCCGCGCTCACGTCCTTCACAGAGGTAAGCGCCCTCCCGTCCTCCCGCTGGGCGATGGAGTAGCCCCGGCCCAGAACCTTTAAGGGGCTCAAAGCGTCCAGAGAGGCGGCCAGGGCGTTGAGACGCTCCCGGCGCTTGGTCATCGTTCGGGCGGCGCTGTTCGGAAGGGACTGGGTCAGCCGGCCCAGCCGCTCCCGCTGGGCGGCGGCGTTCCGTTGGAGGCCGTGGGCCAGACGGCTGCTCTGATAGTCCAGCAGCAGGCGCTTCTCCCGAAAATAGGCGGCGGGCTCCGTCATGGGGCGGCTGTTGGCCAGCCGGTCCAGCGCCTGACGGTACCGGGCCAGCCGGGCGGCTGTGCTCCCCTCCAGCCGCTCCCCCGCCCCCAGGAGGGCGGCGTAGATCTCATTCTGGTCGGGCACCGCCAGCTCGGCGGCGTTGGAGGGGGTGGACGCCCGCAGGTCGGCCGCAAAGTCGGCAATGGTCACATCGGGCTCGTGACCCACGGCGGAAATCACAGGGACCTCCGAGCGGTAAATGGCCCGGGCCACCGCCTCCTCGTTGAAGGCCCACAGGTCCTCCATGGAACCGCCCCCCCGCCCGGTGATAATCAGGTCGGCCAGGCCGTGCCAGTTGACCCACTGAATCGCGGCGGCGATCTCCTGGGGGGCCTCCGCCCCCTGAACCCGGACAGGAATCACCTTGACCTCGGACAGGGGCCAGCGGGCCCCTAAAATACGGATCATATCCCGCACCGCCGCTCCGGCGGGCGAGGTAATAAGGGCAATTTTCCCGGGAAAGGCCGGAATTTCCTTCTTGTGCCCCAGGTCGAACAGGCCCTCTCGGGCCAGCTTCTCCTTCAGCTGCTCAAAGGCCAGGGCCAGGTCCCCCACCCCCTCGGGGGTGAGGCGGGCGCAGTACATCTGATACTGTCCGTCCCGGGGAAAGACGGTCACCCGTCCGGCAGCGATGACCTGCATCCCGTTTTCCGGGCGGAACCGGAGGGAAACAGCGTCACTGCGGAACATAACGCACCGCAGGGCCCCCTCCCCGTCCTTGAGAGTAAAATAGTGGTGCCCCGAGGGGTACATCTTGTAGTTGGACAGCTCCCCCCGCACCAGCAGCCGGGATAGGAGATGGTCCCGGTCCATCATAGTTTTCAAATACTGGCCCACCTGGCTGGGGCTCAGAATGGCGTCCTCTCTCATCGCTCCGCCTCCACGTTCAGCGCCCGCCAGGTGAGGATGGCCGTCCCCATGGCGTTGTCAGTAGAATACCGGGGCTCGGCGAAGAGGACGTCCTCCATCGCCGTCAGCACCGCCCGCAGGCGGCTGTTGGAGGCCACTCCGCCGGAGCACAGCACCGGCAGACCGGGGTACCGCGCTCGGGCCTCCTCCGTGGCCCGGAGAACCACATCGGCTACCGCGTCGATGGCAAAGCGGGCAACGCTGGCTTTTTCCTCGCCCCGCTCCGCCAGGGCCTTGATCTGGTTCTCCATCCCAGACAGGGAAAATGTAAGGTCTTTCAGCTTTACCCTCGGCTTATGGCAGGCATCCGACTGGTGATACAGCTCGTCCAGCGCCTTCCCCGCCGGGAATTGCAGTCCCAGAAGCACGCCGGTGCGGTCGATGAGCTGACCGGCGGACAGATCGCTGGTGCCGCCGATAATCTCGGCTGCAACCGTAAAGCCTTCTGGCTTTACAAGGAGTAGTTCGGTAGTCCCCCCTGACAGGTGCCAAGCCAGGAACGGGGCGTCCAGCACATCTAGCCGTCCGGCGGACCAGGCGGCGGCGGCCAGGTGCCCCTGTTGGTGGGAGTGGGCGTAAAAGGGGACACCCAGGGCGGCGGCGATTCCCCGGCCCTGGCCCTCTCCAGCCAGGAAGCAGGGCATATAGGAGCCCTCCACCGCCCTGGGGCGGGTGGAGGCCCCCACGGCCTGGAGGGTCCGCCCCTCCCCCAAAAGCTCCTCCAGAAGCGGAGGCAGACGCTTCACATGCTGAAACAGGGCATCGCTCTGCCGCAGGCCCAGCTCGCCGGGGCGCACATCCAGCAGACGGCCAACGTTCTCCCCCCGCTGTCCGTCAAATGTGGCGGCGGAGGTGGTATAGTTGCTGGTATCCAGACCCAGGACGGACATCAGGCCTCCTCCTCCGCAGGCTCTCCCTCCGGACTCTCCTCCGGGGCCTTCTTCTCCGGCTTGGGAGGGGCGTCCTCGCACTCCGTCCGAACGAAGGTGCCCAAAATCCCGTTGAGGAAGGACACCACCTCCGCCGGCTCGTACCTCTTGGCGATCTCCACCGCCTCGTTGATTGCGGCGGCGTTGGGGATATCGGACATGTAGAGCACCTCATACATGGCGGTACGCATCACCGCCGCCGCCATACGGGGGATGCGGGCAAAGGACCAGCCCACCGAATAGCGGCTGATGCAGTCGTCCAGCTCCGGCCCGTGGGCGAATACCCCCTGGACCAGCTCCCGTATGTAGCGCTCCTGCTTCTCGTTGGGGAACTGCTCATACAGGGGCAGCTCCTCCGCCAACTCCTGGAACCGCTCCCGGGTGAGCTCGGCGTCTAAAATCTCTTGGGCGCTTCGGGTGTCGAAGCCCAGGGTAAAAATGATATGCACGGCGATCTCTCTCGCGTTGCTTCTTGTCATAGGTGCAGCCTCCTAATGTCGGTCCAAAACTTCCTATAGTATTATATACATGAATATACAAAAAGAAAAGACCCAATTTGAAATTCTTTCGAAAAACCGCGGGCCGCTTGCGAAATGACGTTTTCTTCGGTATAATCAAGTAAAACGTCCCCGCGCAACCGCCGGTTGCCCTCAATTTTTTACAATGCAACGGGGTTGCGGTTTACTTTTTGACCCTCCCCTCTTAGACTTGACGAGGTGAACGTAGATGGAATTGAAGGAAAAGCTGTCCCGGCTTCGGAAGGAACAGGGACTGACTCAGCTGGAGCTGGCGGAGGCGCTGAACGTCTCCCGCCAGGCGGTATCAAGATGGGAGGTGGGAACGGCGGTCCCCGCGCTGGATAATCTGGTGAGCCTGAGCGGACTGTACGGCGTCCCGCTGGACTACCTGGTCCACGACGAGATGGAACAGCCTCCGGCTGGAATGGAGAAGGCCGCGCCTCAAAAAGAGAAGCTCCGGAGCCTCGTCAGGCGGGCGGTGCTGGCCCTGTGCCTCATCGCTGTGGGCGCTCTCGCCGCTACGACCGCCCTCAGGCTGTACGACTTTCATCAGGTGCGGAGGGCTGTGGACCGCTTGGAGATTGTATATTTTGACGATTTACCCAGTCCGAGCTTCATCATCACGGACAACCCCGAACAATTCCAGCAACGCCCGGACGGGCCCCGCTCCTACAGATTAAACCCAGATGGGACCTTTGAGGAATACTCTCTGCTGGACGAATTTCGTTCCATGCTGGATCAATCAAATAACGGATGAACAACAACTGCAAGCCTCAATTCGAAAAGGAGTATCAAATAATGGACATTACATTAAAGGCCGTGGCCTTTCAGGGCGGCGTGCCGGTGCAGACAGAGCTGAATCTGACCCAGCGGCCCGACGGGAGCTGGCACGCGAAAAATTTCGACGACATTCTGAAGGATACCCGCGACGCCAGCAAAAGCGGCGCGGCTCAGTCCCCAAACCGCGACACGTTTGAGCGGGAGCAGCCCTGCCGGACCAAGCTGTCCGACCAGGAGGTCGCCGCCCTGGCCGGCAAGTACGACCCCAAAAATATGACCAGGGAGCAGTACGACGCGCTGCTGGACGACCTGATTGACGCGGGGGCGCTGTCCCGGTTCGACGCCATGCGGCTGGGCCACCACGGGTGGCGTATCCTGGATGTCAGCCCGGGAGCGTTCGCCTCCGGCGGCGGGTGCGGCTCGGCCCGGGTCACCAGCGGCGGCAGTCAGCCGCCCCAATCGCTGGAGGATGCGGACGGCGACCTGGTCCGCTGGCTGGAGAGTATCCTGGCCCAAAAGGGCCAGGATGATGAGTCGCTGGACATCCTGTCCGATATCGTCAGACGGATACAGGCGGTCTGAGAGAAAACAGCGGGGACGCTTCACGCGTCCCCGTCATCTTTTTAAACTCCTCTCTTCGCAGCCGCCCGGCGGTACAGCCATCCGGTCACATTGCCCGCCAGGGCGGGGACGGCCACCATAAAGCAGTGAAACATGGCGGTATAGTTGAACAGCAAAAACACCATGGGCAGGTAGCACACAAAGCAGGCCGCCGGGTACAGGGGGCACACCCCCTGCCGCTTGCCCAGGGACATCCCGGAGGAGAAGCCCGCCACAGGCAGGAGGAGGTAAGGCAGGAGCAGCCCGGACAGCACGGGCACGTCCGCCGACACGGCGTGGTCGGCCCAAAACAGCAGTATGGGCAGCACATCGCAGAGCAGCAGCGCGAAGGCCAGATAGGGCAGGGTCTCCCTCCATTTCAGAGGGGACGGCCCGGGTGCCAGCCCCAGCATGGTCCGCAGCTGCATCACCTCCACATACCAGCCGATCCACCGGCCCAGCCAGACCACGGCGTAGAGCAGAAAAAGGATGGCCTCCCAGGCCAGCAGCTCCGCCCCTCTGGCCCCGAGCTGGGCCATCAGCAGGCCGAACAGGAGGGCCGTGGCCCCAAAATGGACCGCAGAGTGAAGCAGCAGGGACCTCCCGTCGTCGGCGAAGGGCAGGGTAGCGGCGCTCAGCACGCCGCCCAGGCCGGCGCACAGCAGGCTGACCGCCAGCGTCGGCCCCCGGCTCTCCGCCAGATAAGAGGCCAGCACCACGCTGGACAGCACGCCCAGCGCCGCGCCAAGGATAACCCGGGCGATCCATCCTCCCTTACTTGTTTTCATATCCATTCCTCCTTCCAAGATTCAGCGTTTCCTTGATTTTTTTCATATACCGCCGGGACACATAGGCGCGGACGCTTCCGTCCAGCGTCATGCAGATGGTCCCCGACAGAGACAGATCCACGGCGGTGACCCGGTCCAGATTGACGATCTCCCCGTTGGAGATGCGGACGAAACGGGCGGCGTCCAGCCGCTCCTCCAGCTCATACAGCCGCAGAGGGACCCCGTAGGTGCCCGACCCCGTCTGGGCGGACACCCCCTTGCCGTCGGTATAGAACCGCAGAAATTCTCCCTGGGGCAGGAGGAGCTTCTCCTCTCCCCCGCTCACCGGGATGGGACCCAGGGACAGCCGGGACAGGCTCTCCGCCAGACGGCGCAGCTCTCCGCTGTCCTCCCCGGCCAGTATGACGACCTTCGGCTCCTTTCGACCGGACTCCAGCCTGATCTCCACCTCCAAAGCCGTTCCCCCCTCTCGTGCCTCCAGTATAGCCCCTCTCCCCTGTTCTGTCTACCGGTTTGGGATAGTCGGTCGTTTTTCACAGATAGTCGGTCAAAACCTATTTTTTCTCTTCTTTTTCATTGACGCAGGCGCTGGTGAAATGTTATAATATGCCGTTACTTTCAAAGACGCGGAGGGACCGCCATGTCCACCATTATTCAAACCAACGACTTGCGCTTCGCCTACCCCGCCGTTGAGGGCGCCACCCCCGCGGTGCTGGACGGGGTCTCTCTGGAAATTGAGGAGGGCTCCTTCGTGGCCGTGCTGGGCCACAACGGCTGCGGCAAGTCCACCTTAGCCAAGCACATGAACGCCATCCTCCTGCCCTCCGGGGGGACTGTCTATGTGGACAGCATCGACACCGCCGACGAGAACCGGCTTTTGGACATCCGCCGGGCGGTGGGGATGGTCTTTCAGAACCCGGACAACCAGATCGTAGCCAACGTGGTGGAGGAGGACGTGGCCTTTGCCCCGGAGAACCTGGGGGTCCCCCCCGACGAGATCCGCCAGCGGGTGGACGATGCCCTGAAGGCGGTGGGGATGTACCACTATAGGGAGCACGCCCCTCACCTTCTGTCCGGCGGACAGAAGCAGCGGGTTGCCATCGCCGGCGTTATCGCCATGCGGCCCCGGTGCATCGTCCTGGACGAGCCCACCGCCATGCTGGACCCCATTGGGCGGAAGGACGTTCTGCGCACCATCAAGGAGCTGAATCAGAAGCGGGGGGTTACGGTAGTCCTCATCACCCACCACATGGACGAGGCCGCCCAGGCCGGACGGCTCATCGTTATGGCAAAAGGCAGAGTGGTGGCCGACGGCGCGCCGAAGGAGGTCTTTTCCCAGGTGGAGGAGCTGCAAAGGGTGGGGCTCACCGTCCCCCAGACGACCCAGCTTCTCTGGGAGCTGCGCCAGGCGGGCTGTGATGTCCCCCTGGACGCCCTGTCCGACGAAGAGTGCGCTCAGGCGCTGTATCAACTGCTGCAATCTGTGTAGGGGCGGATATCATCCGCCCGTCCCAATTTCCGTTTGATGTTTCGGGCGGCCACAGGCCGCCCCTACGGACGCGACCAATTCAATAGGCGTGTACCACTACAAATAAGGATGTATCTCTATGCAGCCTATTATTGAAACCAAAAACCTCACGCACACCTACTCCGCCGGGACGCCCTTTGAGCACACGGCGCTGGACAGCGTGGATTTCTGCGCCTATCCCGGGGAATACCTGGGCATCATCGGCCACACTGGCTCAGGCAAGTCCACCCTGATTCAGCACCTGAACGCCCTGCTCAAGCCCACATCCGGGACGGTGCTGTTTCAGGACACCGACATCTGGTCCGACCCCAAGGTCACCAAGCGGACCCGGTTCCAGGTGGGGCTGGTGTTCCAGTACCCGGAGTACCAGCTCTTTGAGGAGACCGTATATAAAGACATCTCCTTTGGCCCCAAGAACATGGGGCTGGATGAAAAAGAAATCGACCGCCGGGTGCGGTCGGCGGCCTACTTTGTGGGACTGCGGGACGATCAGCTGGAAAAATCCCCCTTTGAGCTGTCGGGCGGACAGAAGCGCCGGGTGGCAATTGCGGGGGTGATCGCTATGGAGCCCAAGGTGCTCATTCTGGACGAGCCCACCGCCGGCCTGGACCCGGAGGGGGTGGAGTCCATTCTGGGCAACATCCGGGAGTACCATCAGGCCCACAACGCCACCATCATTCTGGTCTCCCACTCCATGGAGGAGGTGGCCCGGTCGGTGGACCGGCTGGTGGCCGTCAACGACGGAAAAATCCCCTTCCAGGGCGCCCCACGGGAGGTCTTTCGCCACGGGGAGGAGCTGGAGAAAATGGGCCTGGGCGTCCCTCAGCTCACCCGGGTGTTCCACCGGCTGAACGCTATGGGGGTCGATATTGACCCCTCGGTCTACACCCTGGACCAGGCCAAGGCCGCAATCCTAGAAAAATTGGGAAAGGGGGCGGTGTAATTGGCGTTGAAGGACATTACCCTGGGCCAGTTTTTCCCCGGGAACTCCGTCGTCCACCGCCTGGACCCCCGGACCAAGCTGATCTGCGTGGTCCTCTATATTGTGGCGCTGTTTCTGGCCAACTGGTTTTTCACCTACGCCGTTATGCTCCTGGTGCTGGCCGGGTCCATCCATTTGTCCAAGGTCCCGCCCAAGTCCGTCTTTCGGGGCTTGAAGCCGGTGCTGTTCATTGTGGTGGTCACCGCCGTGCTGAACGTCTTCTACACCCCGGGGCCCCATGTGCTGGCTCAGTTCTGGATCTTCACCGTCACCCTGGAGGGCGTTGAGCGGGCCTTCTTCATGGTCGTTCGGATCATGATGCTCATTTCCGGGACCTTCCTGCTCACCTACACCACCTCCCCCATCCTGCTCACCGACGGGCTGGAATCCCTGCTGGGACCGCTGAAAAGGGTGCGGGTGCCCGTCCACGAGCTGGCTATGATGATGTCTATCGCCCTGCGGTTTATCCCCACTCTCATCGAGGAGACCGACAAGATCATGTCCGCCCAGCGGGCCCGGGGGGCCGACTTCGAGAGCGGCAGTCTCATCCAGCGGGCCAAGGCCCTGCTGCCCCTGCTGGTGCCCCTGTTTATCTCCGCCTTCCGCCGGGCTGACGAGCTGGCTACCGCGATGGAATGCCGCTGTTACCACGGCGGCGAGGGCCGCACCCGCCTGCGTCAGCTGAAATACAAAACCGCCGACTATGTGACCCTGTTCCTCTTCCTCGCCGTCACCGTGGGCGTGGGCGTGTTAGGACACTTTGGGCTGTAAGGCGGATATTATCTCTTGACGTAACCCCAATCCGAAGAGATAATAGGCGTTGACCAGTTTTGCCATGTACCGGGATTGAGCGTTCTCAAAATCGAAGTACTGGTCTTGGCCCAGCTTTTCTGCAATTTGTTCGCTGATAGCGTTAAACTCCTGCTCCGTTTCCCGAAACTCCGGAAGTGCGTTGCAAAAGGCGCAAACTTGCTCCGCAATGTAGGGATTGTCTACAAAAAGCACTTTCAAGTTTTCATTCATGGTAACAGCTCCTTTTGTATCTTTTAGTTACGCCTCTATTTTATACCGCTTTAAGTTGCGTGTCAATAGCTCAGGGGGAAATATGCAAATTTTTTCTGAACGAATGAGAGAACTCCGAAAAGAACGCGGCTTGAAACAGCGGGAAATGGCCGAAATCTGCGGAATTAAGCTGCGCAGTTATCAGGGCTATGAGTACGGGAGGCACTATCCCGAAGTCCCCGGCCTGATTCAAATCGCCAAGTTCTTCAACGTCAGCACCGACTACCTGCTGGGACTGACGGATAAACGGGAAGTCAACAGATAGCACCCAAAGCCCCCCTTGCGAAAGGGGGGTGCCCCCGCAGGGGGCGGGGGGATTCTTCCCAAGGCTTCCTGCCAACGGAATCCCTCCACCACCGGGCTTCGCCCGGCGGTCCCCCTCCCTTTGGCAAGGGAGGCTTATCGCCTGCGGGCGGGACGAAAGGTTTTTGTGATGGAACGAAACGTAGCTCTAAAGCTGATGTACAACGGCACGGCCTACCACGGGTGGCAGGTGCAGAAAAACGCTGTGACCGTGGCGGAGACCCTGGAAAAGGCGCTGGCGGCCACGGTGGGCCACCCTGTCAAGTGTACCGGGGCCGGCCGGACGGACGCCGGGGTCCACGCGGAGACCTACATCGCCAACTTCCGCACCACCTCCCGGATTCCTCTGGATAAGCTGCCCCTGGCGGTAAACACCCGCCTCCCGGAGGACATTGTGGTGGTCAAGGCCACCCACGTCCCGGAGGGGTTCAACGCCATCGGGTCTTGCCAGCGGAAGGAGTATACCTACCGTATCTACAACTCCCGGCTGGGTAATCCGTTTTATGTCAACCGGGCCTGGTTCTACCCCAAGCGCCTGGACGAGGCGGTCATGGCCCGGGCGGCGGCGCAGTTTGTGGGCACCCATGATTTTCGGGCGGTGCGCTCGGTGGGGACGGAGACCAAAACCACCGTGCGGACGGTCTATTACTTTGATGTGGAGCGCCAGGGCGACCTGATCAAGTGCCGGGTGTGCGCCAACGGCTTCCTATACAATATGGTCCGGGCTATGGTGGGCACCGTGGTCTACGCCGCCGAGGGCAAGCTGGCCCCGGAGGATATCCCTGCTATTCTGGACTCAGGCAACCGGACCCTGGCCGGTCCCACCGTGCCGCCGGGGGGACTGTACATGACGAAGCTGTGGTATGAAGAGGATATTTTATAAATCGGTATGAAAGAAAACGCACAGGAGCCCAAACGGCTGAAAAAACCGAATATTTTTGCCCGCATTCTGGCCCTGCTCGTCACCGCAGCCCTGGTCCTGGGGGCGCTGGCCGCAGTGGTCTACCGGGACCAGCTCACGCCGGGGGCGGTGCGCCGGTGGCTGGCCTACCAGAACATGGTCACCAGCGAAACCGGCGAGTCCATCCCCTTCACCCACGCCGGGGGCGACAAGCTGTCCATCGCCTATCTGGACAGCGGCGTGGTCACCGCCTCCGCCGCCGGGGCCCACTACTACGGCCTGGACGGCGTGGCGTTTGTCAACCGGGTGCTGAACATGGATAACCCGGTGCTGTCCACCTCCGGCACCACGGCGGTGGCCTACGACGCGGGCAGTCAAGCCCTGTTCGCCTTCCGGGGCGGGGAGGAGTACTTCTCCCTCTCTCTGGACAGCAGCGCGGACCTGCTCTCCGCCCGGGCAAATGACAGCGGCGCGCTGGCCGTCACCGCCCAGCAGAGCGGCTATAAGGGGGCGGTCACCGTCTACAACAGCCACGGGAAGGAGATCATCCAGATCAGCCTGTCCTCCGTGTTCGCGGTGGACGCCGCCCTCTCCCCCGACGGCAGAACGGTGGCGGTGGTCACCATGGGGCAGGAGAACGGCTCCTTTTTCAGCCGCCTGCTCTTCTTCCCCGTCACCCAGGAGGAGCCCTCCGCCCAGGTGAATCTGGGCAGTATCAACGTGTTGGACATGGATTATGAGGACGGGGTGCTGTGGGTGCTGTGCGAGGACCGGCTGCTCACCGTTACCCCGGACGGGGAAACGGTCCAGACCTATCACATCAGCCCCAGCTATCTCAAGGGCTGTTCCCTGGAGGGGGACGGCTTCGCCCTTCTGCTCACCGGGCGCTACCGCTCGGGCGGCGCTACCCAGGCGCTCATCATCGGCAAGGACGGGCAGGTCCTCCAGTCCCTGCCCCTGTCCAACCAGGTTTTGGATTACGCCGCCGCCGGGAAATATTTCGGTCTTCTGTCCGGAAGCCGGCTGCTCCTCTACGACCTGAACCTGAAGGTGTACGCCACCTTGGATAACCCCCAGGGGGCCCGAAATCTGGACCTCTCCCCCAACGGCTCCGCCCTTCTGGCCAACGACCAGAAGGCGTGGCTGTACATTCCCCAGTAAATTTTTGGAGGTGCCCATGAATTACATTTTTTATGATGTGATAATCGCCGCTGTCCTGCTCTTTTTTCTCTGGCGGGGCTATGTCAAGGGCTTTGTGCTAACGCTGTGCTCTCTGCTTGCCGTCTTTGTGGCCCTCATCGGGGCCTCTATCCTGTCCAACGTCCTGGCCGAGCCCGTGGCAAAGGCCATTGAGCCAGTGGTGTCCAGCAGTATCCACGACATGGTAATCAGCTACTACCAGCAGTCCCCGGAGTCGGGAACAGGCTCTCAGGAGGTAGCCGACTGGCTGGCCCAGCTCCCCGTCGACGAGCTCCTGGAGCCGCTGAGGGAGTCCTCCGCGTTCAAGGGCCTTGCCGACGCCTTCCAGAAGGCGGTGGACGACGGTGTAGCCGACGCCGCAGCCCATGCCGCTCAGGCCCTGGCTCACTTTGCGGCGGTGCAGATCGCCCGGACGGTCATTTTTTCTATCGCTTTCTTCGCGGTGCTCATCGTCTGGTCCATCCTCAGCCACACCCTGGACCTGGTAGCCAAGCTGCCCGTGCTCAGCACAGTCAACGCCTGGGGCGGCGGCGCGGTGGGCCTGGTGAAGGGCGCGCTGATCGTCTTTATCGCCGTCTGGCTCCTCCGGGACAGCTATATCCCCCAGGAGGCGGTGGAGCAAACCCATCTGCTAAGGTTCTTCTGCACCGTCAGCCCCCTGTCTTTTTTCCTGTAAACCCTGTATTTCTCACCCGAAAATTCATACCTAGTTCATAATTTTGGTGTACCATCTCCCCAAAACATGAACGTTTCCAAAAAGGAGTGCTTCAACTATGCAGCCTACCATGTGCAGCCGCTGCGGCAAGAATGTGGCGGTGATCTTCATTACCAAACTGGAGGGCGGCTCCTCAAAAAACGAGGGGCTGTGCCTCAAGTGCGCCCGGGAGATCGGCATAAAGCCCATCGACGACATGATGAAGAAGATGGGCATCAGCGACGAGGACCTGGACAATCTGACCTCTGAAATGATGTCCGCCTTTGGCGGCGCGGAGGGCCTGGAGGGCATGATGTCCCCCGCCAAGGACGAGGACGACGAGGAGGACGACGGCCGTACCGCCACCTTCCCCTTCCTCAACCAGCTTTTCGGCGGCAGCTCCTCCTCTCCGGAGAAGCCCGCCTCCGGCGAAGGCTCCACCCCCCCGCCCCGGAGCGAAAAGGGGCAGGCCAAGCCCGCCAAGCGGAAATTCCTGGACAGCTACTGTATCTCCCTCACCCAGCGGGCCCAGGAGGGCAAGCTGGATAAGCTCATCGGCCGGGAGCGGGAGCTGGAGCGGGTAATCCAGATTCTGAACCGCCGGCAGAAGAACAACCCCTGCCTCATCGGCGAGCCCGGCGTGGGCAAGACAGCCATCGCCGAGGGTCTGGCCCAGCGCATCGCCAACAAGGATGTGCCCTACAAGCTGCTGGAGAAGGAGGTCTATCTGCTGGACCTCACCTCCCTGGTGGCGGGCACCCAGTTCCGGGGCCAGTTTGAGAGCCGGATGAAGGGCCTGATTGAGGAGATCCGCAAGCTGGGCAACATCATTCTGGTCATTGACGAGGTCCATACCATCGTGGGGGCCGGCGATGCCGAGGGCTCCATGAACGCTGCCAACATCCTCAAGCCCGCCCTCTCCCGGGGAGAGGTCCAGGTCATTGGGGCCACCACCCTCAACGAGTACCGCAAGCACATTGAGAAGGACACCGCCCTGGAGCGGCGGTTCCAGCCCATCATTGTGAAGGAGCCCTCCATTGAGGATAGCGTGAAGGTCATTGAGGGCATCGTCCCCTACTACGAGTCCTTCCATCAGGTGGAGGTCTCCCCCGCCATGTGCCGCCTGGCCGTCACCATGAGCGAGCGGTATATCACCGACCGCTACCTCCCCGACAAGGCCATCGACCTCATCGACGAGGCCTGCTCTAACGTGAATCTCCACAACAAGGCCCTGGCCCGCCTCAACGCGGTGAACAAGGAGCTGGCCGACCTTGCTAAGGAGAAGGAGGTCATGATGGCCGCCGGGACGGAGGAGTCCTATGAGCGGCTGGCCGCCATCAAGAGCATGGAGCTTCGGCTGGAGGAGGAGAAATCCGGCCTGGAAAACGAGGCCCACCCCTCCCTCACCCAGGAGCATCTAGCCAATGTCATCGAGCTGTGGACCAACATCCCCGCCAGCCGCATTCAGGAGCAGGAGTTCCAGCGTCTTGCCAAGCTGGAGGAGCGGCTGGAGGAGCACGTCATCGGTCAGGACGAGGCGGTGAAGGCCGTCTCCGCCGCCATCCGCCGGGGCCGGGTGGGCATCTCCCCCAAGCGCAAGCCGGTATCCTTCATCTTCGTGGGCTCCACCGGCGTGGGCAAGACCGAGCTGGTCAAGCAGCTGGCCGCCGACCTCTTCGACTCCCCCGAGGCCCTGATACGGCTGGACATGTCCGAGTTTATGGAAAAGCACGCCGTCTCCCGGATTATCGGCTCTCCCCCGGGCTATGTGGGCTACGACGAGGCGGGCCAGCTGACGGAGAAAATCAGGAGAAAGCCCTACTCCGTCGTCCTCTTTGACGAGATCGAGAAGGCCCACCCCGACGTGCTGAACATCCTCCTGCAAATCCTGGACGACGGCCGGGTTACCGACGCCCATGGCCGGACGGTAAACTTTGAAAACACGGTCATCGTCATGACCACCAACGCCGGGAGCAACACCAAGGTGGGTTCCGTGGGCTTTGGCCGCACCGCCAACGAGCAGGGCAAGGACCGGGCCATGAAGGCGCTGAACGACTTCCTCCGCCCCGAGTTCATCAACCGGGTGGACGAGATCGTCTACTTCAACCAGCTGTCCGAGGACAACTTCAAGGGCATCGCCGTGCTCATGCTCAAGGAGCTGGTGGGCACCTTGAAGGAGAAGGAGATCAACTTCACCTGGGACGAAACCCTCCTCAATTACCTGGTGAAAAAGTCCTATTCCGCCACCTACGGCGCTCGAAACCTGCGCCGCCTCATCCAGAAGGAGCTGGAGGATGCCATCGCCGTCCGGCTCATCGAGGGCTGGCGGGAGCCGGTCTCCCAGCTGAAAGCCGTCTCCAACGGCGACGAACTGGAGCTTTTGGCAATGTAAAAAAACTGGACGGTACGACCTTTGATCGTACCGTCCAGTTTTTTTATACCTGGTAGCAGCCCCCGCCGATGAACTCCCGCATAAGGGAGGTCTTGGGGACATCGTCCGCCGGGATGGGCAGGAAATAATTTAGGAATTTCAACAGCCGCTTGGCCTCGATATACTCCTCGCTGTCCCGGGGGACGCCGAAGAGCAACGGCTGGATATAGGGCTTTAACAGGGCCGTCTCATAGATCAGAGCCGAGTTGAAAATCACATCCGCGCTGTCCTGGAAGGGGAAAATGTTGTTCTCCTCCCCCCTGCGGACAGAGGGCCACATCTTGATGGTGGCCTGAGCGCTGTAGCCCCGGGTGCGGGCGTCCCGCTCAATCCGCCGGAGCAGACGGGCGTCAGTGGTGGGAATGCGGTTGTGGTCGTCAATATTCAGGGTGGTGAGACAGCTGATATAGATGCGGTACTTGCTCTCCTTGGGCAGGGAGTGGGTAAATTGGTCGTTGAGGCAGTGGATTCCCTCGATAACCAGCACATCCCCCTCCCCCAGGGTGAGGAAATTGCCGTTGTACTCCCGCTGGCCCTTCTTGAAGTTGAAGGAGGGAATTTCCACCGTCTCCCCATTCAACAGCCGCACCATGTCCGTGTTGAACTGTTCCACGTCCATAGCCCCCAGGCCCTCGAAGTCGGGATTTCCGTCCTCGTCCAGGGGCGTTTTGTCCCGGTTGACGAAGTAGTTGTCGGTGGCGATGGCGTGGGGCCGCAGGCCGCAGGCCCGCAGCTGAGTGGACAGCCGGTGGGAGAAGGTGGTCTTGCCGGAGGAGGATGGTCCCGCGATCATGACAAAGCGGACCTGCTTCCGGCTGGCGATCTCGGCGGCGATGTCGCCGATCTTTTTCTCCATCATGGCCTCGTGGGCCAGAATTAGAGGCGTGGCCCCGCCCTGGGAGATGGTGGTGTTCAGCTCGGCCACGTTGCCGGCGTGCAGGGCCTCGGAGCGGAGATTGGACTCATACAGCTCCCGGAAGACCTTGACAGAGGGCCGGAACTCCCCCAGGTGTGCCGGGTCCTTCTGGGTGGGCAGCCGGAGCACAAAGCCGTTTTCAAACAGCTCCAGGCCAAAGCATTTCAGATAGCTGGTATCCGGGACCATATAGCCGTAGAAATAGTCAACGAAGCCGTCCAGGGAGTAGACATTGACGTGGGAGTTAATCCGGAAGCTGAGGAGGTTGGCTTTGTGAATCAGCTTGGCCCGCTGGAACAGCTCCACCGCGTCGTCCGTGTTGATGGACCGCTTCTCGATGGGCAGGGCCTGGGCGGACAGCTCCCGCATCCGGGCTTCCACCCGGTCCAGCAGGGGCTGGTCCAGGGTAAAGCCGCCCTTGGACAGAATGAAGAGGGCGCTGCTCAGGGAGTACTCCACAGTGATCTGCTCCACACTGTCCTGCCCCACCGTGTCGTAAAAGGCCTTCAGCATCAGGAAAACCGCGCTGCGCTCATAGGTCTGGATGCCGGGCTTGTCCTGGGCGGTAATCATCCGCAGGGAGCAGTCCCGGTCCAGGACCTTGTGGAACTCACACAGCTTTCCGTCCCGGTTGACCAGCAGGATGTCATGGGGAAAGCGCTCTTGAAAATCCGCCGCGATGGCGCGGTAGGACGTTCCGTAGGGATAGGAATAGGCGATTCCGTCCACGGTCACATTCAGCATTCTCTTCTCTTCCATCAAGCAGCCTCCTTCTTACAGTTGTTTTTACTCACTGCCCCCGCAGGCGGAACCTGGCCACCAGCTCCCGCAGCATGGAGGCCTGACCGGACAGCTCCTCGCTGGCCGCTGCGCTCTCCTCCGCGGTGGCGACGTTGACCTGGACCACGGTGGAGATCTGGTCGATGCCCCGGGTGATCTCCTCCGCGTTGGCGTCCTGCTGCTGGGTGGAGTCCGCGATGCCGTCGATCAGCTTGCTCATCTCGTCGGCCTGGGCCACCACCTTGAGCATGGAGTCCGCCGTATCCTTGGCCGCTTGAACGCCCTCGTCCATGGAGTCCACCGTCTGGCGCAGCAGCACTGTGGTCTCCTGGGCGGCGGCGGAGGACTTCCCAGCCAGGGCCCGGACCTCATCGGCCACCACCGCGAAGCCCTTGCCGGCGGCTCCGGCCCGAGCCGCCTCCACGGCGGCGTTCAGAGCCAGGATGTTGGTCTGGAAGGCAATGTCTTCAATGGTCTTGACGATCTTGTGGATCTCGGTGGACTTGTCGCTGATGCGCTGGATGACCACCGTCATATTCTGCATCTTATCGTTGCTGGTCAGAAGGCCGTCCTTGACCTCCTGAGAGATGCGGCTGGCCTCCTGGGCCCCAGCGGCTACCTTGTGGACGCTCTCAGATACGGCGTTGATGTGTCCCGCCAGCGCCTCCACCTCAGCGGCCTGCTCGGTGGAGCCCTGAGACAGAGTGGTTGCGCCGTTGGCGACCTGCTCCGCCCCGGCGGCTACGTCCCGGGACGCCGACCACATCTGGCCCATGGTATTGTTCAGGGCGTAGGATATCTCGTCCAGAGCGACCTTGATCTTTTCAAATTCGCCGGTATAGTCGTTTTTCAGGGTGAAGGTCAGGTCCCCCGCCGCGATTTTCCGTAGGGTATCAGAGACCTCGTCGATGTAGATGACATAGTCCCGCAGACGGAGGGTGACCTGGTTAAAGTTGCTGGCCAAAATGCCCAGCTCATCCTTGGAGCGGTAGTTGATCTCCTGGTCCAGCTCTCCCTCGGCAATCCGGGTGGCCACCAGGCTCAGCTCCTTCACCGGCCGGCCGATTACCCGCCGGACCTGAATCACCACCAGGGCGATCAGGAGCAGCACAGCCAGGACCGCCACCACCAGCATACTGATGGTCAGCTGACTCAGCTCATGGAGGACCTCCCCCCGGGAGACATAAGCCACCGCCATCCAGTCGCTGCCCGGCACCTTCGCCACCTGGATGTAAGTATTCTCATAGAGGGACAGCCCCATTCTTCCGCTTTTGATCTGCTGATTGGCGTAGGCGTACATCCCTTCTGTCATTTGACTCAGGGTCCTCCCGGTAACAGAGGAGTCCCGGTGGCCGATGATGGTGTCCGTCCGGGTGTCCACCAGGAAGATTCCGCCGGTGTCCTCAATGGTCACCTGGCTGACAATCTGGGAGATGGAGTCCAGATAGACATCCGCCGCGGCGACACCCCGCACCGCGCCCCCCCGGGTCCGCAGTACGCCGGAGGCGCCCACTACGTAGGAGTTGGTGTTTTCGTCCACATAGGCGTCGCCCAAAATGAAGGAGTCGGAGTTCAGGCCGTCCTGATACCAGCTCTTGACCGTGGGGTCATAGTCCGGCCCGGCCACGAAGGTGGCGTGGCACAGGGAACCGTCGGTGAGGCCCACATACAGCCCGTCGGGATATGCGTCGTTTTGACCCACTGTATGCTTGACATAGGCCTTCATCTCCTCGTCATTCATGTCCTGATATTCAATGGTATCCCGCTGGGTCTCCAGCATGGTCAGCGTGCGGTTCATCCAGGCCTTTGTCTCCTGAACGGTGCGGTCGGTGGTGGTTTGGAGCAGGTCCTCGCTCTTTTCCAGCAGCGTCCGGGACATCTGCATATAGACCACCACCAGCAGAACCGCCACCGCGATGACCACACTGGTCACGATGGACAACGCAAGCTTCCCTGTAATGCCCCAACCCTTCCGGGTCGAAGCGGACCGCGCGGTTTTTTCTTTCTCTTTCTTCATAGCCCTTACCTCTTTTGTCGTGATTTGATCCACGTGGGCTTACCGTCCGCCTGGACCGCGAATGGACAATCAGTACAACACTCCATAATTATAACAAAAAAGGCGCAGAAATGCAAGGGGATTCTTGACAGAATATACGAAGCCATGCTTCAAAGCCTTCAAAGGCCGGCCGCCCAGGCGCCCCAGGCATTGAGCGGGTCACTCCGGATGCCGTCCCTCGGCGGACAGATAGGCGGGGCCGTCCTGCCTGACCTTGGCAAAGGCCCTCTTACGCACCACTGCCATAAGGAACAGAAAATGGAAAAATCCTGTCACCGTCCAGGTGATGGGATAGGAGAGATAGAGGCTGGCGGGGGTTCGGTAGACCGGGAACACCACGGCCACCCACAGCAGACGCAGACCGCAGGCCCCGATGATGGACACCACCATGGGGATCACCGAGCTGCCCAGACCCCGCAGGACGCCCACCAGGGTGTCCATCACGCCGCAGATGAAGTAGGGACAGCAGATGTAGAGCATTCGGACCAGCGCCTGTTGAATCACCTCCGGCTCCCCTGGGGCGTAGATGCCCGCCAGCGGCGCGCCGAAGAGGTAGACCAGGTTTCCCATCACCAGTCCGAACACCACCGCGAAGCCCACGCACTGACGGGCTGCCTTGTCCACCCGGTCGCACTTGGCCGCGCCGTAGTTCTGTCCCACAAAGGTGATGGCCGCCTGATAAAAGGCGTTCATGGAGACATAGACGAAGCCCTCGATGTTGGCGCTGGCGGAGGAGCCGGCCACCAGCGCCGCATCGTCGAAGGAATTTAAAGCGGACTGGATTACCACGTTGGACAGGGAGAACACCACCCCCTGGAATCCGGCGGGCAGGCCCACCCGGATGATCTGGCCCACCACCCTCCGGTTCAGACCCAGCTTTCTCAGGTCCAGATGGAGGGGACCCTGCTCCCGAATCATGCACCGGAGCACCAGCGCGGCGGAGATATACTGGGCTATAATGGTGGCCAAGGCCACTCCGGCCACGCTCATTTGCAGAGGGATGACAAACAGCAGATTGAGCCCCACGTTGACCACACCGGCAAAGGTGAGGAAATACAGCGGCCTCTGGGTGTCCCCCTGGGCCCGGAGGATGGCCGCGCCAAAGTTATACACAAAGTTAGCGGGCAAGCCCAGAAAGTAGATCCGCAGATACACACTGGCCAGGTCGATAACGTCGGTGGGCGAGGAGGTCCACTCCAGCAGCTGCCGGGCCAGCGCCACGCCCAGCAGGGCCATCACCGCGCCGCTGGCTAAGGCCAACGTCATGGCGGTGTGGACGCTCTCCCCCACTCTGTCGTGCCGGCCCGCGCCCAGGTCCCGGGCCACCACCACGTTGGTGCCCACCGACAGGCCAACGAACAGGTTAATCAGCAGATTGATCAGCGAGGTGTTGGACCCCACCGCCGCCAGCGCCTCCTTCCCGGCGCACTGACCCACCACCACGATGTCCGCCGCGTTGAACAGCAGCTGAAGCAGGCTTGAGGCCATCAGCGGCAGGGCGAACAGCAGGAGCTTATCCGCTATCGACCCGCTGCACATATCTATGCTATGTTGCTTTTTCACGCTCACAATTCCCCTTCCAAACGTCACACTCCAAGCTATCTTACTACAACAGACCCCGGCGGTCCAGTGCCAAAATAAACAAAAAGCGGCGGACGGCGCGTTACAGCGCCGTCCGCCGGACGGTTATGTATTCTTTTTGCTCAGCCCGCGAGACGGCGGGCGCCAACGAAGCCGGTGGCATAGTAGGAGGAGTCCATGCTGGAGATGATGACGCCAGTCTTGCTGGTGGAGGCATGGACAAACTGATTGCCGCCGATGTAGATGCCCACGTGGGAAGCCCGCTTGCTGGAGCCGCCCTTCTTGAACATCACCAGATCGCCGGGCTGAAGCTGGCCCCGGGAGACGGAGCTGCCGTTGTCCAGCTGGCCGGAGGCGGTGCGGCTGATGCCATAACCAAACTGCTTGTAAACATAGCTGGTGAAGCCGGAGCAGTCAAAGCCCTTGGGAGAGCTGCCGCCATAGACATAGGGGTAGCCCACGAACTGGAGGGCGTAGTTGGCAATATCCTGGCCCGCGCCGGAGCCCTGGGGAGCGGGCACGGAAGAGGTAGTGCTCTTATTGCTCTGGCTGTCGGAGGAGGAGCTGCCCTGATGCTTGGACTCAGAGGCCTTCTTCTCCTGGGCCTTGGCCTCGTCGGCGCTGGACTGGACCACATAGTCAGCGGAGATATAACCCTCGCCGATCTTGTACCAGCCGTCCGTCATGCCGTTGACCTCAATGATCTTGCCGGCGGCGACGGTGCCCACCTTCTCGCTCTTGGTGTCGGGCTCGGAGCGGATGTTCAGGGGACCCTCCTCCACCTTGACGTAGGCGGCGGAGCCCTTCCGGTCGGGGTCGTCACAGGGGACGACATACTCCGCGGCGATGTAGCCTTCCTCAGTCTGATACCACGCGATCTCGTCGTCGCTCTTGGCTTCAATCAGCTTCAGAATCTTGACCACCTTGCCGTTGCCCAGAGAGCCGACCTTCTTGCTGTCAGTGGTGGGCTTCTCCCGGATGTTCAAGGGGCCGTCGGCGACCTGAACATAGGTGCTGTCATCCTTGATGGTGACGTAATCGCTGGCGATAAAGCCCGTCTTCCCGTTGTAGCTTACCTTGTACCAGTCGGTCAGCGTGTCCGTAATCTCCACCTTGGTCCCGTTGGACAGGCTCTTCAGAACGGTGCTGCTGGTGCTGGCCTCCTCGCGCAGGCGCACGCCGTTGTCATTGACGGTTCCGGTGAGCGCGAACGCGGGGGTGGTAATCATGGTGCCGACCAAAAGAACGGCGGCGGTCAGACGGGCTGCGGTATGTTTCATGAGTACGTCCTCCTTATCTCTGTATCCTCTTGTGTACGGTTTGACTTACTTGCCGGACAGCGCCCGGTCCAGCCAGACGGAGGCCACGTCCATCGCGGCGTAGAGGCTGTCCTTCTCGCTCTTCTTCACCACCCGGTCCCGGCTTTTCAGGTCGGGGTCGGTGAGCTGAAGCTGAACAGACACCTTATCCGCCACGGGCATGTCGCCCACAGTCTTGGTGGAGAGGACCTGAAGCATAATGATATACTTCTCAGCCATGGTACCGTAGTAGATCAGGCTGTCCTTCCGACGGAGGGGATGTCCCTTATAGGTAAGCGGTAATTTCTCATTGGCCATAGCTGTGTCTCCTAAAAGCAAATTGATTTTCAAACTGTAACCGAATTGTAACATATTTGTTACCTCTTGTCAAACCTTTTCCGCATTTTTCTCTAAGAAATTTTTTCCTGCCTAAATCGTGGCAAAAAACCGCTTTTCCCGAAGGATTTAAAAAAAGAAACCACGGTCACAGTTCAGCTCTGTATCGAGGCAAAGCGCATTTTCCCCTTTCCCCCGGAGAAAAAAGGTTACAGGTTGTAACAAAATCCCGCCGGCCTCCCCTCCCTACACGGTTGTCTCATGAATTAGGAGACACCCCGAAAGTAGGGCAAGGGCTCTGCCCTTGCCTTCCCCTGTTTCTGCCCTTGCCTGATCCCGATCCCGTTTTATCCCCTCGGGGATAGGCAGGGGTAGAACCCCTGCCCTACATGACATACCGAGCTTGCCAGGGCGGGCGGGAACTGTTATAATAGGGAGCATTAACAGAAAAGGAGTCGCGTCATGCGGGATTTTGTTTTTGAGAATAGCACAAAGGTATTTTTCGGCCAGGGCTGTGTGGAGCAGTACCTGGGCGTACTGCTGAAGGAGTACGGCGAAACGGTACTGCTGGTCTACGGCGGCGGGTCCATTAAGAGCAACGGCGTCTATGACCAGGTCATGTCCATCCTGGCTTCGGCGGGCAAGCGGGTGGTGGAGTTCCACGGCGTCATGCCCAACCCCACCTATACCAAGGTGCTGGAGGGCGTGGACCTGGCCCGGAGAGAGCGCGTCAGTCTGGTGCTGGCGGTGGGGGGCGGCAGTGTAATGGACTGCGGCAAGGCCATCGCCTTGGCCGTCCCCTATGACGGCGACGTGTGGGAGGGCTTTTGGGCCAAAAAGGGGGAGGTCCGGCACCAGCCTCTTCCCCTGGGGGTCATTGTGACTATGTGCGGCACCGGAAGCGAGTGCAACGGCGGCGCGGTGGTCACCAACGAGGCGGTGAAGATCAAGACCGACCGGGACTACCCCCAGTGCAACCCCCGGTTTGCCCTGATGGACCCCACCTATACCCTCAGCGTCCCCAGAAACCAGATGCTCTACGGCGGCTTCGACGCTCTGTCCCACATCATGGAGACCTATTTCAGCGGTCCCGATGAGGAGAACGTCTCCGACGACATCGCCGAGGCCCTGATGCGGGGGGTAATCCGGGATCTGCGGGCCGCGGCCCATGACCCGTTGGACTACAACGCCCGGAGCAACCTGATGTGGGAGTCCACCATGGCGGAAAACCGGATCATCAAGCTGAACAAGCGGACCGACTTCATGGCCCACATGATGGAGCACCAGCTGGGGGCCTATACCGATTGCAGCCACGGCGCTGGCCTGGCGGTGATTCACCCGGTTTACTACCGGAGAATCTGCCAAAAGGGGGCGGTAAAGTTCGCCCGGTTCGCCGTCCGGGTCTGGGGCATCCCCCAGGAGGGCCGCAGTCAGGAGGAGCTGGCCCTGGCCGGCGTGGAGGCTCTTGCCGGCTTCATCCGGGAGCTTGGCCTGCCCACAACTCTCCGGGAGCTGGGCGTCACCGGGGACACCCAGCTGGAGGAGATCGCCAATTCCGTCCCCCTCACCGGCGGCGGCTACGGAAATCTGACCCACGAGGACGTGCTGGAAATTTTCCGGGCCTGCTATTGACCGTAGGGCAGGGGTCCCGCTTCCTTGCGGGGCCCCTGAAAAGGGAGTGTCCCATTTGCGGATTTCATGTAGGGGCGGCCTGTGGCCGCCCGTTCCAAAACAAAGCCTTATTTGCGGGCGGCCACAGGCCGCCCCTACAAATCGCACCGCGATAAAATGCGCAATAGGACACTTCCCCCTGAAAATTGGGGGTTGCATTTTTCCTCCGCCCGGCGTATAATGGGCGCAGACAACTGAATACGATGTCTTCAGGGCGGGGTGAAATTCCCCACTGGCGGTACAGTCCGCGACCGGACACAGCAATGTGTCCGCTGACCCGGTGAAACTCCGGGACCAACGGTTATAGTCCGGATGGAAGAAGATGTGTATAAAACAACACGCGCCGCTTCGGCGTGGGTGAAGTGCACCTCCTTGTTTGTTTTGACACCTGGAAGGCATAGTCTTTCAGCGGTCAAAATCAAAAAAGGAGTGTTTTTTATGTCCAATCCAGCCACCATTGCCAAAGCAAAACGTTCCATCTCTGCCCGGGCTCTCACCGTCACCGCCATGCTTTCGGCGGTGGCCTGCGTGCTCAACATGTTCGACTTCCCCATCCCCTTCCTGATCCCCACCTTCGTCAAAATGGACATCTCCGACCTGCCTGAGCTGCTGGCCGCCTTTTCCCTGGGGCCCTGGTACGGCGTGGTCGTCACCTTCCTGAAAAACCTGCTCAAGGTGATCATCAAGGGCACCTCTACCGCCTATGCTGGAGAACTGTGCAACTTCATCCTGGGCGCCGCCTTCTCCTTCACCGCCGGCGTGATCTACCACTACAAAAAGTCCCGTAAGACCGCCCTCATCGGCGCACTGGCTGGCGCTGTGGTCATGGCCCTGCTCTCCATCCCCTGCAACTACTACATCTCCTACCCCGTTTACACCAAATTCATGGCCATTGACAAGATCATCGCCATGTATCAGTCCATCCGCCCCGGCGTCAACGGACTGATGGAGTGTCTTATCATCTTCAACGCCCCCTTCACTTTGCTGAAAGGACTTTTGACCACCGTTTTCTGCTTCCTGGTCTACAAGCCCCTCTCCCCCATTCTCCACGGCTCCGTCAAGTAAGCCTCAAGCAGTCCTCCCTTAACCAAAAGCGGGACAGGTACAGCCTGTCCCGCTTTTTTGCCGGATAAGTGGTCGTTTTTCTGGGATAGTCGGTCAGCCCCTACAGGGCAAAGCAAAGAAGAAATAGGACATACCCTCCCACCGGCCCGCATAGGATGGAAGCGACACAGGATAAGACAAGGAGTTGTTGCTTCCATGCAGACCAATACCAACCGAATTTTTCTCCGGGGGCGGATGGCCGCCCGTCCCGTCCTCTCCCACGCCAACCACGGCGTGGACTATTTCACCTTTCCCCTGGCGGTGCGCCGGCTGTCCGGGGCGGAGGACCGGCTGAACATCGTCGCCTCCCGGGAACAGCTGGAGCGGCTCTCCCTCTGCGGAGACGGCCCTGTCTCCGTCTATGGGGAGGTGCGGACCTTCAACAACCGCAGCGGGGTGGGCAGCCGGCTGGTGGTCAGCGTCTTTGCCCGGACCCTCGCCCAGGACGAGGGGGAGGACGAAAACCGGCTGGAGCTGTCCGGGACCTTATGTAAACCGCCCATCCTCCGGGCCACCCCGCTGGGCCGTACCATCTGCGACATGATTTTGGCGGTCAACCGCCGGTATGGCCGGGCGGACTATCTCCCCTGCATCGCCTGGGGCAGTCTGGCCTACCGCTGCGGGGCCATGGAGGTGGGAGACCGCCTGTCCCTGGAGGGCCGGCTCCAGAGCCGGACCTACACCAAGGAGATCGACGGCCAGCCCCAGGAGCGCACCGCCTTTGAGGTGTCGGTCATGTCTCTGGCGGCGGACGATACATAAATCACTCCTCCGCGCCCAGCTCCTCCTTCAGCTCTCGGAGCAGCTTCTGGTCCTCCTTGGAGGACAGGTCCAGCCGTTCATACAGGTCGGGCCTGCGCCGGCGGGTACGGAGAATGGACTGCTTCCGCCGCCACTGCTCCACCTTGGCGTGGTTGCCCGACAGGAGGACGGGGGGCACCGCCCGGCCGTGCCACACCTCAGGCCGGGAGTACTGGGGGGCCTCCAGCGCGCCGTTCCAGTGGCTCTCGTTCTCATAGCAGGAGGGGTCGGACAGCACCCCGGGCACCAGGCGGCACACCGCGTCGGCCACCGCCATAGCGGGGATCTCGCCGCCGGTCATCACGAAATCACCGATGGAAATTTCCTCGTCTACGCACTCCTCGATAAAGCGCTCGTCGATGCCCTCGTAGTGGCCGCAGACCAGGATAAGCCGCTGGTAATCGTCCTTTAAGCGCCGGGCGTCGGACTGGGTGAAGGTCCTGCCCGCCGGGGACATGTAGATGGTGTGGACCCGCTCCCCCGCCTCCTGACAGATGTGCTCCCAGCACCTGTAAAGGGGATCGGCCTGCATCACCGCCCCCCGGCCTCCGCCGTAGGGGTAGTTGTCCACCTGCTTCTGCTTGTTGACGGTGTAATCCCGGATCTGGTGGCACTCCACCCGGATATACCCCCGCTCCTGCCCCCGGCCCAGCACGGATTCACACAGCATATCTCCCACCACATCGGGGAATAATGTCATAATGTCGATACGGTACATGATTTCAAATCTCCTTTTGCGGGGCGTAACTGCTGGGCACGCCCTATCCCTTGAAACGGCGCGCCGGGTCGTCGCGCTCTACAGCAGTTTGAAGAAATATTATACGGGATTTATTTTCCTTTTGCAACAGATTCCAGACAAAAATACTATCGCACATTCAATCAAATTGTGCTATAATATCTAATGACAAATTTTCTGAACGAAAGAGAGGTTTTCCTCATGTATTGTACCCGTAAAATTACCGACGACCTCATCTGGATCGGCTCCAACGACCGTCAGCACCCCATTTTTGAGGCGGCTCACCCTGTCCCCCGGGGGATGTCCTACAACTCCTATCTGCTGCTGGACGAAAAAACCGTCCTCTTTGACACGGTGGACCGGGCGGTTCAGACCCAGTTCATGGAGAACCTGGAGCACGCCCTGAACGGCCGGGCGCTGGACTATATCTTCGTCCACCACATGGAGCCCGACCACGCCGCCACCTTGGGCGACCTGATGCTCCGCCACCCCGAGGCGAAGATCGTGTGCAACGGCAAGGCCGTCAACATGATCCGCCAGTTCCACGCCGCCGACCCCAAAGGGGCCATCCTGGTGAACGAGGGGGACACTCTGTCCACCGGCCGCCATCATTTCACCTTTGTGGCCGCCCCCATGGTCCACTGGCCCGAGGTGGTGGTCAGCTATGACTCCACCGACAAGATCCTCTTCTCCGCCGACGGCTTCGGCTCCTTCGGAGCGCTGAACGGCGTCCTCTTCGCCGACGAGATCGACTGGGAGCGGGACTGGCTGGACGAGGCCCGCCGGTACTACACCAACATTGTGGGCAAGTACGGTCCCCAGGTCATGGCCCTGCTGAACAAGGCCTCCAAGCTGGACATCCAGATGATCTGCCCCCTCCACGGCCCCATCTGGCGCAAGGATTTTGGAAAAATCATTGACCGGTATGTGAAGTGGGCCTCCTATGAGCCCGAGGTCCAGGGTGTTGTGATTCCCTTCGCCTCCATCTATGGAAATACCGAGACCGCCGCCAGCATCCTGGCCTGCCGCCTGGCTGAGCTGGGGGTGCCGGTGGAGATGTATGACGTGTCGTCCAGCCACTACTCCTATGTGCTGTCCGACTGCTTCAAATACAGCCACATCGTCTTCGCCTGCCCCACCTACAACAACGGCATCTTCGACCCCATGGAGCACCTGCTCCGGGACCTGGCCCACCACAACCTGCAAAACCGGAAAGTGGCCCTCATTCAGAACGGCTCCTGGGCCCCCGCCAGCGGCAAGCTGATGACCGAAATTCTGAGCCAGATGAAGAATATGGAGCTGCTCGAGGCCCCCATCACCCTCAAGTCCGCCCTGGCCCCCGGTCAGGAGAGCGAGCTGGAGGCGCTGGCCCAGGCCCTGGCCGCGTCGGTGAAGGGCGAAGAGCCCGCCCCCGAGGTGGAGCCCGCCCAGGATAAGCCCCGCGGCTTTGTCTGCAAGATCTGCGGCTTCATCTATGAGAGCGACACCCTCCCCGAGGATTACACCTGCCCCATCTGCCGCCGTCCCGCCTCCGACTTCGAGCCGGTGCAATAAAATCACAAACCGCCGCCCCATTACGGGACGGCGGTTCCTATTTATCTCCCGGGCAGCTGTGGGGCCATGGTCCGGGTGTGGCGGATCTCCTCCCAGACGGTGGTCCGTTTCCAAAAGCTGAACGCGGCAATGGGCAGCCAGGTGAGGAGGAAAAACCAATAGGTCCCCAGTGCCTTCCACAGACGGCGGTCCCATTTTCCCTCCAATGTAATGACGATCCCGGCGGCAGCGGTGGCCGTGAGTGCCGCCCAGGCGATATTCCCGCAGGCCCCCGCCAGCCCCAGCAGCACAGCCTGAAGCAGGGTCCGTCCGCCCAGCGCGGCGGTATCAGTCCCGCCAGGGCGGCCAGCTGATAGGCGGGCAGGACCATGGTGGAGCCCATGTCCAGAAGGGCCAGCCGGGGCCGCTCCCCCAGCTCCTGAGCCAAGGCGGGCAGATAGGCCTCCGCAACCTGGATGGTGCCGCTGGTCCAGCGGCGGCGCTGCTTGAAGGACTGCTCCCAGGTCAGGGGCTGTTCGTCGTAGGTGATGGCCTTGGGGGCATAGGCCACCCGCTCCCCCGCCAGAAGGGCCTGGACAGTGATCTCCATGTCCTCGCTGATGGTCTCGGTGCGCCAGCCGCCCAGCTTGTCCAGCAGGCTCTGCGTCACCATGAAGCCGGTGCCGCCGATCATGGCGGACAGCCCCAGCCCCGCCTTTCCCCCGTTGTGGAAGCGGTCCATCATCCAGTAGTAGATGGAGGAGCAGCCGGACAGGGCGGTGTCGTAGGGGTTCTTGCTGTCCCGATAGCCCTGAGCTGCCTGAACGCCGGTGAGCCGGACGTTGTTCATCTCCGCCAGGAAATTCCGGTCCACCACGTTGTCCGCGTCGAAGACCAGCCAGGCGTCGTACCGCCGGCCACGGAGGCGGTTGTAGGCGAAGCGGAGGACCTCCCCCTTGCTCTTCACCGGCACGGTGCACTCCAGCACCTTGGCCCCGAAGCTCCGGGCCGCCAGGGCGGTGTTGTCGGCGCAGTTGTTAGGGATGACCCAGATGTCGTACAGCTTCGCCGGGTAGCTCTGGGTGAGCAGGCTGTTGATCAGCGGACCGATTACCAGCTCCTCATTCCGGGCGGCGATCAGGATCGCGAACTTTGTCTGGGCGGGGTGAAGGCCGTAGTCCTGCGGCTTCCGCACGCAGGCCAGCCCGGAGATCAGATACCACAGTCCCCAAAGCCCCATCAATACTCCCATTGTGCCCGTAAGGGCCAGCGCGGCGGGAAACAGCCAGTCCGTCATATCCCTGCGCCTCCTCTCCTTGTTGTCAAAGCAATCCTAACAGAGGATTGTTAAGGACGGCGTAGGGGGAAAATTAAGATTTCATGAAGGTTTTCTTAAAGACATGGGACAGGCCCGGCCCCGCATAGGCTGTACTAACCGGCTTCCCGCGTTCGGGCCGGAGGCCATCATAAAGGAGCGATTCCAATGGAAACTCGCATCGCGGAGCTGCGGTATAAGGAGGTCATCAGCGTGGAGGACGGAGCCCGGTACGGCTACGTGGGGGACATGGAGGTGGACCTGGAGACCGGCCAGGTGAAGGCCCTCATCGTCCCCGGCCGGCGGCGGTTCTTCGGCCTGTTTGGCCGGGAGGAGGACAAGATCATCCCCTGGAACGCCGTGAAGCGCTTCGGGGAGGATATTATTTTGGTGGAAACATAAAATTGACCCGCCCCAAATAGAGCGGGTCAACGCATATCGCAATTATTCGCTAATCAGCACAGTTCCAGAGGCGGCATGCCAAGTCACATCAGCGCCAAAACTTTCCGCCACCACCCGGACAGGAACCATGGTACGGTCATTGAGGATCATAGGCGGCGTGTCCATGGTCTTGGCCGCACCGTTGACCGTATAGCCGGCCTGCCCCACTGTCATGACAATCTTGTTCGACCCACGGGTGGCCGTGACAGTCTGGGTGGCTCCGTCCCACTGAATATCAGCCCCCATGGCCTCAAAGATGGAGCGCAGCGGCACCATAGTTCGGCTGTTCACAATCTCCGGGTTTTGTCCATAGGCTCCGAAGGAGATACGTTTGCCGTTGTGCAGCACATTGATCCGGGTGTCACAGGAGATGTCAGATAGGCAGGAAATGCCATCTTTTTTACATTCTGCCTCCACTTTCGAGTCAGGCATGCAATAAACAATAGCATTATCCACAATGGAATGAAGTGATCTTACAGTGGAAGGAGCATAGATACCAGTCAAATTATCACAATTATAACCAGCCCCATAGAATGTTTCAACTCCATACGGTAGAATAATTTCCTCTATACCAGAATTGTTAAATGAGTGCAAGCCGACCACCTTTACAGTAGTTGGGATCAAAACAGACTTCAACTTCGAACATCCACTAAAAGAGTTCCCCCCAATTTCTTCCAGTCCATAAGGCAACTCAACTTCACTAAGGTTTTTACAGCTAACACAGAAATCATCGATTTTCTTTACACCTGTTGGAACACTTATCTTGGTAATAGCCGTTTCAGTTAATGCATGGCGTCCAATCGAAGTGACCTTATCCGGGATGATGATATCATCTAAACTTGTACAGTTGGCAAAACACTGTCTCGGAATCGCCTCCAACTGGCTGGGCAGTTTAACGCTTGTCAAATACTCACAATATCGAAATGCATCATATTCTATTGTTTTTACACTTTCTGGAATTACAATGCTAGTGATATGGGTACCATCGAAAGCCTGATATCCGATTTTCTCCAAACCTTCAGACAAGGTAACCGAAGTCAAGTATTCACATGACCGATAAGAATTTTTGAAGCACATATACCCGATTTCTTTAACGCTGCTTGGAATCACGACGCTTCTAAGCTTACAGCCACTCCCGTGCAGGCCGGTAACACTCACCACCGGCTTGCCAGCAATCGTATCGGGAATCACCAAATCTTCTATGGACATATCGATCAGGCGATTGATGGCAACACCATCATCAGAAATCGTGTAGTCGAAGGTTCCATCATTCAGGGCCGATACTGTCACAGGGAACAATGCCAGACACATAACCAGCGCCAACGCCAGGGATAGAGTTTTTTTCATGTTCTCTTTCCTCCTCAAATTTATAAGATAATATCCTTTTGCCGCATTTAGAATACCACATATACTGTCCTTTTGCAACATTTTTTCATTTACAACTCCACTAGGCTGTCTGTAGCAAAAAACCACAGCACCTGCCGGTTGACAGGCTTGCTCAGGATGGCGGACAGGGCCTGACAGTAGGCGGCGAGCTGAGGGCGGTACTCCTCGGCCCGGGACTGCTCCCCACCGGGGCGGACCCGGTCGCTTTTGAAGTCCACCACCGTAACGGAGCCGTCCTCCCCCTCAAACCAGGCGTCGATAACCCCTTGGAGAAGGACCTCCTCCCCCCTTCCCTCGGGGAAGTAGTCCAGGGCGGAGACCAGAATGGAGAATTTAAACTCCCGGCGGCACCGCTTCCCCGCCGCCGCCATAGCCCGGCCCAGAGGGCTGGCCAGAAAGGCGGACAGCCGCTCCGGCTCCACCGCCTGGCGCTGGAGTTTGGTAAGAAACCCCGCCTCAGTCAGCCGGTCCAGCTCCTCCCCCACTGCCTGGGGGGCGGGCTCCATGTCCAGGGGGAGGTACTGCATCGCCAAATGGAGAGCGGTGCCCCGCTGGGCGGGGGTGAGGCCCCGGTCCTGAGCGATGAAGTCGGGCCGGGTGATGGGCTGGCCTCTGGGGGTGGTGACGGCGGTGTCCTCCGCCGCCTCCCGGTCCAGGGGCCGGCCCTTGATCTGGGTGGCGGTGAGCTTGGAGGGCAGATTCGCCGCCGCGAGATGGGGATAGACCCATCTCAGCCGGGCGGACAGGTCCTCGTCAGGCTCCGCCCCCTCCGGGAGATCAGTGTAATGGCCTTTCACTTTACACTCCCCTCCCAGAGCGGTCCCGTCCATCCAGCGGATGTCCCAGGCCGGTCCGGTGCGCTGCGGCGGGGTGACATTGAAAATTTCCGCCAGCGCCCGAAGAGCCTCCCCTTCGGGCCGGGTGATGGCGTGAAGGAGCACCCAGGCCCCCACGCTCTGCTGCTGCTCCAGGGCCATGGGGCTGATGGGCAGACTGTCCCCCAGCCGCTTCAGGGCACCCGCCCCCTCGGGCAGGGCCAGGGAAAGGATCAGCTTCTCCCGGGCACGGGTCATAGCCACATAGAGCAGCCGCAGCTCCTCCGCCATCATCTCCCGTTCCAGCTGGCGGGCCACCGCCTGACGGGCCAGGGTGGTGTACTCCACCATCCGCTCCCGGTCCAGCCCCTTGGGGCCCACCCCCAGCTTGGAGTGGAACAACACCGGGCGCATCATGTCGTCCCGGTTGAGCCGCCGGGTCAGCCCGCACACCAGCACCACCGGCTTTTCCAGCCCTTTGGAGTGGTGGATGGACAGGATGGACACCCCCTCCCCGCCCGGGCCGCCGTCGGGGGCGGTTCCCAACCGGAGACCGGCGTTTCTCAGCCGCTCCAGCCGCAGGAGGAACTGGAACAGGGTGCGGCACCCGCTGTCCTCCAGCCGCCCGGCCAGGGCGTAGAGGGACAGCAGATTGCTCCGCCGCTCGCCGCCCCCCTCCATAGCGCCGAAAATGCCCAGCATATTGGTCCGCTCAAAGATGTGCCAAATCAGCTGGCGGCAGGTGCGGTCCCCGGCGCAGTCCCGCAGCTCCTCCAGCTGCTCCAGAAAGCTCCGGCACGCCTGGTCCCCTCCCTCGGCGGCGCGGACCAGGGCGGTGTAGAAGTCCCCGCCGCTGTCCGCCCGGAGGAGGGCCAGCTGGTCGCCGGTAAAGCCGTACACCGGGGAGCGCAGGGCCGAAATCAGGGCCACGTCCTGGCGGGGGTTGTCCACAATCTGTAAAATGGACAGGGCCACGTTGACCTCGGTGGTCTCAAAAAAGTCGTCCCCGCCCTGGGCGGTCCAGGGGACCCCCTCCTGGTTGAGGGCCAGCAGATAGTGGTGCGTCACCGAGCGCGGACTGCGCAGGAGAATCATCACGTCAGACGGGCGCAGGGGCCGCAGGCCGTCCCCCTCCTCGATCATCAGGGGCTGATCCAGCAGCTCCCGGACCCGCCGGGCCGCGAAGCGGGCCTCCAGGAGGTCCTTGCTCTCCTTCTCCCCCTCCTGCTCCCCAAGAAAGGACAGGTCCAGCGCATCCAGCTCCAGGGCGTAGGGGCTGACATCATTCTCCCGCTGCCCGACACCGTCCAAAAACGCCTTCCCCGGCACCAGCGCCTGATCGTCGGTATAGTCCAGCTCCCCAAATTCAGTTGACATAATGCTCCGAAACAGGTCGTTGCACCCCTCCAGCACCTGGGGCCGGGAGCGGAAATTTTGGGACAGCAGACGCCTTCTGGGCTGTCCCTCCAACGCCGCCTCTCCATCCGGGAAGCGGCGATATTTGTCCAGGAAAATGGTGGGGTCGGCCAGACGGAACCGGTAAATGGACTGCTTCACGTCCCCCACCTGGAACAGCCGCCGTCCCCCGCCGGAGATGGCGTTAAAGATGGCGTTCTGCACCTGGTTGGTGTCCTGATACTCGTCCACCAGCACCTCGTCGAACCGGGCCCCCCAGTACTGGGCCAGTTCGGTGGGCGCCCCGTCCTCCCCCACCAGCAGCTTGACGGCGAAGTGCTCCAGGTCGGAGAAGTCCACCATACCCCGCCGGGCCTTTTCCTTGGAAAAGGCGGTCTGAAAATCCAGCACCAGGTCCATCAGCGCCTGGACGGCGGGACGGGACAGGGCCAGCTCCTCCAGCACCTCGTCTGTCGTTCCGCTAAAGTCCTCCGCCAGCTTGTCCAGCAGCTTCTTGCACCGGGCCCGGATGGACTTCACCCGCTCCCTGGCCTGAATGGCTCGCTCCTCCTCAAAGGGGCTGAGCTCTGCGCTCCGCTTCTTCTTTCTCCCGGCGTCGGGGAAGGGGATGGGCAGGACTGCCGCCGCCTCATCCCAGCCGCGGGCGGTCAGGAAGTCCTCCACCGCCTCCAGGGTGGCAGTGATGGACGGGCCATAGTTGGCCTCCAGCAGCTCGTCCTCCCCGGTCAAGGCCAGGGCCTGCTCCAGCCGGTCCCGGCAGAAGCCCGCCCGACGCCGGGCGTCCTCCAGCAGCAGCGCCCCCCAGGGGGTCTGGGCCAGGTCGGACACGCCCTCCAGCGTCCAGATGTCCTTCTGCTCCTCCAGCCAGCGGGTGGGGTCCGGGTGGCTCTGGACCTGGGAGAAGATCCTCAGCGCGATCTGGGCCAGGCGGCTGTCGTCCCGCCCGGCGGACAGGGTGTCCACCAAAACGGCAAAGGGGCTGTCTAGGGACAGCTCCTCATACCGCTTGTCCAGCACCTCCTCCAGCACCTGCTCCATCAGCACACGGCTCTCCCCCTCGTCGCACAGGCGGAAGTCCGGGTCCAGGTCCAGCAGGTGGCCGCTCTCCCGAAGGAGGGCGGCGCAGAAGGCGTGTATGGTGGAGATATTGGCCCGGTAGACCAGCACCGTCTGGCGGCGCAGGTGGCGGTCGTTGGGGTTCTCCGCCAGCCGGTCGGACAGCTCCTGGGCGATGCGCCCCCGCAGCTCCGCCGCCGCCGCCTTGGTGTAGGTGATGACCAGGAAGCGGTCGATATCAGCCCCCTCCTTGGCCACCCGGTCCAGCAGCCGCTCCACCAGCACCCGGGTCTTCCCCGACCCCGCCGCCGCCGACACCAGCAACTCGCCGCCCCGGTCGTCTACAATGTTTCGTTGTTCCTCTGTCAGTGGAAAGGGCATAGGTCTGCCTCCTCCTTCACTCCGTCAGCACGCTCAAATACTTCTCGATGCGGATGCCGTTGTTTCGCTCGGCCACGTCCTGTTCCATGAAAATGAGCCGCTCCAGCAGGTCCACCGCCTTCTTCACCGCCTGGGGGAGCGTCCGCCCCTCCAGCAGCTTGCCGGTGAGCAGGGAGGTAAAGATATCCCCGGTGCCCGGGAAATGGGCCTTGATGAAACGGTAGGGCACGTTGAAGTACTCCCCGGTCTTTCCGTCAAAGCCCCAGACCACATGACGGCCCGTCTCTGTCTCCCGACCGCTGGTGATGACCGCCGACTTGGGCCCCAGGGACAGCAGGCCATCCAGCACCTGACGGGCCTCCCCGGCGGTCAGGGTCTCCTGACCCTCATACACCCCGGTTAGGAACTCCGCCTCCGTCAGGTTGGGAACGACCACATCGGCTACCCCGGCGAAGCGGCTCATATTCTCCACAGTCTCCCGGGTGGAGCCGTTGTACAGCTTGCCGCCGTCCCCCATGATGGGGTCGGTGATCACCAGAAAGTCCTCCTTCCGCTGGCTGTCGATAAAATCCCGGAGCAGGTCCACCTGGTCCGCCGAGGCCAGAAAGCCGGTGGTGATGCAGTCGAACTGGAAGCCCAGGGCCTGCCAGACCTGGATGGTCTCCCGCATGTACTGGGTGGTGTCCAGCACGGAAAATTTTCCATAATCGAAGTTGTTGGACACCAGTGCGGTGGGCAGGTTATAAATGCTGTGGCCCATGTTGGACAGAATGGGCAGCATGCCCGCCATTCCCATTTTTCCATAACCGGGCATGTCGCTGATAATTAAAATATTTTTGCTTTGTTCCATTAAATGTTCTCCTCTTTTTCAATCTGTTCCCAAAATTCCCCGGCATTCACATGGGACAGCCAGCGCTTGCAGTCGCCGCCCCGGCCCGGCTCGAAGTGGCAGGCGGCGGCGTAGTCGCAGAAGCGGCAGGCGTTTTTCTCCGGGCCCCGCCAGAAGGGGTCGGCGGCGATGCTGCCCCCGGCCAGCTCCTTACAGATGTCCTCCAGCACCCGCTGGACGTGCTTTCCCAGCTTGCCCAGCTGCTCGGCGGAGGCCAGGGCCTCTCCGGTGATCTCGCCGGTGGATTTTCTCACCTTCAGGGGCAGGAAGCGGAAGCCGTCCTCCCCCGTCTCCTCCATGGCCTCCAGCACCTGGGGGTCGTTCACCACCAGACCGCTGCGGGTCAGCTCCTTGTCCACCCTCTTCCGCAGCTCCTCGTCGCTGATGGACCGGCTGCCTCGGATGACCGCCTCCCGGGCGGGGAGGTAGAGCACGCCGTCCCCCTCCACCGGCAGGCCGTAGAGGGCCTGTCCCTTCTCCTCCAGGGTGAAGAGGTAGAGGAGCATTTGCAGCCCCAGGCCGTTCCACACCTCGGTGAGGTCGAAGGACTTCCGCCCCGTCTTATAGTCCACCACCCGCAGATGGAGCCGCCCGCCGTCCACCCAGCCGTCCACCCGGTCCACAAAGCCGGTGACGCTGATGGTAACGCCGTCGTGGGTGAACTCCACCGGGGGCAGGTCGCCCTTTTTTCCAAAGCCCAGCTCGAAGGAGATGGGCTTGAATTTGGAGCTGAACAGCTCCTCGGCCACGTTCTCCACCACCGCCTGGACGGTCCTCAGCAGGCGGCGGAACAGGTACCGGAACCGGGCGGACTGACCATCCAGCCCCCCCAGTTCCTCGTCCACATAGCGGTCCACCGCCTCCCGGGTCAGCCTCCTCAGCCGCTTCCTCCGGGCGTCCGCGTCCTCCATGCCGGGGATGGCGGTCTGGGCAAACATGCCGTCCTGGAGGACGTGCTCCAGCACATAGTGGACAAAGGTACCGTACTCAGGGGCTGTAAAGCCAGCTGGCTTGCGGGGCTCCGCCGCCAGTCCGTAGCGCATGAAGTAGGAGAAGTGGCAGGATTTGTACTTGTCCATCCGGGAGGCCGACATGGCCACCCGCCGTCCGTACAGCCGGTCCACCGCCTGACGGGACAGCCGTCCACGCTCCCACTGTGCGGCCCGGTCCAGCCGCGCCGTCTGCTCCGCGAAGCCGGGCAGATTCTCCAAGGCCCTCCGGGCGGTTCGGTCCCGTCCCGCCTGTTCCAGGGCGGGCAGGGGGGCCTCCAGACGGAAGGAGCCCTTCAAGTCCTCCTCTCGTAGGGGCTTCAGCCCCTCAAAGAGCCGTTCCAGCCGTCCCACCAGAAAGCTGGGCCGGCGCTCCTCCCCCCCGGGCCCCTGGGCGGGCCAGGACACCACCAGCCTTTCACTGGGCCGGGCGCAGATCTGATAGATGGTGGTGATCTCCCGGTAGAGCAGGTCTCGCTGGGACTGGGCCAGCTCCAGGCCGTAGCCCGCCAGAAGGGAGCGGTCGTCGTCGGACAGCAGGCCGGGGGCCGTCCCCACCTGGGGCAGGGATGCGTCGTCCGCCCCCAGCAGGAACAGCACCTTGACCCTGTGTCCCGTCTGACGGGTGGTCTCCCCCGCCGTTACCCGGTCCAGGGAGACGGGGATGGTGCCCACCTCGTACTGGGACAGCACCAGCTTGAACAGCTGGGCAAACTCCTCCAGCTCCATGGGGGCCTCCCCCAGCAGGCGGGCGCACTGCTCCAGCGCGCCGCACAGGATGTCCCACAGCTGCCGGTACTCCTCCGCCAGGGCGGGCCGTCCCCGGCGGGTCAGGGTCTCCACCCGCTCCTCCAGCCGTTCGGGCAGGCCGGTTTTCTCCAAAAATGTGTAAAGGGAAACCGCCTGACCACGCCCTGTTTTCAAGGGATTTTTCCGCAGGGTCTCCAGCGGCCCGGACACCCGCCGCCGGGCCGCGTCCACCTGGGCCAGGAGGGCCCGGTCCCCCTCCTCCCAGGTCCTGTTGTACCCTTTGGGGTGCCAGGACCAGTCCTTGCCCTGGGTCCACCGGCTGCCCCGAATGTCCCATTTCAGGACGTAGTTCTCCAGTAAATCCACCTCGTCCCAGGACAGACCGGTGAGGCCGGTTTTTAAGTATCGAAACACGTCGTCGTACCGATATCCCCCCGCCACCGTGTCCAGGGCGGCGGTGACCAGGGCCAGCACCGGCTTTTCCAAAATATCTGTCATCGCGGAGGAGAACACCGGCACCCCGTACCGCCCAAAGACCGACTCTACCAGGTCCCGGTAGACCCCGTAGCTCCGGGCGGTCACGCCGATGTCCCGGAAGCGGTATTCCCCCGACCGGACCAGCTGGAGGATGCGGGCGGCGGTCCACTCCACCTCTCCCCGGGGGTCGGAGGCCTGGAAGAGCTCCACCGCCCCTTCGCAGGGCCCCGGGCGGGCGCCCTCCTCCCCAAACAGGGATTTTTCCAAATACATCAGTGGTTTAACCTTTCCAACACAGGGACTAACAAGGTGTTCTACCTCACAGGGAATTCTCTCCTGTTCCGCCAGCCGAAGCAGGGCGGCGGCGGTCCGCCGGGCGGGGGAAAAGATGCCGCTCCCCCCCTCGTCCTCCTCCAGGTGGTCGCAGGTGAGGGTCACCGTCATGCTCCGGGCCTGGCCCATGAGGACCCGAAGCAGCTCCCCCTGCTGAGGGGTGAAGTCGGTGAAGCCGTCCAGCCACAGGTCCTTGCCGTAGCCCCAGCCGCAGGCGCGCAGCCGCTCCGCCGCCCGGGTGAGCCGGTCCCGGGGGTCCAGGGCGGTCTGTTCCGTCAGAGCCTGATACTCCCCCAAAATCAGCCCCAGGTCCCGGAGCTTGTCCCCCTCGGCGCCGGGGGAATCCTCCCCCGCCCGGACCAGGACCTCCGGCGGGACACAGCAGCTTTTCAGCTCGTCCGCCGTGGCGATCAGCGCCGAGAGGAAGGCGGGCCGCTTGGAGGGGCGTCCGTAGACCTTCAGTCCCGGGGCCGCTCCCCGCACCGCCCGGTGCATGAGAAGGAGCCGCCCCCCGGCGTCCAGCTCCTCCTCCCCCAGGCCTCCGGCGGCCTGAAAGATTCGGTTTGCCAGACGGCTGAAGGACAGCACCTCCGCCCGCAGATTGATCTGAGGCCCCCCCACCTTACACAGCGCCCGCTCCGTCTCGTGGGACATCTGCTCCGGCGTCAGGAGGACCTGGCCCTCCCCCGCCGCGCACAGGCGGTCAAGGACAGCGGTGGTCTTTCCCGCGCCGGCGCGGCCAAGCAGCAGCTTAAACATAGGGGCACCCTCTCTCTGTTTCAAGTCGCCTCCTATTATAAAGCCTCATTCCTCCATGCACAAGAGATTTTTTCTACATCATACGCACGATTTCCTTTTTCAGCCGGGCAATGATCCGTTTTTCCAGCCGGGAGATGTAGGACTGGGAGATGCCCAGCTGGTCGGCCACCTCCTTTTGGGTGCACTCCCGCCGGCCGTCCAGGCCGAACCGGAGGGTGATGATGTGCCGCTCCCGCTCGTCCAGCTGCTCCATAGCCTGACGGAGGAGCTGGCGGTCCACGTCGGCCTCCAGGGGCTGGACCACCAGGTCCTCATCGGTGCCCAGCACGTCGGACAGCAGCAGCTCGTTGCCGTCCCAGTCGGTATTCAGGGGCTCGTCAAAGGAAAGCTCCGTCTTCTGGTTGGCGGTTTTGCGGAGGTACATGAGGATTTCATTCTCAATGCACCGGCTGGCGTAGGTAGCCAGCTTGATGGCCTTGGCGGGCTGATAGGTACCCACCGCCTTGATCAGGCCGATGGTCCCGATGGAGATCAGATCCTCAATGTGGATGCCCGTATTCTCAAAGCGGCGGGCAATGTAGGCCACCAGGCGGAGGTTGTGCTCAATGAGCAGGTTCCGGGCCTCCCGGTCCCCCTCCCCCAGCCGCGCGATGAGCTTGGCCTCCTCCTCCCGCTTTAAGGGGGCGGGCAGGGTGTCGCTGCCTCCGATGTACATGATCTTGCCGGGCAGAGCCAGGCCCCACCGGTTCAGGAGAGCGGACAGGCACTCTCGAAATTTTATGTAAACTTTCTTCACGAAAATCACCTCTACCTTTTACATTGGCCCAATGAGCGCCTGATATCCGCCCCCGTCGGACACGGGGTTGGGGGACAGCGCCACCAAGGCGGGGCCCCACCCCTTCCCATCAAGCTCCAGCCCGTCCACCCGGACGGCCAGGAGCAGGCCCCGGTCCACCCCCACGCTGCGGTAGGGCAGCAGACGGAAGCGGCCCCGCCACTCCCCCGTCCCCAGCCGGGTCATGGCTCCGGCGGGGTCCCGCAGGTCGGCGGGGCCTGGGGCGTGGTCTCTGGGGAACAGCGGGCAGGCCCGCTCCCCCTCGGCCACCATCACCGGACGGCCCGTCGCCGGGTCGGTGAGGGTGTTTCCGGTATCCACCAGGGCGGTGAGGGCCACTGACCGCTCTCCCAGCCACAGTCTGGCGGAGGTCAGCTCCCCGCTGGCGGCGCTGTGCCGGGCCAGCCGCTGGAACACCAGGGTGAGCACGCCGTAGCACACCGCCGCCGACAGCAGCACCACCTTGATGTCCAGGGCGGAGTAAAACACCCCGTTGCCCAGAGCCAGCCCCGTCCCGCCCAGCAGGCCGATGGCTACCACCCCGCCCCCGAAGGCGCAGGTCAGGGCGATGAACAGCACCCCCTGCCTCAGCAGACGGCGGCTTCCCCCATAGGAGACCAGCATCATCAGGGCGGCGGAGGCCAGGCGGCACAGGGGATGGCTGAGGAAGCCCAGTCCGGGCAGGAAAATCGCCACAGCGTACATCCCTCCCAGCGCCGCCCCCAGGGCGAAGCGCACCCGTCTCAGGGGCTCCCCCGCCAGGCGGGCCGCCGCCAGGATCAGCAGATAGTCAATGACGGCGTTGAGGAGAAACAGCGTATCCACATAAATGACGGTCACGACCTCACCTCCCCCCGCACGGTACGGCGGGCGGCCACAGGCCGCCCCTACAACACGTCCTATTATAAGAGCCCGGCGGGGAAAAAGCGGTCAGAATTTTGCTGAGGATTCCGGGGGGATTTTGCCGCGCGCCTCTTGACAGGTTACAAATATCCTGTTATAATATCGTTAGACGATATTAAAGGGCGATAACGTGAAAGGAGGGATATTATGGCTGGACGGGAAAAGGGGCCGCTGACTGAGCCCATGTACTATGTGCTCATGTCCTTTCAGCGCCGGGAGCTGTGCGGCACCGAGATCACCGAGTTTGTGGAGACCAAAACGGCGGGCCGGGTACAGCTGGGCCCGGGGACGCTGTATACCCTGCTGGCCAAATTTCAGGAGGAGAAGTTAATTGAGGAGACCGGCGTAGAGGGCCGGAAACGGACCTACCAGATCACCGAAAAGGGCCGCGCCGCTTTCCAGGAGGAGCTGGACCGGCTGCGGACCTGTGTAAAAGACGGAGAGGAGGAGTCCCAATGACCGTATCAAAACCCATCCCCTGCTCCCTGTACGACATTCAGGGGCTGCAAAGCTGGCTGGACGAGATGGCCCTGAATGGACTGTTTCTCCATCACCTGTCCGACGCCAAAGATCGGGCTTATTTCGAATCAGGTGAACCCCGCCCGGTGCGCTACCGCCTGGACCCGGCCGACAAAGACAGTCAGAAGGGCAAGGAGCGGGAAGAGGCCTACGCACAAATGGGCTGGCGCCTTGTTACCCGCATACGCGGAAGCTTCTATATCTTCTCCTGTGACGACCCCGAGACTCCGGAGCTGTACAACGACCCCCAATCCCTGTCCGTGGCCCTGGAAAAACAGGTGGACCGGGAGACCAGATGGACCGTCTATCTGACTCTGGGCCTCACCCTGTTTCTGGCGGTAACGCTCTACTGGGCCCGCCGGTCTGTCTTGCAGAATCTGCTTCTGTGGGACGACCCCGCGTATCTGGCAAGTTTCATCCTGTCCTTCTCCCTCCTCCCCGTTTCCCTCCTGGCAATGGCCCTTCACCTTTGGGCCCGCCACAGGCTTGTCAAGGCCCTGGCCCAGGGCTTTCCCCCAAAAGCCAAACGGCGGTGGAACCGGCCCCGTTTTCTCATCTGGTACATTCCCTTCTGGTTTCTTCTCTGTGTCGCCCCCCGCCTGTTCATCCCAAACACGAGGCTTCAGGTCACCAGCCTGGAAAACGCGGCCCTCTCCCACCCCTGGCCCTCCCTGGCCTACCTGGAGCACGCCGACGGGTATGCCTCCACCAACGACTCCTGGTTTGCCCCGGTCCAGGAATACGTCTCAGCGGAGGACTCCTCTTCCTCCGGCCACCGCTGGACCAGCGTGCGGTATATCCGCACCCGCTCCCCTGAGCTGGCGGAGCTGATTTTCTCCCTGGAGCTGGAGGATGCCGCGAAGTTCGTGGACAGGCGGTCCAAGTGGAATGGCTACAGCTCCTCCGCCATGAGTCCCCGGGACTGGCCGGGGGTGGACCGGCTGGAGGTGGCCCAATACACCCTGCGGGGCCGGGACACCTGGACCTTTGCCGCCCTGCGGGGGCGGGATGTCCTGGTGGTCGACTGCGCCGGATACCCCTCCTGGGAGGAGCACCTGCCCCAATTTTTAGACGTACTGGATCAATATGAAGAAGGGAGTGTCACCTGATGAAATACGCGTTCAGACCCCCTGCCGCCAGCGAGCTGGATTTAACTGGCATGGAAAACTGGCTGGAGGAGATGGCCCTCAAGGGCCTGTACCTCAAGTGGTACCGCTCCTTCCTGTGCTGCTTCACCCGGGGCGAGCCCAAGCGGGTCCGGGTCCGGCTGGAGCCCAACCCCCGCTACTCCCTGGAGATTCAGCTGTCCGACGAGAAGAAGGAATTTTACCGGGAGCTGGGCTGGAGCTACGCCTGTGAGATCGCCCACAACGCCCTGGTGTTCTACAACGACGATTCCGCCGCCCCGGAGCTTCACACCGACCCCACCCTGCTGGTCGGCCATATGCGCGCCCTCTGCCGCCGGCATAAGGGCTGGAACCGGGCGCTGGGCGTCACCCTCGCCTTGGCGGCCCTCCTCCTGATCTGGGATCTCCGGCGCTTCGGGCTCTCTAACCCCGAGAGGCTGTTCTCCGATATTTATCTGTCCCTTATTTTGCTGGCTGGACTGTTCACCCTGCTCCTGGACCGGGAGAGCCTGCAAAAGCTGAAGCGGATGGAGGCGGACATGGAGGCCGGGATCGCCCCAGAGCGTCTGCCCACCTCCCCCCGGTGGCGGCGGCGGCAGCGGCTGCGGGGGATCGTCCAGATCTTCTTTTTCGCAACCATCTTTCTCGCTCCCCTTCTTCGCCCTCTGTTGTTTATCCCTTAAATATGCGTTCGCCTCCCTCATACGAGGGAGGCGAACAGCTTTTCGATCTCTTTCCGGCTGTAGCAGCCGTTCAGCACGGCCAGCAGGGCGTTGGTGGACATATGCTCTGGAAGCTCCAGCTGTTTCAGAAGAGCTTGCCGCTGTTCGGCGCTCCCCGGCCCCCCGGACAACCCGGCGGCGAAGAGGTCGGCCTTGGTGAGGGCCGGACCGCGGCGGCGCTCCGGGGCACTCTCCTCTAAAAAGGTGGCTCCCGCCCGGCGCAGAACATCCTCCAGCACCGAGGGCGGCATCCCCTCCACCCCCAGCTTGCCCTCCTTCCCGGCCTTGCGCTTCCGGCGCTCCTTGCCGTAGACATCCGGGATGTAGGCGTGCTTCAAAAGCCGGGCCGGAACGGTCCCCTTGATCCGGTTTCGGATGACGAACCCCGCCCCGTCTGAGTCGGTGAGGACGATCAGCCCCCGCCGCTGGGCCGCCCGTTGGAGGAGGGCCATTTTTTCCGGGTCCTTGAAGATTTGAAAGCCCCCCGTCTCCAGAATCAGCGTGTCCACCACCTGAGACAGAGTATTTTTGTCGTACCGGCCCTCGACCACGATGGCCTCTTGGATGTGCAGCATTTACAGGTCCCCTCTCCAAAGCCTCCTTTCGAAAGGAGGTGCCCCAGTTCGCAAACTGGGGCGGAGGATTGATTTCGCCGCAGGCGAAATGTGCGGAGCAAACGAGGGCCTAGAGCCCTTTGTAGGGGCGGATATCATCCGCCCGTCAGGTTTAGGCGATGCTGGGCGGGCGGATAATATCCGCCCCTACAAGGACGTACCCTTGGGAAATATCGCGTCCCCTACGCCGCGTTGGCCAGCTCCAGCAGGAGGGTGGTCAGCAGCTCCTTGGGGTCCTGGCCGGTGGACTTCATCGCCAGGTCAGTCTGGGCGCAGCGGGTGACAGCCCTCCGGCACCAGGGCAGGGAGAACCGCCGCGCGCTGACCATCAGCCGGTCGGCGGGGTAGCGCATCCCCCACAGCTGGGCCACCCAGGCGGCGTTCCGCCGTCCGTCCAGGGCCAGCCGGGCGGAGTAGAGCTGCCGCAGCTGCTTGCTCAGGGCGCTGAGAATCTCATAGGGGCTCTTCTGCATCTGGTAGAGCTCCCCCAGAATTTTCGCCGCCTTGTCGTAGTTCTTCTCCCCGATGGCGTCGGCAATGCGGAAGACCACCGCGTCCAGCTGAGGGGTGGCCACCGCCTCGATATCCGCCCGGGTGATGGCGGGGCCTTTGGCGTAGGCCCCGATCTTTCCAATCTCCTGTTGGAGGTTGTGCATCAGGTCACCGCACAGGAAGATCAGCTCCCCGCACAGCCGGGGGTCGATCTCCTTGCCCAGGGCCTTGAAGTGGCGGCGGACCCAGTCGGTCAGCTCCCGCTGGCCCTGCCGGACAAAGTTCACCGCCGTACCGCTTTTTTTCACCGCCTGAGCCAGCTTGGTCCTGGCGTCCGGCTTGTAGTCGATGAGGTCATAGAGAAACACCAGACAGCAGTAGTCGGGCAAGCTGGACAGTATGCGGATATACTCCTCCCGGTCCCGCTCCCCCGCCTTGAACAGGTCGTAGTCGGTGACCAGAATCAGGGTCCGTTCCGCCATCATGGGCAGGCAGTCCACCGCCTCCTCCAGGGCGTGGGGGTTCATCGCCTTGGCGTCCAGGTCGTGGCGGTTGAACTCCCCCAGCCCGCCGGTGAGAACGGTATCCCGAAGCTTGTCCAGATAGTAGTCCCGCAGGTAGGTCTCCTCCCCGTGGAAGATGTACAGCCGCCCCGGCTTCCCGGCGGACAGGTCCTTTTTCAGCGTTTCAAAGCCGGAGGTATCAGGCTTATTTTTGGGCGGCATAGCCGGTCCCCCTTATTCGTTCAATTTCACCTCCACCGTCCCGTACAGGTCGGTGCGGTAGATCTCGGCCCCAATATCGTCCAGACGGATCAGGGTGTCCCAATCGGGGTGGCCGTATTTGTTGTTCCGTCCCACGGAAATCAGCGCCAGTTCAGGCCGGACGGCCTCCAGCAGCTCCGGCGTGTTGGAGGTATCGGAGCCGTGGTGCCCGGCCACCAGCACCTCGATGTCGGGCAGGGGGACGGTCTCTCTCAGACGCCGTTCCCCCTCCTCCTCCATGTCGCCAGTAATCAGCACGTCCAGCGCCTTATGGGAGGCCAAGACGGTCAGGCCCAGCTCGTTGACGTTCTTCCCGGCCAGCATAGGCGGAAAAACGGCAATGGTGTCCGCCCGGGAGGGCCGGAACCAGGCCGTCTCCTGGACAAAGCGCACCGGGACGCCCCTCTCTCCGGCGGCGGCGATGATCTCCGCCCGGAGGGGGCTGTCCTCCTCCACATCGGGCAGGACGATCTCCCCCACGTCAATCCGCCGCAGAAGCTGGGGGATTCCGTTGGCGTGGTCGGCGTGGTAGTGGGACACCACCAGAAGGTCCAGGCCGCTCCGGCCAACCGCCTGGAGGTAGTTGGCGGCGATGTCGCCGGGGTTGTCCATACTGTCCCCGCCGCAGTCCACCAGGGTGAGATAGTCCCCGGACCGCAGCAGTACGCTCTGCCCCTGACCGGTGTCCAGCACCGTCACCCCCATGTCCCCCAGATAGAAGGACTGCCGGGTGAGCGCCACGGCCAGAACAAGGCCCACCCCTCCGGCGGCCAGGGGCATCCAGACGGGCCGCCTGCCCTTCATCCGCACCGAGACCAGAATCAGGGCGTAGACCAACACCAGCCAAGCCCGGTAATAGACCGACTCCAACGGCAGCGCAGCCAGCGCCGGCCTGGACAGCAGATCGATCACCCACTGGAGATAGCGGACCAGCTCTGTAAAGGGGATTGCCAGTATAGCCGCTCCACCGGGCAGGACCAGCGCCAGCGCCCCCACGCCCAGCCCGCCCAGAAACAGAATGCCGATGGCCAAAATGGTCATCAGGTTGGACAGGGGCGAGATCAGGGAGATCATATTAAAATGGAGAGCCACCAAGGGCATGGTCAGCACCGACGCCCCCAGGGTGGCGGAGAGGGTGGAGACCACAAAATAGGGCCCCGCCTGGAGATACCGCACCACCCGGCGCTTGGGTTTGCTCCACCCGTCCATGTGGAATACCTTCATCAGCCAGTCCTGCACCCGGTCGGACACCAGAAGGATGCCCGCCACCGATGTGAAGGACAGCTGTAAGCCGATGTGGGCGGCGGAAAAGGGGTTGACCCACAGCAGAATCAGGAGGGCCAGGGACAGTGCCGTGGGCCCGTCCCGCTCCCGGTTCAGCAGAGGCGCGAACTGGAGCATAAGCACCATCACCGCCGCCCGAAGCACCGAGGGCGTATTGCCCGCGATACCGCAGAACGAGATCACCCACAAGATGGTGAAAAAGGCGGTGGACCGCCTCCCCCGACCCAGCAGGTAGGTGAGCAGGCTGGACAGAAAGGCCAGGTGCATCCCGGACACCGCTACCGTGTGGCTCAGTCCGGTGCGCTGGAGGGAGGTGGTGAACTGGTCGGTGAGGTTGTCCCGGTTGCCCGTCACCAGGGCCCGGACAAAGCCGGAGGCCTCCTCCGGAAAGGCCGCGTCAATGCCCTCCTTCAACGCCTTGGACGCGTAAGCCGCCCAATACTGGGGCGCGGTCTTTTCCCCGCGCTGAATCTCCAGCCGTCCGTAGGCCTTGGCACGAAGGAAGATGCCCTTCGCGGTGTAATAGGTGATCTTTTCTCCGGCAAAGGTCCGGTCCCCCAGGGTACAGTGGGCCACTGTCCCGATCCGGTCGCCGGGGCGCAGGTCCGCCCCCTGATCGTCGGTGTAAAGGATGGCGGACACCTTGGCCCAGCCCTCCGTCTCCGCCTGGACCACCACGGTATAGCCGCCGTACTCCCCCTCCTGGGGCCAGTCGGCCACCACGGCGGAGAGGCGGACCGTCCGGCCGTCCAGGTCCCGGGCGGGCTGAAAGAACACCACCATATACAGGGCGGTCCACAGCAGTCCCACCGACAGTCCGGACAGAATCAGCACCGCCCGCGTCCGGGCATGTCCCCTTTCCCGGATCAGCAGGCCCGTCAGGACCGCCGCCAGGGCCAGCGCCCCGCCCAGCGGGAGCAGGAGGGGGTCCAGCTTACCATAGACCGCCCCAAAGACAGCGGCTGCAAAGGAGAAGGCAAATGTGGCCAGTATCCGCATGCGATCTCCCCTCCCGCGTCTCTTTCCAAAAGGGTATCATGTTTAGGAGGAAAATTCAAGGTCCTTATGGACTTGCCCTCCCCAAAAGCATTACCGTCTCTACATGCGCTGTTCTCGGAAACAGATCCACGCCCTGGGCCCGCTCCGCATGGTAACCCAGCCCGGCGAAGCGGGCGGCGTCCCGGGCCAGGGTAGCGGGGTCGCAGGAGACGTAGACGATACGGTCCGGAGACAGACCGGCCAGGATGGCGGGCACCTCCGGGGCCAGCCCCTTTCGGGGCGGGTCCACACAGATGACCTGGGGCCGGACGCCCTCATCCATCAGGCGGCTGGCTACCGCTCCGGCGTCGCCGCAGAAAAATTCGGCGTTTTCGACTCCGTTGCGGCGGGCGTTTTCCTCGGCGTCGGCGATGGCCTGGGGGACAATCTCCGCCCCGATCACCCGCCGGGCCCGCCCCGCCAGGGCCAGTGAGATGGTCCCGATGCCGCAGTACAGGTCCAGCGCGGTCTCCTCCCCGGTGAGCTGGGCAAACTCCAGGGCCAGACGGTACAGACGCTCGGTCTGGGCCCGGTTGATCTGGAAGAAGGAGGCCGGGGACAGACGGAAGGCCAGCCCGCACAGCTCCTCCTCCAGCCAGCCCTGCCCCCAAAGCTGGGTATACTGATCTCCGAGAATTACGTTGGTGTCCCGGGTGTTGGTGTTGAGGACCACCCCGGCCAGCCGGGGCTCCGCCTGTCGCAGGGCGTCCACCAGCGCCTCCCCCTGGAGCAGGGTCCGCCCGTTGGCTACCACGCAGACCAGGCTCTCCCCCCTCCGGTTGGCGCGGACATAGAGGTGCCGGATCAGACCCCGGCCTGTCCCCTCGTCATAGGCGGGGATACTATACGTCTCCATCCAGGCCTTGAAGGCCCCCCGCAGGCGGGTGACCGCCTCCGGTTGGAGGAGACAGTCCGGGGCGTCCAGCACGTCGTGGCTCCGGGGGCGGAAATAGCCGATGGACAGCCCCCGCCTCCCCTGGGCCACCGGGAGCTGTACCTTGTTCCTATATCGGTCGGGCTCCTCCGCCCCCAGGACCGGGGGCAGGTCCAGGTGAATATGTCCCACCCGCTCCAGGGCGCCGGCAATGCGCTGGCCCTTGGCCCGCAGCTCTTCGGCGTAGGTCATGTGCCGGTACTGACAGCCGCCGCATTTCCCAAACAGGGGGCAGCCGGCCCGCACCCGCTCCGGGGAGGGGGACAGCAGCTCCACCCCCCTGCCCCAGGCCACATTTTTATTCACCTTTTCCAGCCGGACCCTCCACCGCTCCCCGGGGATGGTATAGGGCACAAAGACCACCCGGCCCTCCAGCCGGGCCACCCCCATCCCCTCAGCGGTGAAGCCGGTGATCTCTAACGTACAAATCGTGTTCTTTTCGGCCATGGAGACACCTCCCGTTTCTTCCGCAATCATAACCGGCCTGTCTGAAATTGTCAAGCGCCCAGGCTGCCGGTCCCCATATGTAAACAATTTTTGAACCCCGCAGAAATCCCTTGACAATTTCCTCCATCCGGGTAAAATAGTCAACAGGTTAATCATTAACCGGTTAATTATTTTCAAAAAGGAGGTTTTTCCGAAGTGTCCTTTCACGAGATGGAGCTACTGTCCCGCAGTCTGAGCAACGCCCACCGCTCGGCGGTGCAGGCGGAGCTGAACGCCGCGGGCCTGGAGAAGGTGGGCCACCCCATGCTGGTGTCCATCCTCCAGTCCGCGGACGAGGACCCGGAGGGCCAATTCCAGGCCCAGCGGGAGCTGGCCGACCTGCTCCACGTCTCCCCTCCCGCCATAGCCAACTCGTTAAAGTGTCTGGAACGGGACGGCTATGTCCGCCGGGAACCCTGGCCCGAGGACGCCCGGCGCAACCGGGTGACCCTCACCGAGAAGGGGGCCGCCGCCGTACAGGGCTGCCGGGAGGTTTTTCTCCGGGTATCCGCCCGGATGATGGCCGGCTTCTCCCCGGAGGAGCTGGAGCAGCTGGCCCAGTTTCAGCGCCGGATGCTGGACAATCTGACGAATTCCCAAGAAAAGGAGTGATTTTCCCTTGCTTTCCCTGTTCCTAACCCACCTGGAGGGCTACAAAAAAGCGGCGATTAAGTCCCCCATCCTCATCATTCTGGAGGTCATCTGCGAGCTGCTTCTCCCCCTGGTGATGGCGGAGATCGTAGACGTAGCCATTCCCTCGGGAGATGTGCGATACATCTTTCTCATGGGCGGGCTGATGCTGGTCCTGGCCCTGCTGGCTATGGCCTGCGGCGTGGGGTCCGCCAAATACGCCACCTTCGCCAGCCAGGGCTTTGGCGGCAACCTGCGCCAGTGCCTGTTTAACAAGGTGCAGGACTTCTCCTTCGCCGACATCGACCGCTTCTCCTCCGCCTCCCTCATCACCCGCATGACCAACGACGTGAACGCTATGACCATGATGCTGGCCATGGGCCTGCGGATGCTGGTGCGGGCCCCGGTGATGCTTTTCACCGCTCTGGCCGTCAGCCTCTACCTCAACGCCCGGCTGGCGGTGATTCTGCTGGTCGTCATCCCCCTGATGGCGGCGTCCATCGCCCTGCTGATGAAGATATGCACCCGGCTCTTCGAGCTGATGCAGAAAAAGATCGACGGGCTGAACAACGTCCTCCAGGAGAACCTGGTAGCCATTCGGGTAGTCAAGGCCTTCGTCCGGGAGGACCACGAGCGGAAGAAGTTCAACCGCTCCAGCGACGAGCTGATGGAAGCCGGCCTCACCGTGGGCATGCGGATCATCGCCATTTTCCCCATTATGATGCTGTGCCTCAACGGGGCCACCCTGGCCGTCCTCTACTTCGGGGGCAGGATGGTCATGGAGGCCGGCTTCAAGCTGGGCGACCTGAACGCCTTCCTCAGCTACATTATGCAGGTGCTGATGAGCGTAATGATGGTGTCCATGGCCCTGCTCCAGCTGTCCCGGGCCCAGGCCTGCGCCCGGCGCATCAACGAGGTGCTGGAGACCACCCCCTCTGTCCAGGACAAACAGGAGACCGCCCCCCTCCCCGCCCCCAGGGGCCGGGTGGAGTTCAAGGACGTGTCCTTCAAATACGCCGCCGGAGGCTCTGGGGACGATGTGCTGTCCCACATCAGCTTTTCCGTGGAGCCGGGGCAGTTTGTGGCCATCGTGGGGGGCACCGGCACCGGCAAGTCCTCTCTGGTTAATCTCATCCCCCGGTTCTACGATGTCACCGGCGGCTCTGTCCTGGTGGACGGGGTGGACGTGCGGGACTACCCCCTGGAGGAGCTGCGCTCCCGTATCGGCATGGTGCTCCAGACCAACATCCTCTTCACCGGCACCGTCCGGGAAAACCTGCTCTGGGGCCGTCCCGACGCCACCGAAGAGGAGACCATCCAGGCCGCTAAGGACGCCCAAGCCTACGACTTCATTATGTCCCTGCCCGAGGGCTTCGACACCCAGCTTACCCAAGGGGGCACCAACGTCTCCGGCGGGCAGAAGCAGCGGCTGTGCATCGCCCGAGCTATGCTCCGCAAGCCGGCCATCCTCATTCTGGACGACTCCACCTCCGCTGTGGACTCGGCCACCGAGGCGGCCATCCGGGAGTCCTTCCACAACAACCTCAAGGACACCACCGTCATCATCATCGCTCAGCGCATCTCCTCGGTGCAGTACGCCGATGAAATCCTCATTCTGGACGACGACCACATCGCCGGACGGGGTACTCACGAGGAGCTGATGAAAACCAACAAAATCTATCAGGAAATCTATCAATCTCAGCAAGAGGGGGTGGGCGGATAATGCCAGGACCTCATCAAGCCCCAAGAGGGGGCTATGTCAAGCCCAAGAACATGAAGAAAACCATGGGGCGGCTGCTGGGGTATCTCACCAAAAGCAAGCTGCCTCTGCTCTTCGTCCTGCTGTGCCTGCTGGCTTCGGTGGGCGCCAACCTGGGCGGGTCGTACCTGATGCGGCCCATCATCAATAACTTTATCTGGTCGGGCTGTACCGACTTCGCCGGGCTGGGCTGGGCCATCCTCCAGCTGGCGGGCATCTATCTTCTGGGCTGTCTGGCTACCTACGGCCAGTCGGCTATGATGGTCCGGCTGGCGGAGAAGGGGGTCAACCGCCTGCGCAAGGACCTGTTCGACGCCCTGCAAAAGCTCCCCCTGTCCTACTTCGACCAGCACCCCCACGGGGAGCTGATGAGCCGGTTCACCAACGACGCGGACAACGTGCAGATGGCCCTCCAGCAGAGCATGGTCTCCCTGTTCTCCAGCTGTCTCATGTTCGTGGGACTAGTAGCCCTGATGCTGGTCATCAACTGGAAGCTGTTTCTGGCTACCGCCCTGGTGCTGGTCCTCACCATGTTCGTCTTTAAGCAGCTGGGGGGCCGCAGCCGGAAATTTTACCAGAAGCAGCAGGCCGCCCTGGGGGCGGTCAACGGGGAAATTCAGGAGACCATCGAGGGCTTGAAGGTGGTCAAGGCCTTCACCCACGAGGCGGAGGCCAAGGCCAAATTCCAGGAGCTGAACAACGCCTACCGGGACGCCGCCCAGCGGGCCAACTTCTTCTCCGGCGTCATCATGCCGGTGGCGGGCAACCTGATGAACATCAGCTACGCCCTCACCGCCGCCCTGGGCGGACTGCTCTCCGTCCTCCAGGGCTTCGACCTGGGCGGGCTTGCCATCTATCTCAACTACTCCCGGCAGGTGGGCCAGCCCCTGAACCAGATCTCCCAGCAGATGACCACCCTCCTGTCCGCCCTGGCGGGTGCGGAGCGCATCTTTGAGGTGATGGACACCAGCCCCGAGGTCAATGAGGGCACCGTCACCCTGGTCCCGGCGGAGAAGGACGCCAACGGCACCCTCTCCCTCTTTACCGGCCAGGGCCGGCCCCGGACCTGGGCCTGGAAAACCCCCAGAAACAACGGCATGGATCTGGTCCCCGTCTTTGTGGGGGAGGACGAGGTCCTCACCGAGATCACCGACCCTGAGACCGTCCCCGACCCGGCTATGCTGGCCGACCACGGCTGGGCCTGGAAGTACCCCGGCCCCGACGGGGATATGGGCCTCCACCTCATTCGAGGTACCGTTCGCAATGTCCCCGGGGAGGACTACTGCCTCACCGAGTTGCGGGGGGCGGTGCGGTTCAGCCACGTGGACTTCTCCTACGTCCCGGGCAAGCGAATTTTGAAGGATGTGTCCGTCTACGCCGACCCGGGCCAGAAGATCGCCTTTGTGGGCTCCACTGGCGCGGGCAAGACCACCATCACCAACCTCATCAACCGGTTCTATGAGATCGAGGGGGGTATGATTACCTACGACGGCATCCGGGTAAAGGCCATCCGCAAGGAGGACCTGCGCCGGTCGTTGGGGGCGGTGCTCCAGGACACCCACCTGTTCACGGGGACCATCATGGACAACATCCGCTATGGCCGTCTGGACGCCACCGACGAGGAGTGCATCGCCGCCGCCAAAAGCGCCAACGCCCACTCCTTTATCCGCCGCCTGCCCGAGGGCTATCAGACCATGGTCACCGGCGATGGGGCCAACCTGTCCCAGGGCCAGCGCCAGCTCTTAGCCATCGCCCGGGCCGCCGTGGCCGACCCGCCGGTGATGATCCTGGACGAGGCCACCTCCTCCATCGACACCCGCACCGAGGCCCTGATCCAGCAGGGCATGGACGCCCTCATGGAGGGCCGGACGGTGTTCGTCATCGCCCACCGCCTGTCCACCGTGCGCAACTCCAACTGTATCGTGGTCATTGAGCACGGCGAGATTGAGGAGAAGGGCAGTCACGAGCACCTTCTCAAGGAAAAAGGCCGGTACTACCGGCTGTACACCGGACAGTTCCAGCTGTCCTGAAAACACAGCAGCGCCCCGCCAAGCTGGCGGGGCGCTGTAGCTGTTCTATTAACCGTAGAAATTGTGGGAACCGAAGGTGGCGATAAACTGTTTGTTTTTCGCGGCCCAGCTGTTCGCGTTGGAGTCGAAGAAGGTCGCGCCTCGGGTCTCCTCCACCACGCCGCCGTCCAGCACCAGCTTGGCGGCGATCACGCTGGACTCGGAGGGGTTGGTCTCCCGCAGGGCCCCGGACTTGTAGGTGCTGAACTGGTTCTTCTGAGCCAGAACACCCTCTACAGTGTTGGGGAACTCGGGAGAGGCCACCCGGTTGAGGATCACGTTGCCCACAGCCATCTGGCCCTCCAGGTCCTGGTTTCCGCTCTCCCGATAGATCACCCGGGACAGCCAGAACAGGTCCTCCTGATTATAGAAGCTGCTTCCGGGCTGAAGGCCGCTGAAGGCCTTGGCGGCTACCGTACTGGGGACATAGATCTGTCCGCCGACGGACTGCACGCCCTCGGGGATATAGAGGTACCGGCCATTGGCCTCCAGATAGAGCTGGCCGCTCACCGCGGTCACGGTGATCCCGCCGGCGTTGACGCTCACGCTCCAGCCGTCTCCCGACACCATAGCGCCGGGGTCCGCCGCCTGAGCGAACGCGGCCAGGGACACATAGGTATGACCGTTGACGATCTGCTGATCCATGCCCTGGATGTCAACATCGACTCCGGGACCGGCAACCCCGGCAGGGTCCAGGGCGGCCTCATACTTGTTATCGCCGGTCCAGGCAAACCCGCCGATCTTCCCCGACTCCCTCATGGTATTGGGGATGATCATCTCCTGTACCGCCTTGATTTGGTCGGCGCCGACCGCAGCCAGCACCGTCCGGGAAATCTGTGTGCCGAGAGAACCTGCTTCAGTCTCCAGCGCCGTGCTCGCAAGGGCGGCGCCTTCCTCCTCCGCCAACAGGGTGGCCGCCTGCGGCGTAGCGTCAGCGGCACCCATCAGGAGGAACAGGGCAAAGGTGCTTAGCGCTGCGGAAAATAGCTTACGCTTCATTGTCTGCACTCCTTTTGAATTGTTTTGTCATAATTATGACAACCAAAAGCAATCGTCTGTTACTTTTGTAACCACATTGTAACCAATTCAAGAAATGAAAACAAGGGCAAAAGTGCCTATAATTCCTTGTCTCTTTCCGCCTATTTCATTTATTCTGCACAATCCCATCTCCGTTTCCCCCTGTTTTCTCCTTCTTTTGACACCCTTTGCCAGGAAAGTAGGCAAATAGAAACGCCCGCCTCCGTAACCAAATCGGGAGGCGGGCGCGGTCATTCAGGCGGGTTCAGATGCCCCGGTTCAGCGTCTTGCGCAGGCGGATCTTGCCCGCCAGGGCCTGGTCGATCATGTTTAGGAATTTCTCCCGGTCCTCGGGCAGTCCGCCCTTTAAGGGCAGATAGTTGGAGGCGTGGTTGCTGGTGAAGTGCAGCGGGTCCACGTCCAGGTGTTCAAGGAGCAGGCGGCACTCCTCCAGCACGTGGTCGGCGGAGCAGACCTCAAACCGGCCAGCCAGCACGTCCTCCCCCAGGGGGGTGCCCTTGGCGGGGGCGAAAGTCATAGCGGACAGGTGCCGGGGCCTCATCTCGTTGATCATTTTGGCGGTGGACAGGATATGCTCCTCCCAGTCGCCCCCCTCCCCGTTGGCCCCGGTCATCCCCAGGATTACCGTGACCCACAGGTCAATGCCCGCCTCCACCAGCCGCTGTCCGGCCAGCAGCATCTGTTCAGCGGAACAGCCCTTGTGGATGAACTGGAGCACCCGGTCGCTTCCGCTCTCCACCCCCAGATAGGCTCGGGACAGCCCCGCCTCGTGGAGGGCTCTCAGCTCCTCCGGCGTCTTGGACAGGGTGCTCTTGGGCCCGGCGTACAGGGTCACCTTCTCCAGCTTGGGAAAGCGGTCATAGAGCTTGCGGAGGATTTGCAGAAGCTCCTCCGTCTTCATAATGATGGCGTCGCCGTCCATGAGGAACACCCGTCGCAGCTCCGGGCCGTAGTAGTCCCGGGCCATGTCGATGTCCTCCAGAATGTCCGCCACCGGACGGATGCGAAATTTTTTCTCCTTGTACATCCCGCAGAAGGTACACTGGTTGTTGGAGCAGCCGATGGTACACTGGAGCAGGTAGCTCTTCCACTCCCCCGGCGGCCGGTACAGTAAATCGCTGTCATAGCGCATATAATAAGGCTCCTTTCCTTTACAGGTTTTCCACGGACTGACCCTCCCGGAAAACCTTCCTGATGTTCTTCTCCGCCTTGCTCCGGGGCAGCATCACGTCATGCCCGCAGCCCTGACAGCGCAGCTTAAAGTCCATCCCCACCCGCATGACCAGCCACTCCTGACTTCCGCAGGGGTGGGGCTTCTTCATCTTTAGTATATCGTTGACGTGGATATCCATATTCTCGCCCCGCTTTCGTGGATACCATTATAATATAACGCTTTCTTCCTTGTCAATGTTCCCTTTTTATGGTAAAATAGCACATTATTATCTGGAGCGTGTGAATATGAACAATGAAAAGGTATTTCAGATGAATTTCGGGAAAGTGTACGGGCTTTTGCTGGAAAAAGCCACCCGCAAAGGGCGGACAAAGGCCGAGGTGGATGAGGCCGTCTGCTGGCTGACGGGATACAGCCCGGAGCGGCTGGAGGCGTTCCGCTCCACTGATCTCTGCTACGGGGATTTTTTCCGTAACGCCCCCCAGCCCAACCCGAACCGGGCGCTGATTAAGGGCGTAGTCTGCGGCGTCCGGGTGGAGGAGGTGGAGGACCCGCTCATGCGGGAGATCCGCTATCTGGACAAGCTGGTCGACGAGCTGGCAAAGGGAAAGCCAATGGAAAAAATTTTACGAAAAAATTCAGAAAAGGTATGATGCTGCAGAAAAGGCTTTCGGCGGTACTGTTAAGGCTGCTGTACCCATTCAAGACAGTTGTGGCTTGGTTGGGATGGATTTTTCATTAGATAATGATATCACTTTAAGCATCTATGATGCCGGGGATGTTATTGCCGCAAAATGCGTATAGACATCTGTTTCCCCTACGCGTCCGCGCTGTCTTGCTGCCCTTTTTAAGCCTTAATTTACATTTTTAAACAATTGCTGTACGCTTTCAAATCCTTTTTAATTTCCTCAGCGAGGCAATTATACTCTGTATTCCGAATCGCCCCCTCCAGCGCATACAAATGCACCAGGCAGACCTGGGGATATACCCCCTTCAACTGAAAGAACGCCTGTTTCGCCCCTACCTCAACCAGCTTTTCAGCGGAGTCAATGCCCACAACAGTCAGCTTTCTTGCCATTTCCCGGCCAATGTTTACCATAGATGTCAGCTCTGACATAATCCCTCCTGATCATAAACGCGGGCGGACGCAGCGCGTCCGCCCTTTTCCACAAAATTTACTTGGCCAGCTCGGCGGTGTCAATGGCAATCATGAGCTCCTCGTTGGTGGGGATGAGGAGGACCTTCACCTTGGAACCGGGAGCGGAGATAACGGTCTCCTTGCCCCGGACGTTGTTAGCCGCCTTGTCCAGCTCCAGGCCCATATAGCCCAGACCCTCGCAGGCCAGTTCCCGAATGCCGTGGTCGTTCTCACCCACACCGGCGGTGAAGATGACGGCGTCCACCCCGCCCATAGCGGCGGCGTAAGCGCCCACATACTTGCGGACCTCATAGGAGAACTTCTTCCGGGCCAGCTCGGCCTTCTGGTCGCCATTTCCGGCGGCTTTCTCCAGGTCACGGAAGTCGGAGCCGACCAGGCTCAGGCCCTCCACGCCGGACTTCTTGTTCAGCACGTTGAGCATCTGGTCGATGTCCATGCCGTACTTGTTCATCAGGTACTGGAGGATGCCCGCGTCGATGTCGCCGCAGCGGGTGCCCATAGGCAGGCCGGCCAGAGGGGTGAAGCCCATGGAAGTGTCTACGGACTTACCGCCGTCCACGGCGGCGATGGAGGAGCCGTTGCCCAGGTGGCAGGAGATCAGCTTCAGCTCCTCGATGGGCTTGCCCAGCATCTCAGCGGCCCGCTGGGCGACGTACTTATGGGAGGTGCCGTGGAAGCCGTAGCGGCGGACCTTGTCCTTCTCGTAGTATTCATAGGGCAGAGCGTACATATAGGCCTCGGAGGGCATGGTCTGGTGGAAGGCGGTGTCAAACACGGCCACCATGGGGGTGCCGGGCATAAGGGCCTGGCAGGCCTTGATGCCGATGATGTTGGCGGGGTTGTGGAGGGGAGCCAGGGGGTTGCACTCCTCAATGGCGACCATGACCTCGTCGGTGATGAGGACGGATTTGGCGAACTTCTCCCCGCCGTGGACCACCCGGTGGCCCACCGCGTCGATCTCCTTCATGGAGCCGATCACGCCGTTGGCGGGGTCCACCAGGGCGTCCAGCACGGCCTTGATGGCCTCGTTGTGGGTGGGCATGGCAACGTCGGCCTCTTTGACGGCCTCCTTGCCCTCGGGCTTATAGGTGAACCTGCCGTCGATGCCGATGCGCTCGCACAGGCCCTTGGCCAGCACCTGCTGGGTCTCCGGGTTGAGCAGCTGATACTTCAAAGAGGAGCTGCCAGCGTTGATTACCAGAATATTCATGGGAATCGTCTCCTTCTCAAATCAAATTTGGGTTGCCTCCCGGCTGGGAATGTACTACAATAGGGACAGCCCGGTCAATGCTTCTATTCTAACGCTTTTTCCCAAAATGGACAACCACTTTTTTGATTTTCTTCCAATATTTTTTTACCAGGAGGACCGCCCTTGAAAACTGTCGGAATTGTTGCCGAATACAACCCCTTCCACGCCGGACACGCCCGGCACATCCGGGAGACCCGGCGGCTGTTTCAGGAGGAGACCGCCGTGGTGGCCGTCATGAGCGGCAACTGGGTCCAGCGGGGGGAGTGCGCCATTTTTGACAAGTGGTCCCGGGCCCGGGCGGCTCTGGAGGGAGGCGCGGACCTGGTGCTGGAGCTCCCCACCCTCTGGGCAGTCTCCTCGGCGGAGGGCTTCGCCCGGGGAGCGGTGGGCCTCCTGCGGGCTGCGGGGGTGGTGGACGCCCTCTCCTTCGGCAGTGAGAGCGGGCGGCTGGAGGACCTGTGCCAGGCCGCTCAGGCCCTAGACGCCCCGCCCTACCGGGCCGCCCTGCGGGCCGAGCTGGACCGGGGCCTCCCCTTTGCCCAGGCCCGTCAGAACGCCCTGACCAGCGTGCTGGGTGGGCGGGCGGACCTCCTCCGGGGGGCCAACGACAGTCTGGCGGCGGAGTACCTCCGGGCGGCGGAGGGAACCCTCTCCCCCATCGCTGTTCTCCGTCAGGGGGCCGGCCACGACGGCGGAGACCACCCCGTCTACCCCTCCGCCTCCTTCCTCCGGGAGAAAATATGGGCGGGAGAGCTGCCCGCCGAAAACCCGGCCAGCCTGCGCCTCTGTGAGCGGGCGGTGCTGGCCCGTCTGCGGACCATGGAGCCAGAGGACTGGTCCGCCCTCCCCGACTCCGGCGGGGCTGAGGGCCTGCCCCAGCGGCTGATGTCCGCAGCCCGCGCCGCGTCCAGCCTGGAGGAGTTCTACGCCTTGGCAAAGACCAAGCGGTACGCCCATGCCCGCATCCGGCGGCTGGCCCTGTGGGCCTTTCTGGGTCTGCGGGCGTGTGACCGGCCCGCCGCCCCCGCCTACCTTCGCGTGCTGGGCGCCAACGGCCGGGGGCGGCAGGTGCTGAAGGAGATGAAGGCCCGGGCGTCCCTGCCCATCCTCACCAAGCCTGCCCACGGCCGGGGTCTGCTGGAACTGGAGGCCCGGTGCACCGATCTGTACGGACTGTGCCGCCGGACGGTCCCCCCCTGCGGACTGGAGTGGACAGCCAGCCCTGTGATCTTACCCTAAAGGAGACGCTATGAAGACAAAAACAAGACCGGCCATCAGCCGGACCTGGCTCCGGCTGGGAGCCGTCACCCTCCCCCTGGCCCTGATTATCCTTTTTCAGGTTTTGAAGGGGAACCAAGGCGTTATGAGCGGCTGGGTCTGGTTTTTTATGGCCCCTCTGGAGCAGGCCCTGGGGCGGCTGTGGTCCCTTTTCCCCTTCTCGGTGGCCGAGCTGCTGACCGCCCTCTTTTTGACGGGCTGTGTGGTCTGGCTGGTGCGGGCGGTGGTACTGGTGTTCCGTCAACAGAGGCCGCTCCCCTTTCTCCGCCGCCTGCTGGCCCTGGCCTCCGCCTGGCTGTGGCTGTGGGCGGGGCTGTGCTGGCTGTGGAACGCCGCCTACTACATCCCTTCCTTCGCCCAGCGGGAGGGGCTGGAGGCCGCCCCCTGCTCAACGGAGGAGCTGGCCGCCGTCACCGAATACTTTGCCCGTCAGGCCGCCGCCCTGGCCCCCCAGGTCCCCCGGGACGGGGAAGGCCATTTTGCCGCCCAGCTGCCCGACTGCTTCGACCGCGGGCCTGAGATATACCAAAATCTGATTTTGGAGTTCCCATCTCTGGACATAAAGCCTGTCAAGGCAAAGTCCTTGTACTGTTCACGGCTGCAAAGCATTCTGGGCTTCACCGGCGTCTATTTCCCCTTCACCGGGGAGGCCAACGTGAACATAGACGCCCCCGCCTGTCTGGTTCCGGCCACCATCGCCCACGAGATGTCCCACCAGCGGATGGTGGCCTCTGAGCTGGAGGCCAACTTTGTGGGTATCGCCGCCTGTATCTCCTGTGACGATGTGGTCTTTCAGTACTCCGGCTATCTTATGGGGCTGATCCAGCTCTGCAACGCCCTCTATCCCGCCGACCCCGACGCCTGGCGCGCCATCTCCGGGCAGTATTTCAATCGGGAGCTGTCGATCGACTGGCAGGACAACAACCAATACTGGGAGGCCCTGCGCTCCCCCGTGGAGGACGCGGCGGAGGAGATGTACGACTCCTTCCTGAAAAGCAACGATCAGGAGCTGGGCATCCGCTCCTACGGCGCCTGCGTGGACCTGCTGGTCCGTTATTTCGGAGAGAAAGTATAGAAAAATTTTGCCCCCTCTCTGAGGGGGCTTTCCATATTTCTCACATTGCCAGATCGTAAATCAACCGGATCAGGAGCAGAAGGAGCACCACGAAGAACATGGGGCGGATGACCTTGGCCCCGCCCTTCAGGGCCAGGCCGGAGCCCACATAGTTGCCGGCGATACCGCACAGGGCAGCGGGGATGCCCACCGCCCACATCACCTTCCCCGCGAGGGCGAAGGTGACCAGCGAGGCCAGATTGCTGGCCGAATTGGCTACCTTGGTGTTGCCCGAGGCGGTGAGCAGATCAAACCGGCACAGGCCGGTAAAGGCCAGCATCAAAAAGGTGCCCGCTCCCGGGCCGAAGAAGCCGTCGTAGCCCCCGATGACCAGCCCGATACCCACAGCCATTGCCATCAGCTGGCCCCGGCTCAGCCCTCTGGACTGGTCCTCCTGGCCGAAGTCCTGCTTGAACAGCAGAAACAGGGCCATTACCGGCACCACCGCCAGCATGATGTAGTACAGCATCTGCTCCGGCATGACCAGGTTGAGCTGCGCCCCCACCCAGGCCCCCACCAGCGCCCCCGCCGCCCCGGCCAGGGCGCTGGGCATATGTACGTCCCCCCGCTTCAAAAACCGGCCGGTGGACAAAAAGGTGCCGAAAGCGTTGCCGCACTTGTTGGTCCCGGAGGCCAGGTGGGCGGGCAGGCCCGCGATCAGGTAGGCCGGCAGGGTGATGAGCCCCCCTCCTCCGGCCACCGCGTCGATGAGCCCGCCCAGAAATACCAGCGGGCAGACAATGATCCAAATATGTGCCAGCTCTGCCAATTCCATCTATCTCTCTCCCTTAATTTCCTCCCAGTACCGCTTGGCGGCCTGTTCGGTTTTGTTGTCGCCGTATTGATAGTAGCAGGTCCCCACCAGCTCGTCGGGTAAATACTGCTGGGCCACCCAGTGCCAGGGGAAGCTGTGGGGGTACTTGTACCCCTGCGCCCGCTCCTGACCGGCGGAGTCGGCGTGAACGTTTTGCAGCTCCCGGGGGATGCTCCCGGTGCGCCCAGCCCGCACATCGGCCAGAGCGGCGTCGATGGCCATACAGGCGGTGTTGGACTTGGGAGCGGTGGCCAGCAGAATCACCGCCTCCGCCAGAGGCAGCTTGGCCTCGGGCAGGCCCAGCTGGAGGGCGTTGTCCACGCAGGCCTTCACGATGGGCACAGCCATAGGATAGGCCATCCCGATGTCCTCGCTGGCGGAGCACAGAATCCGCCGGATGGCGGTAATCAGGTCCCCCGCCTCCAACAGCCGGGCCAGATAGTGGAGGGCGGCGTCCGGGTCGGAGCCCCGGAGGGACTTCATCAGGGCGGAGGCGATGTCGAAGTGGGCGTCCCCCTCCCGGTCGTAGCGCATAGCTGACTTCTGGGCGGCGGTCTGGGCGTCCTCCAGGGTGACAAGGAGTTTTCCTTGCTCCCGCCTGGCAGCAGTGAGCAGGAGCTCGATGGCGTTCATGGCCTTGCGCACATCTCCCCCGCAGGCGGAGGCGATGTGCTCCCGGACGCCCTCCTCGCACTGGACCTCCGCCCCCAGCCGCTGTCCCATAATAGCAATCCCCCGGTCGATGGCGGGGAGCACGTCCTGAGCGGTGATCTGCTTAAACTCGAACACACTGGCCCGGGACAGCACCGCCCCAAAGACGGCGAAGAAGGGATTTTCCGTGGTGGAGGCGATGAGGGTGATCCGCCCGTCCTCCATAAACTCCAGGAGGGACTGCTGCTGCTTCTTGTTAAAATACTGGATCTCGTCCAGATAGAGGAGAACCCCCTCCGGAGCCAACAGGGTGCCGATGTCCGCCATAATATCTTTGATGTCGGAGATGGAGGCGGTGGTGGCGTTGAGCCGGTGGAGGGGCCGGTTGGTCTTTTGGGCGATAATGTTGGCTACAGTGGTCTTGCCCGTCCCCGAAGGGCCGTAGAAGATCAGGTTGGGGACGTTTCCCCCCTCCACAATCCGCCGGAGCAGGCCGTCCTTACCCAAAATATGTCTCTGGCCCACCACCTCGTCCAGGCTGGTGGGCCGTATCTCGTCCGCCAAGGGGCGGTATGCCATTGTGATTCACACCTTTCCGATTCATTCCCGCTCCAGCGCCCCGCTGTAGCGCTTCAATGTCCTCCGCCGGTTCCGCCAGTCGGGCATGAGGGCGTCCATCCGGGCGTAAAAGCCCGGGCCGTGGTCGTGGTGGAGGAAGTGGACCAGCTCGTGGAGGGCCACATAGTCCCTCAGCTCCTTCGGGCACCGGGCCAGGGCGGTGTTCAGAGTGATGTACCCCTGGGCCCAGTGGCAGTTGCCCCACTGGCTTTTCAGGGCCCGCAGCTTCAAGGGCGGGAGGGCAACTCCCAGCGGCTCCACCAGAGGATAGACCCGCGCCAGCGCCTCTGTCAGCAGCCGGGCGCACTCCTCCCGGGACACCGGGGGCAGTGGCTCCAGCTGGCGGTCCTCCCGGCGGCTGAGGGCGTCCAGAATCCAGCCGCTCCGCTCCCGAATGAAGTCGTCCGCCTGCCTCGCCGGGCACCGCAGGGGGATGGAGACCATGATCTCGTTTCCCGCCCCCACCCGCAGATTGAGGTTTTTCACCCGCTTCCGGGTCAGGGTGTAGGTGAGGGGTCCCCTGGGAGTGTCCACCACCCGCAGCTGGGGCAGGCCGGAGGCTACCATTTATTTTCCACTTCCTCGGCGAAGCCCAGGAAGTCCTTGACAAAAATCTCAGTGCCGTCGTCCAGCAGGGCCAGTCCGGTAAACTTGCCGAAAATCTGGTGCTGGTCCGACTGAATCAGCCCTGCGGCGCTGGCGCGGGTGGAGCGGTCCAGGACGGGGTCGAAGCGCATCTCAAAGCGCCCGTCGTCGCTGGTGAATTCCCACTGCTCCATATACCGGCGGCGGCGCCGCCGGCCGGGAATTTTGAACCGCACCTTAGACAGCTTGTGGGCCTTGCCGTTGTAAAACAGCATATTCTCGGTGGCGGCGGAGGTATCGCCAAAGCCATAGCCCAGGTTGAAGCCGAAGGGGACCCCCTCCACCAGGCCGGAGGCGGAGGCCCAATACCAGGTGTTGTGGTAGGTCCACACCCCCCGGCCCCAGTCCAGCACGGCGAAGGAGTCGGCGGGGTCCAGCATATACTCGTCCTCACCCACCGTCACCTTGCCCTTGGCTCGGAGGCAGTTGATCTTCTGGTTGAAGTAGAAGTGTCCCGGCTTGTCAAAGGGGGTGCAGATCACCATGGACTCCTCCGGCTCCTCCGTCAGCTCCACATAGGCGTCCAGGCTCTCACGGCCCCGGAAGCTGTCCATGTGGGCGTGGAGGGTTCTCCGATCCTCCTCCCGGCGGAAGAGCAGAGAGTATTTCCTTCCTGCGGAGGCGCTGTCCCCCTCCGCTGTGGTGGAGGGCATCCCGGTCCTGCCCAGGGGCATCAGGCGCATGGGGCTCTTTGTGATTTGGGTGTTTTCCCAAAAATCCATCAGGGAGATGGAGTCCAGACCCATATAGCCGTTGTCCGCGATGGTCAGCGCCAGGGCGAACTGACCGTTCATCACCAGGTAGTAGTCCCACTCCTTGATCCGCATGGCGGAGACCTTAATTTGATTTCTGCTGTAAACAGGCAGAAGCCGCTTGGCATACCCCGGCTCCCGGAGGTTCCCCTGCTCGTCCAACAGCGGCCCCGCCGCTGTGATTTCATGCTGTTCCAAGGGTCCAGCCCCCTTTCGTCCCCGCCTATTATACTGTATATTTTTCCGTTCCGCAATTCTTTTCTTGGGATTTGAAAAAAGCCTTGACTTTTTGCATCCTATCAATTATTATACATTATAAGGGTGCAGAAAGTAGGTGATGAAGTGAGCCCACGCACAGGGCGGCCAAAGGCAGAAAATCCGCTCAGCTTTGGTTTGCAGGTACGTTTTGACCGGGATACCAATACCCAGCTGCTGGCGTACTGTGAAAAGTATGGCGTTACAAGGACAGAGGCAATCCGCCGCGGAATCCGTCTGCTTTTGGAGCAAGAAAAATAGAGTGTTGGCGGGCCAACAAACCATACCAACACTCTAAATACACCACACCCGGAGGTCTGGTAAATCTAACTATACCACTCCTCCCGGTGAAAATCAAGGAGGAAAATTATGGAGCATCAGCAAGCACTGATTCATTTGAAAGACGCGGCCGGGTGTATCCACGACGGGATCAACGCTGTCGGCATTATGTCCATGGGGCTGGCACAGGCGAAAGACCCCTACGCGGATGGCTTCAACGCGATTTGGAACTACCTCATTGACGCCGAGGTGAATTTTCAAAAACAGCTCCAAGCCTGCCTAAACGCAGAATAGATTCACGCTTGCCTGTCTCCCCGCTTTTTGAGAGGACAGGCAAGTTTTTTCCGCTCCTCTCATACCCTCAAAAGAACGGAGGTGCGCGGCATGGGAAAAATCGTGGGGAAGGCGCAGTATCGGGATATTCTGCTGGGCACGGGTCTGCTCTGGGCCACGCTGGCGCTGATCCTGTGGCCGGACCAGGCCATGGAGGCCATGCGGGACGGCCTGAAGCTGTGCGGCAACGTGATCCTCCCCTCTCTGTTCCCCTTCTTTGTGCTGTCCTCCCTGGTGGTGGAGCTGGGGATGTCCCGGTATCTGGGCAAGCTGCTGGAGCCGGTGATGGCCCCTCTGTTCCGGGTCAACGGGAACTGCGCCGCCGCCCTGGCCCTGGGCTTTGTGGGGGGCTACCCGGTGGGGGCCCGGACGGCCATTGAGCTCTATGAGCAGGACCAGTGCTCCCGGACGGAGGCGGAGCGGATGCTGGCTTTTTGCAACAACAGCGGCCCCGCCTTCATCCTGGGCGTGGTGGGGGCCGGGGTGTTCGGCAGCGGGACGGCGGGCCTGCTTCTCTATCTGGCCCATCTGCTGGCCTCCCTAGCGGTGGGGCTTCTGTTCCGGTTCTACAAGCCCGGCGACGGCCCCCGGACCCGCCGCAGCCGGGGCCCTCAGTTCCAAGCCGCCAGCTTCCCCAGGGCCTTTACCCACTCCGTCACCGGAGCCCTGCAATCCACCCTGAATATCTGCGCCTTCATCCTGTTCTTCACGGTGTTTCTCCGCATCCTGGCCCACGCCGGGGTGCTGACGGGAGCCGCCCGGCTTCTGTCCGCCCTGCTGGCCCCTCTGGGTCTGGACCAGACCTGGGCGGAACGGCTGCTCACCGGACTGGTAGAGGTGTCCTCCGGGGTGTCCTCCCTCACCGACGGGACACTGCCCAGCCGGCTGTCTATGGCGGCCTTCATGCTGGGTTGGGCCGGGGTGTCCATCCACTGTCAGGTGCTGGCCTTTCTGGGGGACAGCGGCCTGTCTATGCGGACCTACCTGGTGGGCAAGCTGCTCCATGGCGGCATCTCCGCCGCCGTGGCCGCCGCCCTGCTCCGCCTCGTGCCGCTGAGCAGTCCCGCCAGCGTCTACCTGGCCGAGCAGACCGAGGCCATCGCTCAGCTGGACTTCCAGCGGGCCCTGACCCTCTCCGCCGCGGCCGCCTGGGGGGTGTGGCTGGCCTTCCTGGCCCTCACTGTCTGGGTGGTGCAAAAAAACAGTGGAAAAGGCCGGCGGAGTGTAGTATAATAGAAACAATCTTCAAGCCCACTACATACGAAAGAAGTGAAGTGTCATGAAGCTGTTCCAGACATCTATCGAGCCCCGCTGCGCCTATTGCGCCAAGGGCCGTGAGCTGGATCAGGACCAGGTTGTCTGCTCCAAGAAGGGGGTCATGTCCGGCGGCTCCTCCTGCCCCTCCTTTCGCTATGACCCCCTGAAGCGGGTCCCGCCCCGCCCCGCCAAGCTGTCCGCCGCCAATCTGAGCGACGAGGATTTCAAGCTTTGACCCCTCCAAACGAAAAACAGCCTGTAAAGGTTCTTCCTTTACAGGCTGTTTTTATTTTTACAGAAAGTTTGCACGAAATTACTATTGCCTGCGACGGCTTCCTACATCAGTCGCCCCGTGCATTGTCGAAGGGTCAGGTTTTCTGCCAGTTTCTGCGATATTTTTCTCTTTCCTCCCAGGGGCAAACACTATATAATGTGGCTGTCATTTGAAATACCAGAAAGGAGGTACCATATCATGGAAATTAAAGTCGCAACCCGTCAGTGCCGGGACCAGGCAGGGGTCCCACGTCAATTCCACTATTTCCTCACCGTTGATGAAGAAGAAGCATCTCGTCTTTTATGCGAAAACTATGGGGTGCGAATTGCCGAAGATTCTGGAGACAATGCCGTCATACCAGCCATTACCACCAGCGCCGCCCGCATTGACGAACTGATGACGCTTCTGGTGGACCACTGTGTTGGCCCCGCCGGTCTGGCCGATGTAGTTGCCGATTGGCTGTAAGGCAATCACGCCTTACAGCCGGTTGAGGTACTTATTTCTTCCCGTCCATCTTTCCCAGCAGGACCACCAGCAGCGCAATCAGTCCCAGCACCACAAAGATGCCCAGCATCCCCTGCCCCAGCATCTCCAGGGCTCCGATCATATTTTCACTCATAGCGTTCTCCTCCTGTCAGCCCATGTTGGCAAAGTATTGCAACACCACGCCGCCGGCCACCACCGAGGCGATCTGACCGGAGACGTTGGCGGCGATGGCGTGCATCAGCAGATGGTTCTGGGGGTCGGCCTCCTGGCCCAGCTTCTCGATGACCCGAGAGGACATGGGGAAGGCGGAGATACCCGCCGCGCCCACCATGGGGTTAATTTTGTCGCCGGGAGCGAAGAGGTTCAGCGCTTTCACAAAGAGGACGCCCACCACCGAGTCCAGCACAAAGGCCACCAGCCCCAGGCCCATAATCATCAAAGTCTCCGGACGGACAAACTGGTCCGCCTTCATGGAGAAGGAGATGGTAATGCCCAGCAGCAGGGTGATAAGGTTGGCCAGGTCATTCTGGGCGGTGTTGGACAGAGTGGCCAGCACGCCGCACTCCCGGATCAGGTTGCCGAACATGAGGAAGCCCACCAGCGCCACCGACGCCGGGGCCACCAGCCCGGCGATCACCGTCACCAGGATGGGGAACAGAATCCGCATCCGGCGGGTGACCCCCTGGGGCTTGTAGGGCATCCGCATGGCCCGGTCCTTTTTGGTGGTCGCCAGCTTGATGGCAAAGGGCTGGATGATGGGCACCAGGGCCATATAGGAGTAGGCCGCCACGGCGATGGCCCCCACATACCTGGAACCCAGGGTCAGGGACACCAGGATGGAGGTGGGGCCGTCTGCCGCGCCGATAATGCCGATGGAGGCGGCGTCCTTCAGGTCGAAGCCCAGAGCTACGGCAATGATGATGGTGAGGAAGATACCCGCCTGAGCCGCCGCGCCGCAGAGGAACAGCTTGGGGTTGGCAAGCAGAGGGCCAAAGTCGATCATAGCCCCGATGCCGATGAACAGAAGCAGAGGCATAGCCTCGCTGGCCTCGATGCCCACCTCAAAGAGCCATTGAATGATGCCGTGGGTCTCCCCCACCCCGGCGCTGAACTGGTCGATCACCCCGGACAGAGGGAGGTTCACCAGGATGGCCCCGAAGCCCATGGGCATGAGCAGGGCGGGCTCGAAGCCCTTCTCGATCGCCAGGTAAATGAGCAGGCCGCCGATGACATACATGACCAGCTGCTGCCATGTGATGGACGCGATCCCCTGCCAGAGGAATGAAAAATCCATTTTCCCGCACTCCTTTTTCTTTAGCCTTTCCAGTTTTGAGGTATCTATTAAAAAAGACCTGCGTTCCGAAACCGGAACGCAGGTCTGGTCATTTCAGGCACAGCCAGAGCGGCCTCACGGGCCGCACATGCTTGTTGACTGGTGCCGCACGCCGGGAAAGGCGCGCCGACTACTCCCCTTTGTTGTATGGGGCATGTTACCACATCCCCCATGTCGTTGTCAAGAGGTTTTCAGGATAAATTTTCCTACCGGCCGTCCATCTCTAAAATTCCATCGACAGCTCCAGTTTCACAGTTATACCAGAAGTAACCGGTGTGCTCCTCCCCTGAGCTGTCCTCGAAGGCGTAGTAAATCAGCATGGAGGCGCTGTCCGTCCCCCACTGCAAAAACTGGTACTCAATCTCCGGCCAGCCGTCGGGGGTGCTGTAGCCGTATTTGCGCAGTTCCGTCGCCTCCACCCCCATGGAGAGGTAGGCGTTCAGATTGCTCGATGAATTTCTGTCCAGCCAGCTCAGGGTCAGGCGGTTTTCATCGGCATAGTCCAAAGCCAGGACATACTTCCTGCTGTCCGGCGACCACCAAAGACCCCGATAGGTACAATCCCCATAGATGACCCGCCACTGTAAGCCGTCCTCCTGTTCCGTAATCACGGAAATTTCGTTCTCAAACGAGAAAGAACTGCCGTTCAGCCGCTTGCTGTATATCGTGGCGCAGATTGTCCCATCAGGGGACGCCGCCTCGTCCAGTACGAACAACCGCCCGCTCCTCCACAGGAGGACGCCGCCAATGAGCGCGGCTATGGCAAGCACCAAGGCGGCGATTGCCAGATACTTTTTCCGAATGCCCCGGACCTTGCGCCTTACCTCGTTCTGGGAGTAGCTGATAATTTCCTTGGCGCTGGTCTCCGCCTCCTGGGGTGCTTCGGCCCGCTCCCCTTGAATGAGCTCCACAATGGAGACCTCCAAAATTTCCGCCAGCGGCTCCAACAGGGAGATATCCGGGGCGCAGACGCCCCGCTCCCACTTTGACACCGCCCGGTCGGTGATGTGCAGCTGATCGGCCAGCTGCTTCTGGGTCATGTCCTTCTCTTTGCGCAGCACTTTGATAAAGCCACCGGTTTTTACATTGTCCATAGTTTTTCGCACCTCCTGCCTGGAATGATACCGCGTCCCAAGCAAAAAGTCACCAAACCATAGGTTGAGTTGGGTTTAACCCTGGCTCCGGTCCTTGTTGGGCACCATAATCCGCAGGTGGGAGCCCTCGCCGCACTTGCCCTTCTCGTCGTGGACCTCGATATCAAACCACATCTTCCGCCGCTCGACCTCCCGCAGGGTGGCGGTGGCGGTCACCTGCATGCCCACGGGAGTGGGTGCCAGGTGGCGGACGTGGGCCTCCGCGCCCACGGTGGTCATGCCTTCGTCCAGATACTCCTGGGCCAGCTCCAGGGCGCAGGCCTCCATCAGGGCCAGCATGTTAGGGGTGGAGAGAATTTTAGCGCCCGCTGTGCCGATGCGCTTGGCGGTCATGGTGTCGTCCACCGTCCAGGTGAGACTGTGCTGGGTGGGTTTGTCCATTTTTGCATCTCCTTTTTGTAGGGCGCGACGACTCGGCGCGCCGTTTTATTTCAGAGCGGCGTGCCCAGTGGTCACGCCCTACAGGTTCCGTCTATGCGTAGTACGCCCGCAAAACTGGCTCCAGCTCCCGCCATTTGATCTCGTACATCTGGCGGTAGTCCTCCACCGTGTAGTAGGGCGTGACCAGCCGTTCCTTTCCCCGGTATGTCTCAGTGTAGGGCTTGAACATATCGGAATCCGGGTCCAGGCCGCGCATCCCGTCCAGCAGCTCCCGGCCCTCCTCCATATTCCGCAGGATCACTGAGACGCAGGACAGGCCCTCCTTATTGGGCGGTCTGAAATCGTGGATATCCGCCCCGTGCTTGAGAAGCTCGTCCAGCACCGCCTTGAGCATCTCCCGCAGCCTCCGGTTTCCTTCCTTGCTCTCCTCCACGTAGTAGCTGGGATAGGAACTGCGTGCGAACTCGTCATACTGCTCCAGGGCGTGCTGCCAGGCGGTGAGGCCGTGGGAGGTCTTTGGGTTGGGGTCCATCCCCATGTCCAGCAGGCGGCGGAGGAGCAGAAAGTACCCCTTGCTGCGCTCCGGACCGGGGCCGACGGTGTGCCCCGCCCGCATGAAGCACTGGACGATGGCGTCGTACCAGATAGGGGCGCCGAAATTGCTGCCGTAGGGGTTGATGGCGTCCGCGAAGTTCACGTCCGCCCCCCGGTCCAGGAGCAGATGGGCCACCTCCAGGTTGTCGCTCTTGATGGCCACCATCAGGGGCGACTGGCCGTCGTCCTTCTTGGGCGGAGCCTTGGCAAGACAGGAGATCAGGTCCGGTTTTTTGTCCAGAATGACCGCGACCTCCTCCAGATTGCCCCGGCGGATCATGGTAAATAGCTTTTTCATTTGGGCACCTATCCCTCGTAGGGGCGGCCTGTGGCCTCCCGTTCACGTCGCCGTTTGTAGCTTTTCAAAATAGAATCCGAAACATCCTCCGGAATATCATATTGGTGACATTCATAAGGAAGACCTTTTTCCAGAGACACTGTTATAAATTCCGGCCACTGTTCACATCCCAGCAAAATAATTGTCAGCTGGTCCGTTTCCCAAAAAATGTAAATATTTTGATCCGCGTCAATAGCCATATCATCGTTGTTGATCTCTGTATAGATGGTTCTTTTTTGGAAAGAAAAAGGTTTCTTTACTACTATTTTTACATATTCCGGCACATTCAGCAAACCGAACCCCTGCCGCGTCCAGATTTCAACCCTGTATTCCCCATCTGGTGAGGTAGAATCGGTAAACGGAGGACGATTGGCAAGCAGTCCAATCACTACAACCGCACTGACGGCTAAAATCATGTACTTCAACACTTTGCGCCACATAATCAGAGCTCCAATCACGCGTCGGGTTTACAAGCTACCGAAAGGTCTTCCCCTCCCTGTCCAACACCTCCCTGCGGTGGAAGGTGACGAAATCGGGGGCGTACTCCGGGTATTCGGCGCAGAAGGCGGAGCGGATGAGCTCCGGGTTGAGGCCTGGATTCTGGGCGGAGACCACCAGGTCCACCGCCATAGTATCACTCTGGCATTCGATGTGCCAGCTGCGGATTAGTGGAATCAGGTCCACCTCGGTGTAGCCCGCCTTGGCCTTGTTGGACTTCTTCTTTACCACCAGGCTCTCCCGGCCCAGCAGAGCCGCCAAGGACGGCTCCGACGCCTGGGGCCGTCCCTCGGGGTAGTCGAAGGTCATGATGTAGTTTACATAACACAGTTCCTTCAGCTTCCGCTCCACCGGATAGCACTGGTGAATCACAATCCCCTCGGGCATGGCGGCGGTGAGCCGCCCCGGGACCTCCTCATAGCTTGTCCCCTCCAGCAGGCCGAACTCCAAAATCTCGCACTGGCTGGAGTAGCCCACCGACAGAGGCAGGGCGATGGAGACAAAGGGGTGGGGGTTAAAGCCCTCGGTGTGCTTGATGGGGATTTTCGCCCGGGCAAAGGCCCGCTGAAAGGTCCGCATCAGGTCCAGATGGGAGATATACCGGGCCCGTCCCGTTTTGGAAAACAACAGCCGGTCAGCCACAGGTCCTCCCCCCTTCCAAAAGCTTGTTGGCCCCGCAGCCGGAGCAGCGGGTGCGGCAGTCGGGAGTGGTAACCGACTGATAGCACAGCTCCCGCTCCCGCCATAGAAATTCGGCGCTCACCCCGGTGGACAGCCGGGACCAGGGGAATACCTCGTCCTGGGGGCGCTCCCGGTGGGCGTAGAAGTCCCCGTCCAGCCCGCAGGCGGACAGGCCGTCCAGCCAGCGCTGATAGTCAAAATACTCCGTCCAGGAGTCCATCTTTCCCCCGTGCTCCCAGACCCACTCCAGCACATCGGCCAGCCGCCGGTCCCCACGGGACAGAACGGCCTCCAGATAGCTGGTCTGGGGATCGTGCCAGTTATAGGTGATGGACTTGTCCCGTTTCAGGGCGCCCCGCAGGAGGTTCACCCTCCGCTGGTACTCCTCCACCGGAATTTGCGCCTCCCACTGGAAGGCGGTGTGGGGCTTGGGCACAAACCAGGAGGTGGACACGGTAATCCGAACCCCCCGGGCCTTGTTGGGCGCGTACTCCCGCCAGGTAAAATACACCTTGCGGGCCAGGTCGGCGATGCCCAGCACATCCTCGTCGGTCTCGGTGGGCAGGCCCAGCATGAAGTAGAGCTTCACCCCGTTCCAGCCCCCGGCAAAGGCGGTCTTGCAGGACTGGAGCAGATCCTCCTCCCGGAGGTTCTTGTTGATGGCGTCCCGGAGGCGCTGGGTGCCCGCCTCGGGGGCGAAGGTCAGCCCGCCCCGGCGCACCCGCTGGAGGCGCTCCATCAGGCTCATGGAAAAGGTGTCCGCCCGCAGGGAGGGCAGAGACAGCCCGATGTCCCGGGGGGCGCAGTAGTCCAGGAGGTCGTCGCACAGGGGCAAAAGGTCTGGATAGTCGGTGGAGGACAGAGAGGACAGGGTCATCTCCTGATAGCCCGAGTCCTCACAGGCCGCCTTGCCGTACTGGGCCAGCAGCTCCGGACTGCGGGACCGCACGGGGCGGTAGGCGTAGCCCGCCTGACAGAACCGGCACCCCCGGATACAGCCTCGGAAGAGCTCCAGCATCACCCGGTCGTGGACGATCTCGGTGGAGGGGATGATGGTCTTGACCGGAAAATAGGCCTTGTCGAAGTCCTGGACGATCCGCTTGGTGACGGTCTCCGGAGCGCCCTCCAGCGCCCTCCTGATCTCTTCCAGGGTTCCATCCGCCCGGTAGACCGGCTCGTAGAGCGAGGGCACGTAGATGCCCTCAATCTTGGCGGCCTCCTCCAGGAACTCCTCCTTGGACCAGCCCTCCTCTTTGGCCTGTTGATACAGGTCGATGTACTCCAGGGTGACATCCTCCCCCTCCCCCAGGACAAAGAAGTCCACAAAGGGGGCCAGGGGCTCGGGGTTATAACAGCAGGTCCCCCCTGCCACCACCAGGGGGCTCAGCTCCCGCCGGTCCTCACTGCGCAGGGCCAGACCGGCCAGGTCCAGCATGTTGAGCATATTGGTATAGGCCATCTCATAGCCCAGAGAGAAGCCCACTATGTCAAATTCCGAGATGGGGTCGCCGCTCTCCAGACCGTAGAGCAGCAGCCCCTCCCGGCGCAGCTCCTCCTCCATGTCCCCCCAGGGGGCGAAGCAGCGCTCACACCAGATGTCCTCCCGCTCATTCATCACTCCGTAGAGAATGCGGCAGCCCAGGTTGGACATACCGATCTCATAGGTGTCGGGAAAGCAGAGGGCAAAGCGGACGCCCACCTTGCTCTTGTCTTTGACAACGGCGTTATATTCCCCGCCGGTATACCGGGCCGGCTTTTGTACATTGGACAGGATGTGCTCTAAGGTACGATTCATTATGTTACCCCCAGGTCGTATGTGACGTAACCTTTATTGTACCTGTTTTCCTGCCCCTTGACAAGCATTATTTCCAAAATATTCGAAATTTCCCCCGCCGCCTCCCGAATTTATCCCACAGAAGGACGGCCAGCATCCACAGTCCGGCCAACAGCAGGGTCACATTTCCCCATACTGCCGCCAGTGCCAGCCCCGCCGCCAGCGCCGCCGCGGTACACAGCAGATCCAGCCAACTCCGCGCCCCGGCGGCCAGCCCCGGCCCGGCCAGCAGCGCCAAGGTGCAGTACAGCGCCCGCCCCCCGTCCAGCCGTCCAATGGGCAGCAGGTTGAACAGGGCCAGCACCAGATTCAGCCCGGCGAAGGACAGTCCCCAGCTGAACTGGCAGCAGAGCAAGGCCAGCAGCAGATTGACCCCCGGCCCGGCCAGGGCCGCCGCCCCCTCCTGCCAGTAGCCCAGCGGTCCGGACAACACCAGCTCCGCCCCAATGGCTGTCAGGCGAATCTCCCTTACGGTCCCGCCCAGGAGACGGATGGCCAGCAAATGCCCCAGCTCGTGAGCCCCGCAGGCCAGCACCGCCATAGGCACCAAAAAGGAGCGGTCCAAATAGTTCAGCCAGGCCAGCATCAGCAGAAAGCCGCCGGTCACCTCTACCCTGCCCAACCCCATCACCGCTCCAAAAATGTCAGGTAATAGGCCGGGTCGATGCGGGTCTTGTTGTATTTCAGCTCAAAATGCAGATGGGGCCCGGTGGACACCCCCGTGGAGCCGATTCGGGCGACGGGCTCCCCCATCTCCACCACCTGCCCCTTTTTCACGTCGATCTCGCTACAATGGGCGTAAAACGACTTGATCCCGTTCCCGTGGTCCAGCTGCAAATACAGGCCGCAGGCGTCGCTCTCCCCCGTATATTCCACCGTCCCCGCCGCAAAGGCGGCGATGGGTTTGCCCATCTGAGCGCCGATGTCCACCCCGCTGTGAATCCCGTCATTCCCGTTGATGGGGTGTTCCCGATAGCCGAAGCCGGAGTTCAGATGCCCCAGGATGGGGGTCACCGTGGCCAGCTCCCCCAGGGACAGGTGGTCCAGCGTGTAGTTCTCCGGCAGTGTTGGACCGCTGTACTCCGGGGACGAAATCACCGTCCCCACTGCCGGGATGGCTGGAGCCTCCTCGGGCTCCACCACCGGCTCCTCCGGCGGCGGGGCGGCCGGTTCCTCCACCTGGACGATCACCGGGTTGGTCAGCCCCAGGCGGGAAACGCCGGAATAGCGGGCCGTCCGTGCCGCAAAATCGCTCCTCTGGCTCAGAAACGCCCGCTCTTCCTCCAGCACGTCCGACGGGGGCGGCTGGAGCTCCACCGGCTCCGGCGCCGGTTCCTCCGGCTGGGCTATGCCAAAGACCTCCGCGCAGAACTCCCCCACGCCGGACAGGACCCCCTCCCCTTCAGGCAGAGACGCCCCCAGCTTGGACAGGGCCTCCTGGAAGTTGAAGTCGGTGGAGATCAGCTCCGCCACCCGCTCTTGGACCTGCCCCAGCTTCTGTGGAAAAACCCCTTTTCCTAAAAACATCGCCAGAAACAGGATCAAACAGATCGTCAGTTGAAGCAGCCGAACCTGCTCCTGACCGTTCGCCGGTCTTCTTTTTCCCGATGTGCCGCGGCTGCTTCCCACGCTTCTCCTGCGCCCCGCCGCCTGTGTACCTTGTTCATACATCCAGATACCCCTCCTCTGCCCGCTTGATATCAGTAGCTTATTCCAAATTTGTTTGTAATATTACCCTTGACAGAAGGAAGAAAAACAAATATAATAAATAAGCTAGTTTTATCCGGGTGTGGCGAAGCTTGGTATCGCGCTTGGTTCGGGTCCAAGAGGCCGTGGGTTCAAATCCCGCCACTCGGACCAAAAATCCGCTGGAATCTGATGATTTTAGCGGATTTTTGCAACTTTTTCCTCGCTTTTTCTCTGCTCAATTTTTCTTTGACCCAAACCTGACCCAAACGGGAAATTTTTGAGGAAGCGTCGATTTTATCCAGCGCTTCCTCGTTCTTGTCTGTATAGCCTTTATGCTTTATACCGCTTGGGCGATAAGACTTCCAACCCGCTTCGCCGCCTCTTTCTGCATATCTCCTGTCACATGGGTGTAGGTATCCAGCGTAAACCCCGCTGAGTAGTGTCCCAGGATGCTGGAGACCGTTTTTGCGTCTACGCCGCTCTGAATTGCTAATGTCGCGAATGTGTGTCTGAGGTCATGAAATCTCACTTTTTCTGTGATTCCGGCCTTTTTCAGCAAGGTTTTGTGCAATCTTCCTACGCAGTCTGGGCCGTACATTCCGCCAGTGACCGGCGAGGGAAACATATATTTGTTGAAGATGTGCTTTCTGTGCTCCTCCACCAGCAGGTCCACCGTTTCTTTCGGCAGATATATCGTTCTCACCGAGTTCGCTGTCTTGGGCTGGCTGACTTTCACCTCGCCATTGATCCGCCCCGCGGACTTTGAGATTGACAAGGTCTGCTCCTTTACATTCAAGTCGCTCCAGAGCAGGGCCACAAGTTCACCTCTCCTTAACCCGGTGGTCAGCTCCAGATAGAACATTGGCAGTACACCGTGCTCCTCCGCCGCTCTCAGATAGTCGCCAATTTTCTCCGGTGGAATTACCTGCATCTCTTTTTTCTCTTTTGGCGGCAGTCTGCACCCTGTAGCCGGATTATATGGGATTAGCCGCTCTTTAACCGCCTGTTCCAAGCATTGCCGCAGCATCGCATGGAGGCCGCGCACTGTCTTGTTGCTCAGGCTCAGGTCCTGCATCCCTTCGTATCTCTGTACTCTCCCTCCCTCTTTGACCTTGTTGTAGAATTGCTGGAGATCCAAAGTTGTCAACTTATTTAACTTGATTTTCCCGATGTGTGGAATGATGTGCTTGTCGATGTAGTTTTTGTAATAGGCTGCAGTCGTTTCTCGAATGGACGGCTTGGCGTAGTTTTCAAACCAGAGAGTTGCCCACTGCCCTACTGTATACTGGTCGGTCTTGATGAAATTGATTTTGCCAGCCTCCTCTTGGGCCAGTCTCAGCTTTTCTTTACACTCTTTCTGCGTCTTAGCCAAGACATTTTTGCTGATTGGTTTTCCAGTGGCTGGGTCGTAACCCACTGTGTAGCGTCCCTCCCACCGTCCGTCCTTGCGTTTGCGGATGTTGCCCTCGCCGTTAGCTCTCTTTTTTGCCATTATACATCGCCTCCTTAGCCACACAACATACCATTGTGCGGCCACAATAGCCATAGGTTCACTGCAGAGTTATCAGAAATTTATCATTTGAATTTTGGACGCCGTTTGTTATCTTTGGAGACAGTGGTGCAGTTGACAGCTATCCCATTGTCATCGTCCAGCTTGGTGTCTGCTCCTCGTGGTCATCCGGCTTGTGTCCCATTGCGATCTTCTTTTCTCTGAGCTGTGCCAGCCGCTTCCGGTCGATCCGAATACCGCCAGGGACAGACGGGGCCGGTATCTGCTCTTGGAAGATACGGCCCATGTGATGGAGCAGTCGAGTGACTGACAGCATAACCGTGGGAGGCTTCAGGCTGTCCCAGCGGTCCAGGAAAAACTGAGCGTACTCGTTTCCCTGAGCGGCTGCCTGCGAGAACCAGTAGTAGGCCTGTTCATGATCCTGTCTGTCCAGATACAGCTTACCGAGAACGTATTGGGCGTACTGGTTTCTACCTTTAGCCGATCGGGTCAGGTAGCTGATGGCCCTGGCCGTGTCTTTGGGAACATCCTCACCTTGGAGATAGAGCTTGCCCAGACGGTAGTTGGCGTACTGATTGCCTTGGGCGGCGGCTTTTTCATACCAGTCGACAGCTTCCTTAATCCGTTTCCTGCTTTGCAGGAGCTTGCCCAGTGCGTATTGGGAGAAGTCATTTCCAGCCTCAGCGGAGCGGCGGAACCACAGCTCTGCTTTATCATCGTCCGGCAGGACACCTAAACCATCCCGCCAGCACTTACCCAACTGGTGCGCCGCCACTGTAAGGCCGGCGTCCCAAAGCTGTTCCAGCACTTGGACAACCTCCTCCTGTTCCGCCCAGGTTGAGTCGTCATCGCAGAGGACATGCTGGGCTCCCCGATATGCGTTCACCATCTGCCAGTGCGTATGAGGGACTGGGACATTTTCCTCCTCGAACGGCTCGTCATCCATCTGCTCATCCTCGAAGGTAACTTCACCCAACAGGATATACTCCGCTTCCCGGATGACCATATTCTTGATCGACTTGAACTCCTTCTGCTGAGACAGCGGCAGACGTTCTCTGGGTTTGTCCTTGTAGTAATTTTCCAACTCGTCTCGCAGCTTGTTCCAGACCTCATAGCACTCCGCCACCGCTGGGAGCCGCGCCAACTCATCCACGATGGCGTCCACCTGGGCCTTGGCCGGCTTTTTCAGATAACCGTACATCTTTTTGCCCTTAGCGTCCTGGAGCATCTCGGCCAGAGTGAACAGCTTGTCCTCAATGACAGGACAGTCACAGATTCCGGACTTCATCTCTCGGATTAGATTGCGCATTGCCTCCTGCGCTGTATCGCGCACTTCCTGATAGGACAGGTCCTTTTGTTTGTAGAGGTGCAGGAGTTCATCTTGAAAAATATCGTTGGTCAGTTTGGAGCGCATCGTCTCGATGCCTTGCTCGGTCAGATAGCCTTGCTTTGAATCAGCGGACCAGACCATCATGTGGATGTGGGGGTGGTGCTTCTCATCGTGAAAGGCGGCGCACCAGCGGAACTGGTTGGGCGGTATCTTCATCGCCTCCGCCAGTTCCGTCTGGTGAGCCAGAAGGAGCTTCCGCCAGCTCTCCGCCGAGTTGTACCCCAGCCGGACGGCGTCCTCCCGTTTGAGCGAGTAGATGAACGTCCAGACGGGAGCCGGGTGGTTGTTAACCTCCTTCATTGTGTCATCGAGGTTTGTACTCTCGGCGTTGGAGAACAGGCCGTGAGACCTTGGACGCTCCGCGATGTACTTCAGGTACTGGTCGCCGGCGTTCAGCAACTCCACACCATCCCGGGTGCCGATGTACTCCGCGTAGTGTCCAGCACCGCCACCCGGTTTGATGTATCCGCTTTTTTGAACCAGTCCCTGCATCAGTCGAGCCTCTTTTGATATTTGTAGGCGTCTTCAAAATCGACTTCGCCGTTCGTTTCTTTGATGTCCTTGATACAGTTGACCCGTACCTTTTTTAGCGTGTCCAGATCCACATTGAACCCGTAGGCAACGATTTGTGCCATGATCGCCTCCTCCACCGACAGCTTGAACAGCAGTTTCCCGATTCGGCCACCCAGAACATCCAGTTTGCCCTCCAGCATCTCCGCGAGGACACGGGGCAGATAGCTGTAGGCCTGTTCGGTATCCAGATAGCCGGAGTAGAACTGGATCGCTTTCTCGATGTACTCATTCTGTGTGGAGCAGTTGTCGGTGCGGTAGTGATCCTTGACTTTGTTCCAGGCCTCATCCGTCAGCCAGACGGTGTGGCGATTTTTCTCTTCTTTCATGTGTAAACCCTCCTTTTTCCGCAATAGCGTTATTGGAAATCTTGAAACAGTGGCTTTTTCCTTTGCTCTTTCGGAAATCAGCGTCAATCAAAAATGTCAGCCTGTAAAAAAGCGTCAGCTCCCGTTCCTGAAACCGCCCGCACTGCGGGTGGTTGTGACCGCACCGGCGTAGCAAAAGCGCCGGCGCTTTCTCCTGCTTCTCACCGTCCCCTCGTACACTGGCGTTCAACTGGTGCACAGCAGCTTGCACTGTTGGGGCGGGTCAGGTGCTGCCGGAGCGGAGCCCGGGGCACACAGGGCCGCTCTGGGGTGACAGCGGTCGTATTCCGCTTGCTGTCGGAGGACACGTCCGCGCTCTGCATCCAACTCCAGTTGATGTAGCTGCCGCTGATGGAACGCATCCATCGCCGCCCGCACAGGCAGGATGGTGTAGAGGTTGTTGCCCTTCCACTTCATTCCGCGCTTGTCGAAGTAGCTGCTGGGCTCCACAGTGATCAGTCCCATCTCCAAGAGGGTACTGATACTTTTCATTGCGGTGTTCTTAGAGACTCCGGTCGCCGCAGAGATAGTGTTGTAGCTTGGGTGGCAAGTGTGCGTCCGGCGATCCTCGATTAGCAACAGATAGGCGTAGACCAGAAACGCAGAGGGTGAGAGATTCAGCAGAAACACCTCGTTGGGCAGAGTGAAAAATTTTTCGCTGGTGATGCACTGAACGTCCAGCGCAAGAGACCGTTCAGCCGTAACGAGTTCTTTGTCAACCAGAGCCTCCAGATATTTTTTCACTGTACTTGCCGTCATGTGGACGCCTGCTGCGATTACCTCCGGAGTGAGTGCGCTGGGAGCGCGGCGATAGCAGAGGTAGGAAAAAATTGTGAATTCAACCGGCTTGAGTTTGTACTCCCACACTGCGTTGGGTACGGCGAAACGATAGTGCCGCGGGTTACGGCGAGGCCACCCGATAGGCGTTGCTCGCCGCCTCATAGCTGCGACCCTCCAGTCGTGTTCTGCTCCACCCACTGGATGAACTTCTCCTTGGGCACCACCATCCTGTTGCCGATTTTCAGCACCGGGAAACCCGATTTATGCATCAGCTCGTAGCCACTGGATGGTGATACGCCCAACACCTTCGCCACCAGTTCCGCATTGAGGAACAGCGGCAGTTCACTGTAGTCTTTGAATTGAGATATTTTCATTTTGTTTCCTTTCTGTAATTTTGTTGTTGGCCACGCACCGTACACCTTCCTGCCCCAGGTTTTCTGCGGCGTTCTCACCCTGTTGGCACGCTTGCTCCGCTACGGAGGTCTTGGCGCTGCTTATCTCAGGGAGTATGAACTCCGGTGGTGGGTATTCAGTTGTTGAGGTGCAGATGGTAGTTGACTATTCCTTTCGGATGTGATATAGTCTACTCACAGATGCGGCTATCGTAACACAGTAGAGCAATATTGTCAATAGATAAAAATAAAATAATAGTCTATTTTGCGAGAGGAGAAATTCGGATGGATTTTCCAAAACTGACTTTCCCGCTGAATGTGGACTTTGGTGATACAGAATATTGGGTTGGAGACCAGGGCCCATTTAAGTACGGCGCTGCGGTGACTGCGTTTTTCATCGGAGAGGATATTGGGCCTGTCTCCAACGACGGCATTCCTTTGATGCATGAGCTGGAGCATCAGCTCCAGACCTTCGGCAGTCATCTCCAGCCCTATGTGAGAGAACGTGCGATAGATTCAGACTCCTTTTTCTATCCCGAGGAGCAGTCCGTCAGCAATTCCATGTGCTTTGCCTTTCATGTTACAGGAACGAATACCGGAATTATGGCCGAGCGGTACACTTTTTCTTCTCTGCATGACTTCCTCTACATGGAGTTGGGTAAGGCAATCCTTCGTGGCAACGCGCCCCGGCAGTGCCGTCTGTGCGGACGATGGTTCCTTCATGAGCAGGGAGACCGGGCGATGTACTGCGAGCGCATTGCGCCCGGCGAGGAGAGCAAGACCTGCCGGGAGGCAGGGGCGCGGGTGGTCTTTGAAAAGAAGATTCAGGACGAGGAAACCTGGAAGCTCTACAAACGGGCGTACAAAAAATACTACGCCCGCTATATGAAGGGGAATATGAGTGAGGCGGACTTCAAGGCTTGGGCAACACAGGCGGCGGCTGACCGGGATGCCGCGATCGAGCAGATCACGCCGGAGATCGACGCGGCGCTGAAAGCACAGATCATTGAGCAGCTACGAGAGAAACTGAACCGTCAGTGAGCGGGGCCCTATCTTTGTAGACACAGGTGCAGTTTATTTTGGTAAGGAGGATTTGACATGTCTATTCTTGGAGCAGTGATTGTCCCTCACCCGCCGCTGATCATTCCCGCAGTGGGACGCGGGCGGGAGCAGGAGGTACAGACCACCATCGACGCTTACCGGACTGCCGCAAAACAGGCGGTGGCCTGGGAGCCGGAGGTGCTGATCGTTACCTCGCCCCACCAGATCATGTACACCGACTACTTTCACATCTCTCCTGGCCGGGGCGCCACCGGGGATATGTCCGCTTTTGGCGCATCTGAGACAAAGATGGTTGTGGAGTACGACGCCCCGCTGCGGGACGAGATCGTCCGCTGTGGGGAAGCCGCTGGCCTCCAGGTCGGGACGCTGGGACAACGGGACCCGTACCTGGACCATGGCACTTTCGTGCCGCTGTACTTTTTGCGGGAAGCCGGGGTGGACTGCCCCATCCTCCGTATCGGCCTGTCCGGATTTTCGCCGCTGGACCACTACCGGCTGGGCCAGTGCATCGCCCAGGCTGTGGAGAGCTTGGACCGCAGAGCGGTGTTCATCGCCAGCGGCGACCTGTCTCACAAGCTGAGGGACGACGGCCCCTACGGTTTCGCCCCGGAGGGGCCGGAGTTTGACCAGCAGATCACCGATGCGATGGCCTCCGGGGACTTCCTGCGCTTTCTGACCATGGACCCCGTCCTCTGCGACCGGGCGGCGGAGTGCGGCCTGCGCTCTTTCCAGATCATGGCCGGCGCGCTGGACGGACAGGCTGTGGAGACGAAACTCCTCAGCTATGAGGGCGTCACCGGCGTGGGCTACGGGGTAGCTACTTTTGCCGTCACCGGCCCGGACGAGGACCGCTGGTTTGGTGCACAGTGCGCAGAACTGGAGCGTGTCCGTCTGGCAGAGAAAAAGGCCGCCGAGGACCCCTGGGTCAAACTGGCCCGGCTGTCCCTGGAGACCTTTGTGAAAACAGGAGAGCGGCTGGATCAGCTGCCGAAGGGCCTGCCTGACGAAATGACCGGCCAGGCCGCAGGGGCCTTCGTCTCCCTCCACGCCCGCGGCCAGCTCCGGGGCTGCATCGGGACCACCGGGCCGACTACTGAAAGCGTGGCCTGGGAGATCGTGCAGAACGCCGTTTCCGCCTGCGCCCGAGACCCGCGCTTCCCGCCGGTGACTATTTCGGAACTTGACAGTTTGGAGTACAGCGTGGACGTGCTGGGCCAGCCGGAACCCATCGTCTCCCCGGCGGAGCTGGACGTGAAAAAGTACGGCGTCATCGTCTCCTGCGGCGGCCGGCGGGGTCTGCTGCTGCCCGATTTGGAGGGAGTAGACACGGTGGAGCAGCAGATCGATATCGCCCGGCAGAAGGGCGGCATCAGCGCCCGGGAGAAGTACACCCTGGAGCGGTTTGAGGTGGTGCGTCACACATGATTTGTGAACTGTGTTTTCACCACTGCGACCTGACCGAGGGACAGACCGGTTTCTGCCGGGCCAGGGCCTGTCGGGATGGCAAAATCATTCCGCTGAACTACGGCAAGGTGACCAGCCTGGCCCTGGACCCTATTGAAAAGAAGCCACTGCGGCGGTTCCACCCCAGCAGTAAGATTTTGTCCGTGGGCAGCTTTGGGTGCAATCTGCGCTGTCCCTTCTGCCAGAACCACGAGATTTCCATGTCTGGAGACGGGGAGCTTGAGACGGCGGAGGTGTCCCCGGAGGCGCTGGCCAGCAAGGCGCTGGAGCTGCGGCCCTACGGCAACATCGGGGTGGCCTATACCTACAACGAGCCGCTGATCGGCTATGAGTACGTCCGGGATTGCGCCGCATTGGTCCATGAGTGGGGGATGGTCAACGTACTGGTCACCAACGGCACCATTGAGGAGGTGCCCTGGCGGAAACTGCTTCCGCTCATTGACGCTGCCAACATCGACCTGAAGGGTTTTACCCCAGAGTGGTACCAGAGGCTGGGTGGCGATTTGGAGACAGTGAAGCGATCCATCGTCCTGGCGGCGGAGCGGTGCCATGTGGAGGTGACTACCCTCCTGATCCCCGACGAAAATGACAGTGAGGAGGAGGTCAGGAGTCTGGCCCAGTGGCTGGCATCGGTGGATCGGAATATTCCTCTGCACCTGTCCCGGTTCTTCCCCCGGTACCGGATGGCGGACAAGGCACCCACGCCGGTGGAGCGGGTGTACCGGCTGGCCGATGTGGCGAGAGAGTATCTGTCCTTTGTCTATACAGGGAATTGTTGAGGATTGAATTCCCGCCGTTTTTCCATTACAATGTAATAGAGGGAATTTTCACCGAAATTAGGAGGGCTTTGAGGAGGATGTGGACGAATACACCGCCGAGGGGCTCTTCTTTGTCCCGGTCAACGCTCGGTGGAGCGTCATTGCCAAGGCGGCCCATACCCAGTCCATCGGGATCGCCATTGACGATGCCATGCGGAGCATCGAGAAGAAAACAGGCGCTTAAAGGACATCCTCCTCAAGAACTTCGCCCGGCCCGAGCCGGACAAGCGGCGGCTGGGGGATGTGGTAGACCTGTTCACTAACATCCGGATAGTCGAGCACGGCAGTGAAAAGGACATTCTGGATCGCACCTATGTCCAAGTTTGCCGAGCAGGAGGACAAGCTGACCGGGAGTTCTACACCCCGTCCTGTGTCGTGCGCACGCTGGTGGTGGTACTCCATCCCTACCAGAATATGATTGATTGTAAAAACCTCGCCAACCTTAAAGATTGTCTGTTACCTAAACTTATGGCTGGGGAGATTGATGTTTCTGGTATACGGTCCTAAGCCGCTAAATTCCGATTTGTGTGATATATCCTCCCACTCTAATGAAACACCGGACTGCAATCCTCCCATGAACACAAGATAATGTTGAGGTGAGAGTTTATGAACAGTGAGCTTAATTTCAATTCAAGGTTTATCCAAGAATTTACGCCTGACAGCATGGCTGGAGCAACTGAGTCTACTATTGTGTACCACTATACGTCACCAGAGGCATTTCTTTCTATAGTACAAGGAAAATCTGTACGATTTTCAGACCTCCGATATATGAATGATAAATCAGAGTCTTTCTTTTTTGTAAAACGCCTTCTTGAATTTTGTGATGAAAATAAAGAAAAATATCAACATTTTATAGATGTTGTAAATGAATTGCTCAAGGAAAATGACTACAATAAAATTAAAAGATTGGAAATCCAAGATATACGATACAAAGATTTTCTGGGATTAAGAATGGAAAAACAACGGAATTTTATTTTTTGCACAAGTAATGATTCCGATTCTTTGAATATGTGGAATTATTATGCCTCAAATGGGAAATATACTGGGTATAATATTGGCTTTTCTGTTCCAAAATTTCTTAAAACATTTGATGTGGATCACGATGGAACTGTTGATTCTTTTATAATCTACTATGGGAATGTATTATATAAAAAGAAGCTACAGTTTGAAGCAATAGAAGAGCTGGCAAAAGCCGTCGAAAGTTTTATCACAAAAAAGCCTGATAAGCAGTCCGTGCAAAGAGCGGCAATTTCTGTACGAAGTTACATAGAACTGCGTGGTCCCTTCTTCAAAGATGAAAGCTTTAGATCAGAAAACGAGTTTCGCTTCCTGTTTTCCATTGCAGAAAAGAGGATCCCCCATAATGAAGATGAAGCAAAGAAGTACTTTGGACAATATAATCAGCGGTTGAAAGAAGGCTTTTGTGTAAAAAACGGACTAGTTGTGCCTTTTATGCAAGTTGCAATTCCAGAATATTCTATTAGTCGTATTACGATGGCACCTATGACCGAATATGAAATAGCTAAAAGTAGCATCAAGGAGTTACTTAATGTTAAAGGATTAAGGGGAACAAATGATACCGAGATTCCTATTTTCAAATCAAAAATTCCAATTCGATTCTAAAGGGCTGGTTTAATATCCCGTTTATTTTACTGAAGCTACCTTTGAACGGGCTGTCATCGAGCTGTTCGTCCAAATGGTCTACACCCACATCTACGCCCAGACCTGAACCGCATGGACTTCAGTCTCCTGCTGAACTCGGTGCTTCTGGATAGCCTGGCACCTGAACAGAGACCTGCCCTTAGTGGTCATAGAGCTGAAAAGCCCCTCCCGGGAGGGCATAGGGGTGGAGAACACTTACAACCAGCTACGCAACTACATGCAGGACATCCCCTCCCTGTTTATCTACAACGCCATCTGCGTCATCAGTGACCTTTCCGCCAGTCGGGCGGGCACCACTACCTCCGGCCTGGACCGCTTCATGGAGTAGAAGACTAAGGACGAACGCTATGAAAATACAGACTTTGCCCAGTTTGACACTTTCTATGAGTAATGCCCTTAAGTTGAGAATCCAAGAGAAAAAGATATAAAAAAGCTTGATAAATCGCAAAAAATGTGCGGTGAAGCCCTGAAAAGTAAAAATACTTTTCAGGAGGGGCCGCACATAAGATACACACCAAAACTTTTGCGAGGTATGCCAAATTCGTTGATTCGGAGCATGGGGAGGCATCCCGAAAAATATGTCAGACAGCTGGGCCGGGTCTTCACCCGTCCCCGGACGCTGACCTTTGAAGAAGAGGCAGAAACTGCTGTCCGCAGCGCTGGAGGCACTGTTCCACCGCTTCACAGCAGCTCTGCTGCGTCTGGGATAAGGCTCGGACCATCGCCTATGGAGCCATTCTGCCTGACCAGCTGGAGTTTGACATCCTCCTCAAGCTCACCAGCGGCAGCTGGAGGCGCAAGAAATCGCCGTCATCTACTATATGATTGCCTCATATTAGGAAAGTGTATTTTAAGGGCTTTTCATGCGTTGGCGGGGGTCAGCCCGCCTCGGCGGTGTCAGTGGTGTTGATTTCAATGTACTCGGCAATCCGGCGGAACTCATCCGCAAACTTAAAGTGAACACTGATATTGCCGTTTTCGTAAACCTTGATATGGTCTACCAGCTCAATCAGAATTTCGCGGGTCAGCTTTTCGATGTTCTGATATTTTGCAAAAGCTACCAGTGCGGGATGCTGCTGGTCAACGCCGTTTGAGAGTTCTTTCCGTTCAGCCGTCAGCCGGGCCAGCAAATCCGAGAGCCCAGCGGCCTGCCGTTCATAATTGGCTTTCATTTCCCGGTATTCCTGCTGGGTGATTTCCCCGTCTTTCCAGTCTTGATACAGTGACTGCTTATAGCGGGTGATTTTCGTCAATTCCTTTTCCTTTGCGGCTATCTGGTCGTTAAGGCGGTGGGATTGGCTTTTTTTCAGCGGGGCCGTGTTGATATGGGCTATCATTTCCGAATAGGAAACGGCAGTTCCCACTTGATACTGGATAGCGAACAGGACGGCGGCCTCCAAACGGTTGTGCTTGATGGAGTGCATCGTGCAGGCTGTCCGGGAACGGTTCTTGTAGGTGGAGCAGGCATAATAGATATTTTTCCCGCTCTGGCTCCGGGTGACGGATTTCCCGCAGTCAGCGCATTTCAGAAAGCCGCTGAACAAATGGAGCTCCCGGCCCTTTGGGGCTGTCCGGGTATCGCGGAGCAGGAGGGCCTGCACCCGGTCAAAGGTTTCGTGGGTGATGATTGCCTCGTGGGTATCGGGGACGCGCACCCATTCCTCCTCCGGCACAGCTTCAATCTGGTGTACCTTGTAGCTTTTCACCCGGCGGCGGCCCTGCACCAAGTCCCCGGTATAAATGGGGTTTTTCAGAATGTCATTGACAATCTTGTTTCCCCACATGGGATTGTCAGCCACGGCGGGAGAATAGGGCAGGCCCTTTTCCATCCGGTAGGCCGTGGGGCTGGGTATGCCGTGTTCGTTCAGATAAAGCACAATCGCGTGTTTGGTGGTTCCTTGCAGGCACAGCTCGTAAATCTTCTTGACGATTTCAGCAGCCTCCGGGTCAACGATTAGCTGGTGTTTGTCCTTGGGGTCTTTTATGTAGCCGTAGGGAGCAAAAGAGCCGATGTACTGGCCGTTGCGCCGCTTATAATCGAAAACCTGCCGGATTTTCTTTGAGGTCTGATAACAATACTGGTCGTTCATTACATTTGTTATCGGCACAATAATGCTGTTCACGCTGTCCGGGTTCAGGTAACTGTCCACGCCCTCGGCCAAGCTGATAAAGCGGACGCCCATCTGCACAAACAGATTATCAATCAGACTCCCCGCGTCACTGTAATTCCGGGCGAACCGGGAAAGGTCTTTCACAATCACGCAGTTGATTTTCCCGCTCATCACATCCCCCAAGAGCCGCTGGAAACTTTCGCGCTCCGTATCGGTTCCCGTGTGGCCGTCATCCACATACTCGGTGTAGCTTTCAAATTCTTCCGCATGGTTGAAGTGAAAATCGTTGAGTATGTCGCGCTGGTTTTTCACGCTGTTGCTATCGTCAAGCCCCCGGTTGATTTTTTGCAAGTCCTCGCGGGAGAGCCGGATGTAGCCGCCCATTTTCCAGAGCCGGGCTGTATAGGTAGGGGTCAAAGTCTGCTGATACCCTCTGTTTTTTGTTCGTGCCATTGTTCCTCCTTCCCTATCACATTACACTTATATTATAACTCCTATTAGGGGTATCAGCAAGGATGCCGCTGGGCATAAAAAGGGGGCTGCACTGTGAACAGTACCGCCCCAGCTTTGGGACATTTTGTCCCAAAGGTATAAAATCCGCGCCATGCCTTAAAACGCGCAATTTATATAATTCCACAAACGGCAAGCAAGGCAAGTGTGGCCACACTTGCCATTTTTGACTGGCCGGGGGCCGTCAAAAACGCTTGTTGGGGAGCCTCCCCAAACCCGGCTCTTTGGGACAAAATGTCCCAAAGAGGTTGGCTGCGTCACCGCCGCTGTCGCGGCTGTTCCTTATCGTTTCGCCCGTCCGTCAGTCCGGGCAGATGGTCAATGTTGCGGCCTGCCATAGAGGGAAGAACCGGGACGGCACTACGAAAGGCGCCGTCCCAGCTTTGGGACATTTTGTCTCAAAGATACAACTGCTATATATCATTTTACAAAGGAAATATAAATTGTAAAACTGTTAGGAATATAGCTGATGCCCAATCCCTTTTCCCCATTAGATAAGAGCGTACCAACAGAAACATAATCTTGCCCTTTGATTTCCTCGGATGTATCCTCAATTACAGAAAAGCCTTCTTGTTTTAGAAGTTCCATATAGTCATTATAATCTGTTTCACTTATATTTACCAAATTGATACTGCAATTTTCGTGCTCCGTATCAAGTGCCGCCCAACTCACAGTTCCAGCGGGGATAGGAAGTCCATCAGTGTATGTATTTGTGGGCCATACGCCTTCGTCAAGCATATTTATTTTAGGGGATTGAGCACTTTCATTTGCGTCTGTTGTCGCGGGTGGTGTATCTTGAGAAGAACACGCCGACAAAATAATCATAGCTAATAAAACTAATACAACTTTTTTCATAAGTTACCTCCTGCTGTTGTAAGTGGTACGAATAATTTGGATTATAGCAATCACAATGGCGATTAGCCCAATTACTAACATTATTTTTGCGATGTCTATCCCTAAAGCGCCCTCAACTTGAATATTTGTCATCGCATCCGCGGCTCCGATTGCATTATTCGGTGCTTTCCCAAATTGTGCGATAGCGAAAATTGAGAAAGCAACAACGGCAACAAGCAAAAAAATTACACTTGATATAATTCCCCGTTGTCTTTTTGGTGCGGTACTATTGGTGCCTAATTGTTCAATCGTATTTTTGACAAAATCGCTTGGAGTTCCTAAGCGTTCAATGACTTGTTGTTCCGTTTCGCCGTGTTCCAATGCAGAACCAAAAATCTCGTTTAGATCCCGTATGATTTCGTTTCTTTTTTTGTTTGATAAACATAAGCCAAATTCTTTTTTGACCTGCTTTATATACCGCTCTTTCATTCCACTACCTCCGCGTGTTGATAACTGTCTATAAAACTATTTACGCAATCCGTATAGTTCGCCCAAAATGAAATTAACTCATTCAAAATATCCGTTCCTTTTGGAGTAAGAGAATAGTATTTTTTTGACCCTCCATTAGCAGCGGCCGGAGCTAAACGGCATTGAATTAGTTCGGCCTCTTGCAAACGGTACAAAATTGGATAAATCGTCCCCTCTTTTGCATACCCTAAAACAGATGCTTTATCATTTAGTGCTGTAATAATTTCGTAGCCATAAGTTTCCTTGCATCCTATTAAGCATAGGAGCATCATTTCAAGAGAGCCTTTTTTGAATTGCTGAACATACCGATTATCCATATTCCCCACCTCTCATTAGCCTGGCTATTTAGTTGTACTAAATAGCCAGGCTGATTATACAGCCATCACAACAGAAAGTCAATAGCTCTACTCAAAATTAAGGACATTTTAATCATTATATGCAATTAGCAAGGCCCCCAAATCTGGCTCTTTGGGACAAAATGTCTCAAAGTCCAGCCACCCAATGTTAGCTTTTGTGGAACGAATAGGGCACAGGACATATAAACATACCGCCCCCCTGCTGAACGCGCCCGGAACCCCTTGATACAAGCGGGTTTCAAACGCCTAAATGCTAACAGTCCAGCCGTGGAAAATAAGCGGTTTTACAGCGCGTTCACCCCAATCCCCCCGCCCTTTCCCATTCATGGGAAAGGGGGCGGCTCTGGAGGATATATCCCCCGCCGTGCCGGGAGGGGTGGCACAGCCGGGGCGGGCCGTCAAGGGCAAGCCGCCGCAAGCGGCGGTGCTACGCACCCTTGACCGCCTGCTCCCGCCTGTGCTCAATAGTAGGCGGCGACGGGGGATATACCACCAGAGCCCCTATGTAAAAATGCGCGGGGACAACGATTGCTTTGGGACATTTTGTCTCGAAGTTACTGCCCCGATATTTATACTTTTCGGGTGGAATAGCCGGGGGCTGCTGGGGGTCGCCTTGATAACCAAGATAGGGCGGCCCCCAGTGGGCCCCGGCCATATCGCGCAAAAAAGCCGCCCTATTTTCAAGGACGGCTTTCTGCGTAATGTGACAGTTTCAATGTATTTTTTCGTGCTTTCGTCAATATTCTTTCGTTTTCGTGTTCCTAATAAGAGTTAATCATATGATGCCTCCTCACTTAATCTTGAATCCGTTTTTTATCCTGCGAAGTGTCTTTTCTGGAGTTTCCCGCAATTCAATAAGGAGCATAAACGCAGCTTCACCATCAGTATACTTTGACAGTTCAGAAAGAGATTTGGCAGTATAGCCCTCCACAGAAACACCGGGCTGCAAATACTCATTATGTTCTATCCAATATTCAAATTCCTTTAGGATGTCCGTGTTTCTTTGGAGCTTGAGCATTTTCTGCTTTAACAGGAGGGGCATTACATTGGCCTGCTTATAATAGGTTTCAATAATTTTGCTCATCATGCGGCCTCCTTATTTGTAAAGATGTTTGCAAAAGCTCTGGCTTCGGCTTCTACCAGCTGATCTTGATAATCGGTGAAGAATAAGTATTTCCCGTCAGCCAGAGAAATAGGTGAAATATAGTTCTCAAAATTGAGTTTGTATAGCGTGTCTTGCCATGTTTCTTGTAATTCAGCCCTTTGGTGTTGATAGGCATGGCGCATTTCATGGGCTACGGTATCAACAACTTCCTGCGGGTCATCCAAAGTGTTCCGATTGATCTCAATCTTATTCTCACACGGAAGAAATGCCCCACAAGAACCGTCACATCCGTCATAAAACTGAATTTCCGGATCTTCGACAATTCCTAATTTCTCGCCAATGACAGCAACTAATTCGCTTATTGCATCTATTCTCTCGCTTTCAGTTAGCTTTTCCCATTTTGATGCCTCAAAGCGGTCTAATACCGCCTGGATTACATCATCCAGCTCAAAATCAAAGTCAAACTCATCCTCAAATCGTCCAAAGATTTCGGCAAGCAGACTTCCTTCATCTATGGAAGATGTATCCCAGCTTTCTGAATCAACCGAGAACAATCCATCTAAGAACGATAGAGCTTCCTCATTGGACATAGAGCCAGTTGGTTTTATGTCTTGGAAAGCGGTAGAGGAAAGAAGTTCCGAATTATCCTTTTTCTCCACTGTATCGTGAAACCGAATCATACCAAAACTCCTTTCCCGCCCAGCTTCAGATTACAGAACAATATCCTGTGTTCCCACCTTTTTGAATTTGCCGTTTTCAAACACTACCGCTATACCATGCTCCATATCGAATTTGTAACTGCACATAATAGCGGCAATGCGATGTTTCTTAGTGTGCGGGACAAAAATGCTTTTCGGCATAACATACTTGAAGATGTTTTCTATGCCATCATCCGCAAGCTGACCTGCACCGGTCTTACGCACATATTTTTTGACAGCCTCGAGAGATTCGGCCACTTCCTTTGCATTATCTTCCACCATTGCAAAGGCTTCCTTCTGACTTTCCAGAATTTCCTCTCCGGAGTAGCACTCATATGCAACGGACAGATCAAAGGCTCTGTCCCAAATAGTGATTTTACACTTACTCATCGAATCCACCTCCATCTACATTAGTAGCATCACGCACTTTACACTCTGCACATCCGCCATAATGTCCGAAGTAACCATGAATATCTCTTGACACCAAGTCCATTGTACGGGTATCACACCGCTCATGCCAGGAACATTCATTTTCACGCCGCCAGTCACGGACATCTGCTGCCGTCCAGTCGGATCTTCCGTCTTTTTCAATGGCGTTCCATTGCTCCGCACACTTGGCGTCCGCCTGTGAGAAGTTTCCTTGCTTCTCATTTCCATCTGCATCCGTATAATCAAAACGGTTCTCGGTCATATCATCAATTTCAACAGTTGCTTCGGCACATTCCGAGAAGTCTGGTTCAGCGTATCTATACTCAACGCCATCCATATCCTTTTCAGCCAGCTTGTCCCGTGCTGCTCTGCCTTCTTCCGTTTCGTTGGATGGTATGTACTTGGATTCTCCTCGTTTTCCCTCCCATTGGCCACGAATACCGTCAACAGGTATGTTACTGCTTCTGGTTTCGTAGGAATTATAATATCCATCCGAAGCATCATGCGTTTCCTTAAAAAGACTGTTAACGAAGGATTTGGCTTCTGAAACCGTCATATCCGTTTCGGGCTTGATTTCCTTGAAACTCGAAACTTCTGGTTTCCCAACATCAGCTACTTCAGATTTTCTATGGAGTTCTGACATCAGAACACACCTCCTTCTGTTTTATAGATTTCTACAAAGTGAACCAACAGATCATTATAAGCCGCATCACGAATCGCCTGTTCATGCAGGATCAGAGCAAGGGCAAGGTCAATCTGCTTCTTGGAGTAGTCCTTGATAGACGGATTCAGACCATCAACCACGGAATGTACCCAATCCGTGATTTCATTGCAATGTGCCGATGCCTTGATTGCTTCTTCGGCAGACAGGAAGTTATAAACTAACTGGCGGAGAGCTTCGACAGCTTCGGTATCGTCAGAAGATATATACTCCATGAAGTCTTTCTTAATGGATGTATCCAGCTTGGAGCGAATGACCATCCGCTTCAGCCGTAGCATACCCTCACGAGTTCCTTTACGGAGCAGTTCCTTGTTCATAATGCAGTCCAACAAGGATTCAGACACGATACCGGCTTCTACATCCAAATGCTCATCGTTTTCCTTTGGAGTATACGTATATCTGATTTGCTTTCCGGAATATTTCGTCACTTTGCAAAGAACCGGCTGAACCCACTCGTTCTGATAAATGGCAGCCACACCGCAAGGCAATTTCGCCAGTTCGGTAATCTGATCATCATTAAGGTTAGCGGCTCGTCCGACCAGCTCACGGTCAGTTCGATCTGGCAAACGCATGATAATCTTGGTGTTGGTATTGCGAATGACCGACAAGTCAAGCAGCCCAGGAGCCTGGTCCGCAATGACAAAGCCTTGGCCGTATGTTCTCATTTCAGCTATGGCATTTGCCAGCATTTCAACACTCTTACCACGAAGGTTCGCACTCTCGGATGCCTGTTCTGTAGAAGTGCGCTTTAACAGATTGTGAGCTTCTTCCAAGACGGTGATATGCTTCAGCTTTTCATTCATACCGGTGGCCGTTACCATACGATGTTCTTGGAGTTTCAGGACAAGCATACCCATAATCAACGACTTGGTTTCAGAAGATCCCACACGGCTCAAATCAATAATTACATTTTTATCGAACAGGTCTGCATCTGCGATTTCATCACAAGTGAAGATCATCCCGTTAATACCGTTGGTCAAGGATTGCAGACGAGTCAGCAAAGAGCCTTTATATGCACCCTTGTTGTCGCTGTCATATTCGCTGGTATCAATGATCTCCTTTATGTTACGAGCAACATCGGCGAATGACGGGTAGAGATCTTCTCCGTATTTGTTGATAGAGCGGACAAGGTTCCAGCCACAATCCACGTAGGATTTCTCCACAGCGTTTTTCAGAACAGCAGGCATAGCTGCGTACATGGGCCAGCACACATTGAAAATTTCGATCAGCCGGTCAAGGTGCTCTAAAACATGAATCTCTTTCGGGAAGCTGAACGGGTTGATGCGGAGCAGTGGGGTAATTGCTGGATTGGTACCAAATACGGAAACATCGGGGTCGGAGCCAAATATGTGTTTATATTCGCCTTTGGCTGGCTCGACCACCATAAATTGGACGCCTTGTTCCAAAGCCTCGTTCAGGAGCTGATAAACTGTGTTGCTCTTTCCGGAGCCGGTGCTGCCAGTGATAAATGTGTGAGAGGATAAGGACTCCTTAGCAAGTTGAACCTTGACGTTTTCCTCATGATGCATGTGAAAGATATTGCCAATCTCAACTTTTTCCTTGCATTCCGGAATAATGTCAAAGGTAGCAATATTACGTCCAAATTCAGCACACTCAATGACAGGCAGGCCGGGGATGGATTTTCTTGGGAAGTTTAACGAGTATGCCAGTTCTTTCCCGGAAAGGTTTGTTGTGGCTGTTACAATAGGTGGATAAACATTGTAAGTCGGGGTTTCTGCTGTGACATTTGGGTTAAGGCCAAAGAGGGGGTGGCGTAGTTCCCGCAGATAGTTGCAGATTTCCTTTGCATCGCCGCTGGCCTCACCCATATCGCCGCGCCACAGATTGATAGCGGCCTGTGACATATAGGATTCCTCGCCCTGGGTAAGCGCCAGATAGGAGTGAGCTACATTATTGGCAACATTCAAATCCTCGCTCATCACATAAGCGGCAAAGTCCCACATTCCTAAAGCTGTGCTCAGTTCAAGCCGCTTCATCTGTGCTTCCAGAATTTCCAAAGCATGCTTGATGTTATAATTTGTGAAATTCTGATTGATACCCTCACTCTTGCCAATCGTTGCTGTAACGTTGGAGGCCCTCGCAAAACTTGCGCCAAAATTCGCACCAAAATTTACACTTCTAAAAGCACCAGCTGTTCTGGCAACGGACTTGGTTACAGCACGCCCCAGTGTATTTGCTACAGATCGTCCAACCGTTGAAGTCACTGCATGACTGGCTGATTTTGCTATTGCTTTACCAGTGGATTCTGCAATACTTTGAGATATGTTTTGGGTCGTTCCAGTTGTTACAGTATCAGACAGATTTGTCCCGGCTTGCTCTGCGGTACTGCTGTTCCATCCATGATCGTATTTCCCCTCAATGCCGCCTATAATCGGTATTGAAGTACTTCCTCCAGCAGTATTTGATTCGCCAGAAGTACCTGTAATAGAAGTGCTTGACCCTTCTGCGTGGGCATTGCTGATAGAATCCGAGCTACCAGTCGTATCCGTAATAGAACTGTTGGCAGAATCCGTTACGGTGTCTCCAGTCGAGTCAGAGGTGCCCTCACTTGTAGAATCGGTGGTGGTATCACTGGAAGAGTCCGTGGTGCCGTCTGTATGGGCGATGGACTGGTTTTGTCCATTCTGGACACCAGCGCTTGCGCCGATGTTGACGCCTACGGTCGCAGAAGAACCCGTGGAGTTTTGTTCATTATAGGTAAAGGTTGTAGACCAGGAAGCATACGGTGCAAGGCCGGAATACATCTCCGCCAAGCTATGATTGCGTTTTATTAGGAAAACACACTGCCAAAGGGATTTTGTGCTTTGGCGGGGGTCAGCCCGCCTCGGCGGTGTCAGTGGTGTTGATTTCAATGTACTCGGCAATCCGGCGGAACTCGTCCGCAAACTTAAAATGAACGCTGATATTGCCGTTTTCGTAAACCTTGATATGGTCTACCAATTCAATCAGGATTTCGCGGGTCAGCTTTTCGATGTTCTGATATTTCGCAAAGGCTACCAGCGCGGGATGCTGCTGGTCAACGCCGTTTGAAAGCTGTTTCCGTTCAGCCGTCAGCCGGGCCAGCAAATCCGAGAGCCCGGCGGCCTGCCGTTCATAATCGGCTTTCATTTCCCGGTATTCCTGCTGGGTGATTTCCCCGTCTTTCCAGTCTTGATACAGTGACTGCTTGTAGCGGGTGATTTTCGTCAATTCCTTTTCCTTTGCGGCAATCTGGTCGTTAAGGCGGTGGGATTGACTTTTTTTCAGTGGAGCCGCATTGATATGGGCTACTATTTCCGAATAGGAAACGGCGGTACTCACTTGATACTGGATAGCGAACAGAACGGCGGCCTCCAGACGGTTGTGCTTGATAGAGTGCATGGTGCAGGCTGTCCGGGAGCGTTTCTTGTAAGTGGAGCAGGAATAATAAACATTCTTCCCGCTCTGGCTCCGGGTCACGGCCTTGCCGCAGTCCGCGCACCTCAGAAAACCGCTGAATAAATGGAGCTCCCGCTTTTTAGGGGCTGTCCGGGTGTCACGTTTCAGAAGTTCCTGTACCCGGTCAAAGGTTTCGTGGGTGATGATGGCCTCGTGGGTATCGGGGACGCGCACCCATTCTTCCTCCGGCACAGCCTCAATCTGGTGTACCTTGTAGCTTTTCACCCGGCGGCGGCCTTGTACTAAATCCCCGGTGTAAATAGGATTTCTGAGAATATCCGTTATAATCTTGTTCCCCCACATGGGAGCGTCCGATATAGCCGGGGAGTAGGGCAGGCCCTTTAGCTTTCTGTATGCCGTGGGGCTGGGTATGCCGTGGTCGTTCAGATACATCACAATTTGAAGTTTGGCCGTACCTTGCAGGCACATCTCGTAAATCTTCTTGACGATTTCAGCGGCTTCCGGGTCAACGATTAGCTGGTGCTTGTCTTTGGGGTCTTTTATGTAGCCGTAGGGAGCAAAAGAGCCTATGTACTGGCCGTTGCGCCGCTTGTAATCGAAAACCTGCCGGATTTTCTTTGAGGTCTGATAACAATACTGGTCGTTCATCACGTTTGTTATCGGAACGATGATGCTGTTCACGCTGTCCGGGTTTAGGTAGCTGTCCACGCCCTCGGCCAAGCTGATAAAGCGGACGCCCATCTGCACAAAAAGGTTGTCAATCAGACTGCCAGCGTCGCTGTAATTCCGGGCGAAACGGGAAAGGTCTTTCACCACAACACAGTTGATTTTCCCGCTCATCACATCCCCTAAAAGCCGCTGGAAACTTTCGCGTTCCGTATCGGTTCCCGTGTGGCCGTCATCCACATACTCGGTGTAGCTTTCAAATTCTTCCGCATGGTTGAAGTGAAAATCATTGAGAATGTCGCGCTGGTTTTTCACACTGTTGCTATCGTCAAGCCCCCGGTTGATTTTCTGTAAATCCTCTCGGGAAAGCCGGATGTAGCCGCCCATTTTCCAGAGCCGGGCCGTATAGGTAGGGGCCAAAGTCTGCTGATACCCTCTGTTTTTTGTTCGTGCCATTGTTCCTCCTTCCCTATCACATTACACTTATATTATACCTCTGCCCGGGGCAATCAACAAGGATGTCGATGCTTTGGGACAGTTTGTCTCGAAGTAGGAACGGGCCGCAACAGCAGTTACAGCCCGCTCTTTTGACGGATAAGAAAGGCGGTCAGCGTCTCCTGCAGGGAGGGGCCGCCCTCGGCAAATTCGATTTTCACGCCCACGCCGCCCACGCTAAAGCAGTACGGATTGCGCTCCTGTTCTTTTTGCTCCTGGATAAGCCGCTTCTTCTTGTTTTCAAGCTGCTTGATTTCTTCCTCGATGCTTGCGATTTTCTCAATTTTGGTCTTTGCCATTTGTCAAAATCTCCTTTCGGTTTTTCGGTCTGGAATGGATAGGAATGGAAAAGCCGCCACGCTCTTTTTCAGCATGGCGGCTCGGTGGGGTTCAGATTGTGGCATGGGCGGCTCCGGCTTCCTGCGGCCTGATTTCGTAGGCTGTGCCTTTCAAAATTGCCGCCCGCTGTTCCTCCGTCATTTCGTGGCGGCGCTTTTTCCTGCGCTTTCTTACCGGCGTTTCCTCCGGCTGTTCCTCCTGTTCGGGCAGATCGAATTTGCCAGTAAAGTTCAGATAGATTTCCACCTCCTGCTCCCGCACCCCGTTTACTTTGGTGGCCTCGTGGACGATTCAGTTTTCCCTATTGCTCTTGGCCGCTACAATATGAAAAGGTGCCGCCCATGCCATATGGCACAGGCGGCACTGTTGGCTTTACTGCTTACCGAACAAGATAGCTGATGGAGAAGCCCGCGCTGGTTTTCCCAGTATTCTTCACATATAGGACATATTCGCCGCTCTCCTCAACAGAACGCTCTGCAGTCAGGCTGTCGTAATCGCCGCCCGCTTCTTTGATGACCAGCTTCTCGCTGGAATTCGCTTTTTTAAGGCTCACCTCGATTACGGAGCAATCGGAGGGGTCCTCACAGCTCAGGGACACAACGATGCTCTGGTCTTTGCCCAAGGTCACAATTCCAACGGGCATTTCGACGCCGGGAGCAATATCCGTATAGGCGTTTCCCTCGGAACCGAGCCATTTATACGTTGAGCCGTCACCAGCCTCTACCGTTTTGACACTGGCAATAGGGCACATCGTTGCTCCCAGTCTCACATCCAGTTTTATTCACCAAAGTGAACAAGGGGATAGGCCATTAAAAAACTATAACTCTATTTGGACTCCCTGCAATTTATCCAGTGCCTCTTTGTGGGTCAAATGGCACAGTCTCAAATCCACCGATTGTAGATTTTTTAGTTCCAGTAGCAAACGGCAGTCCATGAAGTTGGTATTGCGAAGGGACAGCTTTCTCACATTCTGACAGCCAGCCAGGAAAGAAAAATCGTCCACACAAACCTCCTCAATCATCAGCGCAGTCAGGTTTGGCATCCGGCTGATTGTAGACCAATCGTGTAAATCAAAATAGAATGGGTCTGGCGGAAATTCTTCACACGGACTCTCTATAATCACCTTTCTGCTGCCCTTCTCCTTTGATTTCATCCCATCGGATTTGAGTATTTTCGCATTCCACACACGGATATTTTTTTCGGATGGAATAAGTTTCAGGGTCTTAATTCTCTCGAAATCCCGGTTCCAATCATAAGCGGTAGATGGAATGTGATGAAACACCTCTTCCATTCCCAGCGCAATAAACGGATGCAGAGCAATCCCATCTGGCGGGGGCGTGCGGTCTATCCCCAAGTCCGCCTTCTGCCAAAAGTCCAGCTGGAGCCAGTATGGGCGGGGAATCCCCGGCCATTGAGGGTTGAGAAATTCGTGTTCGATTTCCGCAAGCACAGAAACCGCCGCCTTACTGGGGTACTCCTCCACAAGGGCCTGGAGCGCGTGGAGAAGCCGCTCATCCCGCACCAGCGGCAGAACGATTAGAGTGGAGTTCAGTGTGTTGCTGGTTGGGGGCTCCTGCAACAGCTTCACCCAGATGTCGATGTGTTCCTCCGCATCAGGAAATAGCCTGAAATCCCGCGGCAAATCGTCTCTGACCGGACTTTCCGCATATTCCAGCAGACCGGATACATCCGACAAGCTGACTTCTCCGCTCTCCGCCAGAATCTCCAAGGCGCTGTGCCACACCTCCTGCGGCAGTTGAAACAGCTGCTGGTAAATCCGTCTCCACCAACGATTGATGATAGGTTTTGACGGTAAATCCATTTGAAACGCAAGACGGTAAACCTCTCTGACTACTTGCGGATAGAGTCCAGCCTCCCATCTCCACTCTAAAAACCACTGGTCTATCCCTGTGCGGTGCAGCAGTTCCAAAACACCCCTTGCATCCGGCATTGTCAGCCGGTCCGTCATCGCAGTTCGGACCAACTCCACAGATTTTTGGGACAGTGCAGGAAACTTCTGCATACTGACAATCGCAAGCCACTGTTCCTCCTCGGACTCCGCGCACTGGTAATGCCGGCACAGAGATTCCTCATCCCCGGCCAAATCTGTGGCAAACCAGCCGAGCCGCTGATACCCGTTCCCGGTATCCCGCAGCCAGCGGGTGTACCAGGACAAGAAATCCGGCTCCCGCGGGAAGAACACCCAGGAACCCTCGTAGTCTATGTAAACCACCCGCCCGCAGTCCGGTCCCGTCACCATCAGGCAGGTAAAATAGGTATCACCCTCGGACTCAATGGGAATGCAGCCCCGTTTCCAGTTCTTCTCTTCGTCCGTCTCCACTTCGCTCATACCGGGACGCAGGACAGGCGGCTTCTCCGGCTCCAACGGCCATCCCAGCCAGCCCCGGACCTGCTTCAAAGAAAACAAACCGTAAAAGGGTCCGGCTCCGCCATCTCCCGCCTGGAGGAGAAAGTCTCGGTAGCCCTCCGGCAGAGCGACCCCAAACTCCCGCTCAAATTCCTCAACATCCGACAGGGCTGCCGGTGGGTTCCACTGGTACTTATGGTTCTTCGCACCAAATTGTTTTAGATCAGCGTCTACTGTCCGTGCCTTCTCCAACAACTGGCGCAATTCTTTTAATGGAAATGTATCTGCCATCAGACTTTCACCTCTTGGATATTACACTGAAACCTGCTATCTTCCGATAGCCCAGAGCCGCAAGCTCCGGGTCTGGGTGGAGCGGCCCAAGCAGCGGAAAATCCCGAAGCCGTCTGATCTGTTCCCGGATAGAACGATAAATCTCTCTGGCGGACGAGGGACCAACCTGGCTGGCATGGAACTGTACGATCCCCAAGATGTCTGTTTCCGCCGAATGAAGATACGCCAGCTTATGCCTTGCCATTCAGCAGCGCCTCCACCTTGGCATCCAGGTCCTCCTGGGTGAATGCCGGCGCGCCTGCCAGCCGCGCCGCTTCCGCCGCCAGGATGCTTGCCCGGTGAGCCAGCATCTTCTCCCGTTCCTCATACGCCTCAATGCTCATATAAACGCCGTCGGCTTCGCCCTTGTTGGTGATGAAGATCGGTTCGCCGGACTCTCGGGCCAAAAGCGATATTTGCAGATACTCGTTGCGCAGCGCGGTGGACGGTTTGATTGTCATAGCTGTCCCCTCCCTGTAATTGTTCTGCCCTTAGTATATCATCTTCCTGATAGATATGCAAGCCTGTAAAAAGATGGCCGGGAGGAAACGCAGAGAAAGCAGCCTACCGCTCCATGATGTTCAGCCGCCGCAGGGAGGTTTTCAGCGCAAGAACTGTGTCGGTGATCAGCTTAGCTTCCTCGTCGCTGCAATCGGCCACCAGCTCTGCCAGCCAACTGTCCCGCACGCGCTGGGCCTGGTCCACCTCCATGCAAAACAGCTCGTCCATAGAACAGCCCAGGGCGTTGACAATATCCACCGTGACCTGAAGGCTGGGGATGCTGTTGCCGGTTTCGATGTGGCTGATATGCGTGACCCCTACCCCTGCGGCCTCCGCCAGCTTCTCCTGTGTCAGCTTCTTTTGCAAGCGGACCGCTCGAATGCGCTGCCCGACTGTTTTATAGTCAATCATGCCGCAAGTATCCTCCTGAATTTTGATACTTGTATTGTAAGTGCAATCTGGCTATGTTATAATGACCTTAAAACGCAACAGACTTTTAAGGCATATATAAACAGAGAAGAAATTTGCTTCCGCGCGGAGCATGGAGGAGAATTATGAGTACCTGCTTTTTCATCGGACACCGGGATGCTCCGGACAGCTTACTCCCCGCTCTGTCTGCCGCGGTAGAGAAGCGTATCATAGAGCATGGTGTGGATCAGTTTGTAGTTGGAGCATATGGGAAGTTTGATTCGCTGGCCGCACAGGCTGTCCGAAGGGCAAAGAAGCAGCACCCGGATATCCTGTTATTCTACCTGCGGCCCTATCACCCGGCGGAGCGGCCCTTTACCCCCGCCGGTTTCGACGGTTCCTTCTATCCTCCAGGGATGGAGACAGTCCCGCGGAAGCTGGCAATCGTCCGGGCCAACCGATACATGGTGGACAACAGCCAGTTCCTCATCGCCTACGTCCGATACACGGTCAGCAATGCGTGGGAACTGACGGAGTACGCTTTGAAAAGAGAGAAAAAGGGCTTGATCCATGTAGAAAATCTGGCAAAGGACAAGAACTTGCCGCTGCATTTTACGTCTGATACAATAGACCCCAAACAGTAAATCAGTTTTGATAATCCTTGGAAAATTTTCTAAAAAATAATTGTAAGGTTTTCCTGTCCTTTGCTGTCTTATAGGGTGAAGGGACCTTCAGAGGATAGAGAGGTGGGATTACATGGAGGATCGCCAGATCGTAGAACTGTACTGGCAGAAGAACGCGGACGCTATATCCGAGACATCCAGCAAATACGGGGCCTACTGCTTCACCATAGCGGATCACATTCTGAACAACGCGGAGGACTCCGAGGAGTGCGTCAACGACACCTGGCTCCACGCCTGGAACGCGATGCCGCCCCAAAAGCCCAACGTGCTTCGGATGTTCCTGGCAAAGATCACCCGCAATCTGTCCGTCAACCGCTTCAACGCCCGCAGCGCGGAGAAACGCGGCGGCGGGGAGATCATTCTTGTTCTGGATGAACTGGCGGACTGTCTGGCCGGCGGGACGGACGCGGAGGCGGCATACGAGGTCAAGGAGCTGGAGGAGTGCATCCGGCGCTTTGTTCGGGGCCTCCCGGAGCGGGACGGGAATGTGGTCGTGCGCCGGTACTTTTTCACCGAGCCGGTGGCCGCCATCGCTGAACAATACGGGCTGACGGAAAACAATGTCTCGGTGATCCTCAGCCGGGCCAGGAAGAAACTCAGGCTCAAACTTGCGAAAGAGGGGTATTCATGAGAAGCATAGACATATACACCGCTGTTCGTGCAGTGGATGACGATATTCTGGAGCGTAGCGAGGATACCATTTGTGGACGCAAGGCGGGAACATATAGCCGTCATAAATGGATGATCGTTGCGGCAGCAGTAGCGGTACTGATGCTGGTGGGCTATACTGCCATGCCAATGATTTTTGAGATGTTGAACGGCAGCTCTGTAGAGTGGGACGACAACCACTTGTTTGTGTCGGGAGTTGCCAACGACATGGCCGAGGTAAGAGACGGGCGAGTTTACTTCACCCTTGATAATTCAGATATTACGGAATACTGCTCTGAAACGACCTATTTTCGTTATGATTTTGTTGATGAGCAACATATTGCCCATGTTATCTTGGTTGGAGGCGAGATAAATAGTATTGGATGGACGGAAATTCTCTTTTTCGAGGGAGGCAAGCGGCTCAGTCATTCTGCGCTCCAGACCCAGGACGGTAACGAGCCTGCATGGTATGTTACAGGCAATGCCGAAGTAAATAGGGACTACGGGTACGTTGATCCACACAGGAACACAGAACAGGGTGAAGAGTATTCCGCAGATATAGAAAAGGTAATTCCAGACGAACCCAGCGAACCGGATGCGCCATAGGTGCGCATAACCCCCCCTTAACCCCGCAAATCTTAACTTTTCGCCCCATTTGCCGATAATAGATAAGAGGTTATATACCTGAACCATGCCCAGATTCCGGGAAGGGGAGGGACTGCCGATGCTGGTCTATTATCTGCAAATGCTCGACACGCCGGAGGAAAAAGTGCGGTTTGAGCAGATTTATCTGAAATACCGGGGCCTCATGTACCATGTGGCGGAGGACATCCTGCACAACCGCCAGGATGCGGAGGACGCGGTGCATAACGCTTTTTTGCGAATCATCAAAAAATTTTCCAGGTTTCAGAACACTCCGGCAAAGGATCTGGCCCCGCAGGTTGCGGTCATCGCCAGAAATGAGGCCATTTCGCTCCAGAGGAAGCAGAAAGGAGAAGCCACGCTGGAGGATTGGGACGGCCTTGCCGAGCCGTCGGAGTCCATCAGCGACTACCATGCGCTGGTGGACAGCTTTGCTCGGCTTCCCCGGACCTACCGGGCCGTCATGGAGATGAAACTGCTGTCCGGCTACTCCGATGGAGAGATCGCCGCCAAGCTGGGCCTGAGTAAAACGGCGGTCAGTACCCAGATCAGCCGGGGACGCCGGCTTCTGCGGGATATTGTGGAGCGGGAGGGCTTCTTGTTGGAGGCGTAGAATATCCTCCGCGCCAAAAGACCGCAAAAATTTTTCAGATACTTTGGGTTTTTCTGTGAGAATCCGCCTCCTCACCGCGTTAAGCATAGTGAGGGGCGGATTTTTGCTTAGCCCGTAAAGGAACCAGGATATGGGCGTCAAAAGCGCAGAGAAAATTTTTTCAAAAATTTTTGAAAATTCTGTGAGAATCCGGCCTCTCGCTGCGTTAATCATAGTAGAGGGGGATTTTGTGGCTGGCGGGCAGTCACGCCCCAGAGCGACACAACGAGAGAGGAGGGATTCCCATGACAGATCAGGCATTGGACGACCTGGCCCGCCGGGTAATGCTGGACGCGGCCCGTCTGGAGTACGGTGATCTTCTGGAGGAACTGCCGGAGCATGACTTTTCCCCGGAGTTTGAGCGAAAGATGAAGCATCTGATTCGGCAGGCTGACCATCCTGCCCGGCACAGATTGCTGCGGACCGGGCAGCTTGTCGCGGCGCTGGTAGCGCTCCTGCTGCTGCTCACAGTGGCAACCGCCGCCGCTGGCTATGATATATGGCGGATGCTGGCCGAGTGGACGGCAGAGCAGATCACCCTCGCACCGGGGCAGATCGAATACATAGACCCGGACGACCTCCATATCCCGGAGGAACCGGGAGAGTATACCGATCTCCAGGAGGTGCTGACAGCCTATGGTATAAATCGTCCTGTGGTTCCGAAATGGCTGCCGGAGGAGTTTGTGCAGATCCACTTAGATATAGAGGCGGCAGCGAAAGGTAGTCTCATCATATTTTATGCTTTGTATCAGTGGGAAAAAAATCCTTTGGTGATCCAAGTAAATATTTACCTGGAAGACGAAGAACGTGTATATGATAGTTTCGGAAATTTCCAAAAGGATGAAGGGGACCCAATTCCCTACGAAGCGGGGGGCATCACACATCTGCTTACTACCAATGCTGGACGCCCTGTGGCACTCTGGGCCAACGGTCCAGCAGAGTGCTGTATCAGCGGTGACATCACCATAGAGGAGCTGAAGCAGATGATAGATTCTATTTATGAGTAATGGGTAACATCAGTGAAACGCAATCATCAAATCATCAGGAGGTTACTTTTATGACAATCACACAGATGGTACAAAACCGCCAGCAGCAGCGCATCGGGGAGCTGGCCCAGAAGCAGCAGGGCAAGCCCCATGTCAACCCCTACGGCACGCCCGGCATGAGCCTGAACGATGCCGGCGACTATCGGAAGCTCGTCCCTGTGGACGAGGGTGTGGTGCAGCAGGTCAAGCAGATCGCCTTTGACCACATGAAGAACGGCTACGGGGTCAGCGATGGCGAGGACATCAGCAAGGTCATTCGGGACTATACCATGTCTCTTGCGCCGGAGCAGCGGCTGAGTGCGTCCTGGACGCTGAATGAAATCTTCCACAGCGAGGCCACCCGGCTGGGCGAGTACGTCCACCAGCAGGACCCCAGCTGGGACTGGGGCAAGCCCTTTGACACCAGCATTCTGGACGGCTACCGACAGGGCGTAGATATGCAGGCATAGTGCCTGAAACCCTGTTATACACATAATTCCTTGATTCTTATTAGAACGATCTGCCAAGCACAGCCTACAGGTCTACTACAAAAAACCGGTCATTCATTTCAAACTCATAGAAAGGAGGCTTGTATAATGTCTATGCCAACCATTCTTCCTACAGGTCAGCTTCATCCAGACTTGTTCAATGGTACTTTTGTCAAGCATATCAGCAGCCCCGCTCCTGCTGACACAGGTGAGCCTGGTGTAAAAGTCCACAGCGACGCTATGACGGAACGCTGGAAGCAGATGGAGGAGCGAGTCAACAAAGCCTGGCGTGAAAACAAGGACAGCGTGATTGATCTCTCTGGCCATTTCAACTACCAGACAAAAGATGTCTATGATGGCAAAACGGTGGTGGAAAACAAGGGCATGGGACTGATTGTGGAGACCATCCAGCCTGGCGTTTTTACTGCGGAGGACGCAAATAAGGCGGCCGCTTCTGGCGGAGCTACCCACGGCTTCTTCTACCGTGACACGGATTTCCTGTTCAGTGCCGCCCAGGAGTACACTGCCCTTGGTGAAAACGAGGTATTCCGTCACCGAAATATCAACGACGTGAACTTTGTCCGGGATACGCTGGATTTCTTCACGAATGGCAGCTACAACCAAACGGACGTAAACCGTATGCAGGATCAGATGACGGCGGTAGTCCGGGAACTGGCCCAGCAGATCAAAGATGGGGGAGCACCGGACCTCAGCAAAGTCAAAACCACGCTCACAGTGGGCGGTACAGAGGTCTCTATCTCCCAACTGCTGGATATGCAGAAAACCGGGCGGGAGCTGTCGGAATCCTTTAGTGGAATGACCTCTGGCTCCCTGACTGCCCACAATACCGAGGCGTTTGCGAAAATGGGCATCGCCAAAGCCTTGGGCAACTACTATGGCAACGATAAAGGCGCTATCGGGCAGATGTTCTCTCAGGGCATGGACCGGCTGTATGAGAAGGGCATTGCTGAGGTGAAGCGTGCCCACGCCTGGGCGCAGACGGTATCCTATGGTGCAAATACTGCTGGAAACCGTGATGCAGTGAAAACCGAATTGGGCTTGGCGGAGCTGTTCTCCAAAATGGACACCGGGAGCAAGAGCGGCCTTACCCAAAGTTTCTCCTCTACGCTGGCACAGGCTCGTTCCTTGGTGCAGCAGTATTGCAGCCAGTATAATATGCCGACCACTCATGTAGGGCTGGCCGGAGCGACTGTTGGAATCGAAAAATTCTTCCATACATGGATGGAGAAACTTTAAGCACCCCCTTTCGCGTTTTGAAATTGATTTACAGCGCAACATTGTTCATTGCATGAAATGGGTGGCGGACGTTTTTATAGTAGCCTGTATTCTGTGTTTGACAGATCGTTCTAATTTTCTGTGTTTTGAAAATGAACTTTGGCTATGCAGGGGGCAATCACATGAAAAAAATCACTGTTTTTATACTGACTCTATCCCTGGCGCTGAGCTTCTGCGCGTGTTCCAAAGCAAGCCGGATACCGTCTCTCGCAGAAATCGCAGAGAACGGAGCGGAGTGGGGCGGTGAGCAGATCCAGCAGGTACAGGGCTGTACGCTGGCGGACCTGGAAAAAGCATGGGGCGCGGCTGACGGCGAACTGCCGGGAGAGTATGCCTACTTCTGGAAGGTGGACGATACCACATCAGTCAATGTGTATTACCACAGAAATGCGGAAATTGAGCATATCACTGTCACTGGCCCGGACGAAGTGAGCGGCGTGGATGATGAACAGCAGATTACTCCAGATGCTCCAGCTCCCCAGCCCGCACAGATGTCTCTGGCGCAGGTGGGCGGCAGCAACTTTGATCTGTCAGCAGAGAACGCAAAAACACTCCGGCAAATCCTTGATAGCGGCAGTTGGATGCCTGATGTGACAAAGTGCGATAGCGATTATCTGCTGACCTTTGATGGCCGGACGATTTACTACCATTCCGACTGCGGCACGTTCAATGAACGGCTGGAGCAGGGCCATCAGAGTCTCCGTCTATCAGACGCAGATCGGGAAACTGTAAATGCTGTCATCCAGACAGTCATCCCTCACGATATATCCCCTAATGCTCCGGTGGAATAAGTCGGCCTATTTTATACCTTACTGGAGGCATCCTCATGTACTTTCCAAGCGATATGAACTTTCAATATTTCTTTTTCAGCACATACCCAGGCTTCTTTTTGCAGGCACTCCCTATTGCGCTGATTGCCGGGATAATCTATGCAGCCCGCCAGATCCGGCGGGGGCGGCGGCGTTCCACCGGAAGGATCATCTTGTCTTCGCTTTTCGTCTGCTATATCACCGGACTCCTATGCCTGACGCTTTTTAACAGCATCATTGGGGACATTTACTATTTTCTCTTTTACCATGCGCCCAGCGGAAGGAGTCACCACTGGTTCACTTTTGAGTATGATTTTATCCCCGATTTCTTCCACAACTTCGGTGCAGAGAACTTGGGCAATATTGTGATGTTCCTTTCTTTTGGCATCCTCTACCCGCTGTTCAGACAGAGCAGCACATGGAAACAGACGTTAATTACTGGATTTGTGACTACATTGGGGATCGAGCTGCTGCAACCTGTATTTGGCCGTAGCTTTGATATAAACGATATTATCTTGAATTGTGTTGGGGTTACTGTGTCTACCACTGTATTCTATATTTTGAAAATGATTTTTACCTCAGCAAAGAACCAAACACATGAGGTAGAATAGAAATATGAGCAAATCTTTGAGAGTAACACTGAGCGGCATTATACTTATTTTAGCCAGCTTGTTCATTATGGGAATCTGCGTTATAGATGTTCAAACGAGCGGCCCGGAAGGTTTGGCGCTGGGCCTCTTTGTCTTGGGGATCATCATCAGCATTGCAGGTATTTTCTTTGTGAAAGAGTAGCCAGTCAAGCAGAACGCAAACCGGAACGATCTACTACCATTCCAATACATGGTAAGGAGTGACGATTTGCATCTAATGTTTGGGTTTAGCGTTGGAAGATAGGTGTGAGATGATGAATTTTACTGTCTACGCAGGAATTGGAATTTTACTTGTTTTAACGATAGTCGGATTACTTATTTTGTTAAGACGCAATTCCTTCAAATCTGAAAATAGTAAGCGAATATGTATTGTGGCAGGGACTCTGCAAGCGGTCCATATAATATTGTATTTGACAGGATTATTGGATAAAATCGCTCAAATCAATGTATATATTGCATTTGGAATTTGTGCTGCTATTTCCATCATATGTATTTTGATGTCTGCTTGGATGTTGCTGCCTTTTTCAAAGTTTAAGCATTGAATAAAGTATCTGCTTATGTTTATTGCTATACTTCAAGTGATTAGTACGATAGTTATATTTTTGTTTCCCGATTAGGCTGAATGACAAATATCAATTTACCGGCTTGATGAAAAAATAGGAGGAATAGAAAGTGGAAATTGTTGCGGTTATTATCACCCTTGCGGTGGGCGTCCTGGCAGAAGCGACCATCGGCATCAGCTGGAATATGCGCGGTGTGGGGACGCTGCTGGGCGTTGCGATCATGGGAGCGTTCATCCTGTGGGCAGTCCGGCATCCGAAGGACAGGGAAAAATAATTTCATGTCAGAACGCTAAATCGGAATTTGTGGAGGGACATAGAACTGTTTCAGCTTATTCTCAGCAGAAGTTTCGATATTGATGACTGGATTTGTAACTTTCTCGGAATTATAATTGGCTTCTTCATTGCTGTCGGGATAAAGGCAATCAGAAGAACCGCTTCAAAATAAAACGAGTTTAAGCACACCGAGGTTTTCTGAAAGTGCAAAGGATATAGCTCTATATGTTCCAGTTTATCGACCTGATGAAAAATAAATTCAGGTAATTCTGCAATCTCTATGAATCTATTAGGCGATTGCGAAAGTCCGCAGAGATAACGAGGGAAAAGAGCGGTTCATCAATCGCAGGGAGAGGTTAAGGAAAGAGGAAACAAAAACCATCCCCTCACCGGCAAAGAGCAACGAGGGGGCATCCGAGGTATGAAAGACTATTTAGGCAGCAAGACGGCGGACACGGCGGAAAAGATGCCGTTCGTGCAGCGCGTCAGCCAAGACAACACAGAGCAGCTGGACAATTCCTGCAAGGTATAGATCCGCATTGGTGGTCAGGGAATTAGAAGTCTTTCTCTGCTCCAGGCCGAGAACGTGCTTGAACGAGCCAATGGAGCGTTCAACAGCAGTGCGTTTGGCATACAACGCAGCCCACTGGTCGGAGCCACGCAGTATGCCTGGATAAAGACGCAGATCGGCATCGGGATAGATGTAAACGCATCGCCCATAAGCAGAAGCAGAACAAGGTTGGTCACAGCGGCAGCGCCAAGTCGTACCATTGGGAGATTTCACACGTTCGGTTTCAGGACATATAAATTTGAGGCGCATGGAGCGGTTTTTCCCGCCGCATACGCTGTGAAATTTCAACTGGCTCCCATCGTTGGGGCAAAGCGGAATACCGTTCTCATCCAGACGAGCCACGAGCTTGCCAGCGGTATTGCGGCGGCTCATCGGAATAACAGCTCTCTCAAATTGAAACTCCCGCAGCAGGGCGCTGTAAGTATCATAGCTGTCAAAGGCTGCGTCGCCCAAAAATGTTTTGTAATGCAGACCAGGATGACGGAGTTTGAAATCCCGGAGGACCGGGAGCAGCGTGCGGGAATCGCCGAGTTCCTTGTCTGCGTCTGGATTATCCGTGCACTTGTCAATAGGGATTTCGGGGTGAGATTTCTTGAACGCATCATCGAAAAAAGCGATATGGCGCACGATCCCCAGGCCGTTGGTCAGCAGCCCTGCCTTTTGCGCATAGCAAAAATAGCCGTTAATGTACTGCTGTTTCACCGCCGGACTGGCGGCGGCGCAGTCGGGGAGCAGACCGTAAACTGCCCGGTATGGGTCGGTATTCGGATTTGTTTTTGCCATGAGCTTCGCTTGCCGCAGCTTTGAAGAAAAGAATTTTGGATTATTCTCCGCAACATAGCTTTCGATCCCGGTGGTGTCATAGATCAGGCTGCCGGCAAGCTCAGCGTCCATCTCCCGGCAGATCGGTTCCGTCAGCTCCACCAGCCGCTCAAAAACCTCCATGATATATGGCAGGAAATCCTGCTTGAATCTGGTAAGCTTTGCCGCGTCAGGCACCTTGGAGAATCCGCAGAACTTCCGCATTTCCCGGCTGTGCCGCAGGGTGACCAGCAAAACGCTGTCATTCACATAGCAAAATATCTTCTGCAGCACCAAACTTTTCAGAAACGCCACCAGAGGATACTTTCGCGGACGGCCGGTGTTCTGGTAAAACGCCATGTAGAACCTGGCTGGCACGAGCGTATCCCAGTCAATGTGTTCGTCCAGCAGGCGGAACAACTTCGGTTTATCCTCCTCCATGCTGGCGGCTACGCCCTTGTAGGTGTCGAACAGCGACATCTGCTCACTTTTATTTCGCATGACTTTTCCTCCTGTTTTGGCTGGTCTATTGTTGCCCTTCACCTCAATTATACCACCAAACTGGAGGAAAGTCAGATATAACGTGAACCCGAAAACGCTTGATTTGCAAGCACTTTGCCGGTTTTGCAATCGGCTATATGAATCTATTTTTAGGAGGAACCGCTATGAACATCTCAAGTTTAGGAAACGTCCCCAACATCACCAACCAGATTACCACCGGAGCGCCCCAGGCGGGCTTCCGCTGTGACCCCAGCGCCGCGGCGACTTCCGGCAGCGGCACGTCCCAGGGCTCCGCCCGACTGCTTCACCTGGACCTCTCCGACCGCAAGGGCTACCGGGAGGACTACTCCATCCGGGACGCGGCGGAAGGTCTGTGGAAGAAGGAAAATTTTGATTTCAACATCTTCGACCCCGCCAGCATTCAGCGGATGCAGGACCGTGTGCGACAGGGCTCCTACACCATGAAGCCCACCGACGAGGAGTTGTCCGCCTACCTGGACACCCTGCGGCAGAACGGTCTGGACGGCTCGGTGGACTGGACCGGCCTGACGCGGGAGTTGGAGGCGTTCAAGACCACCACTCCGGAGGAACTGGAGGACGGGCTGGACTATCTGGCTTCCCGCTATGTGGCGGCGCGGGATAAGCTGGAGCGCAATTACACCGGCGAGGAGCTGACCGCCCAGCTTGCCAAGCTGGAGGAGGTCTATCAGGCCGGGAAATCCGGGATGATCGACGGCTACACCCAGGCTTTGCAGGACAATCTGGGTCTCTCCGACAGCGACGCCCAGGCAGTCCGGGACAGCTTTTCCACCATTCTCGCGGAGAAAGAGGAGACGTACCGGGGTGCGTTGAAGCAGGTCCATGAGGCCGTGGAGCAGACCGGCCCCGACAGCGTATGGCTGAAGAACCACGACGCCTATATCGCCTCCCAGCTCCGGGCGGCGGACAAGGCCGGTCAGAGCGAGGCCCGATACTCGGTGCAGGACTTGGCCGCCGCCGGGCAGATCGCCCAAAGCTACCGGACGGAGATTTTTGATGCATCCTTCTGCGGGCGGAACGAGGCAACGCTGGCGCTGGGCCTGTCCCTGGCGGACATGAAGGCAGAGACGATGATCTCCAAGGGACTGGTGAGCGAAAACATGGCCGCGTTGCTTCGGAACAGCCGCGCTCAGGGGCACGAAAACGCGCTGACGGCGCTGGACCAGGCGCTTGCCCAACGGGAGAGCCACCTTGCCCCTGGCGAACCCAAAGGGACATTCGCCCCTGTGGATCGCTCCGTGTTCCAGGGCATCTACGACGCCACGCTGAACGCCTTCCGGCAGAATGGCGGCGATGGGGCCGGGGCTATCCGCGCCGGGGCCTCCTACGGGCAGAGTATCACCGCCCAGGCCACTGCCCGGAATCCTCAGGCCCTGCGCTGGGGCATCAGCATGGAGAGTTATTGGAAGAACTTCTACACCGCTCCCGATGCCAAGGAGGTTTCGCCGCTGGATAAAAGTGTAAACCGGCTGATGGAGCAGATCGGCAAACCCTCCAGCCTGGGCAGTTCCGCCTATCAGAAGTACGCGGACAGCTGGCGGGACTTCCTTGCGGCTATCGGCGGGGGCGGAGTGAATATCCGGGCGTGATAAAGCGCCCAAACAAATAAATATCAAGTATTGCTTATGTTTAGAGGGAATTTGCTATGAGCATGAATAAAAGATTACTTGCTGTTGCGCTGGGGCTTTCGTTGCTTATATCGCTTGCGGCCTGTAGTAATCAAGGATCTCCATCTGGTAATCCTCCAGAAAATGGGGGAACAAGCGAGGTGTCCAATACCTCTGTTGAATACAATGAAGATGAATTTCTGCCGATTGGGTCAGTCGTTCTTCTGAAAGGCGGAAACAAGCGGATTATGATTTGCGGACGCATTCAGGCACAGGCGGGTTCTGATATCATTTATGATTACTCTGCCTGTTACTATCCGGAAGGAATTGTAGATCCGCAATCCATGTTCTTCTTTAACCGAGACGCTATCGAAACCGTGTATTTCCGTGGCTACGAGGACCAGGACGAATTAGATTACCGGCATGATGTATTGGATCAATTGGGCGAACTGGAAATTCGGGACGGAATGATTGTTTCAAAAGAGAGTTAAAACGAAACTGATACCCATCCACGGGGTATGGTAAGCTATCCCTGACAGCAGATATTCAAAACGGAGGCAGCAATCATGGAACTGGAATGGGAACAGGGGCGGCAGTCTTCCCGTACTGCCGCGGCACTGGCCGGGGCGTTCCTGGGCGGGGCACTGGGAGCGGACTGCTTTCTGGCGGCGGCACATCTGGCGGGCGGGATTCCCGCTTCCCTATGTGGAACCGCCATCGCGTTCTGGGCGGTCAGAGGCAGAGACCTATTCGCCGGCAGAGTCAGCCGACGGGGGACGGTGCTGGCCCTTTTGCCAGTGATTCTCTGGGGGGGCCTTGCCAACCATCTGAGCTTTGCCCTTGCCGCCGTCCCCAGTGATCCAGCAGGCGTCTGGAATGCCCTGCTCAGTATGGAAATGGTGGGGAACCGCTATTGGCTCCGCCTGATCGGTGTGCTGGGAACAGCCTTCTGCACTTGGGGCCTGCTGTATATTCAACCAACGCGGGGCTGGGAACTGGAAAAGCGGGCCGGCGGGCCCTGCCGCAATCCGCCCCAGCCGCCTCCGATAGGCATGGAGGTCTTCCTGCCCAGTCAGGCATGGATACGCCCCTGGCTTTTGCAGCGGCGCATCACCCAGGGGCTGTGGCTGGCGACGCTGTTTCTCTGTGCTTGGATACCGGCCCTGCTGGGACATGATCGGGCGTGGGATTTTGCCCTGATGGGCGTCTGGTTCAGCCTGCTGGCAATTCTCTCCCTTCCCGGCCCGTCCGGACGTATTCTCTCCGCACGCAATGTGGTGTATGTCCGTAGGGAGGGACAACTCTGGTGGATGCCCACGAATCGCGTTCAGTACGCCGACCTGTGGGTCCCCCTCTCCCGGCTGCTTCCCATGTGGGACCGTCTGCCCGGAGAGCGGAAAAAGAGCGTTTTGTCCACCCTGGCCGCTCTGATCTCCAACGGGGATTCCGCCATTGTAGCGGTCAAAAATCCTAAGCTGGAGCGGCAGACTCCCTGGGAGTGGGTGATCTCCAATCAGGCCGGCGTCCACAATGTGATCCCAAAGGTCTATCCCAATTTCAGTCCAGTCCCCGGTGATACACAGGCGTTGAAAGAGCCGGTGCCTGTCCGGTGGCTGAATCCAGTTGTCACCCTGCTGATCACCGCCCTCTGCCTGTCGGCTGGCTTTGGTCTGGGCCTGCGGGAGGAACACCGGGCCGCGCTTCTCCCGCCAGAGCCACCCCCGGTGGAGTCTGTTGTGCCTGACCCGAAGGATTCCACACCCGTCACCAAGGCCATCGCCCCCGAGGTCATTGGGGACTACTACTTAAACGGCCTGATCCTCCGGACGGATGACGCCTTCCAGGCGTCCACAACCCAGCTGGAGGACCAGGAGAACGGCCTCACCTACCAGATATCCCTGCAATACGGTGTAGGCGAGGAAGCCGCCCAAATTTCTCTGGGGAGAACGCAGGGAGAAAATGTCCGCTGCCTCCGCCCGGACAGTGAGGAATTTCTCTGGGGCATGGGGGACAACGGAGTCACCTATCGCTATAATCTCCGGACGGTGCGGCTCCCACACGAGCAGACTGCCCACACCGGCGTGGCCCTGTCTGAGCGGGGCACGCTGATCATCATTGAGTGCGTCCACGATGACGATACCGATGAGGAACTGGCGCGGGGTACGCTGCTGTATATGCTGGAAAACCTCCAGTTTACCGGGCCGGCTATTACAGAGGAAAACTATCAGGAACAGCTCCGCCCAGCCATCAACATGGGCTTCAACTACTGCGGCCAGGCGTTCTTCAAGGCGCCGGAGGGGATGTTTGAGTATGATGTGTTTCTGGATACCTTCATGCCCTGCGGCGGGAAGATGAACTACTACGACGACGGTATCTCTATGATGACCAAGGCCCACGGCCTCCGGGTCTCCGCCGCCATTGTTCCCAGCGAGGGAACCGCAATGGACGTGGTGGAGCAGGTGTATCAGGACTTGAAAGCGGCGGGGCGACAGTACGATGAACAGACGCTATTCCAGGACGCCTACAACGCCGAGGGCAACAACGCCTGCCGTCTCACGGTCTACTATGACGGGGGGCGCACCCGCGTCACGGTACTGGTGGCCATAGAGGAGCGGGAGGGGTGCTATCTCTTCAAGGAGATGACCTGTCTGCCCGAGGAGGTGGACAGCGAATATCAGGCGGTTTTCAAGGAGATGGAGACCACCTGCGGCATCGAAGTCTCTGTGATGGAAGACCTGGGCCGGCACAGCCAATAATAGAAAGAGAGGAAAAGTATGGATTTGGAATGGGAGCGGGAGAACCCCCGTGACAATGTGATCGCAGGTACTGTGGGAGCGTTTTTAGGCTCCCTGATCGGCGTGGCCTGTATTGTGATCTTCAACAAGCTGGGATATGTGTCCGCGGTGTCCGGCGTGGTGATGGCGGTGTGCGCCATTAAGGGCTATGCCCTGCTGGGAGGGAAGCTCACCAAGCGGGGCGCGGTCATTTCCGGGCTGTTCATTCTTGTGATGACCTACGTCGCCACCAAGCTGTGCTTTGCCCTTGCGGTGATGGAGGTCGCCACAGAGGAGGTCAGCTTTTTTCTGATCTATCAGAGCATTGGGCTGTTTCTGGAGGACAGTGAGCTGAGACGAATTTTCCTGGGAGAACTGGCGCTGCAATACCTCTTTACCTTGGTCGGCGGAATCCCGACCCTCATCTCCAGCCTCCGTAAGCCGGTCAAACGTCCGGAAGGCCCCGCTGAACCGGATGAACAGCCGCCCATCCAGGGGGAGTTCTACGCCCTGCAGAAAGACTGGATGCGTCCGCTGCGGCTGAGCGTTTTTGTACCGCTGCTGGTGATCATGGCCATATCGGTGGGCGGATTTATCGCCACCGCGTTTATCCAGGAAACCCGGTGGATGACCGCCATCGTCTTGGGCGGATTTATCAGCGGGGTGTTCCTGCTCTGCTGGTCGATCCCTACGCTCCAGCTGTGCAACGCGTTCCATATCCTGTTCGTCCGGGCCGGAGGAAAACTGTGGCGGGTGGATTTGCAGAGATTTTGCAGCGTCCAGAACTGGTGGAGCCAGTCCTCCAGCAAACAGGCAGCCATCAAATGGGACGTCCTGTGTGAGATCAGCTGCCTGTTGGACGGCGAAGCCCCCAGTTATGGTACCGGTGCCTTGACGGAGCTGAAGGACCTCCAGGTGGAGAAGGAGGACAACTGGAGCTGGACGTGCTTCTATGAATCGGAAAACGGTAAGCGGAAAAAACTGCGGATCAGCAAGGGTTATCCCGACTTTTGCCCCGTCTCCGGCATGGAACGCTCCCAGGGGCCTACACCCGCCCGCTGGATCTTCGTTCCCCTCTCCTTTGCGGTCACAGCGGCGCTCATTGCTGGCATCTGGGTATTGGATATGCCCCTTGTTGGTCCGGTGTGGAACCGGCCCCAGACCTCGGACTCCACGCCGGAGGGGAACACACAGCCGGAGGTCAAGAGCATTCCCACCAGGGTGCCGGAGAAGATCACGGAATATGAGATGTCCGAGGTGTGGTTCCGGGTGGACAGCGGCTTCAAGTACAGCCGCCGCACCTTCTTGGACGGTAATACCGGGACTCTATACCGGGCCTATGTTCAGTACGGTGTGGACGCCAGCGACGCTTGGAATACCCTGAGCCAGCATATCAGCGAATACCGTATCTCCCCTCTTTACGACCGATTTGACGCGGTATATCTGGATCAGGACCCTCTAACCCCGCTGAATGAGACTTCCCGGTACAATATCGTTTCGGTATACCTCACCGACGGTCAGGCGTTCCATACCGCCGCCGTTCTCTCTGATGATGGGACGCTGTTCACCATGGAGGCGGAGCAGGACGCCTCCGACCGGAGCGAGGATGTTCTGGCAAATCTGATGTTCACCCTGGAGAGCGTCCGCTTTGAGGGGCCGGCGGTGACAGAGGAAAACTATCAGTCCCAGATCCACGTCTCCGAGGTGCGGGACTGCACCTATATGGCGACGGCCTATTTGAAAACCGACCTCTTTGGACACGACGCTTTTGTGGATTTGTACGTCCCCTACAGCGATTCGCCCATCTACTCCGCCGGTGGCCAGGCAATCCGGGCGGAGGCCCATGGGCTGCGGGTCTACGCCACCATCGTCCCCGGCGAGAACGCCAAGGCGGTGGTTGATGCCCGCCAGCAGGAGCTGGCTGCAACAGGGCAGACCTATGAGGACGGCGTGGACGATGAGATGTACCGGGAGGATCTGGACGCCGCCTGCAAGCTGACCGTTTATGAGGAGAACGGCCAGAAGCGCCAGGCCGTCCTGTACGCGGACAGCAAGTGGGAGGGTTACTACCTGCTCCGTGAGATCACCGGACTGCCTGAGCTGGTGGACGAGGAGTACCCCGCCGCTCTGAAGGAGCTGGAGGGAATCATCGGCCTGACCATGCCGGTGCTGGAGGAGCTGGGAGGCTAATGTATGAAAAAATGCACAGCGGGAATGTTCTCTAAAATTGTGGTGATCCTGCTTTTCGCCGCGTTTTTCCTGCCGATGGCGGGTCTATTCCTGTACTTGGCCGTCTTTGATCCTACACTGTCCCATGAGGAGCGCCTCCTGTTTGTGGTGGGAGCGGTTCTGTTCGGCGGACTGGTTTTATTCGCCGCCTATCGTGCGCTTTATCTCGGAACCGGATGGGTGGAGTATGATGCGGAAACAGTGATATTCCACTGCTCCCGGCGGGAACAGCACCGCTTCCGCTGGGAAGACATTCCAGGAGACAGAGTGCAGGCCGGCTGGCAAGGCGGGTATATGTTTGTGATTCTGGTCGGAGGACAGCAGCGGAAAGTGGGCCTTAGCCGGTTCTCGGCTGGGTTCAAAGACTTTGAGCGGACCCTGGAGGCAGCCGGGGTGCTGAAACGGATCGGCATCACAACAGCAGCAGATTTCAAGCGAAGTGCGGAGCAGATTTTTGGGCAGTTTGAGGAATACAGAGAAGCTCATCCCGGCTCCGTGAGGCCAAAGCCAGAGGGTGATTGCGTTCCCTGCCCGGACTGCGAGGGAACGGGCATTATTACAAAACGGATCTTGAAACTGGATATCGGAAAGGTGTGCAAGACCTGCAACGGCTCCGGATATGTGCCGAAGTAACTCCAGTAGTAGCTGGTCTCCTCCCCAGAGGATGTCCAGGAGGGCGGCAACAGCACCCTCTACATCGGTTTCTATCTCCCGGAGCTGAAGATGGCGGACTTGACCAACTGCAATGCCCTGTCCTATACCCAGTGGACGTTCCAGGAGAAGACGGCCTGAGCGCCGGAATGATAATTGAATGAGGTGATCGTATGACATTTGAAGAAATGGTTCAGCGTACCAACCCCTATTTATTGTGCTGGATTGATCTCGCCATGATGCCAAAGAAGCTCACAGACATCGGCCAATTAAGGAGAATCAAGCGTCTGGCGGATAAAGATTTTCCGGTTCCGCACAGCGAATATACTAAGCAGAAGCTGGCTCCTATCCAGGATTTTTTGCAGTCCAGAACCGGAGACTGGGCTATGCTGGAAGAAATGACGAACCTCCAGGTGTTGGAGTTCCCTAAGCGCACTCCGCCCGGAATTGTTGATGATTTTTCGTTTCTGCCCAAGCTGAAAAATCTGTATCGACTGAGTTTGCGGTTCACCAGCTTTACCGACTGCTCCCTGCTCTCCGGCCTGACCCAGCTGAAGGATCTCGCGCTCCCTGCCCGAAAGAAGCTGATCCACACCGAGGTGCTGGATACTCTGTCCTGCAAGATATACACAGACGAACCCACTTATCGGGATGACAGCTTCCCGCAGTATAAAGTTGTGCCTGCGCAGGAAATCCCTGTACCTGCATCTGGCGTCTTTGCCATCCGTTTTCTGGAGTATGGCCGGAAGAGCTTTGTCAGCAGCGAGATTACACAGGAGGTCTTGGACGAGCTATCCAAGCTAATCCGGGGCGGGAAGATCGGCTCGCTTCTTCTTTCCCTGGATGAAAACGGTGAAGAAGACTTTTTCACCATGGATATTGAGGAGGGCTGGGCCGCACCCACGTTCAATATCTGGGATGAAAATGGTGATCCTGTCTACTTCCAGCCAATTAACGAGAAGTATCAGAGCGTGGAGGAGGATGCCCCTGTGGAGATTGGCGGACAGACCCCTGTACCTAAACGCTTTGCTCTGGATGATCTGGCTCTGGCCGCAGAGTGCGCTATCTACTTCGCAAAGACAGGGCAGCTGTCCCCTGCTGTTCAATGGGCGGAGTTTTCTGAGTAGTGAAAATTTATCGCATGGGGCGGCGCAGGCTATGGCGAACAGTTTTGTTTGGGATTGTTCGGCCCTTTGGGACAAGGTGGAAATAGAAAGTTAAACAAGGAGGAAATGTCTACATGAACAACAAAGTACACTTGGACATTGATGGAATGGGAATTGTGTTTTTTTCAGCAGAAACGATGAAAGATGTAATTCCAGATACTGATTTTTTAACGTCTGAATTTACATCTCCCCAGCAAATTGCAAATCATATCAAAAAGGGCGATATTACAGCCTTTTGTACTGGGTCAAGTGGTAGCTTTGATATTCACTTTTTTAAGGGTTATCCATCAATTGATACATTGGAGAAGTTCCCCGTTTCAATCCGTTTGGCACTGGATGTTCAAGGCGGGTCTATACAATTTTGCGATTTGTTCTGGTTGTCAAAATGGAACACTGATTTTCCGCAAGATCAAATTATAGCACTTCCCGATGGATATTATGAAATGACGGTATGTACCTGTTTGCCGGAGTCAGGATATTGGGGGGATGAACAAACAATTTATATCTATTTTAACATGGTAGATAAAATGCCAGAATTGACTTGGACAGGAGTTCCATATCTTTTTACGGAAGAATAGATTAAAGATACATTGAATTTACGCTATCACCACCTGCCAACAGGAACGGCGTATAAAAAACCATTGGATGGTTCCCAATACTGCTCGGAGGTACTTATGCGCAGACTGAAAACCATCATCCCTGTAGCCGGGATACTGCTGCTGATCCTCTCGGCGACATCCCTGTATGTCGCTATGCAGGCCCTGTCGGACATCCGCCCGGCGGAGGACTACGAAGATATAGGCGTCCTCACCTTCCAGCCCTATGACGTTCTGCCGGTCCAGGTGAAGAACACCGGAGCCAGCAGCCGTGACCGCCGCATGAACCCCACCAAGACCGTCTACATGGTCTACTACCGGGCCACGGACGGCAGCGGCTACAAGTGGAGCAATGAGGCATTTTCTAAGGATCACGGCCAGCGGGTCGTGGAGGCTGGAGAAACCGTGGAGCGCCGGGTGCTGCGTATCCCGGCGGACAGGACCTACATCACCGTGGAGCCGGAGCAGAGCGCCGGGAGCTACACCGCCGGACTCCGGCAAAAGTACACCACTATCTTTGCGCTGGCGGGGGCCTATGTCCTGCTGTATGGGTTAGGGTGGTGTGTTTTGATATTGGTGAAAAAAGCAAAAAGAGGTTCGCAGGCATGGTGAAGTAGAAAAGACGATTACAAAAGGGGGCCGCACTTGCTCTGTCGCTTTTGCTCCTGCTCGGTTCGCTGGCAGGCTGTGGGGGCAAGCCGCAGGAGGATGCGTCCAGCTCGGTTGAACCGTCCAGTTCATATACGCCCCCGTTAAATGACGACGGGTATATCGTTGTTACATTCCCCGTTACTCTTTCGGGTGGAAATTCCGCAGAAGATATAGCGGCACAGCATCAGGCAAATATTGCCGGAATGAGCAAAGAAGAAATAGAACAACTCAATTGGTCAGATATTACTGCAAATAAGGACGGAAGTTTTAATTACATATTTACGCCCGAACAGTTCCAGCGCACAAAAGAAATATGCTATATGGCAGGAAAACTGATTGACCGTTTCACCAACACTTTTCCACAGGAGTTTATTAAGTCCGCAGAGTACGCTGATGTTGATGAGGCCGGAATACCTTGGACGCTTATGGTATCCGTTGACAGAAAAGCGTATGAGAGCTTTACACTGGTAAATTCTTATTATGTAACGTTAAGCCCAGCTATCTACATCGGAATGTATCAAATTCTCTGCGGCGTCCCCGGTGATGAATGGGCCGCCCATGTGACTGTGAAAGACGCTGATACCGGCGAGGTCATTTCAGAACACGACTTCCCCACCCGCGGTGAGTGAGCAGATGCGGAAGGAAGAAACGTCTGAAATCAGAAAGATCGCTCAGATATGCAAAACCGCAATGGAGTGCATTGTCAGCGGCCATTATAGACCGCTGGAAGATCGCAATGCTCTTTCAAGAACATCCGAACAGGACATCAGGCGCGTTTTGAAGGAGTACAACCCCAAGGAGCTGCCCGTTATGCCCCCGGAATCCTATTTTGAGGAATCGGCGGATGTGTATGACTATCGGGACGGCTCCGGCTGGCATGTCGATATTAACCTCTGGTATCCTGATGGGGAGAGCGACCTGACGCTGCAGCTGGATATTAGGAAACGTGGAAACCATCTGGCGTTTATCATTGATGATCTTCATGTGCTTTGAGCACCAAGAAAGAGAGGTTTGCAGGTACGATGAAAGAGAAAAGACGATACCAAAAGGGAACCGCGCTTGCCCTGTCGCTTTTGCTCCTGCTCAGTTCACTGGCAGGCTGTGGGGGCAAGCCGCAGGAGGATGCGTCCAGCGCGGACGGGCCGACAAATACATTCACGCCCCCGGTAAATGAGGACGGCCAGATCGTCATTACCATGCCCAAAACGCTATTGGGTGGAAAGACCGCCGAGGAACTGGAAGCGGAAGATAAGGAGCAGCGTTCAACAGTGGCCAATCAGGCGGTTTACAATGCGCTGCTGGCAAATGAGGATGGCACTTTCAGCTACTATCTCACAACGGAACAGTACCCAAAGCTGAAAGCGGCGTATTATTGGCTGGGCTGTTTGCGTGACCCTGTTACCACTGAAATTTCGCAGGAATTTGTAACGGCGGCGGATTATACAGATTTGGATGAAAACGGAGTCCCTTGGGGGCTTACAGTTTCGGTGGACGCCGAGACTTATCACTCTGTGGAAATATGGTACTCTGCTGTGGTCACGGTTGCACCGGCGGTTATGCTGGGGCGGTATCAAGTATTATGCGGGGTTTCCGGTGATGAATGGGCCGTCCATGTGACCGTGAAAGATGCTGACAGCGGCGAGGTGATTTCAGAACACGACTTCCCCACCCGTGGCGAGTGAGCCAAAAACATGGGAGCATTTCTTTCGATAGGGGAGATCGGTTATGAAGAAATTTCGCAAATGGATACCGCTGTTTTTATTTCTGGGGCTGCTCCCGGCCCTGCTGACCGGCTGCAATCCGGAGTCGGGCACATCTTACGAGATCATCTACCCCTCCGGCCTGTCCCGCGGGCCGTGTGACTGGGAAGACGTTGTGCCGGTGGAAGGTGCGCCCTATCAGTTGACGAGTGGGAAATCAGAGAATTTTGAGAAAAACCGCTCCTATGATTTATGGGTTCTGGATGAAAATGGCGAAGTGTTGTATGAGTACCCGGAGCTGGGCCATAGTGTGGTCCGCGGTGAGGCGGGTGATCAGGAAAATACCGTTTGGGTGAGCTGTGAACTGTGGAACACACCCCATCACTCTGGATACCTCGATGGCTGTCTGAAAGAAAGTACGTTGCTGCTGCTGGATATGGAAACCGGAGATATTCTGTTCCAGGCCGAGGTGGGGGAAAACGAATGTTACATCACTTCAAGGGAAACGCGGTGCTATTTTTACAAGCCGGGTGAGCCGGAGAGCGAAAAACTGTTTGGTCTGCTGAAAACGCCTGCCCAAAGTGCGGAACTCTACTACCGGGACACTGGGGACTGGGCAGAGTCGCATACCGTTTACACTTTTGACTATGTGGACGAACCCAATATGGATGGCAACGGCGTAGAGGATCGTGCCAAGTTTTATCTCTCAGAAAATCAGATCAGGGTAGCCTGGACATCCTATGAATCAGTTGGAAATAAAAGCTGGGAGTATTTAGAGGAAAAGGTTTATGAGATCCCACTTGCCGAAAGTGCTGGCGAGTGAGCCAACAGCGCAGACGGGGCAGTGCGGACTATGGTGGGCAGTTTTGTTTGGGATTGTTCGGCCCTATGGAACAAAATTCTATTACAGTTGGAGGGTTCTTTATGAAAAAGATAAAGATGCACCACTTCGGTGGGAAAAACATTTGCACAACTTGGGATGAGGTTGCACAAACTTTGGAGCAGACGGTGGATGGCGTGAATGAGTTTTATATTGCTGCGGAGCACACGATGTTTCCCTATTTAGCGGTTCTGGTGAAGGGCGATTATGCCTATGTGCATTGCGTCCCCAATGAGGCAGATGGTAGCTTGATAGCTTTTTCTGACGATACTCTTACAGATTTGCCCCAGGATGGTATCAGCGTATTTTATACCAACACCCCTACCGAGGAAATCCAGATTTATAACGATTATGTCATTCCCAAAACCTTGGCACAAACTATTGTGAAGGACTTTGTGGAAACTGGTAAAATGTCAGATTGCGTTGAATGGGAAGAAATATAGAGGCTCGATTCGATAAAGTCAGAAAATAGCCTGCAAGGATTTTTAAGGTATATATGAAACGTGAAGAAGACGATTTTGCCGCTTATAGGCAGCAGCAGAAGAACCGGGCTGCTCCCTTTTCCTACATATACCCGCAGATGCCGCCCCGGTTTCGCTGGTGCCGCCGCTTCGCCCAGGCGCTGTTCCTGATAGAGTGGGGAGGCTTTGTGGTGCTGGTTCTCAGCAACTTTCCAGCGGGTGTTGTGGCGCTGCTCTGGGGCAAGAAGGCTCTGCTGGAGGGAGTTGGGGCCATGGCGTTCCTGCTCTCTATGGTATCCTTTGTGCTGCTGCCCCTGGCCTTCCTCGCCAGATGGCTGAGGCATACGGCGAAACTCTTTTGGCACTGCCCTTGCTGCGGACAGCCTTTCCCCTACTACGCCCCGGATGGTAGGCATGAGGAAATGCGGAACAAGGAGTGCTGCTATACCCTCCGGCAGATGCGGATCGGATATGTGAAGACAACGCTCTGTCCGCTGGTGATCCCATCGGAGTGTCCGGCGTGCAGACAGAAGTTTTTTGAGATGGCAGGTTTTACATCTGAGGTATAAAGAAGGAGGATTGTCTATATGGGACTATTCCTGCAAACCGCCCTGTTCCCGGGCTGCGATGAATCCATAGCCCGTGATGCCGTGGAAGCGGCGGCAAAGAACCCGGCGTTTTATATAGACCTGGAAGCGTGCAGATACGCGCAGAGCTATGAGGGCACGCAGGTTCTGATAGAGGGGGACACCCTGGGCTTTGCTCCGCTTGCAAAGGCCCTGTCCGACGCCTCAGAAAACCCTGTGATGCTGCTATACATTTACGATAGCGACTATTGGGGTTATGATTTTTACGGTGGAGATGAGGAAAATCACTTCAACACCGTTCCGGACTACTTCGGCCCTGTCAGCCCGGAAGAAAAACAGCGCCTGACCGGAAATCCGGCGGCGCTGTCGGGCTGGCTCCCTACCTGGGACACTGGCATGATGCGGCGGTATCTTGTTCATTGGTCCGATTTGGATGAAGATGCGATGGAGGAGACCGCCTGCCCTGATGACCGCTTCACCTACGGTGACTGCTGGCAGATGACGGACTTCATGGCCCGGCTGGGCTTCCCCTGGGCCTTCGATCAGCTGCAAGAGGCTCCGCCTCTCCAGCCGCTCTATCCCAAACTGCGGGAGATTTTGGAACGGGAGCTGCCGCCTGTCTCCACGGAAGTGCCGCCGGAGGGGAAGGCCCTGCTGGACAGGCTGCCCTCCGCACTGTCCCCGGAGTATGTTCGCCGGTTGCTGGAGGAGAGCGGCGTGAAGGAATTCGAGTTCGAGGAGAAGGACCCGGCGGAGATCATTGAGGCGGTCAGATTTCACTGGCAGACAGTTAGCCGCCCGGAGTGCGATCCCCAATGTCAGCGGTTAGCAGTGCTGGCCGCTTTCTGCGCATTCTGGTTGAGAGGAAGCATCGCCTGGGGCTTTCTGGACTATGCCACCTATGAGCCTGTGTATGGCAGCTATGAGAAGCCTACCGACGTCTATGTTCTCCGGGCCAGGGCAGCGCTGACGGACTTCTCAAAGCGGCACCGGGCCTTGAGAGACCTGGAGCGGCTGATCGAGCTGGACCCCGCCAACCGAGCGCTGTATCAGGCGGAGATCCGGCGGTGGGGCAGCCAGGAGCGGGCTTGGGAGAAGCAGGCGGAACCCCGGTATGAGGCAATCAGGCAGCAGTGGGCGGAGCAGGAACATCAGGAAAAGGAACGGGAAGCCCGGCGGCTCCAGCTGATTTTGGAGAAGCGACGGAAAAAGAAACCATAGACATTATCATCATAAAAAGAACAAAACTGTGTAAGACCTGCGGCGGCTCCGGATATGTCGGCTTCTACCTCCCGGAGCTGGAAATGACGGATTTGACCAACTGCAACGCCATGTCCAATACTCAGGGGAAACAAATTGAAAGAAGGATAACGATGACCGCCAAGTATAGCACAAAGGCGATTGAAAAAAAGTTGGAACAGGAACGCTCCGAAAGAATAGCCACATTTAAGGCCGAACTAATGGATGTTTGTTTCAAGCGGCTGAGAGAGGACATCCATGAACGCAGATACAACCAGCTCATAGATAGCTATGTGGGTTTGTTTCATCAGTTTTCTGATAAAGCAGATTATATTCTTGCCATTGATGGAAGTTTCCCAGCAGCTAAACGGCAGTATTATTTGGCCGCTCTGACTGCCAGCCAATTTTTTCGGCTTGTCCGGGCAAGGTTCCCTTCGCAGATGCGAAGCGGTGCAGGCCCCTATAATTTCAAAAAGAACAACTTTAATTTCAGCAAAGATGCCATTCTCGCCAATGATTGGGAGCTGGCACTTTCTGTCACTGGAGACGATACCATAGAGGGCCTTCTTTTGATGGGTGACTATGAAAAAGCGAAACGAACTCTTCCGAGGGATTCCACAGATATTGGGGATGAAATCCTCCAATGTATGTGGGGCATCGCCTACCAGGATCAGCCTGTCTTTGACAAAGCCCTTAAAGAACGAATTAAAATCTTGCGCCGACAAGGGAGCCGTTGTTCCACAATTCTTGACAGCCGAGGGCTGGCCCTCATTCAGCTGGCGTTGCGGCGAGGGATGACCTGCAACCTCAATGTCATAGAGCTGCCTTGGGAACTGCTGGATGATGAACCGGCGGACAAGGCGGGGTTGAGCCTTCCCTTTGAGGATGAGCTTCAAGAAATTATTCAAAAGAGGGAAATGCACAGGTTATAGAGCGTATAGCGGAGGCGTTTGATATGTCCCAAACCAAACTCGAAGAAATTATTGTGCTGTTCAAAAAGCGGCACATTGAATTGAATCCACCAGCTACGATGGAAGCGGTTCGCAAAATCGAAGCGCAATACCGTATTACATTACCACAAGAATATGTTTCATTTATTACCACAGTGGGAAATGGCGGCATTTTACCAGACAGTTCTGGACAGAGACACCTATCACAGTATCTTTACCCTATAGAGAAATGTGACTTTGAAGAAGCAACTATCCCATTCCCTTACACAGAAGCATGGGATTGGGTCTATGACAATACATACGATAGTATAGCCGACCCAGAAGGCAAAATTGCGGCAACACAGTACGGCCATTTCGCGTTTACCGCTCCAGAAGATGGCGAGGGATATACTTGGCATCTGATAGTAGATGGCCCTTGCGGCGGTGAGGTATGGGGGTTTACTGATTGGAAAATGTGCCGAGGAAAATCTGTGGATTTTCTGGACTGGGTTTTGGATTGTGTAAAGCGCGGTTTTTCAAAAGGGTACATTGATCCAGATGATAATAATAGTGCGAATGATCTGGATGACAGAATTGAGCAGTTAAAGAAAAAGCTCAAAAGAAAGAAGCTGAAGCCTCGCTCACTTATCTCAGAGGAACAAATCCAGGAGATAGAGCGGCGCTATGGAGTAAAATTGCCGCAGGAGTATTCCCTATTCCTCTCAAAAGTCGGAAATGGTTTTGCGCCTGCCGACAATTCATCTGGAAAATTTATGAATCCGTTGACAGAGCAAGATTTAACCCGGATCAGGCAGCCATTCCCGTTGGAAAATATGTGGTCCTTCGTTATAAATGAATGCCAGCATCCGAAATCAGAGACGGTATCCACTGCCCCAGATAATATGTGTCACAAGGTTCAATGTGGTTATTTGATCCTCTCTACCGAAAAAAAGCGAAATCTCCCGATAGAGCAAGCGTATCTCCTGATCGTGAACGGTGTAAAGGCGGGAGAGATTTGGTGCTTGTCCTATTCTACCGCTAAAGGTGAGGGACAGTATGGACGCCTTGGTAAAATGTCCTTTTTGGATTGGTTAGAGAGCTACCTAAACGGATTCAGTTTGTGACTGGGATGAACATACACAGGGGGAATTGCTATGCGCTCAAAAATCTTTTACACCGCCGGTTCCATTGTGGCCCTGCTGGTGGTGCTGACGATCTTCTTCTCTATCCGCCCGGAGGGACTTCTCCGCCGGGGCGAGGCCGCCGTGACCCAGGCCGAGGTGGAGGCCGCTGGCGCAGCCGTTTCTTTCACCGGGAAAAAGGCCGGGGCGGACATCCCCCGTGTCACCGGGGTGGAGGACTTCATGGCGCGGTACCCATTCGAGCAGTTCACAGTGGAGCCGGTGAACGCCGTCCCCACTGACGTCTATGAGCTGGCCCGCTGGCGGAGCAGTACCGCCGTGGTGGGCCACCGCACCCGTAACTATTCCCAGGCTACCACCAGTGCATTGTGGGCGATGACAGGCTACAATGAATATTACATCATCGAGTTTCCAGACGGCACGCACGCGCTGGCCCTGTTTGACCGTGGGCTTGCCGCCGATCTCTCCAAGGGGAAAGCTGTCACACTCCCCATCAGCGCAAGGGCGGGGGTGAATACATACGCCAAGCCGTACTTGCAGGACATCTGCGCCAAGTACGGGGCGGATCTGGAAAATGTGGTATACGCCTTTGACGATGGTTGGTACAAGGAACACAGCGGACAGATTTTGCTGATACGGCTGGGCGTGACGGCTGGCATCATCGTAGCCGGGGCGGTCTTGTGGGCCTTTGGGGATGGATTGTTAAAACGAAAGAAAAGATAGCAGGTCATTTGGAGGAGTGAGCATGGAATATAAGATTGTCAATACCTCTAAAACAGATGACAATGTAAAGTGGCGAATAGTTCTCCCTCCGGGCATGGAGGTTTTGGAGACTTTTTTACTTACAGAAAGTGTTTCTACACTTTCAACATTTCTTCAAGATATAGAGAGTGTATTAAATGGGAAGTACGAACATTTAGAGGATTGCGGAGACGTTTTTTATCTGAACATTGAGAGAGCTACCACACAAATCAAAGACACATTAGCGGAGTTTTTGGAGCCTGCTCCTCCCATCCAAGAAACAGAATTGACGGTAAATACAAATGAATTAAAAGATATAATGAAAATATGGATAGAAAAACATACATCCCGCATTGACCGAGGCGACATTATGGAAAGTTTGCTATCTGATGCTGTGGTGACGGGCTTATATCCTGTGTGCGATTATTGGCAACTCATCACTAATGGCCCGGTTATAACAATAAATAACCCGATTGAGATTTCGTACAAGAATAAAGTGTATTTACCATGCGAGATAGATAAAAGTCTTATCACCGGAAGAAGAATTACAGGTGAAAGATATATCGAAAATGTTTTATATGAAATTGTTTTAGAAAACACACTGCGGATCAAGATTTCGCTTTGCCCTGATGACTATGTCCCAAAGTAAATATTACAAATATAATCGGCGGAGGTAGCAGAAATGTCTTTTGAAGTCCATGTGAGAAAAAGAAAATGGATAAGGGTTATGCAGATTGTGTGTATCTTGATTTCTGTTGTAATACTTGCAACATTTGCATCGCTTATCAGAGAGAGTGGTTCGCTAATCTGGCTTGCAATCAACAGTGTATCTAATGATGTGCTTGCATTTGTCATCGGTGTTTTTGTGGTGTCGTTGGTACTACCCACAACAATCATACTTCCCATTTCCACTTTCTATCACGAGAGACGGCCACGCATAAAAGTAAACGGTTCAGACATCACTTTTTATCCTTTATGGCGACCCGCCAAAAAAGTCACATTGTCGGAGATTACTTCCAGGAATGTGAAAGGCGATACTACCGGGGAGAAAATAGATGCGGCAGTTGCCAGCGTGTTATTGAACCCTGTGCTTTCCTATGGCGTAAATCAAAGATATGCGGAAGCCCAGCAATCTCCAAAGGGAATGACATACACCTATTACAGCGGCAACAAAAAATTGATTACTATTTCAACAAAGCGCAATATGGAAAATCTGGAGCGTTTTGATAAAATGGTGGTAGACAAATTAGAGGGTAAGCCGCTGGAGCTGGAGCCGGAAATGCCAGCGGCAGAAATGCAACCCGCTAAAAAGTCAAAACTCCCTCTCGTTTTGGCTGGACTGATTGGCGTTATTTGTGTTGTGGCTGTGACCGCAACCATGTTCATCCCGCACACAGCATCGCCGTCCCCGGATTTGCTGGCAGGTACTTCTTGGCTTTCTGGAGACGATAATTCACAATGGGTATTCGGTACTGACAAGACATTCCATTGGTATCAGATGGAGGGAGAGACAGACGACAATTATTTTGCGGGCACTTATGAATTTCATGTTGGGCAGGATGCAATCAACTATTTGACAACGGAGCTTTCTGATTACGGTATAACGGAAAGGACAATTAAGCGTGTGATTTCCAGCAATTCAGAATACACACTGGATAACTTTGTTTGCTTTTCCTGCTTCAATCAATCCTTTATGTTGCGTGGCAAGGAACAACTTTCCGAGGATACGCTTTCGTCCTATCTCGGTTTCTTCTTGCAAGATGGTACATATCTTGATATTGCAAATATGACGACTGGCACTTATTACGGTTTCACAAAAGAATAGCCCCGCCCTTTGGGTTTGTCCAGAAGCCGTATGTATTTCTAATCCAAACATGGGGGGCTTTGTGGTTTTCTGAAATACAGTTGCGGCAATGTTTTACGGAAAAATATTTGGAAATATGGACAAATAATATTTAAGTCCAGGCCCCCAGCCGCCAAGGGCAACGGCATATAAAAACCGTTGAGAGGGGTAAGTGTGGAGGACATATGGACGAATATACGTTGACTTTGCTGAAAGATAAAGTTGCTGAGGAAATGGCAAGCCTTAATCCTGGCACTACACCAGATATGATTTTCAGAACTGGAAAAGCAAATGGAGAATTTCATTACTGTGCTGATAATCATAGACCGCCGTTAATAGATATTTCCCCTCTGGCCCAAATGACGGACTTGACATCTGTAAGACTTTATAACTGCATGGTTTCCGATCTTTCTCCATTGGAAAAACTTTACAGGCTGGAGAACATCGACATAAGTTCTATGCAAAACTATCTTATGAATGAGTGCAGGAATGGAGTAATACTGCCCTGTGATTTTACAAGATTACAGAAACTGCGTTCCCTACTCCTCGTAGCAGCCCATTGCAGCGTTCCCAAGTTGAGCGGCTTGCCAAACCTTGCCCGTATCTATCTAAATAGGATCAACAGCTTAGAGGGATTGGAAAACCAGCAATCTGTAAAAGAAATTCACATCGAGGAAAATTTAGATTTGAGTGATTTATCCCCGCTGGCCTCCTGCCCGGCCCTGGAACGACTGGAGGCATACCGAACCAAAATCCATGATCTTACGCCCTTGGCAAACCATCCAAACCTAAAATCAATCAATGTAAATCATACTGCAGTAACGGACGTTTCTCCATTGTCTACAATTCCCACTTTAGAGTTGGTCTGGTTGTATGGAACGGCGGTAATGGATGTATCCTGCCTTGCAACTCTACCTCGTCTTAACAGCCTAAATTTGTATAAAACGCAAGTAACAGACTTATCTGCGTTCCAAGACCGGGAGAATATTATAAACATTGAACGAAAAAAGATAAGCATTAAAAAAGAGGGAAAGACATCAGAGGAAATAAAAATATCTATTGCAAAAATCAGGGAAAAGCTGGACAGGCTTGGTATTATCCCCAGGCCGGCCTTGAGACGGTCTGACATTACTGCGTTTCAAGAAAGAACCGGAATAAAATTGCCAAAAGAGTATGTTGCTTTTTTGACTAAAATTGGGGATGGCTTTGAGGTTCAATTAAAATCTTTTCATTATATATTTCCGCCTTTGCAAAAGGTTCCTTTTGATCCAGAGCGTATCAAGAAAAGATTTACCCACAGGGAAATCTGGCTTTGGGATGATGACGAAAATGCCACGGAACAAAAAATCCTCTCTGCGACAAAAAACGGACAGCTTGAATTGGTGGACTGCGGTTGTGGCGAGTCCTACCGTCTAATCGTCTGTGGGGGAGCCAAAGGGGAGGTATGGAGTATGGCTGAGAATGGCATCATCCCGTACAATGATGGAACAGATTTTTTGGATTGGATGAATGACTTTTTAGATGGGAAAGTAATTAAATCGTGATAGGGGAGCCAAGTTAAATAACATCTCATCCAGGGGAGGAATTGCACTTATGCCACGAAGAAAAGCAATCACATTAGAAGATTATCACAGTGAGGTACAAATTCGGCAGGATGGACTTCTGAATATTTACCCTGACAACAGCACAATGTTGCCGGATTTCTACAGATTTCTTGACCGGCATTATGAAGATCCAGAAAACTTGTCTTGGAATCCGCCCTTTCTTGAGTGCATCTGTCAAGATCAGGAGCACTCCTTTTGCCTGTTAAGAGAAGAAGGCGAAAAGAAAGGCGGTATTCCTCTCTCGCCCATTTTAGCAACGGCAATTTCCGTTGCAATCGGGAGGGACCCGTCCATCCCTGATGATCTTTTTCAGATGAAAAGTCTGACTGTGGATCGATTGGGGCTTTATAGTACGCCATATCTCCGTTTTGTCCTATGGAAAGGAAAATATTTTCTAACCGACCTTCGTGTGCTGTACGGACTTGGAAGCAAGTTCTATTACAGCCCTGGTGACTGGACTGCAGTCGGGCGGATGAAAAAACTCAAGGTATTGAAAATTGAGAACCTTGCAATCAATGATTTCAGTTTCCTTACAAACCTTACAAATTTGCAGAAATTAAATTTAAGCGGAACAAATTTCTCTCAGGACGAGCTGTTGGTAGGACTGAAAAATTTGCGGCAGTTGGATTTGCCGAATACTGGCTTTTCTGATTGCAGTGTCCTTCTCCATCTGCCAAAGCTAAAGCGAGTAAATTTAGCACATTGTAATTTGCAGAATGAAGATGTATTGCAACAGCTCACCGCTGACATTCAGAAATAACGAAAGAACAGCTTTAGAGTTTTATAAAATCACCCAGCTGCCAACGGAAACAGCATGAAGAGAACATAGTTATATCAAACAGATTTTGCTGATACGGTTGGCATCATCGTGGCTATGGTGGTCTTGTGGGCGTTTGGAGACAGTTGTTTTCGTGAAGGAGCTTTACTATGTCTGAATTATTGAACAGTATTCGTTCTCGTATTGAATCATTGGGGATAGGCTTCCAATTTGTAAAAACAATCAAAACCGGCACGAACGGCGCAGAGCGGGAAACATGGCTTCTGGAATATGAGAATTCCCAATTTATCTTTGTTCCTGGCAGAAAAAATGTCACTTTAGGATGGGATACAGGCAAGTGTCCTCTGGGAGATGGCGTATTAGAGGGCCTGCAAAAAGAATTTTCTTCCGGTCACGAATATTACTATGAGGAGGAAATGGATAATTTAAAAGATGACTATCGGAAGCAGATTGATGGTGCAGAAGAAAACGGCGATTCTGTGAAAGCTGACGAGCTACGTGCGAAACTGGCAGAAGAATTAGAGCAGATGAACAAAGACATAGAAGAAAAGGGTTACGCAAGCTGGGAGGGATTCCTGGCAAAATGGAACGAGCATCTGTCCAAGTGTCTGTCGCCGCTGCGTACTGCCGATATTGGCGATATGATTGTAGAGGTAGACAGTCGTTGCCTGGATGAGGACGTGCCATCCCTGGAGCAGGCTGTTCTCTCACTGAAAGAAGGCCCCTTTACGTTGCCGACAGAAGATGAATGGGAATATCTTTGTAATGGCGGCACACGCACATTGTTCTGGTGGGGCGACACATTGCGTGATGTGCTGAGAGAAATTTATAATGTGGGCGCTGTCGGAAATACCGAGGAAAATGCTATATTGGATCAGCCGAATATGCTGGGGCTGTTTATGGCATACGATTCATATAAAAATGAAATCATTGACAATACATCCTATACAAAAGGCGGGGATGGCGGCTGTTCCCTTTGCGGCGGTGATGGGGCAATATATGTCCTGCCTTGTTATACTGCCTTTTACCGCAATCCGGTCAGTGAACGCCATCCTGGTTTGTTGAAAAATTACTTTTGTTACCGGCGCATAATCCGATTGCCTTAGCAAATTAGAGAAAAGCTATCTCCAACAACTGGAGGTGACCTATGAAGAACGAAGCGCAAATTCGGATATTGCTGCTCCAGCAGTATCTCTGCACCCTTACAGATGAGGAGCACGCCGCCTCCGTTTCAGACATCCTCCAATTCTGGGAATCCCACGGCATCCAGGCCGGCCGCAAGAGTGTGTACGGCGACATCCAGATCCTGATTGACCAGGGCGTGGACATCGTCTGTGTCAAGAGCACCCAGAACCGCTACTTCGTCGGCTCCCGCCTGTTCGAGCTGCCGGAGCTGAAGCTGTTGGTGGATGCGGTGGAGTCCTCTCACTTCATCACCAGGAAGAAAAGCGCCAGCCTGATCCGCAAGCTGGCCTCCCTCACCAGCCAGGAGCAGGCCAAACAGCTCAACCGCCCTGTCTACATGGAGGGCACAGCGAAGCAGGACAACGAGGCGATCTACTATGCGGTGGACATGATCCACACCGCCATCCAGGAGAAGCGGCGGATCGCCTTCCAGTACATAGAGTACACCGCAGAGAAAGAAAAAGTCCTCAAGCACGACGGCTATCGGTACGAGTTCAGCCCCTATGCCCTGATCTGGAGCCGGGACTATTACTACGCCGTGGGCTGGTCGGAGAAACACGGCAAGCTGGCTCAGTTCCGTGTAGACCGCATGACCGCTGTGAAGCTGCTGGTGCAGGAGGCCATACCAGCGCAGGACTTCGATCCCGCGGCGTATGTCCACCAGGTGTTCGGGATGTTCGGAGCCGACATCCAGAGGATAACACTGCTGTGCGAGAACAGCACCATGCGCAGCGTTGTAGACCGCTTCGGAGAGGAGGTGCAGACAGAGATCATAGACGGAACGCACTTCCAGGCCACCGTGGATGTTGCCCCCAGCCCGCCCTTTTTCGCTTGGGTCTTTACTTTTGGCGGGAAAATCCGTATTATGGAGCCGGAGGAGATTGCAGCGAAAATGAGAGAGATGGCATACTGGCTACGATAAAGCTACTTTCAAGGCAAGTTAATTTGAAGCAGTATATGACATGTAATCAATGAAGTAAAACAGGACTTGATGATTGATGGAGGATACAACAAGTATGAAATCGTGGAGATTAGAAGTAATCGGAAATTGTGTACAGGCAGAAGAGTATGACTCCTTTATCGGAGGAAAACCCAAACTACCACCCGATATAGATATTCCAAAATGTGAATTGTGTGGGAATGAATTAACATTTATGTTCCAAGTAGCTTTTCCGCAAGGCCATGTGTGGGCGGGAAAATCTTTAGCTGTGTTTTATTGTGTTGAAAGCTGGCATGATAGGTATTGTATTCCAGAACTTCCCCAACGTATAGTAGATGCGGATATTTCTGAAGAATTTTTAAGAAATTATGAGCGAAACTTTCATGTCATCGTATTCGATACACCGATTGGGAAAATGGTCGATACTTACCAAGAGAAGATCGCTTTCCAGATATTAAAAACTATCCCAGAAAAACAAACAAAGCAAGAGTGGGATTTTGTAATGGGTGGACGGCCCATCTGGATTATGGGAATATCAGAAAAGCCAAATACAATAGCAGGAATTGAAAAACCTGCTTTGCTTTTACAAATAAAAGAAGATTTTCACTTTCCTATTTTACCCACTGCACCAAAGCAGGCAAATCCTTTTGCGCCTGGCGGCCTATCTCTTTTTCCGTGGTATGACCTTTTTGTATCAAACCGCATTTATTTTTGGGGCGTACAAAGTAACGGAACAGAACGGATATATATATCTGTTCAACGCCCTTAATATTTTCAGTCTATCGCCCAATACAGTATCAAAAAAAGTCGAAACCTCGTGAGGTGTTCCCAACTGGGGACACCTCATTTTTGCCCTCTTGATATTCGAACAAAGACGCGATATACTATGGTCAAGCCGTTTACCACCGGGTAAACGATAAAGGGGGTATGCAAAATGAATCAGACATTCGGCGCTTTCGTCCGCCAGAAGCGGATGGCGCTGGGAATTTCCCTTCGGGGGCTGGCCGCGCGGCTGGGCCTGTCTCCCGTATATATGAGCATCATCGAAACAGACCGTAAACCGGCGCCAGCCAAGGAACATCTGGACAGGCTGGCGGAGGAACTGCACTTGAGCAAGGAGGAGCGGGAACTGTTTCTGGATCTGGCAGCCGCGTCCCACAAAATGAAGGTCCCGGCAGACCTGCCGGAGTACATTATGGAGCGGGACATCGTCCGCGCCGCTCTGCGCACCGCCAAGGAGGTGGATGCCACTGACGAGGAGTGGCAGGAGTTTATTGACCGTATCACCAAACGGACGTCCAAGAACAGGAGGGATGGACCATGACAAATATCTATTATCAGGAACAGGTGCTTGAAAATATCGCGCGAAAGGTGCTGTGCGGCTATGATTCCGCGCTGTACTACGGCTCCCCTGCCGCCGTCCCCATTGAGGAGATGATCGAGGCCCACGGCGTATCCCTGGAGTACCAGTATCTCCGGAAGAATGGCCGCATCCTGGGCAAGACCATTTTTGACGAAGGTCTGGAGGCGGTGTATGACATGGAAAACCGGGAGTACACCCTCTTCCCTGTCCGGGCCGGCACCATTCTCATTGACGCCTCGCTCTGTGAGGAGGACGCCAGCACAGGCCGTCTGCGCTTTACCTGCGCCCACGAGCTGGCCCATTGGATACTCCACAAAAAGCTGTACACCGGCACAGGCCGGAGCGCGGCTATGATTACGGAACAGTCCGATACTACCCTGGAAGTACAGGCCAATATGCTTGGCTCCGCCATCCTTATGCCCATCGCCCAAATCAAGCGGTGCTTCTACCAGCTCCGGGGAGGCCGTCAGGACGGCCAGCTCATCGACGATATGGCCGATGTGTTTCAGGTGTCCAGACAGGCCATGCGCATCCGGCTCACCAACCACCGACTGCTGTAAAGTTTTATCGTTATGTTCACTAAAAAGAGAACAGCAGGAGGTGGAAATGAAGGAGAAGGAATCCCGCACGATCTACTGCCCGGTTTGTCACCGGGGCCGTATTCTGGACGCGGCAAGCCAGACAGATCCCGCACACCTGCGGCTCTTCGGGCCACGGCAGTCCGCCAAGGCGGAGTGGTTCACCAAATGTCCAAAATGCGGGGCACAGATCGGCATGATATTTCAGAGAGAAGTAAATATTGAGCAGCAGCAGGCGGGAGCGTGATCCCGTCTCTCCCTCAACCCCAATACTTAGTCAAGCGCACCAACCGCCCGTCATCACCGAGCAGGCAGCGTATCACATCGCACTACACTGCCTCTCCTGACCGGCCCCGCCCGATACTCGGGCCGCGGCAGGCCGGGATATCAGGGATGTAACTACGGGAGCCATCGCGTTCGGAGCCTTACAGGTAGCTTTTTAGCTATGTGTAAGGCTCCCTTTTTGTTGTCCTTTTCGCCGGCTGAAAGGCGGAAAGGATTTTTATGTCTCTGCACTTTTGGCAGCCCTATACAGCGAAATACCCGTGACCTCCAATCTCAAAACCGCACCTTTCCCCCAAATTTTGAGATTGGAGATCACCCAAATGAAATTTACATATTTGGTCTATAAGCAGGTCAACGGTACCCGGCAGCTTGCCGCCGCAACACAAGAGGAGTGGGACGCCATTCTGAAAAAAAACAGGCGGCTGCCGTTAGAGCAGCGCCGCCGCTTCATGAAGGACTGTATTGAGGACGGGGATGAAGTGGATTGTATGTATATCGAAGTGCCCGCCTCGGAGCATCGGGAGTGGAACAGCAAAAATACGATCAGACAGAAGAATCGTAAGCTTGGTATGCGCTATACACATCAGTCTCTGGACGCCGGAGTCCCGGATACTGATGTAGAGACGCTGCACGAATGCGTTCCCTCTGGATTCAATCTCGAGGGCACTGTAGCGGATCAGGTTCTCATAGAAGAACTGAAATGTGCGCTGCGGGCCTGGCAGCCCTGGGCGGAGGAGCTGATGGATCTCTACATGGCCGGGGCAAAGCGTTCCTGCACAAACGATCTATGCAAAAAATACCGTCTCAGTGATCGGACTGTTCAGAGGCGGAAAGAAGCCTTTGAAAAATTTGTTTTGGAATTTTTGAAAAAATAATGTCGGTTTCAGGCTCTGGAGGTTGTGGTAAAGGGATGAGAGGGCAAAACAGCCCCTCGTGCTCTTTGAAAAACACCGCGCCCTGCGGTCATATCCGGCAACTGGAATACGTTCCCTGACGGTCCGTGTGAGAAACGGAAAGCGATAGGTCAGATGCGCCAAGACCACCTGTAGCGGCAAAGGAATTGCAGTGAATTTTCTTTTCTGTTATAAAAGACGGCCAAATAAGGTGCCCAGCGGTCCCCATCCAGACAAAAACAGCCCTGGCAAGCTGTTTCGCAACGACCCCGTCAGAACACAATGATACTCCTGCCCAGCCACAGCCCTGCTACGCAGGATCACGCAATGGGGGCAGCTCGGAGAGAACCTCGGAGGGGTGAAACGCCCGTGATGTGCGCCAGCACAGTTCCAGACTGCCGCCCAAGGCTCGGGAAGTAGTGTCGAATAGAGCCAGCAAATGATCAACGATAAGAAAGCGGGGCCGCCCTCCGCAAAAAGGATAGCAGTATCTTTGCACCAACCTGCGCAGGAGCGGCCCCGTTCTTTCAAAACAGAGGAGAAAACACTATGACTTTCAAGAGAACACGTCCCATTCATCGGGGCGATATCTATTACGCCGATCTCACGCCGGTCACCGGCTCGGAGCAGGGAGGCATCCGGCCTGTCCTGATCCTCCAGAACAACGTGGGCAACCACCACAGCCCCACGGTCATTGCTGCCGCCATTACGGGGTATGTCAAGGGCAAGCGCCAGCCCACCCATGTGCGGCTCAAGGGCGCGGCCTGCGGCCTGTTCCGGGATTCCACTGTCCTGCTGGAGCAGGTTCGGACGCTGGACAAGTCCCGCCTGGGTGAGTACATGGGCAGCGTGGGTGAGGACAAGATGTGGGAAGTGGACGCCGCTCTGCACATCAGCGTGGGGCTTGCAGAAACATACCGCTGAACTATATACATAGCGGAGACTTTGTCTCTGCTGTTTTTCCATCAACCCATCGGGGCCGCTCACGGTTCCCGATGGGCGGCTCTCAGATAAGGAGGGCGTTAATGCTATGACTACAAAGGAACTGCGGGACAATGTCACCTTCCTCTCCGCTCTTCGGATGCTGGAGAGTATGGCGGAGCGAAAGCTCCTGTCGGAAGCGGAGACGGAGCGGGCCAAGGCCGAACTGAAGCGGCGGCTCCGGCCCACCTTGATTTTTGCCTGAGAACAGGTACATTCTGCTTGGTTTTGAGGGCTGTTTTTGGTTGGTATTGGTGAATAGCTGTTTCAAAAACCTTGTGATATTGTGTGTCGCAGAAAGGAGGTCAAAAAAGATATGGTACAGACAAACACTACTGCCGCAAGGCGTCCGAGAATTACCGTCATTGACCCCAGGAAGCCCGAGGCGGCGAAGCTCCGGGTGGCGGCATACGCCAGGGTCAGCAGCGACTCGGCTGACCAGCTCAACTCCTACATGGCCCAGGTGGACTTCTACACCAAGTTCATCTCCTCCAGGGAGGACTGGGAGCTGGTAGACGTCTACGCCGACGAGGGGCTGTCCGGACTGGAGGCCCGGAAGCGTGAGGAGTTCAACCGCATGATCGCGGACTGCCGTGACGGGAAGATCGACCGGGTGCTGGTCAAGTCCACCTCCCGCTTCGCCCGGAACACCACGGACTACATCCGGTATGTGCGGGAACTGCTCCGGCTGGGCATCTCCATCTGCTTCGAGAAAGAGAACATCGACACCGGGAAGATGACTACCGAGCAGATCGCCCAGATCTACGGCGCTTTCTCCCAGATGGAGTCCACCAACCACTCCAACAATATGAGGGTCAGCGTTCGGATGCGGATGGAGAAAGGGATCTTCGTCCCTCCCTCCACTCCCTACGGCTACCGGCTGGCGGGACGGGAGCTGGAGATCGTCCCCGAGGAGGCGGAGATCGTCCGGTATATCTACAACGCCTACCTCAAGGGCCAGGGGACGGCGGATATCGCCCATGAGCTGAATGAGCTGGGGGCTATCCGGGGCCATGGCCGGGAGGGATGGTATCCAAACACGGTGCAGTACATCCTGACCAACGTCTCCTACACCGGCGATATGCTCTGGCAAAAGAGCTTCGCCACCGATACCATCCCCTTCCGGCAGGTGCCGAACCGGGGACAGAAGCCCCGGTACTTCGTGGAGAACTGCCACCCGCCCATTGTGTCCAAGGAGGACTTCCAGAGGGTACAGAACCTGATGGCCCTTCGCCGGACGCAGTTCGCCGGTAACGCCTCCAAGCCGGAGACGTCGGTCTACAGCAAACGGATTGTCTGTGGAGACTGCGGCTCCGTCTGCCGCAGGAAGGTCACCAACGGCAAGACCTACTGGGTGTGCAACCGCCATGACGACGCCAAGTCCCGCTGCCCCGTTCTCCAGGTGCCGGAGGTGGAGATCACAGCGGCTCTGCTTCGGCTCTACCACAAGCTGAAAGCGGATGGCGGCACGATTCTGCGCACCGTGCTGGAGCAGCTCCGGGAGCTGCGGGAGCGAGAACTGCGCACAAACCGCAAAATCCGCGACATCGACAAAGAAATCGCCCGTCTGTCTGAGCAGAATCTCGTACTGGTTCGACTGAAGTCGAAAGGGTACGTTGATCCTGCTCTTTATTTATCCCAGCAGGGTGAGATCGAACAGAAGCTGAGGACGCTGAGACGGCTGCGCCGGCGCATCATGGACTCCACCAGCGAGGACACCCAGATCCAGGACACCGAGATCATGCTGGACTGCCTGGAGGACGGCCCCCAGTGGCTGGGGGAACCCAGCCAGGAGCTGTTCGAGTCACTGGTCAGGCGGATCGTGATCGTCTCGGCGGACACCCTGAAATTCACCCTGCTCAACGGCCTGGAGCTGACAGAGCGGATTGGAAAGGCGGTACGGTAATGGCATGGCAGAGAAAGACCCCCTTCGGCTACATGGTGCGGGGCGGCGAAACCGTCCCCTGCCCTACGGAGGCTGACGCGGTTCAGAACATCTTCACCCGCTACCTGGCGGGGGCCTCCTTCGGCAGGATCGCGGAGGAGATGAGCAGAGGGAACATCCCCTACCACCAGCATACCAGCCAGTGGAACAAGCACATGGTCAAGCGGATTCTGGAGAATGGGAAATACCTGGGGACAGGTGTCTACCCACGTCTCATCAGCGATGAGGAGTTCCTCGCGGCGCAAATCCAGCGGGAGGACAAAACTGACTACACGCCCTGCCCCGCTGAGCTGAATCCTATTCGGGAAAAAGCTGTGTGCGCGGTATGCGGAAGCAGAATCGCGCGGGACACCAAGTCCCATGGCCGGCCCCGCTGGGTATGCGCCAATCCAGACTGCGGAGCTATCGTCCGCGCCAGCGATGAGGAGGTGCAGAAACGGGTATCCCAACGGCTCCGCCAGCTGGCAAACACCCCTGACCTGCTGACACCGCCTCCCGCACCGGAGGCTGCCCCCTCCGCAGACGCTCTGCGCATCCAGAATGAGCTGAACGTGTGCTTCAACCGCTCGGATATCAACCCCGACTACATGAAGACGCTGATCTTCGCCACCGCCGCGGAGCAGTACGCTGTCCTGCCGGATCTCACGCCGGTCCATGATATGGAGGCACTTCGGGAGCGGCTGGAAACCGGCCCCGCCAGTGACAGCGACATACAAGAGCTTCTGGCAAAGGCGGTAAAGGCCGTCCGCATTGGCGGACAGGACTACATAGAACTGGAACTGAACAACGGAACGATGATAGGAAAGGAGCAAACTACATGACTACACAACAGACTCCCCAGAAGCGGCGGATCACATTCATCCCCCCTGACCCCAAGCTCACAGAGCGGGACATCCGCAAGAAGCATCTTCGGGTGGCGCCCTACTGCCGGGTATCCACCGACAGCGAGGAACAGCTCAACAGCTACAACGCCCAGATCGCCTATTACACCGAGAAGATCGCCGCCATGCCGGAGTGGACTATGGTCCGCCTGTACGCGGACGAGGGCATCACAGGCACGTCCATGAAGCGGCGCAAGGAGTTTTTGAAGATGCTCCGGGACTGCGACCGGGGTAAAATTGACCTCATCATTACCAAATCGGTGTCCCGCTTCGGACGCAACACCCTGGACGGTCTGGACACCGTCCGCAAGCTGAAGCGGAAGGGAATCGGCGTCTTCTTTGAGAAGGAAAACACAAATACCCTTTATATGGATAACGAGATGATCCTCACCTTTATGATGAGCCAGGCCCAGGCAGAGAGCGAATCCCTCAGCGGCAGCGTCAAGTGGGGCCACCGGAAGAACTTCAAGGACGGCAAGGTCTACTACCACTACGCCAGCTTTCTCGGCTACCGCAAGGGGCCGGACGGCCTGCCGGAGATCGACCCCGATGAGGCGGCCATCGTTCGCAGGATCTTCGCCCGATACCTGCTGGGCCAGAGCGTCCACCAAATCTGCCGCGACCTGATGTCGGACGGCGTCAAGACCGCCCAGGGCAGTGATTCCTGGCATGACAGCGTGGTGAGGAAAATGCTGCAAAACGAAAAATACATCGGGGACGCCCTGCTCCAGAAGACCTTCATGGCGGACCTCTTCACCCATGAGCAGAGGAAGAATATGGGGGAGCTGCCCCAATACTACGTCCACGAGTGCCACCCCGCCATCATCGACCGGGATACCTTCCAGCGGGTGCAGGAGGAGCTGGCCCGGCGCTCCAGCCTGCGAAAGACCTCCTCCAAGACCAAGACGGAGTTGGGTAAATACTGCGGCAAATACGTCCTCAGCGAACTGCTGGTCTGCGGCGAGTGCGGCAGCCCCTACCGCCGGGTGGTGTGGAGCCGGCCCGAGGGTAAGCGGATCGTTTGGCGTTGCATCAACCGCCTGGAACACGGAAAGAAGATCTGCAAGAAGTCCCCCACCTGGAATGAGACGGACATCCAAGCCGCTGTGACCGCCGCCATGAACGAGCTGTTCCACACCCAGACCGCAAAGGAGGCGCTGGAGGCAAGCATCACCGCCGCCCTCGCCGGGGAGGATGGGGAGCTGTCCCTGCCGGCGCTGGAGACGCAGATCCGCAGCCTCACGGAGCGTCAGCTGGAACTGTTCCAGCTGGCCGTCAGCGCCGGCCCCGACTGCCTGGACTATGACGAGGAGATCCAGCGGGTCAATATGGCGAAAACCTCGCTGATGGCGAAGAAGGCGGAGCTGGAGCGTGAGGGCCGCACCGCCGCCGTGTTCGACCGGAGGATGGAGGAAATCGCCAACGAGCTGGAGCAGACGGCTGGGACCATCACGGAGTTTGACGAGGTCACCGTCCGCCAGCTGGTCAGCAACATCAAGGTGGTCAGCAAGGACACCCTGCTCATCTGCTTCAAGGATGGGACGGAGATCACCCAGACGATATAGGGAGGGAGACTGCATGCTCTATATCACCGGCGACACCCACGGCGGCTTCCAACGGTTCAACACCAGAAATTTCCCTCAGCAAAAGCAGATGAACCGCAGTGACTATGTGGTCGTCACAGGAGATTTCGGGGGCGTGTGGGACGATTCACCCAGGGAGGCATACTGGCTCAACTGGCTGGAGGAAAAGCCGTTTACCACCCTCTTTGTGGACGGGAACCACGAAAACTTCGATAGGCTCGGTGAGCTTCCCGTCCACCAGTGGCAGGGAGGGAAAGTCCACTATGTTCGCCCCCATGTGCTCCACCTGATGCGCGGACAGGTTTTCGAGATCGGTGGAATCACCTTCTTCACCATGGGCGGCGCTGCCTCCCACGACATCCAGGACGGCATCCTCGATCCGGCGTCCCCCGGCTTCGAGCAGGAATACTGGTTCAAGCGCCGGACGCGGCAGATATTCCGGGTGAAGGGCATCTCCTGGTGGCCCCAGGAGATGCCCTCTGAGGAGGAATACGAGGAGACCGTCAGGAACCTGGAGAGGGACAACTGGCGAGTGAACTGCATTCTGACCCACTGCGCCCCCACCAGCATCCAGCAAAAGCTGGATCAAAACTACACCCCGGACCGGCTGACGGATTTCCTCCAGATGGTCAAGCGGCGGTGCCAATTCGATTGCTGGTTCCTGGGCCACTACCACCGGAACTGTGTGGTAGATGACCGCTTCATCATCCAGTGGGAACAGATGGTGGAGCTGCAATGGGAATAACAGCGGCACGCCCCGATACCGCTAAGGAGCAAGCCCTCGGAAGAATCCGAGGGCTTGCTCGTTGGCGATTTCAAATCCCAGAGAATAAAAACAGGCGCACCCGCGCCGGAAAGGAGAAGCTGAATGAACGTCAGAAAGCCTGTTGACTACAGCGCCATGTTCGCGGCGCTGGATACGTTGATGACGGCAGACCTGCCCCAGATGGAACTGTACTGTGAGATTGGCCGGCTGGTCTGCGACAGGCCAGAGAAAGGCGCCGCTGTTGCCGCGGCGGAGTATCTGTGCGGCGCATACCCTGACACCTCCGGCTTCTCCCCCCGGAACCTGCGCCGGATGCGGGAGTTCTATCGTACCTATGAGAGCGCACCGGAAGTGCTGGCTGAGGCCATGGCCATCGGCTGGACTCAAAATGTGGTCATCCTGGAGGCGGAGCTGTCCACCCAGGAGCGGGCATGGTACATCAAAGCGGCTGGGCAGTTCGGCTGGTCGAAGCTGGAACTCCAGCAGAGAATCGTGGATCATGCTCATCTGGAAATCGTCCTCGACTTTGCGGATGAAGTGTGCTATACTGAAGAAAACACCGCCAGCATGGAGTGTATAGCCAATGACAAAGATCCTGTTTGTGTGCCATGGAAACATCTGCCGCAGCCCAATGGCCGAGTTCGTGATGAAAGACCTGGTAAAGAAAGCGGGGCTGGAAAACCAGTTCCATATCGAGTCCGCAGCCACCAGCACCGAGGAGATCGGCAACCCGGTCTACCCTCCGGCCCGCCGCAAACTGGGCGAGCATGGAATCGATTGTGCTGGCAAAACAGCCCGCCAGCTGAGGAACGAGGACTACGAGCGGTACGACCTCCTGATTGGAATGGATCGGGCCAATCTGCGAAATATGCACCGCATCTGCGGTGGCGATTTCGATGGCAAGCTGCATCTGCTGATGGAGTTTACCGACCGCCCCGGCGATGTAGCCGATCCATGGTATACGGAGGACTTTGAATCTACCTGGCGGGATGTGTTGGAAGGCTGTATTGGGTTGCTGGAATGGCTCATTCAGCAGCAAAAAATCGGGGAGGGTGCATCATGAGCAGGCAGTTAGCTCCACAGAGCCATGATTTTGATCAAATCATTTCCATTATTGAAGAAGCCCGCGGTCGAGCACTTCGGGCAGTCAATGCGGAATTGATCCAAATGTATTGGAACGTGGGGGAATACCTGTCTGATCTTTGTGCAAACGCGGCGTTCGGGGATAAGGTTATTGATGTAGTAGCCTCTTATATTGCCAGCAGCGGCACAAATATAAAAGGTTTTAATCGCCGCGGACTGTACCGCATGAAGCAATTCTATGAAACTTATAAGGATGACGAATTTGTGTCACCACTGGTGACACAAATCAGTTGGACCAATCACCTGCAAATCATGTCCAGCGCCAAATCCGAGGATGAGCGGCATTTTTATTTGCAGCTTTGTGCAAAAGAACATTATTCCAAGCGCGAATTGGAACGGCAGATTGACAGCGCATATTATGAACGCTGCAAGCTGTCTGCGCAGAAGCCAATTCCGGAAACTGCACCTCAGAATATACGCAGTAGTATTTTGGACACCTATGTCTTGGAATTTCTTGATCTGCCGGAGCAGTTCTCTGAGCGGAGCTTCAAAAAAGCAATCATTGAAAATCTCAAGCAGTTTATTCTGGAATTTGGCAGAGACTTCTCTTTTGTTGGTGAAGAATATCGGGTGCAGGTAGGAAATACAGATTTCTATATCGATTTGTTGTTCTATAACCGCGCCCTATCCTGCCTTGTAGCGATAGAGTTGAAAATCGGAAAGTTTAAGCCAGAGCACATCGGGCAGATCAACTTTTACTTAGAAGCTCTTGACCGCGATGTGAAAAAGCCGAACGAGAATCCCAGCGTTGGATTGATCCTATGTGCAAGCAAGGACGATGCCGTAGTAGAATACGCATTGAGCCGAACAATGTCTCCCACGCTGGTCTCGGACTATACCCTCTACCTTCCGGATAAGAAAGTTCTTAAAGACAAACTGCGTGAATTGACAGAGATTGTTCTGGATGTTGAACATAGCGATGAGGAATAATGTCAAACCCAGAAGATCATCTTTGACTGGGCGGCGGCGATATGCGGTAATCATAAAAATCGATTTTAACCGCTTATTCCATGCGGAGTGTCCTTATAGGATTTGAGTATCCTTTGAGGACACTCCGCATTATTTTTACTCAAAATCCTATACGGCGATCCGCTCCGGGGAGTAGCTGACGGCTACTCCCTTTCTCGTCCCCATTGTGATCTCCGCAGCCGGGATTTTCCGGCGGTCAGGGACGGAGAAAGTGCCGATACAGTTGTAATAGATGGTGATGTGCTGGGTGGTAACGCCGTCCTGCTTTTCCGCATGGTACACGTCGATATGGTCAATCAGCTCTGCCACCATGCGCTGGGTAATCTCGGTGGCGTTGGTGTACCGCCGGACCGTTTCAAGAAACGTGTCAACGTCCATCCTCTGGCCCTCGCTCTTTTTCAGCTCCAGCCACAGCGCCTTGATCTGCTTGGCGTTCTCCCCCTGCTCCTGCTCGTACCGCTGGGACATTTTCGCAAACCGGGCGTCGCTGATTTTCTGGCTCACGTTGTCCTCGTAAAGCCTCTCGAAAAGCCCGTCAAGCTCTTTGTCCCTCGCCAGCAGCCCATCCAACTCCCGTTGCTTCCTGGCCCGCTCATTCTCCGTCACTTTTGCGGAACGGCCCATCATGGCCTTGATGAAATCGCCCTCGTACTCGTTGGCAAAACAGGCCAGCCGGTTCACCTCGTACAGCACCACCCGCTCCAGAAATTCCAGCCGGATATAGTGGGTTTTGGAGCACTTGCGGAGGCCGGAATTGTGGTTCTGACAGCTAAAGAATTTAATAGCGTGGTTGCCCTGGTTGAAGTGGAAGTTGAGGTTGCCGCCGCACTCCGGGCATTTGAGAACGCCGGAAAAGACGCTGGGCTCCTGGGTGACGGTGGGCCGCCTCCGGCGGGTCCCCTTTTTCATGCTCTGCACCTTTTCCCAGGTAGGCCGGTCTATAATGGCCTCGTGGACGTTGAGGAAGATTGCCCGGTTCTCCTCCGGGTTCTCAATCCGCTTTTTCATCTTGTAGGACTTGGAGTAGGATTTGAAGTTAATCACGTCACCGCAATACTCCTGCAAGGTGAGAATTTTCTTGATGGTGGTATGTCCCCATTTGGTGGGCTCCACGGTGCTTTTGGAACCGCCCCGGCTGGTCCCCTTGCTCCGCCAGTAGTAGGTAGGATTGAACACCCCATCCTGCTCCAGCGCGGCGGCGGTTTCCGCCAGCCCATAGCCGTCCAGGGCCATTTGATAGATACGCCGCACAACCTCGGCGGCCTCCGGGTCGATCACCCAAAAGCGGGGGTCCTCCGGGTTCTTGATGTAGCCATAGGGGGGCGGGGACAGCGGTACGCCGGAATTGCCTTTCATTTTGTTCACGATCCGGCGCTTCTTGGAAATATCGCGGGCGTAGTATTCGTTCATGATATTTTTGAACGGGGTAAACTCGTTCTCGCCCTCGTCGCTGTCCACTCCGTCGGAGACGGCCACCAGCCGGACATCGTGGGCCGGGAAAAATTCTTCTGTCAGACGGCCAACCTCGATATAATTCCGGCCCAGCCTGGAAAGGTCCTTTACGAACACCGCCGAAATGTATCCGTTCTCTATGGCCTGGATCATCTTCTGGAAGCCGGGCCGCTTCATGGTCGTGCCCGTGATCCCGTCGTCCACGAAAAACAAGGTGTCCGTATAGCCTTTTTCTTTTGCGGCCTTTTGGAGAATTTTCTTTTGATTGCTGATACTGTTTGACTCGGTGTCCATGTTATCGTCACGGCTCAAACGGCAGTACAGGGCTGCCGTTCCTAACTCGTTGTTCTTGCTTGACAGCTTCATAATTTCCTCCTTTCCAGCCGCCAAACAAGAGGTTTTATCCTACCTATATTATACCTCATTTGGCCGCCCATGTTAAGGATGTCTCGGAAATTGTCAGGCTGGGTCCAGCTCAGCCAGCATCAGCTTTAAGAGAATATCCCCCATCGTCTCGCCCTCCTCCTTGTAAACGGGCGTAACGATAAACTTGATTTTGTCCACCTGATAGGTGTACTCCTCGTTCGTGGCAGTATCGGCCATAGCGCCCTCCTCTCCAGAATGATGTTGATTGCCTCTCGCTCCCGCTGTCTTGTGGGGAAACGCAGAAAGGCAGCACCCGGAAGTGCTGCCTTTCAACCTTGCTCCACGTCTGGACACGGTGTCCAGAGGCCAGCAGGTTTTCCATTTCGATCCACGAACGGGGCCGCCGCGCCGGGGGAAGTTTGGGCTGCCGCAAGACAGACAGGCCCCAGGCGGGCGGCCCCCTATGGTTTGTTGTACGCTGTATTTGCCACGCACCCCCAGCGCGGGGAGTATTCCAGGCCGCCGTTGGCTCCGGCTGTCATAGCTCCACAGCACCGCCGTTCCCGTGGAGAGGGCTGGCGTGTGCCGCAGGGCTCCCCCGCAAGTCCGTGGGAGGGCGTGAGCAAGTTTCATTATCCCCCGCGCTGTCGTCGCGCCCGGCCTGCCAAAGCCGGGTCAAAGGTTCGCGTTGATCGCTCGGTCCGCTCCCTGTTCACCTCCTTGGAGCTCCCATCTTGGCGGCGCGCCTTTTGCCGCTATTCACGCGGGTTTTGTGCCTGGAATACTGTGTATTCAGTTGTCGGCGGGAGGCTTGTCCCTCCTCACCTATCAGGCGGTTTTGGGGCGTTTTCGGGTACACTTTAGCAAAAATAATTCAAATATTTTTTCAGCCCTGCCAGTGTCAACGCCAATATGAAATTGTAAGAAAACGCCGAAGAAATTTTGTAGTTTTTCGGCGGGGGTGGGTAACAAAATCAGCAGCTGCCTTGCTCAAAAAGAGTGTTCACGATTTGCTGTTTCTGACGCATAAATTCTTTGCGTTCTTTCAGGCGGTAAGACTCACCCTTGATGTTGATAACGGTGCAGTGATGCAGTACACGATCCAGGATGGCGGAGGCGATGGTGACGTCGGCAAAGACCTCGTTCCACTGGGAGAAAGTCTTGTTGGAGGTAAAAACGGTAGACGTTTTTTCATACCGTCTGGCAATGAGCTGGAAAAAGAGATTTGCGCCCTGGATATCCATAGGGAGATAGCCGATTTCGTCAATGATGAGCATCCTGTACTTGGCCAGAACTTTGAGCTTGTCCGGCAGGCGGTTCTCAAAGTGGGCCTTTTTGAGCTGCTCAATAAGCTGGTGGCAGTTGATGTAGTAGGTGGAGAAACGGTGCTGTGCTGCCACCAGGCCCAGGGCGGAGGCCAAATGGGTCTTGCCCACGCCTGGCGGGCCGAGGAAAACCACATTCTCCCCGTTCTCCAGGAAGCGCATGGTGGCCAACTCATCGATTTGGCGTTTATCGATGGAGGGCTGGAAAGAGAAATCGAAGTCGTCCAGGGTCTTCTTAATGGGGAAGCCAGACATCTGGATCTGCTTCTCATAGGCCCGTTTCCGCTTGGATTTGGCTTCTTCTGAGAAAATGTGATCCAAAACCTCCACAATGTTGAGCTTGTCCGCCACCGCCCGTTCCAGGTAGTTGTCCAGAATCTCCAGGGTGTTTTTCATTTTAAGGGCTTCCAGGTTTTCCCTCAGCCTGTCCATAGTAAATTCAGTCATACAGCACCTCGTCATATCTGGATAAATCAGAGGGTTTCAAGGGGAAATCTATCACTTTGCCCTGTTCCAGCAGAATATTTTCTGCATCCATTGTCTGCTTCAACGTAAGCCTTCGGTAATGCTGAGGATTGACAACCATGTCCTTCCTTTGATACGATATTCGGTGCAGAGCGATCTGCTTGCCTTCATAGTAGGCCGCCAGCATACTGTCGAGGGCTACGACTGCCACATCTTTGCCGACATACTCCGCTGGCACGGAGTACTGATTGCCGGCGTAGGAGATGAGGCAGTCTTTTTGTACCCGCCTAAGGTTGATCTTGTCGATGATGTACTCTCTGGAGAGGGGACTCAACCCCTCCTTTTTCAGCCGCTCAAAAGGAACCTCGTTCGTGGTGGCATGAACTTTGCCATTGACCTTATTACACCAAGCCAAGGCTTGTCCATTCAAATCTGCCAGGCTGTTGTACTTGATCCCGACCATGAAGTTGTCCCGCACAAACTGCACCGTCCGCTCCACTTTTCCTTTCGTCTGGCCACGGTAGGGGCGGCACAGGATGGGCTTGAACCCGTAAAATCCCGCAAAGTCCTCAAACTGCCGGTTCAGAGTAGAGTCCTCCTGTTTCAGCAGCCGCTTAATGACCACCTGCTTCATGTTGTCGTACAGGATTTCCTCCGGGTACCCGCCAAAGTACCGGAATGCGTTCTGGTGACACCGAATCAGTGTGTTTGTGCTCATATCCGTTACAAATTCGATGTACCGCATCCGCGAGTACCCCAGTATCATGAGAAAACAGTACAGCTTCTTCCACTTCCCATCCTCGTACACCAGGTGATCCTCGAAGAATCCCCAGTCCATCTGCCCCTGCTTTCCCGGCATCGTCTCAAACCGCACTGTTGCTTTCTCATTCAAGTCCATCTTCCGGCTGCTCACATACGCCTTGACGATGCTGTAGCCTCCGTCGAATCCCATTTCCCGCAGCTTCTCCAGGATCCGCAGCGCCGAATACGGCGCTTCCTCCAGCCACTCGTCCACGATCTGCTTGTACGGATCCATCTTTGTTGGCTTCGGTTCGCTCAATGTGTACTCCGGCTTCTGCGGCGATTCCGCGTACCGCTTTGCCGTCCGCGGGTCCATGTGGTACTTCCGTCCCAGCTCCACATAGCTAAGTCCTTTCTGTCTGTCGCTTCGGATATCCATCCACTGTGCTCCTTTCATTTTCTGACTCCCTTTCCGGGCTCTTTTTCGCCCTATTGGGAGTCTATCTTTTTTTCGCCTCCTCCGCCACAAAACTACATTTTTTCCTCGGCGTTTTTTTTACATTTTATCACTGGCGCTGACAGCATCCCGGCCCTGCAAGCCGCCCCAGGAAGCGCCGCCTGCGGATATAGAAATCTTCCTGCCCAAGCACGCCTGGATTCGTCCCTGGCTCCTGCAAAGGAGGATCACCCAAGGGCTGTGGTTGGCGGTCCTGTTTCTTCTCGTCTGGCTGCCGGATCTGCTTGGGCATGAGCAGGTCTTGTTCCGCGCCCTATGTGGTATGGGGGTCAGTTTTTTGGTGATTGCCTCCCTGCCTGGGCCGTCTGGACACATTCTTGCGGACCGCAACGTGATGTACGCCCGAAAGGATGGACACCTTTGGCTTATCGCTATGAAGCGCATCCAGGATACAACCCTTCATGTGCAATTCCCAAAACTGGCACAGATGTGGGATCAACTGCCTCAGACCCAGCGGACCAGCCTCAAGGCATCCATCGCCTCGTTGAGGACTTTTTCTTTCTCTGCGGTGTACTCTATGTACTGAAAAGCGATCCGCCGTTTTTCCTGAATAGCGGTGTGGATCATGTCTACTGCGTAATAGATCGCCTCGTTGTCCTGCTTCGCTGTGCCCTCCATGTAGACGGGGCGGTTCAGTTGCTTAGCCTGCTCCTGGCTGGTGAGGGAGGCCAGCTTTTGAATCAGGCTGGCGCTTTTCTTCCTGGTGATGAAATGGGAAGACTCCACCGCATCCACCAACAGCTTCAGTTCCGGCAGTTCAAACAAGCGGGAGCCGACAAAGTAGCGGTTCTGGGTACTCTTGACACAGACAATGTCCATGCCCTGGTCTATCAGGATCTGGATGTCGCTGTACACACTCTTGCGGCCAGCCTGGATTCCGTGGGATGCCTGAAATGCGTCATCCGTTCGGAGGATCAGGCCGTTTAAGTAGTAATCTCCAATTACCTTGGGCGCTATGGCCTTGGTGACGGGTGTGGAATCCTCCGGGTCAGGTACAACAGACTCCATCGGGGGAGACTCCGGAGGGAGGAGTGCGGCCTGGCGCTCCTCTTTCAGCCCGATGTGAATGCCCACTGTCAGGCAAAACACTGTAACCACCAGAGTCATCATGGGATTGCGCCACCAAACCGGCACAGCCTCTTTGAGCGGTTCCGTATCACCGGGAACTGGACTGAATTTGGGGTAGATCTTTGGAATGGAGGCTTTGAGTCCTGCGTCATTGGATATGACCCAGCTCCATTTGTTCTGATACTCCAGCTTGGGCCTGTTGATCTTGCTGGCGATGTTATTTTCTTTTGAAAGCAAGCACAACGGCTATCGGTACGAGTTCAGCCCCTATGCCCTGATCTGGAGCCAGGATTATTATTACGCTGTGGGCTGGTCGGAGAAACACAGCAAACTGGCCCAGTTCCGTGTAGACCGCATGACCACTGTGGAACTGCTCGTGCAGGGAGCCATACCAGCACAGGGTTTCGATCCCGCAGTATATGTCCATCAGGTATTCGGGATGTTTGGATCTGACATTCGTAGGATAACACTGCTGTGCGAAAACAGCACCATGCGCAGCGTGGTAGACCGCTTCGGTGAGGAGGTGAAGACGGAAATCGTGGACGGAGAGCACTTCCAAGCCACTGTGGATGTTGCCCCCAGCCCTCCCTTTTTCGCTTGGGTCTTTACTTTTGGCGGGAAAATCCGTATTACGGAGCCAGAGGAGATTGCGGTGAAAATGAGAGAGATGGCAAAATGGCTGCAATAGCACTACTTTCAAAGCAAGTTGAATTGAAGGGATATCTTCCATATATTCATCCTGGGTGTACCAGTAGTAAAAGTCGCGCAAGTTGATGATAGTCATTGTATGTACCTCCATATCGTTTTTTGTGGTTGGGTTGCGGGAAACGATATGGAGGGCGGCGGGGAGCGACACCCGGGGGAGCCGCCCCGCACCTTGGGACTGTTTGTCCCAAAGTGGAGCCGACAAGAAACGACAACGCCCGCACAGCGTTGTACTGTGCGGGCGCATAAAATGACGTAATTCTTTATGTACTTACAAATTTCGCATTGATGGCCGGAGTAACCCTGTGGAGGGGCTAAACTTTTTTTAACAAATTAAGTTGAGTGCAGATAAAAAAGGACATAACGATACCTCCCAGATACCGCCGTGTCCTTAAAAATGGGCGACTTTAATACACCCTCCGTTTTCCAATTTTCAAAAGAAAGCGGCGGCTTGAAATTTGTTATTTCAAAACCGCCGCAAGGCTACTGTATTTTGTTTTGGCGCGTAATAATCCAGCCGCCGAAACAACGGTTTTTTTTACGGTTTGTCCAGCAGCAATATTGGGCTTATTCAAATATGTACTTTCTATTTCTCTCTTATTAACAATATCATTCCCCAAATACCACCAAGTAACAGAACCTCTAATACGCCTAAAATGTGTATGATATTTTTCAAGGAAAAGTTACTAAAAAGGGTCACCAGATGATTGACCCCTAACCCCCAGCACAATAACGTGGATTGTAGCGTTAAAATTATCATAAATTCTTTCTTTCTTTTCAAGAGAGTATAAGCGATTGATACTATAAGTCCTACATTCCACAGTGCAATTTCTCGTTGCCAGCCATATGCTATTCCCCAAACAGAATATCTTTCAGCTAATTCAGGGAAAAAGATTTGCCAGATTAATGCTCCACAACAAGCAATAAACATAAAGGTTAGATAAAACATCAAATGCTTTGATGAATTGAATTTCGGCTCCCTTTGCATTTTACACACCCTCCCCAAAACATGAAATTTATTTCATGTTTTAGTATAAAGGAATAAAATCAAAATGTCAAGAAAAATATGAATTTATTTTCATATTTCTTGATTTTCTCCTTTGGTGGATATATAATTAGTTTGTCAGAACCAAGGAGGTGAACTTATGGCTACTAATGAAGTGCGTATCCCAAAACAAAAGCGTTCTATTGAAAAAAAAGATGCAATAATTAAGGCAAGTTATACCTTGTTTTGTGAAAAAGGGTATTATAAGACAAACACTGCTGAAATTGCTAAAATGGCCGGTGTGTCTACTGGAATAGTGTATAGCTATTTTCAAGACAAGAAAGACATTCTTATAGAGGTTGTAAAACTGTATATTAGTAGATTAAACAAACAATTTCAGCCGATTTTAGAGTTTTTCGATTTTGAAAAAGATTTTATAGTTGTGATAAACAAATTCATAGATACGGCTATTTCATCGCATCAAATGAACTTGGAAGCACATAATGAGTTTTTGGCATTAGCTCTACTCAATGCAGATATTCAAAACTTATTTAATAAATTTGAAGAAGAAACTTTAAGCATTCTTTTAGAGAAAATAGCAAAGTATTCATTAACGACAGATGAACTTCTACTTGAAAAACTTAGAGTTAGTTATGGGATTATTGAAAACCTTTGTCATAGTTATATTTCTTCCAAAATACGAGAGGATGAATTAGAGCAAATGAAATCTATTTGTGTTTCATTAATTGTGGAATTACTTCAAAATCCCTAATCATATCATTTGATAGATGAAATTTAAAATTACATTAGGTAATGTTATGGAAATAAAGCAAGATAAAAGACGACTTAATTTTCACGATATAGGGCAACACTAAGTGGGCTCGAAAAGCCAGTAGCATGACGCAGGAGCACCTGGCCAGCTTGTAGACCTCACCCCTCGCTCCATCATGTATATTGAGAACCGGGGTCAGCACACCAGTCTCAACGCCTTTTACAAACTCGTTACCCTTTTTGATATTTCCGTGGATGAATTTTTCTACCCGGACAAGCTGGGCGGCGAGAGTGAGCGCCGGAAACACATTGACCGGATGCTTAACGATATGGACGAAAAGGAGCTTATCATCATAGAGGGAGCCGCAGAGGGTATCAGAAAAGCCAGAGAAACGGAGGGAACGTAAGAAAACGCGACCTCCGTCTTTTCGCGCCATGTATAGGGGAGCGCACGAAACGGCAAGCAATTCGGGTGTGGCCACACCCGAAATTTTTGCTGGGCCGCAGGCCCGCAAAAATGCTTGTTGGGGAGCCTCCCCAAACCCGGCTCTTTGGGACAAAATGTCCCAAAGAGGTTGGCTGCGTCACCGCCGCTATCGCGTCTGTTCCTTATCGTCCCGCCCGTCCGTCAGTCCGAGCAGATGGTCGATGTTGGCCTTGACCGCCACGGCCTCCCGCATATCCCGCTGGGCCTGCCGGTACTCGGCATAGAGGGCCTTTTTCTTGTCCGCCAGCTCCCGCCGCTGTTTTTTCAGCGCGTCCATTTTAGGGAGCTTTTCACTGTCCAGCAATTCATTCATAGCGGCCCGGGCCGCCCGGTAGGTGGCAAGCTCCGCCTCGTGTTCCGCCAGATATTTTTTTGAATACCGGGCCGCCTTGTAACCGTCAAACACGGGCCGGGCCTTGGCATAGTCCACCACGGCCCCCATCAGCCCGGAGACTTTGGAGAGGGCGGCCTCGGTGGTCTGGAGCTCCCCGGCCAGCGCGTGGGCCCGGTCAACCGCCGCCGTGGTCTTTTCCGCCAGTGCGTCATAGTCGGTCAGATTGTTTTCCTGCAGAAACTGGAGGGCGGCGGCCATCTGCTTTAGGTTGTAGACTTTCGCCCACCGTTCATAAGCCGGGCCCTTGCCCTCGGCCATGCGCTGTTGAATGTCAATGATAAGCCCCACCTGCCGGATCGGGGGCGGCGCGTCCTTGGGGAGCTCCGGGAGGGGCCGCTCCCCGGCGATAACCGCCCGGATGTCCTCGGGGTCAAAGCCCGCGCCGAGGGTGGATGCCCGGAGCCGGGTGTACTTGTTCTGCCCTGGCGCGAGGAACGACACCACGCCGCCCCGCCCGCGCTTGACGGCAAAGCCGGACTCTTCCATCAGCCGCAGGAACGCGGCAAAGTCGGCGGGCTTTTTTTCAAGGGCCGCGATGATTGCCAGCCGCACCCGCTGCTGCGCGGAGGGCGGCTTTTCCCCCACCCACTGGCCATAGTGGAGAAAGCGGCCCTTGCTGTGCTGTTTGGGATTTTGTATCACGGACAAATCATGTTCCAGACATACCCGGTCAGACAGCCGCCGGAGGGCAAAGCTGGAGCCGAGGAAATTATGGAATTTCCGGGAGCAGTCAAAAGCCGTGGAATTGAAATAGATGTGATTGTGAATGTGGCCCTTGTCGGTATGGGTGCAGACGAAAAACTGGTATTTGCCTTTCGTCCAGCGCATCGCCGTTTCAAAGCCCAGCTTGTTTGCCTCCTCCGCCGTCACCTCACCGGGCGGGAACGCTTGCCGTATCTGGAAGAACAGAGCCCCGCGCTCCACGGGCCGGGCCGTGGCCGCCTGGTATTCGCTTTTCACCAGCAGAAACTCGGCGGCGGCTGTGGCCGGGTCGCAGAGGTGGGAGGACACGGCCCCCAACTTTTGGGGGTTGAGCCCGTAGGCAAACCGCTCCTCCATCGTCTGGACGGTGCTCAGTCCCGCCGCCTGCTTGTAGGGCCGGATGTAGGTCGTGGCCGTGGTAGCACCTCCGTTTCAAAAAAATAATGGCGGGTAATTCACCTGCCATTATTTTATCTGTTTAATTTTATCATTTATACCTCAGAGAATTCCTACAATCCTCCGGGTTTTTAATTTTTCTTGCTATTTTATGCGTCCTTTATCATATCCAAATTATGTATTGCAATATCTCTTTTTTTCTGGAAGTCAAGAAAAAAAGCTCTAAACTCTCGTTTTTCTTCTTCCCCATCATTAAGATATTCATATAGCGCATTTAATGCTCCCATAGAAAAAGCACAAGCCAGCGAAAAAGTAGAACTGCCTCCTACAGGGTTTCTTATATACTTCAAGCTAATTCCATTTTCATTAACACTCATGTCCATTGTTGAATTTAATGCGTGCGTTTCAAATGAAAGCCCTCCATATATACTCTGATAGTATTGCTCATATCCGGTTTCTTTCATTAACCCATAAAAACTCGATATGTTGCTACAGACCTCATACCACTGAATATGAACTTTTCTTTTTCCATTATTCCGTTTCTTTTGTTTTAATTTTTCTTTTCTGTCTTTGTCTACTTGCTGAAATACTTCCCGCGATTTAATTATTCTTTCAAAGGCCGCTTTTTTCTTTTTGAACTCTTCATAGCCATTGTTGAACTGTTCTTCACGCCCATTTGCAAGTAATAGTTTCCGATACTTTGAATTCTCAGAAAAACATTCGTCTCCTAATTCTATCTCTTGATAATGGTGTTCCAACGAATACGCTGCAGCACGTTTTTTAGTATCCGTTTTTAATATAAACTCCATGCTAACGATATTTTCGATTAAAGCTCTCAATATAACTTGCGCTTGAGTAAACGAACCAACTGAATAAAGCACATTGATTGCATCCAACTGTTCCATTATTTTTCTAACAAACAAGCATATAACTGTATCAATAAAATCATCTTGCCTGGAAGTCCCACAAGAAATTTCGTTTTCGATTTCTCCATATCTGGTTATTATGGATGATAAAACAGCACCAACTTGGTCGATAGCAAGTTTTACAGGCTCATATTTTTCAACATTGAAAAATATACCGTCAAATGTATTTAAATAATCATCAATCATCGTTATTCTCCTATCTATTGCCTTTTACAAACGAATGATGTCTGCCAATCATTTGTTTGTTTTATTAGTATACCACATTTTTTCCAATAAGCTACATCCCTTGGGACAAAATGTCCCGAAGTACGAAAAGCCGGGGAGCGGCACAGCACCGCTCCCCAGCAAATCACAGCTCCACCAGCGCGGCAAGCTGTTTCAGCAAATCAGACAAAGGCCCCCACAAAGCGGAGTAGTCCCGTTGCAGGGCCGATATTTCCTCGGGGTAAATCCCCCCGTAGGTGTTGGCATGGATAGCCACTTGATTGAGATTGTTTGAGCACCGCCGCTGGAGGGACACCAGCTCCCGGACGGGGGCAAGGTCAACTTGGAGCACATAGCCGCACAGAGCCATCCTCCGCATATACGCGCCCATGTTGCGGATGCCCGCCCGGGCCATGCGTTCCCGGATAAGCGCCTGCTCATCCTCGGACACCATCACATGGAGATGGATGGGGCGGCGGCGCTTTTTTCCGGCCATGCCTACCTGTCGCCCCGGTCGGGCGCGTTCCGTTTGGGCGCGGCGGGGGCCTGCCGTTCCCCGGCCAGTTTTCCGGCCTCCCGCAGTTGTGCGGCAATCGGGGGCTTTTCCTGCCGGGCCCGTTTACGGCCAGCGGCCTCCTGCTGGAGCTCCACCCCACGGGCGCACTCGGCCAGCCGCTCCGGGGAAACAAATTCTTTTACCACATAGCACCCAAAATCCGGGTAAAACCATGTCAGCCGTTCAGCCTCGGGGACGCGGCCCGCGTCCTCCCATTTCCCCACCGCCTGGGCCTGGGCATCCATCAGCCGCCGCAAATCGGGGTTGTTGCGGGAGGGCTTGAGCTCGTAGTGATAGAGCTCCTTTTCCGAGAGCGGCTGGGCATAGGCCAGCTCGCCCCACGCCAGCCGGGTATCATGCTCCACCCAAATCCGGCCTTCGTAGTTTTCGATCCGGATGGGTGGGTTTTCCTTGCCATTGGGGAACGTGCCGATGTCAACGGGCCGCTGGGTAGAATAATACTTGTATTCCTGTGCTTTTTCCAAAGTTACCTCCTCTCAGATGTTAGCTTTTGGGCCGGGAAACGGGGGCCGGACATAGAAACATACCGGGCCCCCATGAACCGCGCCCGGAAAGCCTTGATACAAGCGGGTTTTCAAGCGGCAAAAGCTAACAGTCCAGCCGCCTTTTCCGCATATAGCCGCGCTGGCGTTTCCGCCGCGCATTTTCGGCGCAGGCCGCCGAACAGAACGCCCTTTTTCCCTCCGGCGCAAAGGGCTGCCCGCAGACGGCGCAGGGCCGCAGGTCGGGGGCCGGGCCGTCAGTCAGCGCGGCCTCCAATGCGGGATTTAAGGGGAGCACCGCCTCCCGGAAATATCTGCAATAAGCCCCCGTCCAGCATTTCCCCAGCATATAGCACTCACAGTCGAGGGGCAGACAGCCATATTCCCGGTCATAGTTGGCGCACCATTTTGTGACAAGGGAGCGGATGGCCGCCTTTTCCTCACGGGTCAGCTCACGCAATCCATCACCTCCTGCCCGGCTTTTTCAAAAGGCTCTGAAAGCAGGAGCCGCAAGGGATGCCGCGCCAGTAGGGACAGCCACAGCACCGGGAGCCCTCGGGGGGCTTTTCCGGGCGGGGAGCCCGGGGTCGTGGGCGGCGTTTCATTTCCCGTTCCAAAGGGTTCGCTGTAAAATTCATTCGCCGCCCTCCGTTTCTTCTTCATCCCACGGGGGGAGGTCGTCATATTCGCCGCCATAGTCCCCGCCGTATTCCCCGGCCTCGTCAAAGTCCTCACCGGGCCCGGCGGCCTGCTGCTGTTTCGGGCGGTATATCTTGAAGTACCACCCGGCTCCGCCGCCGAGGGCCAGAACGCCCAGCACCGCCAGGAGCATCCCGGCCCCGCCGGATTTTTCCGGTTCGGGCTCGGGCTCCGGCTCGATAGCAGGTTCGGGCTCGGGCTCCGGGAGCGGTTCGGGGAGAGCCTCCGGGGAGGGCTCCGCAAGGGCCATCAGGTCGGCCACGGTGACGGCGTTCAAGAAGTACACATTTTCCGTCTCCCTCTGGCGGTCAATCACCAGATAGAACACGGACTCGTCCGCCGCCATGATAGTGAAAAATTCCTTGCCGTCCTGGTCGGTGGCGTTATCCACCATCGTCCCCTGGCCGTCCGGGGTGAATGGGTTGGGCTCGGGTTCCGGCGCAGGCGTGGGCTCCACGGGGTCAAGCCCCTCCCATTCCGGGCCGCCCGTACCGTCCTCCCATTCCTCGCCGCCTCCGGCGTAGGCCGTGGTGGTGATGCCGCACAGCAAAAAAGCGGCGCACAGAGCCGCCGCCAACACACGATATTTTTTCAGTTTCATTCCGCGTCCTCCTTTTCCTCGTCGTCGCAAAGTCCGCTCAACTCCGTTTCCGCCTGCGGCGAAAACTCCGCCCGCTCTTATACCACACCCATTCATAGCGGAGCATGGAGAGGTTGGACGCGCCGAGGATTTTGTCATAGGGGCACTGGGCGAAGAACAGCACCGCCCCGGAGGGCTTGACCGCCCAGCGCACCGCCTCCCACAGCTCCGGGAGGGGCAAAGGCACAGCTCCGCATTTTCCGTATCGCCGCCATACCAAGCGGCGGTGATGTAAGCAAGGGGTCGTTTCATAGTCGTTTACCTCCGATATTTTAATAGTTGTCGTTCAACCCTATCCCCCCGCCCTTTCCCATTCATGGGAAAGGGGGCGGCTCTGGAGGATATATCCCCCGCCGCGCCGGGAGGGGTGGCACAGCCGGGGCGGGCCGTCAAGGGCAAGCCGCCGCAGGCGGCGGGCGTTCCGCCCCTTGACCGCCCACTCCCGGCTGTGCCAGGTAGTAGGCGGCGACGGGGGATATACCACCAGAGCCCCTCTCTAAAAGAACGCCATGCAAGGCGCGGGGGAGGGGCGCGGGAAAAAGAAAAACCTCGGGACAAAATGTCTCAAGGCTTACTTTTCCCGGTCGGTCTTTTTCTCCGGGGCGGTGCGCTCCGGGGGCTGTTTCTCTTTCCATTCGGCCAGCAGGGACATAATCTGGTCTTTCATTTCCCGGGGCGTGGCGTCCTTGCCGAAATACTTGTTCAGTTCAGCGGCGGAAATAATCACTTTGTCTACCTCCTTTTTTTCACGGCTCAAAATGCCGTCAATCACATCGCCGTTCAGTTTCCCGTCCTTATCCAGCTTGCGGAGCTCCTGGGCCTGGGAGAGCGAGGGGGATGCCTGCTCGCCCTCAATGGAAACGGCGATAAACCTCTGGTTTTTGGGCTTGATGAACGAGATTTCCACGGCGGGGGTGAAAGACAGCTTTTTCTCATTCACCATAGACTGGAGCTCCGGCACAAGCTCGGTCAGCCGGATATACCGCTGTACCTGCTTGTAATTCATGCCGTTTCGTTCCCCCACGATTTCCGTGGAGCGTTTTCCAACGTCCCCGGCGGCCACGCCCTCCATCTTCGTCCCTTGATGGCTGATGGCCTCCACCTGCATTTTCAGCGACTGGGCCTTTTCCATCGGCAGAATCTTTTCCCGGTGGCGCAGGTTGTCATCGGTCATCGCAAGGATGGCCTCATCGTCCGTCATGTTGCGGACGATACACGGCATATTTGCAAACCCGGCCAGCTCACTGGCCCTCTGGCGGCGGTGGCCCGCGATGATTTCATAGCCGCCGCCCTCGCGGGGACGCACCAGCGCGGGCTGGTGTACGCCGTTGTCCTTGACCGACTCCACAAGCCCTTTCATTTCCGCATCGTCCCGCACCCCAAAGGGATGGTCTTTGAACGGGAACAGCTCCGAGAGGTTGAGGTAAACAATCTCTTCCTTTTCGGCGCGGGTCGCGTCACGGGGCTGGGGCGGCACTTCCGGCGCAGGCGGGGGAGCGGCGGGAGCCTCTTCCTTGCCCTTTACCGTGGCGGCCTTTCCGCCCTTGCCTTGGGACATTTTGTCTCGAGGTTGAGCCGGGGGCTTGTCCGTGGCCGCCTTGTCAGCCTTGGCCGGGCGGCCACGGCGGGCCCCCGTCCCTCCCGGTTCACCGGGCCCCGCCTTTTCTTCCTTGGGCTTGCGGCCCCGCCTGCCCTTGGGCTTATCCGGCTCGGGCGTTTTTTCTTTGGCGGCCTTGTCCTTTTTGGCGGGCCCCTTTTCCCCGGCGGCCTTTTCCTCCGGGGCCGGGGTGGGCGGCTGTTCCGGTTCGGGCGGCTCGTTTTTTTCCACCTCCGCACGTTCCGCCGCCCGGCGCTCCGCCATCAGCTTTTCAATCTGGTCAGCGGATACACTCACCTCGCCGGGAGCACCAGCAGGAGCATCCTGGGCGGGTGGTTCGCCGCCAGTCTGCTCGGGGGCGTTCTCCGGGGTGGGAGCGTCCTGGGCAGGAGCACCCGCCGGGCCGGCATCGAACAAGCTGGGCTGGGGATTTTCCTCCGGGCTCACGTTTAATTTTTCGTCTGCCATTCGTTACCTCCTTTTTTAATTTCGTGAATGTTGCACAAATCTTGCGCTAAAACTTTGTTACTATTTTTTCGCCTCCCTCCCGGCTATCCACGCAAAAAAGCCGCCCGTTTTTTCATGCCGGACGGCTTTCTGCGTAATGTGATAGCTCAAATAATATTTTTTTGTGGGTGTAGGCTCCGAAAAGCCTTGATATTACAGTGTTCCTATTAAAACTCATTCATATGAATACCCGCAACAGATCATTGTAGGACATCACTTCCAGGTCACGACGGCACAGGAAGTGGTTATGTCCGCCCGTATAGTCCTTCATGTATCTGACAGTGCGATAGAGCAGCACCCTCTCCCGGTCATAGCAGGGCTGTTCAATCTGGATGTAGATGCCGCTATTGCCCCACATTCCGATCAGTGTTGTCTCGCCGGTGACGGCAATGCCGCCGGGGTTGGCGGAGACATTATACTCCACCAGCCCCAGGTCCTTGGTCAGGGCCCGCAGGAAGGTCTTCCCGGTGTTCAAAAACACCCTTTTATCCCCGTTGGGTCCGCCTTCCCGCTCGCCCCAGATGTAGCTGAGGTCGCGTCTGAGCAAATCGGCCAGCTTGCGCATATTCTTTTCCTGAGATTTTACCGACATTTTGATATCCTCCTTATAAAAGTCGAGAGAGCAAGAGCACAAAAATCCCTTGCTCTCCATATTTTCTCAACGGCAGTTACGCCGCTGGTCTAATTTTTTTCTTGGAACTCCGGCCAAAAACAGGGGCGTTCTCCTCCGGAGTACCAGGAATGATCTTCAGCGTGTACCCGGACTCCCGAGCCAGCTGGAACATCCCAACGATGCGGTTCAACTCCTCATCCACAGGCTCGCAGTCATCCTGTTCCTTGACAGGCTCAAAGTCTGCGTCCATGACCTCCGCCTTTTGGGGACGGGCGGTCAGGGAGGTCCAGAAGGAGCGCAGGGCCGACGCCAGAAGCAGCCGGAACAGGCTCCGTTTCCTGGGTTTCAGGTGGATGACTTCATCCGCCTTCACTTCGTCGATCTCGCTGAGGGCCACGGTGAGCTTGCCCGTCTCCACATATGCGGAGGACAAAAAGCAGGACACCGCCGCACGCTCGGAAGCGAATAGCTCCGGGGTCTGCACACGCTTGGCGATCAAGCGCTGACAGATTACGCTGCCCGCCTCCAGGTCGTCCACCTGGATGTCGTCAGCGGACACAGTGCCGGCGGAGATCATACCACCGCCGCTGATGGACTTGGCCTTGATGCCATAGGCTGCCTTCAGACAGCCCTTGACCACCAGACGGCCAGTCTCCAACGTCTCATAGCTTACGGTTTCTCCCTTGGGGATGTAGACTGTTTTCATTGTATACACTCCTTTTTTATTTTCAGCTGCGCCGGTCACGCCGCCGCGGCCTGTCTCACCCGAACGGGCAGGACTAGGGCGAAATCGCCGCGGCCCTCCGCCTCCAGAACAATGGGGGCTGCGGGGCTGTTGATCTTCATCTTTACCCAAGGCTCCCCACGGAACTGACGGAGGGCGTCAACCATGTAGCTCAGCTCAAAGCCGAAGCCAATAGTATTCTCTCCATCAACCTGTATCTGGGTGCTGTAGTTTCCGCTGGCCTCCGCCAGAGACAGCCTGCCGCCGGAAAAAAAGATATGGGCCTTATCGGTGCTGTGGAGCAGCTTCTTCAGATAGTCCAGCTCGCCCAGGAAGTCTTTCGGGGAGATGTAGAACTCCTCTATAAACTCCTTGGGAACAGCGCTGTCCACATTGAACACAAAGGGGCCCTCAATCCTGGTTTGGATCGTCGTGGTTCCATCGGTCATTTGGAGATAATTCACACCCATGCTGACCGTTATGTCCTGTTTGCCGAAAAATCTCAGATATCCCAGCGCCTCGGGCAGGACCATAAAGGGTTGACGAACAGTCAGGCTGTCGTCCACATCCCAGGCCAGCCGGTAACCGTCCACTCCGAATACCTTGCTGCCGCCAAACTGTACATGGGTGAATTTAGCCTCCAGCTTATCGCCGGGTTTCCGCAGCATGTATTTGACGTGCTCCACCCGCTCCAGCAGCCGGGCGGCATTGACCGTGTAGGTATACCGCGCCTCTTCTTCCCGCATGGCGGGATAGTCCTCGGGCGGAAAGACATCCATCTGTGCGGCCCGGAGGCCGCAGGACATGATAAGCTGGAGCCAGCGGTCTTTGCCGGTGGCCTTTTCCTCCGTTTCCAGGGTCAGCTCGCCATCGAAGTGGCCGCAGGCTCGGGCAGCATCCTTGGGCCGCTGGAACACAAAGGCCAGATCGTCTCCCTGAGCAGGGAGGGTCGTGGTCAGCCAGGTGGTAAAATCGGTGGCCGTCAGGATACAGCGCCCGTCCTTGATTTGAACCAGTACGCCCTCCAAGACCGGTATTGCCGACTTTTTGACCACCTTAATTACCTTATTCATCGCCTTGGAAAATTCCCGCGCGTCTACAAATGCTCTCATGCCGCTTTACTCCCTTTCGGTTGTTGAATTTCCGGGCGCACGTTGACACCCCGTGTAGAGAATGTGACCTTCCGTACCGTACTGTCGCCGACCGCCAGAATGTTGTAGACCATATCCACCACAGCGGTGGCCGCCGTGATGTTAGCCGCTATGCTCTGAGGGGCCGATACCGACGCCTCGGCGCAGGACAGCTCCGTGGGAAACTTGTCCGTCTCCTCCAGCACATCCGGGTAGACCGTGCCGATGGGCGGAAAATAGGTCTTGCCGCCCCGCCGCACACCGCAGACTACTTGGCCGGTGTACTCGCCGTTGCCGCTGTCAATATAGATGAGCTCCTTTGCCTGGCTGAATACCCGGTGGCACAGCTGCCGAGACTTGTTGTTGTCCACAGCTCCCAGCAGGATTATCATTTCTGTGATGTGCTTGGCATTACGAGTGCTCACATACCATCTTTTGGGTACCAGCAGTTCCTTCAGCCGGTCCTTATCTTCAATAAAATCTGGGATATACTCCGTCTCCATCCCGAACACTGTGGAGTACCGCTCCGCCAGCACCCGGGCCTTATTCTCGCCCAGGTCCGCCGGGGTGAAGTTCTGACGCACCAGATTCTTTTCCTCCACCACATCGCCGTCGCAGATAATATAACGTACCGGACGGTCCAGCGAGTACAGCAGCCGGTACAGGTGGGGCGCGATATGCCCCCCGGTGCCGCCGGCGCCCAGCTGAACAACCTTTACGGGCCGAGTTTTGGAAAATTTCATGGCCGGTCTCCCCAAAACTTCTCCGGCTCCCAGACTTCCCGTAGCCGTATTTTGGCTTCCTTCCTACCTCGTGTTTCCCCGATTTTGACGTTATCCCGCCACTCCCGGGGAAAAATATCGCCCAGGCCCTCAAACACTAGGGCGGGGTCCATCTCACAATAGGTACCGCCGCAGGACATGCGCACTGTGATCTCCGGAAAAAACTGATCCAGTCGGCCCAGCACAGTATAGAGCCGGGTGGCCCGTTCATCCTGGTCGTCTACCGGAGAAAACTTCGCCGCCATGCTGTTGTGACTGTGGATGTCCATATAATGGAGATAGCGCTCCTCCGGAAATTCGTCCCGGCTCAGGTCGGCGCTGATATGCGCCTTGGAAACCTTCTGATGTGGAACATGGACCACGAAATCCTCCAACTCCTTGTCCCAGAGGATGTGGACCAGGGCCTCGAACTCCGCCGCCTCACTCATGTAGCAGCGGAAGAAGGAGATGACCCGCTGAAGCAGGGGCTGGGGAATCAGGGGCAGGGCCGGGGTAAACCCGGCCCTGATCGTCTGAAAGTCCACCACATTGTCTTTTGGGGCAATGAACTCGCCCAGCTCGGTTTTTCGCAGCTCATAGACCTTGCCGTCCTCAGCGGGGAGCAGGCAGATTGCTTTGTCCGACGCCTGGGCCTCCTCCAGGGAGGTAAATACGCCCTTATAGCTGGCGATACCCTTGCTCTGGGCGGTGACCCGGGGCTTTACCAGGCAGTTGGGGCTCTTGTCCTTGGACTTTTTCAGTCCGTCCAGAAATGCCTTGGACCGCTCGATCTCCTCCTTGACGGACTGAATCGTCGTGCCCTTGGGGTCGGTGATCTGCTTTGTCACCTTGCCGTACTCCACAGACCAGGACACCCGCTTGCCCTCGCCCAGCTCCGGAAAATCATCCGACTTGGCGATGCGCAGCTCCTCGAAGGTCATGGCTCCATCGGTGATCTCATCCTTGGCGCTGCCATAGGAGAAGATAGGCGGCTTCTCAAACAGGGACTTGGCCGCTGTCTGGGCTGCCTGAGTTTCCTGCTTGTCAATCGCCGTCGAAATAGGATTCGCTGGTTCGCTGGCAGGTATGGAGCTCTGTGTTTGGGCCTGGGGCGCAGGCTTGGTGGCTGGCGCGGGCTCCGGCTGAGTCACTGGGGCCGCAGCCGGTTTCGCCGGAGTGTCAAAAGGGTTGATGTCATTTGCGGGGGCGCTGCCGCCAAAGATGGCGCTGATGTCCAATTCCTCACTGCTCTCCATCCCGGGGAAAGGGAATCCGCTATTGATAGGTTCACTCATAATCTACTGCTCCTTTCAAATTTTGAACAAAAAAGACCACAACTGCCCAAAAGGCAACTGTGATCTTCTTGTTCGTTTATTTGCTTCCAGGTCGATTCAGTCCGGTGCGTTGGGGCATACTACGCCCCTGGTCGCTCGCCGTTCCTCCCTAACTTACTCCGCCCTAACTTACTCAGACCTAAATACATTTTTATTCTAACACCGGCGGGGAAGGTTGTATAGTTGAGGTTTTCTCAACTGCCCGCACACAACAGACAGTTATATCTCTGTCATTTTTCGGATGACTTTCTGCCTGTTCCAATCTTCTTTCCCTGGATGATACATTGATACATTAAGGTCTCCGCGTGCTTTCCGCACTTGATAATCTCATATTTATCCGGGTAGGCCCTCAACAGCTCTGATAATTTTGTAAAACCATACGTGCGGCAATCAAAATCAGGCTTGGTACGTTTCAGAAAATGACCCGCATTCGCGATATTGGTATAGCCATCCTCATCCTGATATGCTTCGTAAGCCTTTCGGAGCAGATTATGGATATAGCTGATACTGTCCATAACACTGGTTTCCTGTTCGGAATCTGAAGCGGAAGAGGTCAGCGGCACAGTTTCCGCCGCGGGAGAAATATTCTCTAAAAATAAAAATTCATCACAGGCGTTGCGAAATGATTCCGGCGTCTTTTTTTCGCCGACTCCCATAACGTACACACCCGATTCATGCAGCTTGACTGCCAGCGGGGTATAGTCGCTGTCGCTGGAAACGATAACGAACGCGTCATAAATATTGCTGTAGAGCAACTCAATTGTGTCAATGACCAGCGCCATGTCCGTAGCATTTTTACCGGTCACATAATCAAATTGCTGTTCCGCCTTAATTGCCAGCCGCTTGATTTCCACTTCCCAATTTTTCAGCGATTCCTTTCTCCAATTTCCATATGCCCGTTTGACCACAATCCGGCCATGTGTTGATATTTCACTCAAAACGTCGCCTATTTTAGAAATTTGAGTGTTGTCGGCATCAATAACAACAGCTATTTTTTGCAGATTATCCATTGTACAGCTCCTCTGAATTATATGTTTTGGATCACTTGGCTTTTTAATCAATATACCACATCTTTTTTTCTTGTACAAGCAAAAGCCGGCGGCCACAGTTTGTGTGCCGCCGGCTTAATAAAATAGTCTATTTGCCACCCCGTTCAAAACGTACCTGCCACGTTTTTACGGTCTGCGCCTTTAAGAAGTCCACCAGGGTGTCCAGCTCCTGGGCGCTGTCAAACCGCTCCAGGGCGGTATAATAGGACCGCCTGTCTTCCTCATGGATGATAATGGGCGGATGGTCCAACAGGAGCAGCAGATAGTTCATCAGCAGCCGGCCGGTCCGGCCATTACCGTCGGCAAAGGGGTGGATGTTCTCAAACTTTGCGTGAAAATAGGCCGCCGCGGTCAGGACCTGTTCTGGACGAATATCCGCCAGTTCCTTTACCAGCTCACCCAACTCCTCCGGTACGTCCTCCGGAAGGGCGCCGACCTCCTGGGCTCCGGTCACATAGTCGTTCTTCTTATAAGCTCCGGGCCGCTCTCCTTTCTGATAGCGCAGTGTATCATAGGTTCCCTGGGTGAGAAGCCCCTGCAGCTCACAGATTAACGCCTGGCTCAGCGCCTCCCGCTTCTCAAAGGCGTCCAGCATCCGGTAGTAGGCCGCCACAGAATTTTGGATCTCAAACAGGGAACGCACATCGCCGGTGTAGCCCGTCACGCCTCCGTGGTCGAAGATCTCCCGGGTGTCATGGTAGGTAATCCGGTCGTTTTCAATTTTGGCGGAGTGGTAGATAAACGCCACCCCATTTCCGTTCATCTCATAGGCAATATCAGCGGCGGTTTTGACCTGCCTGTTCTGCCAGGCGGAGACAATCTCCTCATAACACATCGGTAATCACCTCGCTGAAATTTTAGCATAACTTCTCCTCGGACGCAAGTTATTTGACGGATTCAGACCCGTTTCGCCACCAGTTCCCGCACAATATCATCCTCCAACAGCTGGCTGGTACGGTAGATGTCTTGGCAGAATGCCTTCAGGCTGAAATCCATGCCGGGGTTGCCCTTATCCAGCAGGATACCGGTGACCTTGAAGCGGTGGGCAGTCTGTTCTTGGTACAGGCCGTCCAGGTATTTCTGAGAGAGTGCGCACTCACCGTCCGTAATAAACACGATGTCAGCGTTTTCAAAACCATCCTCTTTTATCAGCCGCATGGCCTCAGTCATGGGCGTCTCAAAATTAGTACCGCCATTGAGAAAGGTTTCGGCGGCGGACAGCTTGTCCTGCATGGTGTATTTGCCAGGGCGGAACAGGTCCGTCTTGAAATCTCCGCCTCCAGCGAAGTGGATCAGCGCAAAGCTGCGCCCGCTGTCGGTCGCAATCTCCAGCAGAGTCAAGGCCACAGCCTTCCCCCATGCGGCGGGGTCGCCGGCGGTGGAGATGGACTCATCCAGACAGCAGACGATGTCCCCCATACCTTTGTAAATCGGCTCCCGGCGCTGGTACTGCTTGATCTGCTTGCGTTGGTAGCGCCGCAGGAACAGTGGTATTGTTTGGGGAGAAGCCAGCATAGCAAGCTCTGAGGTAAGTGCCCGGGAGAGATTGCTGCCCAACTCCAGGGAATACTTTTCGCCCCGGCCATAGGCGTAGCCGTTGCGCTTGCCTTGGGCGAAGATCTCACGGAACCGGCCCAGATACTTGGAGATATCCTTCAGAGCCTGGCTTTTTCGTACCATGTTTAGCAGGTCGGTATTGACTTCATCCTTTTTCAGGTCGCCGGGCGTGTCGCTCCAGGCTCCGATGATGTTCTGCACCTCCTCCGCCTTCTCCGCCGCCGCGCTGACCGTCTTAGAAATAAGGGAGGTCAAATTCTCCTTATGCTGAGTTGCGCTGATGTCGATCATTTCGCCTACAGCCTCCACCTGACGGTGTTTGCTGTCCAAACGGTTGGCAGCATCCACAATGGACCGCTCCAGTTGGGCGTCACGCTCCTTGCACCGCTGCATCCGCTCCAGCAGACCGGCTAGGTCTTTCTGTGCCTGTCCTTCTGACTTTTCCAACTTCTCCAGAGTGTTCAGCTCCTTTTTGTCTCCACCCAGATCAGAGAGAAGAGCGTCCAACTCCCCAGCGGCTTGTGCGATAAACTCGGACGCCGCCTCATAGGCGGGCAGCTCCCGGCCCTCGCAGACTGATTTCAGGACGGAGTAGTCCTCGCTCCGGGTGATGCGGTCCAGAATGTGGACGTTAAATTTTCTCGCCGCCACAGACAAGGCAGTTTCATCGTTTCGCCGAGGCAGCAGGGAGTAGAAGGACTGGAACACATCCCGGGACAGGGCTGGGAACGAAGCCAGCGTTTCCTCCGCCGTCTGTTCGACCCGATCCAAATCGCCATCCCCGGTGCGGAGGTCCGAATAGATGCTGTCCTCCAGCTTGGTGGAACGCATCACCCGGTCGCTGGTTTCCTGAGCTGCGGGCGGAGTAACAGCCGCCAGTTCAGACTGAAGCACATCGTCAATTTTTCGATAGACTTTCCTCATATGTTTCTCCTTTTCACTTTTTGTTCAGCATGGTCCGCCGCCGGCGCCATGAAAGGCCCCGGCAGGCATCCTATGCCATAGACAACACGGACAGGCGGAGCTGGCGGCTGAAATAGAGTCAACTGCTCATACACAAAAATACCTTCTAACATAGAAAAGAATCGAAGCGGCACAGCGTACCGCTTCGATTCGTAGATTCAGACGGGACTCAGCAGAAAAACTGAATCTCCTCCACACAAAAATGTTCTTTCCACTTTCGGCAAATCAGGAAAAACTGCGCCGAAATAACTTCTGTCAGTTCATTCAAGTCGTTTTGGGGTATCCGGCCAGCGTTATTGGCAATCACGCAGCCGCCCGAACGAGTCAGCCATAGTTTGGTGGCGTTAGGAGACGGTTTCCCTTTCGCGATATGGACGTGGATGGGCTCCCCGTTCTCGTTTGACCAGAAAAATACCAGATAACCGCCAACGCGGAATAAACTAGGCACAGTGTATCCCTCCCTGCGCCGCATAGCGGTAGAGAAGATGGGCATTACTGCGCAGAAATTCGTTGAACAATTCCACTTCCGCCGCAGTAAATCCATCGACAAACTTCCACCGATAAGACGGAAGCGCACACCTGGCTGAATCAAAACCAGTTTCATTTGGGCGCTCAAAATGGACCTCCACATTCTGCTGGCCGCCGGCCTCAATAATCTGGGAATGAGTGATCTCGGTTTCATCGGACAACGTAATATAAGGATACATCATATTATAGCCCCGCCTTTCTATAGCATTCCTGCGCTTATTTTACCAGATTGATGGCAGAATATCAAGCTTGCCGGAGCGAGGAATTGTCCGAATAGCAGGCATTCACTCTAAATCATTAACCTTTCGAGAATGCGTTCAGATACATATTGTAATCCCGCCACCGGGTAATCAGTCGTATCCAGTAGTTGAAGAATGTACCCTCCAGATAGAAGTTGTACTCCTGTTCCTCCGTTGGACGCACACGTGCCTCCGGATGGGCATGGCAGAACTGAACCAGCGTTTCAAAATCCGCCAAGGCGTCATTTGCAGTCAGGGCGTCGTAAACCTGATCAATTTCCATCGTAATCGCCGGGGTCACAAGCTCCGAATGGCAGGGCCACACTGTACTCCACCAACGATAGTTATCATGATCAGCGCGGATATGCCCGATTTTTCTGCGGGGGACATCAATGAAAGAGCCTTCTACCCTCTCGGTATCTTGGAACACTTCAGGAAAAGGGCACTCTGTCTTTAACTGGTCAAGAATATTTTTCATCATTGTGTTCCTCCTCACTGTTACTGGGTAGAAACTGGCCAGCCTTAGACAGCAGCCACGCCTTGATTCCGTTCTTACAGGTTACACCGCTGATTTGGGAGGAGCACCCATTGATGGAGCACATATCACAGGTGCAGTTGTTGTCGCTCAATACCAAATCCTCTGCCAATTGGTCGATGAAACAGGCCAGGTCGGGGGACAGGGTGAAGGGTTCCAGTTTGTGAATGCAGTCACCGCATACCACAAATCCAGTGGTTATTGGAGCCATTTTTTACAATGATAGTCTGAGGCGTGCTGTTCAGAACATAACTGCTGGGGACCTTGGTCTCCACGACCACGATTGTGCTCCCGGGAATGAGGCCGGTGACTGTCACAGTCCCATACTTGCCGGTGGTGTAGCGGCCCAAAATCGTCCCGTTACCGTCCTTGACCGTGAACTCAGTGCCGGGAACAGGCTTCCCGGTGACGGAGTCCAGCTTGGTAAGGGTCAGGCTGCACAGGGGTTCATTCAGGAAGGTGAGGGTCTGGGTGTCCAGGGGGTTGACGGTGACCGTCTGGGTCTGGGTACTCTGGTCGATGACATAGCCGGGGGCTGCCTTGACCTCCTTGGCCACCACTGTCCCGGTGATACCGGAAATCCGAATTTCTCCCTTATCATCGGTGGTGTAGAGGCCGTTGCTGCTCAGGTGGCCGTTGTCATTATCAACGTATCCGCCGTTGGCGTAGGTAAGCTGGAACTGCGCGCCTGCGATGAATGCGCCGCTCACGCTGTCCTTCTTTTGAATGACCAATGTCCCGGCCCGCTTATTCCAAAACGTCAACTGCTGCGCTTCGCCGCCCTTGATGAGAATGTCCTGCGGAGTTCCATCCAAAACGAAGCCCTCGACCGTCTTGATCTCCCGCACCTTCACGGTGGTGCCGGGTTCGATGCCCTCCAGAACGATTTCTCCAGCCTTGTCAGTGTAATACACGCCATCGTCAGGACCGACAGCGCCGCCGTTGCCATCTACGACCTTAAAGGCCACGCCGGACAGCGGCTCGTTCTCGGTTCCCTCCACAAATTTCCGAATGATCAATGTGGTGCCGGGTTCATCGTCAAAAATCAGGGTATTGGCCACGCCGGTGCGCACCACAATATTCTTGGGTGTCTCATCCAGAATGTACCCGGTGGGGGCCTTTTTCTCGGAGACGACCACAGTGGAATTGGGGGCCAGCCCGGTGACGGTGACAGTACCGTCCGTGCCGGTGGTATAGAGGCCATTATTGGGGCCGATCACATGGCCTGAGCTGTCCCGCACCATAAACTCAGCGCCCCGCAGGGGCTTTTTGGTTACCGCATCCCTCTTCAGAATGGTCAGGGTACAGAGGGGATCATCGTAAAACCGGATGGTCTGGGTGTCTCCGGCGTTGACCACGACCGTCTGGGGCGTGGGGTCCTTGCGGTAATTATCCGGTGCTTTTTCCTCGGACACCACATAGGTATTGGGAAGCAGCTTGGACAGAACGATCTGACCATTTTGGTCGGTAGTGTAAAGGCCGTTGGAGGAGGTCATCCCTTCGTTGTCCGGGGTCAGTTCACCGTTGGCAGTCATCACCTTGAACTGTGCGCCGGCGAGGGGCTGCTTGGTGACGCTGTCGTACTTCTCGATGATCAGACCACCCTTGCGGGTGTTCTTGATCACCACAGTCTGGGTATCGCCGCCCTGCCCGATGACCACGTTGGTGGAGGGGGTGTCGATGACGTACCCGCCCTCTGGGGCCTTGGTTTCGTTTATCACATAGGTGCCGGGAGCCAGATTGGTGATCTTGATTTCACCCTGAGCGTCGGTGGTGAAGATTCCGTTCTGGGTCAACGTAGACGAGCCAATGACACCGTCCAGGCCCACCTCACAGCCAGCGGCAGTGGTGATTCTGAACTCCGCGCCAGGAAGCACCTCATTGGTCTGGCTGTCCCGCTTTTGGATGATCAGGCTGCCTTTTGGCTGATTTTTGAAGGTGAGGGACACAGTTTTACCCGCCTGGATCTGGATGGTCTGGCTCTGGGTATCAATCAGGAAACCAGCGGGGGCGCGCACCTCGGTGACTACCACGCTCTTTCCCGGCTTCAGACCGGGGATGCGGATCTCGCCGTTCTCATCGGAGCGGTAGATGCCATTGGAGCCGCCAATCAGGGTCCCGTCCGCGTACATAATCTTGAACTCGGCGTTCTGGAGGGTCACGCTGGGGTTGGTGGCGCAGACCTTCCTAATGAGCAGGATGCCGTCCGGGGCGTTGTCGAAGGAGACCGTGACCACGTTCTGCTCACCCTTATCGGAGATGTAGACTGTTTCAGAGGCGTTGATGATGGAGTAGCCGTCTGCTGGGTCGAGTTCCTCCACGACATAGGTGCCGCTCTGCAAGCCTGTCCAGATGGCGGTTCCATTTTTTCCGGTCACCTTCGTACCGATGACAGTGCCGCCAGTACCGGAAGTGCCGCCCAAGAAGCGGAGCTGGAAGGTACAGCCAGGGAGGGCTTCATGGGTTACGCTGTCGTATTTCTCCACTATGATGGCGTTCAAAGGCTCGTTGAAAAAAGTCAGGGTCTTGCTCTCGCCGCCATGGAGGATCACCTTCTGGGTGAGAGGTTCCTTCATCTGGAAACCGGGAGCGGGCTCCACCTCGGTCGCGGTGTACTCACCGGGGTACAGCTTCTTGCCTTTCTCATGGAGCTTGATCTGCCCGCTGGCATCCGTGACGAAGATACCAAAGTCCATGGAGGCGGGAGCGCCTGCGGCTTCGCCGTTGGACGTATAAGTCACACGGAACTTAGCGCCCTCAATGGGAGCGCCCGCAACAGAATCTTCCTTGAAAATGGTCAGCTCTGGGGTCTTGTGGTTGCGGAACACCACCGTCTTTTCATCACCGGGGTTCAGGGAGATGGTCTGCACCCGGTCAGCGTCCTTATCCGGGAGGTAGTAGGGCGCGGGCACGGATTTTTCCGTGATGCGGTAAGTTCCGGGGTCAACACGCAGAGCCACTGTACTGTCCGCGCCGACGGTCCAGTCATTCTTGTAATCGCTGTCGATCCCCTCCACAGTGAGGACGGTACCGGGAACGGGCACTCCGGTGTCGGCGTCGATCTTCGAGAGGGTCAACAGGGGCTTTTTACTGTTTTTGAAGATCAGGGTCTTTTCATCGCCGCCGTTCAGAGAGATGGTCTGGGTCCGGTCGGCCTCGTCCTCCGGCAGACAGTAGGGGTCCGGGACAGATTTTTCCGTCACCCGGTAGCTGCCGGGGTCAACGCGCAGAGTGGCGAAGCCGTCCGCCTCGGTGGTCACATCCTGGCGGTAGTCGCTGTCGATGCCCTCCACGGTGAACACAGTGCCGGGGATGGGGGTGCCGCTGCCTTTCTCGATTTTGGAGATTTTGAGGAGGGGCTTTTTTGCGTTTTGGAACACCAACTCCTTGCTGTCGCCGGGGTTGAGGCTGACGGTCTGTACGCAGTCGCTCTCATCCTCGGGCAGGCAGTAGGGCTCCGGTACGGATTTTTCCAAAATTCTGTAACTGCCGGGAGCCACCCGCAGGGTGACGGTCCCATTCACCCCGGTGGTGACATCGTGACGATAGTCACTGTCAATGCCGCTGACGCTGAAAACGGTGTCGGGGATTCCTTTTCCGCTGCCAAGCTCTACCTTGGAGATGGTCAATTCAGGCTGCTTCAGGTTGTCAAAGACCAGCTCCCGGTTATCGCCAGGGCCCAGGTAGATCGTCTGGGTTGTCACCTCTCCCAGGGTATAGGGGTCCGGCACAGACTTTTCGGTCACTTCATAGCTGCCCACGGGGATATGAGAGAGTGTGACCTTTCCACCCACTCCGGTAACCACATCATTGTGGTAACTGCCGTTGATTGCCTTGACCTCAAAGGTGGTACCTGGAATGACGTTCCCGCTCTGCCCATCCTTTTTCAGGATTGTCAAGCTGGGCAGTTTTTTATCAGTAGCCGTCACAGTGACAGTACCGCCGCCGTTGATGGTGGCCTGATCCACATACGCCAGGACGGGCTCGGTCAGGCGGGCGAAGGGCTCCGGTGCCGACACCTCCAAAAATGCGTACAACCCCTCCGTTACGTCGGTAACGGTGATGGAGCCGTCCGCCTGAGTGGCTTCCGTGCCGATGATCTGGCCGTCCTTAAAAACATTGAACACAGCGCCGGGGAGGGGATTGCCGCTGTCGTCCAGCTTGATAAGCTTGACCTTTACCTTGGCATCATTTTCAAAAACCAGGGCAATATCCGTTTTGCCGTCCCACTCGAAGGCCTGCTTGGTTTTATTGACATCCGGGCTCTTGGTGTACCCCTCCGGCGGAGTGACCTCCTCGGCGGTGAAGCTGCCCTTGGGGAGCTTATCCCAGGGGACATCAGTGAGGTACCCACCGTCCCCAGTGGTGTACGTGCCGACAAAGTCGTTGTCCACACCGGTGATTTTGATAACTGCTCCGGGCAACCCCTTGGTGGGGTTGTCTGCGTCCACCTTGCGGATGGTGCCCTCACCGGGGTCCTCCGGGGTGTCCATAAAGGTAACCGTCACGGTGTTACTGGCACCGGGCAGGGTCACATACTGAGGTGTAGGGTCGATCTCGTACCCTGCCGGCGCGCTGATTTCAACGATGGCATAAGTGGAAGCCTCCAGGTCCCTTAATGTGTAAGTTCCATCGCTGCCTACAGTGATTTCTTGAGAAAAACCGGCGTCAGAAGTGACCTGGAACTGTGCGCCGGACAAGACTTTTCCAGGATCTGTGGCATCTACTTTTTTAATCACGAGGCTGTATTTGTCTTTAACTGTGGGGATCACAGACAGTTCTCCAATAATGATTCCCTGTACGTTGCCAGCCTGCTGATAATCAGTACTAGCGCCGGCGTAGCGGTACTCGTAAACCTCGCAGTTGCCCCACAACCCCTGAGTGCCCATGCTCAAGTTATACTGCACACGGCTACGGAAAGAAGAACCATCCACCACGTCGTCAATACTGGTATAATGAAACCCGCCGATATTGTTGTAGGCGTACATCATTTCTTCGGCGCAGGCGGTGACGGGATCAGAAAACTGCCCGGTCTTGTACCGCCAAATCACGGCCTGGACCCAGGCATTCATGTAGCCCGCCATACTACTATCCCATTGAGTAGCCCCGGCGGCAATGGCCTCGTCCGTAAATGTCCCCGTGGTGAAAGCGTAGTAGTAGGCCATGAGATTTTTGATCGTAGGGTCATTGATGGGCTGAGGACTGCCCCAAGGCTGGCCCTCCAGGGACCAGCCCATACCCTTGCCGTGATCGGCGCAAAAACCTACCTGTGACCTCCCATTATAATGGAAGGTCAGCGTGTGCAGGCGGCAGCTTCCCAAGGCTGGCGAGGTGTACGACTCCTTGGTCTGGTCACACTTAGCCAGGGTAATCGTACCCGGAGCAGCCGCAAGAGCCGCCGTAGGCAGTAAACCCAACAGGCAGACCAGGGCTAACATAGCCGCAATGAAACGTCTTGCGGGGAAATATAATTTTTTCATCTTGTTCTCCTTTTTTACATAGAGAAAGGCCCTTCAGCTTACGCTGAAAGACCTCTCTCTCCTAGTATTTTATTGTTGTCCATAGGGCATATGGCTGTTTGAATCTCCGGCAAACATTTGACAGTAGACTGTACCCCCGACTATGGTAACACCAATTCCGATACAATCACAGGCTGGGTCGATCATCGCCTGAAAATGTCCTGGGGAATCGACCCAGCTGGTTACAGTCTGGCGGGCAATATCTTCCGTTGCAACGCCACGAAGTACCGCCAAATTGTTATTGAAACCGTGGGAGTAGCCATAGTAAGATACCAGTTCGCACTCTTCCTTTGTGTTATGATTGATATACCGTTTGGCAGAAAATGCTTGTGCGGCCTTCATTAGAGCATCACTCACAGGCAGTTCCGCAACACCATTTGCCCTGCGTACCTCGTTGATAAGCCGGACCATCTCCAGACGTATCTCCATGTTGGCGTTCAGGTCAACGGTAGAGGCGGGGTCGGCGGGGACTACCGTAAACGTTGTACTGCCAGTTCTCCCGTCTGGCGCTGTAACGGTGATAATTGCCGTTCCGGGGCTTTTCGCCAAAACAGTCCAGTGGCCCATAACATTCTCCACAGCTAGTATGGCGGGGTGGCTGGAGGTAATGACATCCTGGGGCGTGTTGGGGGAGATAATCAAAGGAGTGCGCCCCCCTACCTTTAGAGTGGTTCCCTGGAAGCCGCCCACCTCGATGTTGCCCACCGTGGTGGTACCCTGGGTTGGGCCGGTCCCGGTGTAGGGAGCGTCGCTGTCCATCTGAACGGACTGGCCGTCCCAATAGACATTGAAGCCCACCGCCTGCCCGATATCCCGGAGCTTCACGTAGTTGTAGCCTCCAATATTGTATGCCTCCAGTTGGACCGGAGCGCCGTCCACATAGGCCGTCTGAGGGGCGTGCTCCGCCAGGATTCCGGCGGCGAAAGCCGCTCCGCCGCCCAGGAGGGCTGCTCCAGTCAATAGCCCTGCCACAAAAACTGTAATTCTCTGTTTCATGTTCCATACTCCTTTTCTGCTCATAACTTGGATGCTTCGACCTCTTTTCTGGTATGATTTGAGCATAATACGGAGCTTGCATTCTGTCAAAGGATTATTTTAAATCCCTTCGCCGATATTTTAAAGTGCGACGTTTTTGTTTTGATTTTCGTATATCACCTCCTTATATTTGCGATTTTCTGCGTAGAAAGTTATTTTTAAACTTTCTATGAACTGACCCTGATATCCTTGCCGGTGTATGCGGCCAGGGCGCCCAAAATACGCTGTGTTGTTCCCGGAGGGCTGTATTTTTCCAGACAGACCGATAGTCCAGCATCCCGAAGCTCCTTCCGTACGCAGGGAGTCAATTCGCCTCCAGGGCCCAACTCCCACACCTTGCTCAGAGCTGTTCCACGAACCTCGATCCTGCGGCCTTTTGCCTGATAATACAGACCCGTGATTTGATTCCGGGGCATCGTGTACTGCTCCCATCGCACCACAATGCGCCCTTTTACGGTCGAGGGTCGGGCCGGGAACTCCCACACGATTGCATCTGGGTCCATGGTGAGCCGGAGCGGGGTGGGCAGCAGCTCGCTCCGCTCCCGTGTCAGGACCAACAGGATCAGGCAGATCACCGCGGTTGACAGGGCGCTCAGAACCGCGGCCTTGGCGCTCCATTCCTTCAGAACCACAGCCAGGGCAGTAATTCCCCAGCACAGAAGCATCCCCCACTGGATCATAGGCCGCAGGCGGCGCAGGGTCTCCGCGTTGGGGGGCGGACAGGAGGCCGCGTCTTGCAGCTCAAATACTCTGTTGCGGTACATAATGCCCCTCCTCAAGTCATGGACCAGCCTGAACGGCCTGAACAACGACCCGGCTCTCCGGGTGGTCAGCCAGACAGGTGGTCAGGGTGATCCGGTTGTCGGCGGTGGCCTGGAGATAGCTCCAGTCGGTGTTGGAGATGACCTTCACCGTCGTGACCGCATAGGTGCGGGTGCCGAACACGGTGGTGTAGGTAATGATGTCGCCCTGCTTCAGATCCTTGATGGAGCCGATCACATATTTGGCCCCCCGGTTGTGTCCGCAGGCACAGACATTGCCATCCCAGGCGGAGCTGGAGGCATAATGCCCCAGCCCCTTTTTCATGCTCTCGGCGGTCTCGCCCTCCCACAGCTTCATATTGATACCCAGAGAGGGAATCTGAATCGTACCGATGTGGCCGTCCTTGTAGGCCATCCCCTCCACACTGGTGTAGGCGGGCGGTTGGTAGGTGGGGATGGTGGGAACAGTTAGCTCAGGCGGCAAAGTGAACGCGGGCCCGTCGCCGGTGCCGTAGCCGCCCCCGCCGGTGTCCACAGTCTGTTGGAGACCAGGGAGGGTAGTGCGCTCCATCACACCGGTCATGGTGGTGCTCTGGACACCGTATTCCAGATCGGAAATCTGGTAGTCTGTCACATTTTTGCCGCCGTAGTTATATTGGCTGCCGTGGATGTCCTCATAGCTGGTGCTCTTGTAGTACCCTTGGGGGGCATCAGTCCGGAACGAATACCCCGCCGCATGGGCAGAAGGGGCCAGCGCCATTAGAGCCAATGCGGGCAGGACCGCACGGGCCAGGATATCCCGTTTTTTCATCGCGATCCCTCCTCATGCTCCAGTTCGTCCTCCTCTTCCTGATACCGCCGCAGGGCCCGGCGTGAGCGGAACAGCAGTACCGACAAGGTTATGACTGTACCTGCCCCCAGGACGCCCAAGGCATAGGGCAGGACCCTTCCAGGCAGGCCGGCCGCGTCAGCACCGGTTCGGTCCGGGATAATGCCGGGGGCCTCCGCCTCCGATCCCAGGTAGGTTACTCTGTAGGTGACGCTCTCTACATCACTCCGGGTGACTTCCCCCACATAGCTGGCGGAGGTGGTGTAGCCGGTTGCGGCCTTGGTGTAGCTCTTGCCGGAGTAGGTAGCCACCGCCTGATAGGAGGACAGGGCCAGGGCGTCCCCCACCTGGTCGGTGCCAATGACCTGCCAATCCACGTTGGAGAGATTCAGCGTCACACCGTCCTTGACGGTGGTGGCCGGGACATAGGACATGTCATTGCGGTCCAGCGGCCCGATGGTCTTGGTGGCGGTGACGCTCTTGGATTTGCTCGTATAGCCGGAGGCCTCCGTATGGATGGAGGCGGGCTCCAGGGTCAGGGTGCCGGTGTATGCTCCGTCAGTGTAGTCCATTGTGGCTTCCAGCTGCTCCAGGATCTTGCTCAGGTCTTTGGTCTTGGTGCTCAGAGTCACGGTCTCCGTGTGGTACTTCCGGTCCGACACCTGATTCTCCTCCTTCACGATGTCCGAGAAGGTGTAGCGGTAGCCCTCCTGTTCAAAGGGCTCCTCGATGAGCTGCTTGGGGTCCGCGCCAGGGGGCAGGATGTAGGTCTTGATGAGCTGTTGGCTGCCGTTGAGGTTCTGGACGGTGATGTCGGTGGGTACCTCCAGGGCGCAGGCGCTGGTGATCAGGGCCGCCGCCAGCAGTAGACAGATGAGCAGTCTTTTCATGTCCGTTTCCTCCTTCTCCAGAAAAATACCGCACTGGACAACGCCAGCGCGGCCGCCAGGGTGATGGGTACAATGGTTTTCATGCGCGTTTTTCCTCCTTGACCGTATATTCTACCGCGCACTCCGGGTGCTCCCAGAGTGACGCCAGCAGTCTGAGTGAATGCTCCAGCGCCTGCATGGTATCCCGTTTTTGCCGCTTCACAAAGGCGTGGAGGAGCAGATAGTCCCCGTTGGAACAGGTGGTGAAGATGATACGCACCACCACCCGCCCCTTTTCCCGGAGCTCGTAGAGGCTCTGGTATTTTTCGATGGAGAAGTGCTTATAGTGGGGCTCCCTCAACTCCGGGAGGGGTGTCTGGGAGAGATACAAAAGCTGCCGGATCAGCTTGTCCCGCAGCTTGGGCTCCAGCCCCTCAATGAAGTCCGCCGTCTGAGCGGGGCCGTCCGGGGGCTTGTAAATCTTGATACGATCCATGGTTTCATCCTCTCATTCTTTAGTTTCTGCCAGCCGTCTCAGGTGGGCCAGGAAATCTTCGGCGAACAGCTCCGCGAAATCCGGGCTTCCGCTGATCCACCAGACTGGGTCAGGCAAAGAGCGGTAGATGCTGTCGTATTGCAGGCAGATGAGGAGAAATTTCTGCTTGGGGTCTGCCTGCTCCGCCGTGTGAAAAATTTGAGCGATGGTGCTCTGGACACTCTCATAGCCCTGATAGTAATCGCACAGGTCGTCGAAAAACTGGCCGGCAAAGATGGTGCCGAACACGGCCATGGCATCCCGCTCCGGAGAGCCTTCCTCCGTTGTCAGGCCCATCCGTCGTAACCGCTGAGCGGCGGAGTCCTCAAAGGGACTATGGGGTCGCTGATAATTGTTCATGTCGTTGTCACCTCCCTTGGAGCATAAAAAATGCCCGGTCCCTGTGTGAACATCACGCAGGGACCAAGCTGTATGGATACATTATAGGGATAAAAGCTGTCTGGTTTGTTCTGGGACCGCCTCACGCAGTTCACCCAGGGATGAGCTGTCAGGAGCCGTCCGGATGATCTCCAGGATATCACCCCAAATCAGCTGGTTTACAGACAGCTTGTCCTTCAAAACACCGTCGTCAAAACAGTGCAGGACAGACACCAGATTAAGCCGGTTCATGATAACCCGGTACTGCCTGGAGATATTGGTTTTGTCTTTGTAGGGCGTGCTTTCTGTCACTGTAACGGAAAGGATCTCGCTGTCCGGCTCATCCAGCCTGCTCTGGACCTCCGCTTGGAGCACATCAGGGCAGTCCGACAGTGAAATGGGCATGACCTGTATCATGCTGATTCCTCCCCTGCCTGTCCGAAATATAGGGCCAGGGCCTCCCCGATGATCCGTTCCACTTCTTTTTGGGAGGTTCCGGGCTTGAAATAGGTGTAGTAAAGACTTCTCCCAATACTGACTGCTTTGGGACCGGAAGGCTTGGGGTTGCACAGAAAGTCAACGACACCCTGCTCGGTAAGGGATTCCGTCTCTGCCAGTTTGCGAAGGCCCGCTGCCTGGGCATCCGACATTTTACGCGGATACCGGTTCATCCCGGCGAATACGGCCAGTTGATTTTCCCGGCTCAGGTAGGATAGGGAAACGGCGGAGGCCAGGGTCAGAAGTTTGGCGTCCAGTTTGAGCCTGAGACAGTCCAGCAGTTGATTTACCCGCAGGTAGTTGGCCACCTGTCGGCCAGTAAGGTCGTAGTCCCCACCCAGGGTATCCCTGCTGTTTGACCTGTGGAAGTCACTTCCACAGGTTTCCCCGCCGCCCTCCAAAGCTTTCAGTTCCCGAAGGATGTCGTTTCGCTTACCCTGAGAAAACATCTCCGAATACCGCAGGGCGAGCACCGCCGCCTTTTCACTTGGGAGCAAGTCGCTGAAGGACCGCTGGAGCATGTTGGTTTCCACCACATACATCAGAGCTTCCGTGTCGGACAGCCCCTCTTTGATCAGGCACCAGGCACCGTCCAGGCCGGCAATCTGCCCCGCGTTCATTCGGTTGTGGCCGGAGAGCATCTCATAGTCGTACACATCGCCATCCAAGATACGGCGGATAATCAGCGGCATGAGTATCCCGTTCTGACGAATGCTCTCCACCATGTCGGAAAGCCGTTCCCCGGTATAAAGCCGGAATGGATGTCCTGCAAACTGACGAATCTTAGAGAAGGAGATAAAGACCAGACGGAGCCCCTTCTGGGTGATTTCAATTTCCCGCTCGCTATCCTGCCCGGCAAACTCCGCCGCCAGGGAGGACATGGAGCGTACTCCTTTGGGCGGGGGTGCTTTCGACATAGCTGATCAACTCCTTTGCAAAGGCCCGGTATGCAATGCTGGCCTTAGAATCTGGGGCATATTCCATCACTGTCAGCCCACGGCTGATAGCATCCCCAACCTTTACTGTCTCCGGGATGGCCGTCCGAAACACCCGAATTTCATCTTGAAACGCAGCTTCTACATTGGTGCGCGTTGTGCGGTAAAGATTTGTCCGCAGATTACAGCGGGAAAAGACAATGCCCTCAAATTGAATGGCTGGGTTTAGTCTCCTCCGGTTTTTCAAGACGCTGGCAATTAAATCACTCAGCCCTTCTGTAGAGTAGAACTCCGGGCAGATGGGAATGAGAACGCTGTCTGCCGCCGTGAGTGCGTTGGTCATAAGGGGACTGGCAGCCCGGTTGGTGTCGATGATAATGTAGTCGTAATGGGGCCGAAGCGGAGAGAGTATCTCCTGCAAAAACCGCTCTGTCCCCATTTCGGTGAGCAAGCTGGTCTCCAGCTTGGCCAGGCTTTTGCTTCCAGGAATCAGATCGACCTTCCCGCACCGCTGAATGTAGGTGCTTGGAGCAGGCAAGTCCTGGTCATCCAGGAGCTTGGCTATGACCCCGCTGACGTCCAGTGTGGGAGCTTGTCCATCCGGAAGAAGGGTGGCGGAGAGGTTCGTCTGAGGGTCGAAGTCCACGCAGAGAACCCGCCGCCCCTGCTCGGCCAGTATGCAGGATAAGTGCTGGCAAATCGTGGTTTTCGTTACGCCGCCTTTCTGATTGGCAACTGTGATAATTCTACACATTTCTTTATCATCCTCCCCAATGGCCCTTATGTTGGGACCTCATAAAAATTAGGACCAAATCAGGAAAGCCTTGTGGCACAAGCACTTTCTGACCTAGTCCTAATATAATACTTTCATCAGTGAAATGCTTGAAACGGAGATACCCATTCCGGCGGGCAAAGTCCTCCAACATGATTTTTTGGTTCTGGATTGAAAAACTCTCTCCGCTTAATTCGTCGTCGCGGCTCAACCTCTCGTACAGCAGCGCAATCTTGGTTTTTGCCATAGCACAGACCTCCTCAAAATGAAATATGCCCTAAGCTGTCCTCACTAATCACTGAAAAATCAGTTGATTAACAAGTCACTTAGAGCATATATCACCAGCCGCTTGCTTGAAAATTTTGTACTCCCGGACGGCGATGTGGCTGGGTTCTTCTTCCTCCAGCGCCTCAAAGAGCAGGTCCAGAGGGGATTGAAAGTCGTCGCTGTCCTCCCTGGCCCCGCCGTGCTCGATCATATACATGACCATTTCAAAGTTCTGTTCCTCCGGGGGAGCTTCATGGAGCAGATAGAGGATGAGGGCAGTATCCAGAGCAATTTCGCTTTTCTCCCAAAACGGGTCATTGTTGCTGGCGTTCTTGGGAGTGGTGTTGCGGATCAGGTTATGCACCAGCTTCATGGCGTCCTTGTCATCCCGGATGTACGGAAATGGATTGAAAGCGTCGGAGTTGGCCGGGTCGATCAGGTCAAAAACCTTGATGGTATAGCCCTTTTGAATGAGCAGCGGAGCCACGGCCCGCAGCATTTCTCCCTTGGGATCTGTCACAAGAAAACTGCAATTTGCCTGCATCAAATTGGGCTTGCAAAAAAAGCGGGTCTTGCCCGCGCCGGAGCCGCCGATCACGATTTGCAGAAGGTTTCGCCGGTGCTTTTTCCCGTTGAGCCCCATGCGGACATTCTGTGTAAGGATGGTGTTTTTCACGGGGTCCTTGTCCCGGTACTTGGCGCAGAGCTGCCGGGGATTGCCCCAGCGGGCGGAACCATGTTCCTCGCCGGGGCGCCGGTTCTCCCTGGTGGAGAAATACAGCGCGGCTCCGCAGCCATAGAGCAGCAGCCCCACAAGCATAAATTTGGGCGTGTGGGCCTTCCAGCCGATAGCGAAGGGGCGCTCCACCAAAACAGTGAAACGCCCCAGCAGGTCAAAGATGTTCATGCCGTCCTCGTAGGCGTAGGCCATGATTGCTGCCGCCCATAGGACGGGGACCGCCAACAGCACCCACGGGAGGATACCGCTGGGCGCGGAGGTGTCAACCGCGCCGGGGAGGGCCGGTGCGCCGCCGCCCGTCACGGTGAGGGTGTAGTTCCCGCTCAGGGGGCCGTCCGCCGCGAGGTTCGGGGTCAGGTATTCGCCGCTCCCCGGCAGGTAGCTGGTGGGCGTTCCAAAACCGGGCGGGATGAGGGCGCTGCTCTTGCTCCTGTCCTTGTTGGCAGGTTCCGCCCCGGTCTGGATGATGTCCTCCGCGCTGGTGGGCGTCCCAAAATCCCCGGTGGGCGGGCCGTCAAAGGTATATTCCAGCGCATGGGCCGGGGTCACAGCCAGAGCCAGCAGCAGGGCGGTGGACAACAATGTGGTTTTCCATTTCTTCATGTGGTGTACTCCTTCCATTCTTTTTTAGCCTTATATTTTTTCAGCAGGAACTTCCCCAGGACGGCCAGCCCTGCCGCTCCCGCCGCGATGGGCAGGACCAGTAGCCATTTCAGGCCGCTCCCGCTGGAGCTGCCGGGTTCTGTCGGCTCCGGCGGCTGGGTCTCCGTACTGTTATCCTCCGCTCCCGGTTCAGTCTGAACGGGGGCATTGATGGGGGTGCCGCTGAACACCGCCGTATAGATCATCTCGCCGCTGATGGTCTTGACCACCTCGCCGGCATATTCGGCGGTGATAACATAGCCGGTGGCATATTTGCTGGTAGCAGTGCCGGTATAGCTGGCGGTGGCGTTATAAAATTCCCCAGCCTCCAGGCCAGCCATTCCAGATTTGCGGGAGCGCCGGGTTCATACACCGTTGGCAGGTCGGACAACCGGCAGCGCCCGCGATGGGCCAGAAACAAATAGTCGGTATGCCTGCGGCGTTGCAGCAGGGCAATACTCCGTTCAACGCTCCCGTCCATGATCGGCTGGTGTTCTCCGGCCAGTTTCAAAATGCCGCTGAGGTCCGCTTTTATCAGTTTTTTCATGGATCACGCTCCTTGCTTCGCTGGTATCGGCCCGCACTGTCTCCTGTACTGCGGAAAAGCCTTTCTCAATGCGGGCACACAATTTCAACTCCCGGCGCAGCTCCCGCAATTTGGCGGTCAGGCCGGTGATCTCGTCCGTCACAGTGCCGCCACCATGACCGGTGCGGCGGATTCTATACAGTTCCCGCCGCTGGTCCGTCAGGGCGTCGATGCTGGCTTGCAGCGCGTCATACTGCATGGATAGCTGGTCTGCTGTCTCAATGCGGTTTTTCATCAGATATTGAAATTGCTCTTGATAGCGGTCAAACTTGATGATCTCCGCCCGTGAGACGAACGCCGCCCGTTTTTTCGGACGGCGCTTCGGGACAGCCCCCAGCAGATAGAGATACTTGAAGTAGAGGGCGCGCAAGCCTTTCAGTTTGCGGGGCCTGCCGGGGATGCCGCCTTTTGGCCGGTATCTCCGGCCCGGCGTCAGCGGCTGGACGAGGGGGTGGAAGGATGGGCTGGCTGGGGCAGACGGCGGGGCCTCGCCGGAACGGACGCCGGACAGCCGGGCTTGAATGTCCGCTTCCGTGTAGCCGCCGCCCAGACTGTCCAGCCGGAAAAACCGCTGGCCTCCGGGGGGCTTGACGGCGGTGTGCTTGACATTGGCCCCCCGCTTGACGGTATAGCCCAGTCTTTAGTAAGCCCTTTACTGGCCCCAAAACTTTCTGGAGCCCAGCGGTAGCCGCTGATAGAATAGTGAAACCGATTCTTTTTTATAGTGGTGCGCCCCCTATCGTACCAGCCCAGCTCTTTGGGGCCGGGCCTTTTTGGGGGCCTGCCTCCGGGGCGGGGGTTCCGGGGGCGGGGCCGGTTCCTCCGGCTGGGGTAAAGCGTCCATGTCCCCATCCTCCAGCAGAGATAACAGTTCGTCCACATCGGGAGGGGGTGGGATGGGTGCGTCTACGGTATAGCCAGGCAGCAGCACCCCATTGACGCAGAACCGCTGTCGGGCATCCGCTGGAATGGGCGGGGAAATTTCCGTAAACAGGTGGGAGTAGGCGGTGATGCGGCCCTGGAGATATTTTTCCATCGCCGCTCTGTCTTTGAAAACCTTCTGATCCTGTCCAGCGAGCTGCCATCCAGAGCCGGAGTAGTCCGGGTTTGGAATGGTGTTGAAATGCAGGCTCCAGGACAACTCCCAGGCAACGGGGATAGATTTTTGTTCTTCGCGGCTCCATTTCGTCCGCTCATATTCCCGCCACGAAAAGCGGTAGACCATGTTACTCATTTCATGCCGTCCATATTGATCCACTGTCCACTGGTTCGAGGTATGGGGGGGCTGGCTGGACTTTCAGATATTGCTGGGCTTTTCGCAGGGATAGGGTCAGCATCGCCTGTTTCGCCCACTCCTTCTCAATCTTATTGAACTTTTCGTAGATGGCTTTCTCCTGTTCAACACTGTCCGCCTCCTGTGCCTTTAACTGCTCCGGGGACAGCTTGACCAATTCGGAAATATCCATCTGCGAGGGTGAAAAGTAGATACGGGCTGAAATTTCAAGCTCCTGACCTGGGTCCAGGTGGTGTGTGCCATAGCTGCACCTCCTATCGTACCGGCCCCGATTTTTTAGGGGCAGACTTTTTGGGGCCGGTTTTTTTCTTCGCTGCTGACCGGACAGGCTTTGCGGGAGAGGGGGCGGTGGTTTTCTCCTTTGGGGCAGGCGGCGGTTCTGGCGCGGAAATGGGCGGCACAACGTCCCCGTCCTCCAAACAGTCCAACAGGTCGTTGACAGCCTCCTCCTTCGTCCGCTCCGGGGGTGCGAGGGTATAGCCGGGGAGAAGGTGGCCGTTGACCATGAACATCCGCTTGCAGTCATTGGGCACAGGCGGGGACAACTCTGTGAACAGGTGGGCATACAGGTTGAACCGGCCCTGGATATACCGCTGGGCGGCCTCCACACTGTCATACGGCTTTTTCTCCTGCCGGACGATATAACGGCTGTCTCCCCATGAGTTGGCATACCGGGGATTTCCCGGCTGCTGGGGCGTGTTATACACGATCCCCCAGGTAACACGGACGGCCTCAGACTGCGGCACAGGCGTAAACTGATAGCGCATCTGATATACCCGGTTGCTGATCTCCCAGGCCCCACCCTCTATCTGTTTCCATTCATTGGAGGTATGGGACACCTCCGGGGTACGCACATATTCCAGCACCTTTTCCAGCAGCAGAGTTTGAGCGGCCTGTGCCTCCCATTTGCTGACCGCCGTTTTCAGTTTTTCATAAATAGACTTCTCCGCACCCTCGCTGCCCTTCAGCATTTTTTGCAGCTCTGCCGCCGGTTTGTCCGTCAGGAGCGCCATGAAGGGACTGGCGTTATAGTCAGAATAATGGAGAGAGTGTACGATTTTGAGCGTTGCGCCTGTTGTCAGGCTGTCTCCCCAGGCATTGACGGAGAAAAACGGTTTTAAGTCCGGCATGGTTCCCTCCTGTCCGGCCCTCGCTGGGGCACACGTTTGGGCCTCCTGGATTTTCGCTCAGGCGGGTGCCGCGCTGAAAAGATCAACGCCTCCAATTTGTGTTCATCCTCAACTGTGTAATGGAACCCTTCAATCGTGCCGTACTGGTCTCTGAGCTGTCTCAACCGGCCCTTCACCTGCTCATAGGGCAGGGTGACGGTCTCCCCATCCGCAAAATTAAGAACAACGGTCTCCGCATGGAGCGCGTTCTTTTCTACGTTCAGGACGTTGGATTTGTAATCAATCGGGGAGACTTTTCCCATTGGCCGTCCCTGCTCCTGGCCGCTGACGATGACAAGAAACGCCCGGATGGTATCAGGCTCGTTTTCGTAGGCCGTCCATGCACAGTGTTCAAAGGAGTCCTGGATGAATACAGAACGCTCATTCAGACACCATGTTCCGCAGGGGCGGGACATCCAGTAAAAGGCGCGGTTTCCCGTTTCCGGCGCTTGCGCCGCCGCAGTCAGCTTGCGAATATCAAGCTGAAAATCGTCTCGATAGCTGTGGGTGTTTTCCAGCATCACCTGTTCCAGAAATGCCAGAATATCAATGTTTTCCTCCATGGGCCACCTATCTTTCCGGCGCAGGACGGGACTGTCAGCGCCAGTGATAAAATGTAAAAAAACGCCGAGGAAAAAATGTAGTTTTGTGGCGGAGGAGGCGAAAAAAAGATAGACTCCCAATAGGGCGAAAAAGAGCCCGGAAAGGGAGTCAGAAAATGAAAGGAGCACAGTGGATGGATATCCGAAGCGACAGACAGAAAGGACTTAGCTATGTGGAGCTGGGACGGAAGTACCACATGGACCCGCGGACGGCAAAGCGGTACGCGGAATCGCCGCAGAAGCCGGAGTACACATTGAGCGAACCGAAGCCAACAAAGATGGATCCGTACAAGCAGATCGTGGACGAGTGGCTGGAGGAAGCGCCGTATTCGGCGCTGCGGATCCTGGAGAAGCTGCGGGAAATGGGATTCGACGGAGGCTACAGCATCGTCAAGGCGTATGTGAGCAGCCGGAAGATGGACTTGAATGAGAAAGCAACAGTGCGGTTTGAGACGATGCCGGGAAAGCAGGGGCAGATGGACTGGGGATTCTTCGAGGATCACCTGGTGTACGAGGATGGGAAGTGGAAGAAGCTGTACTGTTTTCTCATGATACTGGGGTACTCGCGGATGCGGTACATCGAATTTGTAACGGATATGAGCACAAACACACTGATTCGGTGTCACCAGAACGCATTCCGGTACTTTGGCGGGTACCCGGAGGAAATCCTGTACGACAACATGAAGCAGGTGGTCATTAAGCGGCTGCTGAAACAGGAGGACTCTACTCTGAACCGGCAGTTTGAGGACTTTGCGGGATTTTACGGGTTCAAGCCCATCCTGTGCCGCCCCTACCGTGGCCAGACGAAAGGAAAAGTGGAGCGGACGGTGCAGTTTGTGCGGGACAACTTCATGGTCGGGATCAAGTACAACAGCCTGGCAGATTTGAATGGACAAGCCTTGGCTTGGTGTAATAAGGTCAATGGCAAAGTTCATGCCACCACGAACGAGGTTCCTTTTGAGCGGCTGAAAAAGGAGGGGTTGAGTCCCCTCTCCAGAGAGTACATCATCGACAAGATCAACCTTAGGCGGGTACAAAAAGACTGCCTCATCTCCTACGCCGGCAATCAGTACTCCGTGCCAGCGGAGTATGTCGGCAAAGATGTGGCAGTCGTAGCCCTCGACAGTATGCTGGCGGCCTACTATGAAGGCAAGCAGATCGCTCTGCACCGAATATCGTATCAAAGGAAGGACATGGTTGTCAATCCTCAGCATTACCGAAGGCTTACGTTGAAGCAGACAATGGATGCAGAAAATATTCTGCTGGAACAGGGCAAAGTGATAGATTTCCCCTTGAAACCCTCTGATTTATCCAGATATGACGAGGTGCTGTATGACTGAATTTACTATGGACAGGCTGAGGGAAAACCTGGAAGCCCTTAAAATGAAAAACACCCTGGAGATTCTGGACAACTACCTGGAACGGGCGGTGGCGGACAAGCTCAACATTGTGGAGGTTTTGGATCACATTTTCTCAGAAGAAGCCAAATCCAAGCGGAAACGGGCCTATGAGAAGCAGATCCAGATGTCTGGCTTCCCCATTAAGAAGACCCTGGACGACTTCGATTTCTCTTTCCAGCCCTCCATCGATAAACGCCAAATCGATGAGTTGGCCACCATGCGCTTCCTGGAGAACGGGGAGAATGTGGTTTTCCTCGGCCCGCCAGGCGTGGGCAAGACCCATTTGGCCTCCGCCCTGGGCCTGGTGGCAGCACAGCACCGTTTCTCCACCTACTACATCAACTGCCACCAGCTTATTGAGCAGCTCAAAAAGGCCCACTTTGAGAACCGCCTGCCGGACAAGCTCAAAGTTCTGGCCAAGTACAGGATGCTCATCATTGACGAAATCGGCTATCTCCCTATGGATATCCAGGGCGCAAATCTCTTTTTCCAGCTCATTGCCAGACGGTATGAAAAAACGTCTACCGTTTTTACCTCCAACAAGACTTTCTCCCAGTGGAACGAGGTCTTTGCCGACGTCACCATCGCCTCCGCCATCCTGGATCGTGTACTGCATCACTGCACCGTTATCAACATCAAGGGTGAGTCTTACCGCCTGAAAGAACGCAAAGAATTTATGCGTCAGAAACAGCAAATCGTGAACACTCTTTTTGAGCAAGGCAGCTGCTGATTTTGTTACCCACCCCCGCCGAAAAACTACAAAATTTCTTCGGCGTTTTCTTACAATTTCATATTGGCGTTGACAAAAAGGCGCTCCCTTCGGAACGCCTTTCATTTGGACTTTCGCCCATATTACCTTTTTCAACAATATTTTCATATTCGGTATATCAATGCAGGGAAACGTACTAATAACATAGTTCATCGGATCGTTGCTTAGACAGCCTCTTATAAAAATTCTGCAAGTGGATTTCTCTGGCCGCCATACATCACCGTTCTCTGTTTTTCGATTTTCCTTTCTAAATTTCTACTCAAAAGCCTATGATTTTTTTATCATAGAAGTGGCCCGCTTGGATTGCTAATCATAAATGCAGAAAATAGGTTCAAAAACTAGCACAGAAAACGCTTGAAAAATGACAGTAAATACAACACTTTTACAGAGTGGCAATAGAGTATCTAAGAAAGTAATATCAGCAACAGAAATTGGCAAGTATTGTTCCAAAAACCTTTATTTTTCTATTGAACTGTAAGAAACAGAGCAAATTGAAGTTAAATAGTGCAAGTATGTAGCAGATTAGGCAGAAAAAGCGCAGAAAAGGCCATTGATAAGAAGAAACTGCAAAGACCTAATAGGAAAATAAGCCGCCGAGGGCCGTTTTCTATGGATATTTTGACGAAATCCACAAAACTAGTTAAGTATTGTAAAAAAATCTAGCTAGAAATTCGGTAAAACCGTTGCGCTACAATGGATTGAAGCGGGTCGATGGAAAGGAGATTTATATTAGCAGATTAGCAAGAAACCGTAGCAAATCATGGGGGATAAAATTTGAAAAAAGTGAGTGTTCGCAAGGGTTTGCAGAGGTTTGTAATGAACCGCTGTAAACCTATGGCTCCTACTCCTAAGCGACAGGTCGCTGGTTCGAATCCAGTTCGGGGTGCCAAAACGCCGGGTATAGTAAAATATCCGGCGTTTTTATAACTTTTTTCGGACAATCTTGCCTACAAGCTCATTCTTCTTTTTATTTATTCGCTCTGAATATGTTGCCTACAAATTCTCGGCGTTTTGGGGCTGAAAATCGCTGTTTTTTCATTTATTCTTTCTCAATGCTGTGTGCTGGTGTTTGGGCTTGCAGGGTTCCGGGCGGCATATCAAGGCTCTTTCCCTCAAAAGTAGTAAATTGGTAGTAAATTCAGCTTGAAATCCTGCTTGTATGCCCGTAAATCAAGGCTTTTTTGAGATAATCAACCATTTTACATGAAAATGTCTGCCAAAAGGCAGACTTTTTCGACAGGCTGCCGCGCCCTGAAACAGGGCGCTTTTTTGCTATTTCAGCTCGGCAACAGTAACGCCGTCCTCCCCCTCGCCGTAGCGGCCGGGGCGGAAGGACTTCACATAGCGGCTTCGCTTGAGGTAGGTCCGCACGGCGGCGCGGACCGCGCCGGTGCCCTTGCCGTGGACGATGGTGACCGTCTCCAGCTTGCCCATCATGGCGGTGTCTAAAAAGCGCTCCAGCACGATGAGGGCCTCGTCCGTCATCATCCCCCGCAGATCCACCTGGGAGGGGACGGCGGCGGTACGGATGGTGCGCTCCGCCCGGGAGATGATTTTCCGGGCGTCCTTCTGGGCCTGGGTCTCACCCTCCACCACCCGGACCTCCTCCTGCTTGGCGGAAATTTTCAAAATGCCCGCCTGGAGCTGGAGGACCCCGTCCTTGTTGACGGAGAGCACCGTGGCCCTCGTGCCCATGGACACCAGCTCCACCGTGTCCCCCTTCTCAGCGGGCCGGGTGGGGGGCGGGGCCTCCACCTCCGGGGCGGGCCCGCCGATGCTCCGCTCCGCCTCGTTGAGGAGCCGCCGGGCCTCCGCCCGTCCGTCGTTCACCGTCTGCCAGTCCAGGTCCTGCCGCTTTTTCAGCTCCTTCAGCTCAGAAATCGCCAGGTCGCTGGCCGCCCTGGCCTCCTCGATGATGGCCCGGGCCTCAGCGTTGGCCTTCTCCACCACCTTCGCCCGCTCCGCCTCCAGCTTCTCCCGGTACTCCCGGGCCTTCTCCGCGCTCCGCTCCATGTCCAGCTTGAGCCGCCGGGCCTCCGCCCGCTCCTTCTCCATCTCCTGCCGCTGCTGGTCCAGCCGGGTGAGCACGTCCTCAAACCGGACATTCTCCGCGTCCAGCCGGGCGGCGGCCTTTTCGATGATATACTCGGGCAGGCCCAGCCGCCGGGAGATGGCGAAGGCGTTGGATTTTCCAGGAATACCCAGCACCAGCCGGTAGGTGGGGGCCAGGGTCTCCACGTTGAACTCACAGGAGGCGTTCTCCACCCCGGGGGTGGTCATGGCGTAGACTTTGAGCTCGGCGTAGTGGGTGGTGGCCGCCACCTGGGCTCCGATGCCCCGGGCGGACTCGATAATCGCCGCCGCCAGAGCGGCCCCCTCTACCGGGTCGGTGCCCGCCCCCAGCTCGTCAAAGAGGATGAGGGTGTCGCCGTCTGCCTCGCCCAGGATGCCCACGATGTTGGTCATGTGGGAGGAGAAGGTGGACAGAGATTGGGCGATGGACTGCTCGTCCCCGATGTCGGCCAGCACCCGGGAGAACACACGAATGGTGGAGTCGTCCTTCGCCGGGATGTGCAGGCCGCACTGGGCCATCAGGGTGATGAGCCCCAGGGTTTTCAGGGTGACAGTCTTGCCGCCGGTATTGGGGCCGGTGATCACCAGGGTGTCAAACCGCTCCCCCAGCTCCAGGTCGTTCGCCACCGCCTTTTTCACATCCAGGAGGGGGTGCCGCGCCCCCCGGAGCCGGAGGTGCTTGTCCGACAGCCTGGGCTCGGTACACTCCAGCTTGAGGGACAGCTTGGCCCGGGCAAAGATGGCGTCCAGCCAGATAAGGAGCTGGTAATCCTCGGCGATGTCCACCTTGTGGGCGGCGCACTGGGCGGACAGCTCCGCCAGAATGCGCTCGATCTCCTTTTTTTCCTTCGCCAGCAGCTCCCGCAGCTCGTTGTTGGCCTTGACCACTCCCATGGGCTCGATAAAGAAGGTGGAGCCCGACGAGGACACGTCGTGAACCAGACCGGGGATGGCGTTCTTGTGCTCCGATTTCACCGGCACCACGTACCGGTCGGAGCGGATGGTGATGATGCTCTCCTGCAAGTACTTGGACTGGTTGGAGGAGATCAGCTTTTGCAAAATGTCCCGCACCTTGGACTCGGTGGCCCGCATATGCCGCCGGATGGAGGCCAGCTCCGGACTGGCGGAGTCGGCCAGCTCGTCCTCCCCCACGATGGAGTTGGTGATGGTGTCCTCCAGGAAACGGTTGGGGGTCAGCGCCCGGAACAGGTGGGAGATGGGGGTCTTTTCCTCTCCCGCGCCGTAGTCGGAGGCCGTCCGCGCCGCCCGGAGGACGGCGGCGATCTCCAATAACTCCCGGGTGTTCAGACTGCCCCCCATGTCCGCCCGCTGGAGGCTGGCGGCTACCGGCTTAATCCCGGCGAAGCCGGGGGTCCCCCGGAGGACCAGCAGCTTCACCGCCGCCGTGGTCTCCGCCTGGGCCCGTTTTACGTCGTCCATGTCGTCCATAGGCCGCAGCGCCCGGGCCCGCTCCCGGCCCTCGTCGGTGACGGCGCACTGGGACAGCAGCTCCAGCACCCGGGGCAGCTCCAGGGTGGCCATGGATTTTTCAAATAATTCGCTCATAGATTACTCCTCAATATACATTATGCTTCCATTTTCCATTCCGCCATCAGCGTCCGGAACCGCTCCGGCACCTCATCCGGACACAGGGAATCGTGAACGGCGCAGGTGCCCGCTTCCTGGGCGGTCTGGTAGTACCAACGCTTGTAGTCCAGCATAAGCAGGGTGTCCTCCAGCTGCCTCTGCTGCTCCAGCACGGACTGCCGCTGTTTTTCAATCAGGTCCAGCCGCTGGCGGATGGTGGCGTCCCCCTGGCGGGACCAGTCCATAAAGAACTTGATCTCCCTCAGCGGCATCCCCGCCTTTTTCAGGCAGCCTAGCATTTGCAGCCACTCCATGTCCTCGTCCTTGAACATGCGGATGCCCCCGCTGGACCGCTCCACAAAGGGGAGCAGTCCCTCCTTGTCGTAGTAGCGCAGGGTAGACGGGGCCACGTTCAGCCTCTGGGCCATCTCCCCAATGGTGTAAAACATAAAAATCCCCCCGAAAAGACCTTGACATGAAGTTTACTTTAAGTTGTATAATCTCCACATACTTACAGCGCTATTATAGCGCCCGCAGCTAGATTCGTCAATGGAAAGGAAGATTTTATGATCCGCAAGCAATTTCAGGAAGTGGAGCTCTCCGCACTGGGCTTTGGCTGTATGCGCCTGCCCACGGTGGACGGCGAGGACGCCAACGTCAACGAGGCGGAGGCCGCCCGGCTCATCGCCCAGGCCATGGAGGGGGGCGTCAACTACTACGACACCGCCTGGGGTTACCACGGCGGGACCTCCGAGACCGTCATGGGCCGCATTTTAAGGGGGTACCCCCGGGACAGCTTCTATCTGGCGGACAAATTCCCCGGCTACGACCTGTCCAACATGGACAAGGTGGAGGAGATTTTTGACAAGCAGCTGGAAAAATGTCAGGTGGACTATTTTGACTTCTATCTCTTCCACAACGTCTGCGAGATGAACATCGACGCCTACCTGGACCCCCAGTATCACATCTACGACTCCCTGATGGCCCGGAAGCGGGCGGGGCAGATCAAGCACCTGGGCTTCTCCGCCCACGCCGGCCTGGACACCATGAAGCGCTTCCTGAAGGCCTATGGCAAAGATATGGAGTTCTGCCAGATCCAGCTCAACTGGCTGGACTGGGAGTTCCAGAACGCCAAAGCCAAGGTGGAGCTGCTCAAGGAGTGGAACATCCCCGTGTGGGTGATGGAGCCCCTCCGGGGCGGAAAGCTGGCCAAGCTCAGCGATCAGTATACCGCCCGGCTCACTGAACTGCGCCCCGATGAGGGAGTACCGGCCTGGGCTTTCCGGTTTATCCAGTCGCTCCCTGACGCGGTGGTCACGCTGTCGGGCATGTCCGCCATGGAGCAGGTGGAGGACAACCTGAGCACCTTCGCGGAGGAGCGCCCTCTGTCCCAGGAGGAGCGGCAAGCCCTGCTGGCCATCGCGGACAGCATGACGGGGCGGACCAGCGTCCCCTGCACCGCCTGCCGGTACTGCGTCTCCCACTGCCCCCAGGGGCTGGACATCCCTCTGCTTCTGGAGCTGTATAACGAGCACGCCTTTACCGAGCGGGGCTTCATCGCTCCCATGCGGATTGCTCAGATGGAGGACGGCCGCAAGCCCTCCGCCTGTGTGGCCTGCCGCAGCTGTGAGGCGGTCTGCCCCCAGCAGATCAAGATTTCCGCAATTTTGGCCGACTTCTCCGCCAAGCTGAGCCTGTAGCAATAGGAACGCCCGCCAGAGCTCTGGCGGGCGTTGACTTATTGAAAATTCTGCGCCTCGAAGATGGAGCGCAGGACAAGATTTTCGTCCTCCGGGTCCAGTCCCAGGAAACGGCATCCATACTCAAAGTAGTCATACCGGCGCTCGTCAATGCGGACGATCTGACAGATCAGGCCGGACAGGGTGGTGTTGGGGGGCAGGTTGACCCACATGAGGAACTTGTCGCCCACGTTGCGGCGGGTGCCCATGCTGACCTTGGCGCCGCCCGTGCTGATGTTGATGACCCGGCAGGGCTCCTTGTCTCCAATCGGCTGGTCCGCGGGGGCCACCTCGGCCTCCAGGTCCACCTCGATCCGGAAGGAGGCCCGGTTGTCCACCCGCTTCACCAGCTCCAGGTGCTCCGCGAGCCAGATGTCGTTGGGGCCGCAGCGCACGGTGGCCTCCACCACGACGGCGCTGTTGTCCTTGCTGCTCTTGCCCCGGATGGTGACCGGGATGGCCTGGTCCGACCGGCTCAGAAGGCTGCCGTCGATAAAGGGTTTCAGCTTGGCCATGTTGCCCCGCAGCTCCACCAGCTCAGCGGCCAGGAACAGCCGCCCGTCGTCGGTGGTCACCTCCACCCGCATACCGGGGTAGAGGTCCAAATCCTCAGTCTTAGCCCGCTCCTGTTCCTCTTCCAGCTTTTGCTGTTTGCTCGATTTCCTGAATAGATCCATCAGTCCCATGGTATCGCCCCTTCCACATCGTTATTTCTCTTTCAGCTGTTCTAATTTTCCGTTGGACCAGATCACCCGGTTGCGGCCCAGCCGTTTGGCGTCGTACAGCATGGCGTCGGCCACCTTTAAGTAGGTATCGTACACATCGCCCTGCTTGGGCTGCACCGTGATGCCGCCAATGCTCACCGTGACCCAGGGGCTGACCTCCGGGTTGTGGGGGATATGCAGGTCCTCCACGGCCTGGCGGAGCCGCTTGAACTGTTCAAAGACCTCCGCCGTCTCACTGCCGATGGAGATGGCGACAAATTCCTCCCCTCCGTAGCGGGCGAGGAAGTCGGTGCTCCGCCGGAGGTAGTGGTGGGCCGTCTGGGCCACGGAGCAGATGACCTTGTCTCCGGCTGGGTGGCCGAAGGTATCATTATACACCTTAAATTTATCAATGTCCATCATGCAGAGGGACAGGGGCAGGCCCAGCCGGATGGCGTCCTGCCACTTCTGATGGCAGCACGCGTCATAGCTGCGGCGGTTGGAGATGCCCGTCATGGGGTCCAGCATGGCCCGCTGCTCAATCTGCTGCTGATAGCGGTACAGCTTTACCTGGGTATGAATGCGGGCTCTGACGATGGGGGGGTGGTACGGCTTTGTGATGTAGTCCACCGCGCCCAGGGTGAGCCCCCGCTCCTCGTGCTCCACGTCGCTCAGGCTGGTGATGAGGATCACCGGCGTGTGCTGGGTGACGACCTCCTCCTGGAGCCGCTTCAAAAGGCCGAAGCCGTCCATTCCAGGCATGACCACATCCAGGAGCACCAGACAGAAGCTCCCGTTTCGGGCGCAGTCCAGTCCGGCCTCGGCGGTGTTGGCCAGGGTTATGGTGTAGTCGTCCTCCAAAATGGATTTCAGCATTTTGGCCTGAACCGGGCTGTCATCAATGATAAGGATGTTATCCTGCTTTGACATGTCTTCTCTCCTCTAAACCGGCGTTTTTCCCAGACCCCACCTGTGAGGCCCCGCGAAGGGTAAGACCGGTCTGGACGATATTATAGCAGAAGTCCCCCAAAAACGGAAGAGCATTTTTTGTGATATCCCTCAAAATATTTTTCACTAAAAATCCGTTTCTGCTCCAAAATAGACGAATCAAAAAAATTTCGAAAATACTGTTGACAAGCGATGGGCTTTCTGCTAGAATATGCCTTGCACTGAGCGAGACAAACAAAACAGCTCAGCCAAATAGATGGGGGTATAGCTCAGCTGGGAGAGCGCTTGAATGGCATTCAAGAGGTCAGCGGTTCGATCCCGCTTATCTCCACCAACAAAAACCTCGTTTTGATGAAAATCAAAACGAGGTTTTTGTCTTTTCCACTGCGTAGATTGATATATCCGATGTTGCCATTCAGTCACTTTTCCGTAAGGCGTTCCGAAAGGAGCGCCTTTTTTTATTGCCTGGAGGTCAATGAAAGAATGAATAACATAAATTTTGACTATTACTACGGCGACGAAAGCAATCAATTTTCATTTTACCGTATTCCCCGGCAGCTGGTCACTGGCAGCGGCTTCAAAAGTTTATCTACGGATTCCAAACTACTGTATGGACTTCTGCTTGACCGTATGGGTTTGTCCGCTAAAAACGGTTGGTATGACGAGGCAGGACGTGTATTTATTTATTACACCCTGGACGAGATACAGAAGGACCTGAACTGCGGCCATGAGAAGGCGGTCAAGCTGCTGTCCGAATTAGATACGGGAAAGGGCTTTGGCCTGATCGAGCGTGTCAAGCAAGGCCAAGGCCGCCCGACGAAAATCTTTGTCAAAAGATTCACCACACGGGAAAGACCACCGCAAACTCCTGTGCCGCAAGAGGTTCCCAGACTTCCGATTTTCGGAAGTCAAGAGTTCGGAAAAACCGAAGTCAAGACTTCCGGTTTTCGGAAGTGCAGACTTCGGAAAACCGGACACAAGTTATATTGAATCTAATCAGACTGAATCCAGTTATATTGACCAATCTATCCTTGGGGCGGTTCATTCCTCTATCTCTGTGTGATCATGGACGCCTACACAAAGCAGGTGCTTTCCTATGCCCTCAGCCCATCTTTAGAGGTTGACTTTGTACTCGATGCGGTCAATTCTTTGATGCTGGAGCATGGCGTTTCACTCAATGCGGAAACTGTGATTCACAGTGACCAGGGCTGCCACTATACCAGCTGCAAATTCATTGAACTCGTTGAGAACAATGATCTTCGCCGCTCTATGTCCCGCAGAGGAAATTGCTGGGATAACGCACCGCAGGAGAGTTTTTTCGGCCATATGAAGGATTTGATTGATTTGACAGGTGATCCCTCTTATGACGAGGTGAAGGCAGCTATTGACGACTACATGTCATATTACAACAACGAAAGATATCAATGGGATTTGGCAAAACTCTCTCCCAACGAATATTTCTCCTTTGTCACTACTGGCATCCATCCCCTTGAACTTCTTAATAAGCCTTCGCCGCCTATGATCCTCAAGGCCCCCATGAGCTTGGTGCCTTTTCTTTGAAACAAGAAACTATTCCCGATTCGTTGATCCTGTGACAGATACCATCAATCCATCCAGCCTTCCGCCATTTCCGATATTTGTCCAAGTTTTGGGGTGTCTATTTCTTATTTTGTCCTTGACAAAGGGTACACTTTAACCTCTGGACGTCGGAAAATCAGCCGATGGAATGGGAGCGAGGTCTTGGCCGGGTGCCTCTGTATCTTCTTGAACAGTGATCCGCTTAACAAAAATCCTGTCCGGCTTTCCCTGACCCTGTTTGATGCGCTCGATCAGGCCGATGCCCTTGCTGGCGTCCAGCTCCGCCAATAGCCGTATAGCCTTATTCGCCCACAGCCTATGGCTTCGCAGACTTCCTTTACAGTGAAGTAGATATAAACTCGCCCGTCATCGTCCTGCCAGCCGCTTTTTGCGGACAGGCTCATGCGGTTCAGCAGCATACCATAGAGCAGCTTGGAATCTGCGGACAGGCACTTAAACAGGGGATGGCTGACAAGCTGGCTGGGGACACGGAAGAATGAGAACTGTGTTGTTTCATCGCCGCAGAGATAGTCTGATAGAACTATGTCCGGCATAAATTTGCCCTCCTTCTGAGCATGAAAAAGGCATGATTGACTTTGAATGTCAAATCGTGCCTTTTCCTGCGTGTTTGATTTTGTCACAAAGGTTTGTTTTTACGGTAACTGCCTATTAAATTATCCCTTTTTGTCTTATTTTTTATCGGCAGCGACCTCACAGGGTCCGGCTGTTTATCTGTTCCCGGCGGCGTCCCAGCCAGAGGTCGGCCCCGATCAGGGCGGCGCACCAGGCCAGCAGAAGCGCCAGAATCAAAACGGCGCAGTTTCGGAAAAAGTCCTGGGGCAGAAGGAGGATGATGGGGTCGGTCCGCCAGTCGAAAATCCAGTTGTCCTTTCCCGGGAAAAAGACGCTGTGAAAGACGACAAAGGCCCGGTCGAAGTCCAGCGCCGCCAGACCGCCTACCGTCAGAAAGACCGCGCCCAGTCCCGCCGCCGCCCAGAAGCCCGGGCCCCGGCCCAGAAATGGGTGCGGCCGCACCCCCTTCACCTTGCAGACGGCCAGCGCCGCCGCCAAAAGAATCAGCGTCCCCGCCAGTACCCGCAGGTCCAAAAGGAACAGCCCCCGCACATCGGCGAAGTGGTCCGCCCCCGACTGGGAGAAGGCCAGCGCCCCAGCGGAAAAGTCCGTCCGGCGGCCCAGACAGAAGTCCATCATCTCGTCGTAGGCCCTCTCGATCTCCACCCGGCTCAGGCCGTAGTCCTCCAGCCCCATTGGGCCGATGTGGGCGTAGTAGAAGCTCCGGCACAGCAGCGGGACGGCGATGGAGCCCGTCAGCACCGCTAGGGCAGTCAGAACGGACAGCGCGGCGGACAGAAGCCTGCTTGTTTTCATGGGATCATCCTCCGTAATCAATGTGGGCCCTCGGTGCATGGAAACGTACAACTTTTTCCCCAATCCCTTCAAAGTCAGAGGACATAGAAGGGAGTGAATGAAATGTTCATATTTTACGCGAATAAAAATCTTCTGACCGTCCATCAGAAGGAACCCATCACCAGCGGGTCGTCCAACACCTACCGGGTCCAGTTTGAGTTCTCCCCGGATTGGGAGGGGCTGATCCGGACGGCCTGCTTCCGCTCTGGGGGACAGACCATCTCGGTGTTGCTGGACGAGACAGGCCGGTGCGTCATCCCCTGGGAGGTCACCAGACCGGGCGACAGCGGCAAGCGCCTGTTTGCCGGAGTCTGCGGCTCGGACATCTCCGGGACGGTCCTGCCCACAATCTGGGCGGACTGCGGCGTAATCCAGCCGGGGGCATCGGGCGAGAGCGCCGCCAAGCCGCCCACGCCCGGGCCGCTGGAGACCGTCATGGAAAGCAAGGCCGACGGCCTCTCTCTGGACGGACGGGCCCTGCGCCTGCTGTCCGGCGACCGGGAGCTGGCGGCGATTACCCTTCCCGACGGCCCCAGCAGCGAGCTGGTCTCCACCGAGGACGACGTATCCCAGATGCTCAGCGACGTTTTTACCCATTAGACCGCGGGAGGGGGCCGGATTCCGGCCCCCTCTTTTTTGTCTCTAAAGCGACCGTGCCAGCGCCTCGGCCCGCTCACAGGCCTCGGTCAGGGGGCCGGCTGGGTCGCCCAGGTCCAGCCCCTCGGCGGCGATACAGCTGTAGGCGGGGATACCGAAGAACTGGGACATAGCCTCCAGATAGCGGCTGCCCTGCTCCAGGGGAGAAGCGCCGTAGACAGCCCCTCGGGTGGTGAGAAAAACCATGTGGGAAGCCTTACAGCTCCCACGCAGGCCCTCCTCGTCACAGGTGAAGGTGATACCCTCCACGCAGACATTTTCGATGTAAATCTTCAGCATCGCCGGGAAGCTCAGGTCCCAGAAGGGGGCGGCGAACACCACCAGGTCCGCCTGGGCCAGCTGGCGGGCATAGCGGAAGCGGGGGTGGTCCAGCTCCCTCCGGGCGAGCAGCTCCTCCCGTGCCTGGAAAAAGGCTCCGGTCAGGGGGCGCAGGCCCTCCGCCTCCGGGTCCAGCACGGTGACATGAAACCGGGCCGGGTCCAGGGCGCCCACAAAGGCCTGGGCCAGCCGGCGGGTCCGGGAGTTCTCCCGGCGGATACAGCAGTCGATCAGCAGAACCTCTCTCAACGCGATAACCTCCCAGACCCGCCGTGGAATCACGCCCCGGCGGGTCTCCGTTTATTTTCCGTGGCGCAGGGCGGCGGTGAGGGTGTTTTCCATCAGCACCGCCCGGGTGACCGGGCCCACGCCGCCGGGGACGGGGGTTATGTAAGACGCCTTCTCCCGGACGGCCTCATAGTCCACGTCGCCGCACAGCCGGCCCTGGCCGTCCCGGTTGACGGCCACGTCGATGACCACCGCCCCCTCCTTCACCATGTCCGCCGCGATCAGGCCGGGGTGCCCGGCGGCGGAGATGAGGATGTCCGCCCGGCGGCACTCGGCGGCCAGGTCGGGGGTCTTAGTGTGGCAGACGGTGACGGTGCAGTCCCGGCGCAGGAGCAGCATGGCCTGGGGCTTGCCCACAATGTTGGACCGGCCCACCATGGTACAGTTCTTATAGGCCGGGTCCACGCCATACTCCGCCAGCAGCCGCATCACCCCCGCCGGGGTGCAGGGCCAAAAGCAGTCCACCCCCAGGGTCAGGTCCCCCACGTTGGAGGGGTGAACGCAGTCCACATCCTTGTCCGGCCGGATAGCCAGCTGAATTTCCCGGTCGTCCAAGTGCTCGGGCAGGGGAAACTGGACCAGGATGCCGTCGATGCCCTCCCGTTCGTTGAGAAAATGGATCACATCCAAAAGCTCCCCCTGGGGCACGTCCTCGGGCAGGCGGTAGGTCTCATAATAGATGCCGCACTGCTGGCAGTCCTTCCGTTTGCCCGCCTCGTAGACCTGGGCGGCGGGATTCTCTCCCACCAGCACCATAGCCATACCCGGCTTGCGCTCCATCTGCTCCACCTGGAGCCGCACCTGCTCTCTGATTTTCGCCGCAAGGGATTTTCCGTCCATGACAATCGCCGCCATGGCTCACGCCTCCTTCTCTTCCGGCCGCTCCGCCTTCCGGGCCAGCCGGTCCACAAAAAGCTCCTGTTTGCTTCCTCCGCACCGCCACAGCGCCCAGGCCAGCACCGCCCCGGCGGTCACGCAGGTGACCGCCGCCAGCAGCTGAGACACCCGGATGGGGGCGCCGAAGAGCTCCCAGCCGAAGAGGTACAGACTGTCGGTGCGCAGGCCCTCGATCCAGGTACGGCCCAGGCCGTACCAGAAGAAATAAAACAGGAAGCACTGGCCGTCAAATTTACGCCTCTTTCCGATGAAATAGACCATGATGAGACCCGCAAAATTCCAGGCGGACTCATAGAAAAAGGTGGGATGTACCCCCAGCCCTCCATTCAAAATGGACTCATAGGCCAGCTCTGACTCCAAAAGCCCCTTCGCCCACAGCTCGTTGGCGATAGACTGGGAGCACATCCGCCAGGGCAGATCGGTGACCACGCCGTAGGCCTCCACATTCATGAAGTTGCCCCACCGGCCGATGAGCTGGCCGATGAACAGGCCATGAACCCCCAGGTCGGCGAAGGCAAAAAAGCTGACGCCCTTCACCCTGCAGAAGATCAACAGGACGATGACAGACGAGATAATGGCCCCATAGATAGCCAGACCGCCGTCGCCGTAGTCAAAAATGTGTTCCCAGTTCAGCGAGCCGTCCCCCTGGCGGTACAGGTCCAGGTTGAACACCACATAGTACACCCGGATGGCTACCAGGGCGGCGGGGACGGCAAAGAGCATCATGTCAATCACATTGTCCTCGGTGATGCCGAAGCGCTTGCCCCAGCGGATACACAGGTACACCGCCAAGATCAGGCCGCAGGTGATGATGACCCCGTACCAGTAGACGGGCCGGTCCAGGACCGGGATGGTGAAGGCCACCCGGTTCAGGCTGAACTCCAGGCCCAGGCCGGGGAAGGATACCGTGTTAATCATGTCTCCTCCTTGGCCCGGACCACAGACAGGGCAGTGCGCTCCTCGGTCACCCAGCCCTGAATCAGCGCCTCCGCCTCCTCCTTGGTCACCTCGTCGAACAGGTCGGCGAAGCGCAGGAAGTCAAAGCCGGCGAAGAAGGCCTGAGCCTGACCGACACAGAGGTTCTCAAAGGAGTTCAGGCCCCGGACCTTGTTGCCATAGGCCCCCTTCTTTACCCGCTCCCACAGGGCGGGGTCCACCCCCTCCCGGGCGATACGCCGGGCCTCCTCCGCCACCGCCGCCCGGACGGCCTCCGGGTCCTTGGACTCCCCCAGGGCGCACAGGAAGGCGCAGCCGGGGTCGCTCTCATAGGCGTAGGCGAACTCCTGATTGATCAGCCCCTCCCGGTACAGCCGGGCGTACAGCGGGGTGGAATTGCCCAGCAGCACCTCCAGGGCCAGGTTGCCCACCAGCTCCTGGCGCAGGCGGGCCTCCCCGTCCCCGGGGACATCCCCCTTATAGCCCAGGTGGAAGATGGGGGCGGAGACCTCCATCCGCTCCTCAATATAGCTCTGAGCGGCCTGGGGGCGCTCCGGACCGCCGTAGTCCTTTTCGGCGATGGGGCCGGCCTCCTTGGGCAGGATCTCCCGGGCGATCTCGCACACCCGCTCCGGGTCCACCGGGCCCGCCACGCACAGCACCATGTTGGCCGGGTCGTAGAAGGCCTTGTGGCAGGCGTACAGGGTCTCCGGGGTGATCTGGGCGATGGACTCCACACTGCCCGCCACGCTCACCCGGATGGGGTGGCGCTGGTACAGAGCGGCCATCAGATTCATATAGCCCTTCCAGTCCGGGTTGTCCTCGATCATGCCGATCTCCTGGCCGATGATGCCCCGCTCCTTGTCCACGCTCTCCTGGGTAAACCAGGGGACGGAGACGAAGGACAGCAGAATCCGCAGATTCTCCTCAAACTTCTCGGTGGAGTCGAAATAGTAGCCAGTGATGGCGTTGCTGGTAAAGGCGTTGGGGCTGGCCCCGTTGGCGGCCAGGTCCTGGAGGGCGTTGCCCTCCTCCATGTCGAACATCTTGTGCTCCAGATAGTGGGCCACCCCGGCGGGGGTGTCGTGCCACTGTCCGTTCAGGCAAAAGCGCATATCCATGCCGCCGTAGTTGGTAGCGAAGAAAGCGTAGCCCTTCTGAAACTCGGGCTTGGGAAAGACGAACACATTCAGGCCGTTCTCCAGCTTTTCGTGGAGCATCGCCTCCCCTACCCGGGCAAATTCCAACCTTTTCATTCCTCAGACCTCCTTACCTTTCAGGAAGTAGACCGTATCCAGCTCCAGGCACTGAGCGGCCTGGGCCACCTCCTCCCGGGTGACCTGCTCCAGACGGGCGGCAAGCTCCTCCGGGCCGTACTCCAGTCCCGCCGCCGCCTGTCCCAGCCAGAACTCCTCCTGACGGCCCTGGTCGTCCAGGGTGGCGTGACACATTCCGATAAGAGTGCGGCGGGAACCCTCCAGCTCCCAGTCCTCCATCTCACCCCGGCGCACCGCCTCCAGCTGGGCCAGGATCTCGTCCTTGGCGGTTTCGTACTTGTCAAACTCAATGCCGGAGGACACCAGGACCAGGCCCTTCATCTTCTCCAGGGTGGCGCTGGCATAGTAGCACAGAGACAGCTTCTCCCGCACGTTCATAAACAGCTTGGACAGGGTGGTGCCGCCGTAGACGGCCACCGCCAGATAGAGGGCGGGGAAGCTCTTCTCCCAGCAGGTCTGGCCCCCGGTGCGGAAGCCCAGGGACAGCTTGCCCTGGGTCACGTCCATGGCCTCCTCCACCAAAATGGGTTCCGGCCCGGCGGTCACCCGCACCTCGCAGTCCGGGTCGATCCGGTCCTCGCTGACCGGCAAAGCGGACAGGGCGGCTTTCAGCGCCTCCTCCACCCGCTCCGGGGCGGCGGAGCCGCAGTAGTAGACCTCCACCTGGGCCTCCCGCAGGAGCCTCTGATACCGCTCCCACAGCCCCTCCGGAGTGAGGGCGGAGACGCTCTCCTCGTCCCCCAGCTTGTCCACGCCGAACAGCTCATATCTGCACATCTCCTGGGTCAGCCGCTGGGTGGCGTAGGTCCGCTTGTCGTTGATCTGAGCCCGAATGCGGTCGATGAGGTTGGCCTTCTCCCCGGCGGTGTAGTCGGGACAGAAATGGCCGTCCTGGGTATAGGGCTTGAGGAGCAGTTCCCCCAGCAGGGCGGCGGCGGGCTCCAGGATTTTCTCCCCGTTCAGGGCGTAGGCGTCGTCCAGAAAGCTGGCGGCGAAGCCCACACACTGGGCCTCCCCCTTCTTCCGGACCACCGGCTCAATGGCCCCGCCGTATAGCTCGTCCAGGGCGGCGGACAGGGATTCCATGTCCGGATGGACCGCCGTCCCCCGGCGGAGCACCGAGGGGATCAGCGCGTTGGCCCCGGCGGTCTCCCAGTCCAGGGGGGCCATCAGGGTGAGGGACAGATAGGAGCTCTTAAACTTGTTGGTATGCACCGTTCGCAGCCATACCCCGGGAAACAGCTCCCGGCGCGTTACTTGAGACATATCTTTGGTTCCTTTCTTTGAAAGAAATTTTTCGTACAGCTGATTCATCATACCACACCTTGCGTCCAAAAGTAAAGTTGCTGGGAAAATTTTACCGGCCCGCCTCCACACGTAGGGCGCGACGACCCCGGCGTGCCGTTCCTCGGGGCGGCGTCCTGTTCCTTGGGGACGGCGGGCCATTCTCCGGGACAGCGTCCCATTCTCCGGGGGGCGGGCCGTTTTCCGGGACAGTGTCCCATTCTCCGGGGCGGCGGGCCACTCTCCGGGACAGTGTCCCGTTCTCCGGGGGACGGCGGGCCGGGTCGTCCCGCCCTACAGGGTTTCCTCGGTCCAGAGAAATTCTCAAAAATGCCGAAGCCGTTCCTGTGGGGGCGGGTATTACCCGCCCGCCGTTATCAATAAGACTGGTTGGCATCCCGCGGGCGGATAATATCCGCCCCTACAAAAGAGGCCCTCCCGTTATTTTGCAAAATCCCTCTAAACCGTAACCTCCAGCCTATGCGTCCCCTTGAGCTCCGCCAGGGGGACGCCTTCCTGGACCGGCTTGCCGTCCAGGAAGGCGGAGTAGGACCCGGCGCGTTGGACGCAAATTGTCAGCTCGCCCTTTGGCAGTCTCCAAACCGCCTCATAGCCCGGCCAGTCCGGGGGGAGGTTGGGCTCAACTGTGAGCCGGCCCTCCAGAACCCGCAGGCCCAGCAGCTCCTGGACGGCGACCTGCCAGTACCATCCGGCGGCTCCGGTGTACCAGGACCAGCCCGCCCGGCCCACCCGGCCGGGGGCGTAGGACACGTCGGCGGCGATGACGTAGGGCTCCGCCCGGTAAATTTCCGTCTCATGGCCCTCGGGCAGGAGGGCCTTCAAGACGGCCCAGCCCTCCGCCGGGCGGTCCAGGCGGAAGCAGGCCATAGCCAGCCACACGGAGGCGTGGGTATACTGCCCGCCGTTCTCCCGCACTCCGGAGGGATAGCCCTTGATATAGCCCGGGTCCTTATCCCCGGTGCTGTCAAAGGCTGGGTCGAAGAGGCGGACCACCCCGGCCTCCCGGTCAAAGAGCCGGTCCAGGGCGGCGGAGACGGCCTCATCCGCCCGTTTCCGGTCGGTCCCCGCCGGGAAGAGGGCAAAGGACTGGGCAATGGAGTCGATCTGACACTGGGCGCTCTCCGCCGAGCCCAGTGGGGCGCCGTCCTCGTAATAGCCCCGGCGGTACCAGCCGCCGTCCCAGGCGCTCTGAGCGGCCTTGATGAGGGAATCCGCCCGGCGGAGCAGGTCGTCGGCCCGGGCCCCCTCGTCCATCCGGCGGCACAGGGCGGCGAAGTCCTGCAAGACCGCCGCCAGGAACCAGGTAAGCCAAACCGACTCCCCCTCCACCTTGTCCATGCCGTCGTTCCAGTCGCCGCTGCCCATCCTTGCCAGACCGTGGGGACCCGTCCCCCGGCTCAGGGCGCAGTGGATGGCCGCGAGGCCGTGGCGGTAGAGGGACTCCCGGACCTCGCTCACCCCGGGGACCTCATACCGGTCCTTCTCCCCCGGCTCCAGGGGCCTGGCGGCGAGATAGGGGACCTCCTCCTCCAGCAGGGCCCAGTCCCCGGTGACGGCGCAGTACCGGCACAGCACCCAGGGCAGCCACAGCAGGTCGTCGGAGATGCGGGTGCGCACCCCGGCCCCCTGGGGCGGGTGCCACCAGTGCTGCACGTCCCCCTCCTCAAACTGCCGGGAGGCCGCCAGCAGCAGCTGCTCCCTCGTCCGCTGGGGCCAGGCGTATACCAGGGCGGCGGCGTCCTGGAGCTGGTCCCGGAAGCCGAAGGCCCCGCCGTTCTGATACTGGCTGGTCCGGGCCATCATCCGGCAGGCGATTACCTGATAGAGACACCAGCCGCCGAGATACCGGTCCAGCGCCCCGTCCGGGGTCTTGACGGTGAGGGCGGACACCCGCTCCCGCCACCAGGACAGGGTCTCCTCCGGCGGGAAGTCCTCCCGGAGGAACCGGGAGCTGGGCCCGCCGCCGCTCTCCTTTGTCACCAGGCAGACCCTCTGCCCGTTGGCCAGAGCGGCGGAGATGGGCTCCCCCTCCCCCAGGCGGTAGGTCAGCCGTCCAGACCCGCCGGTGAGGGTGAACCGCAGGACCCGCCTGTTTTCCTCCAGGGGAACGAACCCCTCGGCGGTCAATCTGGCTCCGGGCAGCTCCTTCTCCCACCGGGCAAACCCGGGACCGTAGGTGACGGTACAGGCCAGCCCGTCCCCGGCGGCAAAGACGGAGTAGATCCCCCCGTCCAGGTTCACCATAACGGCCTCCTGACCGCCCACGGCCAGGGGGTCGTTGGCCCAAGGGGTCAGTTTGCCCTCCCGGGCGTTGCCCCCGGACCAGAGCAGGCCCGCCCCTGTCTCGTCGGTGAGCCAGCCAAATTCCGGGTTGCACAGCACCTGGCTCCACCCCACCGGGGGCAGATGGCCGCCGCAGCGGATGACGACGGTATCCCCGGCCATCTCCCAGGAGGCCGGCTCAGGGGCCAGTGCCGCCGGAGGCGGCGGGGCGATCTCCTCGGCAATTTCCCTCTCCTCCAGCGGCAAGACAGCCCTTGCCCAGGCCAGCACCGCCGGGGCGGCGTCGGGACCGGCCAGGTGGATGCCCCCCTTGGCCCCCAGGGCGGATTCCGCCCCCAGCTTTTTCAGCTCCTCCGTGATCCCGGAGCGGAGGGGACGGCGGTAGTCGCCCCCCTCCTCCAGGAGAAGCACCAGATCGAAGGGGTAGCCCGCCCGGGTAAGCAGCTGGTGCCAACGGCACCACAGGACGGCCTCCTCCGTCTCCCCGGCCACTGTCCCGGCGGCGATGGGCAGATCGCCGGAGATGCCATAGGGCCACAGGGTATTTTGGGGCGGTCGGTCCGCCCCCTCCTCCGCTGCGGCCAGCCGGGAGAGCAGGTCGAAGGCGGACAGGGCCTCCCTCTCGCCAAGGGCCAGCTTCTGGACCGACGGAGCCAGGGAGGCCGGCCCCCCGTCCCTGCCGGACAGGATGCGCCGCGCCCCCTCCCGGGCCGCCTCCGGGGTGTCCCCCAGGGCCAGGGCCAGGGAGAAGCTTTTTTTCTCCCCCGCCGCCAGGGTAACGGGGAGCCGGACCATCAGGCAGGGGTCAGAGCCCATCCCAGCCGTCAGGGGGCCCGGCCTCCGGCCGGGCAGGGCCCGCAGTCCGCCCCGGCCCAGGGCGGCGGAGCGGTCCAGACTGCCGGAGGCCCCGTCCCCCGTCCAGAGGACGGCCAGATACGGCCCCTCCTCCTCCCCCCGGGGGCGGCGGTGAAACAGAGCCCCGTCCCCCTCCAGGGAGCACTCCAGAAACAGCCGGGAGAAGGCCGGGTGGGCGTCAAAGTCCCGCTGGGGACAGAGGACGGGCTCCAGATAGAACAGCAGCTCCCCCTCCAGCCTCCCCTTGCTCCGCAGCTCCACCCGGCGCAATTCCCCATTCTCCCGCCGGGGGACGGTGAGGGCGGTCCGGGCGGACAGGCCCTCCTTTTCCAGGCTCCAGCACGCGGCCGAGGCGTCAAGCTCCCAGTGGTACACCCTTCCCTCCTGATAGAGGGGGGCGGGGGTCAGACCTGTCAGTCCACCAGGGCCGTTGAAGAAAACGGACACCCCGGCGGGGGCGTAATAGGCCCCGGGCCGGGCCAGGGTAACAGACAGCTCCCCCGCTTGGGACAGGGTGAGGCCGTTGTCGCAGACCAGAACACTGTAGCTGCCGTTGGACAGCAGGCGGCACCGGGGGAACCGCCGTCCGAAGTCCGTCCCCTCCTGGACCAGGGCGGGACCGGGAGCGGGCCGGAGCCGCGCGGGAAAGTCCCGCTCCTCCTGCTTCATGATGGGGGCCCCAACCGGCACCCGCTCCTGGAGCAGCTCCCGGTAGGCGGACATGTCGCAGTCCCTCATAAAGCGCTTTTGCATCACATTGTCCCGGAGAACATTGTCGATGGCCAACAGGCTCATCCCCAGGTGGTGGGACATATAGGAGCGGACCACCTCCCGGTCCTCCTCCCCGGTGAGGCGGGAGGTGGTGTAGTCCACCGCCTCGTAGAGGCCGTAGCGGCCCTCCAGCCCCATGTCCCGCAGGCGGCGCAGGTTTCTCAGCGCGCTCCGGGGGGCCAGCAGCAGCACCAGGAAGGAGGAGTAGGGGGAAATGACCAGCTCGGCGTCCAGCCCCCGCTTCAGCCCCAGGGCCTGGACCCCGTGGGCCTTGTACTGGTAGTTCATGCCCGGGTCGAAAGCGTAGAAGCCCGACTCAGAGATGCCCCAGGGCCGTTTGGTCTTGTACCCCCGGCGCTTCTGAGCGTAGACGCAGAAGGACAGGGTCTCGTAGAGGAAGGAGTTGGGCTCGCAGGGCAGGAGGAGGTTGGGCATGAAATACTCGAACATGGTGCCCGTCCAGGAGGCCATACCGCAGTAGTCGTTGTCCCCCAGCAGCATCCGGCCCAGCCGACGCCAGTGGCGGGCGGGGACCTCCCCCCGGGCCACGCTGATAAAGCTGGTCTGCCGGGCCTCGCTGGCCATCAGGTCATAGAAGCCGTCGGTAAGCTTATCCTGCTCCACCTCATAGCCGATGGAGAACAACCGCCGCTCTGGGTCGAAGAGAGGGGCGCAGTCCATCCCGTTGGACAGGGCCTCGGCCCGGCGGGCCAGCACGTCTTCCCCCCACTGATACAGCCCCTCCCGCAGGGCGATGAGACAGCCCCGCAGGTTGCCGCTGTCCACCGTGGACACATACCGGGGGCGGAGAGGCTGCGCTGCGGCGGTGTCATACCAGTTATAGAGGTGTCCCCTCCACTTGTCCAGCCCCTCCACCGTGTCCAGAATGCGGGAGATGAGCTCCACCGCCCGCTTCCGGGAAGTCAGGTCCAGGTCCGCCGCCGCCATCACCGACAGCAGAGCCATACCGATGTTGGTGGGGGAGGTCCTCCGGGCCAGCACGGGGCCGGGCTGCTCCTGCCAGTTGTCCGGGGGGAGGAAGTGGTCCTCCTCCCGGAGGAATTTGTCAAAGTAGCGCCAGATGAGGGTGGCCTGGTGGAGGAGAAAGGCCCGGTCGGCGGGGGGCAGGGCGCGGCCCCGCCTGGAGGGCCGGCTCACCGCCCAGGCCAGCGCCGGAGCCAGCAGCCAGACCAGTCCCACCGCCCTGCCAAACCTGAGCTGGGCGAACAGGAGCACAAAAATCCCCGCCGCCGCCGAAAACCAGGCCTTTTTATAGTAGAAGGGGACGCTTCCCTTCCCCTTCTCCGTCTGGGCGGCGGTGACCCAGGCCAGGAGGTTTTTGTGGGAAACTGTCATTCGCCACAGGGCGGAGGAGATGGCCGTCAGGGAGATATAGGCCTGATAGGGCAGGAAAATAAGCTGGACGGCGGTCTGCAAAATGGCCCCGGCCAGCCCGGCGATGACGGTGGAGTGATACCGCCGCCGTTTTCCGGAGCGCCGGACGGCCAGTTCCGCCCCGGACAGCAGCAGGTTGGACGCCGCCGCCAGCACGGCGATCCCCCCGGCCCAGGCGAACACCCGTCCGGAGAAGCACATGCCCAGCACCAGGGTCACCAGGGTAAAAACGGGGCTCAAGGACCGGCGGAGGTTGTCCAGAAGCTTCCACTTGGCCAGGGGAGGCAGAGGGTTGTCCTCCCGCCCGCCCCGGCCGTCGGGGACCCGCTTCCCCAGCCAGGGCAGCAGCTGCCAGTCCCCCCGAATCCACCGGTGGAGGCGAGCGAAATAGCCATAGACCTGCCAGGGACAGCCGTCGGTGAGCTCCACCTCTCCCAGCAGGCCCGCCCGGAGGTAACTGCCCTCCAGCAGGTCGTGGGACAGGATGGCGTTGTCGGGAAAGCGGTCGTTGAGGCAGGTATAGAAGGCGTCTACGGAAAAGACCCCCTTGCCGGTGTAGGTGCCCTGGTCGAAGAGGTCGTGGTACACGTCGCTGGCGGCGGAGCCGTAGGGGTCCACGCCCCCCAGTCCCCCGAAAATTTTGGCGAAGAGGGATTTGTTGGCCGCCTCCAGCTCCACCGCCACCCGGGGCTGGAAGAGGGCGTGTCCCGTGGTGACGACCCGCCGCTTCGGGTCGATCACCGGCTGGTTCAGGGGGTGGAGCATGGCCCCGGCCATCTCCCGGGCGGTACCCACGTTGAGGCTGGTGTCCGAGTCCAGGGTGATGACATATTTTACCTGGCCCAGCCAGCTCCTCTCCCCCGCCTTCACCTCCAAGCCGGATTCCTTCCCCTTCAGCAGGCGGACCAGCTCGGTGAGGGCCCCTCGCTTCCGTTCCCAGCCCATATAGCGCTCGTCCCGCTTGCTGAATTTGGGGGTGCGGAAAAAGAGGAAGAAGCCGCCGCCGTATTTCTCGTTCAGGCTGTCGACGGCCCGGCGGGCGCTGTCCATCCAGGCGGTCCCCTCCTCCCCCATGGGGACGCCGCTGTCGGGCAGGTCGGCCAGGATGCCTAGCCTCAGCTCCGGCCCCGCGTCCCGGTTGGCCAGACGGTAACGCTCCAGCAGGGCGGCTAATTTGGGGCCGCTGTCCTCCCCCGTGAGGAGAGACACCACCACGCACAGGGTGCGGCCCTCCTTGGGGATACCGCCCTCCAGCTCCATCCGGGGCACCGGGCGGGGGGGCACCAGCCGGACCAGGAGGAAGTCCAGCACATTTTTTACAATGTCCGACAGGGGCAGAATCAGCAGCACCGCGGCCAGGGGGGTCCCCGCCGCCCGCCACAGGGCCAGGGAGGCCAGCAGGGACAGCCCCAGCACCACGACCCCATAGCTCACCCCGGAGCGGGACCGCTCCCCTTTCCCCAGGGGCTCCCGGTAGAGGTACCAGCCCACATGGCGGCGGGGGCCCTCCCCCTTCTGGGCCAGCTCCAGGGCCTGGCGGGCGGACTGCCCCTCCTCCAGGTGGTATTTTTTCGCCAGCCGGCACACCCTCTGCCGGTAGCGGCGGCGGGTGTCCTCGTCCATGTGGGGGTAGTGGCCCGAGGGGTCCCGATTCAGCACCCGCTCCACCCGGCTGGCTCCCTCCAGCAGGGCGGTCCACTCCGCGCCCGACAGGGCCCGCAGGGCGGTGAACACCGCCCCCATCTCTTCCGCCGGTACCTTGTCCCCCTTGAGGGCGTCCACATCGCCGCACAGCCCGGCCAGCCGCTCCACCAGCGCCCCCGCCAGGGCGGGGACGAACAGGGACAGCTCCCGCTCCGTCAGGGGGCAGACCGACTGAAAGCCCTCCAGATAGAGGGCCAGCCGCCCCTGGTCCAGGTCGGGCACCGCCCACAGGGCGCTCTGGGCACAGCGCTGGAGGAGAGCGGCTCCCCCCGCCGTCCCCCGGAGGGGCCTTCCGCCCTTCAGGGCCTCCCGGGCCCGCTCCCCCTCCCGGACGGCCAGGTAGTGGTTGTCCAGCAGCCACTCCGCCGCCCCCGGCAGGGCGGTCCGCCCGGCGCTCCACAGGTTCAGCGCCTCCTGAGCCCGGCGTGTTGTCCGCAGACCGGCCCGCACCCTTCGGGACAGGGCACGGCAGGAGACCGCCCCCTCCAGCCGGGCCTCCCGGGCGGCGTTGGCGGCGTATTGCTTTAAATGGGCGTCGTCCATGGGGACGTGGGGGGTGTTGGACATGAAAATACCTCCATTCGTGCCTCCAGTTTGCCCCCGCCCCTGGCGGAATATACCAAAAGAGCCCGCCGCGCCGGCAAGGATTTTGACTTGACAAACGGCGTAAAATATGGTAGAGTTCGGAATGTAAAGTTTATGGGCTTTACATTTCGAGAAAAAGGAGGTCGCGCTCCATGAAAAGTCAGGCCTATCGGATGACCATGCTCTTCGATTTTTACGGCGACGTGCTGACAGACCGGCAGAAGGAGTTCTACGACCTCTATTACAACGAGGACCTGTCCCTGGGCGAGATCGCCGAAAACTACGGCATCACCCGCCAGGGCGTCCGGGATGTGATCGTCCGGGCGGAAAACATCCTCACCGACCTGGAGGACAAGACCGGCCTGATTAAGCGGTTCCACACCATGCGCGCCCAGCTGGAGGTGCTGCACCGCTCCGCCGTTCGGATGGCGGAGCTGTCCGTCCGGCAGGACAACGAGGAGCTGGAGGGCCTCGCCCTCCAAATCCGGGACACCGCCGCAGCCCTGTTGAAGGAGTAAGCTTATGGCATTTGAAGGACTTTCTGAAAAGCTCTCCGCCGCCTTTAAAAAGCTGAGGGGCAAGGGCCGTCTGTCCGAGGCCGACGTGAAGGAGGCCATGCGGGAAATTCGCCTGGCCCTCCTGGAGGCCGACGTCAGCTTTAAGGTGGTCAAGCAGTTCGTGGCCCAGGTCACCGAAAAGGCCGTGGGCTCCGACGTGCTGGAGGCCCTCTCCCCCGCCCAGCAGATCATCAAAATCGTCAACCAGGAGCTCACCGAGCTGATGGGCGGGTCGGCGGCCAAGCTGGAGATTTCCTCCAAGCCCCCCACAGTGGTGATGATGGTGGGCCTTCAGGGCGCGGGCAAAACCACCAACGGCGCCAAGCTGGCCGGACTGATGAAGCGCCAGAACGGCAAGCGGCCCCTTCTGGCCGCCTGCGACATCTACCGCCCCGCCGCCATTCAGCAGCTGGAGGTGGTGGGCAGTCAGCTGGATATCCCCGTTTTTCAGATGGGCCAGACCAACCCGGTGGACATCGCGAAGGCCGCCGTGGAGCACGCCAAAAAGCACGGCAACGACCTGGTGTTTCTGGACACCGCCGGCCGGCTCCATGTGGACGAGGAGCTGATGGACGAGCTTCGCAACATCAAGTCCGCCGTGGAGCCCACCGAGATTTTGCTGGTGGTGGACGCCATGATCGGCCAGGACGCAGTGAATGCCGCCAAGGCCTTTGACGACGCTCTGGACATCGACGGCGTGGTGCTCACCAAGCTGGACGGCGACGCCCGAGGCGGCGCGGCCCTGTCCATCAAGGCGGTCACCGGCAAGCCCATCAAATTTGTGGGCGTGGGGGAAAAGCTGGACCAGATCGAGGTCTTCCACCCCGAGCGTATGGCCAGCCGCATTCTGGGCATGGGGGACATGCTCTCCCTCATCGAGAAGGCGGAGCAGAGCTTTGACCAGAAAAAGGCCCTGGAGCTCCAGGAGAAGCTGAGAAAGAACAAATTCACCCTGGGCGACTTCTACGAGCAGATGAAGCAGCTGAAAAACATGGGCTCCCTCACCGAGATCGCCGGGATGCTCCCCGGCGTCAAGGCCAGCGACCTGGAGGGGGCCACCATGGACGAAAAGCTCCTCCAGCGGATGGAGGCCATCATCCTGTCCATGACCCCTGCCGAGCGGGAGGATGTAAAGCTTCTGAACTCCAGCCGGAAAAAGCGCATCGCCGCCGGCTCTGGCACCCAGGTGGTGGACGTTAACCGCCTGCTCAAGCAGTTCGAAATGGTCCAGGCCATGACCCGCCAGTTCTCCGGCGGCAAAATGCCCAAGAATATGCGCAAGATGATGGGCAAAAAGGGCCGGGGAATGCCGGGGATGCCGTTTTAAAAGCCTCCTTTTGAAAGGAGGTGCCCCAGTTCGCAAACTGGGGCGGAGGATTGCATTTTGGCGAAGCCAAAATATGCGAAGCAATCGAGACTTGCACAGACTTGGTTTACTTCGTATGTTCGCTTCGCGAACGCAATCCTCAGTCAGCCTGCGGCTGACAGCCCCTTTCAAAAGGGGCCTTTGGGATGTTGGCGAAGCGCCGCGTGCGCTTTCCATATAATTAACAAATTCATTTGGAGGTGAAGATACATGGTTAAAATCAGACTGCGCCGCATGGGCGCGAAGAAGGCTCCCTTCTATCGTATCGTGGTTGCTGATTCCCGCTATCCTCGGGATGGCCGCTTCATTGAGGAGATCGGCTTTTACAACCCCACCGTTGATCCCAGCGAGCTGAAGGTGGACGTTGACCGGGCTCAGGCCTGGATCAAGACCGGCGCTCAGCCCACCGAGACCGTCCGCGACCTGCTGAAAAAAGCCGGCGCCCTGTAAGGCTGGAGGTCATTCATGAAAGAGCTTCTCACCTACGTGGCCCAGAACCTGGTGGAGCACCCCGAGCAGGTGTCTGTCACTGAGGTCGAGGGCGACGGCGAGACCGTTTTGCAGCTCCGGGTCGCCCCGGAGGACATGGGCAAGGTGATCGGCCGTCAGGGCCGCATCGCCAAGGAGATCCGCATTTTGATGCGCTCCGCCGCCCAGCGGGCCGGCAAGCGGGTCAATGTGGAGATCGTCGACTAAAAACAAGGGCGCAGGGAAGTTCCCTGCGTCCTTCTTTTCAAAGCGGAGGGGTTTATGAATTGGTCAAAGACACAGTTGGCCGAGATACGGTATTTCTGTACCAGCACCCGGAGCCGAACGCCGAGGTTTCTTTGCAGCTGCACGCTCAAGCTCCAGCTCGCCGTCATCCTTGTCATCTTCTCCCACTATAATGCCACAGAATTTCAGATTTCGGACATCAAAGCGTTTTATAAATTGCTTTATACCCCCCATTTCAGGCCGGACCAGTTTCGGATGCCCTCCCCCTCCCGCATTGCCAAGGCCCTTGAGCGGCTGGGCCCGGAACACGATCGGGGCAAAGACGGCTATCAGATCAGTCAGATCAGCGTCCGCTGTCTGGGGGAGGACCGCTATCAAATCACTGAGGTCAGCCCCGTGTATGTGGGCAACTATGTAAACGAGCTGAAATACGGGTATGAAAAAGGATACGTCCAGTATTTTATGGAGGAATAGTTCAAATGCAAAATCAATATCTGGAGGTGGGCAAGGTCACAAACGTCCACGGACTGATGGGCGAGGTGAAGGTTCAGCCCTGGGCCGACTCGCCTGAGTTTCTTTGCCAGTTCAAGACCCTGTATGTGGACGAGGCCCGTTTCCCTATGACCGTGCAGCGGGCCCGGGTCCACAAGAACATGGTCATCATCAAATTTGAGGGCCCCACCGACGTGCCCAGTGCCCTGGCTCTGCGCAACGCGATCCTCTATATCGACCGCGCGGACGCCAAGCTCCCCGAGGGGGCCTTTTTCCTGGCCGACATTTACGGCCTGGAGGTGAGGGACGCCGCCGGCGGCGAGGTATTGGGCAAGATCGCCGACGTACTCACCCTGCCCGCCAACAATGTCTATGTGGTCAAGGGCGGCGAGCGGGAGCTGATGATCCCCGCCGTACCCCAGTTTATCGCCGAGACCAACATTGAGGGCGGCTTCATCCGGGTGAATCTGATGGAGGGGCTGTAATGAAGCAGGAATGGAAGACCCCTCTGCGCTTTGGCGCGGTCTTGTTTGGGCTCTATCTGGCCGTCCACTACTGGAGCCGCCTGTCCGCCCTGGCCCTGACGGCCCTGGGGGCGGGCTTCCCCCTGCTGCTGGGCGCGGTCATCGCCTACGCCGTCAACATCCTGATGAGCATGTACGAGGGGTGGTACTTCCCCAAGTCGAAGAACAGCCTTGTGCTCCAGAGCCGCCGCCCGGTGTGTCTGCTTCTGGCCTACGCCAGCCTGATCGCCCTGGTGGTCCTGATCGTCCGCATGATCCTGCCCGAGCTGATTCAAAGCTTCACTCTGCTCCTTCAGGAGCTGACCCCTCTGCTCCGTCAGCTGAGCATCAAGCTGAACGACCTGAGCCCCGATCAGCTGGCCGCGCTGTCCGGCCTCTTTGCCGCTGACGGGACCGTCAACTGGCAGGAGCTGGCCACAAAGGCGGTAAACCTTCTCCTGGCCGGACTGGGCGGCGTGATGGGCTCTCTCATGTCCCTGATCTCCGCCACCGTGTCCACCGCTTTTACTGCCATTGTCAGCGTCATTTTCTCCATCTATCTGCTCATGGGCAAGGAAAACCTGTCCCGCCAAAGCGCCAGAGTGCTGAAAACCTATTTGAGCCCCCGCTGGTACAGCCGCCTGCTCTACTTTTTAAACACCCTCCACAACTGCTTCCGCCGCTTCGTGGTGGGCCAGTGTACCGAGGCGGTTATTCTGGGGCTGCTGTGCATGGGGGGCATGCTCCTCTTCCAGTTCCCCTACGCCTCTATGGTGGGGACGCTGATCGGCTTCACCGCCCTGATTCCGGTGGCCGGCGCTTACATCGGCGCGGGGGTGGGGGCCTTCCTCATCTTCACCGTCTCCCCCATCAAGGCGCTGCTGTTCCTGGTCTTTATCTCCGTCCTCCAACAGCTGGAGGGGAACCTGATCTATCCCAAGGTAGTGGGCTCCTCCATCGGCCTGCCCGGCATCTGGGTGCTGGCCGCCGTCACCATCGGCGGGGGCGTGCTGGGCATCGGCGGAATGCTGATTGCCGTCCCCCTGGCGGCCACTTTCTATCAGGTCCTTCGTGACGACGTAGCCCGTCGGAACACATAAAAGAACCGGCGCGGGATTTTCTCCCGCGCCGGACTTTTTTATGCTTTCAGCTTGAATTTCTTGGTCTGAGCCTCCATCACCTGCACCTGGCTGAACAGCTCAGAGCTGACCGCGGCGGACTCCTCGCTGCTGGCAGAGTTACTCTGAACCACGGCGGAGATCTGGCCAATGCCCTCGGTGACCTGGGCGATGGACTCGGCGTCCTCCTTCACCGCCTGGGTGATGGTGCCGATGGCCTCGTTGGACTCCACCACCAGCTCCAGGGTCCGCTTCAGGGTGGCGGAGACCTCATCCACGATCCGGCTGCCCCGCTCGGTAGCCTGGACGGAGTTCTCAATCAGGCCCTTGGTGGCCTTGGCGGCCTCGTCAGACTTGGAGGCCAGATTACGCACCTCGTCGGCGACTACGGCGAAGCCCTTACCGGCGGAGCCCGCCCGGGCGGCCTCCACAGCGGCATTCAGGGCCAGAATGTTGGTCTGGAAGGCGATGTTCTCAATGGTGGCGATGATCTTCTCGATCTGCACGGAGGCCTCGGTGATGTCCCCCATGGCGGCGATCATCTGCTCCATCTGCTTGCCGCTGATGCTCACCTGCTCGCCGGTCCGATGGGCGTTGTCCTGGGCCAGGGCGGCGGTCTTCACGTTCTCAGAGGCGTTTCTGGACAGGCTGTCCAGGGTGGCGTACAACTCCTCAACGGCGCTGGCCTGCTCGGTGGCGCCCTGAGCCAGGTTCTGAGCGCCGCTGGACAGGTGCTCAGCGTTGCCGGACACCCGCTCTTGCGCCTGACAGATACTGTCGATGGTGGCGGACAGGTTGCTGGTCAGCACGTCGATGGACTCCTCAATGGAGCGGAACTCCCCAATGAAGGGGCTGGCGGTGCGTACGTTGAAGTTGCCCTGGGCCAGCTGCTCCATAATCCGGTTCAGGTCCCAGATATAGCTCCGGATCAGCCCCATCGCCTTCTCCAGGGTGGTGGCCAGGTCGCCCAGCTCGTCATCGGAGCTATAATTCAGCTCCAGGTCCAGCCGGCCATCGTGGAGGGGCTCCACCTGTTTGGTGATGTGCAGGATGGGCCTGAGCACCTTCTTCAGCACATACATCACCAGACTGATCAGGCAGGCCAGGGCCAACACCAGACAGACCGCGGTAATCAGCTGCATCCACATAATGGTGGAGTACATTCTGCTGTTGCTGTCGTCGCTCAGTTCGGTTCCACGCTCCAGCACCTTGTCCAGCTTGGCCACCAGGGCGGTCAGGTCGGCCTGGATCGTACTCTGATAGTAATTCTGCGCCTGGGTGGGGTTGGACGCCATCATGCTCTTCACCTCGCCCACCGACTGGTGCAGCGCCTTGTGCATGGGCTTGATCTCATCCCGCAGAGACAGAAGTTCCGGGTCGTCCGTGCCGACCTCGCCATAGATCCACTGACCCAGCACGCACTGGGTATCATCTGTGCCGGGGAATTCTCCGCCGGCATACAGCGCTTTGCTCAGGTTGCCGGACCATTTGTAGTGCGCGGTCTCGGCGGACTGAATCTGCGACAGCAACGCGCTCGTCTGCATATTGTCTTCCTGCATACCTTTGATTCGAAGCAGATTGAAGGTCGTTACTCCACTGAACAGGAGTATCGATATCAGTGCCGCGATCACCCGGATGAAAACCACTTGTTTGATACTTTTTCGCATAGCCAACATCCTCACTTCTTCCCAAATTTAAGCGCTCGGTAGAGCATAGTATAGCATAGACGGAGGGGCAAAATCAACACCTTTCTTTCATCTCGTAAAAAAACTCCGGCGGAGCAAAAAATAGTTTGTCAAAGCCGTAATTTTCTGGTAAAATAGAGAAAACAGACGCGACCAACTTTAGAATTTTTGTGTGATTCCGAAGGCAGAGCGAAAGGAGCGCGGAATGGAGTTAAAAAAATCAATTTTTTCCCGGCTGTTCGGTTCTAAGGCGGAGGACGCCCCGGCGGAAGAGGAGGAATCCTTCCTCCCCGACCTCCCCCCGGAGCCCCCGGCCGCAGGGCCCACGCCCCGCCACGAGCTGATTCTCCCCGAGGACCACGCCATCTTCAAGCTGTGGGTCCTCCGGCGGGACGGCGCGGGCTGGCTGTCCAAGCCGGAGCTGTGCCTGGAAGGGGAAAACGACCCCATTATGCCTGACGACGAGGGCAAAAAGGAGCTCCTCCGGTTACAGCCGGTCATCAACGCCTCGGCAAGCGCCCGCTATGACAAGGCCCGCACCAGAACGCAGGACGGCATGGACATCCCCCCCTCCGACCTGGACGCTGAGGTGGTGATCTTCCTGTCCCGGGACGGCCTGACCGCCTGGCTCCTGGCCTACCCCCCGGTGGGCCTGGGCAACGACCTGAATATCGGCATCCTGAAAAGCTCCCTGGACAGCTTCCATGTGACCCACGGCGTAGACCAGGAGCTGCTGCACGCCCTGCCCAAGGACCCGGACCGGTATTTTCACCTCTTTGTCATCGCCCGGGGCACCCCCATGATCCCCGGCCTCCACGGGCGGGTGGTGGACCTCTTCCCCCGGGTGGAGGAGCGGAAGCTGACGGTGGACGAAAACAACCGGGTGGACTTCACCGAGCTGAACTTTATTCATAATGTAGAGCAGGGCGGCGTCATCTGCCAGATTTTCCCCGCCACCGAGGGCACCCCGGGCATCACCGTTCAGGACCAGCCCATCCCCATCCGGCCCGGCAAGCCGGTGGTCATTCCCCAGGGCCGCAACACCGAGGTGTCGGAGGACGGTCAGTCCCTGATCGCCTCCATCGCCGGCCATGTGGAGTTCAGCGGCCGGGGCTTCCAGGTCAAGCCCGTGCTGGACATCCCCGGCAACGTGGACTTCTCCGTGGGCGACATCAGCTTTCTGGGCGATGTCTGCGTCCACGGGGACGTTTGCAGCGGCTTCACCGTCCGGGCTACGGGCAGTATCACCGTGGGCGGCGTGGTGGAGGCCTGCATTGTGGAGGCCGGCCGGGATCTGGTGGTGGCCCAGGGCATCCAGGGGGACAGCCAGGCCATCATCCGGGCCCAACGGAACGTCTTCGCCAAATATCTGGAGAACTGTTGCGTCTACGCCAAGGAGAATATTGAGGCCGAGTGCATCATCAACTGCAACGTCTACTGCGACGGCTCCGTGCAGATTCGCGCGGGGCGGGGCAGCATCATCGGCGGGCAGACCCGGTCCGCCCGGGAGATCAACGCCAACATCGTGGGCTCCCGAGTGGGCAACCGGACCGACGTGATGCTGGGCGGCCAGCCCTGCGAGGACTACGACGTGGACACCCTGACCCGGGAGATCAAGGAGCTGGAGCAGACCCTGACCCAGACCGAGCGTCAGCCCGACAGCCCCGCCAAAAATGGCCGCATCGGCAAGCTGCGCATGCAGATTCTGGTGACCAAGAGCAAGCTGGACCAGGGCCGCAAGGAGCGGGACCAGATGGCTCAGCAGGCCCAGGAGGTCCCCGAGGGGGAGGAGGCTCCCCCTCCCCGCCGCATGCGCTGCGCCACCGTCCACCCCGGCGTGGTGCTGAACATCGACGGCGTCACCTACCACTTCCGGGACCAGGTATCCCCCTGCTCCGCCACCCTGTCAGACGGCGAGATCCGCCTGATCTGACCGGGCGTCCCTTCGGGCGGTCTCCGCCGCCCGCTCCATCATCTGTAAATTGCCCTGGAGCCGCTCATTGCCCGGCTCCAGGGCAATCGCTTTTTGCACCTCCTCCAGGGCCTCGGGGTAGGCCCCGGTCTGATAGAAGGCGATGGACCGCAGGTCGTGGGGCAGACTGCCCCAGGCGGCGGCCTCGCAGATATAGCTCCGGGGCCGGACGGTAATGGCCAGGGCGCAGGCGGTGAAATAGAGCACCCCCTCCCACTCCTTCAGGGCGTAGAGCATGAGGGCCAGGTCCACATAGGGCTCCCGCAGGTGGGGGGCCTCGGTGATGGCCCGGAGATACCAGTCCCGGGCCTGGGCGGGCTCCCCCTTGCTCCAGTAGGATTTCGCAATGTACCGCATGGAGGCCGCCCGCTCGTCCCGCCAGAGGGCGGTGGGCATAGCCAGGTGGCCTTTCAGGGTCTTGATGCAGTCGTCCCACCGGCCCCGGTACATGTACTCCCGGCCCAGATAGTGGACGTTCCGGTCATCCCCCGGCTCCTCCCGGACGGACAGCTCCAGCAGGGGCAGGTACTGCCCCCGGGACTTGTTCGGGTCGGGGTGGTGGTCCAGCTGGACTCCCTCGGCGCTGACCATGGGGCCGGGACTGCCCTCCCCCGTCCACTTGAGCACCTCGTGGACCGGGTGGACCCACTGATAGCCCCGGCGGGCGTGAATTTTCTCATACCAGAACACCACCCCCTCCGAGCCGTCGGCGTTGAAGGACCAGGTGTACCGGTAGGTGGCCTGCCCCGCGCCGGGGACCCAGGCCTTCTCCAGCGCCTCCCGCCAGCCGGGGTGGAATACCTCGTCCAAGTCGGTGCAGACGCAGATGTCGGCGTCCTCCGCCACCAGTTCCAGGGACCGGTTCCGCGCGGTGTCGAACCGCCAGGGAGAAATTTCCTCCACCGTCACTTGGGCCCCCCGGGCCCGGAGCTTCTCCGACGTGCCGTCGCTGGAGCCAGTGTCCAGCACCACCACCTGGTCCGCCTCCGACATGGAGTCCATCCAGCGGTCGGCGAACGCCGCCTCGTTCTTACAGATGGCGTAGACGCATACCTTATATGTTCTCATAGGGGCCTCCTTTCAAAAGGCCGGCGCTCCCATCCCGGGAGCGCCGGCTGTTTCCGTCGGAACGGAGATCAGGGAGCAATGACGCCGGCGGTCCTCAGAGAGGCCAGCAGCTCATTGATCTTGTCCACGAGCTCCGGAGTTCCAGCGCCTGGTTCCTCATCCGCCACCGCGGGGCCGGGGGTAATGGCCGGGCCGGCAGGGCCAGTGGGACCAATGGGACCCTCAGCGCCAGTGGCGCCCGTCGCGCCCGTGGCTCCGGCAGGACCGGCGGGGCCGGTAGGACCAATGGGGCCCTCAGCGCCGGCAGGGCCGGTGGGGCCAATGGGACCCTCGGCGCCAGCGGCGCCAGTCGCGCCAGTCGCACCGGCAGGACCGGCAGGGCCGGTCGGGGCATTTATATTAGGAAAGTAGATTGTCTGGAAAAATGCGGTTTTCAAACCGCTTCATTATGGTGATTGACTTCAATGTATTCCTGTACCCGGCGTAACTCGTCTGCGAAGCGGAATACAATACTAATGCTTCCGCCCTCATAAACTTTGATATGATCTACCAATTCGATTAAAACATCTCTCGTCAGCTTGTCGATGTTCTGATACTGCCGGAACGCCAGCAAAAACGGGTTTTCTACATCAACACCATTTTCAATTTCCGCCTTTTCTGCCTGGAGGCGTTCAATGACTGCCCCCAGAGCATCGGCCTGCTGCTCATAATCTGCTTTCATGTGGCGGTAATCGGAGTGTGATATTTCGCCGTCTTTCCAGTCCTGATAAATTGCCTGCTTATATCGGATGATCTTGGAAAGCTCCCGCTCTTTTTGCTCGATTGCGTCAATCAGTTTTTTCGACTGGCTTTTTACCAGGGGAGCACGGTTGATCCATTCAATGGTTTTGGAATAATCAACCGCCAGATAAACCTGCTGCCGGATTGCATAGAGTACCGCAGCCTCCAGGCGGTCATGCCGGATCGTGTGCTTTGTACAACCCCCTTTGGACTGGTCCTTATATGTACGGCAATAGTAGTACACAGCATCGCCTACTTTGCTGCGGGTCATGGATTTTTCGCAGTCAGCGCATTTCAAAAACCCACTGAACAAATACAGTTTATTTTGCTGCGGCCCTGTTCGCGTGTCCCGAAGCAAAAGCCGCTGAACTTTTTCAAAAGTTTCTCGGTCAATAATTGCCTCATGGGTGTTTTCTACAATATACCATTCGTCTTTTGGTACGCTCTCTTGAACATGGACCTTATAGCTCTTGATCCGGTATCGCCCCTGCACCATATCCCCACAGTACATACGGTTTTTAAGAATAGAGGTAACGGTCATAGCACACCATAACGGGCGCTTTGTCATGTTCATTTGGGGGTTTTGGTACTTTAGGCCCAGACATTCCCGCTTATAAAGAGAGGGGCAGAGAACACCGTGATCGTTCAAATAACGGACAATAGCGTTTTTGCTCATACCATCCAGGAACATGGAAAATATCTCCCGGACCACAGAGGCGGCTTGCTCATCAATCACAAGGGCATTTTTATCGTCGGTGTCTTTGATGTAACCATAGGCAGCAAAAGATCCAATGTGTTCTCCGTTGCGTCGTTTCATGTCAAAAACTTCCCGCACTTTATCAGAAGTTTCCGCGCAGTGGTTTTCATTGAGGACACCCTGTATGGGGACTGCGATACTCCGCATATTTTGGGGGTCCTTATAACTGTCTAACGACTGATGAAAGAGAGAGATAAAACGGACATTGTACCGGGGAAACCAATCGTCTAAATAGTAGCCCTGATCGCTGTAATTGCGGAATGACCGCGCAAGGTCTTTGACAATCACACAGTTGATCCGCCCGCGCTTGATGTCCGAGAGCATCCGCTGAAAGTCGCCGCGCTCGTCATCGGTCGTACCGGAAATACCGTCGTCAACATACTCGTCAATAATGATGTACTCGTCGCCATCGTTAAACTCCGCGATATGATCCTCAATAATTTTCCGCTGGTTCGTTACACTTTCAGATTCATCAAAGCACCTGGCATCCTCTTTAGAAAGTCGGATGTAAATTGCGATCCTCCACACCCGATATTTAGGCTTTTGGGTTTCAGTAATGGAACGGCTTTTCCGCGCCATGTTGACCTCCTTCCCTATCACATTACACCTATATTATACCGCTATTAGGGGCAATACACAAGGATGTCTCCCCTCTGGTCACGGTGTCCAAAGGTTCGGAAAAGATGTCATACACCGCTCTTTTTACGTTGCAGAAAGCTGGAAAAAGCATCTTGCAGAGGTGGGGCGCTCTCTAAAAACTCCAACTTCACACACAAATCCCCCACGCGGAAACAATAGGGATTACCCGTAATTTGCAGGACTTGGGCTGCCCGATATTTCTGCGGAACGCTATTGTCAAAGGCTGCCCCGCTCACGTCGATCAGTTCCTCTTTTCTGACCGTCTGAATATCAACATTTGCCAATCGTTCCATATTCACTTGCTGTTGCAACATAGGTGATCACCCTCCTCTCCAGAGATATATTCCATACCCGGCTCGTCCTATGAGAGAACGCCAGAAGGCGGTACTTATCGTACCGCCTTCTGGCCTGCCCTCACTCCCGGCCCTAGGCCGGGAGTGAGCAGGGTGTTCCATTTCGATCCACGAACGGGGCCGCCGCGCCGGGGAAAGTTTGGGCTGTCGCAAGACAGACAGGACCCAGGCGGGCGGCCCCCATGGTTTTTGTTGTACGCTGTATTCGCCACGCACCCCCAGCGCCGGGAATATTCCAGGCCGCCGGTGGCTCCGGCTGTCATAGCTCCGCAATACCGCTGCCCCCGTGGAGAGGACTGGCGCATACCGCAGAGCTCCCCCGCAAGTCCATGGGAGGGCGTGAGCAAGTTTCATTATCCCCCGCGCTGTCCTCGCGCCCGGCCTGCCACAGCCGGGTCAAAGGTTCGCGTTGATCGCTCGGTCCGCTCCCTGTTCACCTCCTTGGAGCTCCCATCCTGGCGGCGCGCCTTTTGTCGCTACTCACGCGGGTTTTGTGCCTGAAATACTGTATATTCAGTTGTCGGCGGGAGGGGCTTGTCCCTCCTCACCTATCAGGCGCTTTTTCCGCATTTTCGGATGTACCTCAACGAGAAAAATCCAAATATTTTTTCAACCCCCGCAAGCCTTTGTTGATCGTCTCCCGGACGTTGCGCTCCTCCACGTCCTCGGCCCTGGCGATCTGGCCCACGCTCCGCCCCAGGATGAAGCGGGCGTAGACGCGCCGGGCCTGGACGGGCGGGAGACGGTCAAGGGCGGAATAGAGGGCGGCGTGGTCCTCGGCCAGCTCCATGATCTCCTCCGGGGTCAGCGGGGGATAGGTCACGTCGGCCTCAAAGCCGGGGGTCCCGTCCAGGGAGCACTCGTCATGGTCCCGCTTGCGCCGCTTGTAGCTGTCGCACATACGGCCCCCAATGGAGAGGGTCACGGCGATCTCCTCCGACACTTCCAGGGTGACACACTCGGTCAGATGGGGGTAGTAGTTGTTCAATTTGATGGTCGTCATATGTAACCTCCATTTCGATACAGGGCGGAAAGGGACAGATCGAAATGGAGGGAACGGCGGGGAGCGGCAGCGGGCCTCTGGACATGGTGTCCAGAGGCTCCAGAATAGAAAAACGTCCGCACAGCGCAAGGCTATACGGACGTGTCGGGGCGACAGTATTTTACAATTTTCGCAGTTTCGGCCAGGGCTCCCCTTTAGAGGGGGAGGGCTTTTTTTGACAGGTCAGGGGGGCGGACAATATGGAAAGACACGGCGTTACCTCCTTTTGCCGCCGTGTCAATAAAAAACGGCGGTCTGAAATTTCTTATTTCAAAACCGCCGTAAGGCTACTGTATTTTGTTTTGGCGCATGGATATTCAGCCGCCGAAACAACGGTTTTTTTATTTCCGTTGGGCGGCTAATCTTAAATGTAAGGTTAGATTAAATCATCATTTTTAACATAATGACCATTTGTAATAAATCCTTGCGGTGTTTTCTTTCCGTCAACAATAATATGAGCAAAGAGGACTGGTAATCCTGCTGATATTGCAAAGCTCTTTCCATATTGAATTTGAAAATGAATATGCGGTTCACTTGTATTTCCGCTATTTCCGCATTTTGCAATTACTTGCCCCCTACTGACACTATCTCCTTTTTTCACACAGATACTTTCTGGAAGGAGATGTGCTATCATGCTATATTCATGCTTGCTGTGACGAATAATGATATGGTTTCCTCGCACATCCGATGCGGTACAATCGACCTGTCCCTCTGCGATAATAGGGGTATTTGGAAAGTGACTGACCGCAGAAATGACAACACCATCTGCCGGAGCCAAAACATTTTCTGCAAAGCAGAAGTAATTTTCTAATTGTTCTCTTTCTCCCGAAAAAGTGGTTTCTTCGTTGTTCATAATAAAAAAATCATAAGCATACCGCTGGGACGGAAGAAACCAAGAATGTGAAGTTTCTTTATCAACCCCTCCGTTTGCAATATACCACTCACCATCAAACGGGAGTGAGTACTGTACTTGCGGTTTATATGAGTTTTTATCCGGGAGCTTAAAGCCATGTCTAAAATGTGCAATAAGTATTCCAACAAGCATCCATAAATTTTGACCGAGAAACATTAAATTTTGAATGTTGTTACGCATGGGAGAAAATACATTTGCAAAGCCACACAATCCGAACAAGAAGAATAGAGTTAGGTACTGGTTATCAAAAAAAACGCCTAAAAACCCAACCCAAAACAACCATTGTAATTTTGAAATAAATTTAAGCATAAACTACCTCTCCAAATATTCTCTGTATCTCCGCAAGAGCGATTGAAATTCGGAATTTTCTTTCAAAAACGATGTTTCATCGTGTAATTCAGATTTTAACTGCTCAATCATTGATGATAAAAGCTGCCGTGGCAGATTTTCCATGTTATCATCGGATAAATTCAAATGCTTGTATAAAATATTCGATGAAATATCCGTCTTTCCCTCCATAGAAGCAAGGAGTAAAGATAGTATTTTTGTGCAGTACTCCGCATCTTTTTTATTTATTGCACATTCAAGTTTAGCTGTATATGCGGTACATTCTAAAATGCCAAATTGCTTTGCCAACTGTTCTTGGATGCAAGCCAATTCCTCGGCATCGTCTCCCCGGTTTTCAGACAAAGAAACCTGGGTTAAAGCTATTAGTATGGATTGCATTTCAACTGCGATTTCCAACATTCGATGCTCTAATAAAACACACGCAGGTTCATATTCCTTTTTTTGTTGATGTAGATATGCCATCATTAACTTTGTATCAGCGGGATAATCATTTAGTAATGTGGCAGCTTTTTCATATTCTTCTTTTTCACAATGCAGATAGAACAAAAAAGAAATTGCTTCTTTTTTTATTTCAATATTTTCGCTATTGCGTATCCTAAAATACAGTTTAGCAAGTTCTTCACGATATTTACTTTGATGCTCCACTGACTGCAATCCTAAAGAGGGTTGTAAAAAAACACCCAACGAATAAATTAAATTTTCACAAGTTGGAAATGCCCTAACTTGATCTAAAGCGAATTGAAAACCATCTTCAAACCCATCTTCCTGAATGATGGATTGAACTTTCATAACAACATTTTTGATCTCCACTTCAGACATTTCCTCATTAAAGGACATGAGCGTATTCAAATCTGTCTTTAACAATCTGGCCAAGCCGGGGAGAAGTGTAATGTCTGGATAAGTTGTTCCGTTCTCCCATTTACTAACTGCGGGTATTGAAACACCCAAATACTCCGCAATATTTTCTTGCGTTAACCCCAAGTGCTTTCGCTTTTCTTTAATTATCTGACTAATTTTCATATTGTCCTCCATCTATTTATAAGATTATCATACCTGCGTGATAATAGACAATCGAGCTATTGTTTAATTATAACTCAGAAAAGTTAACTTGCAAGCAACACGAAATAAAATACTACTTTACATCAAATTTCATTACATTCTCATAATCTAACACGAAATGTAGAATGATATAGGGTGATATGAGAATGAACCAAAATGAAAGAAGGTTTGACTTTCACGGCCTCGGGCTGGCGCTCAAAAGAGCCAGAGAAGAAAAGGGTTGGACACAAGCCTATGTTGCGGAATTAGTAGACCGTGACTCCCGTACCATTATGAATATTGAGAACAAGGGCCAATATCCCAGCTTTGACCTTTTTGTTAAACTCATTACTATGTTTGACATTTCAGTTGACCAGTTTATTCATGCGGACGGAGGGGCGCAGACAAGTTCTTGCAGAAAACACATTGATGTGCTCCTAAATTCTATGAGTGAAAAAGAGCTTGTCGTGATAGAAGCCACAGCCGAGGGCATTAAGAAAGCCAGAGAAACGGAGGATGCGTAAGAAAGCGTGACCTTCGTTTTTTTGCGCCATGTAGCGGAAGCGCACGAAATGGCAAGCAGGGCAAGTGTAGCCACACTTGCCATTTTTGCTCCGCAAAAATGCTTGTTGGGGTTGCACCCCAAACCCGCCGGAAGCCTCTGGACACGGTGTCCAGAGGCTTCTGTCTGCGGCCCCGTCGCTATCGCTCCTGGGCCTTACTCTCCCGCCCGTCAGACAGGCCGAGGAGGTGATCGACGTTGGCCTTGACCGCCACCGCCTCCCGCATTTCCTGTTGTGCCGCCCGGTATTGGGCGTAGAGCTTTTTCTTCCGCTCCGCCAGCTCCCGGCGCTCCTTTTTCAGCGCGTCCATCCTGGGGAGCTTGGCCCCGCCCAGAATGTCGTTAATCGCCGCCTTTGCCGCCCGATAGGAGGCCAGGGCCTCCTCATGCTCCGCCAGATACTTCTTGCTGTACCGGGCGGCCTTGTAGCCGTCGAACACGGGCCGGGTCTTGGCGTAGTCCACCACGGCCCCCATGAGTTTTGTTGTGGAGGCCAGCCGCTCCTCCACCCCCCGCAGCTCCCCGGCCAGGGCGTGGGCCCGGTCCACCACCTCCGCCGTCCGCTCCGCCAGGGCGTCATAGTCGGTCAGGCCGTTCTCCTGGAGAAACTGGAGGGCGGCGGCCATTTGTTTGAGGTTGTATATTTTCGCCCACCGCTCGTAACCTGGGCCCTTGCCCTGGGCCATGCGCTGTTGGATGTCGATGATCAGATTGACGCGCCAAGGAGCCGCCGAACAGGGCCGCCCCTGGGCAGGCTTGCGGACGGGGGCCCGCCCGTCGATCACCGCCTCCACGTCCTCCGGGCCGTAGCCGTCCCCCAGGGTGGAGGCCCGGAAACGGGTGGCCCGGTCCTGGCTGGGAAGCCGGAACGAGATCACCCCGCCCCGGCCCTGCTTCACCTGGACCCCCGCCGCCTCCATCCGTTGGAGGAATCCGGCAAAGTCGGTGGGCCGATCTGCCAGGGCCCCGTCTATGATCCCCCGCAGCTGCTCCTTGTAGGAGGGGGGCCGGGCCGCGCCCAGCCATTGGCCGTAGTGCCGGAATTTCCCCTTGCTATGGAGCCTGGGATTTTTGATAATGGACAGGTCATGCTCCAGGCATATCCGGTCGGACAGCCGCCGCAGAGCGCGGGCGGAGCCTAAAAAATCCCGGTATTTCCGGGTACAGTCCAGGGTGGTGGAGTTGTAGTAAATGTGAACGTGGGGGTGGGGGCGGTCCGCATGGGACACCACGAAGAAAGCGTGCTTCCCCTTGGTCCAGCGCATTGCCAGCTCATAGCCGATGTTCAGCGCCTCCTCCGGGTCCAGCTCCCCAGGGGGGAACGATTGGCGGATCTGATAGCACAGCACGTCGGCGTCCCGTTTCTGCTCCCGGCCCGTGATGGTTTTGTACCGGGCCTTGCTCAAAAGAAACTCGCTGTCAGCGGTGAGGGGGTCGCACTCGTAGGAGCGGATCAGGGACCCGTCCAGGGTCTTTTCCGGGTTCTGGCCGTAGTCGAAGCGGTCCGACAGAGAGGCCAAAATCGACTTGTCCCCGCTGATATGGTGGGTTATAAGACGGGTCGTCGCCAGGGACAGCACCCCCTTTCAAAATCGGTTCTCCCCAGCTCTGGACACCGTGTCCAGAGGCGGGGACAGCCGGGGAGCGGCCAGGGCCGCTCCCACGGGTCACAGGGCCACCACCTGGGCCAGCTTCTCCAGCAGCTCGGAGAGAGGCCCCCACAAATCGGCGTAGTCCTTTTGGAGCGCCTGGAGCTCGTTGGGGTAGAGGCCGCCGTAGGTGTTCACATGGAGCGCCGCCTGATTGAGATTGTTGGCGCACCGCCGCTGGAGGGACACCAGCTCCCGCACCGGGGAAAGGTCCACCTGGAGCACATAGCCGTTGAGGGCCATTTTTCGCATATAGGCCCCCATGTTCAAAATCCCCACCTGGGTCATGCGCTCCTGGATTTGCCGCTGCTCCTCCGGCGTCACCATCACATGAAGATGAACAGAGCGACGGCGTTTCTTTCCTGCCACGGCTACCGTTCGCCCCGGTCCGGGGCCTCCCTTTTGTGGCTGGGCGGGGCCTGCCGCCCCGCCTCCTGCATCTGCCGGGAAATGGAGGGTTTCCGCTCCATGCGTTTCCCCACAGCCGGGTTGTCCTTGGAGGGCCGCAGCTCATAGTCCGCCATATCCTTTTCCGACAGGGGCCGCGTGTAGGTCAAATGCCCCCAGGCCAGGAACGCGCCGCCCTCCACGGGAACGCGCTGGTCGTAGTTTACGATCTCGTCCGGGGCGTTGTGGGACGGTTTGGGGAACGTACCGATGTCCACAGGCCGCTGGGTGGAATAATACTTGTAAAGGCCGGGCTCCTCCACCCACGCCACCTTGACGGAAAACTGCTGCTGGTAGTCCTCCACCCGCTCCGTGAGGTCCCGCGCCAGCGCCTCCCGGTCGCTGCCGTAGTGCCCCCACTCATATTGCCGCCTGCCGTGTTCGTCGTCATAGCAGGCCCAGGTCACAAAGGGCTCCGGCGCTCTGGGGCACTCGCCCAGGGCGAAGCCCCGGCCATTTTCCAGCATGACGACTTTTAAGATCGCGTAGCCTTGATTTTTGTCCATATTGATCTCCTCCAAAATGTTGACAGTATGGGGCCAAAACAGGGGCGGGGCGGGAAATGATACGCCCCGCCCCTGTTTGGCGTCTGGAAAGCCTTGAAAACGCTGGACTTTTGGGGGCCTAATTGTCAACAGGTCAGCCCCGCTTTTTCCTCATGTGGTCCCGCTGCTGTTTCCTATGGGCGGCCTGGGCGCAGGCGGTGGAACAGTAGCGCCGCCGCCCGCCCAGGAGGGCGGGCCGTCCGCAGAGGGGACAGGTCCGCGTCTCCACGGGTCCGGGGGCGGTCAGGGCGGCCTCCAGAACCGGGTCCAGGGGCAGGACCGCCGCCCGGAAGTACCGGCACAGGGGCCCCGTCCAGGTTTTCCCCAGCATATAGCACTCACAGTCCAAAGGCAAGCATCCCACGGCCCGGTCATAATTGGCGCACCACTTCACCACCAGGGCCCGGATCGCCGCCCGCTCCTCGCGGGTGAGCTCCCGCTGCTCCATGCCGTCACCTCCCCTCGCCGGGCCCGGCCCGGCTCCGCAGATAGGCCCGGAAGCAGGTCACACACCGCAGGCCCCGCCAGTAGGGGCATCCCTCGCACTCCGATCCCCTGGGGGCCGGGGTGGGCTCCGGGGGCCGGTGGTAGGTGGGCTGCTTCATAAAGGGCTCATAGGGGCTGTCAGTGAAGTTCACTCGTCCCCTCCCTCGTCCTCGTCGTCCACGTCCCAGGGGGGCGCGTCATCGTAGTCCTCCGGCTCGTCATACTCGGAAAAATCCTCCTCCGGCTCCGCTGCTTTCTGCTGCTTGGGGCGGTAGATTTTGAAGTACCACCCGGCCCCGCCGCCGATAGCCAGCACCGCCAGGGCCGCCAGGAGCATCCCGGCCCCGCCGGACTTTTGGGGCTCCGGCTCCGGTTCGGGGGCCGGTTCGGGCTCCGGGTCCGGCTCCACCACGGGGGGCGGGGCCTCCGGCTCCTGCCCAGGCTCCGCCAGGGCCATCAGGTCAGAGACGGTGACAGCGTTGAGAAAATACACATTCTCCGCCCCACGCTGCCGGTCAATCACAAGATAAAAAACCGCCTCGTCCGCCGTGGTGATGGTGAAAAACTCCTTGCCGTCCTGGTCCGTGGCGTTGTCCAACACCGTCCCCGTCCCCTCCGGGGTGAACGGCTTGGGGTCCGGGGGCTGCTCCACGGGCAGGGGGTCCACAGGCTCCAGCCCCACCCAGGGGACATACTCGCCGCCCTCGTCGCCTCCGCCCGCGTAGGCGGGAACGGTGAGTACCCCCACCATCAGGACGGCGCAGAGCGTCGCCGCCAGCATACGGGATTTTTTCATTATGTCTCCTCCTTTCTCTCGCCGGGCTTCTGGACACCGTGTCCAGAGCCGTCCCGGAGCTGCCGCAGGAGGGCGGGCAGCTCGTCCAGGGACACGCTCATGCCCCGCACGATGTCCACGATCTCCTCATTCTCGGCCTCCCGGTGCTTCTGCTCCAGCTCTTTCAGCCGGGCCTGCTGCTCGTTGATCTTGGCCTTGACTTTCTCCATCTCGGCCCAAATTTTCGCGCTCTTGCTGACTGCCATTCAAAACCTCCTTCATCATGGTAAACGCCCCCAGGCGTAAAAATGGGACTGCCAGTAGCTTGTATTCAGACTTGTAAATTGCACCGGGTCCCCACAGTGCAGCATCATTCCGTCTCCCACATAGAGCCCACAGTGGGTCACGCCGTCCGGGTTGGGCGCGTCGTAGGTGTAGCGGAAAAATACAAGGTCGCCGGGCCGTGGGGAGCTGACGGGGGTGCAGTAGTTATAGAGCCCCTGGGCCCCCAGGCGGCCCACGTCCCAGCCGCATTGGTTCAGCACATAGGACAGGAAGCCGGAACAGTCAAAGGACGTGGCCGGGGAGCTGCCGCCCCAGACGTAGGGGTAGCCCAGGTACTTCTCCGCCTCGGTGAGTAGGGCGGCAAAGTCGGGATCGGAAAGATACTGCTCCGGCACGTCGTAGGGCTGGGGTGGGTTGGTGATGTACTTGTCCACATAGCCGGAATTGGGGAACAGGTCGGGCCGGTTGCCCAGGGCGGCCATGTAGAGTGCGTACCGGGAAAGCTGCTCCCCGCTCATGATGTAAATGGGCAGGTGGGACAGGTCCTCGTTTTTCAGCGTCACCGTACAAATGTAATAGTCGTAGTACACGCGGTAGCTGCTTGTGTGGGTGTTGCCCTCGCTGTCGGTCCAGGTGTCCGTCTCGATGTAATACCGCCGCTCCGTCACCACGTCCTCCGTCAAAATATACTGCCGGTCGAAAATGGTCTGGAGCGTCCCCCGCGCCTCCTCCAGCGTCCACTCCCCCTCGTGGAGCGCGGAGAGCATGGAGATCAGCACATAGGGGTCATGCTCGATGGCGTCCAGGTCGAAGTGGTATTCGTCGTAATCGTGGGTGCTGGTGTAGGTGTCAAGGTAGTATTGCAGCTCCGCCTCCAACGCGCAGTAGGCGGCCTCAGCCCCCAGCATATCCCCGTCCTGGGCGGGGTAGGTGCTGGCCCCGATCCCCCCGATGATCCCGTTGCCCAGCGTCACCAAGGAGGAGGCGCAGGACTGGACCGTAAACAGGAGGAGGAGACAGGCCAGGGTAATCACCACCCCGCCAGGGTGACGCTTGACGAAGCCCGCCACTTTTTCCGCCAGCTTCTCCGCAGAGACGGCGGTTTTCTCGGCGGCACTGGCCCCCTGCTTGGCGGCCTCCCGCGCCTGTTTCGTGTACTGCCGTTTTTGGCGCTGCTTTTGGGCAAACCGGGCCAGGGCGTTTTTGCCCAGGTCCGGGTGCTTCTCCAGCTCCGTTTGAAAGCGGTGCTCCGCCGTGGCCTTGACATACCGGCTTTCCGCGCGGGCGGCGGCCTTGGCCGGGTGGTCCCGGACGGCCTGCCGCACACGGCGGGTCCCCCAGCGCCCCACGGCCTCGCCCACCAGCTCGGAGTGGTGGGCCCCCTCGGTCCCCACGTTCTCATGCTCCACCTCGTACACCTTGCCGTGGACGAAGCCGTGAACGCCCCAGCCCAAGGCCCCGGCCCCGCGCTTCACCGGGCCGGGGGGCTTGACCGGGGCCTGGGCCGCCAGCTTCTCCTGGGCCGCGCCCATACGCAGCTTGGCCTTTTCCGCCTTGACCGCGCTCCGCTCCGCCCGCGTCTGGCCCTGGGCGCTCCGCTTCTTCCCCTCCTGCCGCAGCCGCTCAGAGGGCCGGGCCCGTTCGCTTTCCTGGTGGAGTTTGGATTTGTGGTCAGATTTGCGGGGCCTCTGGACACGGTGTCCAGAAGGCCGGGCCTTACCCATTGGCCTTGTCCTCCGGCTTGGTGGTCAGGAGGGTGTAAAGCTCGGTGTCCTGGGGGAAGTGGTCCACAAAGGGGATGGTGGTGTCCCCATAAAAAAGCAGCCCCTCGCCGGAGCCGGAGTGGGTGACGTAGGAGAGCTGGTGGGGGCTGATCCCCAGGTGGCTTGCCAGCACCTTTTGATCCCCGGCGGCCTGGGACAGCATATAGAGGAAATCGCAGTTGCCGAAGATGGACTCAATTTCGCTGCTCTCCAGCAGGCTTTTCACGTTCTGGGTAATGCCGCTGGGGATGGCCCCCCACTTGCGGAAGCGCCGGAAAATCTCCACACTGTACGCCGCCGTCTGGGGCTCCGCCAGAAGAACGTGAAACTCGTCCTGGTACACCCAGGTCGCCCGCCGCCGGTCCCGGTTCTCCGTCACCCGGCCCCAGATTTGGTCCGTAAGGATCAGCAGACCAATCTTTTTGAGCATCTTCCCCAGGGCCTTGATGTCGAAGCACAGGAGGCGGGAATTGACCTGGACGTTGGTTCGGTGGTTAAAGAGGTTGAGGGACCCGGTGCAGTACAGCTCCAGGGCGGAGGCCACCCGCCGGGCCTCCGGCTCGGACTGCTTCAGCAGCTCGTCGTAGAGGTCCTGGAGAATGGGCATACGCTCCGGGGCCGGGTCCGCCAGATAGGGGCGGTAGATGGTCCGCACACAGCGGTCGATCACCGTCTTTTCCACGGGGGCCAGCCCGCTCCGCCCGCCCACGATCAGTTCGCACAGGGAGAGGATAAAATCGCTTTTCAGTGACAGGGGGTCCTCGTCGTCGGCGTAGTTGGGGTTGATGTCCATGGGGTTGATGAATGTGCCCGCCGTAGCGGAGGGGGACAGCCGTACCACCTGGCCCCCCAGCCGGTTCACCAGGGGGTAATACTCCCCCTCCGGGTCCGCTATGATGATGTCGTCGTCCGGGAGGGTGAGGAACACGTTGACGATCTCCCGCTTGGCGGCGAAGCTCTTGCCGCTGCCGGGGGTCCCCAGGAAAAGCCCGTTGGGGTTTTTCAGACGCTTGCGGTCCGCCATAATGACATTGTTGGAAAGGGCGTTCATGCCATAGTAGAGGGCGGCCCCGTCCATGCGGAGCTCCTTCGTCATAAAGGGAATGAAAATCGCCGTGGAGCTGGTGGTCATGCCCCGCTGTATCTCAATGGCGTTATCCCCCAGCACCAGGGAGGACGTGAAGCCCTGCTCCTGCTGCCAGTCCAGCCGCTTCAAGGCGCAGTTGTACTTTTGGGCGATCCCGGAAATGGTGAACACGTCGTTCTCCAGCTTTTGCCGGGTGGGGGCGATATTCACCACAGTGAACGTCAGGAGGAACATTCTTTCATTCCGGGACTGGAGGTCGGCCAGGAGCGCCGCCGCGTCCTTGGAGTAGGTAATGAGGTCCGGGGGCAGAATTTCCATATCGTACCCCGCTCTGACCGCCTTTTTCTGCTCCTCCACCTTCATTTTGTCAATGTCGGAGATTTTGCCCTTGGTCATTTTGATGGCCTTGAGCTGGTCCACGGTCTGGACGTGGAGGGTGACGGTCATTTCCGCGTCCAGCTCCAGGAGCTCCAGCAGCAGCTTGTCCGACAGCTCGGAGGCCATGATCTGCAAATAGGAGGCCGCGCCCCAGGACTGGCCCAGCCGGAACATCCGGGCGGCGGTGAAGTCGAAGCTGTCCGGGGCGATAAAGTCTTTCGTCCCCATGCCGGTTTTCACGATGTCCGGCCAGGAGAAGCGGAACGGCTCCCGGCCCCCTGGGTGCATCTGGCCGTGGAGCACCTCCAGCCGCTCCCGCCCGTTGAGGACGCGGGAGTGGGCCCCCAGCTTCTTGAAGTTGCCCATGATGTCGCTGGAGACGCGCTCCAGCCGGGGGCGGGCCGTCTCCAGGCCGTCGGCGGGGACGCCGAACGTGATGTACTTGGAGCGGACAATGCCGTTGTTGCTCCTGGCGATCTGCCGTTTCAGCATATCCACATATTCCCCCCGGATACTGTCAAAGTCGTCGTGGGCCATGGGGATATTGACCTTGTACCGGCTGCCGCCCCTGGAACGGTGGTTGATGAAGGAGAGCTGGAACGGGAGGGCGCTATCAAAGTAGTTGAGGAAGCCGCACCAGCCGTCGAAGATGGCGGACTGGTCCTCGCTGGAGGCCACGGAGTAGTTGATGTCCTCGTAGGAGATGGTCTTGGTGTAGAAACCGTCCCGCACCCGGCAAATGCCGTCTTTCAGCATCTCCACATAGGGGATGGTCTGCTGGGCGGAGAGGGAGCGCCTACCGGCCCTTCCGGGCCCGGCGCTTTTGGTCCTTATGTTCAAGCTCAAACACCTCCTTTCCTGCAAAGGGAGCATAGATATTTTGCGTTCGGTAGGGCCTGGGGCCGGGCCGGAGGAAGCGGGCGCGGATGATGTTCCGCACCACCTTCTCAAAGGGCAGGCCGTCCTTTTCGTACATCGCCATGAGGAACGCCGGGAGCATGATCCCCAGCATGAGGAACATGGCCCCGGTCCCGCCGACAGCCCCACGGGTCAGCAGATACACGGGGACGCCCACCAGCCCGCCGCCGCCAAAACAAATGAGCTGCCGCTTGGTGAGGTTAAAGGCCAGCTTGGTCTTGACCCTGGACAGGTCATTGGGGACATTCACATAGGGCAAAAATCAACCCTCCTTTCTTGTGGTGGCCGCTGGACACCGTGTCCAGAGGCCGGGGGTACATTCCACCTCGTTCCCCCACACGTCCCAGCCGGGGACAGTCTGCCGGGCGAACAGCTCCACGCGGGGCACGTCGCCCAGCAAGGCCATGATCTTCTCCCTGGCCTCGTCCGGCTTTTTGCTGTGGCCCTCTATGGGGGAAATGATGAATTGGTGGACGTTAGCGGCCTGCCGCTTGGGGTGGCCCCGCGTCGCCAGCAGGCACACCTCTGCGTTGGCCCTGGTCCAGAAGCCCAGCCCGTAAAACCAGCTATCCGCCTTGCGGTTCTTTTTCAGCCAGACAAAGGCCACGCTCTTATACTGAAAGCCCCACGCCTTGATCAGCCGCAGGGCCTCCGGGAGTTGGGGGAACGTGGCCCACAGGAACAGGGCGCAGTCCGGGGCGGCCAGCTCCGCCACAGGCAAGGCGCACAGGTCGTTTATGCTCATGGTGGGGTAGTGCTTCTCCGCCGATCCTGGCAAATTCTTTTGGGAATACCGCCAGGGCGGGTCGGCGTAGATCACGGCGTATTTCCCGATAAAATCCCTCCTTTCCGCCTCCCGGCTCTGGACACCGTGTCCAGAGGCCGGGGCCTAATGCGCCCCCAGGACGCTCCGGGCGATACTTCCCGTTTTGAACAGGCAGTAGCACAGCAGCACCGTGTAGCCGATGGTCCCCCATATCGCCCCTATGGGGTCGCCGCCTCCGGCGATACTCTGAATGAGGACTGCGTAGATTCCCACACATACCAAAATCAGCATCCCCTGGAAGCCCACGGCGAACAGGGAGCGGAGATAGTTCTGTCCGGCCCCGCCCAGCTCCCGGTTTGCCAGGGTCGCCACGGGGAGGGGCGCTAAACTGGTGAGCATATATATTTCTATCATCCGCCCGTAGACGATCACGAAGATCACGATATTCAGCGCGGTCATGGTGAGCTGTACCACAAAGGACTGGAGCCACAGCCCCAGCAGCGGGCCCAGGTCCATCCCCTCCAGCGCCGCCTCCAGATCCGCCAGCATATCCGGGGAAACGTCCGTGGAGCCCTGGATCAGCCCCGCCGACTGTGCCACCACCCGCTGGGCCACGTCGAACACCGCCATAACAATGTTGAACGTGTTGGACAGAATGAGGATGGCGCAGGCCGTTTTGAATATCCACTTGAAGAAAATCCAATAGTCCAGGTCGTGAAGATTATTCCGCTCCACCAGCAGTTGAATGAGTTCGTAGGTGGCGACAAAGGTCAGGACCAGTCCGGCGATTGGCAGTATCACCGTTTCGGAAAGCCGCCGGATCAGGGAGAAAACCCCGGCGTTCCATTGCGCCGGGGCTGTCCCCACTTGTACCGCGATCTCCCCGACACGGGCGTTTACTGTATCAAAGAGCCCCGACAGGTTGTCCATGATCCCGCCAATCAGCAGCTCCTTCAGCCAGTTCGTGATCCAGTCGGTGAGAAATCCCATGAAGCGCCGCCCTTAGAACAGGCCGGACAGCAGGGGGATCAGGGTCGTGCCCAGCAGGATAATGCCGCCGCCAGCCATGAGCTGTTTCATCTCAAAGTTAATGAAACAGCCCACGGCGGGCGGCGGCATCCTCAATCAGCATTACCCCGGTTCCTCTGCTGTCCGGGCTTAATGTTGCGGTATTCAGTTATTTCTCGCGGATTATCCTGCGTTTATCCGCCTTATCGTTGAAATTGAAATGGATTTCCACAGTCTGGCGAACAGTCTCGCCGTCTATGTCCTCGTGAATGACGATTTTCTGAACAAGCCGGTTCAGCGTCACAGTGTCCAGCTCTTGAATATCCGCATAGTCCTTGATGATTTCCAGCCAGCGTGTGCTGTCCTCCTGCTCCTGGGTCTGCTGGGCCAGCCGTTCCCGGTTCAGCATGACACGGTTTTTCAGCGTGGCCTGCTCCGTCTGGCTGTTCTCCAGGATGCGGTTGAAATTGTCCTCGCTGATGCGCTGGGCAATCATGTCCTCATAGACCCGGCTGATAATGCGTTCCAGAGCGGTGATGCGTTCGCTGTCCTCGTCAATGCTCCGCTGGATGGCCTCACACTCGGCCTGCTCATCCGCCTGGCAGTTCTCCCGGAGCTGGGCCGCTGCCTCCTGTTCATCGGCAAGGGCCTTTCTCGCACAAGCCCTAATCTGTTCCAGCACGATGTTGTAGAGTGTATCATACTTGATGCGGTGCTGGGTACAGTGGGCCACGCCATACTTGTTGTAGCGGGAACAGGTGTAGATGCGCTCGTTGCCCTTTTGGTTGGCGCGGCGGATGTTCAGGGTGCTGCCGCACTGTCCGCACTTCACCAGCCCGGCGAACAAACTGAAATTCCCCCATGCGTCCGGGCGTTTCCGGCTCTTGACTTTCTCCTGCACAACATCGTAAGTGTCCCGGTCAATGATGGCCTCGTGCATCCCCTCAACAATAATCCAGTCCTCCCGCTTCTTGTCGCCCATCCAGCCGATTTTGAAACGGTAATTGACCTTTTGAGAGGCAATCGCGCCGATGTAGACCGGGTTTGCCAGAATGCCCTGGATAGCGGTGAAGTCCCAGATAAACCGCCCTCGCTCCGGGTTCTCCCGTTCAAACTTGGTTACATGGTCGCGCAATCCCTTTTGCCGGTTCCACCATGCGGGGCAGGGGATTTCTTCATCTTCCAGCCTGCGGCGGATGCGGTTGGGGCCGCTGCCGTTCTTCGCCCACTCAAAAATCCTGCGGACGATCCAGGCCGTATCCTCGTCAATGAGAAGATGGTTTTTGTCCTCCGGGTCTTTGCGGTAGCCGAAGGGGGCCAGACAGCCGGTAAACTTGCCGGACTTGGCTTTTGTCAGGTAGGACGAATGGACTTTTTTGCTCACATCCCGGCTATACATCTCGTTCAGCAGCGAGCGAAACGGGGTTATCTCATTCTCAACCTCGCTGTCTACGGCATCGTTCAAAGCGATATACCGTACCTTCTGCCGTGGGAAAAAATCTTCCAGCAGTTGGCCCACCTGCAAATAGTTCCGGCCCAGCCGGGAGAGGTCTTTCGTCAAGACCACATCGAACATTTTCCGCTCAACCGCCGCCAGCATCTTCTGAAAGTCGGGGCGCTCCATGTTCAGGCCGGTGTACCCGTCATCCTGGAAAATCCCTGCCACGCGCCAGCCCTGTTCCTCACAGTACCGGCACAACAATTCCCGCTGGTTCTGGATGCTTGCGCTGGGGCCGCTCAAATCGTCGTCCTTGGACAAGCGGCAATAGATAGCTGCTCTCACCTCCTGGGGATAGGGTTCAGCACACACAGTGTTAGTCCTCATTTTTGACCTCCATCCCGCTGTGTATGCCGCGTTTTGGAGTAATTTCATTATACCCTGCCGCACGTCCGGCGTCAAGGGAAAGTTGTGATTTCACAATCTCTTTTTTCTGTATGATTAGGTCAATAAAGGCTTGCCTGTCGGTCTGCCTCCCGGCGAATACGGTGCTGACAGTGATAACAGGCTCCTTTGCTTTTGCCATAGGCGGCTCCTTTCAGTTCATCAGATTTTTCAAACGTGCCAGCTTGTCCTGCGCTGTGGCTTTACGAAAATTCTCTCCCGAAAAGCGGATGGGAGCGCACATCTCCAACAGCCGGTCATAGATGCGGGCATGGGCGGTGTCCTGGGGGTGCTGCAAGTCTTGAAAGGGGAGGTTCGTGGTGACGATCAGCGGCCTGCGGCTGCGGTAGCGGCTGTCGATCACGTTGTAGACCTGTTCCAAACCGTACTCCGTCCCACGTTCCATTCCAAAATCGTCCAATATCAGCAGCGGGGCGCGGCACAGTCTGGCTATGTACTCGTTCCGGCCCTCAAAGCTGGCGGTCAGGTCGTTGAGTATCAGGGCAAAGTTCGTCATGCGGACGGCCACTTCCTGTTCCATCAGGGCATTGGCGATACAGCCCGCAAAATAGCTTTTGCCAGTCCCCACGCCGCCCCACAGCAGATAGCCGATGTTTTCCTCCTGCATGGCCGACCAATTCTCGACATAGAACCGGGCGTGTTTCATCTGCGGACATTTCCCGTTGTCGTTGGCAAAATATTTTTATATCTTCCGAACGGGGCGGGCGGCTCCCCACTCGCTCCTTTTTGTTGGTTCTCTTTTAGTTGGTTTATAGTAAGTTGGTTAGGGGTCGGTTTTCCGGCTATCGCAAAGGTCGGTTTTCCGTCCTTATGAGGGTCGCTTTTCCGGCTATCAGAGGGTCGGTTTTCCGGCTGTATGGCTGTCATATGGTCGGAAAACTGTACCACTGGCACTTGCGGTATTTTCACATAAAGGCGGTTCGGTGCGGAAAATCCCCGGCGTTCCCGCACTAAAAGCCCGGCAGCGTCCAGCTCGTTCAGAGCGGATTTTATGGCGGTTCTGCCTTTATCCAGTGTTTCCGCTATCTCCGAAACGGGATAGAAAATATACGTCCTGCCCTCGCTGTCCTGCCAGCCGTTCTTCTGTGAGAGGGTGGTACGGTCTAGCAGCAGCGCATAGAGCAGCCTTGCGGTATATGACAAGTCCATTTTCAGCAGAAAACAGGGATAAGGGAAAAACTGCGGCATTGCGGTGTCGGCTGTGATGTAATCGGTTATGGTTCTCACCTCCTGTCTGTGGCTTCCGTTACGCTTTAGGACGCCGTTTTGAGGGGTAAAGGATATAAATATCGTCTACCCGTTGAGGGCGGTCTAAAAAGCCTTGATTTATGGGCTTCTTTCATAGCCTAAATGCGTAGAAATGTGGTATCTTTTCCGTTGTCGCTCGGCTTCTTTCCGGCGGCGCACTTTTGCGGCGCAATCCGGGCAGTATTTCCCCCGGTTGGACTTGGGGAGAAAATACCCGCCGCACTCGGTACAGCGTTTCCTGTCTGCCCGGTGCAAAAGGGCGGCTTCCAGCTTCCCGTCCAGCGGCAGCACGGCGGCAATGAACCAGCGGCACAAGAGGGAATAGCTGATACTCTGCACACATACGCAAGGCTCGCCGTTATCCAGCGCAATACAATTCCCGTTGTCATAGTTACAGCACTCATGCACAAGCCGACACGCCGCCCGGTACTGGCGGTAGTCCATGCAGGGGCGTTTACCGTTCATTCTCCCGCCCCTTTCCCCGTTCCGGCTCACGGCGTAGGATTTGCTCAATATTGCCCTTGACGGTCTGCAATTCCCGGACGTTTTCTTTCTTCTCCCGGTATTCGTTGTAAAGGCTGTTCTTCTCACTCATAAGCTGCTCAATCTCCGCTTGTAAGGCTTTGGACGCTGGCAGTTTGGAGATTCCATGTGCTTTGAAATACCGGGCGGCAGATTCGGAAATGATAAACTCGCTTTCGTGCTGCTCACGGTAGGCTCTCCGGGCTTTCTCCGTTTTCTGCGCCCGCAATCCGTCACGGGCGGGCTTGGTCTTGATGTAGGCTAATAGCTGCTTCTGCAAGTCCTTTTTCTCCCGCAAAGTGCTTTCCACGGCTTTCAGTTTCCCGGTCACTTCATGCAGCCCGGCACTGGCGGCGGCAAGGGCGGCTTCCAGTTCTTCCGGGGAAGAAAAGCCGGATTCCTCGTAAATGCTCATGGTAGCCGCCATTTGCTTCAGATTGTGCAAGGTCGCCCATTTCTCGTAGCCTTTCCCCTTGCCCTCGGCTTTCTTGGCTGCTATGTCTACCATGCGTTGTACTCCGTCATTTTTCGGGGCGTTTATGGCGGCTTTGTTGCGCTGTAAGCGGTCTTTTATGCTGCGGGGGTATTCCTGTTTGGGTAGGGGCTTTTCGGCGGCTCTGGCGGCGTTCTGTGCGTTTAGGGTGAGTGCTTCCAGTACGGCGGCACGGTCAAAATCATCACCCAGTTTCCGGGCGGTGATTGGCTTCGTCCTGTCCGGCGTGAGATACGATAACCTCCCCCGGCTCTCCTTGACGGTCACGCCCTGTTGTAGCAGCTTCCCGGAAAAGTCCTCAAAAGAGATAGCAGAGGACAGGGCGGTGCGGATCGTGCGCCGTAGCTTCTCCTTGTCCGTTTCAAATTTCGTGAGTTTGGGCGGCTCTCCTGTGGCGGCAAGGGAAGCGTTCTCTTTATCCAGTGTGGCTTGTCCTTTCCGCTTCGCCCAATACTCACGCTCGGTCACACGGTTCTTGCTTCCGTTCAGCAAGTCAATCTGATAGAGGTTTTCCCGGTGGCACATCTCCATGACTTCCGCTTTGAAATACTCCATAGCTGCGTCCGTACAGCGGTGCTTGCAGCCCTCCCTTGTGTCGGCTGGTCTTTCCATGTAGGGAAGCAGCGGCACTTCCGCAATCCGCAAAGAATTGATTACGATATGCACATGAATGTTGCCGCTGTGGTTATGCCCGTCCGGGTGGGTGCATACAAGGGCTTGGTGTCCGGGGAAATGCTCTTTACAGAACTGCTCGCCTAACTGTTGCGCCCGGTCTACGGTTAAGCCGTTGTCCTGTGCGTCACGGGGGTCAAAACTGATAATGTAATGGTGGCTCTTTACGTCCTCTTTTCTTTGGTTCTTGCCGTATTTCAGATTGGAGCGCATACACGCTATGGCGAAATCTTCCCCGCCGCAATTAAGGGAAGCTATGCGGTAATCGTCACGGAGAACAAGCCGCCCGTTTCCGTCCAGTGTGGGCTTCATGGTAAATTCGTCATGCTCAAAGGTTAGGTACTGCTCGGCTGCCCCATAGTCGGCATTTTTAGAGCTGATATGTTTGAATGTTGCCAACGGCTTCACCTACTTTCTGCAAGACTTCAAACTTCAAGGCGGCAAGCTCGGATATGGCGGCTCGTACCTCTTTTGAGAGGGCGTTATAGGGTGCGCCGTACTCGTTCAGACAGCGGGCAATCTGATTCAAGTTGCCGCCGATTTTCCCGTACTCGGCGGTTAGCTTCCCAACGGCAGACAACAATTCATCATTGACCGGGGAAACGGTGATAACCGGGCGTATGCTTGACTTAATGAGGGCTTGCCGGATAAACTCGGCTTGGCTCATTTTGCAGAGGGTGACACGCTCGGAAAACTCGGCGTATTCTTCCTCGGTCAAGCGTGTTTTGATTACCCGGCGGCGGTGTGGCGTGTTGTATTTTTTCATGGGCTTCAACTCCTTTCATGGGTGGATTTTTTCAAGCGGCGCAAGCCGCAAAAAGGCGGGCTTGGGGTGGCAACCCCAACAAGATTCCCGCAGGACAAAATGAGCGATTAGCGAAATTTGGTACTGTGGTAGAATCTTGCTCTTAGAAAGTGGCGGCTTCCTCTGTGTAGGCTTCCCTCAATACTTTTAGTGCCGCAAGCGGGGATTTTGCCAAAGTTGCGGCGATATTTCTCCCGCTAATACCTACAAACCAGTAAAAAGCAAAATGGACGTTGATTTTTGTAAATTCCCCTCTATTCCTTACAACACCACGCAAGCCGGAATAGGCGGGAATTTGTGAAAATTTCTTTTCGCTCGCCCTCCACGGACAGCCTGCGGTTTTGCCAAACGGGAGAGGGAATTTCTTTCTATTTCCCTTTGCACGGCATAATACTGGCGATTTTTGAAAATGCCAAAAATGGGCGCAAAAAAACAGGAAACCTTTTCTTGATTTCCTGTCTTGGTGTACCGTTCTATGTAGCGGCGGTTATTCAGTTTTGGGGTATGGCTGTTCGTCAAAACGGAACTTGAACAATGCGGCAACAAGCCGGGATTTTATGCTGTCCTCGGTATCCCTGTCGATATGCCCGTTTTCAATGGCGGCAATTCGGATTCGCTTGCTGTAATGCCGTAAAACCTCGTCCACGGCTTCTGGCTCTCCGCTGGTCGCCCGGACAATCGTTTCATAGGGTAAAAGGTTCGGATTCCCCATGTGAAAGCACCTCCATTTCTTTGTGCAGAAGCTGTAAAGTCCTGCGGATTTGATACCCAGTCGTACTCCGGCAGCGTCCGTACATTTCCCCGATTTCCTGCTGCGTGTAATGCCCGAAAAAGTAAAGGAAAATGATTTCCCGGTTCTTCTCCGGCAGAGATAACAGGGCGGCGGCAAGTTCCCCATTGGTGAGGATAACTGTCTGACCGCAGATTGTAATGGGGTATTCTTCATAGGGTGCTTCAAAATATTCGTCTGTTGTGCCTAAAGGGTAAAACTTTTCTTCTGTGAGGTATTCAAGGGATATTTCCTTTTGCCGCCGTCTGCTCCTGTCACGCCATGCGTTGATAGCCGCAAAGCGTATGACGGTCTTGCAATAGCCATTGAAAGTATACATGATGTGTTCCTTGTGTGCTTCTGTACAAGGCATAAACGATTCCCCCTTTCTCCCACATGGGATTATGCTATGGTTTAATAGCTTTTTATGATGATAATGGGTGATAGTAGTTTTGCTGTCTCCTCTTATCTGCTCAACTGTGAAAACAGATGGTGTGTCAACGGCGGGCATAGCCCGTTCATTTTACTGTGGACTAGTTTGATTAATATATATTGCATTTTTTTGTTTTCTTAATTCTATCCCCACTAGCACAACAGATAGCACAAACGCTGAAAAATCAGCAACAGGTCCCGCAAGCAATACTCCCATAATTCCGAAGCGAAGCGGGAGCAGCAAGGTAAGCGGAATCAAGAAAAAGGTCTGCCTTGTTAATGCCAGCAGAGCACCTTTTAACGCTTTTCCTATTGCCGTAAAAAAGCTGGAAGAAAGCAACTGTACACCATTTACCAACACCATGAAAAGATAGGTGCGCATGAACAAAACGGCAAATTCAAAATACAGCTCGTCGCCGTCTCCGAACAATGAAATGATAGAATGCGGGAAAAATTGAAATGCGATGAAACCAATAGCAGAAACAACGAGGTTCCATTTTACTGCAAGCAGATAAGCCTCCCGTACACGATGATATTGCCTTGCCCCATAGTTGAAGCCGATAATCGGCTGTGTTCCCTGCGAGATTCCCACAACAATCGCAAGAAGGATAGCATTTGTTTTCATAACGATTCCGCAAGCAGCTAAGGGAATATCCGTTCCATATTTTGTTAATGCGCCGTAATAAGTCAACGAATTGTACTGAATGATTTGAATCACGGTAACTGCAATCTGGTTTGAGCTGCTGCTGATTCCCATGCTGCAAATTTTCAGGCTTTCTCTGATGTCCAATAAAAACGACTCTTTTTCAAAATGAATTGTTTGGAAACGCCATAGATAACGGAGTGCGAGTATGAAGGAAAAAATTTGTCCAATGACCGTTGCCCAGGCTCCGCCGGCAATTCCCCAATCGCAGGCAAAAATAAAAATGGGGTCAAGAATGGTATTGACAATAGCTCCCACAACCATGCAGACCATTGAATACTTTGGTTTTCCGTCTGCTCGAATCAAATTGCTCATGCCATTCGTTACGATGAGAAACGGCATTCCAATCAATGTGATTCCGGCATATTGCTTTGCATATGGAAAAACATCTGTCGTTGCCCCAAATGCCTTTAGGAGCAAAGGCAGCAGAGCTTCGCCAATCAACAAATAAATAATTCCGAAAATCCCCATCAGAACAATACCATTTCCCGCTGCTTTGGCGGCAGCTTTCGGCTCTTTGCGTCCAAGACAGAGGGAGACACGGGAAGCACTTCCAATTCCGACCAACAGTGCAATGGCAAGGCAGATGGTAGAGAACGGGTAGGCAACATTGGTTGCTGCATTTCCCAAATAGCCGACCCCTTGACCAATAAAAATCTGATCCACAATATTGTAGATTGAGCCGACAAGAGACGCAACAATACTTGGAACAGCAAAATTTTTCAACAGCGTTGAAATTTTTTCATAGCCCAGCGGATTTTCAGTCATTGAATTCCTCCCCCTTTCTCTCTATATGGAGTTCCGATGTGATATTTTTGCCCGCCTGCATTAAGAAATCCATAAAAAGGTTCTGATTGGATTCGCTTATACCCTGCAATAAAAGAGCTTCTGTCTTTTCGCATATCGTCTGTATCTCGTCAATAATAGACAATGCTTTTTCTGTAGGATACAGCTTACACGTCCGCTTATCCTTATCATGGGGAGAGCGTGTAATCATTCCCTGCTTTTCTAATGCCGCAACCGTCCGTACAACATTGCTCGGATGAACATAAAACATATCCAACAAAGAATCTTGTAGAATACCGGGCGAATGGCAGATTTTGATTAAGAACATATATTGACTGTTGTTGATTCCAAAGGGGGCAAGCTGTTTGTCCAAATAGATTTTGTAAAATCGGTCTGTTACTGAAAGCCATTTTAATAGTCGCATAGATATATTCCTCCTAACCGCAAGTATTATACAGCAAAATGCGTGCGCACGCAAGTATTTTTTTGAAAGTGTGAAGTATCATTATTTTTGCTGCCCACAATTATTTCCAAATTAAGATATTTAATCCTTATCATGTTTTTGTAGATAGGTATGAGAGGATTCCGCAGTAGTCGGCATTGTGGGAATGTGTATAACTGGCTGTCTTATGGAATTGTGGGTAACTCTGTTTGCAGGACGTGGGAAAGCTGCACTTTAGCTTTTCCATGTGCTGTGAATAGGGTTATCCATGATTCCATAGCCTGTTATGCACATTTCCATAATGCTTGTCTTTTGGTCTTTGGTTCGGAATAGTGTAGTGCTGGCGGTCTATCTCTTGTTTTCGGTTGCTTGCTTCTTTACCGTACATGAGCATTGGAGCCAGGGTTATCCGACCCGTAGCCCTCCAGGAGATTGACGACGCCCCACACGCCCAGACCAGCGCCCAGGGCCACAACGAGGGTCTGCAAGGTGGTGATAGCGGAAGAAAAGAACTCCATATAAACCTCCATATTCTCCGGGAATGTTATCCCGGCCATGAAAAAAGCCACCCTTGGAGGGTGGCAGGAACGCTCTGGACACGGTGTCCAGAGGTTATACAAAAGCGTCCGGGTCGTCCAGGTCGTCATAGTTGAAGATGTCCTCGTCCTCGCCTATGTTCGCCTCGTCCGGCACGTCCGCCTCGTACACGGTGTATTGCTCGCGGGGGTCCAGCTTGTCCATATAGACTAATCTATTAAAAATACTGCATATTTTTGTGTTGTAGAGAGCCGTATTTTAGTGTATAATGAGCCATATCAAAAGTATAGGCAGATTTGGCAAAGCGCAGACAATGAGAAAGGAGCTGTTCTCTATATGGCACAGTTCACCATTGATTTACGTGGAAGGATAAATAATACATTCCTTCCCGAATATAAATCTCTCTGGCCTTTATTTGAAGCCGTTGTAAATTCAATTCAGTCACTTGAAGATACTGTCTCCAACGAAGATAAGGTAATTGAGGTTCTGGCTGAACGTCAAGAAACAACCAAATATGATATGGATGGAAAAATGGAGATAACTCCATTCGAATCATTCACGATTATAGATAATGGAAAGGGATTTTCAACAGACAACTACCAATCCTTTAGGACGGCTGATTCTTCTCTCAAATGGAAAAAAGGCTGCAAAGGAATAGGTCGATTTCTTTGGCTTAAAGCATTTGAAAAAGTTGAAATATCAAGCACTTTTTTCGAAAATGGGGCTTGGAAAGAGCGTATATTTTATTTTGACCTCAGTGGCATAACACCTGATGATAATTTGCAAGACACACAGTCGCACCAAAATCGGACAACAATTAGACTGATTGATTTTAAGCGAAATTTTCGAGACAAAAGTCCGCTTTCACTTGAAATTCTCTCAAAAAGGATTATCGAACACTGTTTGATTTATTTTTTGTTTGATAATTGCCCCAAAATTGTAGTTCGAGATAATTTGGGTGAACAATTTTGTCTAAACGATTACTATGAAAACTGCATAAAAGATTCTTTGCACCAAGATAGATTTTCTATTGATGGTAGGCAATTCATACTTTACCATGTAAAAATGCCTGGAGGAGTAACAACACATGAGTTACATCTTTGCGCAAATAAAAGAGAAGTAAAATCGTATAACTTGAATAAGGTTTTGCCTAATTTGCAAGGACGAATACAAGAGGAAGATGGGCAAGGATTCTACTATGCAGGATTTCTAACAAGCGACTACTTAGACTCTGCGGTAAACTCCTCGCGAACAAATTTTGAATTTGAGCGGAATGGTCAAATTGATTGGGATCATAACTTACCAGAAAAAGAATTGATTGATTCAGCAAGTGAATATGTAGTTGCATATTTGAGTGATTACCTAGATGAAATAAGCAAGCAAAAGAAAAAACGTATAGATGATTATATTAGTCATCGCCAGCCCAAATATCGCTATCTAATTGCTCAACGGCCATCTACCTTGGATGCAATTTCGCCTAATATCAGTGATAAAGAATTAGATGTTGCTCTATATAAAGAACTTTTACAATGGGATTTTGAAATTAAACAAACAGGAGAACAGTTACAAGAGGAGGTTTCTAAAAACCTACTTTCGCCGAGTGAAATAAGGTCGCGATATGATAAGTACTATAAACAACTAAACGGCATAAGTAAAACAAGTCTTGCGGAGTATATTGTCCGCCGAAAAGTTATATTGGACTTGTTAGAAAATTCTTTACAGCTTACTGCCGATGGAAAGTATGCCTCGGAAGAAAGTATACATTCGATTATTTGCCCGATGCGTTACACTTCGAATGATATTAGCTTTGAGGAGATGAACCTTTGGATAATCGACGAGAGGTTAGCTTACCATAATTTTTTGGCTTCTGATAAACTAATGAAATCAATTCCTGTTATTGATTCAAATTCTGATAGCCGAATGGATATAGCGATTTTTGATGAAGCCATATCTTTTTCAGACAAGGATAGCCAATTTAATTCTATAACTATAATCGAATTTAAAAAGCCAAATCGAAATGATTTAAAGGCGGATGATAAAAATCCAATTCATCAGGTGTTAAGATATGTTGAAGAAATAAAAGCGGGAAAGAAAATGCGTGCAAATGGTAGACCATTCGGCAACGTATCAAATACGGCTTTTTATTGCTATGTTGTTGCAGATATGACCGATTCTTTGAAAGAGGACGCAAAATTTTCTGGGTTGCGTATTACACCCGATGGAGAGGGATATTTTGGCTATATTCCCGATCCCGGTGCATACATTGAGGTAATATCCTTTGATAAATTACTTAGAGATGCAAAGGAAAGAAACCAGATTCTTTTTGACAAATTATTTACACCTAATATAAGAACTGTTATTGATAATACATGATGAGGTAATACAGCCCCTGGTAATTTGAACCCAGGGGCTGTATTATTCTTAGTCATATCTACACGAAAACATCCGGGTCGTCCAGGTCGTCATAGTTGAAGATGTCCTCGTCCTCGCCTATGTTCGCCTCGTCCGGCACGTCCACCTCGTACACGGTGTATTGCTCGCGGGGGTCCAGCTTGTCCATACGGCGCTGTATCAGACGGGACAGGTCAAAGGCATTTTTCTTGTCCGCCTCCGCCGTATAGCGGTAATTGGGGTGCTGCTTCAAGTCGTACTTGGGGGAGAAAAAGGGCCGCAGCCCCCGGAGCTGTAAAATGCACTTGTCGCCGGGCATGGTGGTGAGCTCGTCCATGGTCATAAGCTCCCGGCCCAGGCGCTGGGTGTTCTGGCTGTAACTCTCGGACTGCCCGCGGGACCGGCTGTCGGTCTGCATGGAAATGGTTTGCTTGCCCAGCCACGCCTCGGAAATCTCCTTGACGGTGGAGTGCTCCCGCCCGCCCAGGAAAACCACGCTGTCCATGTTGCCCATGATCGTCTCGGCGTTGTCCTTGTAAATGGCCTTGCACTGGGACTGGGCCTGATAGAACAGGGTCAGGCTGACCTCGCGGGAGCGGATCACCGCCACCAGCTTCTCCAGGTTCGGGACCTGCCCCGTGTTGGCGGCCTCGTCCCACAGCACCCGGACGTGGTGGGGCAGACGGCCTCCATGCACATTGTCCGCCCTCTCGCACAGGAGGTTGAACATCTGGGAGAACGCCAGGGCCACAATGAAATTGTAGGTGGTGTCCGTGTCGCTGATGATGAAGAAAGCCGCCGTCCGCTTGTCTCCCAGGCGGTCCAGCTCCATTTCGTCGTAGCTCATGATCTCCCGGAGCTGGGGAATGTCAAAGGGGGCCAGCCTTGCCCCGCAGCTAATAAGTATGGAGCGGGCGGTCTTGCCGCTGGCTAATTTGTACTTCTTGTACTGCTTCACGGCGAAGCAATCCGGCTTGCGCTTCTCCAGGCCCTTGAACATATAGTCGATGGCGTTCATAAAATCCGGGTCGTCCTCCTTGACCTCCATTCCCGAAATCATATCCACCAGCGTGTTCATGTTCCGGTCCTCCTCCGGGCCCTCGAAGATGATATAGGCAATCAGGGCGCAGTATAAAAGCGTCTCCGATTTGGTCCAGAACGGGTCCCCCTCCTTGCCCTCCCCCTTGGTATTGGCTATCAAAGTGTTCACGAATTTCAGAATATCCGCCTCATTTTTGATATAGGCCAGGGGGTTATAGTGCATGGAGCGTGAGAAGTCGATACTGTTGAAAACCTTGATTTTGTACCCTTTTTTCCGCTGGAGAAAATAGCCAACCTGGGACAGCACCCCGCCCTTGGGGTCCACCACCACATAGGAGGAATGGGCCTGGAGGAGCTGAGGGGTGAGCCAGAACCGGGTCTTGCCGGAGCCGGAGGAGCCGATCACGCAGGCGTTGAGGTTTCGGGCGTTGGCCGGGTTTTTGGGCCGGGTGTTGGTGGTGAGAAATTCTGTCCCGGAGAGAATGACGTTTTTCTCAAACTTGGGATCGACGAAAGGGGCTATATCTTTAGGGCCGCCCCAACGCGCCGATCCGTACTCCTCGTCACGGCGAAATTTTTTCGCGTTCTTGGCCTTGACGTAGACGAACAGCCGGATGGCCGCCGCCCCCGTGATCCCTACCAGCCAGTCCGCCGGGACCAGCCCAGGGGCGGGGGAGGCAAAGGCCGTGTTGATGGTATTCATCATGCCCACCAGCTTCTCCCCGGCGTTGGCCCCAGCCGCCAGACGGTAGGCCGTCCCCAGCTTCAAACAGGCCCAGGCCATGAACACATAGGGAAAATTGGGGAGAATGTACTTTTTCAAGCTACCTTTCTTCACGGGCCGCCTCCTTTTTCCGCTCCTGGGTCCGCTCCTGGCCCCGCAGCAGCTCCCCGGCCCGCTTCATCCGCGCCAGGATGGGGACGCGCCGCACCCTGGGCCGGTCCATGACACGGCGGGAGTATTCCCCGAAACAGGCGGTGATGGCGTCGGCCTGCTTGGATTTGAAGAACAGCAGATATTTTCCCTCGCCGTTCTTGTAAAAGGCGTAGTCCACATTCCAGCGCCGGGCCACCCGGTCAAACTCCCTTGGGGCCTCCACGGGGAGGCTGTTGGTCGCCTCCCCATACTTCATGAGCTGCCGGACGGTCTGCCTGCCGTGGGGCGTTTGGTGGGCCTGCCGCTCCTTTTGGATCTTCCGGCCCGCCGCCCGCAGCGCCCAGGCCAGCGTCCGCGCCGTCAGCTTCCCCGTTCGGATGGAAAGGGCTATTGTCCGCCGGGAAATATCTTCATCTACCAAAAATCATCACCTCCCGCCTCTGGACACGGTGTCCAGAGGGCTACCGATCCTCCCGGTCCGCCTTGGGCGCGGGGCGTTCGGCGGACGGGGGAGCCTGTTTCGCCATTTCCTGATAGGCGGCCATTTGCTCCCGGATGGGCACTTTAGGCATGGAGAATACCCGGTGTTCGTCGGGAATGTCCTCGATCCCGTGGTAGTGCTCCACAAAAGAGCCGCCGCCCACCACATAGCCGCCAGGAGCAAGGTGTCCGTCCTCGTTGATCCGCACATCCCGCCCGTATGCCTCATAATCAATGTAGTCGATCAGGTGCTCCGGCACAGGGACGGCCTCAAGCTCCTGGATATACATCCGCCCCAGCTCCTCCTCGGTGTGGATGTCGGAATAAAAATTGTAGCTGTCCAGGTTTTGAGCCAGATTGATCAAATCCTTGACGCTCCCGGTGTACTCCCCGCTGTCCATGACAGCCTCAAATACTTCCAGCTCGTACTCGTTCAGCTCCGACAGCAGACAGGCCAGATGGTTCAGCTCGTCAATACTTTCGTACTCGCCCAGGTGCTCATAGAGCTGGGGCATATCGCCGTCATAATCGGCAATAAAAACCTCCTCATACCGAATACCGTCTATCCCGATCTTTTTCAAGGCCGCCTGGACAGTTTCGGTGTCGGTGGGGAACGCCACCCGCTCATATACAAGCTGGCCCTCGTTGTACTTGCCCAGGTTCGTCACACAGGCTTCAAATATCGCTATCTTGTTTCCCTCCCTCCAATTCTTCTTTTACTCCCGCCATGATGTACTCCGCACAGGGCAGGGCAATGGAGTTTCCCAGGGCCTTTTGACGGGCGCGGGCGGAGACGGGCCGCCCGTCGTGGCCGAACGCCGTCCAGCCGTCAGGCAGGCCCATGGCCCGCTCCCCCTCCGTGGGGGTCAGCCATGTTATTACACCCTCCGCCTCCCGGCCCTCCCGCCACAGGGCAAACACCGTCAGCCCTCCGGCAAGGAGGGTGGGAAAAGGGTCTGTTGGTTTTCCGAAGCTCCCCAGGAAGTTCCCGACGTCCCCCGCCTTGGCCGCCCCCCGCATACGGTAGCCTTGAAAGGGGTGGACGACTGGTAGCGGCCCCCCTGTTTCAAAAGCAGATATTCGATTGCCTCCGGCGGGGGACAGCCCAAAGTCTCCGCAAGGCGCAGGAGCCGGGAACAGGCGGCGGGGCTTAAACAGGACCGCTCCGGCACGTCGGCCTCCAAAATCCGCCACGACGAACACCCGCTGACGCCGGGCCAGCCGGGGGTCTGCCCAATGCTGGGCGTCCAGCAGACGCCAACACACGTCACGGCCTCCGCCTCGCACCATTCCGGCATTGGCCCAGCGCCCGGAAGCAGGCATTGGAATTTCGGTGTTTGTGAGAGATTGCAGGACGGCTCTAAAATCCAGCCGGTTTCCTGATAGCAGAGCTCCCATGACGTTTTCCCAAATAATGATTGTTGGAAATTGACCTCCAGTGGCATCCCTCATTTCCTCTATGATACGCACCGCCTGGAAGAACAGGCTGGACTTTGCTCCGCCCAGCCCCTCGCGGCGGCCCGCGCTGGATAGATTTTGACAGGGGGACCCGAATGTGATAATGTCCACGGGCGGGACCTCGCCGCCGTGGAGCCGGGTAATGTCCCCCAGGTGCGCCATATCCGGGAAGTGGCGTTTCGTGATGGAGACGGGGGCCTTTTCGATCTCGCTGGCCCACAGGGGGACGATCCCCTGTCGCCGGGCGGCCAGGGGGAACACGCCGATCCCATCAAAGAGGCTGCCCAGGGTCAGCAGCGGCCCTGCCCCTTTACCGTCAGAATACCCTCCAGGGTGGTGGCCGTGATCTTGAGCCGCTGGGCCACGGCGATGTCATTTTTCACCGCCTCGGTGACAGCGTGGCCGCACACCACCAGCACGCGGGAGCGGCGCAGCAGGTCCCGGCTCATATCAATGCTGCTCTTGTGCTCCTCCGGTACAGCGTCATTCAGAAACAGGGGGAGGTACAGCGTGGGGCAGATGGGGGAGAACCCCGCCTCATAGACGGCCCGGCAGTAGCGGACAGCCTGCTCCGTGGCCTCCACGGGGTCCGCGCTCCAGGCGGCGGTGACATACGCCAGGGGCATTTTCATTTTGAAAACCTCCGTTCAGATGTAGATAGAATTGTTTGGAGAGGGAGACGGTCAGCCCCTTTTCCCCCCGCCCCTTTCCCCATTCTTGGGGAAAGGGGGGCGGCTCTGGAGGATATATCCCCCGTCGCGCCTTGGGAGTAGCACAGCCGGGACTGCCTGTCAAGGGTGCGGAGCACCGCCGCGCAGCGGCGGCTTTGCCCTTGACAGGCTGCCCCGGTTGTGCTATGGGTGGCGCGGCGACGGGGGATATTCCACAAGAGCCGTTTTCACGGGGGATGGGAAAAGCTCTGGACACGGTGTCCAGAGCCTCCGCTTACTTCTCCCTATCCGCCGTTTTCTCGCCCTTGCCCAGCTCCGGGGGCTGCTTCTCTTTCCACTCCCCCAACAGGGCCATGATTTGGTCTTTCATTTCACGGGGCGTCTTGTCCTTGCCGAAATACTGGGCCAATTCCGCAGAGCTGATGATCACGTCGAAATCCTCCTTTTTCTTCTCCTGGCTCAACACCGCGTCGATCACGTCCGGGTTGAGCTGGTTTTTTTCGTCCATTTCCCGCAGCTTCTTCGCCTGGGCCTTGGAGGGGGACGACTGCTGCCCCTCAATGGACACGGCGATATACTTCTGATGGTCCAGCCTGATACGGGAAATCTCCACGGCGGGAGTGAACGACAGCTTGCCGCCGTCCATGAACTGTTTCAGCTCCGGCACAAGGTCATTCAGATAAATGTACCGCTGCACCGTCTTTCCGCTCATGCCGTTGCGCTCGCCCACTTTGTCCAGAGACAGCTTGCCCAGGTCCGCGCCGTCGCCCCGCGTCCCCTGGTGCTTGATGGCCTCATACTGCTGCTTCAAGGCCGCCGCCTTTTCGCTGGGCAAAATCGTTTCCCGGTGGCGCAGGTTGTCGTCCGTCATAGCGAGGACGGCTTCATCATCCGTCATGTTGCGGACGATACAGGGCATATTTTTGTACCCCGCCAGTTCGCTTGCCCGCTGCCGCCGGTGGCCCGCTATGATCTCATAGCCTCCGCCCTCACGGGGGCGCACCAGAGCGGGCTGGTGGACGCCGCCTGCCCGCACAGACGACACCAGCCCTTTCATTTCATTGTCGTCCCGGACGCCGAACGGGTGATCCTGGAACGGGTGGAGCTGGTCGAGGTCCAGATAGACGATCTCCTCTTTTTCCGCGCGGGAGGCGTCCTTGGGCTGGGGCGGCTCCTCCGGCGCGGGCGCGGGAGGCGGCGGGATCTCCTCCTTGGCCGGGGTGGATTTTCCGGCGGCCTTGCCCCGTGTGGCGGTCTTGGCCGTCTTGCCAGCTCCGCCCCCGCCGGGGGTCTGCTTCTCCGCCTTGGGAGGGCGGCCCTTGCGCTTGGGCCTCTCACCCTGGGCCGGGGCCTCCTTGTTCTTGGGGCGGCGGCCACGGCGGGGAGGCTCCGGCTCCTCCTGGGGCTTCTCCCACTCCTGCCCGCCCTCCGGGGGATCTTTGGTGGCTGATGTCTCCTGGGATACAGATTGTTCCGCCATGATTTTATCAATCAAATCCCCGGAGATGTCAATTACATTTCCAGTAGTGCGTTCCGGCACAGGGCTATCCAATGTTTCAGGGCCAGCAACACCCAGTTTGACTTGCTCCTGTATTCCGGTGTCCGGGAGCGAGGGCTGTCCTTCGTCAATGGAGAGCTGGGTTTTATCTTCTTCCACTTGCTAACCTCCTTTTTATCGTTGATTATATATGAAAACACCGCCCATAGTCTCCATAGGGCGGTGTTCCATGTAATGTGATAGATTTTATTGTCATATTGTAAGAAATTTTGCAGTTTAGCGCACTTTCCTATTAAAAACGTCCCCGTGGGGCCAATGGGCCCCTCAGCGCCAGCCGCGCCCGTCGCGCCCGTGGCTCCGGCAGGGCCGGCGGGACCGGTGGGCGCATCCGTTTATCCGCAACCCTTTGCGGGAGCGGCAAAATCAAATTCGATCTCGATATGCCCGCGCCCGTGGACATAGATCCCCCGGACCAGCTCCACCAGAAGCCCCCGGGACAGCCGGTCCACGCCGCCGCCCTCCAGAAAGGCAGTCAGCTCCGGGTCGCCGCCCTCCAAGGCGGCGGCTTTCTCCTCCTCCCGAATGCGGTCCGCCGCCGCCCGGAGCTGCCCGGCCCGCTCCTCACAGCGGGCCTTGACCCGGCGGTACCGCTCCCCGTCGATCTCGCCCCCTCTCCAGTCCACATAGAGGCTGTCCAGCACAGCCGTCACCCGCTCCAGCTCCCGGGTCCGCTCCGCCAGCAGGGCGTTCAGCCGCTCCGCCTCCGGCTGGCCTCCGGGGGCGCAGGCCACCTCGGCGACGGCCTCGGGCAGGCCCTCCGCCAGGGCCAGCTGTCCCTGTACGGCGGCCAGCACCGCCCTCTCCAGCACGTCCAGCCGGATGCTGTGCTTGGCACACCGGTCCCGGGATTTTTCCTGATAGGTCCGGCACTGGTAGTACACATGTCCCTTCGCCGTGTGCCGGGCCATCCCCTTCCCGCACCCGGCGCAGCGGACCAGGCCGGAGAACAGATAGACCTCCCCCCTCCCCGGCGGGGTCCGGGTGTCCCGCCGGTGCAGGCGCTGAGCCGCCTCAAAGACCGCCCTGTCCAGAATGGCCGGGACGGCGTCCTCCACCACAAACCACTCCTCCTCCGGCACGGCGACCCGCTTATGGACCTTATAGCTCACCACCCGCTGTCTCCCCTGGCGCATAACCCCGATGTACAGGGGGTTTTGGAGCATTCGGGCCACGGTGGACGGCGACCACAGGCCGTCGTTATTCCCGCATTGGGGATTCTCATAGCGAAGGCCCTTGGCCCGCTTATAGGCGGCGGGGTTGGGGATGCCATAGCCGTTCAGCCGCCTGGCGATCCCCGCCTTGCTCATCCCCTCCGTGACAAACCAGCGGAACACATCCCGGACCACCTGAGCGGCCTCCCCGTCCACAATCAGGGTGTTTTTGTCCGCCGGGTCCTTGGCGTAGCCGTAGGGGGCAAAGGCCCCGATGAACTCCCCCCGCTCCCGCTTGTGCCGGAAGGTCCGGCGCACGTCGGCGGAGGTCTTGTAGGCGTACTGCTCGTTCAGAAAGCCGGTGATGCTCACCTCCAGGCTGTGGACCACCTCCGGGTCCAGAAGGGTGTCGATCCTGGGCTGGTACAGGGAGATGAAGCGGGTGTGGTACAGCGGGATGAACTCCTCCAGGAACCGGCCCTGATTGGCGCTGTTCCGAAAGGCTCTGGACAGATTCTTTACCACCACGCAATTGATCCGCCCCGACCTGATGTCCCCCACCATCCGCTGAAAATCCCGCCGCTCCAGGTCCGTCGTCCCGCTGGTCCCGTCGTCTATGTAAGTGTCCACCACCTGACAGAGGCCGTCGGGGAAAAAGCCGGGAATCTCGTCGTTCAAAATCTTGTCCTGATTGACCACCGACTCTGAGACCTCGTTCCCGTCATCCCGGGACAGGCGGATGTACTTCCCGATTCTCCAGACCGTCCGGGCGGGACTGGGGGCCTCCCCCCTCCTGATTCGCGGCATATTGAAGCACCTCCTTCCCAGGACGGGGCCGTCTGGCTTTCAGCCCCAGAAAATAGGCCTTGAGCTTCTCCTCCAGCGGCAGTCCGCCGGGCTGGAAGGAGAGGTCGATTCGGACCCCCTCCGCCTCAATGGAATACAGCGGCTCAGGCCCAGTATGTTCACGATTCATGCCAAGCACCTCCCCTCGATTTGTACGCGCCCCGTCCCGGCGGCAGTACCGGCCAAATGATTTTTCCGGGATAATTTTCATTTTCCTCTTGTAATTTTTCGCTGAATCCTGTAAACTGAACTAGTCAGATTGCACAGTTTCAGAGACTGGAAACCCGGCCTCCTCTTGGCAAACAGCTGTGTACTGACTTTGAAAGGAGAGCATCATGAAAAAAGCGATGAATCAATCCACGCTGACCACCATCCTCAATGTAGTCTCTATCTGCGCGTTAGTCCTGCTCCTCATCTTAATTTTTATCAACAACGGTGTGAGTTCCCGGTTGGCCGCCTCCAATGAACAGCGCTTTTCCCTTACTTACAACGCCAACCGGTTTATGAACGGCTCCGCTTATTTGACAAATGAGGTCCGGGCTTTCGCCGCCACCGGCCTCCAGGAGCACTATGACAACTATTGGAATGAGGTCAACACCCTGAAAAACCGGGACCAGGGCGTGGCCGCCATGCAGGAGATCGGCATCACCTCTGAGGAGCAGGGCATGATCGACAGCATGTACGCCCTGTCCAACCAGCTGGTCCCGCTGGAAGAGAATGCCATGGAGCAGGTCCAGAACGGCCAGCAGAGCGCCGCCATCGACTATGTATACGGCAAGGAATACAACGCCTCCCTCACCCAGATCAACGCGCTGAAGGAGCAGTTCCTGGAGCACCTGGACCAGCGCGCCCTCGCGGAGGTCCAGTCTCTGGGCTGGACCAGCACTATGATCCGCGTGCTGATGGTGATAACCCTCCTGATCGTGGGGGTGCTCCAGGCGTTCAGTATGCGGGTGATCCGCAAACGCATCCTGACCCCTGTCATCGCCGTGCGGGACCAGATGGGAGAAATTTCCCAGGGCAACCTCTCCGCCGACTTCCCCTGGCAGTCTGACACCTCCGAGATCGGTATGCTGGTCCACTCCATCCACGAGACCAAGGGCGAGCTGAAAAAATACATCTCCGACATCGACGAGAAGCTGGCCCACATGGCCCAGGGCAACATGGACCTGACCATCGACGGCGCCTATCGGGGCGAGTTCCTGCCCATCCAGAATGCCATGCGTCAGATTCTGGACTCCCTGAACGACGCCCTGAGCCACATCAACCAGACCGCCCAGGACGTGTCCGAGGAGTCCAAGCGGGTGGCCGCGGGCGCGCAGACCCTGTCCAACGGCGCGGTCCAGCAGGCCTCCACCGTGGAGGAGCTCTCCGCCGGCATTCAGGACATCTCCGGCCAGGTGGCCCGCACCTCTGAGGACGCGGCCGAGGCCCGGAAGTACTCCGTCGAGGCCAGCGAGCAGCTCAAGGTGTGCAGTAGCAAGATGAGCGCCCTGACCACCGCCATCGCGGATATCTCCGCCTCCTCCAGCCAGATCAGCGGCATCACCAAGACCATCGAGGACATCTCCTTCCAGACCAACATTCTGGCGCTGAACGCCTCTGTGGAGGCCGCCCGAGCCGGGGCCGCCGGCAAAGGCTTTGCCGTGGTGGCCGACGAGGTCCAGCGGCTGGCCAGCAAAAGCGCCGAGTCCGCCAAAAACATCACCGAGCTCATCGCCGCCTCTGTCCAGCTTGTCCAGTATGGCACCTCCCTGTCCGAGGAGACCACCGACGCCCTGTCCCATGTGGTGGACAGCGCCCAGCACTCCGAGGAGCTGGTGGGCTACATCGCCCAGTCCGCTCAGGCCCAGGCCCTGTCCCTCAAGCAGCTCACCGAGGGCATGGAGCTGATCTCCGGCGTCATCCAGACCAACGCCGCCACCTCTGAGGAATCCGCCTCCTCCGCCGACGAGCTCCGCCGCCAGGCCGAGAAGCTCACCGCCTCCGTCCAGCGCTTCCGCCTCCGCCGGTAAGGTTGCGCAAAAATAGCCGGACCGGTCGGTCCGGCGGGGCCGGCAGGTCCCTGCGCACCAGTGGCTCCAGTCGCACCCGTGGCGCCAGCAGGGCCGGTGGGGCCAGCGGGACCCTGTGCGCCAGCGGCTCCAGTCGCGCCCGCCGCGCCGGCAGGGCCGGTAGGACCAGCGGGACCAGCGGGACCCTGTGCGCCGGTGGCTCCAGTCGCGCCCGCCGCACCGGCAGGGCCAGTGGGGCCAGCGGGACCGGCAGGTCCCTGTGCGCCAGTGGCTCCAGTCGCACCCGTCGCACCGGCAGGACCGGTGGGACCAGCAGGACCGGCAGGTCCTTGCGCGCCAGTGGCTCCAGTCGCACCCGCCGCACCGGCAGGGCCGGTGGGGCCAGCGGGACCGGCAGGTCCCTGCGCGCCAGTGGCTCCAGTCGCACCCGCCGCACCGGCAGGGCCGGTGGGGCCAGCGGGACCGGCAGGTCCCTGTGCGCCAGTGGCTCCAGTCGCACCCGTCGCACCGGCAGGGCCGGTGGGACCAGCAGGACCGGCAGGTCCCTGCGCACCGGTGGCTCCCGTCGCGCCAGTGGCTCCGGTAGCGCCCGTTGCGCCTGCGGGGCCGGGAATCCCCTGGGGGCCAGTAGGCCCAGTGGGACCGGCGGGACCGGGATAGCCCTGGGGACCAGTCGGACCGGCAGGGCCGGTGGGCCCTACCCCTGGATAGGGCGGGAGGGGACCGGGAGGACAGGGCGGGACCGGCTGCAGAACCGGCGGGCAGCAGCTGGAATCGCAGTCACAGCCGCAGTCACAGCCACAGCCCGTTCCGCATCCGCAGCCGGTATCACAGCCTGTTCCGCACCCACAGCCGGTACTACAGCCAGTGTTGCAGCCGCAGCCGGTATTGCAGCCGCAGCTGCTCCCGGTCAGATGGGCCACAACGCCGTCCCGACTGCACTGCTCCCAATCAGAAGCAAAGTATCGTTTCATAACGTGCTCCTTTGACTTGAAGTAATATGTGGCTATGCCACACCCCATACTATGACCGCCGCCCCATTTGGTGCGGCGGTCAAGTCAAAACGGGTCCCGCTCATTGAATTTTTTAGGAGGTACCCCCATTGAATTCCATCGAAATCCCCACCCTGCTCTTTTGGGAGAACGGCAACAGCTGGTACGGCAGCCTTGGAAACGCCCGTTTTTTTCTCAAGCCGGAGACCCCCGAGGGGCAGGACCGCCAGCTGTCAGCCCAGCTCTGGCGGGGCCCCCTGGCCATGGACCAGAGCGAGATCATCGCCGCCGCCGCCTTCCCCGTCAGCGAGGAGGGGCTGGCTCAGGCCACCGCCTGGCTGGAAGGGCAGGCCACCCAGCTGAACACATAACAAAAGCGCGCCGTGAGCCATCGGGCTTCACGGCGCGCTTTTCAGAGAGGGAAAAGAAAGGGTGCCGCACATCTGTGCGGCACCTTTCGCTGGAGCGAGTGACGAGGCTCGAACTCGCTACCTCCACCTTGGCAAGGTGGCGCTCTACCAGATGAGCTACACTCGCAACGACAGGTGCTATTATAGCACAACCTGTCACAAAGTCAACCCCTATTTTAAAATTTATTGGAAAATTTTCAAACCGCCTCCTGGGCCAACATTCCGCCCAAACTCCCCTGGTGGACAGGGCGCAGGTTCTTGAGCTGGCACAGCTCCGCCGGGCGCAGCAGCGTGGGCGCCTTGGGCAGCTCCACCGCCCCGCAGCTCTCCAGCAGTCCGGCCACAAATTGGGAGCAGAAGTAGTGCCGCCGCCGCTGTAGAGGGAACTGAAGGAAGCAGGCAAACGCGCCCAGTACACTGTAATGATATTCCTCCCGCTGGGCGTACATCAAGCGCAGCTGACGGCGCAGGCGGACATAGGTCTCCTCACTCACCGTCAGCTCATACAGGCAGCAGGGGACCGCAAACCGATAGGCAGTCACCTTCTCCTCTACCAGCCCCGCAGGCAGAGCAAAGTGCCGGTACTTCCGGGCAAAGCTGTAAAAGGGCCCACTGGGGCCGTCCAGGCCGATGGAGGCGTGGGTATAGCTGTCCCGGGTGGCAAAGTAGATCAGATGGGAGAACCACGTCCCGGACCGGGTAAGTAAAATATAAATCCTGCGCTCCTCCATAGAGCACTCCTCCCCGCTTTATGTAATCTGTATGAAGGCATTCTAACAGGCAAACCCTAAAATGCCCTAAAGGAAAGATTAAGATTTTATAAAATATAAGCGTCCCCTATTGTAAACTTTAAAAATTAAAGGTTGACAAACATCCTCTCCTTACTGTATACTGTGCGTTGTAAACAGTTTACACTATTTTTCGCTCAAAACGCAGAAAGGACAGATTTTTATGGAGACAAAGACAAAAGACAGCATTTTTATGATGGCTGTGACCGCCGTCATGGCGGCGCTGATCGCGGTTGTGGCCCCCTTCTCGATTCCGGCCGGACAGGTCTCGTTCACCTTATGCACCCTTCTCCTCTACCTCTCCCCTTACATTCTGGGCTGGAAGCGGGCCGCCTTGGCCACTTTGATATATATTATGCTTGGGATGGTGGGTATGCCAGTATTCAGCGGCTTTAAGGGCGGCTTCGGTGTGCTGGCCGGCCCTACCGGCGGCTATATTTTGGGATATATCCCCATGGTGATCGTGGGCGGACTGTTTATCAAGCTCTTCCCCCGCAGCCGCGCCCTGCAATTTACCGGCATGGTCCTGGCCACCGCCGTACTGTACACCCTTGGCACCGTGATGTTCTGCGTTCAGATGCAGGCCACGCTGGAGGTGGCCCTGATTAACTGCGTCTTCCCCTTCATCCCCTTCGACCTCGGGAAAATGGCTGTTGTCATCGTGTTCGGCCCTCTGCTCCAGGAGCGGCTGTCGAAAGCCGGGATTCAACTGGAGGCATAAACAGATCCCCCCTGGCGCGGCATGCGCCAGGGGGGAATACTGTGTTCTGTCTTAATAGCGCCGGACCACGGCCACCACCCTGCCGATGATCTCCGCGTGGGTGCCGTCGATGGGCTGGTAGTCCGGATTTTCCGGCATGAGCCAGACCTCTCCGTTCCTCCGCTGTAAGGTCTTGACGGTGGCCTCGTCCTCGAAGAGGGCCACCACGATCTCGCCGTTGTGGGCCTCGGCCTGACGGTGGACCACCACCAGGTCACCGGACAAAATCCCGGCGTTCAGCATGGATTCCCCCCGGACCCGGAGCGCAAAATGCTCTCCGGACATGCCCTGGGTGTCGAAGGTGAGGTAGTCCTCAATGCACTCCTGGGCCAGGATGGGGGAGCCGGCGGCCACACTGCCCACCACGGGCACCCGGTTGGTCTGGGGCTCCGCCTCCTCCGCCACCGGTCCCATGGGGAAGCCAGGCAGGGAAATCGCCCGGGTTTTGCCCTCCGCCTTGACGATGACCCCGGCTTCCTCCAGCCCCTTCATATGGAAGTGGACGGTGGAGGGGGATTTCAGTCCCAAGGCCGCGCCGATCTCCCGGACGGAGGGTGGGTAGCCATATTCGTTGGTAAAGGACAAGATATAATCATAGACTTCCTGTTGTTTTCGGGTCAGCTTAGCCATCATAACGGCTCCTTTCAGCAAGCGGACTTGGGTGTATCCGCAGTCAGCCCTGTTCTACGGCCCCTATTATACCACAAAGTTCTCCGTTTGTCAAACGAATGTTCCAATTAATTTATAAATTTTTTGTGACGCCCGAAAAAACCGGGCGTCCCCAGGGGGAACACCCGGTCTGTCTTATTCGATGAGCGTCTTCCAATGGTCGGCGTGGTAGGCGTCGAAGCACATTTTGATCTGCTCCGCCGTGTTCTTTCCCTCGGACAGCCTGGGCAGACTGTCCAGGGAGAAGTAACCGCTGTCCACCGTCTCCAAGTTGGGCTGGAAGGAGCCGCCCAGCAAGGAACACAGGGCGAACACCTTACAGACGCTGTAGGCGTTTTTCGGCCTGTTGTGTCTGTGCTGGTCCTGGAGGGCAATGACCAGGTCCACGGTGACATCCAGCCCCGCCTCCTCCTTGACCTCCTTGACCACGTTCTCCCCTACCGTAATGTTCACGTCCGACCAGCCCCCGGGGAGGGACCACAGGCCGTCGTTCTCCTGGACCAGGAGAATCCGTTCCCCCTGGAAGATTGCGGCCCGGGTCTCCAGCTTGGGGGTCTGGTAGCCCTTTTCGTTGCAGAACAGGTCCTTCACCCGCTCCAGAGGCAGGCCGGAGCCCTCCGACATCATTTCAGCGGCGATCTCCCGGATACGCTCATAGCGCTCCAAATCGTACTTGTCGCGGCCGTACTCCAGCCCGGCCTGGGCCAGGGCCTGGAGCTCCATGGCCCACTCCAGCCACCGCGGTCTCTCTTCCATCACAGTACCTCCCTTACACCGGCGGCATCTCGCTGGGCCCAGCCTGAGACATGAGGGCCAGCCGGGCGTCGTAAAACCCGGCCTGGGCCACCATCCGGTAGGGCAGCAGCCACAGGGACACCGGGATGGTGACCAGGGTACTCAAAATCACCGCCGGCACGGAGTAGAGCACAGTCATACCCTGGTTGGCCCATTCCATTGTCCCCACCAAGGCGGGGTCAAATAGACCGGCCTGAGACATGAAAAACACCATCACTCCGCCGGATAGGATCAGATTGACGAGCTCATAGCCGATGAAGGAAAAATTCAGCTTGAACAGCTCCCACTTCCAGCCCCGCATCATGGTGACGCTGCGGTAGATGGCAGCGGCGGGCCCGTCGTCGGGCCGGTCGGCCAGGAGGTAGGGGGCCAGGGTGTACCGCAGGGAGATGGCGGTAAGGAGGGCGATCAGAGCAAGCATGAACAGAACGGTGGCCGCCGCCAGCGCTCCATAGCTGTTGGAAGCGGAAACCACGATCACTATGGGAATGCCCATGACCGTCGCGCCCAGGAAATACCAGCCCATCGTGCGGACGAAAATGCCCAGCTCCATCACCACCACCCGGCCCGCCACCGAGAAGCCCTGCATGAGGGAGTTGAGGCCCGGGTCCATCTGGCGGTAGGTCCACAGGGCCCACAGACACAGGCCAAACTGGACCACGGTAGTATACAGGGCCAGCAGCAGCTGGAGGAAGATCACGGTGGTCTGGGTCCGGGGGATGGGAATGAGGCTGAACAGCCACGACACCCCGATGGTCATAGCCAGATAGGCCAGGGCCACCACCCAGAATTTCGGGTCGGTGAGTCCCATTCGCTCCCGGGCCTGGCGCTTGAGTTCCTTACGGTCGATTTCCATGTAACAGTCTCCGTTCGTGAAAAATTACGCCCACTTCTCCATAACCTGCTTGAGCTGCTCGGCCAGCTTGGCCAGGTCCTTGTTGGACCGGCCCCGGCTGCGGCTGATGAGGTCGGCCAGGTCGTGGGACACGCCTTGCAGGCGCAGATAGGCGGCGGAGGGGGCGGCGGCGGAGCCGACCGTCTTCTTGACCTCCAGAACCACGCCCTTAGCCAGCATACAGTTGGTGGTCAGGTCGTAGACCTCCTCATAGAGGGGGGCGTGGGCGGGAATGCCCAGCTGATTCAGGTCGTGGGCAAAGAGCTCGGTGACCTCGCTGTCCCCGTGGACCACAAAGACCTGCTGAGGCTTGGGCGAGAAGTGTCCCACCCACTCCAGCAGGTGGTCCCGGTCGGCGTGGGAGGAGAGGCCCTTGAAGTTGACCACCTTGGCCCGGACAGAGATGTCCTCGCCAAACAGCTTGACGGAGCGGGCGCCCTCCAGCAGGCGGCGTCCCAGGGTGCCCTCCCCCTGATAGCCCACGAACACCACGGCGCACTCAGGCCGCCAGAGGTTGTGTTTCAGGTGGTGGCGGATACGGCCGGCGTCGCACATGCCGGAGGCGGAGATGATGATCTTGGGGGTCTTGTCGTCATTGAGGGCTCGGGACTCCTCGGTGGACTGGGTGAGGGTGAGGCCGGGGAAGGTGAACAGGTTTTCGCCCCCCTGAATGACGTGGATGGCGTCGTCGTCCAGATAGCCCCTCAGATTGCCGGAGTATATCTTGGTGGCCTCCGTGGCCAGGGGGGAGTCCACATAGACCTTGAAGGAGGGCAGGGACTGGACCAGGCCATCCCGCTTAATCTCCCGGAGGTAATACAGCAGCTCCTGGGTGCGGCCCACGGCGAAGGAGGGGATCACGATGTTGCCCCCCTTGGAGAACACCTCGTCAATGAGCTCCGCCAGCGCTCCGGCGTAGCTCTCCGGAGGCTCGTGGTTCCGGTCGCCGTAGGTGGACTCCATCACCACATAGTCGGCGGTGTCCACGAAGGAGGGGTCCCGGATAATGGGCTGGGCCTCGTTGCCCAGGTCGCCGGAGAAGACGATCTTCTTGGTGACCTCCCCCTCAGTGGCCCAGATCTCCAGAATAGAGGAGCCCAGCAGGTGGCCCGCGTCGGTAAACCGGACCTTGACCCCCTCGCACAGGTCGAAGAGCCAGCCGTACTCCACCGTCTCCAGCATGTGGATGGCCTCCTCGGCGTCCATCAGGGTGTACAGCGGCTCCACCGGAGGCAGTCCGGCGCGCTTGCCCTTCTGGTTGTGCCAGTTGGCGTCCCCCTCCTGGATGTGGGCGGAGTCCCGGAGCATGACGCTCATCAGCTGAGCGGTCAGCCCGGTGGTGAGGATGCGGCCGTTGAAGCCCTCCTTCACCAGCAGGGGCAGGCGGCCGGAGTGGTCGATGTGGGCGTGGGTAATCAGGACATAGTCGATGTAGTTGGGGGCGAAGTCCAGGGAGTTGTCGTCATGCTCGTCCTTGCCCTGCTCCAGGCCGCAGTCGATCAGAATTTTCTTGCCGTTGACCTCCAGGCAGTGGCAGCTGCCGGTTACCGCGTGGGCCGCTCCGAAAAATGTCAGCTTCATGGGATAGCCTCCTTATTAATAGTGTGGAAAGGTTGTCTCTATTGTACACCATATCTCAGGAAAACGCTATACCCTTTTGTGAATCTTGTGTAAAAACTGTCGCGATTTGCCGAATTGCTGACAGCGGCCTGTCGGGGCGGGTATTGCCCGCCCCCTCCACCGGCCCGCACCCCGCGACAGGTCAAAGCAGTTCGAAGTGCTCCAGGGCGGTGAGGATGCCGTCCTCATCCACCGAGCCGGTGACATAGCCGGCCTCATCCTTCACCATCTGCTCCGCGTTGCCCATAGCCACCCCGATTCCGGCGTGGCGGAGCATAGGCAGGTCGTTCTCCCCATCGCCGAAGGCCATGGTCTCGGACAGGTCGATGCCGAAGTGGTCCAGAATCACGTCCATCCCCAGGTCCTTCCCCCCTCCAGGGGCAACAATGTCCACAAAGGCGGGGTGCCAGCGCAGCACGTCCAGCCCCGGGAAGAAGTCCTCCCCCGCGGCCTGCTGCTCCTCCCGGGTGCAGAAGGCCACCGCCTGGTAAAATTTCCGCTCCAGCATCTCCCGCAGGGGGACGACGGGGGGAATGGGGATGTTCAGCTGCTCCGGGAACAGCTCCAGCCGGGCGTCCGGGTTGACCGTCCGGCTCTCCATGCCTTCCAAAAACACGCAGGGGCTCCCGGTCCGCTCCAGGAGGCCGATCAGCTGGGCGGCGCGGTCAGGCGGGATGGGGTTGTCCCGGAGGACGGCGTCCCCGGCGAAGCAGAACTGTCCGCTGACGGTGATGTACCCGTCAAAGGGGAACACCCCCACCGCCCCCTCCGCCGCCTCCCGCTGGCGTCCAGTGGCGATGAACAGCTTGATTCCCTTCTCCCGCAGGCGGTACAGCCCGTCCAGCACAGCCGGTGAGATGCGGTGGGCCTTGAAGCTGACCAGCGTCCCGTCGATGTCGAAGAAAATGGCCTTTATCATAGTAAACTCTCCTTCTGGGCCGTTTTCCTCTATTCTACTCCAAACAGAACACAGTTTCTATGTGCGAATTGGACGATTTTGGCATAAACGCCCCCACCCAATCCATAGGATAGAGAGAAAGGGGGAATTTCTATGGCATTTGTGGACGACCGGGCCCGTCCCGAGCCGAGCCACCGGATCATTCTGGAGGAGCGGGAGCAGCTGGTCATCTCCGGCGTGGAGGAGGTGGAGAGCTTTGACGAGAGCACCATCTACCTCACCACCGCCCAGGGGGCCCTGGAGATCCAGGGGGATGAGCTCCACATTGAGAAGCTGTCCCTGGACGGCGGGGACCTGAAGGTGGAGGGGCGGGTCAACGCCCTGATCTACGGGGAGGAGAACCGGTCCCGGGGCGGACTGCTCTCCCGGCTGCTGGGCGGATGAGCGTCGATCTGGCCCAACAGGCCAGGGCCCTGTGTCAGGCCCTGCTCCTGGGCGGCGGCATGGGGGTGCTGTACGACCTGTTCCGCATTCTGCGGGTGCGGGTGAAAATCCCGGCCCTGGGGCCGATACTGGACCTGCTGTTCTGGCTGACGGCCACGGGGGGGCTGTTCCTCTGGTCCCAGGATGCCTGGGGCGGGCAGATCCGGCTGTACGGCGCGGCCTTCTGCCTGGCCGGCGGAGCCCTCTATTTCTGGGCCGTCAGCCCCTGGCTGCTCCGCCTGGGCTATCTGGGAGCCGACCTGACCGCCGCTTTTTTGGGTATTTTGACCTTTCCCCTGGGGCTGGCCTTGTCTATTATGAAAAAAATCAGAAAACTTATAAAAAACATCTTCCTTTCCGGAGCGAAATGGTATAGAATGAAGGACACGGCGAGGCAGCTGGACGCCGCTGCCCGCAGACGCACCCTTCGGGAGAAAGGAGATGGCTGCTATGACCTTCAAGCGAGCCGGATTTTTAACCAAGCTGGTCGTACTGGCCCTGCTGATTTATATGGCCATCACCCTCCTGAACCTGAGAGGGAAGATCTCCGGCGTTCAGGCCCAGCGGGACGAGCTGGCCCATCAGGTGGTCAGCCAGCAGCTGGAAAACCAAAAGCTGGCCGACGCCATCGCAAACAGCGACAACCCTGAGATGCTGGAGCGGGTGGCCCGGGACCGGGGCTATGTGGAGAAGGGCGAGACCCTGTTCGTCGACGTGGCGAACTGACGAAACCCGGCTCCGCCTGTGTTGTGTGTGTAAAAGCGAAACTGTACAAGGGAGGACATTTCTTGCCAATGGAGTTAGTGGTAGGCGCCATCGTGGATGGCAAAGTGACAGGAATCACAAAGTTCGGGGCCTTCGTGTCCCTGCCGGAGGGGAGATCCGGCCTGGTCCATATCTCAGAGATCGCCTATACCTATGTGAACGAGGTGAGCGACCATCTCCACGAGGGACAGGAGGTCAAGGTCAAGATCATCGGCATCGACCAGTCCAACCGCATCAATCTGTCCATCCGGCAGGTCGAACCCCCGCCCCAGCGCCCCCCCAGACAGGGCCGTCCGGGCGGCGGAGGCGGACGCCCCCGTCAGGGCGGCTCCCGGCCCATGGGCTTCGTCCACCAGCCTCCCAAGGAGCCCACCGACTTCGAGGACCGGCTGAAGCAGTTTATGCAGTCCTCCGACAGCAAGCTGTCCGAGCTGCGCTACATCGAGAAGAAGGGCGGAAACCGCCGGGGCGGCGGCGGACGCCGGTAGATCGACATGCTTTGGGGCCGTCCTCCGGACGGCCTCTTTTCCGTAATGCAGGGGCCGCCGCGCCCTACAGGCACATAAAAAAGACGCCCCTTTCGGAACGTCCATGTGCGGGGAGATAGCATATTGGTTGAGCCGGGACAAGTCTACCATAATTTTCCATTTCAGTCAATAGGAAGCTTTGTCGTTTTTTGGAGGGTCGGTCTATGCCCACCTGGAGCGGTATCAGAAAAAAGCTGGTTATCATTGTTTTAACTGCGGCGATTATTCTTTTATCTATTTTCACCGCCGCGCCAATTGTAAATGATACTATAGCGAAAAAAACGGCAAATGAACTTGTACATTTCCGTCTCCCCAATAACACGGAATTGATTGAGTCGATATATAAAGCGGGGAAATTGGTTGGAAACGGAAATGGAATGCAATATTTTGGAGCAATTTTAATTAAAAGTGAACTTTCTTTGGATGAATTAAAAGAATACTATTCTGAATTTGCAGACAGTGAATGGAAATGTATAGTCGAAAATCAGACAAATACAGATATAAGGATTATTGAACATGCAACGTTGACATTTAAAGCAGATATAAAAGGAAATAATTATTATATTGTCTATTCATGGGGAAGTAATAACACTATTTTTCACGAATTAGATATAAGAGGTCATTGATTCCTATTTGTAAGGAGAACGCTTATGCTGATTATCAACGGAACCGTCCACACCATGGACGGCCCTGTCATCGAAAACGGCTATGTGGCCGTGTCCGGGAGCAAAATCGCGAAGGTGGGGCCCATGGAGGGCCTGCCCGCCAGCTGGGAGGGTGAGGTCATCGACGCCCAGGGGGGGCACATCTGCCCCGGCTTCATCGACGCCCACTGCCACCTTGGGATGTTCGGGGACGCGCTGGGCTTCGAGAGCGACGATGGCAACGAGGAGACCGACCCCTGCACCCCCCATCTCCGGGCCATCGACGCCATCAATCCCCTGGACCGCTGTTTTTCCGAGGCCCGGGCGGCGGGGGTGACTACGGTGCTCACCGGGCCCGGGTCGGCCAACCCTATTTCCGGGCAGTTCGCCGCCGTCAAGACCGACGGGCGGTGGGTGGACGCCATGGTGGTGAGGGCCCCGGCCTCTATGAAGCTGGCTTTGGGGGAAAACCCCAAGCAGGTCTACCATAACCGGGACGAGGCCCCAGTGACCAGAATGGCCATTACCGCCATCATTCGGGAAAACCTGCGGAAGGCCGTCGAGTACGGGGAGAAGCTGGACAAGGCGGCACAGGATGAGGACACCGATCCCCCCGACTACGACGCCAAGCTGGAGGCCCTCCTCCCGGTGGTCCGTGGGGAGCTGCCCGTCCACATCCACGCCCACCGGGCCGACGACATCGTGACCGGCGTACGCATCTCCAAAGAGTTCGGGCTGAAGTGCGTCATCGTCCACGGCACGGCCAGCCACCTGATTGTGGATTTTCTCCAGGAGGAGGGGGTCTCGGTCATCACCGGCCCCTGCCTGGGGGACCGCTCCAAGCCGGAGCTGGCCGGCATGTCCCTGAATACCCCCGCCCTTCTGGCGCGGGGCGGCGTGCCCTTCGCCATCTGCACCGACCACCCGGAGGTGCCCGTCCAGTATCTGCCCCTGTGCGCCGCTATGTCGGTCAAGGGCGGGCTGGACCAGGAGACCGCCCTGGCCGCTATCACCATCAGCGCCGCCAGAATCGCCGGACTGGACCAGGACCTGGGCTCCCTGACCCCCGGCAAGGAGGCCGACCTGGTGGTCACAGACCGCCACCCCCTGGAGCTGCTGGGCAATGTGCGGGCCGTCCTCATCGGCGGAAGAAGAATTTAGAAAAAATTAACAAAAACCATTGGACTTTTACTCGCTCTGTGGTATAATAGGGATAATCGGTGGAAACCTCTCCTCCGGTTTATACCAGCCCTCTGGGCGAAAGGAGCGATTCTATGAAATTCGTATTTACGGACAAAAAGGTGACCCTGCCCGATGCCGTACACAAGTACGCGGAGAAAAAGGTGGGCAAGCTGGACCGTTTCTTTAAGGAGGACGCTACCGCCGCCATCACGTTCAGTGTGGAGAAGGAGCGGAACAACAAGGTGGAGATCACCATCCGCTCCAGCGGCACCATCTACCGGGTATCCGAGAGCACCTCCGATATGCACGCCTCCATCGACGCCGCCGTTACCACCCTGGAGCGGCAGATCCGCAAGAACAAGACCCGCCTGGAGAAGCGTCTGCGTCAGGGCGCTTTTGAGCGGGCCCTGGACGTGAGCGAGGTGTCCACCTTCGCCCCCGAGGAGCCGGAGGAGGGCGAGTACCGCATCGTCCGCAGCAAGACCTTCCCTATCAAGCCCATGACCCGGGAGGAGGCCATCCTCCAGATGAACCTGGTGGGGCACAGCTTCTTCGCCTTCCGGGATGAGGAGGCCGACGGGGCCTTCTCCGTGGTCTACCGCCGCAACGACGGGGACTACGGCCTGATTGGGGACGAGCAGTAACTATGACATGAGGGCCGGGCTTTTGCCCGGCCCTTCCTAAAGGGAGGAACGCCTATGAGCCGTGAAAGAGTGCTGGCTATGCTGCGGGAGCGGCCAGAGGAATACCTGTCCGGGGAGGCTATGAGCCGGACCCTGGGCATCAGCCGGGCCGGCGTTTGGAAAGCCATCGAGGGCCTGCGGCAGGAGGGCTACACCATCGCCTCCGCCCCCAACCGGGGCTACCGCCTGGAGGACGCCCCCGACCGCCTGCGGGTGGGCGAGCTGTTCGGCCTGCTGTCCGACGCGAAAATCGGCTCTCAGCTCATGTGCCTGGACGTGACCGACTCCACCAATACCGAGTGCAAGCGGCAGGCCATGGTCGGGGCCCCCGAGGGCCTGGTGGTCACCGCCGAGGAGCAGACCGGAGGCCGGGGACGCCGGGGACGGGGCTTCCAGTCCCCCCGGGGCAAGGGGCTCTACCTGTCCGCCCTGTTCCGCCCCGACCTGGAGCCGGAGCAGGTATCCGACTTCACCGCCTGGGTGGCGGTGGCGGTGTGCGACGGCATTGAGGCCTGCTGCGGCGTCCGCCCCCAGATCAAGTGGACCAACGACATCGTCCTGGGCGGGAAAAAGCTGGTGGGCATTCTCACCGAGCTGAGCCTGGTCAGCGAGACCAACACCCTGGACTATGTGGTCACCGGCATCGGCATCAACGTGAATCAGGGGCCGGAGGACTTCTCCGACGAGGTGCGGGAAATGGCCGTCTCCCTGTCCCAGGCCCTGGGCCGTCCCGTGCGCCGGGCCGACCTGGCCGCCCAGGTCATTCTGGCCCTGGACCGGATGTACGCCGCCTACCCCGAGGACAAGGCCGAGTATTTGGAAAAATACCGGGCCGCCTGCGTCACCACCGGCCATCAGGTCCAGCTCATCACCCCCACCGCCCGCCGCCAGGCCTTCGCCCTGGAGATCGACGACAGCTTCAACCTGGTCGTCGAGCACTACAACGGCAAGCGGGAGACTATCTCCGCCGGGGAGGTCTCCGTCCGGGGCATGTACGGATATGTGTGAAAAAAGCCGCTCGTCAGAGCGGCTTTTCAGCTTGTCGAAAAATGGCCTGTCTGGTAATGAAGCCAGACAGGCCACAACGTTAACGAGGAATAAAATGTAGGAGGAGGGTGTGGAGGAAGGCGGAGCAAAGCGCTTTCTGGCTTTCCATCTTGCCAACTTTTTGAGGTTCATGGCAGCAAATTTAAGCCTCACCCAGTTGGAAACCTGGGCCAGACCACGGTAAACGGTATAGCGCATGGCGTGTTTTTCTTTTGCATCGGCAAAAACTCGCTCAATGGTCTCTTTGCGCCTTGCATAGAGCTGCTTGTACTCCGGGGTGTACCTGGCATCATCGGCCAGTTCCTCATAGCCCTTCCAGATGTGCCGCAGGACAGTCTTTACGAAGCTTTTGGATTTTGTACATAAATGCCGGGTGGGGCACTGGGCACAAATTGTCGGATCGCTGCGGTATTCACGGTATCCATCCCGGTTGGTGGTGCGGTAGGACAGGATGTGGTATTCTGGGCAGATCACGCAGTCATAATATTCATCGTAGACGTAAGACCACCAGGGATGTCCACCCTTCATCGTCGTGGGCCGCTTGTAGGCTGTAGACAATACCCGGCCATCTCGAAATACCTTTTTGCAAATATGCGGGGTCTTGTAGGCGGCATCTGCCACCACTGTTTCCACCTCTGGAAACGATTGAATCAATTTGTCGTAAACATCGTCAAACGCCACGCTGTCATGGACATTTCCGGGGGTGACCACTGTTTCCAATACGTAACCGCTCTTGTCACAGGCGGTATGGGCCTCATAAGCAAAGCACCGCTTGTGCTCCCCTTTGTGGAACATTCCACTCTCCGGGTCTGTGGTGGATACCGTTACTGTTTTCTGCTTTTTCGCCTCTTTCTTCCTCCGGGCCTGCTTCTTTTTTGAGGTATTGTCCTGTTTCTTCCCTCCAGCTTTGGGTGGTTCTTCTTCATCATCCAGTGGCTTTTTTCCATGAGCCTCCCGGTCCGCGTTCACTTCCGCCAGCAGTTCTTCCTGGTATCGTTTTGCCGCTGCCGGTACTTCCTGCTTCATTTTCTTCTTCAGATTTGCGCTGGCTTTGATGTGTGTCCCATCTATAAATACCGCCGCCGGGGTCAGTGCTCCCGCACTGCCCGCCTCCTCCAATATCCATCGAAATACTGCCTCTATGGTTTCTGAAGTAAACCGGTGCCGGAAGTTGTAACTCACCGTGGAAAAATGGGGCAGCTCCTCACTCAGCGTGTATCGCAAAAACCACCGGTATGCTATATCTGTCTGGGCTCTGCGCAACGTTCCCCGCAAAGATACATTCCCATCCAGATGCTGCAGCAATACGATTTTGAATAGCACCACTGGGTCGATGCTCCGCCGGCCCTCTTCTTCGCTGTACAACGCCTCCACGATTTCGTACAATTTCTCGAAATCTACCGCTGCATCCACCTGCCGCAATAGATGTTCGGGCGGCACCAGGCTTTCTGTGTCCACCATTTCTATGACCCCTCGCTCATTTTTCCCTCGCTCCAACATTTCCCTCACCCCTTACTCCCTATTTTATCATCTTTACATGAAAAAGTCTACCAAAAGGCAGACTTTTTCGACAGGCTGAAAGCCGCTCGTCAGAGCGGCTTTTTTCACCGATTATCCGGGAAAAACGACCACCTGTCCCCAACGCCTTGACTTTCGGAGGCCAATCGGCCACACTGGAGCAAAGGAGGGGGATCAAAATGAGCAACGCCTGGAAGGACTGGCGCTTTGGGGTCTGCGCGGCGCTGTTTGCCGCTTTGTTCTGCCTGCTGGCTTTCGTGTTTGGAAATCAAGACCTCCGAGGGCCGGTGTCCGTCACCTATATGGTCTTCGCCTATGTGCCCATCGCCCTCGCCGTCGGCAGCTGGCTGCTGGGGCTGTACAAGCTCTGGACCCGCCAGTGGGGGCGGGAGGACCTGCGGGGCTGGGGCTTCCTTGTTCTGATCTGCGGAAGCACCTCCTTCCCCATGTGCATCCATTCCACCAGCCCCTGGATCTGCATGGGGGTGTCCCTGCTGCTGGGAATTGGCGCGATTTTATTTGGAAAGGACCCCGCTCAACCTCTGGATTGAGCGGGGTCCTTCCTATTCAGCCCCTTCTGTGATCTCCCAGCTTTTTCCACAGGGGGGCCAGCTCCTTCGACGGCCCGTACAGGGCCGCCGCGGCGGCGAGGCAGAGAGCAGCGGACAGGGCGGCCTTCGCCGTCCAGCCGAGCCAGGAGGCGGCGGGGAGGGCCCGGTCCGGTCCGGCCAGGGCGGCGGTGAGGAGGACGGTGAGGGCGGCGTTTTGAAAAATCCGGCGGAAATACGGGGCCGGGCTCCGGCCGAAGTACTCCCGAAAGAGGAGCTTTGGCTCATACCACACATAGGTGGCCAGCCGCGCGGCGGCGGAGGCCAGCAGAATACCAGCGGTCCCCATCCACAGTCCCAGCAGGACAGAGAGGAGGATGTTCAGCCCGGCGCAGACCGTCATCACCCACTTGGTCCTGGCATACAGGCCGGTGGCCTCCCGGTAGGACCACAGGGGCTGGAGGACACAGCTCAGGTAGAGGTTCAGCCCGGCGGCGCACACCACCCCTGGAGAGAGAAGAAAGTCCCGGCCCAGCCAGATGGAGATAAAGTCGTTGACCAGCGCCGTGTAGCAGGGCACAGCCACCGCGCAGACCACAAAGCTGACCGCCTGCTCACACTGAAAGACCTCGTGGCGGCGGTCCTCCCCCTCACGCACCACCAGGTTGCCGACGCTGGCCGTCAGGGAGGTGAATACCAGGGAGATACACCTGGTCAGCTGGTTTTGAATCAGCTGATAGTTGGAATACAGCCCCGCCAGCGCCGTCCCGGCCATGACGGAAATCAGGATATGGTCGGTGGCGTTCAACAGCAGGGGGGACAGCTTGTACAGAAACACCGCGCCGATGCTCTGATAAATGCCCCGGGCGTCCTCCCGGTCCAGCTCGGCCCGGTCCCGGAGAAAGGGGTACCGCCTCACCGCCGCCCGGGATGTCAGCACATTATGAATCAGCGCCCCCGCCGCTCCCGCTGCCAGATAGCCGGTGTAGCTTTTGAACCACAGCATTGCCGCCAGCTGCGCCGCCATGCGCAGCAGTCCCATCGCCATGCCCAGTCTGGCGGAGACGTAGCCCCTCTGGTCCGCCGCCAGCACCGCCGTGCGGCTGTAGCACAGATAGGACAGCGCGGTCCCCGCCAGGGAGATTAGATAGTACAGGGTGAGCCGGTCCCGGCCCACCTCCGTCGTAATGATCCGGGGCAGAACAGGGATGAGCAGCAGTCCCGCCGCCGTCACCGCCGCCGCCACCCTCCGGTACAGCCTTTGGTAAAACCCCGCCAGCGCCGTCACCCTCCGGGTATCCCCCTCGGCCAGCGGCCTGTAAAAACTGTAGCTCATAGCCGTCCCAATCCCCAGGTCCGCCAGGGAGAGGAGGCTGAGCACATCGGCGAATACGGCGTTCATCCCCAGATATTTGGTGGAAAACACCTGGATGAACACCGTTCTCGTCACAAAGGAGATCAACGCCGTCATCAGCTGGCTCGCGGCGTTGAAGGATAGGTTAATAATGGATTTTCTGGTCCGTGAGCCGTCCATACCGCCCTCCGTCTATCGCTCCGCCGTGCCCCGGATGATGCCGGCCATCTCGCGGAACATGTTCTCCGTCTCCTCCAGGGCGTAAACCGGCCTCCCGCAGGAGAGGACCTGATTCAGGGCGTCCTCCAGCTCCCCCATGTCCCGGCACAGTCTGACGTAGGGCAGAGGGGCCAGCCACTGATAGACGCCTTCGATCTTGTGGCTCCTGCTGGGCAACAGCACGCAGGGTGTCTGGGTCATCGCCGCGAAGATCATCCCGTGGAGCCTGTCGGTCACCACCACCTCCGCCCCGGCCATCCGGTCCCACAGCGCGGCCAGCTCCCGCTTTGCCTCCTCCGGGCTCAGGTCCCGGTACACGTGGGTATCGAAGTCCTCCACCCGGCCAAAGCGCTCCTCCAGCAGGGACAGCACCCGGCCATAGTCCCGGTCCGTGATGGTCCGTTCGCCGTCCGGGCGGATGCCCAGCAGAGCCCCCCGGCGGGCCCTCCCGCTGGTGACGGGGGGCAGGAAGAGGGCCATATCCGGCATCAGCGCGCTCGCTGTGTCCGGGAATTGCTCCCGCAGAAATTCATAGGAGGTCCGCTCCCGGGCAAAGATACAGAGCTTGCCGCATTTTTTATAAACCCTCCTGGTCTGCTGGAGCATCTGCTCCCCCTGCGCGCCACCGTAAAAAACCGTCTGAGGGAACACAAACACCCGCCGCCGGCGCAGGGCATAGATCATGCTCTCCTGGGTCCGGTGAATCCCCGGGTACATCGTCCCGAAATTCCCGCCCCCTTGGATGGCGCAGAAGCTTCCCGGGCGCACCAGCCTTGCCAGAAGCCGCCCGCCGGGCTGGTAAAGCGGTGCCTCGCAGATCCGGCACTCGGGGAAATACCGCCGGATCAGGGCCTCCTCCGCCAGCAGCAGCGCCTGGTCTCCCAAATTGCCGTACTCTGGAACGCAGAAGATCCAAAAGGCCTTCCCCCGGCCCAGATGCTCCCGGCAAAGACGGAGAAAGCTCCAGGCGCTCCCAAGGACATATCTGCACCTCTGTCCAGCCCGGCCGCCCGGGCTACGGTCTGAGAGCAGAAGCCGGTACATGGCCCCCTCCGCCCAGGGGCACAACTTTACCACCAGCCCGTCCAGCCGCAGACGCAGCCACCTGTTCGGGTAGGTCCTCATGACCGCCCCGGCCCTGATTCCGGAAAGCTCCCGCTTTACCTCCTCCCGCAGGGGGCGAAGCTGTCCCTTATCCAGCTCCTTCAAGCTCTGCCAAATGGTCAGGACGCCCCGGGCCCACCCAAGGTCGATCTGTTCCCGAAGGTCCGGGACGGACTCCAGCAGCTCCCGACGCCGTATCCGGTGGCCCTCCAGATAGCTCCGCAGTGTCTCGGGGCTCCGGGACCGCACGATCCCCTGGGGGACATACCGGTAGAAATAGTAGGCGCTGTTCAGGCAGACGACGCTCCGGCATTTCAAAATCAGTCGGTGCATGACAAAGATGTCCTCGTAGTTCCTGCCCACGGGGAACACATCCGCAGGGATCAGCTCCCGCTTGTACAGCTTCCGCCAGACGTGGCTCGTCACCCTGGTGTCCTCCAGCAGCAGCTTCACCGCCTCCCGGGCGGAAAGGACCTCGTCCGGGTAGTCCCCTTCCACCGACTTCTCACACAGGCCGTCCTCTTTAACGTAGACAAACTGGCATATGACCATATCCGTCCCATAGGCCTCCATGGCCTCCTCCATCCGCTCCAGCATGACCAGAGAGAGCCAGTCGTCTGAATCCACAAAGGAGATGTAGGTCCCCGAGGCCGCCCGCAGGCCCCAGTTCCTGGCCTCTGAGAGGCCGCCGTTGGCCTTGTGGATCACCTGTATCCGGCCATCCCGCCGGGCCCAGGCGTCGCACATGGCGGGACAGCGGTCGGGAGAGCCGTCGTCCACCAAAATGATCTCCAGGTTTCGATAGCTCTGGTGTACTACAGTCTCCATACAGCGCTCCAGATACGCCTCCACCTTGTACACCGGAATGATGACCGAAATCAGCGGCTTCGCCATTTCATCGTCCTCCTCCTTTGCCTCGTCTCCCAAACAGGCCTCCGTTCCAGTCCCGGAGACTCCGCCAAAGCCGGCGGAGCCGAGGCCCTCCCAACAGCTCCGCCGCCTCCTTGACGGCGGAGCCAATCCCCATGTCTCCGTGGCGGAGGAGCCACCAGAGCTCCGCCGCCGCCTCTCTTTTTTGCCGCCAGCGCTTGCGGAGCGAATACCGCCGCCGGCGTTTCCAGCACTCAATCTGAAGCCGCTCCTCCGGGACGCTGACGCGGCATATCCCGGCGATCTCATCCACCAGCGCCTCGAAGGCGGCATACTTCGCCGCCTCCTCCCCCTGCGTCAGCACCCGGCGGGAGTGGCTGTCCGGGCGCACATAGACCGTGTACAGCGCCTCCTGGAGGGTGGGACAGCGGTGGGCGTACAGCATGGGGAGGAGCATTTGAAAGTTCTGCCCCACGTCATACTCGGGGATTCTCCGCCGGGGGTAGATGGAAAAGAAAGCCTCACAGCGCAGCATATAGCATCCACAGCACACAAAACTTCTTCCCCACAGGACGGGGAAAAACAGCTCCTCCCCCTCCCCCCGCTCCATGACCTCCTGCCTGGGGGCGGGGCTTCCATCCTCGTACCGGTAGCGGGCCAGGGAACGGACGCATTGGTACTGCGGGTTGGCCCGCAGAAACTCCGCCCGCCGGCGGAGAGACTCCGGGGCCAGGGCGTCGTCGCTGTCCGGCCAGACGAGAAATTCCCCCGTCACCAGCGGCAGAGCCCGGTTGATGGCGGCAGAGGCGTTCTTGTGGGGCCCGGTAACGATTTGAAGGGAATAGCCCCGGGCCTCAAATTTTTCCTGAAAGGCCCGGGCCATCTCCACAGTCCGGTCCTGGGAGCCGTCGTCCGACAGGATCATCTCCACCTGCGGCCAGGTCTGGACCAGGACGGACTCCAGCAGCCGTCCTACATAGGCCGCGCCGTTATAGACCGGCGTCACCACGGACACCCGGCCCCTTGTTCCCTGATCCCCCGTCATCTCACCGCACCCTTACCAGCTTCCGATTCTCCAGCCTGTATACCCGCTCGCACTCATTCGCCAGACTGAGGTGGTGGGTCACCATCAGCAGCGTCTTGTTTCCCCTCATATGCCGGATGGAGTCGATCACCGCCCGCTCGGTCTCCATGTCCAGCGCGGCGGTGGCCTCGTCCATAATCAGAATCTCCGACTCCTTATACAGCGCCCGGGCCAGGGCGATACGCTGTCTCTGTCCGCCGGAGATGGCCGCGCCGTTGCGCCCGATCACCGTATCCAGCCCCTCCGGCATCTCCCGCACGTCCTCCCAGACCTGGGCGCACTGGAGGCACTGAATGACGCGCTCCTCCGACCAGTCCGCCTCATTCGCCGTGAAGGCCACATTGTAGCGCACCGTCTCGTCGTTCAGAAAGACCGTCTGGGGGATATAGCTGACCACCGCGCCGATCTCCCCCCGGCACGCCCCATGGCCGTCGGCGCCCTCCGCCAGATCGAAGTCGTCGTACCAGATATGGCCCTCCTGGGGGTGCAGCAACCCCAGGATCAGGTCCAGCAGCGTGGTTTTCCCCTCGCCGGAGGGCCCGATGACCGCCACGGAGCACCCCGCCGGGACCTCCATGGAGGCATCCTCAAAGATCCGCTTCCCGTTGGCATACTGAAAGCTCAGATGCTCCACCCGGATGCCCTGGGACAGGGTCACCCGCTTCTCCCGCAGGCGCTTCCGCTCCGCCTCCGCCCGCAGCAGAGCGTCGTGGCGCTCCAGCTCCTGGCAGAGGACCTCGCAGTATTTGGACCCGAATTGGATTCCGGTCAGGGTCTCCACAATCCGCTTCGACACCGGAAGCATCCGGGTCAGCAGAGTGACAAAAATCACCATCTCGGGCAGGATATGGGACAGGTCCACCCCTGACATCAGAAGGACCGCCAGAAGCAGAAATACCGCCGACTGCATGGCGTCCCGCAAAACGATGCCCTGCAGCCCCCGGGCAAAGGCGTAGTCCTTCTGCACCTGGGCGCAGGCGGCGCTGGCCCCTCTGTACCGCTCCAGCAGATTTTTTCGGTTGGCATCCACCCTGATCTCCTTATAGGAGCCGTACATGGTGGAGACCATCCCCCGGGCCTGAATCTCTAGCCTCCGCCGTTTTTCCCCGTACCGCGACGCATGAAAGCGGCTATAGCCGTAGAGCACCGCCATCAGCGCCGCCATCAGGAGACAGCTCACCGCCCCCACGCCCCGGGCCACATAAGTCAGAGCCAGCGCGTAAGCCGCCGTGGTCATGCCGTCCACCGCCAGACTCAAATAGGCGGGGATCATCCCGGCGCAGACGGCGGTGTCTGTCCGCACCCCCTCCGCCGCCTGTATGGGGGTCCTCCGGTTGTGGTCCTCCAGCTCCTCCATGCCGTACATCTCATAGATCCTCACCGACCAGCTGTGAGACAGGTCCACCACCAGGGCGGTGGAAAACCGGCCCCGGATCAGCTCAAACACGCCCACCAGCATCAGCACCAGGGCCAGAAGAAATACCCGCCCCGCCAGATGGCTGGACGCCCCCCGCTGAAACGCCTGCTGGAGCACCGGAATCATCATGGACACGCCCACCATATCCGCCGCCGGGCTGAACAGGCACAGCAGCGCGAAGCGCCGCACCGCCGCCCTTTGGGACCGGTCCAGAAGGGAACCCAGCTTTTTCAGCATTTTCACAACCTCCTCACGGCTCACATCCGACGGCACAGCTTCAGCCAGAGGGAAAAGGGAAGAACTCTCCACAGCCCCATGTACAGCCGCCGCCGGGGGTGGGCCCGGGTCGGTTCCCGCAGGCGGGGCTGGCTCACGTTGGCCGCCTCCTCCCTCCGGCAGGGAAACCAATGGGCGTCCCCCTGGACCCGCTCCCACAGCGCGCTCCCCGCCTGGGTACGGCAGATGACCACCGAACAGCCCATCCCGTCGTCAAAGCCGGGCCGCACCCCCTCGATGCCCCAAAAGTCCCCCAGCGTGATGTCGCTGGCCCTCTCCGTGGTACAGTACTTGCAGTGAGCGCAGGAGGGCCGCAGATTCACCCCCCGGAAATAGGACCGGCAGTACAGGTCCTCACCCAGGGGCCAGGTGTGCTCCGTCCCCCCGGCCTGGACCGCGCAGGTGTGGCCGTTGTCCCTGTTCCGCTTGTCTCGGAAGGAAACGCCCTCCAGTGCGCCCGCAAACCTTTTCTCAAGGTGCGCGGCGTACCGCCTCCAGAGCCCCGGCGAGGGGACCCCGAAGCAGATCAGGTCCGCCAGGATCACCCCGCCCCGCTCCTCCCCCAGAAAGGCGCGCACGGCGTCCGTCTGGCAGGGCGTCCCGCAGAAGAGGACCGGCCGGCCCTCCCGGGCCTCCGCCCGGATTTTCCGCCAAACCGGGGTCATATCGCTTTGTATGTATTTGGTCCTGGTCAGCCTGGCAAGGCCGGACTGCTCAAAGGCCTCCGTGTGCCGCAGCGTCCCGTCCTCTCCAAGGGCCGCGCCCCACACGCTTCCGCCCTCCCGCAGGACCTGGGCGGCCAGCAGGTGGAACATCCCGCCCGAGGACCCCAGCAGGCGGTCATCCTCCCGCTTTGCCTTGGCGCCAAAAAAGCTGGCTTCCCCGCCGGCCTCCCGCGCTCCGGTCAGGGGGCACACCTGGGCGCACAGCCCGCAGTCTGTGCAGGACCTCCTTGAGACCACTGGATAGTAAAACCCCTCCCAGTCCTCTCGCATCTGGACCGCCTGGTGGGGACAGACCGCCGCGCAGGCGCCGCAGCCCGTACAAAACGCTCTTTCAACCATTCCAACCCTCACGCTCCCGCGCCCGCTTCTGCTTCCACTCCCGTATCCTCCACCGCAGGGTCAAAATTCCGTGCAGGGGCACATAGAGAGGATAACAGCGGAAAGCCATATAGTGCTTCACTCTCTCCCTCCAGGGGATCAGGGGAAAACGCTCGCTCTCACTCTCCTCGCGGGCCAGCTCTCTCAGGTAAAGGGTCATCTCCCGGCTGTCGCGCCTCCGGCTGCGCACATAGAGCCGCCGGAGACGGGCGGAGATCACCACCGTCCAGAAGACCATGCCCGCGTCCCCCTCCCGGGCCTCCTCCCGGCTGCAGATATACCGCAGGCACTGATAGCTGTCCTTACAGGCCTGGACACTCAGGCGGTGGCTGCTTCCTCCGGGGTGCTTCCGGTACTCATACCACTCCTTCCACAGGATCACCGCATCCAGCCCCTGGTCCAGGAGCTGATAGACGAACAGCGTGTCCTCGCTGTTGCCCATGTGCTCGCGAAAGCGCAGTCCGCCCGCCGCGTCGCGGCGCACCAGCTTGCCGCCGATCCCGTGAAAATTATAGCCGTTCTCATGGGAGGAAAACTGACGGAGGGCCTCCCTGTTGTCCATATAGGTGTATTCCCAGGAGCGGTCATCTCCGCTCCGGCAGCTGTCCATAATATCCCGCGCCTCTGTGGCCTCCACATGGCGGTAGACCTCCGTGGCCAGCGCCGCCCCGGTGCCCTCGCACAGCTGCACCAGCGTCTCCAGCAGGAGGGGGTGCATTGTGTCGTCGCTGTCCAGGAAAAACAGGTATTTGCCGCCGGCGGCCTCCATCCCCGCATTTCTGGCGGCGGACACCCCCATGTGGGGCTGGGACAAAAAGCGGATACGCTGGTCCTCGCCGCACAGACTGGCGCACAGCGAGGCGCTGCCATCCTCCGAGCCATCGTCGATCAGGATCAGTTCAAAATAAGGGTAGCTCTGGGCAAGGGCCGACCGGACGCACTCCCGAAGATATTCCTCCGTATTATACACCGGAATAATAATAGAAACAAGGTCCTCCATACTCTACCTCTCATTGTTTCAGTGATTTGGTTCGTCCCTTCGGTCTGAGCTCACAGGCTCTCCGTGAGGAATCGCAGAGACCGCTCCCGCTCCTCCGCCAGCCGCCGCCGGACCTCCTCCCGGTCCGTCTCCGCCCAGCGCTTCAGGACCTCCTCCGGCCGGGCCTCCTCCGCCAGGTGGAAGGACAGTCCCAGCTTATCCAAAAGATCCTCCAGCCGGTTGTTTCGAGTGCTGTGCCGGAAGGCGAGGAAGGGCTTTTCCATCAGGATGGAGAAAGCCGTCCCGTGGAAGGAGTTGGTCAGCACACAGTCAGCGTGCTCCAAATACCCCAAGAACTCCGCCGGGCCGGCGCTCCGGGTCTGGACCGTCTGGGCATAGCCTCCCGCCAGGGTGGAGGGCCTGGACAGAGACAGCAGCTCCCGCCCCAGCTCCTTGGAGAGGGCCTGTGCGCAGCGGAGCAGCGGCTCGTGATACTCCGTCAGGTAGAGCAGGATATAGCCGCGCTCCCTGGGGGGCTTCGCTGCCCGCCTCCACTCCGCCGCGTCCAAAAGCAGCACCGGGTCCAGCACGTCCCGGACCTTCCGGCCCAGAAGTTCCTCCACATAGGCCGCGTCCGTCCGCTCCCGGAGGGAAATCGCGGAAAATTCCTTCACATGACGGACAAATTTCTCCCGGTCGCCCTCCAGCAGGCGCTTCCCGCCCAGGCTGGCCCCATAGGCGACCAGGCGGCAGTCCTCCCGGCGGGGGATATTTCCAATGTAGGCGTCATCCAGGTCCACTGTAATGTCCGGATTCCAGACCTGATCGCTGCCCACCAGCACGGTCCGGTAGGGCTCCAACAGGTCCCTTACACCGCGGGCGGGACGCTTCGCCGTCAGGTATTTTCGCCGGAACCGGCCCATGGCCCATCTTCGGGCCCAGAAGCTCCAGCCCTGCCGCAGGTTCTCCTTAAACATGTACCGGTGGAAAAAATATCGAAGTCCCCAGTCCTTCCGCTCCGCGCAAAGCGGACACAGCCAGTACCGTCCCCTCAGCTTTATGGGCGCGTAGGGGACCATCTCTGCCCTCTCGCCCATCAGCTCTAACCGGCGCTTCAGGGCATAGGCCTGGAGCATTCCTCCATAGTCGTCCGCCCAGTAGAAGGTTAAAATTCCGATCATACTCCGCCCTCCCGCCGGTCCCGCCTCCGGGGCAGAAGCGTCCGCACCCGCATACACAGCTGGAGATATCCCCGCACTGGAAACAGGAAGCTGGCCGTGCTGATCAGCCGCCTTTTCAGCGGCATCCTCCTGACTAGACGTCTCCAGCGCATGGGATAGGGGTACAGGCCCTGGGCCGTCAGCTCCTCCAGCGTCCTCTGAAGGAGGGCCCGGTCCCCCCGTTCCAACAGGCGGCTCAAAATTCCCTGCACCTCTCCAATGAGCCGGTCCTCCAGCTCCGCCTCCGTAACCGGCAGCCGGAGCCTCGGGGGGTTCCCCGCCCGGAAGTCCTCTAAAATCCTCCGGTGACGGGCGGCCAGCTTTACCCGGCCCTGGATGTAGGGCGGAAATCCCTCGTCGCTTTGAAAGGTCCGCAGGATGCTCCCCTCCCGCTGCCGGTAGTGATAAAGCTTCTGGTCCAGATACCCGCAGGCCGACCCGCAGCGGTCCAGCCAGAAGTTAAACTCCTCGTCCTCAAAGAGGCTCCCCTCCGGGAAGGTCAGGCCAAACTCCTCCAGCACCGAGCGCCGGACCAAGTAGTTCCAGGCCGTCCTCCAGTCGGGCACACCCCTGTGCCGCCGCATTTCCATCGGGTCCCGGAACAGGCGCAGCCGCCCCGGGTCCACAGTCTGCTCCGTCAAAGAGGGAGCTGTCCCGTCCGCGAAGCGCTGGTAGCTGAACAGGATCATATCCAGATCATGCTCCGCCGCCAAGGCGTATAAATCGCCCAAGGCTCTCCGCTCCAGCAGGTCGTCAGAGTCTATGAAGTACACATACGCCCCGGACGCCGCCCGAAGCCCCGTGTTCCGCGCGGCGCTGAGCCCTTGGTTGGCCTGGCAGATGACGGAGATCTGACGGTTTTTCCGCCTGTACTCCTCCAATATTTCCTGGCTCCCGTCGGTGCTGCCATCGTTCACGCAGAGGATCTCATACTCCGTATCCCCCAGCCCCTGGTCCAGAAGGGCGTCCAGACAGTCCCCCACATACGCCTCCACATTGTAGACCGGCACGATTACGGACAGCTTCATTTCATTTCCTCCGTCTATATAGCAGCTTGTTTTTCAGGTCGCGCAGCGCCGAGTAGCAGGTCTGGACCCGGTTCGCCCTTCGATACGCCGCCGGGTCTCCGGTCAGGAGGTACTGATAAAATCCAAAAACCTGCCCACCCAGGCGGCGTCCGCAGGCCTCCCGGATGCCCCGGCGGTCCTCGACGGCCAGCCCCGCCTGCTCCAGCAGATATTCCCACTCTCCGCACGCCTGAAGGCAGGCGGCCGCCTGGGCCAGCCCCCGCTCCGCCGTCCGGCCCTTCACAAAGTTGTCCAACAGCATGGCCAGCACGGTCCCGCCGTAGGCATAAAAGGGCCGGAAGAGCGGCTGGCCGGACAACTCCCGGTCCTGCCGCCAGACCATGCGCAGCAGATTGGCGGACCAGGCCTGGAGCGCGCTGGTATGCAGCGCCGAGGCGCCGTGCTGACGGTATGCGTACAGTCCCTTGGGGAGGTAGTAGAGGTTCTGACAGCAGGCCAGATACCGGAAGGAAAAATCCAGGTCCTCAAACAGCGACTGCTCCTCCGCAAAGCGCAGGCCGTTTCGCTGGATGATCTCCCGCCGGAACACCCGGCTCCAGACGGACCAGTCCAGCCGGCACGGCAGGACCCAGCGGCACAAAAAGCGCCGCTTCTCCTCCGCCGCCGGAAACCGGAACACGGTCTCCCTCCTGCGTCCAAGATAGACGCTCGCCTCGTCCTCCAGGGTGTGCCCCCAGGTACAGCAGTCATAGCCGCCCCGCTCCATGATGGCGGCAGTCTCCTCCACCAGGGCCTCCTCCACCCAGTCATCCCCGTCCACAAAGTAGATATAGGTCCCCGACGCGGCGTTCAGTCCGGCGTTCCGGGCGGCGCTGACCCCCCGGTTTTCCTGGTGGATGACCCGGACCCGGGGGTCCTTCTCCGCCAGCTTGTCGCAGAGCGCCCCGCTTCCGTCGCTGGAGCCGTCGTCCACAAGGATAATTTCCAGATTGGGATAGGTCTGACCGCGGATGGAGGCGGCGCACTTGGTCAGATAGGGGAATACGTTATAGACTGGAACAATCACACTGGCCAGGGGGCCGCTCATCTCCGATCCTCTCCTTCCCTCCCATGTCCTACAAAAAGCGCCGCTTGAGCCGGATCAGCGCCAGCATAGTCCGGGGCATCCGCCGCTTCATGCACCAGGTAAACACCGCCTGCATCCTCGGGAGCCTCCGCCACGGATAATCTGCCAGCGCGTCCCGAAGCTCCGGGGTGCGCAGAATCTCCTCCGTTTTTTTCAGAAGCGGATAGGCCGGGTTCTCCAGGTCGTGGTAGTCCGCCTCCTGCATGATGTCAAACCTGGCCCGGCTGATCAGCAGACGGTCCAGGCAGAGCCGCCACTCCCCCTCCGGATAGCGCTCCAGCCGCTCCCGCACCGCACGGAAGAGGGTCAGGTCCTGTTCAAACCGGTCCGCCCGGTGCCGCTTGGATAGGGAACCGGAGTTGGTGCAGTAGCAGTAAGAGGCGTCGGAGATGACCGCCGCGCTGTCCGCCCGCTCCAAAAAGTCCAGGTTGAAGATCAGGTCCTCGGAGATCAGACGGCGCTCCGACACAAACCAGAGCCCGCCCGCCTCCACGACGGACCGGCGGTACAGCCGCCCGCAGACGGTCATGCTGTAGCGGAAGTCCAGCGGGTCCTCCGGCGGGGAGCCGACCGTGTGGATCAGCAGCTCCCGCATCTCCTCCGGCCCCTGGAACACCCGCTGTTCAGGCGGTATCTGGGAGCGCTTCCTCCCTTTGGCGTCCACCAGGGTGTGCCCGCCCAGGATCAAGTCGGCCCCCTGCTCCTCTGCGGCGACGGCCAGGCGGTTCATCAGCTCCGGCTCGCAATAGTCGTCCGGGTCCAAAAACAGAAGGTACTCCCCGGCGGCCGCCTCTATGCCGCTGTTTCGGGCCATACCCAGCCCGCCGTTTTCCCGGTGAACCACCCGAACACGCCCGTCCCGGACCGCCCAGGCGTCGCACAGCTCCGGACAGCGGTCCGGGGAGCCGTCGTCCACCAGGATTGCCTCCCAGTCAGAATAGGTCTGGGCCACCAGGGAGGCCATACACCGGTCCAGGTACCACTCCACACGGTACACCGGTATTACCACACTGATTTTCACCCGTTTCCCACCTCGCACTCAAATCCGGGGAACACCTGAGCCAGCGCGTTTGCCATCACCCGGTCCGGCCTCCCCCAGAACTGATAATACGCCTGATTTGCCTGGGCCATGGCGTAGGTCCGGTCTGGGTCGGCCATCAGCCTCTCCACCTGGGCCAGACAGCCCTCCGCATCGGTAAACGGGAGGTAATTCACCCCCGCCTGGAAGGGCCCGGGCACCTCAAACTGAAGGGTCTCGTTCACCACCGCCTTGGACGCCGCCAGATATTCCGCCGTCTTCCAGCCGATGGAGCCGTGCAGTCCTGTGGACCCAACGCAGATGTCGGCCCGGTGCATGGTCTCCAGATAGCGCCTCCGGCTGGTGGCGGCGATGCCGGACATAAGGCCCCCGTACCGTCTGACCGCCCGGGGGTCGAACTGGACGCCGCCGGTAAACCGCCGCCCATAGCGGCGCTTCAGCTCCGCCACCAGCTCCAGGCGGCTCCGGTTCAGTGCCGCCACCTGTTCAGACAGCTCGTCCCCCTCCGGCACGTGCCACAGCCGGGTGTAAAACAGCACCGACGGCTCCCGCTTCCACTCCGGCGGGCGCTCAAACTTTTCCAGGGTAAAATAGCTCCGGGGCGCGCCGTTAAAAATCCACTGAAAGAGCTCGCCCTTTCGCTCCCCCAGGGATGTGACCTGATCCATGGGGTTTCCCGGACAGGAGACGTGGAAATGAAATCCCCAGGGCCGCACCCGGCCCCGCAGAGCCGGAGGCAGCTTCGCCGTCTCCGCCGGGGAGAAGCTTCGCCGGAACAGGATGTCCGCCCGCTCCGCAAGCCACGGCTGGGCCCGCTTTTCCACCGACCCATAGCCGTCGGACAGATCGAAGATAATCCGTCTCCCGCCGCCCTCCGCCTCCAGAAGCTGGGCATAGGGGAGCCCCCGCCGGTTCTCCCGGTCCAACGAAAAGGAGAACCGGAGCTTACCTTGATCCTCCAGCATTTGCAAGCCGCTTAGGGGCATACTTAGATGGGGTGTTTTCGCGGTGCAGTAAAGCATGATCCTCCTCCCCCGGCTCCTCCAGGCCGCCGCTCATCAGGCAGATGGCCAAGGCGCCGGTCACATAGACGTAATACAGCGTATTGTCCGTGGCCGCCGTGGCCAGGACATAGGTCTGGAGGCACAGGCATAAAGCTCCGTGCCGCAGTCCCTGCCATTTGCTGATGCACCAGACCCGCAGGGGCAGATAGCACAGCATCCACATCCAGAAGCCCCAAAATCCGATGTCGATATAGAGCATCAGAATGTCGTTGTGGAGGGCCCGAATGGTCCAGTCCTCCGGCAGGTCGGAGAACAGGCGGGATACAAACCCCGCTCCGTTCCCGAAATAATTGGGGCCGACCCAGTAGTACCGGTCAATGAACTCGCTCAGCTCCCGCCGGCCCATGGTATCCAGATCAAACCGGAGGGCCAGGAACTCAAACAGCCCTTGTTTCACCAAGAAAATGTACAGAAAGAGGACCCCCACAGCGGCGAAAGACGCCGTCATCAGGAAAAAGCGCCCCCGGTCCCTTCTGACCAACAGCTTCATCACCAGCCACGCCAGCAGAGCCGCCGCGATAGCGGCCACGCCGATACGCTTAAAGCCGGAGAGGAAGCAGAACAGCGTCGGAGCCAGAAGGACCCGGGCCGCGCGCTCCCGCCGGCACTCCTGCCAGTTCAGCATGTAATAGACCAGATAGATCCCCAGGGCAAAGGTCAGCTCGTGGATCTCCATCTGTTGGATGGCCGGCCCCGTGTCCCCGGCAAAGGTGACGATGAGGGCCCGGAGCTCCTCCAGGTACTGGCCGATCCCGTTTTCCCGGACCACCCGCACAAGGGTGATGGCATTCGCCCCCAGCATCGCCGCCAAGTTGAGCCAAAGTCCCCGCCGCCCAAAGGCATAGAGGAGCCCGGCGGCGGCAAACAGGATAGCCAGACTGTAGATCTGGTCAAAGAGCCCCCGGCGGATCTGAGTCATCTGCTGCACCTGGAACACCCACAGGGGAACAGATGCCAGGATAGCGGTCAGGCCGGGCAGGGCCAGCAGGACAAGGCTCCGAAGCAGAAGCCCTCCCCGCCGCAGATCTGTGCGGATCAGGAACGTCAAGAGGCTCAGCCCCGCGATGACCATCGCCAGGACGAATTTGTACATGAAGTGAATGCCCAGGTCCAGATATTCGTTGTGGAAGTAGTACATCCCACAGGCCAGGAGGAAGTAGACCGCCTCCAGAAATTTGGTTTTATACTCTCTGAGACCTTCGCTCCGCATGTGCTCCATTCTCCGTCTCCTGTGCCCCGCCTCTGTTCTCACTGGTCTGGTAGGGCTTGCGCTCCACGCGCCTCTCAATTTCCGCCTCCTGGGTCTCAACCTCGCCGCTGGTCCGGTAGGTCTTGCGCTGCTTGGCCGCGCTGGAGATCAGGCCTCTTAGCTGGAAGACCGACTGTTCCCCCGCGTTGGCCGCGCCCATCTGATAGGCCACCGGGATGTCGGAAAGGGCGTCCGCCAGCATGGCCGTCATCCGCTCCTCCTCCTGGAGGAGGGTCACCTGGTTCACCGTATCGAAAAACACCCAGAACTGCCCGCCGCCGTTGTGGCCCACAAAGCCATTTTTCCGGCCCTCAAACAGGTCCCGCAGCACACGGCCAAACTCCATCAGGACCCGGTCCGTCACCCCGCGGCCAAAGCTGTCGTTCAGCTCCCGCTGGTTTAGGATCTGAATGTTGACACAGCACGCGGCCAGCGACAGAATAAAATGCTCCCGGTCATGGATATACTTGTCGCAGGACACCCGGTTCAGACAGCCGGTAGCCCGGTCCCGCAGGAACACATATTCCAAAATGTCCCCCACACGTCCCAGCAGAATGGCTCCGCAGCACCCGACCACCAGGAAGAACCCCGCAATGATAGCCAGATAGAGGGACATATTGAACCTGGGCCGCACGCTGACGCTGGAGAGGATTTTGATATTCTGCGCGCCCAGATATTCGTTGTATTCCGTATTGGTACGGGTCACGATCTCATACAGTCCGTTCATCTTGTCGATGACCGCATGGAGCTCCCGCTCCACGTCCGCCTCGCTGGCGGTCCCGCCGGCGCCCAGCTCCCCCCGGTAGACGCTGAGGATATAGGCGCAGTAGGCCGCGTCGATCTCCGCGTAATCCCAGCGGTCAGAGGCGTTGATCCAGCTGTGCAGCAGCAGATCGTACTGCACTGTGCGGTCGGTGGGCCTCGCTGCGCCGTTTTCGCCCCAGGCCTGCTCATAGACATCGTTCAGAATGTAGTTATGGTCAATGTCTGTGTTTCCGGAGGAGCGCATCTTGTCCACATACGCGCTGATGATCTCCATGATGTCGCCGATATCCTCCTGGGCCTTCTGCCCTGTCAGACCGTAGTTGACGATCCGGTTCTCATATTTGTTCAGCAGCAGCGCCCGGTCCTTTGTGATCTGATTGCCCAGGATCAGCGCGTACATCCGGGGGATATCCACATCGCGGATCAGCGTAAACTGGTCCCGCAGGTCGGAAAAGGAATAGCCCGTATCGGAGGAGCGGAAATACCGCCCCCGCAGATAGCGGATATGGAGGGTATCTATGGTGTTAGCCAGCTGCTGGTCGATCCGCTCCACCATCTCCAGATAGTCATAGTCCGTCACCATAACGTCCCGGACCTCATTGTTCACCTGCTCCTGGTTGATGTGCTTGTTGCTGTAATCGGAAAAGTAGGTGTCCAGCAGCTCGTTCAGGATATCCCTGGCCAGGTTCTCGGTTCCGGAGCCGTTGTCAACGCCAATATGAAATTGTAAGAAAACGCCGAAGAAATTTTGTAGTTTTTCGGCGGGGGTGGGTAACAAAATCAGCAGCTGCCTTGCTCAAAAAGAGTGTTCACGATTTGCTGTTTCTGACGCATAAATTCTTTGCGTTCTTTCAGGCGGTAAGACTCACCCTTGATGTTGATAACGGTGCAGTGATGCAGTACACGATCCAGGATGGCGGAGGCGATGGTGACGTCGGCAAAGACCTCGTTCCACTGGGAGAAAGTCTTGTTGGAGGTAAAAACGGTAGACGTTTTTTCATACCGTCTGGCAATGAGCTGGAAAAAGAGATTTGCGCCCTGGATATCCATAGGGAGATAGCCGATTTCGTCAATGATGAGCATCCTGTACTTGGCCAGAACTTTGAGCTTGTCCGGCAGGCGGTTCTCAAAGTGGGCCTTTTTGAGCTGCTCAATAAGCTGGTGGCAGTTGATGTAGTAGGTGGAGAAACGGTGCTGTGCTGCCACCAGGCCCAGGGCGGAGGCCAAATGGGTCTTGCCCACGCCTGGCGGGCCGAGGAAAACCACATTCTCCCCGTTCTCCAGGAAGCGCATGGTGGCCAACTCATCGATTTGGCGTTTATCGATGGAGGGCTGGAAAGAGAAATCGAAGTCGTCCAGGGTCTTCTTAATGGGGAAGCCAGACATCTGGATCTGCTTCTCATAGGCCCGTTTCCGCTTGGATTTGGCTTCTTCTGAGAAAATGTGATCCAAAACCTCCACAATGTTGAGCTTGTCCGCCACCGCCCGTTCCAGGTAGTTGTCCAGAATCTCCAGGGTGTTTTTCATTTTAAGGGCTTCCAGGTTTTCCCTCAGCCTGTCCATAGTAAATTCAGTCATACAGCACCTCGTCATATCTGGATAAATCAGAGGGTTTCAAGGGGAAATCTATCACTTTGCCCTGTTCCAGCAGAATATTTTCTGCATCCATTGTCTGCTTCAACGTAAGCCTTCGGTAATGCTGAGGATTGACAACCATGTCCTTCCTTTGATACGATATTCGGTGCAGAGCGATCTGCTTGCCTTCATAGTAGGCCGCCAGCATACTGTCGAGGGCTACGACTGCCACATCTTTGCCGACATACTCCGCTGGCACGGAGTACTGATTGCCGGCGTAGGAGATGAGGCAGTCTTTTTGTACCCGCCTAAGGTTGATCTTGTCGATGATGTACTCTCTGGAGAGGGGACTCAACCCCTCCTTTTTCAGCCGCTCAAAAGGAACCTCGTTCGTGGTGGCATGAACTTTGCCATTGACCTTATTACACCAAGCCAAGGCTTGTCCATTCAAATCTGCCAGGCTGTTGTACTTGATCCCGACCATGAAGTTGTCCCGCACAAACTGCACCGTCCGCTCCACTTTTCCTTTCGTCTGGCCACGGTAGGGGCGGCACAGGATGGGCTTGAACCCGTAAAATCCCGCAAAGTCCTCAAACTGCCGGTTCAGAGTAGAGTCCTCCTGTTTCAGCAGCCGCTTAATGACCACCTGCTTCATGTTGTCGTACAGGATTTCCTCCGGGTACCCGCCAAAGTACCGGAATGCGTTCTGGTGACACCGAATCAGTGTGTTTGTGCTCATATCCGTTACAAATTCGATGTACCGCATCCGCGAGTACCCCAGTATCATGAGAAAACAGTACAGCTTCTTCCACTTCCCATCCTCGTACACCAGGTGATCCTCGAAGAATCCCCAGTCCATCTGCCCCTGCTTTCCCGGCATCGTCTCAAACCGCACTGTTGCTTTCTCATTCAAGTCCATCTTCCGGCTGCTCACATACGCCTTGACGATGCTGTAGCCTCCGTCGAATCCCATTTCCCGCAGCTTCTCCAGGATCCGCAGCGCCGAATACGGCGCTTCCTCCAGCCACTCGTCCACGATCTGCTTGTACGGATCCATCTTTGTTGGCTTCGGTTCGCTCAATGTGTACTCCGGCTTCTGCGGCGATTCCGCGTACCGCTTTGCCGTCCGCGGGTCCATGTGGTACTTCCGTCCCAGCTCCACATAGCTAAGTCCTTTCTGTCTGTCGCTTCGGATATCCATCCACTGTGCTCCTTTCATTTTCTGACTCCCTTTCCGGGCTCTTTTTCGCCCTATTGGGAGTCTATCTTTTTTTCGCCTCCTCCGCCACAAAACTACATTTTTTCCTCGGCGTTTTTTTACATTTTATCACTGGCGCTGACAGCCGTTCAGCTTGCAGCTGAGCACATAGGCGGTGGGCTGGATGGTGTACTCCTCGCCCTCCTCGTTCACCGCCTCCTGGATGTTCAGCGCCTGCTCCTCAATGACCGGTTCCACCTTGATGCTGGCGCACAGGCTGTCCAGACTGTAGCTCTCCAGAGGCAGACCCAGGTTTTCCATCACCTTGGTCATATTTTTGGACGTGACAATCTCTGACACGTCAATGCGGGAGCCGTCCGGCGCGTATCCGTCCTTGGCCTGCTCGTTGCTGTACTCGATGACCGCCGAGGCGGTATGATACTGCTTTTTCGCCAATACCTGATAGGCAAAGACAGTCATCCCCACAAAAAAGCAGAGGATCAGGGGCAGCCACTGCTTCAAATAGCGGAATATCTGAAATTCTTTCATGCCATCCGTGCCCCCTTCCGGCGCCCTCCCATCGCAAACCAGCTCACCTGAGCGCCCACGGCAAACAGGGCGGTCAGCGCCGCGATCTTTATAACCAACCGCTTGACCCGGTCTTCCAGCGCGTACACCACCACCGTCATATAGCTGTTGGCCTGCTGGGCGTTGTACTCCTCCACCAACTCCTTCGCCTGCTCGGCCACCCGCAGAAGCTCCTGCTGGATCTGGTCCACCAGTGTCTCCGCCTTTTTGTCCGTTCCCCGGCCTCCGCGGCCGGAAAACTGGGTAATCACATGGCGGTTTTTGGCCATCTTCTCGTTGAGCTCCGTCTTCTTGTTGGCATAGCTGTCCGCGCTGGCGGCAAAGTCGTCCACGCCGATCCGGGTCTGGGACATGTAAAACTGCTCCCCTGTATCATAGGTCGGGACCAGGACGATCCGGGCCATATCGTCCGCATAGAGGGCGACGGCCTCCAGTGTGTTCTCGTTGGAGGCGGACGCCTTCCGCGCGTCAAAGTCCAAAAAGACGTTGGCGACGCTCAGACGGTCGATATACTGCTCCGCGTCCACAGAGACGCCGTTTTCCAATATGTAGGCGTCCAGGTCCTCCACCAGCGTGTTGGACACGGCATAGGCCTTCGCCGACATGGACTGGAAGGTCTCTCCGTTGACGCTGGAGCGGAAGGCCGCCTCCTCGCTGGACATATTGCGCATGTACTCCCCGATGGACTCCGCCGTTTTCTTCAGAAAGGAGCTCTGGTCCAGATAGTCCTGCCCCTCCGCCGGAGAAAAGTCCAGCTTGAGAATATCCGTGTTGGCAGAGTACTCCTTAATAAACCACTTCTGATACTCCTGGGTCACCAGAGTGAGCAGCTTCTCCCCGTCCTGGCCTACGGTATTCCGGTCCGCGTTGTACTCCAGTACAAACTGGGAGGAGATGAAATAGGAGGCCTCCGAGGCGCTGCTCCCCTGGACGGCGGGGCGGACCTGGAGGGTCCGCTTCAAATCCGCCGCCGTGACGCCCTCCAGCGCGCCCCGTTCCACCGCCCGCTCCAGCACCTGGGTGCTCAGGATGTGCGTCTGGTTGAACCGGGTCCCGTTGGGGTTGAGACCCTGGGAGGCCAGGTGATAGTTCAGCGTGATCCCAGCGCTGGTGTGAAGCCGCTCCCCGGCGGGGATCAGGAACAGGTTCAGCATCAGCACCGCCAGGACCAGGGGGACCATGCTCCACTTTCCCTGAAAGTTCCGGTATTCCAGGGCCAGGCCCTTCACGCCCCCCCGTTGGAACCGGCCAAGGATTGCCAAACTGCCTCCGGCCAGCAGCAGAACGGATATTCCTATCAGCGCGTATTTATAATACTCCAAAATATAGTACACCGTCAGGCACCACCCTTCAGTCGATATCCAAAACGATGAGCTCCGGCTTGTTGAACACTCTGGGCACCGGGCCGTGTCCGCCCAGCCCCCGGCTGATCACAAGGGACATGCTGCCGCTCTCGTACCAGCCGCCGTCGTAGGTGGGGAACAGCCCATCCTCTGATACCAGCCCGCCGGACCCCGGAATGCGGATAATCCCGCCATGGTTGTGCCCGGAGACCACCAGGTCAATGTCGTAATCCGGGATGTATTCCATCACCGGCTCCGGTCTGTGGGAGATGAGGACCTTGAGCACATCGGGATTCTCCCCGGCAAACTGATAGACAAACTGCCCCGAGTGGGGCCAGAAGCTGCTTTTGTTGGTGGACAGCCCGCCGATCTGCACCGTGTTTCCCTTAATGTCCACAGTCACCGAGCTGTTTTGTAGCAGCTGGGCCCCGGTCTCCAGCAGCGCGTTCCAGCTCTGCCCGTCCTGAAGCAGCGGCCCAAAATCCTCCGGGGAGTCCCCCAGAAGGGCGGCATTTTCCTCCAAAAATTCCTTGTTCAGGTCCTGGCCGTACAGCGCCTCGTTCTCGTGGTTGCCCATTCCATAATACACCGGGGCGATCTCCACAAGGCCCTTGCAGAGGTCCACGGCGTAGCTCCAGTCGGTTTTGGTCTTGTTGACCACATCTCCCGCGATCAGGATCGCGTCCGGTTTCAGGGCCCGGACCCGTTCCAGCAGCCGCTCGTTCCCGGGACCAAACTCCCTTTGATGCAGATCGGACAGCAGAATCAGCCGTACCGGCTCCTCCACCTTCTCGCTATTCATAAAGTAAAATGTCTCCTCAAAGGTGCGGTTGGACCAGACGATCCAGCCGGCCACAATACCGGCCGCCACCGCCAGGCTTAGAAATGGCGTGTTTTTCCTTTGCATCGGCAAAAACTCGCTCAACGGTCTCCTTGCGCCTTGCATAGAGTTGCTTGTACTCTGGGGTGTATCTGGCATCATCGGCCAGTTCCTCATAGCCCTTCCAGATGTGCCGCAGGACAGTCTTTACGAAGCTTTTGGATTTTGTACATAAATGCCGGGTGGGGCACTGGGCGCAAATTTTCGGATCGCTGCAGTATTCACGGTATCCATCCCGGTTGGTGGTGCGGCAGGACAGGATGTGGTATTCCGGGCAGATCACGCAGTCATAATATTCATCATAGACGTAAGACCACCAGGGATGTCCGCCCTTCATCGTCATGGGCCGCTTGTAGGCTGTAGACAATACCCGGCCATCTCGAAATACCTTTTTGCAGATATGCGGGGTCTTGTAGGCAGCGTCCGCCACCACTGTTTCCACCTCTGGAAACGATTGAATCAATTTGTCGTAAACATCGTCAAACGCCACGCTGTCATGGATATTTCCGGGGGTGACCACTGTTTCCAATACGTAACCGCTCTTGTCACAGGCGGTATGGGCCTCATAAGCGAAGCACCGCTTGTGCTCCCCTTTTTGGAACATTCCACTCTCCGGGTCTGTGGTGGATACCGTTACTGTTTTCTGCTTTTTCGCCGCTTTCTTCCTCCGGGCCTGCTTCTTTTTTGAGGTGTTGTCCTGTTTCTTCCCTCCGGCTTTGGGTGGTTCATCTTCATCATCCAGTGGCTTTTTTCCATGAGCCTCCCGGTCCGCGTTCACTTCCGCCAGCAGTTCTTCCTGGTATCGTTTTGCCGCTGCCGGTACTTCCTGCTTCATTTTCTTCTTCAGATTTGCGCTGGCTTTGATGTGTGTCCCATCTATAAATACCGCCGCTGGGGTCAGTGCTCCCGCTGTTTCCGCCTCTTTCAATATCCACTGAAACACTGCCTCTATCGTTTCCGGGGTGTACCGATGCCGGAAGTTGTAGCTCACCGTGGAAAAATGGGGCAGCTCCTCACTCAGCGTGTATCGCAAAAACCACCGGTATGCTATATCTGTCTGGGCTCTGCTTTACATGAAAAAGTCTGCCATTTGGCAGACATTTTCATGTAAAGATGATAAAATAGGGAGTAAGGGGTGAGGGAAATGTTGGAGCGAGGGAAAAATGAGCGAGGGGTCATAGAAATGGTGGACACAGAAAGCCTGGTGCCGCCCGAACATCTATTGCGGCAGGTGGATGCAGCGGTAGATTTCGAGAAATTGTACAAAATCGTGGAGGCGTCGTACAGCAAAGAAGAGGGCCGGCGGAGCATCGACCCAGTGGTGCTGTTCAAAATCGTATTGCTGCAGCATTTGGATGGGAATACCTCTTTGCGGGGAACGCTGCGCAGAGCGCAGACAGATGTAGCATACCGGTGGTTTCTGCGATACACGCTGAGTGAGGAGCTGCCCCATTTTTCCACGGTGAGCTACAACTTCCGGCACCGGTACACTCCGGAAACGATAGAGTTGGTGTTTCAGTGGATATTGGAGGAGGCGGGCAGTGCGGGAGCACTGACCCCGGCGGCGGTATTTATAGATGGGACACACATCAAAGCCAGCGCAAATCTGAAGAAGAAAATGAAGCAGGAAGTACCGGCAGCAGCAAAACGATATCAGGAAGAACTGCTGGCGGAAGTAAACGCGGACCGGGAGGCTCATGGAAAAAAGCCACTGGATGATGAAGAAGAACCACCCAAAGCTGGAGGGAAGAAACAGGACAACACCTCAAAAAAGAAGCAGGCCCGGAGGAAGAAAGCGGCGAAAAAGCAGAAAACAGTAACGGTATCCACCACAGACCCGGAGAGTGGAATGTTCCAAAAAGGGGAGCACGAGCGGTGCTTCGCTTATGAGGCCCATACCGCCTGTGACAAGAGCGGTTACGTATTGGAAACAGTGGTCACCCCCGGAAATGTCCATGACAGCGTGGCGTTTGACGATGTTTACGACAAATTGATTCAATCGTTTCCAGAGGTGGAAACAGTGGTGGCAGACGCTGCCTACAAGACCCCGCATATCTGCAAAAAGGTATTTCGAGATGGCCGGGTATTGTCTACAGCCTACAAGCGGCCCATGACGATGAAGGGTGGACATCCCTGGTGGTCTTACGTCTATGATGAATATTATGACTGCGTGATCTGCCCAGAATACCACATCCTGTCCTACCGCACCACCAACCGGGATGGATACCGTGAATACCGCAGCGATCCGAAAATTTGTGCCCAGTGCCCCACCCGGCATTTATGTACAAAATCCAAAAGCTTCGTAAAGACTGTCCTGCGGCACATCTGGAAGGGCTACGAGGAACTGGCCGATGATGCCAGGTACACCCCGGAGTACAAGCAGCTCTATGCAAGGCGCAAAGAGACCATTGAGCGAGTTTTTGCCGATGCAAAGGAAAAACACGCCATGCGCTATACCGTTTACCGTGGTCTGGCCCAGGTTTCCAACTGGGTGAGGCTTAAATTTGCTGCCATGAACCTCAAAAAGTTGGCAAGATGGAAAGCCAGAAAGCGCTTTGCTCCGCCTTCCTCCACACCCTCCTCCTACATTTTATTCCTCATTAACGTTGTGCCCTGTCTGGCTTCATTACCAGACAGGCCATTTTTCGACAAGCTGGGACGCAAGGTAAATACCTTGCGTCCCGCTTTTTTGTCATCATGGCCGGAGACAGAGGGAAAAGCGCCCTGCCGGTCAGCTCCATTCCAGCACAGTTTTGTATAGTTCCTACAAGAACACAGGCAGTAAAGTGGTCATTTTCCCATATTGACGGATGGCCGTCCAGTCGATATACTTAATTTAGGACATAAATATATCATGTCTTAAATTAAAGAAGAGGGTGGTACATCGTGAACGAGCCAATTACCGCGATCCCGCAGGCAAAATCACAAAAGCCCATTACCCGCATGGAAATTTTCGGCTTTGGATTCGGCGGGCTGGCAAACAACATATCCTCCATGGTCGTCGCGGCCTATGTGATCTACTTTTTAACCGATGTGGCCGGGCTGTCGGCGGCGGCGGCGGGGGGCATCTATCTGGTCTCCAAGGCGCTGGACGCCGTCTGCGACCCGCTGATCGGCGCTCTGTCCGACCGGACGGTCAGCCGCTGGGGGCGCTACCGCCCCTACATGATGTTCGGCGGGCTGATGTCCGCTGTGACATACATCCTGCTGTTCACCGCCGTCCCTCTGCCCAGCACGGCCCGAGTGGCCTACTACCTGGTGGTCTACTGCCTGTGGTCGGTGGGCTTCACCCTCACCGTCATGCCCTATCAGTCGGTGGTGGCCCTCTTGAGCGACAACCGCCAGCGGAGAAATGTGATCGTCGCGGTGGGCAAGCTGGTCAGCGCGACGGTGGGGCTGATCGTGGCCTACGCTCATCAGCTTGTGGACGCGCTGGGCGGTGGGGGCACAGCCGCCGGCTGGCAGAGGATGATCGGCCTCTTCGCGGTCATTGTGGCCGCCAGCATGTGGGTGTGCGCCTACTCCATCCGCCGCTTTGACACCAGGGAGATTGCCCAGCAGGCCAACGCCAACCCAGAGGGACGGCGGTATACCTTAAAGGAGCGGTCAACTGTGGTCCTGGGCAACAAGGCCCTGCTGATGCTGGTAATCGCCTTCGGGACCAACAATTTCGCCGACACCTGCCTCAGCTCCACCCAAAACTACTATGCCAAATACGTCCTGGAGGATATGGGCTTCATCTCCGCCGCGGGCGCCATCGCCACCGCCCTCACCGTGCCCATCTTCATCGCCGCCCCCTTCCTGACCAAGCGGTTCAACAAGCGGGATATTTTTAAGGCGGCCACATTGATTCACATCGTATTCCCCATCGTTTTGCTGCTCTTCGGTCCAGGGCATGAGACGCTGATCCTGGTGACCTACTCCGTGGCCCGGGCCAGCGGGATGCTGTGCAACATTATCGCCTTTATGATGCTGCCCGACTGCGTGGACTTTGGCTACAAGCTCTCCGGAATCGTCAGCGCCGGGCTGGTGGCCTCCACCTTCACCTTCTCCAACAAGCTCTGCAACGCCCTGGGGGGCTTCCTCTCCTCCGCCGTTTTGGACCTGGTGGGCTTTGAGGCCAACACCGTCCAGACCCCCCTGGTACTCACCACCATTGTGCTGTGCATGAGTATCCCCACCATTATCTCTGATGTGGCCTCCTACGCGGGGATGGCCCTCTATCCCATTCAGGAACATATGAAAAAGGAGTGACCAGCTGTGGAACGTAAATTTGAATGGCGCAGCTCCAACGGGCAGGACTACCTCTACGCCCAGGGGCAGAGCAGGCATGATCTGGGCTATGCCATCGGCCAGGGCCTGCACCGGCAGATCTCAGCGGCCCGAACGCTGTATCAGGCGGCGCTGTCCCGGAATTTAGAAAATTCGGTCAGAGAACTGCTGGCCCAGGCCATCGCCGGGTATCAGAGCGCGATCCCTCCCCAGGACATGGAGGAGATTATGGGGATGCGGGAGGGCTATTCAGCCGCCTCCGGGGAGGAGATGGAGCTGGATGAGCTGGCCCTCCAGTCCTTCGGCATCGACCTGACCCACCAGATTGAGTCCCGGGGGCTGGGGACCTCCCTCACCGGATGCACCAATTTCGCCTGTATCAACGCCGACGGCTCCACCACCCACGGACAGAACTACGACTCCGACCCCAAGCTGACCATAGCGGACGCCTTTGTCCACCAGCGGACCGCCTCAGAGCCGGAGGCCTTCCTCTACCGCCCCGGGGGCAGTCTGGGGATGGCGGTGGGGAAAAACGAGGCGGGGGTGTGCATGACGGTCAGCGTCATAAAGAGCCTCTGCCCCGCCCCGGTGATGACCCCCCGCTCCGTCCTGGTCCGCCGGGCCCTGCGCCGGGAGCGGTCTATCGACAGCCTTCGGGCCATGACCGACGAGCAGGGCCGCAGTCCCTTCTCCTACAACCTCATCGTCAGCGACGCCTCCACCGTCTCCGCCGCTCAGGCCATTCCCAGCGAACAGCGTATCTGCCAGGTCAAACGGACGCTGGTCCAGAGCAACCAGTTCGACTATGTGGACTGGATTCCATATCTGCGAAAGCCCGCCTATTCCAAAAAGCGCCAGCTGTATGGAGAACAGCTTCTGGAGGCCATGCTGTCCCGATACGGACGGGTGGACAACCGGGACCTTTTGGAAATCCTCGCTGACGAGCCGGTGATCTGCCGGAAGAAAATTCAGGACGGGCTGGGCACCACCGTGCTCTTTTTCACCCGGGAGTCCTTTGGGCGGGGAAATCCTGCCGACCAGCCGGCGGGACAGCTCCCCTTTTAACTGCGTTTACTCCGCCCGCAGACGGTTGGTCAGGGTGTACCGCCGGGTGGGCCGGCCCGGCCCCTGGGCGTCCAGTCGGGGCAGCTCCTCCAGCACGCCGTCGGCCAGGAGGGAGGCCAGGATTCGGTTGGCGCTGCGGGCGGTGATGTTCAGGAACTCCGCCACCTTCTCCGAGGTGATGGCCTCCTCCTCCCGGTGGAAGAGGACCAGCAGGCGGATATAGTTCATGGGGCTGATGTTCAGCCGCTTGGCCGTATCCCCGGACAGGGCCAGCAGACCGCCGTCCAGGGTGACGCACTTGGGGTCCAGCAGGGGGCCGGTGAGCCGGTCTCGGCTCCAGCTGAAGGCACTGCCCAGGCCGAAGCTTCGGGCGTGGCTCAGGGCCCGCTCCCCCCGCTCCCGGGCGCTCATCACGTCCGGGCCCAGACCCACCCCCGCGTTCTGATAGGTCCCCTCCTCCAGCCCCTGGAGCAGCTGTACCGCCTGGGGGGAGCGGTCCTCTGAGTCGGCTGTCAGGTTCACCTCAATCACTTGAGCCCCCCGGCTGATGGTCATCTCTCTGGGGTCTGGGAGGGTCCGCTTGTAGTCCACCAGGGCCTTCATCAGGGTGGCCTCCCGGTACTCCAGCTCCGCCTCCCCCTCTTGACTGCTCCCGTACTCCAGCAGGACCGCCACCGCCGCCCGGCTGTCCCTCCGCTCCAGGCTTCCCCGCCGCAGGGCCTCCTGTGCGGCCTGAAGGATGTCCTCCGGCTGGATGCCGATGTGCTGGCAGGGGACCCCCCGCTCGCTGAGGCTGATATAGAGCTGAGTGATGGTGAGATAGGCCATCTTGATTTTCTTCTGACGGTACAGCTCCTCCACATGGCCGGCGGTCTCCTCGATCAAGCGCTCGGTGGCCCCGGTGATGAACATGGTGTAGGGCAGCTGGCCGGGGGGCAGGAGGTCGGCGTACGTGGCATAATCCCCGATCTCGTGGATGAAATCGCAAAAGGTCTCCCCCAGGGGGATGTCCGGGTGGTCGATGAGGTGGCGGAGCAGATAGAGGCAGGAGCGCAGGCGGGAGTGGGCGATGCAGGTGACGGGCAGCTCCAGGTTGGGCCGCTTGGCCATCAGAAACCGCCATGGCAGCTTCCCGGTGACCAGAATCCCCTGGGCCTTGTCCTTCACCCCGTCGTACTGGTCGGGCAGCTGGGTCAGGCTGCCGTAGACCACCAGCCCGAACTGGGACAGAATCCCGTTTTTTTGCAGAACCTCTTGGATCATGGGCAGGGAATGGCGCGGCGTTAAAACAGCGATTTTCACAGGCATACCCTCCATTATTTCGGACACTGATTGATACTGTGTCCTTTATTCTAACACATGGAAACCGAAAAGGAAAGGTGATTATTGTGGACAATACCTTAAAAAATCAGGCGCTGCATGAGATCGACCGGAAGGCGGAGCAGTTTTGCCGCGTCAGCGACGCCATCTTTGACGCCCCGGAAACCGCCTTCCAGGAGCACACCGCCGCAAGCCTGCTGTGCCAGGCGCTGGAGGCGGAGGGCTTCACCGTCCAGCGGGGCATGGCCGGGATGGACACCGCCTTTGCCGCCAGCTTTGGCTCCGGCTCCCCTAAAATCGGCATTCTGGCCGAGTACGACGCCCTGCCCAACATGAGCCAGACCGCCGGCGCTCTGGAGCCCTCCCCGGCTCAGAAGGGCGCGCCCGGTCACGCCTGCGGCCACAACCTGCTGGGCGGGGGGGCGCTGGCGGCGGCGGTGGCGGTCAAGGAGTACCTAAAAGCCTCCGGCCAGCCGGGGACGGTGATCTGCTATGGCTGTCCCGGCGAGGAGGGCGGCTCCGGCAAGGCCTTCATGGCCCGGGACGGTGCCTTCGACGGCCTGGACTGCGCCCTGACTTGGCACCCGGCCACCGTCAACATCGCCCCGCCGGTGTCCACCCTGGCCAACTATCAGGTCTCCTTCCGGTTCCACGGGACGGCCTCCCACGCCGCCAGCGCCCCCCACCTGGGCCGCAGCGCCCTGGACGCCCTGGAGCTGATGAACACCGGGGTGCAGTACCTGCGGGAGCACATCATTCAGGAGGCCCGGATTCATTACGCCATCACCAACACCGGCGGGGCCGCCCCCAACGTGGTCCAGCCCGAGGCCGAGGCGGTGTACCTCATCCGCGCCCCCCGGGCGGAGCAGGTGGAGGAAATTTACCACCGGGTCCAGAAGGTCGCCCAGGGCGCGGCCATGATGACCGAAACTCAGGTGGAGGAGACCTCCTTTAAGGCCGCCTATAACATCCTGCCCAACCACACCCTGGGCGGGGTGCTGGGGGAAAATCTGCTCAGCCTGGGAGCCCCCTCCTACACCCCGGAGGAGTGGGCCTGGGCGGAGGCCTTGAACAACACCATCCAGCGGCCCAACAGTCTGCTCCAGACCGCCGCCGGCATGATGGGCCCCAAGGGGGAGGCGATGGCTGCGGCCTACCTGGGCAAGGCCATCTACGACGTGGCCCTCCCCTACGTGCCGGTGAAGTATGTGCTGCCCTCCTCCTCCGACGTAGGGGATGTCAGCTGGGTCTGTCCCACCGCCCAGGTGGCCACCGTGACCATGTGCGCCGGCACCCCCGGCCACTCCTGGCAGCTGGCCGCTCAGGGCAAGAGCTCCATCGCCCACAAGGGGATGCTGCTGGCCGGAAAGGTAATCGCCGGGGCCGCTATCGACCTGCTCTGTCAGCCTGAGCTGCTTGCAAAGGCCCGGGAGGAGCACCAAAAAACCCTGGGGACCAGCCGCTACCGCCCCCTCATCCCCAGCAGCGTCCAGCCGATGGATGTTTTAGGCGAGCCGGACGCTTGAACGAGCATATATAAAAGGAGCGCAAGGTCATCCAGCCTTGCGCTCCTCTATTCACAGTAATAAAGATGGAAATATAAAAAATCGCCGGAGCAAAGTAAACCTTGCTCCGGCGTGGAGGCGCCACCCAGACTTGAACTGGGGGTGGAGCTTTTGCAGAGCTCTGCCTTACCACTTGGCTATGGCGCCGTATGCCACATAGTATGCGGCTGTACTGAGGAATATGCGCTTTTGGAAAAAACGGGGCAAATTACTTTGCCCCGTTTTGGAGCGAGTGACGAGGCTCGAACTCGCTACCTCCACCTTGGCAAGGTGGCGCTCTACCAGATGAGCTACACTCGCATTTGTTCTCCCCGCAAGTGATTGCCTGCGGGGAGGTGGTGCCTCCGGTCGGAATCGAACCAACGACACGAGGATTTTCAGTCCTCTGCTCTACCAACTGAGCTACAGAGGCGAATCAGTTTTCTCCTTTGAATGAAAGAAGAAAACGTGGCGACGCGGAAGGGACTTGAACCCTCGACCTCCGGCGTGACAGGCCGGCGTTCTAACCAACTGAACTACCGCGCCAGGTAGTTTTGGGAAGTAAGTGGTGGGAACAACAGGGCTCGAACCTGTGACCCCATGCTTGTAAGGCATGTGCTCTACCAGCTGAGCTATGCTCCCTTATTTTCCGCCCCACTTGCGACGGCTTGCTTATTATACAAGACCCCGCCCCACTTGTCAACAGGAAAATGAAAATTTCCGCAAATTTTTTCCTGCGGCCATTTTCAGTCCGCTTGAGCCCTCCGGCGCGCCGGTCCGGGCCCCGGGAGCGCTCCCGAGGCCCGGCAAAGATGTAATAAGATCAGCCGTTGGACATGGCGCACAGCTCGGCCAGCATTTTGGGCAGCTCCTGGTCCATGGTCTCGCTGCTGAACTGGCAGGTGCCCACCTTCTTGTGGCCGCCGCCGTTATACTTCAGCATGAGACTGCCCACGTCCAAGGTGGCGGTCCGGTTCAGGATGCTGTAGCCCACCGCCGCGGAGCATCCCTGGCCCTCACGGCCGCTGACGATCCAGGCGGAGATATTCTGCTCGGGGTACATGCTGTAAATCATGAAGCGGTTGCCGGTGTAGATGGGAGACACGCCCCGCAGGTCGGTGATGATCACGTTGCCCTCCACTCTGGTGTGGGCGGAGACCATCTCCTTAAACTTCTCGGTCTGCTCGTTGTAGACGGCGATGCGCTCCTGCACGTCGGGCAGGGCCAGGATGTCCTCGGTGCTCATGGCGTGGCAGGCCTCCAGCAGCTTCTCCATCAGCTGGTAGTTGGAGATGGAGAACTCACGCCAGCGGCCCAGGCCGGTCCGGGGGTCCATCAGGAAGCCCACCAGAATCCACCCCTGGGGATTCATCACCTCGTCGATGGTCAGGTTCCCCGAGTCCACCTTGTCCACCGCCTCCATCAGCTCGCCGAACTGGGGGAAGCGCTCCGCGCCGCCGTAGTACTCATAGATGATCCGGGCGCAGGAGGGGGCGGTCCGGCTCTCGCCCTTATACTTGCCCTCCAGCTCCAGCCGCTCGTGCTCGCTGGAGTGGTGGTCGAACCACAGGCCGCAGCCCTCCACAAAGGGCACATTCGCCAGGCAGTCGTCCTCGGTGACCTCCACTAGGCCGTCCTGAATGTCCTTGGGGTGGGCGAACTTCCAGTTGTCGATGACGCCCGCCTCCAGCAGCAGCGCGCCGCAGGCCAGGCCGTCGAAATCAGATCGGGTTACCAGTCTCATAGATTGTTCCTCCTCACGTAATTCAAGCCTATCAGGCTTACCAGGGTCGTTTGAAATGCTCTGTGTTCCCTAGTATATCTGAACCAAATCAAAATTGCAAGTCAAAAGCGGGCTTTCTCCCAAGGGGCGTTCTTTATTTAAAGTACTCCGCGCCGCTCTCAAACAGGGGCTGGTGCTTGTCTCCGGGGATATTGACCGCCACATAGGGGCCCCGGCGCTCGGTATGGGTCATCTTGCCCAGGACCCGGCCGTCCGGGGAGAAAATGCCCTCGATGGCCTCCATGGAGCCGTTGGGGTTGACCGAGATGTCCATAGAGGGCCGGCCCTCCCCGTCCACGTACTGGGTGGCTACCTGGCCGTTGGCGATGAGCCTGGCAATGACCTCCGGAGGGGCCACGAAGCGGCCCTCGCCGTGGGAGATGGGGATGGTGTGCAGGTCGCCCACCTGGGACTTGAGCATCCAGGGGGAGTTCACGGAGGCGATCCGGGTGGTGGAGTAGCCCGACTGGTGCCGCCCGATAAGGTTATAGGTCAGGGTGGGGCAGCTTTCGTCCATGGGGCGGATCTCGCCGAAGGGGACCAGACCCAGCTTCACCAGAGCCTGGAAGCCGTTGCAGATGCCCATCATCAGGCCGTCCCGGTTTTTCAGCAGGTCCATAATGGCGTCGCTGATGGCCGGGTTGCGCAGGAAGGAGCAGATAAACTTGGCAGAGCCCTCGGGCTCGTCGCCGCCGGAGAAGCCGCCGGGGATGACCACCATCTGGGCCCCCCGGATGGCCTGCTCTAGGGCCTGGGCGGACTGGGCCAGGAAATCGGTGGTCAGGTTGCGTACCACGATAATCTCCGGGTCGATGCCCGCCCGGGCGCAGGCTTTCGCTGTGTCATACTCGCAGTTGGTGCCCGGGAAGGCGGGGATTACCGCCTTGGGATGGGCGACCTTATGCTTGCAGACGGCGGGAGAGCGGCCCTCCCAGGAGATGGCCCGCACCGCCTCGGAGGTCCCCGCCTTGGTGGGATAGACCTCCTCCAGCACGCCCTCGTTGAGGGAAAGCAGCTCGTCAATGGGGGCGGAGTCCTCCTTATTAAAATCGTCCTGGATGGATACCACCGGCTGGGCGGTGGTCACTCCGATCTTTGCGCCAAAATCGCCGTCCAGCTCCTCTGTAGCCTCCGCAACGATAGCGCCGGGCATGGGATAATCCCACATATAGGCCAGTTTGTCGTCCATTACAAAACCGATTCTGTTGCCAAAGGACATCTTTGTCACAGCTTCAGCCACGCTGTTTTCCACCGCCCAAGCGGCTTTGATCTTCCCGGCCTGACAGAAAGAATGGACTTCCTCCCACAGGGCCCGTTGACATTCCGCCGAAGATTTTCCACCCTCCATATGCAAACAGTCATGGAAGAACAGGTAGACCGGGTGGCCCGCCTCCTTGAACTCAGGGGAGATCACTTCCCCGGCCTTAATGGGGGCCACGGCAAAGGAAATCAGCGTGGGGGGCACGTCCTTGTCCAGGAAGGAACCGGACATGGAGTCCTTGCCGCCGATGGCGGCGGCGGCGTAGTCCAACTGAGCGTCCAGCGCGCCCAGGAGGGCGGCGGCGGGCTTACCCCAGCGGACGGGCTCGTCCCGGAGCTTTTCAAAGAACTCCTGGAGGGTGAGGTATACCTTTTTATAGTCCGCGCCGGCGGCCACCAGCTTGGCAATGGAATTGGTGACCGCTTGATAGGCCCCCTCATAGGGGTCAACGGACAGGGCCTCCGGGTCACAGCCCCAGGCCATCACGCTGGCCTGGTCGGTCTCCTGTCCGGGCAGGACAGGGAACAGCGCCGCCATGGCTTGGGCGGGAGTGGCCTGATATTTGCCGCCGAAGGGCATGAGCACAGACCCGGCTCCCACCGAGCTGTCGAACCGCTCGGTGAGCCCCCGGCGGGAGGCGCATTTCAGGCTGGAGGCCATCTCCCGCAGGGTTTTAAACGGCCCCACTCCAAAGGCGGAGCGGTCCTTTTCGCTCACAGACACCTTGGCGTGCTTCACCGCGCCGTTGGTGTTCAAAAAGGCCCGGGACAGATTGGCGATGGTCTGACCCTTCCAATTCATCACCATCCGGGGGCTCTCGGTGACCACGGCCACCCGGTAGGCCTCCAGATTCTCCTTCTCGGCGGCGACGATGAACTTCTCCGCGTCCCCGGCGGCCACCACAACGGCCATCCGCTCCTGGCTCTCGGAGATCGCCAGCTCGGTGCCGTCCAGGCCGTCGTACTTCTTGCGCACCGCGTCCAAGTCGATCTCCAGCCCATCGGCCAGCTCGCCGATGGCGACGGACACACCGCCCGCGCCGAAGTCGTTGCACCGCTTGATGAGGCGGGTGACCTCCCCGTCCCGGAACAGCCGCTGAATTTTCCGCTCCTCGGGGGCGTTGCCCTTCTGGACCTCGGAGGCCATAGTGGTCAGCGATTTCTTGTTGTGGCTCTTGGAGGAGCCGGTAGCCCCGCCGATGCCGTCCCGGCCGGTGCGTCCGCCCAGGAGGATAATCACATCCCCAGGCGCGGGCCGCTCCCGGCGCACGTTCTCCGCCGGGGCCGCGCCCACCACCGCGCCGCACTCCAGCCGCTTGGCGATGTAACCCTCGTGGTAGACCTCAGCCACGTGGCCGGTAGCCAGGCCGATCTGGTTGCCGTAGGAGGAGTAGCCCGCCGCCGCTGTCTGACACAGCTTTTTCTGGGGCAGCTTGCCCTCCAGGGTCTGATCAAAGGGGACCCGGGGGTCCCCCGCCCCGGTAAAGCGCATGGCCTGATGGACATACACCCGGCCCGACAGAGGGTCCCGGATACAGCCGCCGATGCAGGTGGCCGCGCCGCCGAAGGGCTCAATCTCGGTGGGGTGGTTGTGGGTCTCGTTCTTGAACATGAGCAGCCAGTCCTGCTTCTGACCGTCCACCTCAGCGGGGACCCGGATGGAGCAGGCGTTGATCTCCTCGCTCTCGTCCAGCTCGGGGAGCAGGCCCCGCTTCTTCAATACCTTGGCCCCGATGGTGGCGATATCCATGAGGGTCTGGGGCCGCTGAGCCGCCTTCTCCTCACCGTAGACCTCCACCCGGGCGGCTAAGTACCGCTCATAGGCCGCCTTTACGGCGGGGTCGTCAATCTGAATCTCGTCCAGGTGGGTGGAGAAGGTGGTGTGGCGGCAGTGGTCGGACCAGTAGGTGTCCACCACCCGCACCTCGGTGATGGTGGGGTCCCGCTTCTCCTCGTCCCGGAAGTAGGTCTGCAAGAACTTCAGATCGTCGATGTCCATCGCCAGCCCCAGCTTGTCCAGCAAATCGGACAGGGCGGTCTCGTCCATAGCGGTGAAGCCGGCCACCGTGTCCACATGGTCGGGGGCAGCGTGAGAGTGCACCAGGGTCTCCGGCTTTTCCAGCGACGCCTCCCGGCTCTCCACCGGGTTAATGAGGAAGCCCTTGATCTTGTCCAGCTCCTCCTGAGAGATACAGCCCTCCAGGAAATAGACCTTGGCGTAGGCCACCAGGGGCCGCTCCACCCCGGCCATCAGCTGGATGCACTGGGCCGCCGAGTCGGCCCGCTGGTCGAACTGGCCGGGCAGGGCCTCCACAGCAAAGAAGACCCCCGCCATCCGGGGCATGGGATAGTCCTCGTCATAGACCACGTCCACCTGGGGCTCGGAGAACACAATGCCCTTGGCCTGCTCATAGACCGCCCGGTCGATCTGCTCCACGTCGTACCGGTTCAGGATGGTCGCGGCAAAGAGGTTCTCTATGCCCAGCTGCTCCCGCAGCTGCCTGCACAGACCCTGGGCCTCTACGTCGAAGCCCTCTTTCTTCTTGGAATAGCAGCGGTAAACACTCATGGTCTTCTCTCCTCTGTTTTGGTAAAATATTTTGTGTAGGGCGCGACGACTCGGCGCGCCGTTTGCTCTGATTGGACAGCCTGACAGGACGGCGGGCCGGGGTCGTCCCGCCCTACAGGCATTATTTCACAGTCCAACTCTCCAGCCCGTTAAAGGCGTTCCCTCGCACCGGGGACAGGCCGGACAGCCGGCCCCACTGGGTGAGCACGGAGCCGTTTTTAAAGGCGATGGGGACAATGGGGACCTGCTCCGCCAGCTGGGCAAAGAGGAGCCCGGCGGCGGCGGGCTTGCCCTCCGGGGAGGCGGCGTGCATGGCGTACAGCAGTCCGTCGGTCTCCCCGTCCCCCCAACCGCCGTAGTTCAGCGCCCCGGCGGAGGACAGCAGCGGGGTCAGATCGAAGTTGGCGGTGAGCACCGTCTCCCCCAGATACAAATCAAATTCCCCGGCGGACAGAGCGGCCGCATAGTCTTCAAAGGCCATCTGACGCAGCTCCACCGTCAGTCCGGCGGCCTCCATCTGATAGGCGATGCGCTGGGCGGCGGAGGATTTGGACACGTTCTCGCTGTTCACCAGAAAGACCAGGGTCTGGTTTTGCAGCTTTAGCCCCTCGATCTCCTCCCCCAGCCCCTCCGGGTCGAAGGCGGGCATGGTGCTTGTCCGGCTATACAGCCCGCTGTAGGGGTGGACGGGGAGCAGGGTGGAGACGGCGTGGTTGGCGTAGACCACGGCGGCGATGGTGTCCCGATCCACCGCCCGGGCCAGCGCCTGACGGACCTGGGGCGTGCGGCAGGACCCCTTCTGGGTGTTGAACCCCAGGTAGAGGAGGTCCGGAGACGGGTAGTCCCAGGTCTGATAATTCCCGCCGTACCCCATGGCGTTGGTGGCCATCAGGTCCACGTCTACCAGGGACACCTCCCCGGCGTCGAAGGCGTAGATCAGCTCGTCGCTCTTGCTGACGGCGTGGAGGGGAATGGACTGGAAGGGCAGGGTCTTGTCTCGCTGCCACCAGCCGCTCCGGGCGGTGAGGGACAGCGCGCTCCCCTCCCCCGACAGCACGTAGGGCCCGGTACCCGCCGGACGGTCCCCCCCGCCCAGAGCGATGGGGATATCCAGTAAAAGGGGCAGGGAGCCGTCGGGCCGGTTCAGGGTGACGGTCACCTGATTGGGGGCCTCCTCCGAGGTTGTCACCGACGCTACGCCGGCCAGCCGCTGGGCGTACCGCCCCTGGGGGGAGCGGGCCAGCTCCAGCGCCTCGGCGACGGCCTGCCCGGTGAGGGGGGAGCCGTCGGAAAACGTGACGCCCGGCTGGAGGGTGAAGGTCCAGACCAGCTTGTCCTCGCTGGCGGTATAGCTCTTGCACAGCACCGGCTGGGCCTGGAACGCGCTGTCCACGGCGAACAGCCCCTCGTACAGCAGAGGAGCCAGGGTCAGATTGGCCCGGTTGGCCGCCAGCGTGGGGTGCAGGCTGAACTCCGGGTAGACAGCCAGGGTAAAGGGGATGGCTCTGGGAGGCGGGTCCTCCGCCTGACTGACATCCCCCGAAGAGGAGGCGGAGCCGGACGGGTCGGGGACGGGGCCCCCCGCGCAGGCGGACAGGGTGAGAAGCAGGGCCAGAAAAAGCGGAATGATCTGGTGTCGTTTCATATTGGTTCCTTTGCATATTGGAATGTTGGGGGACGGGCCTCATCCGCCCCCTTCGGGGGCGGATGAGGTAATTACGATGTCAGCTGAATCACCGCCGCCATACTCCCCCGCCGGGTCCCCTGGACCCGGTGGGACCAAAACGTGCTTAAATCGCAGGCGGTGCAGGCGGGACAGATGGCGATATGCGACCGGCGCAGTCCGGCCCGCTCCAGCCAGCGGGCGTTGGCCCCCTTCAGGTCAACGGAAAACTTCCCCTCTCGGGACAGGGGGCGGATGAAGGGGGCTGCGTCCTCCCCCAGGCCGGAGCGCAGGCCGTCGGGGACATCGCCGTGGGTCTCGAAGCAGCAGGGGCCGATTCCCGGGCCGACAGCGGCCAAAATGTGCTCCGGACGGCAGCCGTACTCCCCCGCCATCACCTCCGCCGCCCGGGCGGGCGCGCCGATGGCAGTCCCCCGCCATCCGGCGTGGACGGCGGCGGCGCACCGGCGGACCGGGTCGTAGAGCAGGACGGGAATACAGTCCCCGGAAAAGACGGTGAGGCACACCCCGGGCACGTCGGTGACCAGGCCGTCCCCGTCGAAATCCCCGGGGGCGGCGGCGTCAGGCAGGATATCCGCCCGGGTGACCCGCCGGATTGTGTCGCCGTGGACCTGATGGTTTTTCACCAGGGCGCCGGCGTCGGTCCCCACGGCGGCGCAGAAGCGGACAAAGTTCTCCCGCACGTTGTCCGGCTTGTCCCCCAGGGAGACGCCCAGGTTCAGGCTGTCCCAGGGCGGCGGAGAGACGCCCCCCAGCCGGGTAGAGAAGCCGTGGGCCGCCCCCTCCCAGCCGGGGCAGGCGTAAAAAGAGACGCCCCGGACGCTGTGCCGCGTAATCTCCATGACGTCTCCTCCTTTCATCGAATGATACCTTATTTTATCCTAAAGTCTGTCAAATGACAACCCATAATTTTTAAAGCTGTTCCAGCTCCTTTAAGGTATCCTGGATGGTCTTTTGGGGGATATAGACCGCCGCCATCTCTTGAAGCTGGGCCAGGGTGAGGGAGCGGGCGGCCCCCACCATGGGGTGCTTCATAAATTTTCCAAAGCGGCGCTGAAACACCGCCTTGGACTGGGGATTATCCAGCAGCTCGCCGACGGTAATCTTCCTGTTACGCAGATCCATGTAAATTCACCTCCAGGACAGTCTATGCCGCTGGAGCCGGGGTTTGACAACACAAAAGAGCTCTTTTTTTCTCCCTCCGGCTGTGGTATACTATTTCCCTGGAAATCAACCTGTCTTCGGAGGCGCTTATGCTGTTCAATTCCATCGACTTTCTGCTGTTCTTCCCCCTGGTAACAGCGGTTTACTTTTTCCTGCCCCACCGGGTGCGGTGGGTGTGGCTCCTGGCGGCCAGCTATTATTTTTATATGTGCTGGAACGTCAAATATGCCCTGCTCATTGCCCTGTCCACCCTCATCACCTACGCCAGCGGCCTGCTCATCCACTGGAGGCGGAAGAGGCTGTGGGTCCTGCTCAGCTTCGCCTCCAATCTGGCGATTTTGTTCTTTTTCAAATATTTCGGCTTCTTTCTGGACAACCTCACCGCCACGCTGGCCCTGGCGGGGATCGCCTTCAAGCGGCCCGCCTTCGACGTAATTCTCCCGGTGGGCATCTCCTTCTACACCTTCCAGGCCCTGTCTTACACCATGGATGTCTACCGGGGCGAGGTGGAGCCGGAGCGCAATCCCTTCCGGTACGCCCTGTTCGTCTCCTTCTTCCCCCAGCTGGTGGCCGGGCCCATTGAGCGGTCCAAAAACCTGCTGGGCCAGCTCTATGAGCGCCATGACTTTGACCCCGACCGGGCCCGGGACGGGATGCTCCTCATGCTGTGGGGGATGTTTGAAAAAATCGTCATCGCTGACCGGCTGGCTCTGCTGGTGGACTACGTGTATGACCACTACGCCCAGCTCCCCGGCGCGGCCATCGTGCTGGCCACGGTGTTTTTCGCCTTTCAAATCTACTGCGACTTCGGCGGCTACTCCCACATCGCCATCGGCGCGGCCCAGGTGATGGGCTTCACCCTGATGGAAAATTTCCGCCGGCCCTACCTGGCTCAGTCGGCGGCGGAGTTCTGGCGGCGGTGGCACATCTCTCTGTCCACCTGGTTCCGGGACTATCTGTACATCCCCATGGGAGGAAGCCGGAAGGGAACTTTGCGAAAATACCTCAACACCATGGTCACCTTCCTGGTCAGCGGCCTGTGGCACGGGGCCAACTGGTCCTTTGTGGTGTGGGGCGGACTGAACGGAGCCTATCAGGTGGCCGGAGCCCTGCTCCGGCCCGCCCGGGAGAGGCTCTCCCGGGCCCTGGGCATCCGCCGGGAGCGGCCCCTCTGGACCGCCCTGCGGACCCTGTTCACCTTCTGCCTGGTGGACTTCGCCTGGCTGTTTTTCCGGGCCCCCTCCTTTTCCGCAGCCTGGGGGATGATCCTCCACGCGGTCCGTCATTTTGAGCTGTCCGCCCTGCCGGGGCAGCTCTTTGCCCTGGAGCTGAACGCCCCCAATTTCCTGGCCGTGCTGTTCTTCCTGGGGGTGCTCCTGGCTGCGGACCTGCTCCAGGAGCGGTATGGCCCCCTGCGGCCCTATATCACCCGCCGGGCCCTGCCGGTCCGCTGGGCCCTTTACCTATGCGCGGTGCTGACGGTGCTGATCTTTGGCATTTACGGTCCCGGGTACAACGCCAGGGCCTTTACCTATTTCCAGTTCTAGGAGGCGGAGAGATGAACAAGACAGCTAAATTTTTCTGCTCCGCCCTGGCCTTTCTGCTCCTGCTGGGGCTGATCCTGGTCCCTCTCCAGCGCGTCCTGGCCCGAAAATCCCTGTCCGGAGCCTGGGACATGACCAACAAAATCGCCGGCTTCTACAACGAGGAGCCCGGCCAGTTCGAGGTGATGTTCTTCGGCCCCAGCCACGCCTACGCCGCGTTCAGCCCCCTGGAGCTTTGGGAGGAGACAGGGGTGAAGAGCTACGTTTTTGCCACCCAGCAGCAGCCCCTGTGGGCCACCTACACCTATATGAAGGAGGCGCTGAAGACCCAGTCCCCCGCCCTGGTGGTGGTGGAGTGCCGCATGGCCTTCGGGGACAAGGAGTATTACAACGAGAAGGACACCTTCCCGGTCACCTTCTCCTATATGGACGACCTGCCTCTGTCCTGGAACAAGGTGGAGCTGGCCCTCCAGTCCGCCCCCGACCTGGAGGGCCGGGTATCCGCGCTGTTCAACTTTATGATGTATCACGACCGCTGGAGCGACCTGGACAAAAGCGACCTTACCTTCCGCCGCTCCCAGGCCCGTGACCCCTACAAGGGCTTCGTCATGCTGGAGCCCCAGGAGGTTCCCCGCCCCCGGCCCGCCATCGAGACGGTGACCCGTGCCGACCCCCTTTTGGAGAAAAACCAGTACTGGCTGGAGGAGATCATCAAGCTGTGCCGGGAGGAGGGCGTCGCCCTGTGGCTGGTGAAGAGCCCCTCCAACCTGGAGCTGGAGGAGAAGGCCTTGCTGAACACGGTGGAGGCCATGGCGGAGCGGCACGGCCTCCCCTTTCATGACTTCAACGAGGACTACGCCGCCATCGGCCTGAATGAGAGCATGTTTTACGACGAGCACCACCTGGACGCCCTGGGGGCCTCCCGCTTCACCCAGTACTTTGCCGGTATCCTGACCCAGCGCTGTCCCAGCCTGAAAACCGACCGGAATGACCTGGACTGGGCCGCCGATCTGGATGTCTATCACAGAGCGCTGGAGGCGCTGGGCGGATGAATTTCAGCCGATTCGACGGTTTTCCCAAAAACCGCGGGAGCCCTTCGGGGTTTCCCGCTGTTTTGCCCATTGACTTCCCCCATCACGGTGCTATAATACAGGGACGCCCGGAGAACCCGGGCTATTATTCTGGAGGGAGAATGAAATGGAATCCTATACATATCTCTTGCTGCTGGCAATTATTTTGCTGTCCACAAAGGTCTTCGGACTGCTCACCGAGCACGTCCACCTGCCCCAGGTGGTGGGCGCTCTGCTGGCGGGCATCATCATGGGTCCCAGCGGCCTCGGCGTGCTGGAAAGCACTGACTTTCTGATTAAGACGGCGGAGATCGGCGTCATTATGCTCATGTTCACCGCCGGTATCGACACCGACATGAAAGAGCTGAAAGAGACCGGCCTCCAGGCCAGCGTCATCGCCGTGCTGGGGGTGTTCGTCCCCCTGTTCCTGTGCGGCGGGCTGTACCTCTTTTTCTTCTGCGGCGGGGAGTTCACCGCCTATAACCTGCTGAAATCTGCCTTTATGGGCTCGGTCTTCTCGGCCACCTCGGTGTCCATCACGGTGGAGACCCTCAACGAGATGGGCAAGCTGAAAACAAAGACGGGCACCACCCTGCTCAGCGCCGCCCTCATTGACGACATCATCGGCATTGTAGTCCTGTCCATCCTCAGCGCGTTCAGCTCCGGGGACTCCGATCCGGTGATGGTGATGGTCCATATCGTGCTGTTTTTCGTCTTTGTGCTGGGCGTGGGCCTGGTGGTCCGCCGGATCTTTACCTATGTGGCCGAGGAGCACTGGCACAGCCGCCGGGTGGCGGTGTGGTCGCTGGCCTTCTGCCTGCTCATGGCCTACTGCTCCGAGGAGTGGTTCGGCGTGGCCGATATCACCGGCGCATACTTCGCCGGACTGATCCTGTGCAACGTGACCAAGGCCCGGAAATTTGTGGCTAAGAAGTTCACCATCACCTCCTATATGGTGTTTACCCCGGTGTTCTTTGCCGGCGTAGGCATGAAGACTAACCTGCGGGACATGAACTCCAGCATTCTGGTCTTCGCCCTGCTTCTGGTGCTGGCCGCCGTGCTGTCCAAGGTGGTGGGCTGCGGCCTGGGCGGACTGGCCTGCCGCATGACCCGTCATCAGTCCCTGGTGGTGGGCATCGGCATGGTGGCCCGGAGCGAGGTGGCCCTGATGGTGGCCCAGCGGGGCATCAGCGCGGGGATGATCGACCCCGCTATCCTCCCCGCCATCGTCCTGGCCGTCATCGCCTCCGCTCTTCTGACCCCCGTGCTCCTCAAGATGTCCATCTCCAAGGGCCCCGAGCTGGTATGACAAACAGCGCCTGAGCCCCCCTTTTCCGGGGCTCAGGCGCTGTTTTTTACAGGACGTTCACCACCGACGCCTGCTCCATCTCGGCCAGAAGCTCCAGCTGGGCCACGAGGTCGGCGTTGGCGGCGTTGTACTGGTCGGGCTCCTGGAGGCGCAGGTACTCCAGCACCTGACGGAAGGCCCGGAGGACCTGGTCGGTGTCGCTGTGTCGCATGAAGGTGTGGAGGTAGAAGTGGTGGTCCTGCCAGTCCTCATAGACCTGCCGGGTCACCGCCTCCGCCTGATCCCAGTTCTCCCCCTCCGCCAGCGACTGGGCCTGCCTCAGCCGGTCCGTCATGTCCCCGGTGAGGGATTGGGCATACCAGGCGTTGGCTAAGCTGGCCCCCAGAAGGAGCGCCAGCAGAGCCAACGCGATATAAAGTCGCTTCATCCAGATTCCTCCAATTCCTGTCGTAGGGCGGGACGACCCGGCCCGCCGCCGTCAACCGGCCTGCGCAGGGCAGCGCGCCGGGGTCGTCGCGCCCTACACACGTCCTCCTGTTACCCATCCTTCTCCGCGAAATACACCGCGTCCCCCTCGTCCACCAGGAGAAGGAACACCTTGGACACATCCTTACAGCCCCGCTGGGTGAGCTGCCGGTCCAGCCAGGAGCGGTCGTGGCCCAGAGCCTTCAGGTTACGCTCCAGCAGCTTGCCGTCGCTGACCACCACCCGGGGCAGGCCGCCCTCCTCCACGCTCACCTTCATGTCCCGGGCCGTTGGGGGCTTCTGGTTGGCGTAGGGCAGGACGGACAACTGGCCGTTGGTCTCCAGAATGGCGTACTTCACCACGGACAGGTCGGTGTAGCCCTGGATGCGCAGCTCCTCCAGCAGCTCGTCCACCGTGAGCCGGTTTTTTGCCATCTCCCGCTGGTCCACCGCCCCGTCCCGGACCACCACGCTGGGCTTGCCGCACAGCAGCGCCCGAAAGCGGACGCTCTTCATGGTCAGCACCGACAGGATCATGGTCACCGAAAGCAGCGTCAGGATGGGCACGATCCCCGTAAGCAGGGGGATGCCGTAGTCCTGCATGGGCACCGAGGCCAGGTCGGCGATGATGAGGGACAGCACCAGCTCCGAGGGCTCCAGCTCCCCCACCTGCCGCTTGCCCATCAGCCGCACCCCGGCGATGATGAGGATGTATAGGATGATCGTGCGCAAAAGGCCGGTAAACACGATGACCGCCTCCTTGTAGGGGCCGACGACCTGGGCGGCCCGTGTTTTTGGACCCCGCAGCTCAAGAACGCGGCGCGCCGGGGTCGTCGCGCCCTGCAAACAAACCATATCCTTCCCCGCAAATTGCTCAAATATCCCCCCGGATATTGTGACAGAAAAAGGGAAAACGCCATCTTGCAAAATGACGCTGTTTTCGATATAATAACTTGATTACACCGATTGAAGCAGAACCGGAAGGGAAAGTGAGTGAAGCAACGTGAAAGCAACCTTGATTTTAGCCAACGGAAGCATCTTCTCTGGCACCAGCATCGGCTCCACCGAGACGCGGGTGTGCGAGATGGTGTTCAACACCTCCATGGCCGGCTACCAGGAGATTCTGACCGACCCCTCCTACGCCGGACAGGGCGTGGTCATGTCCTACCCCCTCATCGGCAACTACGGCGTCAACAGCGAGGACAACGAGTCCCGCCGGCCCTGGGTGGAGGCCCTCGTCGTCCGGCACCTGTCCCCCCGGGGGAGCAATTTCCGCTGCGAGGGCGACCTGGGCAGCTATTTGAAGGAACACAATATCACCGGCATCCAGGGTGTGGACACCCGGGCGCTGACCAAAATACTCCGCAGTCAGGGGAGCATGAACGGAATGCTCACCTGCGCGGAGCATTTTAATATCGCCCAGGTGCTTGAACAGCTGAAAGCCTATCAGGTGAAGGACACCGTCCCTCTGGTCACCCGGAGCGAGCCGGAGGTCTTTTCCGCCTGCGGCGAGGAGCGGTTCCATGTGGCTATGATGGACTACGGCGTGAAGCAGCACATGATCGAGTGTCTGCGCAGGCGGGGCTGCAAGGTGACCGCCCTGCCCGCCTCCACCCCCGCCGGGGCGGTGCTGTCCGGGGGCTACGACGGCGTGATGCTCTCCAACGGCCCCGGCGACCCGGCGGAGAATACCGCCATCATCGAGGAGTTGAAAAAGCTCTACCACAGTGACATCCCCCTCTTCGGCGTCTGCCTGGGCCACCAGCTGCTGGCGCTGGCTACCGGAGCCAAAACCGGCAAGCTGGCCTACGGCCACCGGGGGGGCAACCACCCCGTCCGGGACCTGGAGAAGGGCCGGGTGTTCATCACCAGCCAGAACCACGGCTATATGGTGCTGGCCGACTCCGTAGACCCGGCGGTGGCTGAGGTGAGCCACGTCAACGTGAACGACGGCACCTGCGAGGGCCTGCGGTACAAGCGGCCCAACTGTTTCACCACCCAGTTCCACCCAGAAGCCAACGCCGGCCCTAGGGACACAGAATATCTGTTCAACCGCTTTATTGACAATATGGCCGCCAAAAAGGGAGGTGCCAAATAATGCCTAAATACACCGACGTGAAAAAGGTACTGGTGCTGGGCTCCGGCCCCATCGTCATCGGCCAGGCCGCCGAGTTCGACTACGCCGGCACCCAGGCCTGCCGGGCCCTCAAGGAGGAGGGTCTGGAGGTGGTGCTGGTCAACTCCAACCCCGCCACCATCATGACCGACAAGGACATCGCTGACCATGTGTATATCGAGCCGCTGAACATCCCCTCTGTCACCCAGGTGATTGAAAAGGAGCGGCCCGACTCCATCCTGCCCACCCTGGGGGGACAGACCGGCCTGAACCTGGCTATGGCCCTCCATGAGAACGGCACCCTGGAGAAGTACGGCGTGCGCCTGCTGGGTACCTCCCCCGAGTCCATCCGCAAGGCGGAGGACCGCCAGGGTTTTAAGGACTGCATGGAGTCCATTGACCAGCCCTGCGTCACCTCCCTGGTGGTGGAGAGCGTGGAGGATGCCATCTCCTTCGCCGAGAGCATCGGCTATCCGGTGATTGTCCGGCCCGCCTACACCCTGGGCGGCACTGGCGGCGGCATCGCCTATGACCGGGCCTCCCTGGAGGAAATCTCCGAGCGGGGCATCAACCTCAGCCGGGTGGGCCAGGTGCTCATCGAGCGGTGCATCGCCGGCTGGAAGGAGATCGAGTTCGAGGTCATGCGGGACGGCGCGGGCAACGTGATTACCATCTGCTCCATGGAGAACATCGACCCCGTAGGCGTCCACACCGGCGACTCCATCGTGGTGGCCCCCACCCAGACCCTGGCCAACCGGGAGTTCCAGATGCTCCGCTCCGCCGCTCTGGACATCATCTCCGCCCTGGAGATTGAGGGCGGGTGCAACGTGCAGTTCGCCTTGAACCCCGACTCCTTTGAGTACGCCGTCATCGAGGTCAACCCCCGGGTGTCCCGCTCCTCCGCCCTGGCCTCCAAGGCCACCGGCTACCCCATCGCCAAGGTGGCCGCCAAGGTGGCCCTGGGCTACACCCTGGACGAGATCCCCAACGCCGTCACCGGCAAGACCAAGGCCTGCTTCGAGCCCACCATTGACTACTGCGTGCTGAAAATCCCCCGTCTGCCCTTCGACAAGTTCACCACCGCCAGCCGCACCCTGGGCACCCAGATGAAGGCCACCGGCGAGGTGATGGCCATCGCCAACTCCTTCGAGGGTGCGGTGATGAAAGCTATCCGCTCTCTGGAGTTGAACGTCCGGGCCCTCAAGCTGGACAAGCTGGAGGGGCTGTACACCGACGAGATCGAGGAGCTGCTGGTGAACGTCACCGACGAGCGGCTGTTCGTGGTGGCCGAGGCCCTGCGCCGGGGCTTCTCCCCCCAGAAGATTTACTCCATCACCAAGATGGACATCTGGTTCCTGGACGCCTTCAAGCGGATCATCGACATGGAGGAGGAGCTGAAACGGTGCAAGGGCGAACCCGACGTGGACACCCTCAAGCGGGCCAAGGAGATGTGCTTCGCCGACAGCTACATCGGCGCACTGTGCGGCATGGCTCAGGCCGACGTGAAGGCCCTGCGGGAGAAGTATCACATCATCCCCGCCTTTAAGATGGTGGACACCTGCGCCGCCGAGTTTGACGCCGAGACCCCCTACTACTACTCCACCTACGACGGGGAGAATGAGGCCCGGGACGACGGGTCAGGCCGGAAGAAGGTCCTGGTGCTGGGCTCCGGCCCCATCCGCATCGGACAGGGCATCGAGTTTGACTACTGCTCCGTCCACTCCGTCTGGGCCCTGCGGAAGCTGGGCTGTGAGACCATCATCGTCAACAACAACCCGGAGACCGTCTCCACCGACTTCGACGTGGCCGACAAGCTGTACTTCGAGCCCCTCACCGCCGAGGACGTACAGAACATCGTGGAACAGGAAAAGCCCTGGGGCGCGGTGGTCCAGTTCGGCGGGCAGACGGCCATCAAGCTGGCCAAGGCCCTCACCGACATGGGGGTGCGCATCCTGGGCACCTCCTCCGACGGCGTGGACGCCGCCGAGGACCGGGAGCGGTTCGACGAGATTTTGTCCAAGTGCGGCATCCCCCGGGCCAAGGGACGGACCGTCTTTACCACCCAGGAGGCGCTGGACGCCGCCCACGAGCTGGGCTACCCCGTGCTGGTCCGTCCCTCCTACGTGCTGGGCGGTCAGGGCATGGAGATCGCCTACACCGACCGGAACATTGAGGAGTTCATGAAGATCATCAACATGACCGTCCAGGAGCACCCCATCCTGGTGGACAAGTACCTCATGGGCCGGGAGCTGGAGGTGGACGGCGTGTTCGACGGGGAGGATATCCTCATCCCCGGCATCATGGAGCACGTGGAGCGGGCCGGGGTCCACTCCGGGGACTCCATCGCCGTCTATCCCCCCCTCCACCTGGAGGACAAGCACCGGGAGCTCATCCTCAAGCACACCAAGAACATGGCAAAGCACCTGGGGGTGGTGGGCCTCATCAACGCCCAGTATATCCTCTACGACGACGACATCTATGTGATTGAGGTCAACCCCCGGTCCTCCCGGACCATTCCCTATATCTCCAAGGTCACCGGCGTGCCCATCATCGACCTGGCTACCAAGGTCATGCTGGGGGCCAAGCTGAAGGACCTGGAGTACGGCGCCGGTATCTATAAGGAGGCCGACTACTACGCCGTCAAGGCCCCGGTGTTCTCCTTCGAGAAGCTCACCGACGTGGACACCGGCCTTGGCCCGGAGATGAAGTCCACCGGCGAGGTACTGGGTCTGGCCGAGACCTATCCCCAGGCCCTGCTCAAGGCCTTCAAGGGCTCCGGGATGCGGGCCCCCAAGAAGGGCGGCCGGATTATCGTCACCGTGAAAGACGAGGACAAGGGCGAGATCATCGCCATCGCCCGGGGTTTTGAGGAGATGGGTGTGGAGCTGCTTGCCACCGCCGGCACCTGCCAGACCCTCACCGGGGCGGGCATCGCCTGCAAGAGCGTCAACCGGGTGTCCCAGGCCCACCCCAACATTCTGGACATGATCGCGTCCGGCACCGTGGACCTCATCATCAACACCCCCACCCGGGGCCGCAAGCACGACAGCGACGGCTTCCGTATCCGCCGCTCCGCCGTGGAGCACGGGGTGGGCTGTGTCACCTCGGTGGACACCGCCCGGGCCCTGCTCACCGTCCGGCAGCAGAGCCGCAGTGAAGACCTGACCCCCATCGACATCACCAAGATTTAAACAGACGGCCCCTGGCTATGGGGCGTTGAAGCAGAAAACCATGCGGGGACGCATAGTACGCACCCGCGGGCGGATGATATCCGCCCCTACAGGGATTCTGCAGGCAGAGCGAAAGGAGCGCGGAATGGAGTTAAAAAAATCAATTTTTTCCCGGCTGTTCGGTTCTAAGGCGGAGGACGCCCCGGCGGAAGAGGAGGAATCCTTCCTCCCCGACCTCCCCCCGGAGCCCCCGGCCGCAGGGCCCACGCCCCGCCACGAGCTGATTCTCCCCGAGGACCACGCCATCTTCAAGCTGTGGGTCCTCCGGCGGGACGGCGCGGGCTGGCTGTCCAAGCCGGAGCTGTGCCTGGAAGGGGAAAACGACCCCATTATGCCTGACGACGAGGGCAAAAAGGAGCTCCTCCGGTTACAGCCGGTCATCAACGCCTCGGCAAGCGCCCGCTATGACAAGGCCCGCACCAGAACGCAGGACGGCATGGACATCCCCCCCTCCGACCTGGACGCTGAGGTGGTGATCTTCCTGTCCCGGGACGGCCTGACCGCCTGGCTCCTGGCCTACCCCCCGGTGGGCCTGGGCAACGACCTGAATATCGGCATCCTGAAAAGCTCCCTGGACAGCTTCCATGTGACCCACGGCGTAGACCAGGAGCTGCTGCACGCCCTGCCCAAGGACCCGGACCGGTATTTTCACCTCTTTGTCATCGCCCGGGGCACCCCCATGATCCCCGGCCTCCACGGGCGGGTGGTGGACCTCTTCCCCCGGGTGGAGGAGCGGAAGCTGACGGTGGACGAAAACAACCGGGTGGACTTCACCGAGCTGAACTTTATTCATAATGTAGAGCAGGGCGGCGTCATCTGCCAGATTTTCCCCGCCACCGAGGGCACCCCGGGCATCACCGTTCAGGACCAGCCCATCCCCATCCGGCCCGGCAAGCCGGTGGTCATTCCCCAGGGCCGCAACACCGAGGTGTCGGAGGACGGTCAGTCCCTGATCGCCTCCATCGCCGGCCATGTGGAGTTCAGCGGCCGGGGCTTCCAGGTCAAGCCCGTGCTGGACATCCCCGGCAACGTGGACTTCTCCGTGGGCGACATCAGCTTTCTGGGCGATGTCTGCGTCCACGGGGACGTTTGCAGCGGCTTCACCGTCCGGGCTACGGGCAGTATCACCGTGGGCGGCGTGGTGGAGGCCTGCATTGTGGAGGCCGGCCGGGATCTGGTGGTGGCCCAGGGCATCCAGGGGGACAGCCAGGCCATCATCCGGGCCCAACGGAACGTCTTCGCCAAATATCTGGAGAACTGTTGCGTCTACGCCAAGGAGAATATTGAGGCCGAGTGCATCATCAACTGCAACGTCTACTGCGACGGCTCCGTGCAGATTCGCGCGGGGCGGGGCAGCATCATCGGCGGGCAGACCCGGTCCGCCCGGGAGATCAACGCCAACATCGTGGGCTCCCGAGTGGGCAACCGGACCGACGTGATGCTGGGCGGCCAGCCCTGCGAGGACTACGACGTGGACACCCTGACCCGGGAGATCAAGGAGCTGGAGCAGACCCTGACCCAGACCGAGCGTCAGCCCGACAGCCCCGCCAAAAATGGCCGCATCGGCAAGCTGCGCATGCAGATTCTGGTGACCAAGAGCAAGCTGGACCAGGGCCGCAAGGAGCGGGACCAGATGGCTCAGCAGGCCCAGGAGGTCCCCGAGGGGGAGGAGGCTCCCCCTCCCCGCCGCATGCGCTGCGCCACCGTCCACCCCGGCGTGGTGCTGAACATCGACGGCGTCACCTACCACTTCCGGGACCAGGTATCCCCCTGCTCCGCCACCCTGTCAGACGGCGAGATCCGCCTGATCTGACCGGGCGTCCCTTCGGGCGGTCTCCGCCGCCCGCTCCATCATCTGTAAATTGCCCTGGAGCCGCTCATTGCCCGGCTCCAGGGCAATCGCTTTTTGCACCTCCTCCAGGGCCTCGGGGTAGGCCCCGGTCTGATAGAAGGCGATGGACCGCAGGTCGTGGGGCAGACTGCCCCAGGCGGCGGCCTCGCAGATATAGCTCCGGGGCCGGACGGTAATGGCCAGGGCGCAGGCGGTGAAATAGAGCACCCCCTCCCACTCCTTCAGGGCGTAGAGCATGAGGGCCAGGTCCACATAGGGCTCCCGCAGGTGGGGGGCCTCGGTGATGGCCCGGAGATACCAGTCCCGGGCCTGGGCGGGCTCCCCCTTGCTCCAGTAGGATTTCGCAATGTACCGCATGGAGGCCGCCCGCTCGTCCCGCCAGAGGGCGGTGGGCATAGCCAGGTGGCCTTTCAGGGTCTTGATGCAGTCGTCCCACCGGCCCCGGTACATGTACTCCCGGCCCAGATAGTGGACGTTCCGGTCATCCCCCGGCTCCTCCCGGACGGACAGCTCCAGCAGGGGCAGGTACTGCCCCCGGGACTTGTTCGGGTCGGGGTGGTGGTCCAGCTGGACTCCCTCGGCGCTGACCATGGGGCCGGGACTGCCCTCCCCCGTCCACTTGAGCACCTCGTGGACCGGGTGGACCCACTGATAGCCCCGGCGGGCGTGAATTTTCTCATACCAGAACACCACCCCCTCCGAGCCGTCGGCGTTGAAGGACCAGGTGTACCGGTAGGTGGCCTGCCCCGCGCCGGGGACCCAGGCCTTCTCCAGCGCCTCCCGCCAGCCGGGGTGGAATACCTCGTCCAAGTCGGTGCAGACGCAGATGTCGGCGTCCTCCGCCACCAGTTCCAGGGACCGGTTCCGCGCGGTGTCGAACCGCCAGGGAGAAATTTCCTCCACCGTCACTTGGGCCCCCCGGGCCCGGAGCTTCTCCGACGTGCCGTCGCTGGAGCCAGTGTCCAGCACCACCACCTGGTCCGCCTCCGACATGGAGTCCATCCAGCGGTCGGCGAACGCCGCCTCGTTCTTACAGATGGCGTAGACGCATACCTTATATGTTCTCATAGGGGCCTCCTTTCAAAAGGCCGGCGCTCCCATCCCGGGAGCGCCGGCTGTTTCCGTCGGAACGGAGATCAGGGAGCAATGACGCCGGCGGTCCTCAGAGAGGCCAGCAGCTCATTGATCTTGTCCACGAGCTCCGGAGTTCCAGCGCCTGGTTCCTCATCCGCCACCGCGGGGCCGGGGGTAATGGCCGGGCCGGCAGGGCCAGTGGGACCAATGGGACCCTCAGCGCCAGTGGCGCCCGTCGCGCCCGTGGCTCCGGCAGGACCGGCGGGGCCGGTAGGACCAATGGGGCCCTCAGCGCCGGCAGGGCCGGTGGGGCCAATGGGACCCTCGGCGCCAGCGGCGCCAGTCGCGCCAGTCGCACCGGCAGGACCGGCAGGGCCGGTCGGGGCATTTATATTAGGAAAGTAGATTGTCTGGAAAAATGCGGTTTTCAAACCGCTTCATTATGGTGATTGACTTCAATGTATTCCTGTACCCGGCGTAACTCGTCTGCGAAGCGGAATACAATACTAATGCTTCCGCCCTCATAAACTTTGATATGATCTACCAATTCGATTAAAACATCTCTCGTCAGCTTGTCGATGTTCTGATACTGCCGGAACGCCAGCAAAAACGGGTTTTCTACATCAACACCATTTTCAATTTCCGCCTTTTCTGCCTGGAGGCGTTCAATGACTGCCCCCAGAGCATCGGCCTGCTGCTCATAATCTGCTTTCATGTGGCGGTAATCGGAGTGTGATATTTCGCCGTCTTTCCAGTCCTGATAAATTGCCTGCTTATATCGGATGATCTTGGAAAGCTCCCGCTCTTTTTGCTCGATTGCGTCAATCAGTTTTTTCGACTGGCTTTTTACCAGGGGAGCACGGTTGATCCATTCAATGGTTTTGGAATAATCAACCGCCAGATAAACCTGCTGCCGGATTGCATAGAGTACCGCAGCCTCCAGGCGGTCATGCCGGATCGTGTGCTTTGTACAACCCCCTTTGGACTGGTCCTTATATGTACGGCAATAGTAGTACACAGCATCGCCTACTTTGCTGCGGGTCATGGATTTTTCGCAGTCAGCGCATTTCAAAAACCCACTGAACAAATACAGTTTATTTTGCTGCGGCCCTGTTCGCGTGTCCCGAAGCAAAAGCCGCTGAACTTTTTCAAAAGTTTCTCGGTCAATAATTGCCTCATGGGTGTTTTCTACAATATACCATTCGTCTTTTGGTACGCTCTCTTGAACATGGACCTTATAGCTCTTGATCCGGTATCGCCCCTGCACCATATCCCCACAGTACATACGGTTTTTAAGAATAGAGGTAACGGTCATAGCACACCATAACGGGCGCTTTGTCATGTTCATTTGGGGGTTTTGGTACTTTAGGCCCAGACATTCCCGCTTATAAAGAGAGGGGCAGAGAACACCGTGATCGTTCAAATAACGGACAATAGCGTTTTTGCTCATACCATCCAGGAACATGGAAAATATCTCCCGGACCACAGAGGCGGCTTGCTCATCAATCACAAGGGCATTTTTATCGTCGGTGTCTTTGATGTAACCATAGGCAGCAAAAGATCCAATGTGTTCTCCGTTGCGTCGTTTCATGTCAAAAACTTCCCGCACTTTATCAGAAGTTTCCGCGCAGTGGTTTTCATTGAGGACACCCTGTATGGGGACTGCGATACTCCGCATATTTTGGGGGTCCTTATAACTGTCTAACGACTGATGAAAGAGAGAGATAAAACGGACATTGTACCGGGGAAACCAATCGTCTAAATAGTAGCCCTGATCGCTGTAATTGCGGAATGACCGCGCAAGGTCTTTGACAATCACACAGTTGATCCGCCCGCGCTTGATGTCCGAGAGCATCCGCTGAAAGTCGCCGCGCTCGTCATCGGTCGTACCGGAAATACCGTCGTCAACATACTCGTCAATAATGATGTACTCGTCGCCATCGTTAAACTCCGCGATATGATCCTCAATAATTTTCCGCTGGTTCGTTACACTTTCAGATTCATCAAAGCACCTGGCATCCTCTTTAGAAAGTCGGATGTAAATTGCGATCCTCCACACCCGATATTTAGGCTTTTGGGTTTCAGTAATGGAACGGCTTTTCCGCGCCATGTTGACCTCCTTCCCTATCACATTACACCTATATTATACCGCTATTAGGGGCAATACACAAGGATGTCTCCCCTCTGGTCACGGTGTCCAAAGGTTCGGAAAAGATGTCATACACCGCTCTTTTTACGTTGCAGAAAGCTGGAAAAAGCATCTTGCAGAGGTGGGGCGCTCTCTAAAAACTCCAACTTCACACACAAATCCCCCACGCGGAAACAATAGGGATTACCCGTAATTTGCAGGACTTGGGCTGCCCGATATTTCTGCGGAACGCTATTGTCAAAGGCTGCCCCGCTCACGTCGATCAGTTCCTCTTTTCTGACCGTCTGAATATCAACATTTGCCAATCGTTCCATATTCACTTGCTGTTGCAACATAGGTGATCACCCTCCTCTCCAGAGATATATTCCATACCCGGCTCGTCCTATGAGAGAACGCCAGAAGGCGGTACTTATCGTACCGCCTTCTGGCCTGCCCTCACTCCCGGCCCTAGGCCGGGAGTGAGCAGGGTGTTCCATTTCGATCCACGAACGGGGCCGCCGCGCCGGGGAAAGTTTGGGCTGTCGCAAGACAGACAGGACCCAGGCGGGCGGCCCCCATGGTTTTTGTTGTACGCTGTATTCGCCACGCACCCCCAGCGCCGGGAATATTCCAGGCCGCCGGTGGCTCCGGCTGTCATAGCTCCGCAATACCGCTGCCCCCGTGGAGAGGACTGGCGCATACCGCAGAGCTCCCCCGCAAGTCCATGGGAGGGCGTGAGCAAGTTTCATTATCCCCCGCGCTGTCCTCGCGCCCGGCCTGCCACAGCCGGGTCAAAGGTTCGCGTTGATCGCTCGGTCCGCTCCCTGTTCACCTCCTTGGAGCTCCCATCCTGGCGGCGCGCCTTTTGTCGCTACTCACGCGGGTTTTGTGCCTGAAATACTGTATATTCAGTTGTCGGCGGGAGGGGCTTGTCCCTCCTCACCTATCAGGCGCTTTTTCCGCATTTTCGGATGTACCTCAACGAGAAAAATCCAAATATTTTTTCAACCCCCGCAAGCCTTTGTTGATCGTCTCCCGGACGTTGCGCTCCTCCACGTCCTCGGCCCTGGCGATCTGGCCCACGCTCCGCCCCAGGATGAAGCGGGCGTAGACGCGCCGGGCCTGGACGGGCGGGAGACGGTCAAGGGCGGAATAGAGGGCGGCGTGGTCCTCGGCCAGCTCCATGATCTCCTCCGGGGTCAGCGGGGGATAGGTCACGTCGGCCTCAAAGCCGGGGGTCCCGTCCAGGGAGCACTCGTCATGGTCCCGCTTGCGCCGCTTGTAGCTGTCGCACATACGGCCCCAATGGAGAGGGTCACGGCGATCTCCTCCGACACTTCCAGGGTGACACACTCGGTCAGATGGGGGTAGTAGTTGTTCAATTTGATGGTCGTCATATGTAACCTCCATTTCGATACAGGGCGGAAAGGGACAGATCGAAATGGAGGGAACGGCGGGGAGCGGCAGCGGGCCTCTGGACATGGTGTCCAGAGGCTCCAGAATAGAAAAACGTCCGCACAGCGCAAGGCTATACGGACGTGTCGGGGCGACAGTATTTTACAATTTTCGCAGTTTCGGCCAGGGCTCCCCTTTAGAGGGGAGGGCTTTTTTTGACAGGTCAGGGGGGCGGACAATATGGAAAGACACGGCGTTACCTCCTTTTGCCGCCGTGTCAATAAAAAACGGCGGTCTGAAATTTCTTATTTCAAAACCGCCGTAAGGCTACTGTATTTTGTTTTGGCGCATGGATATTCAGCCGCCGAAACAACGGTTTTTTTATTCCGTTGGGCGGCTAATCTTAAATGTAAGGTTAGATTAAATCATCATTTTTAACATAATGACCATTTGTAATAAATCCTTGCGGTGTTTTCTTTCCGTCAACAATAATATGAGCAAAGAGGACTGGTAATCCTGCTGATATTGCAAAGCTCTTTCCATATTGAATTTGAAAATGAATATGCGGTTCACTTGTATTTCCGCTATTTCCGCATTTTGCAATTACTTGCCCCCTACTGACACTATCTCCTTTTTTCACACAGATACTTTCTGGAAGGAGATGTGCTATCATGCTATATTCATGCTTGCTGTGACGAATAATGATATGGTTTCCTCGCACATCCGATGCGGTACAATCGACCTGTCCCTCTGCGATAATAGGGGTATTTGGAAAGTGACTGACCGCAGAAATGACAACACCATCTGCCGGAGCCAAAACATTTTCTGCAAAGCAGAAGTAATTTCTAATTGTTCTCTTCTCCCGAAAAAGTGGTTTCTTCGTTGTTCATAATAAAAAAATCATAAGCATACCGCTGGGACGGAAGAAACCAAGAATGTGAAGTTTCTTTATCAACCCCTCCGTTGCAATATACCACTCACCATCAAACGGGAGTGAGTACTGTACTTGCGGTTTATATGAGTTTTATCCGGGAGCTTAAAGCCATGTCTAAAATGTGCAATAATATTCAACAAGCATCCATAAATTTTGACCGAGAAACATTAATTTTGAATGTTGTTACGCATGGGAGAAAATCATTTGCCAAAGCCACACAATCCGAACAGAAGAATAGAGTTAGGTACTGGTTATCAAAAAAAACGCCTAAAAACCCAACCCAAACAACCATTGTAATTTTGAATAAATTTAAGCATAAACTACCTCTCCAAATATTCTCTGTATCTCCGCAAGAGCGATTGAAATTCGGAATTTTCTTTCAAAAACGATGTTTCATCGTGTAATTCAGATTTTAACTGCTCAATCATTGATGATAAAGCTGCCGTGGCAGATTTTCCATGTTATCATCGGATAAATTCAAATGCTTGTATAAAATATCGATGAAATATCCGTCTTTCCCTCCATAGAAGCAAGAGTAAAGATAGTATTTTTGTGCAGTACTCCGCATCTTTTTTATTTATTGCACATTCAAGTTTAGCTGTATATGCGGTACATTCTAAAATGCCAATTGCTTTGCCAACTGTTCTTGGATGCAAGCCAATTCCTCGGCATCGTCTCCCCGGTTTTCAGACAAAGAAACCTGGGTAAAGCTATTAGTATGGATTGCATTTCAACTGCGATTTCCAACATTCGATGCTCTAATAAAACACACGCAGGTTCATATTCCTTTTTTTGTTGATGTAGATATGCCATCATTAACTTTGTATCAGCGGGATAATCATTTAGTAATGTGGCAGCTTTTTCATATTCTTCTTTTTCACAATGCAGATAGAACAAAAAAGAAATTGCTTCTTTTTTTATTTCAATATTTTCGCTATTGCGTATCCTAAAATACAGTTTAGCAAGTTCTTCACGATATTTACTTTGATGCTCCACTGACTGCAATCCTAAAGAGGGTTGTAAAAAAACACCCAACGAATAAATTAAATTTTCACAAGTTGGAAATGCCCTAACTTGATCTAAAGCGAATTGAAAACCATCTTCAAACCCATCTTCCTGAATGATGGATTGAACTTTCATAACAACATTTTTGATCTCCACTTCAGACATTTCCTCATTAAAGGACATGAGCGTATTCAAATCTGTCTTTAACAATCTGGCCAAGCCGGGGAGAAGTGTAATGTCTGGATAAGTTGTTCCGTTCTCCCATTTACTAACTGCGGGTATTGAAACACCCAAATACTCCGCAATATTTTCTTGCGTTAACCCCAAGTGCTTTCGCTTTTCTTTAATTATCTGACTAATTTTCATATTGTCCTCCATCTATTTATAAGATTATCATACCTGCGTGATAATAGACAATCGAGCTATTGTTTAATTATAACTCAGAAAAGTTAACTTGCAAGCAACACGAAATAAAATACTACTTTACATCAAATTTCATTACATTCTCATAATCTAACACGAAATGTAGAATGATATAGGGTGATATGAGAATGAACCAAAATGAAAGAAGGTTTGACTTTCACGGCCTCGGGCTGGCGCTCAAAAGAGCCAGAGAAGAAAAGGGTTGGACACAAGCCTATGTTGCGGAATTAGTAGACCGTGACTCCCGTACCATTATGAATATTGAGAACAAGGGCCAATATCCCAGCTTTGACCTTTTTGTTAAACTCATTACTATGTTTGACATTTCAGTTGACCAGTTTATTCATGCGGACGGAGGGGCGCAGACAAGTTCTTGCAGAAAACACATTGATGTGCTCCTAAATTCTATGAGTGAAAAAGAGCTTGTCGTGATAGAAGCCACAGCCGAGGGCATTAAGAAAGCCAGAGAAACGGAGGATGCGTAAGAAAGCGTGACCTTCGTTTTTTTGCGCCATGTAGCGGAAGCGCACGAAATGGCAAGCAGGGCAAGTGTAGCCACACTTGCCATTTTTGCTCCGCAAAAATGCTTGTTGGGGTTGCACCCCAAACCCGCCGGAAGCCTCTGGACACGGTGTCCAGAGGCTTCTGTCTGCGGCCCCGTCGCTATCGCTCCTGGGCCTTACTCTCCCGCCCGTCAGACAGGCCGAGGAGGTGATCGACGTTGGCCTTGACCGCCACCGCCTCCCGCATTTCCTGTTGTGCCGCCCGGTATTGGGCGTAGAGCTTTTTCTTCCGCTCCGCCAGCTCCCGGCGCTCCTTTTTCAGCGCGTCCATCCTGGGGAGCTTGGCCCCGCCCAGAATGTCGTTAATCGCCGCCTTTGCCGCCCGATAGGAGGCCAGGGCCTCCTCATGCTCCGCCAGATACTTCTTGCTGTACCGGGCGGCCTTGTAGCCGTCGAACACGGGCCGGGTCTTGGCGTAGTCCACCACGGCCCCCATGAGTTTTGTTGTGGAGGCCAGCCGCTCCTCCACCCCCCGCAGCTCCCCGGCCAGGGCGTGGGCCCGGTCCACCACCTCCGCCGTCCGCTCCGCCAGGGCGTCATAGTCGGTCAGGCCGTTCTCCTGGAGAAACTGGAGGGCGGCGGCCATTTGTTTGAGGTTGTATATTTTCGCCCACCGCTCGTAACCTGGGCCCTTGCCCTGGGCCATGCGCTGTTGGATGTCGATGATCAGATTGACGCGCCAAGGAGCCGCCGAACAGGGCCGCCCCTGGGCAGGCTTGCGGACGGGGGCCCGCCCGTCGATCACCGCCTCCACGTCCTCCGGGCCGTAGCCGTCCCCCAGGGTGGAGGCCCGGAAACGGGTGGCCCGGTCCTGGCTGGGAAGCCGGAACGAGATCACCCCGCCCCGGCCCTGCTTCACCTGGACCCCCGCCGCCTCCATCCGTTGGAGGAATCCGGCAAAGTCGGTGGGCCGATCTGCCAGGGCCCCGTCTATGATCCCCCGCAGCTGCTCCTTGTAGGAGGGGGGCCGGGCCGCGCCCAGCCATTGGCCGTAGTGCCGGAATTTCCCCTTGCTATGGAGCCTGGGATTTTTGATAATGGACAGGTCATGCTCCAGGCATATCCGGTCGGACAGCCGCCGCAGAGCGCGGGCGGAGCCTAAAAAATCCCGGTATTTCCGGGTACAGTCCAGGGTGGTGGAGTTGTAGTAAATGTGAACGTGGGGGTGGGGGCGGTCCGCATGGGACACCACGAAGAAAGCGTGCTTCCCCTTGGTCCAGCGCATTGCCAGCTCATAGCCGATGTTCAGCGCCTCCTCCGGGTCCAGCTCCCCAGGGGGGAACGATTGGCGGATCTGATAGCACAGCACGTCGGCGTCCCGTTTCTGCTCCCGGCCCGTGATGGTTTTGTACCGGGCCTTGCTCAAAAGAAACTCGCTGTCAGCGGTGAGGGGGTCGCACTCGTAGGAGCGGATCAGGGACCCGTCCAGGGTCTTTTCCGGGTTCTGGCCGTAGTCGAAGCGGTCCGACAGAGAGGCCAAAATCGACTTGTCCCCGCTGATATGGTGGGTTATAAGACGGGTCGTCGCCAGGGACAGCACCCCCTTTCAAAATCGGTTCTCCCCAGCTCTGGACACCGTGTCCAGAGGCGGGGACAGCCGGGGAGCGGCCAGGGCCGCTCCCACGGGTCACAGGGCCACCACCTGGGCCAGCTTCTCCAGCAGCTCGGAGAGAGGCCCCCACAAATCGGCGTAGTCCTTTTGGAGCGCCTGGAGCTCGTTGGGGTAGAGGCCGCCGTAGGTGTTCACATGGAGCGCCGCCTGATTGAGATTGTTGGCGCACCGCCGCTGGAGGGACACCAGCTCCCGCACCGGGGAAAGGTCCACCTGGAGCACATAGCCGTTGAGGGCCATTTTTCGCATATAGGCCCCCATGTTCAAAATCCCCACCTGGGTCATGCGCTCCTGGATTTGCCGCTGCTCCTCCGGCGTCACCATCACATGAAGATGAACAGAGCGACGGCGTTTCTTTCCTGCCACGGCTACCGTTCGCCCCGGTCCGGGGCCTCCCTTTTGTGGCTGGGCGGGGCCTGCCGCCCCGCCTCCTGCATCTGCCGGGAAATGGAGGGTTTCCGCTCCATGCGTTTCCCCACAGCCGGGTTGTCCTTGGAGGGCCGCAGCTCATAGTCCGCCATATCCTTTTCCGACAGGGGCCGCGTGTAGGTCAAATGCCCCCAGGCCAGGAACGCGCCGCCCTCCACGGGAACGCGCTGGTCGTAGTTTACGATCTCGTCCGGGGCGTTGTGGGACGGTTTGGGGAACGTACCGATGTCCACAGGCCGCTGGGTGGAATAATACTTGTAAAGGCCGGGCTCCTCCACCCACGCCACCTTGACGGAAAACTGCTGCTGGTAGTCCTCCACCCGCTCCGTGAGGTCCCGCGCCAGCGCCTCCCGGTCGCTGCCGTAGTGCCCCCACTCATATTGCCGCCTGCCGTGTTCGTCGTCATAGCAGGCCCAGGTCACAAAGGGCTCCGGCGCTCTGGGGCACTCGCCCAGGGCGAAGCCCCGGCCATTTTCCAGCATGACGACTTTTAAGATCGCGTAGCCTTGATTTTTGTCCATATTGATCTCCTCCAAAATGTTGACAGTATGGGGCCAAAACAGGGGCGGGGCGGGAAATGATACGCCCCGCCCCTGTTTGGCGTCTGGAAAGCCTTGAAAACGCTGGACTTTTGGGGGCCTAATTGTCAACAGGTCAGCCCCGCTTTTTCCTCATGTGGTCCCGCTGCTGTTTCCTATGGGCGGCCTGGGCGCAGGCGGTGGAACAGTAGCGCCGCCGCCCGCCCAGGAGGGCGGGCCGTCCGCAGAGGGGACAGGTCCGCGTCTCCACGGGTCCGGGGGCGGTCAGGGCGGCCTCCAGAACCGGGTCCAGGGGCAGGACCGCCGCCCGGAAGTACCGGCACAGGGGCCCCGTCCAGGTTTTCCCCAGCATATAGCACTCACAGTCCAAAGGCAAGCATCCCACGGCCCGGTCATAATTGGCGCACCACTTCACCACCAGGGCCCGGATCGCCGCCCGCTCCTCGCGGGTGAGCTCCCGCTGCTCCATGCCGTCACCTCCCCTCGCCGGGCCCGGCCCGGCTCCGCAGATAGGCCCGGAAGCAGGTCACACACCGCAGGCCCCGCCAGTAGGGGCATCCCTCGCACTCCGATCCCCTGGGGGCCGGGGTGGGCTCCGGGGGCCGGTGGTAGGTGGGCTGCTTCATAAAGGGCTCATAGGGGCTGTCAGTGAAGTTCACTCGTCCCCTCCCTCGTCCTCGTCGTCCACGTCCCAGGGGGGCGCGTCATCGTAGTCCTCCGGCTCGTCATACTCGGAAAAATCCTCCTCCGGCTCCGCTGCTTTCTGCTGCTTGGGGCGGTAGATTTTGAAGTACCACCCGGCCCCGCCGCCGATAGCCAGCACCGCCAGGGCCGCCAGGAGCATCCCGGCCCCGCCGGACTTTTGGGGCTCCGGCTCCGGTTCGGGGGCCGGTTCGGGCTCCGGGTCCGGCTCCACCACGGGGGGCGGGGCCTCCGGCTCCTGCCCAGGCTCCGCCAGGGCCATCAGGTCAGAGACGGTGACAGCGTTGAGAAAATACACATTCTCCGCCCCACGCTGCCGGTCAATCACAAGATAAAAAACCGCCTCGTCCGCCGTGGTGATGGTGAAAAACTCCTTGCCGTCCTGGTCCGTGGCGTTGTCCAACACCGTCCCCGTCCCCTCCGGGGTGAACGGCTTGGGGTCCGGGGGCTGCTCCACGGGCAGGGGGTCCACAGGCTCCAGCCCCACCCAGGGGACATACTCGCCGCCCTCGTCGCCTCCGCCCGCGTAGGCGGGAACGGTGAGTACCCCCACCATCAGGACGGCGCAGAGCGTCGCCGCCAGCATACGGGATTTTTTCATTATGTCTCCTCCTTTCTCTCGCCGGGCTTCTGGACACCGTGTCCAGAGCCGTCCCGGAGCTGCCGCAGGAGGGCGGGCAGCTCGTCCAGGGACACGCTCATGCCCCGCACGATGTCCACGATCTCCTCATTCTCGGCCTCCCGGTGCTTCTGCTCCAGCTCTTTCAGCCGGGCCTGCTGCTCGTTGATCTTGGCCTTGACTTTCTCCATCTCGGCCCAAATTTTCGCGCTCTTGCTGACTGCCATTCAAAACCTCCTTCATCATGGTAAACGCCCCCAGGCGTAAAAATGGGACTGCCAGTAGCTTGTATTCAGACTTGTAAATTGCACCGGGTCCCCACAGTGCAGCATCATTCCGTCTCCCACATAGAGCCCACAGTGGGTCACGCCGTCCGGGTTGGGCGCGTCGTAGGTGTAGCGGAAAAATACAAGGTCGCCGGGCCGTGGGGAGCTGACGGGGGTGCAGTAGTTATAGAGCCCCTGGGCCCCCAGGCGGCCCACGTCCCAGCCGCATTGGTTCAGCACATAGGACAGGAAGCCGGAACAGTCAAAGGACGTGGCCGGGGAGCTGCCGCCCCAGACGTAGGGGTAGCCCAGGTACTTCTCCGCCTCGGTGAGTAGGGCGGCAAAGTCGGGATCGGAAAGATACTGCTCCGGCACGTCGTAGGGCTGGGGTGGGTTGGTGATGTACTTGTCCACATAGCCGGAATTGGGGAACAGGTCGGGCCGGTTGCCCAGGGCGGCCATGTAGAGTGCGTACCGGGAAAGCTGCTCCCCGCTCATGATGTAAATGGGCAGGTGGGACAGGTCCTCGTTTTTCAGCGTCACCGTACAAATGTAATAGTCGTAGTACACGCGGTAGCTGCTTGTGTGGGTGTTGCCCTCGCTGTCGGTCCAGGTGTCCGTCTCGATGTAATACCGCCGCTCCGTCACCACGTCCTCCGTCAAAATATACTGCCGGTCGAAAATGGTCTGGAGCGTCCCCCGCGCCTCCTCCAGCGTCCACTCCCCCTCGTGGAGCGCGGAGAGCATGGAGATCAGCACATAGGGGTCATGCTCGATGGCGTCCAGGTCGAAGTGGTATTCGTCGTAATCGTGGGTGCTGGTGTAGGTGTCAAGGTAGTATTGCAGCTCCGCCTCCAACGCGCAGTAGGCGGCCTCAGCCCCCAGCATATCCCCGTCCTGGGCGGGGTAGGTGCTGGCCCCGATCCCCCCGATGATCCCGTTGCCCAGCGTCACCAAGGAGGAGGCGCAGGACTGGACCGTAAACAGGAGGAGGAGACAGGCCAGGGTAATCACCACCCCGCCAGGGTGACGCTTGACGAAGCCCGCCACTTTTTCCGCCAGCTTCTCCGCAGAGACGGCGGTTTTCTCGGCGGCACTGGCCCCCTGCTTGGCGGCCTCCCGCGCCTGTTTCGTGTACTGCCGTTTTTGGCGCTGCTTTTGGGCAAACCGGGCCAGGGCGTTTTTGCCCAGGTCCGGGTGCTTCTCCAGCTCCGTTTGAAAGCGGTGCTCCGCCGTGGCCTTGACATACCGGCTTTCCGCGCGGGCGGCGGCCTTGGCCGGGTGGTCCCGGACGGCCTGCCGCACACGGCGGGTCCCCCAGCGCCCCACGGCCTCGCCCACCAGCTCGGAGTGGTGGGCCCCCTCGGTCCCCACGTTCTCATGCTCCACCTCGTACACCTTGCCGTGGACGAAGCCGTGAACGCCCCAGCCCAAGGCCCCGGCCCCGCGCTTCACCGGGCCGGGGGGCTTGACCGGGGCCTGGGCCGCCAGCTTCTCCTGGGCCGCGCCCATACGCAGCTTGGCCTTTTCCGCCTTGACCGCGCTCCGCTCCGCCCGCGTCTGGCCCTGGGCGCTCCGCTTCTTCCCCTCCTGCCGCAGCCGCTCAGAGGGCCGGGCCCGTTCGCTTTCCTGGTGGAGTTTGGATTTGTGGTCAGATTTGCGGGGCCTCTGGACACGGTGTCCAGAAGGCCGGGCCTTACCCATTGGCCTTGTCCTCCGGCTTGGTGGTCAGGAGGGTGTAAAGCTCGGTGTCCTGGG